>NZ_MBTA01000030.1 GCF_003609575.1 Pelobium manganitolerans | reverse complement strand
AGTTAGACCTGACATCTCTGTCTGTCTGTTGTTTGTTCTGTCTGTCCTCCCGGCGGAGCGCCCTTTTCGGGGCGCCCGCCGGCGCTGCATGATATCTTTTTAAAGAACTTCCGTCCGGCGCATCACTGCGCGCGGCGCTTTTTTATCTTCACTGCCGCTCCCCCTCCGGGAAGGGCCTGTTTTCTATCTCTGTGTTCCCGCCGTTGCGGGGCGCAAACATACAGCTTTTTCTTTTCCCGGCCAAAATTATTTTTTATTTTTTTTTCCGGCCGCCCCCTCTCTGCCTTCCCTGCCCTGTTTCCAGTCTCCCGCAGACCTTGCGTTTGCGGAGTGCAAAGGTGCGATTCTTTTTCCCTTTTTGCAAGAAGGACCGCGTTTTATTTTCAGGTTTCCGCCTTCCCTTTGCTTAACAGCCTGAATGTGTGGGAGAAAAAATTTAGCACGGAAGGAGAAAATCGGGGGTTTTGGCGCCATCGTTACCTGTACACAAGAAACTTTTCATTTATCTGAACCGTGTAATAATCGAGTTTCGGCTAAAGCCATTGATACTTTGCCTTAACAACGGGCTAAAGCCCGTTGCTATTGAGTTACAATATCAAATATTTAAAGACGGTGGTGACATTCCTCTGCCAGTTTCCCCTGTTTATTGGAAACAACTTTCTTCAGACAATATCGCTTTCATTTTTTAACGCTAAAGTTCTTGTTATTGAAACTATGACAGCCAAAAAAGAGAGGCAAAGCAAGTTTAGCTTATTTGTCTGCGTCCTTCATTTGTTGTCAGTATTTGAAAAGCGGTTAACTTGCGTAGAACTTTAATACGAGGCCGGAAACGCTTTAACCAAAATTTCTCGGTTAAAGTTTTGGCTAAAGTCATCCATATTTCCTGTAGAGGAACGGATTAAAGCCCATTACAGTTGAATTATTAAGATATAGATATTTCGCGTCTGACGCAATTTCGCTGAAACTGGCTCCAGAAAAGCCTTTGCTAATCAAATTACAAACCAGTTCAGAAAAAGTCTCTCGAGGCTACATAACAAGCTAAAAGCCGTCGCTATTGATTATTAGCCATAACTCAGATTTATGAAATAAGCTATGCTGTTTTTGTCAAACACTTCAAATCAACAGCCAATCTTATCGGTAATATTTAAGAAAGCCGGTTAATCAAGTTTGCGCTTTGCTCTCTACCTCTTTCTAATAAAGGCTCAAAAAAAGCTTTTGCTTGTAAAAAGTGCGACTTGTAACCCTCCATATCTTTGTAATTTATGAGAGAGGCCCATTCGCGAACGGCTGTATGGAATTCCAAATCATCGCCACGGATACTTTTATCATATAAAGCGGTTTGGATGGTGCGCTCCAGCAAATCATCGTTTTTAAACAAATACTCTACAATACCTAATCGCAATTTAAAAGGTGGCGTTTGGCACACCATATTGTCATACGGATTGATGCCTAACTGATGCCAGGCATCTACCATGGCCAAAAGGCTGAGGTGCGAGTTGGATTTTTCTAGCGTTGCATTGGTACCGATACTAAACTCGTTCATGATATCGATATCAAAAAGGATAAGGTTGTGCTGTCCGTGGAAAACAAAATCACGAGCTTTGTATATGCGCTCGCGGAAAGCAGCCTCATTTTCCTGGATCATCATTTTAAACAAGGCCGACTCTGATTGCGCATAGGCCTGTATCTGGCTTGATGCGTAAGGATTTAATATCGCCAAGCCAGCGTAGATGTGCGGCTTGTAACTAAAAATACGTAAGGTGGTTAAAATTTTAACGTTATCAATGCCTGACACGTAGGCACCGCTCTCCCAAGGATAGGTTCCGGCGTTTTTCCATGCCGTGCCCATGCTCTCGAAACCCATGTGTGTAACGGCTTGGGTATCCGCCATAATTTGATCGTGCTGATGGAAATCTTCCAGCTCTATCACTTCAGACTCGAGCGCGCTCAACACCTCCAGTGCTTTTTGATAGCTATGCTTGCTGATGCGGTGCGGCGCAACCACTAGTTTTTGTCCTTTTGTGGCGAAACCAGGCCCGTGAAGCGAGTGCGTAATGATAATTTCGGTATGGTGCGGCAGGTATCTTTCAAAAGCGGCCACTTCTGGCGTTTTTACAGAAGTCATCCCAGTAACTAAAACGGTAGGCTTTAAATATAAGGCGGTTTGGGCCACTACGTCTGATATTTTCTCGGCCTCTACTGCATAAAACAAAAAATCGGACTGTTGGGCAACTTTTTTTAAACTGTGAAGCACCTGAACGTTCAAAGGCAAGAGCTCTTGTTGCAAAGCCTCGAATTTGTCGGGCAAATCGCAACCTATCACTTCCAAGCCCGCCTTTGCGAAGGTTATCGCGTAAAGCTTGCCCATATCTCCTAAACCGATGATCCCGATTTTCATTTATTTATTTTTTTGATGAATTATTTTTTTGATGGCTAAGATAAGATAAATGCGTTTTTGTGCTAAAGTTGAGCGCATAAAAAATCCCCTTAAGGTTGTTAAGAGGATTTCTGTTGATGCTATCCTTATTATGCTAGCTCATCTTTAATTTCTTTTGGATGTCTTGCACGTAAGTTTTGAATTTTTTATCGGTATCAATTAAATCCTCTACGGTTTGGCAGGCGTAAATGACGGTGGAGTGATCTCGGCCACCGAAGAATGCACCTATAGATTTCAACGAGGTTTTGGTATGGCTTTTTGCCAGATACATGGAAATTTGGCGTGCTTGTACAATCTCGCGTTTACGCGTTTTTGATTTCACCATTTCTACCGGCACCTCAAAATACTCGCACACCAATTTTTGGATGTACTCCATAGAAATCTCTTTGCTGGTATTTTTGATGAAGTTTTTCAGCATCTGCTTGGCCAAGGCCAAATCAATTTCCTTTTTGTTAAGGGTAGATTGTGCCAGCAGAGAAACCATGGCGCCCTCTAGTTCGCGCACATTGTTATCTATATTGTTGGCCACGTATTCTATCACATCGTAAGGTAGCTCTATCCCGTCTTGGTACATTTTCTTTTTCAGGATCGCCATGCGCGTTTCGATATCAGGGATAGAAAGATCTGCCGAAAGGCCCCACTTAAAGCGGGACAGCAAGCGTTCCTCTAAACCTACCAAATCTTTAGGCGCTTTATCTGAAGTTAGGATAAGCTGTTTGCCCGATTGGTGCAGGTGGTTAAAGATGTGGAAGAAAATATCCTGTGTTTTGTCTTTACCGGCGAAGTTGTGCACATCATCCATGATAATGATGTCCATTGCCTGATAAAAGTTCACAAAATCATTGATGGTATTGTTCTTTAAAGAGTCGACAAATTGCTGGCAAAATTTCTCGCAAGAAACATAAATCACCAATTTATCTGGCATGGTGCGTTTCACCTCGTTACCGATGGCCTGCGCCAAATGCGTTTTACCCAAACCTACGCCACCGTAAATCATCAAAGGGTTAAAAGAAGTGCCACCCGGTTTTGCGCCTACCGCATAACCTGCAGAGCGTGCCAGGCGGTTGCAATCTCCCTCGATAAAATTATCAAAGGTATAGTTGGGGTTCAGTTGCGGATCTACCTGTAGTTTTTTTAAGCCCGGTATTACAAAAGGATTTTTGATGTCCTTATTTAAAGCTACCGGCATGGGGATAGATTGGCTTTTGCCTTCGGCGCCGTTGCCGCTAGAGGGCAAATTAGTGGTGTAAGGTTTTTTTGAAGAAGATTTTTCGACGACGATGTTGTACTCTAACCTGCCTGTATCGCCCAGTTGTTTTTTAATGGTTTTACGCAAGAGGCCTACATAATGCTCCTCTAGCCACTCGTAAAAGAACAAACTTGGCACCTGTATGGTTAAAACACTCGCTTCTAACCTTAGCGGAATGATTGGCTCAAACCAGGTTTTGAAACTTTGCGTCGGAATATTATCCTTTATAATTTGCAGACAACTTTCCCATACACTTGTACAAGTTTTTTCCATTTTATTTTTCTAATAATTTGATTTTAAATGCGATGGAAGTATGGCGGGGATGCCGACTTCCGAGCATCGAAGATTGAAAAAAAAAACGATTAAAAAAACTAAATTTTGAAATTATCTTCAACCACCTCTAAGGCAGCTGTATAGCTTACTTTCTTTGAATTTTTACTTGAAAAAACATAGTCTAATCGCCCTAAATTGATCCCGGCAAAGCCCACCTGATTAACCAGGATTTCGGCTCCGTTGGCGTTTCTGAGGCGTTCTGGTGCATTTAAGAAGGTATGTGTATGCCCGCCGATAATCAAATCTGTGTAGGATAATTGGCCGGCCAGCGCCACGTCTGATATCTTTTCTCCGCGGTACTTGAAACCCAGGTGCGAGAGGCAAATTACCAAATCGCATTTATGGTTTAATTTGAGGTTGCTTTCTGCTTCTTTTGCTTTGGCTAAAGGATCTAGGTATTTGGTATTGCCGTATTGTGCTTTGTTGACCAAGCCATCCAGCTGTATGCCCAATCCGTACACGCCAATTTTTATCCCCTGTTTATTAAAAATCTTATAGGGCACAGATTTCCCTTCCATTGCCGTATCGCGAAAATCGTAGTTGGAGCTGATGATGGGAAAGTTGGCGTGGGGCAGCTGTTTTACGAAGCCCTCTACGCCATTGTCAAAATCGTGGTTGCCCATGATGGCCGCATCGTAGCCCAACATGCTCATCATGCGCATCTCCAGCTCGCCGCCCCATAAGTTAAAGTATGGCGTGCCCTGGAAAATATCGCCTGCATCTAAAAGCAATACATTTTCTTCTTCGGAGCGGATTTTATTGATGAGCGTCGCGCGCGGGGCAACACCTCCCCTACCGGCATTAGGTCCGCCATCTTGCGGGAAAGGATCTATGCGGCTGTGCACGTCATTGGTGTGCAGTATGGTGAGTTTCTTAAAGTCGTCTTTGGCAAAAAGGCTCTCGCTGTTTAAACCTAAGGCTAAAAGCGCCGCGCCAGAAAAACCTGTTTTTAGGAAGTTGCGTCTATTTAATTTTGATTCTGCCATCTGCTAGCGGGTTTAACTGTATGCCGTTGTTTTTAAAGTAATCCAGATACAAAAATAAAGCATCGCGGAGCTTATAAGGGGTATCGTCGCGCTTGAGCGCTTTGCTGAAAATGACTCCTCCATCGCCTCCGTTGGCCATATAGTCGGATGTTACTACCGTGTAGTTTTTATTTGCATCTAAGATCTGCCCGTTAATTTTAATGTCTGTCGCTTTTTTACCGCTAATAGTGTAAGAGGCGCCAGAAATGGGTTCGCCACCGGTTTGGGCCATAAAATCAAAGAAGGCCTGCATATCTTTGCCGCTGAAGGTAACCAAGGCAAGCATATTCTCGAAAGGCATCAGCTCGAACACCTGGTAGCGGTGTATTTCGCCTTTAGGCAGGGCAATGCGTAAACCTCCGTAATTGGTGTAAGCAATATCGAAGTTTAAGCCCCATTTTTTGCCGCTGAAGAACATGGCATCGGCAAAAAGGTTGTTGAGGGGCGCCTCTGGCCTGCCCTTTTGTATCTCTACTGCCGATAGGGCCACCACATCGTGCATGGTAGCGTCGAGTGTTTTGCGGTAAGGGCTGATGAAAGTTTCAAGGGCCGAATCTGCCGGGAGATTGGCTGAAATGGGATAAAGCTGTGCTTTTGACTGCGCCACCTTAAGTTTAGGGCTACAGGCCACCACGCTAAACAGCAAAACAAGGGCTATAATTCTCTGATGAATCTTGTGCATGCCCGATGGGGTTAGGTGGTCCGGGGTTAGGGCTTATAGTTCGGAGAGGTCGTTGCGGAGGACAGTGATGGCTAAATCGTAAGGGTTTTCTTCGAGCTGGGAGAGTTTGGCGAAAAGGTGTTTGCTTAGGTCCACCGCAGTTGCATCTTGGCTGACGGCACTGATGGCCCCGTTTACCAGCACGATGGTATCATCTTTTACTCTTTTGATGATATTCCAGGCTTCGGCGCTAATGTAGAGCTGCTGGGTGATGTTGTGCTGGTATTCGGCTTTCACCTCTGCCAATATCAAAGCTTGTATTTCTGTTGCGGACATGCCGGGCTGGTGCAAGCGCAACATCATGTTGGCGGGGTTGATACGCTCGACAAAGAGGGTCATGCGCTCGTAAGCCTGTAATTTTAAAGGCAGCACATCTTTTGCCACCAAGCTTTTATATTCTAAAGATTTGAGGTTGTAGTAAGAATCGAAGTGGTTTTTTAGCACAAAGAAAGCGGTAAAAAACACAAAGAGGCCTGCTAATGTAAATTTTATCAGGTCGATGAAGAAAAGGGAAATGTCCATGCTGCAATGTAAATTGGAGGTAAAATACCACCGGTGAGCCACAAAAATCTGCATTTTCCTGTATATTTGAACATTAAATTTTAATATGAGTAACATCACTGAAACTGTAGCGCCTGTAACGCTTACCGAGGGTGCCAAAAAAGAGATCAAGAAATTAATGTCGCAGCAAGAGCTTGACGCATCTTTCGGTTTAAGATTGGGCGTACAGGGCGGCGGCTGCTCGGGCATGAGCTATGTTTTAGGTTTTGACCAAATTAAAGAAGGCGACAGCCAATATGAGATAGACGGCATTAAAGTATTTATGCATAAAGCGCACGGACTGTATTTAGCCGGGATGGAAGTGGACTTCCAGCAAGGTTTAAATGCGCGGGGCTTTGTGTTTAACAACCCCAACGCCAGCAGTACCTGCGGTTGCGGCACCAGCTTTTCTGTTTAGATTTTTTTATTTTTGATTGATGTGGAATGCCCGTTTTTTAACAAAACGGGCATTTTTTATTGCTGATAAACAGCGATTTGAGGGTACTATGTGCCGAGAAAAAAAGCTTCGGCACAGTTTTTATTTTAGGATAGGCAGAGAACAAAATTAGAACATGATGCTACCGTACCTTGTAAAAACGCTGTTTACCAAAATGAACGTTTGGATATTGGGGATCACCTACCAAGCGCACTGTATTATCCGGATTATCTATGGCATTTAAGGCCTTAAAATAAAAAGCTCCTGAAGCCGGCTTTGGTTGGCCGGGCGTTTTGTATTGCTTTTTAGCAGCTGCCCTGTGGCCCGCTTAAAAATTATTTGATAATTTTAAGCGATTTTTAAAATTCTGATGGCCCGCAACCACTATTATTTTGCTTCCGATTTCCATTTAGGCGTACCCAGTTATGACAGCAGCCGCGAGCGCGAGCGTAGGCTGGTGCGCTGGCTGGACCATATAAAAACGGATGCCCACTCGGTGTTTCTAATGGGCGATGTGTTTGATTTTTGGTTTGAGTACCGCACGGTGGTGCCCAAGGGCTATATCCGCCTGTTTGGCAAGCTTGCCGAGCTGAGCGACGCGGGCGTACAGCTTTATATTTTTAAGGGCAACCACGATATGTGGATGTTTGATTATTTTGAAAAAGAGCTGGGGGCAAAGCTCATCAGTGATGAGCTGCTGCTGGAATTGGGGGGCAAGCGTTTCTTTTTACACCATGGCGACGGGCTGGGCGACGGCGACCGGGGCTACAAATTTTTGAAGCGTATTTTTAGGAGCCGCTTTTGCCAATGGCTGTTTGCGCGGCTGCACCCTAATTTTGGGGTCGGCATCGCCAATTACTGGAGCCAGAAGAGCCGTTTGGCGGGCAACAGGAAGCAGGCCGCCTTGCAGGTAGATTTTGAGGAAAAATGGCTGAAGGGCTATTATGAAAGCTTGCATCGAGCATTTGGGAAAGTGGATTATCTGGTGATGGGGCACCGGCACTTCCCTATTGAGCTGCGCGTAAAAGATTTGACCTATGTTAATTTGGGCGAGTGGGTAAACTTTAGCAGCTACGCCGTGTTTGACGGCGAAAGCCTGCAGCTGAAACATTTTGAAAGTGAGGCACCATGAAAAAGATAAGCTGTATTTTTTTGATGATAGCCGGACCGCTGCTGTGGGGCAAAGGGAGCTTTGCGCAGGATTTCCGTTTGCTGGCGACGATAGCGCAAGAGGCCCGGATTACGCGCCTGGACCATTTGGGTAATTTATATGTGCTTGACGTGCAGGGCGAGCTATATAAATACGGTGCGGAAGGGCAACTGCTGTGGACCTACAGCAATAAGCTGTATGGCATGGCCGGGGCGCTGGACGTAAGCGACCCCTTGCGCGTTTTACTGTATTACCCGGCTTACCAACAGGTACTGGTGCTGAACAGCAATTTGGCTGAGATTAGCCGATACAGCTTTAACGAGAAACCGGACTGGCAGGTTACGCTGGTTGCCAGCGCCAACACCAATGGCTATTGGATATATGAGCAGCTGAACCGGGAGCTGCGCAAGCTGAGTACTAATTTTGTGGAAGATTTGCGGAGCGGCAATTTGTACCAGCGCAACGGCTTTGATATGCATGGCGTGTTTATGCTGAGCGATGAGCAACAGGTATATGTGTACGATACTTTGGCAGGGGTGCGCATTTTTGACAAGTACGGAAACTATCTGAAGACGGCGGCGGTTTTTCCGGACAGGGTTTTTACGGTGGTGCAACCCGAAATATACTATGTAAAGGATGGGCGTTTGCTGTGCTATAACTACTTTAATTTTACAGAGAAAGTGCTTGCCCTGCCTAGGGAAGGCTTTAAAGATGCCGTGCTAAGCTTTAATAGGCTGGCAATAATAAACGAAAAAGATATAACTTTGTGGGCGCTTAAACAGTGAGTATGCGGTGATGGCCCGGGTTAGCTAAACCCGATGGCAGCGGATACCGGCCCGGTGGCTAATGCCCTGTGGCGTATGAGCGTACAGCGGGGCTACAGCAATTGATGTGCAGTGCCGCTATTTTTCAAAAAAAACATATGCTAGATAAATTAGAAGCGATAAAACAACGCAGAGACGATGTAGAAATTTCTTTGAGCAGCCCGGAGGTGACGCAAGATATGAAGCGTTTTGCCCAGCTGAGCAAGGAGTATAAAGATTTGGGGCTGATTGTGGACCAGTACTATATATACCGGGATGTGGTGAGCAATATTGAATCGAACAAAGCGATTTTGGCGAACGAGAAAGACCCGGAATTTAGGGAGATGGCGAAGGAGGAGCTGGATTTGCTGCTGCCGCAGAAGGAGGAGCTGGAGGCGAAGATTAGGCTGATGCTGGTGCCTAAGGACGAGGGCGACGAGAAAGATGCGATTGTGGAGATTAGGGGCGGTACCGGGGGTGATGAGGCGGCGATATTTGCCGGCGATTTGTACCGGATGTATGTGCGCTACTGCGAAGCCAGGGGCTGGCGCTGCGAGACTTTGGAGGTGACAGAGGGCACCAACGGAGGCTATAAAGAGGTGATTTTTAAGGTGAGCGGGGAGGATGTTTATGGGGTGCTGAAATACGAATCGGGCGTGCACCGAGTACAGCGCGTGCCGGAGACAGAGACGCAAGGGCGTGTGCATACCTCGGCGGCTTCTGTTGCGGTACTGCCAGAGGCGGAGGATGTGGACGTGTATATTAACCCGGCAGATATAGAGCTGCAGACGTCGCGATCGGGCGGGGCGGGCGGCCAGAACGTGAACAAGGTGGAGACGAAGGTGCAGCTGACGCACAAGCCTACGGGCATAGTGGTGGTGTGCCAGATAGAACGCTCGCAACTGGCAAACCGGGAGCGTGCGATGGAGATGCTGCGCAGCCGTTTGTATGAGCGGGAGCTGGCGAAACATAATGAGGCGATAGCAAGCAAGCGGAAGACGATGGTATCTACGGGGGACCGCTCGGCCAAGATTAGGACCTATAATTATCCGCAAGGGAGGGTGACGGAGCATAGGATTGGGCTAACGACGTATAATCTTCCGGCGGTGATGAACGGCGATTTGACGGAGATTTTAGAGGCTTTGGCCTTTGCGGAGAATGCGGAGAAACTGAAAGAAGGGAGCGGGGAATAATTTTTTAAAATAAATTTTGGACTTCTTATCTTTTGTCTATATTTGCACTCCCTAACGCAAGGTAAGGGGTTCTGAGAAGAAGAAAAAAGAAGCGGCAACGCTAAAAACGGAGTGGTAGTTCAGCTGGTTAGAATACATGCCTGTCACGCATGGGGTCGCGGGTTCGAGTCCCGTCCATTCCGCTAAGACTAATGTCAAAAACGATTAAAAGCCTGTAAATTAAAGATTTACAGGCTTTTTTGTTTTAACAGATTATCAGTTGTGCGTTATTGTTGCTGGTGATCGGCAATCAAAAAGACGAACGCCCACTTAAAAGACATTTGCCAATTTGTGCGGGATTGACAGGTTGGTGGTATTCATAATTGCCCGACATTCTTCGGCAACCCCAAGCTACAATATGAGCATGCAAAATGTAATATAATAAATATCAGCAATGAATTAAAACACCCCTAACTTCCTGAACCGTTGCAAAAAATGCAACAGTGCAGGATTTAATTTAAAGCAATATGCTTTTTCTGTCTACCATATTTTGTTGGTACATCTAGAAAAACAAAGCGCTATATGGGCATCTACTGGAAATTAATTTAATAAGATTGAGCGCAAAAACCCTTTGAGCCATTTACTTGAGAGATGCCTAATCGGATATTTAAGACGTTTTTATAGTTATTTTGTCACCTTTTTACGTAAAATAGTGACAATAAAAAATCCGCAAGAGTATTTTAGCCTGCGGATTTTCTTCGATGTTATGTAAGCTTATTCCTGTTCCTGTACGCTTTGGCTGATGGCAGAAGCTACCAGACCGGCGGTTGCAAGGTAACCGGCAACAGTGAGCAGGCCTGTGGGCAGTGCCACAGGGGCAGTGAGCAAGGTAGCGCCAACGGCGCCCAGTGCTAGCCCAATGTTGCGGATGGTTTTAAAGAATTTTGGGGTGGGCGATTTTAGACGCCCTACGATGCCCAGTTTTTTATTGATCTGTTTCATTTTTCTTTTTGCTTAATGTTGTCAAATTAGATTTACTCAAGGGCGCCATCATATCTAGGCGCCATTCCATGAAATCGAGCCGCTGGTTCAGCAGTTTGTGCGCAGCTTGGGTTTCTGCGTAGCGTATCGCATTTGCCGACCGCATTTCATCTAGGTCTTGCACTACTTTTTTAAAGTCTTTATGCAGCTGTTTGATGAAATAGGCGATTAGCCCCAGCAGAAAGGAAGCTACAAGGCTGCCGATGTGGCCTTCTAAAACAAACTGTTCCATGGTGCGGCGGTTTTGTTCTCGACCTTTAGTTTGATTTCGCCGGCCTCTAAAAGCTTGTCCAAAAGCGGATAGACATAGCGATATGCCGCTTCCGACTGGCAGACCTCGAAATCATCGCCCCGCTTTTGCCAGTATGTGCCGGTTAAGGGGCAGCCATGCGTGTCCAGGTGCGTATTGCCGATATGTAAGAATACTAAATCAAAATCCGGAATCCCGCAGATCTGCAACATGCCACGGTGCATCTTAGGAAAACGCTCCCTGTATCTGGTGTTCATCCCTGCTGTGGTATTGCGCATAAGCGTATACTCGCCCTCGGGTATGCAGGTTAGCCCGGCTGTTTTAGTTGTGGACAGCTTATCTTCCAATAAGTAATTAAGAAAAACACCGTTTGCATAGAGGTGGCTGAGCGTGGAGTTGGCTCCTTTGGCTATCCTTACCACTTTTAATCCGAAATCCATTTCGAACCTCCTTTCTTCATATGCCCAAAGTACACTGTTTTAGAGCTGTCGTTCGCTGCGGCATCTGTGGTAAAAGCGTATAAATAGTTTTCGGCATTTTTATGCAAAGGCAACCGGCAAGCTTTTTTACTTAACGGACATATTGCCCAATTAATAGCGCCGGTGCGTGCAGCAAGTATGACCACCAATTGGTGTTCATTTTGTTTTTCTGGAGCACCCCAGCCCACATTTAACTGGCCGTCGGTATTTTCCAGCCTTAAGTGAAACCTCGGTCTCAGTTTGCCGTAGCTGAACTTTATCGCAGGCATTTTTGGCTCGAAACGCTCGCCGTTAAATGCTGAAACCGCTAAGAGGCTACTGGCAAAAATTTTACATTCCCGACCGGCGTAAGCGCGAAAACCCAAGTGGGCCAGCTCTACATTCCTTTTAACCATATCCTGTACGAATCCGAAACGTTGCCGCACCAGTTTTTGTTTTTCCGATGGTTGGCGCCCATTAGGCTTAGCGGGTAATTTGCGTAAGTATGTCTTCCCGTTGCGTACATACAGCACCATTTCACCCGATTTTTTAGAAAGGCCCGCGAAGGGGCCTTTCATGATTACTTTTGTCATAACAGCAGAGATGTTACAGCAAGGTCACTTCTTCTGTCGTGGCATTCCCGGGAAGATCTTTTGCCACGATCTTGATTGTTGCACCGGACACACTGGCATGGGCTGCGGTAGTTTGATAAACCCATAATGGGCTGTCTTCTATTCCGGTTGCCTCGCCGCTTTCCAGCACGGCACCTCCTGCATCCTGGATTGTGAAATGAACGGAAGCGACTTTGAAGTCGTCTGTGACCATGACGGACAGACTTTCGTCTTTTTTGCCGGTATATTCTGGAAACTCTGGCATTTCCAAAAACACAGGTGCCTTCATGTAGTCTGCAAAGGCAAGGTTAAAGCCACTTTGCCCTTTGTTAGCTTTCGCCGCATAGGCAGCGCTCAGCTCGTCATCTACGCGGATGACCGCCTTAGCATAGACGATTGCTTTTTTGAATTTTGCGCGGACCTCCAGCATTTTGTCGGTCGGCGCTTTTGATGATTTTACCGGCCTGTCGCCCACGAAGGTTTTTCCAGCACGCTGTCTGAAGACCAGTAATTTTCCGATGAGCCCACTGAATCCAGTGGTAACTACATTTCCGATTGATTTTGCCATTTTCTGAATTTTTAAAATTTAACAATCTGTTTGTTTGTCAATGTTTTACCGGTAATTCATATTTGACGGTACAAACCTACGGCATCGGCTATGAGCTTGTCAATAGTTGGAAGGTGCGTGAAACAAAATGGTAGACGTTGAAACAATTTGGTAGACGTTGAAACACCAATTCCACTGTTTTTTGCACTTTTACATTTTACTCGTCCGCTTAAGGAATACTTAAAGAATACTTAAGGAATACTTAAAACAGGCTTAACACTCGACAAAAAGAATTCACTACTTACTTCTCCGAATTTTATGTTGGTGCTTGTGCCAATATCTTTTCGATGTCCGACTTCTTAAACATGTACTTTTGCCCTAAATACGATGGAGTCAAAAGTTTGTTCTTTCGCCAACGGTATAAGGTAGTTCGGCTGATTTTGTAATGCTTCATCAGATCATAAGAGTCAAACCATACCTCATTTTCATCATTAGTCTCCTTAGGCAGTCTTTGTAGGGCGACGGTGAGTTCAGACAGTGCTTCGGCGGTCCGCGCCGTCATGCTTTCCCGAATCAAGACATTCATCAGTTTCTCGATATTGCTTACCGCCTTCTCTATCTGGCAAATTTTGGGCATCAATTTGTCATTCATGGCGAAAGCAGTTAAGTGAAAGAAAGTGTTGATTTAAGAAAACCGGAAATATATTGAATGATAAAGCCGGGCTATGGATATAGCCGGTTGAATTGTTTTTTAAGGTCTTGTTCATAGTGATAGGTAATCCGGGGCGGTTTTCGTGGTTAAGAAACGCCTCCAATGTTATCAATAAGCCATGACCTAAGTACTAATATAAAATTTTTCTTTTTGATTAATGCAAAAGGTTTTCTATTTTTTTTGTGTTTAATATCAGTAAAAGTTTGTGTTGCTATTCGTTCATCGCCAGTAGGGCTAGTCCTTTTTTTCATTCCTTAATTATCCATTTTCTAACGCATTCAAGATTGCTTCGCAGTTTTCGGTAGTTTTTATTGCTTTTTTTTGCCCTCAAGAATGCTACGCATTTGGCTTGACCAAAAGGACCAAAGGTCAAGGCTGACCTCATTTTGTTTGTTACGCCTGCGGGAAATCTTTGAGCGCAAAACCGAGGCCGTGTTTTTAGCTGCTTGCCGCTGGGTATAGCATTCTGCTTTTTTCGTTCATCGCCACTAGGGCTAGTCCTTTTTCTTGATAAAAAGGACCAAAAATCAAGGCTGACCTCATTTTGTTTGTTACGCCTGCGGGAAATCTTTGAACGCAAACCGAAGCCGTGGGAACGGGAGTGCGTTAACAAAGTTTCTGCACCACTTCGGCGGTTTGCTCGGGGCAGTGCAAGCTTTAATGTTTCTGCAAAAGATTTTCCGGGCTTCACTGCCAAAATTCGGAAGGCCGGACTTATCGCGCGGGACACTAAGTGCGTTACCTTTTTTAATTTTGAATTTTTCTACTGTAAAAGATTTTCCGGGCTTCAAGCTCATAACTCCGAAGGCCGTCCGGCCGCTTGGAACAATTGGGCTTTACTTTTTGAATTTTTATTTTTTCCTTTTCAATTTTCAATCTACTGTAGCTAAAAGCGCTAGCATCCTTTGTTTAAAGGCCGGAAAAAATTCGCGCGTAATGATTTCGTTAAATCCGTTGTCGGTCGCACATCTCATAAAGATTTTCCCTTGGCCGTTCCCGTAAGGTTCATAGGACTGAATTGCATCCAGAGAAACAATCATATGCCGCCTTGTTTGGATAAATTTAGTTGCTGGAAGCAACGTTTTTAATTTTTCGATACTGCAGTCTGTGTGAAAGCTGTGTCCGCTTTTGCATATGATGTACCCATAATGATCTTGTCGGTAGGCATATGCAATTTCTTCGGGCGCTATAGCCAATTTCTTTTTGCCCAGCGAAGCCGGAATTTTTACTGCCGCCTCTTGTTTGTGCCGGTTTAGTGCAGACTTATAGTAAATGGCAAAATACAGCATATTGAGCGCTATCAAAAGCACCAGTATCAATTTAAGCTCCTGTTTCATAAAGCGGCTGCTCCAGAAATCATGTCCGAAAAAAGCAAAGAAGGCCCAAATTAACAGAACGTCTATGATAAGCGGCAACAGAAGCCCGAACAGCATTTGCAACACAATTCTTTTTAGCGGAAACACTTCCCAGTTGTAAAGCTTATCCAGTTCCTTGGATGTTAAGGTAACAGCATTGATCATAAGAATAGCCACGACAATGCTTACTGCCATCGCCAACCAGTAGTTCAGCTGCGTCATAATTAGCAAGGTGTTCTTATCCTGGTTATACGTAACAATGAAATGTGCAGTCGAGACTGCCATTAACCAACGGTATGGACGGGACGGATAACTGTCTTTCTCCGCCTGTACTGTTTTTCTCTTCATTTTTTGTTTGCGGTTTTTTAAAGAAAATATACACTGGAAAATAGGTAGATGCGCAGCATGCCCCTCTCAGTAAAAGAGGCTAAAAAGGTGGAATTAATTTTTAAAGCACAAAAAGTACAAAGCAGTTTAATTCATAGCCGTATGATTTAGGTTGATAGATAAGCTCAAGTTAAAGAAAATATCTCTAAGAGAAATACCAACTGCGCAGAATTTTACTACCAACCGCGCATAACACTGCTAATCTATGCCGTTTTCTGCCGTAGCGTATTCTACCTTAGCTCTCATTAGGGCGCCCCAAAAATCTTTAAACCTTTTAAATTAAAATTATCGACATGGAAAAATTACCATTTACACCAATGGGTGTACAAACTTTTGTAAACGCTTTATATGCACTAGATGAGGACGAGCTGTTGGCAGAACTTGAGGGCTTAGCAGACTTAGTTAATTGGATGAAGGAGCACTTTTTATTAAGCGGTACACAAGAAGCTTATTTAGACAACATGAGCACCGGCATATGCCAATATATTGCCGAGATGTTACATAGCTCATTGGCGGGGCGGATACCCGTGAACTTTAACCAGGTTAATAGCGCCGTAGCCAGACCGACGGCAGTCAATGATGACGGGAAATTGCTGGACTTGAGCAAGAAATCGGAGGCGGTTATCATCAATAACCAATTGAGTAAAAGGGATTCGTTGAACATCAGTATCTCTTATCTACACTAATTAATTAACCGTAGTCATGACCAAATTCGAGTTAACGCGAATAGCAGTTTAAGAATGAAAAAGCACTTATCCATTATCCGTTTGCTGAAATATAGCTATTGCCCACTTATTTTGATATGGGTGTACAGCGCATCGAGTAAGCTTATGGATTTAAATGGAAGCCTGCAAAGCCTGTACTTACAGCCGATTCCACATTGGATGGCGGAAATCCTGTTGATCCAGCTTCCGCTTGCGGAGTATATCACCGCGATGCTGTTGATTATACCTGTTAGTAGAAGATGGGGCTATCGGCTTTCGTTGGGTTTGCTGACTGTTTTTAGTCTGTATATCATTTTTATCAAAGTTAAAGCTTTCGAACGTGTACCCTGTTCATGTGGAGGACTCATTGCCTCGCTGAACTGGACACAGCATTTAATTGTGAACCTGCTGTTGCTTGCTTTAAATGTGGCAGGTTTAGTTTTTCATTTAAAAAGGGAGGAATAGTTATCATCAAAGGAACGCCAAAGGGGTGATGCAGAAAGCCCATCAATCTTTGCCATGTTGTCTGCCCAGGTTTAAAAACATTGGCTAAAAAAGGCTAAAGCTACTGCCTACAAAGTAGCTTCATTTAAAAAATCGATGTTATGAAAAAATCAGGAATGGCAGGAATGGCTGCCTTATTGATCGGATTGGTACTTGCCTTTGCCAGTACCGCGTTTAAATCTGCAGATTCTGCTAAGTTGGATATGCTTATTTTTGAATACGCAGGGCCAAATTACAGCGAAGCAAATGTGGAAGATGAGAGTAAGTGGCAATTGGCGCCGGAAGGCGAAGCTTGCTCGCAGGATGACGAGAAAGCCTGCCGCATTGCAGTTGACCAGAGCTTTGTGAATAACCCTAGTTCGCCGACCGCTACACTGAAAAGCAGCTTAAATATCCAAGCGCAATTGAACAGTGCTACCAGCACGCACTTTGTAGAATCAACCGCGGATGAACAAGCGGTAATTAGTAATACGGAATATTAAGATTTGCTTTTTCCTATTTAGAGGTAGTCCAGCGTGTTTAAGTCTGGACTATCTTTTTTTAATAATATCGAAAAGCTCAAGATTTAATTACATATCGCAACGCTCAATTTCGCACCCGATTTGCCTTAAAAGGGTTGCTTCTACCGGAACATTGCTTATCCACACTACATTACAGTGGTCGTCTATACGGGCATAAATATTTGCCCAAAATTCTCCGCCAATATTTACCGCGTATTCTTCGCCGGTAAAATTGACTTCAATATCTTTGTTTTCTATTGTAAATTTATAACTAAGCCTATGAGCTTATCAAGAATGACTAATATGAATTTCACAATAGGTGCTAACCGTATAAGAAATTGAGTACCTAATACACGTAATTATATGGTAAATCCTCTAACCGCCCAAATCTTTTAAATGGAATGCTAAACATTAAAATTTGTGGATAAAACACAAACATTAAAGGTTTTGAGTGGCCAAAGTTATTCGGCTCTTAATATTTTGTGATTTTCATCAAAGTGAAAGTAAAGGGTATCTAATAAGTTTTCTGTATTTTGCTTGGTATGTAGCCGAGCCTTTACAAAAAATGATGTTTCGAATATGTTTTTTGGATTATGGTTGGCTTTTATTTTAAGCTGAATCAAGCTGTCCTTCGTTTGATAAAAGTCTGCAGAATCTTTCGCTTCTTGAGCTTTTTTCATATAGTCATTAAAATCTTGCTTTTCTGAATAATAAAGGGAGCTCCATCCTAAATCCCTATACTGCAACATTTTTCGTTGGCTTAAATTCGCAAAGTCAAGTTCGTTGCTTCCCTGCTTGTAGAAAGAAATGGCTTTCTCTTGAAATCGGCTTGCCTTACTCTCCAACAAATCATTTTCATCTATAGTGTCGCATTTAACAAACTTAAAATCCAGAAACTCTACGGTAGCATTCATTTTGAAAGCACGATCCTGAATTTCTTTTTTCACTTGAGAATTCATCTTTTCGATATCCCGTTCTTGCTTGCTTTGGCAACCATAAATTAAAGTACCTATAATGATAAAAAGTAAAAGTTGTTTCATATGTTTTAGTTAAGCTTTGCTATACTATTGTAGCGTAACAACTAAAATTATACTTATTAAAAAACTTTACAAAATATTTATCCTACTTAATAAAATAATACAGTGTCAAACGAGTAGAACATTGGCTGTAATTCTGAACTTATCTGGAGTTTAACATAAGTTTCAATTACAGACCCAATAATAATTTAGCTTACATAATCTTTAAGGCTAGTAATGAAAATTGGAAAAAACAGTAATAGTTCGTGATAAGATGCACTAACTTTATATCCCGCCTCCGTTTAACTTTCGCATTAATAACTTATCTTAACCGAACGAAGTTGAAATATGAATTGTAGATGATTTTAAACGAATTGAAACCAAGAAGGGCATTGAACAAAGCCTTTTTAAAAGTGAAACCTAACAGGACTGAAATTGAAGGTTTCAAGACTAATCTAATTGCTTTACTCGACAGGACAAACGACACCGAAAGCGAAGAGTTTCATAAAAATCTTGTCATAGACTTTTTAAAGAGAACCTATTACGACCCAAACCATTTCATAAATACAAAAGGTCGAAACGATCTTGTTATTCATAACGGACAAAATGCAAGCTCGTCAGTCGGTGTAATTCTTGAAGCTAAAAAGCCGACCAACAAGGCCGAGATGATCTCTACCAATAAATTAAATACGAAAGCATTTCAGGAATTGGTATTGTATTACTTACGAGAAAGAATTACACACAAAAACCTTGAAGTAAAACATTTAGTTGCGACCAACATAAACGAATGGTTCATTTTTGATGCCACCCTGTTCGACAGACTTTTTGCTCAAAACAAAAATCTTGTAAAGCAATTCAACGACTTTGAAAGCGGACGATTGTCAGACACCAAAACAGATTTTTTCTACAAACAAATTGCCGAGCCGTTCATTAGCAGCATTACTTCTGAAATTGAATTTACTTATTTCAATATTCAGGATTTTCAAAAACCGTTACGCAATACCGACAAAGCGGACGACAATTCTCTGATTGCTTTATTTAAATTGTTGTCGCCGGAGCATCTTTTAAAACTTCCCTTCACAAACGACAGCAATAGCCTTGACAAACGCTTCTATAGCGAATTGTTGCACATTATCGGCTTAACCGAAACCAAAGAAGGAAGCAAAAAACTGATTGACCGAAACAAAGCAGGAGAACGACACACGGGAACAATCCTTGAAGATGCGATTATTCAGCTTGACAGCTTAGACAAATTGAGCCGATTTGAAAAACCAAACCAATTCGGCAACACACAACAGGAACGACTGTTTAATCTTGCTCTTGAACTTTCGATTACCTGGATAAACCGGATTTTGTTCTTGAAGTTGCTGGAAGCCCAACTCATTACCTATCACAAAGGCAACAAATCCTATTCGTTTCTTAGCCTTGACAAAATCAAGAACTATGATGACCTGAACAGCTTGTTTTTTCAGGTGTTGGCACGCAAGTATGACGAGCGAAACGAAGATGTAAAAAAGGCGTTTGAAAAAACGCCTTATCTCAATTCATCGCTTTTCGAGCCAACCGATATTGAACAAGTTACGTTAACTATCAGCAATCTAAAAGACGACAAAACCATTCCGATTTTTTCGCAAACCGTGCTTAAAGACCAGCAAGGCAAAAAACGGACAGGCAATATTTCCACGCTTCAATATTTGTTTGAGTTTTTAGATGCTTACGACTTTGGAGCAGAAGGCGGTGAAGAAATTCAGGAAAACAACAAAACGCTGATTAATGCTTCTGTTCTCGGATTAATTTTTGAGAAAATAAACGGCTACAAAGACGGTTCGTTTTTCACTCCCGGTTTCATCACAATGTATATGTGCCGTGAAACCATTCGCAAAGCCGTTGTGCAGAAATTTAACGAAACCAAAAAATGGAATTGCACAACGCTTGAAGAACTTTACGACAATATTGAAGACCGCAAGGAAGCCAACCAAATTGTAAACAGTATCAAAATTTGCGACCCTGCCGTTGGTTCGGGACACTTTTTAGTTTCTGCACTCAATGAAATAATTGCCGTAAAAAACGACTTAAAAATTCTGCAAGACCGTGACGGAAAACGCCTGAAAGAATATCAGGTGGAAGTGGTAAATGATGAACTAGTGGTAACAGACGAAGAAAGTAAACTTTTTGAATACAACCCAGGCAATAAAGAAAGTCAGCGAATACAAGAAACACTTTTCCACGAAAAACAAACCATTATTGAAAACTGCCTTTTCGGTGTGGATATCAATTCTAATTCTGTTAAAATTTGTCGCTTGCGTTTGTGGATTGAACTTTTGAAAAATGCCTATTACAAGAATGCTACTGAACTTGAAACCCTGCCAAATATCGACATCAACATAAAATGCGGAAACTCTCTGATGAGCCGCTTTGCAATTGATGCCGACTTGAAACAAGCCTTGAAGAAAAGCAAGTGGACGATAGACGATTACCGAACAGCCGTAGAGACTTACCGTAATGCAAAAAGCAAGGAACATAAGCGCGAAATGGAACGATTGATTTCCGATATTAAATCGGATTTTAGGAGTGAGATTGATACCCCTTTCAAAAGGACAATCAGAGGTGCAAGAGGTAAAGCGGAAAAATTGGCTACTAAAATTTTCAACCTTAAAGCATTTGGAGAAAAGCTTGACAAAAAATTAATCGATGATCATAAAAAAGCAGTTGCGAAATTTAGAAAGCTGGAAGAGCAACGAGACAACATAGAATCTAATAAGATTTTTGAAAACGCTTTTGAATGGCGTTTTGAGTTTCCCGAAGTACTTAATAATGATGGCGATTTTGTGGGCTTTGATGTGGTGATTGGGAATCCGCCTTATGTCAATGCAATTGAGTTGAAAAAGAGTTTAGAAAAAAACGAATACAATTTCTATAAAAACACCTATTCGACTGCAAAGGGATCTGTAGATTTATACATATACTTTTTTGAACTTGGTTACCTTATTCTAAGAGATAACAGTTTTCTAAACTACATCACTCCAAACAGGTTTTTATCTGCCAGTTATGGTTTTGCATTAAGAGAATTTTTGCTGAACAAAACAAGCATCTTAAATATCGGTGATTATTCTAACGTAAAGGTTTTTAAAGAAGCATCTACATATCCAATTACAACGTTGTTTAAAAAATCGCCAAACCATCATAATCTCAAATCATTCACCTTTGTCGATGAGCATCAGCCAATCAAATACAGAACTTACAGAACTGAAGATTTATTTTCTCTTAATGACTTTATACTTGGCTTTGTGTTAAGTGAAAAATATGAGATTGTAAGTAAAATCATTTCTCAATCCGTACCTCTTGGCAAGTGCGGTATAATTAACGCTACTTCAACAGCAAAAGAAGCTGATGACTTTAACGCACACATAAACGAAAGTGAAGGTTTTAAACTGATAAATACAGGAACTATTGATAAATTCTCTAATACTTGGGGGCTATCTCACCTTGTAGATAAGAAGAAAAAGTATTTAACGCCATACTTACCAAAATCAGCAGTGGTTTTAGGAAAAAACCGTTTCGATTTATATTCAAGACCAAAAATCATTTTTGCAAAAATTGCTGTTTCACCCGAAGCATTTTATGATGAGAAAGGAGAATATGCTTCCGTAAACACCAATTGTATTCATTCTTTTACTGATGAATATTTTCCAGAATTTATTTTAGGCTGGGTAAACTCTAGACTTTTTCAATATTTATTTGAATGCTTTTTTGATGGGTTAAAAATGTCAGGTGGCTATCTTTTATACTCTTCGCCAAATCTCTTAAATACTTACATCAAGAAAGCAACCCAGAAAGAGCAAGAAAAAATTGTTTCAGAAGTTAGAAAAGTGATTGAAGCGTATAGCAAAAATGAAACACAACAAATTGAAGAAATTGAACACAACATAAATCAATTGTTCTATCAACTTTACGAGTTGACAGAATACGAAATAAAAATCATTGAAAAAACTAAACCGAATGGCCAAAAACAAAATCCCTGAAAACCAATTTAAATTTTCCTTTGGAGATGACTTTTTAAAGCATCATGCAGGACAAATAGTAACAGACCAAAATTATGCAATCATTGAACTTGTTGCAAACTGTTGGGATGCTGGTTCTACAGATGTAAAAATCAGTTGGCCAGAAACTGGGGGCAAACTATCAATTTCTGACAATGGAATTGGAATGACAAAAAATGAACTGTTATATCGTTGGGGAAAGTTTAACTATAATCGTATTGTTGAGCAAGGCGGTAAAGATGCTAAGTTTCCTAAAAATGTTCCTCATGGAAATCGAAAAGTATTTGGAAGAAATGGGGTAGGTCGTCACGCTATGTTTTGTTTCAATAACGAATATGAACTTAAAACTTATAAAGATGGAGAATTCACACATATCAGAGTTGTAAAATCTATCTCAGGTGAAAAACCATATGATGTAAATTTGATTGAATCAAAACCAATTTCAAAGTCCGAACACGGAACTGAAATTTCCACTTTAATCGATTCTGATGAAGTAACCTTAATTGATACCACTAAACTCATTGAACTTATTGGTTCAAGATTTATATCTGACCCACAATTTAATGTTTATGTTAATAAGCATTCAGTTGCTATGACAGATTTGTCGCATTTAACCGAAGACTTTAGTATCGATTTTAACGGAAGTAAAATAAATATTAAAAGAATTTTTGGTGAAAAAGGGAAAAATACCAAACAAAATGGCATTGCATGGTGGTATAATAGAAGATTAGTTGGCGTACCAAATTGGGGAACATTTGACACTCAAATTATTGATGGTCGCCACCCAATTGCTAAACGACTTTTATATATCGCAAATGCAGACATCATTGACCAAAGAAATTTGAAGAAGGATTGGTCAGGTTTTTATATAACCGATGAAGTAATTAAGCTACAAAATGCGGTTTACGAATTTGTAAGAGACGATTTAAGGAACTTGTTGTATGAAACTCGAAAAGAAAGAAGATTACAAGTTTATGAATCAAATAGAATGCAGTTAGCTTCTTTACCATCTGAAGCAAAAGAAAACATTGTAAATTTTTTAGAAGAAGTTCAATCCAAATGCCCAACAATTGGTGTTCAAGAATTAGAAACGACTGTTGAAGTTTTAGCAAAAATGGAAAAATCTAGGTCAGGCTATGCCCTACTTGAAAAGATTGCTTCATTTCATCCTGATGAAATAGATTCACTTAATCAAATTTTAGAAGAATGGACAATAGATGATGCTAAAAAAGTTTTGAGTGAGTTAAGGTGGCGTTTAGAGTTAGTATCAAAACTTGAAAAGCTATTAGAAGATCCTAAAGCGGATGAATTGCATGATTTACAGCCTTTATTTGAACATGGACTTTGGATATTCGGTCCTGAATTTGAATCGATATCATTTATATCTAATCGTTCTTTAGCAACAGTCATTAAAAATCTACTTAATGATACAGCATTGGCCAACGAAAGAAAACGTCCTGATTTTGTAATTCTATCAAACTCGTCTATCGGTGTTTACTCTTGTGAAAGTTTCAATGAGAAGCACGAACCAAATGATTTCAGTAAAATAATTATTGTCGAATTAAAAAGAGTGGGTATTCCAATTGATACAAAACAAAAAGACCAAGCATTACTATATGCTAGAGAATTAAGAAAGTCAAAAAAGGTAAGCTTAAATACTCCAATTGTTGCCTATGTTCTTGGTTCAGAAATAGAGCCAGATGCAAATGAGACCTTTACAGAAGGAAGTGTGAATATTATTCCATGCCGTTATAATATAATTTTAGCAAAAGCACATTCAAGAACATTTAATCTGATAAAAAAGATTGAAGAAGTTAAAAGTATTACATATACATCTGAAATGGACGAAGTTTTTGGAAGCAATCAAGGAGTATTATTTGATCAAGCCTGATAACCAGTAAACCTATTATGACATCAAGGCCAACGCTCTCCAGTTATACATTGCCAGACCGCGCAAGCAAGCCCTAAGATAAAACTAGGCTAAGAGCGTTCGCCCCCCTAATATAATGGTCAATACATAACTATACTTTAAACTTTAGGAAGCGTTTAGGCACAGACTATTACTCACCAATCATTTTGCGCGATGCCGGTCATTTCAATGATATCATCAGGTATCGGTAGCGCGTACTTTGGACTATTTGCAGGTAAGCTATAGAGCTGCCCGAAGATTTGTCTTTGCAAAGTGATATTTGCTCCCTCTTTGTTCAATCTTTTGATATCCATCCAGCGCAAGCCTCGGTAGAGTAATTCTTTTCGGCGTTCTAATAAAATCAGGGCTAGAGCTTCGGCATCTGTACTTGCTTGCAGGGGAACATAAGTAACAGAACTTTTCCAGCGAGTTTTGAGCAGTTGGTTTAAGAGTAAAAGTGCATCATCTTTTTTATTAACCCTTACCAAAGCTTCTGCCTTGTTGAGATACATTTCATCTGTTGCTAGGCCTGAAAAATAGATGGTGGCGCTACCAGTGTAATTTCCTTTGAAAGCCACATAGGGTGCTACGGCCTTAAAAAATGCCGTTTTGCGTAAGTCGTTGGTCCGGTAAGTTGGGTACAACAATGTATCGATACATGCGCGGGACGTGGCTTGCAGGTTGAGGTAACTGGCCATTTCGGAATAAAACAAAGTTTCTTTGTTGTATGCCTTAAAAGGTGCTGCTGTGGTGATGGCCTTCATGTCGTCGTCACCGTTGAAGTTCATTAGGTTAGCATTAAGCTGCAGACAGGAGTCGGCGTAAATGCCTGCTTCTTGATATTTGCGCATACTTAAGTAAATTCTGCTTAACAGTGCATAAGCCGCAGGTTTTGAGGGCTGCGTCTTAAACACAGGAGTTGGGGGCAATAAAGGTATGGCAGTTTTTAAGTCACTAATGATCTGCACATAGGACTCAGCGACCGTACTCCGCTTAGAGGGTGTGTTGAAATCGGCATTCAGGCGCAATACAATCCCTTTGTCGGTTGCGGCCGTTGCTTCATCATAAGCCAAAGCGTAATTAAATAACAGTCCGGTAAAATAATAGGAACGGTAAAAAAGCGCAGCGCCTTTTACATTATCATAGGCTATTCCATTGGCGTTGGTGCGCTCTATCTTTGGAAGCGTCTCCAAAGCTAGATTGGCATTGTACACGGCGGCGTAGCCGGCCGACCAGTCGTTTGGGTAAATGAGCCTTACTTTTTCCCATTTGTAAGCTTCTACAAATAGTTCGGGACGGGTGGCTAATTTATCATCAGGAATAAAAAAATCATCACAGGCACCTTGCATATATTCGGGACTTGCCTTTAGGTTCATTACGGTGGCATCGTCCAGCAGGCCTTGCAGGTCTGCAAGCGTTTGAGGGCTAACCAATGTTTTGTCCGGTTTCTCGTCCAGGAATTTCTCGCAAGACGCAAGGAGCATTGCAATTGAGATTAAAGCGTATGTGAATATTGTTTTCATATTTTTTAGAATTGAGTTCGCACACCTAAGGTATAGCTTGTGCGAGGTGAGAGACTGTTGATATAATCGGGGTCGATACCTTCTTTATTTTGGTGCCATAATACGCCAAGCTGTGAAGCATTGGCATAAATGTTTAAGCCTTTTATGAGCTTGTTGCCTTGGGCGATTTTAACCCTATAATCGAGATTGATATAATTGAGGCGGATATGGTCGCCACGTATAATCGTTCTTTCGGAGGTCGCGTAAAATGCGTTGGATTGGGAGCTGAGGGGAAATGTTAGCGCAGGGATGTCGGTAAAGTTTTCGTCTCCCGGCTTCTGCCATCTCCGGTCATAATCGCTGTGCCCTATGCCTAAGCTTACCAAGCTTTGGTAGTTGACGGTATTCTTTTGCAGGTAATAATTGAAGCGGTAACCGATATTGAATGACAGGCTTAAATTTTTATAGCCGAAAGTATTGATTAGAGATCCATTATATAAAGGTTCGGCAGAACCGAAATAGCGGATGATATTGCTTTTTAGCCCTTCGGTGTCCAATGTATTGTAAAGCTGGTCATAATCTGTACTGGGCTGACCGTTGAGGAAGCCCTGGGCTTGTCCTTGGCTGTTAAGCCCCGCATAGCGGTACGCCCCCACCGCGTAGAGTGGATAGCCGACTACCGGATAAATAGAGGTACCGGAAGACAGGAGGCTGGAATAACGCGAAGCTGCCGGGGAAAAATAATCCGTTACTTTATTGGTGTTGTAATTGAGCAGAAGCTGGGTTTGCCATGAGAGCTTGCCTGTTAGGTTGTTGGACTGCAGGCTGATGTCCCAGCCCCTGCCCTGCATGGAAGCTATGTTTGTGGTAATTTCTGCGGAACGACCCCATGCGGTATAATCGTATTGCGTTTCGCCGTACAGGTCTTTGCCTGTTTTAACATAGTAACTAATATTACCGCTTAGCCTGCGGTTTAATACTGCAAAATCTAAGGAGTAATTGATCTGTCTGATTTTCTCCCATCGCAGTTCGGGGTTGTTGATCTGTGTCACGCGGATGAAGGGCAGGCCACTGACGCTATATGTGCCGGCATTTGCTACCGCTAAGGCAGTTCGGCTTAAATCCACATTTCCGCTGTAGCCCGCGGTGATGCTCAGCTTTAGAAAATCTATGGCCTTTACTTTAAAAAAGCTGGCGTTGCTGATGGTGTAGCCTGCCCCGGCAGACCATAAAGGCGTCCAGCGGTCATTTGTGCTTAGGCCGAAAGTATTAGAAGCATCACGGCGGATGCTGGCATTGAACGTATAAGTTTTGCGGTAACTATATGCCGCATTTGCATAGAGCGACACAAAACGGTTGACTGTGCTGGACAGCCTTGGCGCAGCAGTGGGATTACCATCATTTCCGTTAAGGTAATGCGGATAGGTGTTGACATAATCGACAGCGGTATAGTTAAGCGGATCCGACTGATAGCCGTAGTAATATTGCCCGCTGCCCTCTGCTTGTGCCTGCCTTAATTCGGCACCGGCAATCCCGCTCAGCTCATGGTCGTTTTTCTGCCAATTGCCATCTAATTGAAAACGGCCAGTATAAGAATTCACCTCGCTATTATTGAGGTTTAGCACGCCTCCGGGCGGTATCACGTAGGAGATATTGCCTGCACTTACCTGTGTGTAGGAATTAACTAGGCTACGGGCGTAGTAGCTTTCTGCATCAAAAGCATTTTCGTTTTTACTCTGCTGGTTTTGGTACTGCATGGAAAGGGTTGCTTTTAGCCAGTTTAAAGGACGGTAAGCTAAAGCTGCTGTGGCGTAAAGCTCCTGCCTTTTTGTGCTAAGATCGCGGTGTTTGTAATCTTGCAAGGGATAATAAGCCCAGTCCAGCAGCCGCGGGTCTGCGTTAGCATTTAGGTATGCCCTGCTGTATTCCGATTCTGCCGGAAGCTCATTGCCTTGGGCGTCAAATATGGGAAGATAAGCCGTGAGGCGCGAGCCATAGCGTGTTGCGGTATAAGTGTCCCGGCCTGACTGCGAATTGGCACCGGTAAAAATCACTCCGGTATTTAGCTCCAGCTTAGGAAACAGACGGAAAGCAAGATCGCTGCGCAGGCTGATGCGGCTGTTCTGTTCATAGAGGTTGCCACGGGTTTGGTCGTAGGCGGCAGAGAAAAGATATTTTGTCTGTTCGCTTCCGCCGCTGAGGCTAAAATTGTTCTGTACGGTAAGCGCGGGGCTATAATAATGGGATAACGCCTGGCTCCTGCGGTCTGAATTTAGATAAAGGTTGATGAGCTTTGCGGAATCGGCTGCGGTAATTTGGTTCTGCTGTCGCTGATAAAAAACTTTAACCGCAGGGGTGAGCGCAAGGTATGGGCTTCCGGTGATCTGGCTGTTGAAGTAGCCGCTTTCAAAAAGCTGCTTTTCGAAATCAATAAAAGATGCTGTGCCCATGTCCGGCAGTTCCATAAGGTTGGGTTTACCCGAGGTGGTGACATTGGTATTAAAGCCCATGCGGAGCGGCTGGCGGTAAGTACCTTTGCGTGTAGTAATTACAATTACGCCGTTGCCTGCCCTAGCGCCCCAAATGCTGCTGGCGGAAGCATCTTTTAGAATGTTTACGGACTCCACATCGTTGGGGTTAATGTTATCAATATTTCCCTCATAAATAAAACCGTCGACTACAATCAAGGGGTCTAAAGAACCGTTGATGGTCCCTAAACCCCGGATGCGTATGCCGGTATTATTCTGGGGGTTTTCTGCCTTGTTGCGAGCGACTGTGAGGCCGGGGCTGATGCTTTCTAATCTTTGCAGGATGTTGGTTGAGGTCTGTTGGCCGAGTTGCTGTTTGCTGATGCTTGTTATCGCCCCGTTTTGTTCGCTGGGCTTTAACTGCTGATAGCCGGTGCTGATAACTACTTCCTGCAAGAGCATTTCGTCCGGTTGTAGCGAAATGCGTAATTGATTGGTGTTTTTGACAACATGGGTTTGCCCTTTGTAGCCCAGCGCCAGCACCTTGACGGTATCGGGCAGTAAACGTAGTGCTAACGAAAATTCGCCTTTGGCATTGGTAATTGCCCGGCTCTTGTTGTTGACGGCGGTGAGATATGCTCCGGCAACGGGCTGGCCGGTACCGGCATCACTGAGTACACCGCTGAGCGTCTGCTGCGCCCGAAGCTGTTGTCCGGCGACACTCCCGAGAAGTAAGATTAAAATTGATAAGTTTTTTTTCATATCGAGGATTAGTTTGTTAGGTGGTTCGATGGTTAGTTTGTTAGGTGTTCGTTTTTTGGTTTGTTAGGTGGTTAGGGTTTATTGTTTTTTAAATATCGTGGGATAGTTTCCTTCAATGGCATTGCGGACATTCTCTTCGGTAACTTCATGATGCGATGTGGCGGCGCGGTAGATGCCGTTCTGATCTATCCAAACGTAATGTGGCAGAAACATCCTAGGGAATATTTTTCTGGTGACGGTGTCCCCTCGAGCGATTGGAACACTCAGCTTGATATGGCTTTTTTCCCAATTCTTAAGAAAAGCGCCTACATGTTCGGGCGTTTCGCGGACGGAATAGCTGTTGACCAAGATGAACTGGATTTTATTGCCAAAGGTTTTTTGGAGCTGCTCTGCGTCGGGCAAGTGGTTGAGACAGGATTTGCACCAAGTGGCCCAAAAATCGAGTATCACCATTTTACCGCGGAAGTCGTTGAGCTTGGCGTTGCTATCGGAATAGTTTAGCAGGTGGTGAAAGGGGATGTTTGGAACGGTGTCGTTTAGGTTTATTGCTGTTTGGCTGAAAGCGGATAACGTGATAAAAACATTTAATATTATAACGATAGCCACTTTACGGTATGTTTGGCTCTCATTTTTATTTTTCCGCTCATAGCCGCGTAGGCCTAGATACTTTTTTCCGCAAAAAGTATCCAAAAACTCTCCGCTGCGCCGGTTGCTACAAGGGCAGTGCAAGAAGTTCTTAAATGCTAACGCAACCGCCAAGGCGGAATTGGCAGGGAACGGAGGGGGCGTGCGCTGAGGGGTACGGTCTTTTATTTGGAGTTCCTCTTTATTTATGAACTGAACGTTTTTTGATATTGCGGTCATAGTATTATGTGGATTTGATTGGTGAGGTTGATCAGTTGGGCTCATGTTGTCTGGTGTTTTTTTGTTTGTATTGGAAATTGTACCGGCCCATTGTTTCATTTAACTGCCTTCGTTCTTTTTTTAATTGTTTTTCCATTTTATGTAGTGGGAAAAAAAGGTAGTAGCGTTGCAGTCCAAGGCGCAGACCGCGGAGGTAACGCCAGCGCAACAAGCGCCTTTGCGCGAGGTCCCGGCGGTGCTTATGGGCTTCATATTTTTTGTGCCAACGCCTAAAAAAAGCCAAAGCAGTGGCTATAGCAGGTCTTTTTTGCTTCATGGGATTGGTGGGATTTAAGATTTATTAGCTTTCGCGCTCACTGAATAGTGGCGTAACGCTAAGGAAAGAACAACCGCCGGGAATTGTTAACACTATTACTGATACCGGCGGTTGCCGCGCACCCTATACCGGAGATTTGATGATGTTCTTGAATAAAATCTTTGGAGACACACGCCCACCGTTCTTTGGAAAAAGCCCTGCCCTCTTTCTGTAAAAACAAAAGGCTTTTGCGGGTGGAACTGATAACTGTTGTACGGTGGCTTTACCCATACTCTCTATTCTAATAAAGTAACGAGTCCTTTAGGAGAGTAGAACTATAGCGGGCTCTATCAACCGAACTACCAGGCTTCTGACGACCTTGCCAACGGAATTACAATAGAGCCCATAGTGCTATAGTACTTACAAAAGTAAGCAAATATCACTATAGGCATTAGTCTATTGTCCCGTTGGCTATTTATGTCAGAATTTGGTAGCCGAGACTCTTGTTAACACCTTTAAAATCTGCTTTTTATCGCAGACACATATAATTCAAATATAAATATTTTCTTAGTTATAACTAAGAATGGTATTTATTTTTTTTCAGCTCCTTTCAAGAATGGCGCTGAAATCAAAGTTTGAACTGGAAATAGTCAACAATGTAAGAAAGATTAGAAAAGAGCTAAACAAGTCTCAGACATACGTCGCAATGATTTTGGATGTATCCGATGGCTATATCGGCCAAATTGAAAGTTCGAAATCGGCGAGTATGTATTCATACGATCAGTTAAATAAACTAGCAGAAGATTTTGATTGTAGTCCAAAGGATTTTTTTCCGCGAACACCCCTTGTTAAAGATTAATTTCGGTTCTGAATTTGACTGAATATGGCATTAGAACCTGTGAAAACAAGTCCAATAAAATTTTTTCCCTTAGCAGTATCAAACCGCAAACTGCGCTAAATAGATTAAAACAAAAAGAATTAAGAATACAAGCCCGATATACCGCCAACTGTAAATGGTTCTTTCACCAGTAATCATGGTAATAAAGCTAGACAAGTATAACCTTAGGGTTCTTTCCGTTTTTTGATAATGGGTTCTTTTTATAGGCATTTGACTGGTTGTTTGGGGTTTAGGAGTGTAAAGATAGGAAAGTTTTTGGGGGATGGTGGGGGTAAGATGAAGGGGGAGTGTGTACCTACAGTGTTTTGCAGTGTCCAAGCCACATTTTACTATTTTATATTTTTAATTTACTCTGTCCCTATCATTATAAACCTGTGCGGATTTTATTGAGCAATGCAAAAATAGCTTGTCATCCAAGCGCCGAAAAATTTTCTTTCACTTTGCGTTATCCTATTAAAACTTATCACGAAAGCTTATATTTGAAACTAACCGGCGAAGAATTTAGACGTAGCAGTTTCCTTTAGAATTAAAATCCGACTTAATGTTTAAATTTAAGTAAATTCTGGAGTAAAAAGGGAAGCTTACATGTATGATATAAATAAAATTAACCGAAATTTAAAAAACCTAGACTTACATCTTTAGAAAGAATTTAACGCAAATTCATGGATACCACCGAAAAAATTGCCTTTACAGTAGATGCAGGGATTATAAACCGCTTAGGCCTCGAGCTCGTTGCGAAATCTGAAACAGCAGTAGCAGAGCTTATTAAAAACGCTTATGATGCCGACGCTAACGTCGTAAATCTATATTTTGAAAATGCACATCTACCAGGTGGAAAATTAATTATAAAGGATGATGGAAATGGGATGACTAAAAGCCAGCTTATAGATGGTTTTATGCGCTTAGCAACCTCGGATAAAATCCATAACTCGGTATCAGAAAAATTTATGAGGCCGAAAGCAGGGCGTAAGGGCATTGGACGTTTTTCCACACAAAGGTTAGGTGAACAGTTGACAATTAATACAAAAGCCGAACATTCGCCGGCGTTAGAACTCGATATCCATTGGAATAAATATACTTCAGATATTCTATTAGGTACAGTGCAAAACAATCTTACTACTCAAGTCGACTATAACTCAGAAATAGGTACCACTCTTAATATCAACAGGCTACGCGAAAAGTGGAGTGATGCAGATATTAAAAGAGTTTATAGATATGTTGCAGACCTAATTCAACCCAGTTACTTGTCCATCCAAAACAATAATAATATAGTCGAAGAAAGTAAAACAGAAAGTTTCGAAGTTAACTTCCTTCGAAAGGATGATAACGAAATAAATTGGACTTCAGTGGCCGATCCAGGAGTTATGATGCTTAACCGAGCCTTAGCAACAATTACTGGATTTATAGACCCTGATGGGAAAGGCATTGTAAACTTGACCACAAAGGAATTTAAATTGAATGGTGTGCGTACGAGTTTAATCGACTCAATCAATACTGAAGAAGAACCATATCCTGTATTAAAAGGCGCGTCGATTGCATTCAAAGCCTACTATTACATTGGCGGTGACAGAAACAGTTATTACGGCATTACTAAATCAGAATTAAAAATAATTACAGACCATCTAAAGAAAAATGGAGGGATTAAACTTTATCGAAATGGCTTTCGTGTACCAAAATACGGGGATACAGGTAACGATTGGCTAGCCTTGGATACAAGATCAAGGATTGGAAATGGAATACCTTTTGGCAATAATCACTTATTAGGTTTTGTTCAATTAACAGACCCAAATGGCAAAATATTCGAAGAATCAGCGGGTCGTGAGGGTTTAATAGAAAGAGAAGCTTTTAGGGAACTTCAAAAATTTGTCTCAACAGCAATAGAAAATGGCTTCTTAAATTTCATTTCATGGTTTAGAAAAACAGATGAATATCTAACACTTAACCCTGAACGAGCACCAACACCCACCACAAATGTTGTAGATAAAAGTGTCCAAGACATAAAAGATGCCACAAAGACATTAACTAATCCAGAATCCACGGAAGACGAGAGGCGCGATGCAGCAATTAAACTAGACATATCCACAAAAGTATTTGTTAAGACTACAAAGTCGGCGATTAATGAACTCGAAATGATGCGTGTGTTGGCAGGTGTAGGTCTTACCATTGCCGAATTCATTCATGAAATTAAACAGATCGTGCCCTCCACCTTAGGTTACATTGAGGACACGTTAAAACATAATTTAGATATCTCTGTAACAAGAAATCTAGAAAATATTAGCGAGGCGTTAGGTTCCTTATTGGCATACACCTCATACTTCGATGAAACCATTTCTAAAAACATTATTAGAGAGCTACAAACTATAAATCTTCGAAAGTCTTTGGATGTATTCAAAGAAATTATTGAAAATGATTTAAAAAGAAGACACATACACCTTGATATGGAGCTTGTTGGCAAAGACCTACTCATTGACTCGATACATCCATCTGAAGTGAATACAATTTTGCAAAATCTATATAGCAACGCAAAAAAAGCAATACTGAAAACAACTGGCATAAAGGGTAGAATTCTAATCAAAGCTCATAAAAATCAAGATGAGAGTAGAGTTATATTAGAAGTTCAGGATAATGGAATTGGCATATCTTCGAAACATAAGGACAGAATTTTCGATGCTTTTTTTACAACTTCTTCGGAAAGAAAAGAAGATTTTGGAACCAGTACCGGATTAGGCCTTTATATACTTAATCAAATAATAAGAAATAGGGATGGATTAATTAACCTTGGAACTGCTGATCCGGGTTATAAAACCGCTTTCATAGTAACGTTACCATTAGGGAACAAAGAAAATCTAAAATAATATGGCTTTAAAATTCCTCTACATTGATGATGAAAATGAAATAAGATCTGCAGGACTTATTACTAATTTAAACGATAAAGAAACAATAGAATTTACAATCAAACAACCACAGACATGGAATAAACAAAAATATGATTTGATAGATGATGGTGGGCTGGATAGATACGATGGTTTGTTGCTCGATTTTAAATTACAGTTTTCCGATGACGAAGATAGTGAAGTTAAATATTCAGGTGCCGAACTTGCTCAAAGTATAAGAAGCGGTGTTAAATCCGGTTCGATAAGAGACATCCCTATTTTTTTATGTAGTACAGAAGAATTTTACATCTCTTATTTTGACAGAACTAGCAAAGATTTGTTCGATAAAAATTATAAAAAAGAAAAAACGTTAAACACTGAACAAACTAAACACGAGCTCATTTCCTTTGCCAATGCTTATTCAATGATTCGAAAGAATAAAGAGACAGAGGCAATCATTAAAAAACAAAAAGATCAAGATAATGATATCCAAATATTGGACACTGAGCTTCAATGTTTGGAAACGCCTCATGAAATAATTTACTTATTAAACAATTATTTCATGCAGCATTCTGGCCCACTCATAGATGAGGACCTATTAGCGATTCGTCTAGGTATTGATAAATTAGCTTCAAAAGACTGGGAAAGTCTGAAAGAAAAATTTCTCGCTTCATTTAAATATGTTGGAATATTACACGAAAGCTATCCACGTTGGTGGCAGTTCGAAATCAACAATTGGTGGAAAGAGACATTTGGCAAAAGCCTTTCAATTACGTCTGCGGAAGATCGTGTAGAGCGACTAATAAAAGAATTTGATCTACAGCTCATACCAATAGCCTTGCCTAAACACCAACATTATACTACGTTTTGGTATAAGTGCAGACTTTCAAATACACCGTTGGACGCGTTTGACGGTCTTAGAACCATTGAAATGCCACGTTATGCCTGGCAAGACCCAAATTATATCTCACTGGGATATTTGTTGTCTGATGCGCGAGAAACTGGAGAGGCATACGCACTACTTGGCCCTAATGAAAGAGAGACTTTTGATGAACTAGACAAAGAAAACTAAATGAACTTTAAAACGCTTTTCAACAAATACATCTATATCCTTAACACATTCAAGAAAGAACTAGAAGTGTTCGACTTCCGAATGGATCAATTAAAAGAAATAGGTAAAACAATTCAAGAAGATAAGACCACCTTCTCTTATGAATTCACCAAGTTTAGGCTTACGATACCGAAAAACCTAAAACCTAGCCACACTATGCCCCGGGGTGTCGAAAAAATCACCATTACGCTATCGGTTGATGATAAAATTGCTGTTAAGCGCTTTAATAACTCACATGTTGAAGACCCTTTTTTAAATTTGGACAATTTTAATATTACATTAAATTGTGAGTCCAATCACTACTCTTCATGGCACCTCGATAGACATATAATGAATAGAAAAGATGGAGATGGTGAGAATTTACATCCAATTTATCATATGACATATGGAGGGCACTATATGGAAAGTAAACAAGTAGAAGGAGAAGATGTCTATGGAAAATCCCTGATTGTTAGAGCACCAAGGCTCATGCATCCGCCTCTAGAACTAATATTGGGGCTAGATTTTATTTTTCGACATTACATCTCTAGGAAAAACCTACCATTACTTGACCATCAACCATACATCAAACTTGTGGAATGTATAAAAAAAGAAATTTGGTTCCCCTTTGCTTTAGCATTGACAAAAAATTACTGTACAAACATTGATATAGATAATAAGCGGTACACCTTTGATGATTATTTCGTTAAACGAGTCATCGGTCATAATCCACCAGAACCTGAAGCCACAATTAAAGCTTAGTTTAAATTTTTAAAAAGTTTAAACCAGATTAAGTTTATTCGATTAAATAAGAGAAGAATTTCCTTCGGGTAGCCGATATTTAAATAGTTTAAAACGTCCGAGAGGTGTTGGGTAAAAAACGGCTATCAAATGACAACTGCACAAGAACTAGCAATTTTATCGCCTGAAGAGTTATGTTAAAGTATTCAATGACAGAATTAACATTACAAAAGAAAATAGCCTATGGTACACGCCCATTACTTTTCAAGAACTTGATCCAATGCATCAACATAAGTGTTAATTTCTTGAACTTCAACTCCGAATTTTTTTTCAATCATCATATTTACGATACCGTCGCCATCAAAAAGTGCTATAGGAATAGCTCCTGTTTTATTATCAGCGGCCCTAGCTTCTTTTGTAAAAGTTGAGGTAGTAAAAAATATTGCCTGCTGATAACTACCTTGGCTTGCCCCTCTAAACATATCGATTTCTTTACGACCAATAGTAGAGGTATTCCATCTTTTACATTGAAAGGCAACATTCAAATGAGATAAACCGATTTTTAGCTCACCATATCCATCAATTCCGCCATCTCTTGACACTCTTGTAATCTCTGTATTGCTAAAACCATAAGCTTTTAATAGTTTTTTGCAAAATAACTCAAAAGACCTGGGCTCTAATCTCTTTAGTCGGTCTAATAAAGCTATCTTAAATGCTTTAATGTGTTGTTGTTGTAAACCTAAAAGGTCATCGAGGCTATTTTTGAGTTGCTGATTTTTTTCTTCGATTTGAGATTTACTAATAAAGCTATGGTCTAATTGTTTTCCTTTTAGCCAATACGTCCCATCATTTAATGTTACATATAATTTATTAGGACTTGAAGAAGCAAAATCCAGTGATTCTGTATGCCTTCTTAATGCTGTCCGAACCACGTGTTCCGGGGTTTGAGTATTAAAATCATAAAGATTATCTTCTTTTATTCTCCAGAAAACCTCTTTTACCCTTAGTGGTTTATTTTCACGTCTAAATGCTTCTTTAATTGCATTATTTATAGTATTCTTCGACATTAACAGCAATTAAACATTTAAATCTGATTAATTTTACTAGCTATAAACTCAAAACCAGTAGTATTATAGTTGTTCTGGAACTCTCGATTCAGTAATTCCAAACCATCATCAACATGCATTTTAATATAACGGGGAATATCCTTATCCGTATTATATATGTTATAGTGCAAACAAATGAGTGCGATATAATAATCTAGATAGTCCCCAAACAACACTTTCGCACTGTACTCCTTCCCACCAGCATCCTTTATATCAATGAGGTTTAAAACCTTATCAGTAGACAAAGAGGAAGCAAAAGCAATACGAGCAATGGTGTTTTCTGCGCCCAGTCCTAATTTATTAGTTAAACTACTAACTACTTCTTTATTGGCTTTAGATGTTTTAATATTACTAAGCATACATTCCTATATTTTTATAGTTCAAGAATAAATCTTTTGGCTTTACTTCCTCAAACCCAGAATTATAGCGATTATTCTGTTGGATGATATACGCCTTACCTACCCTACCCTGCATCCAATTATATTCTTCTTCGTTTAATTCCTTTTGTAGTAAAGGGAACAAAATTACTTGTGCGGACAAATTAGGATAGAATTCCCTAATGATGTTTTTAGAGTGGCTTTTATCGAACTTTTGTAATGGGCTGTCGATAAATACTGGAAAGCGGACATTAGACTCGTCTACCAAAGCTTTTAATAAAGCGGTAGCATATAACTGTTGTTCTCCTTTAGACAACAATTCTTTATCTACAAAATGGTCTGCATGGTCATAAAGTTCAATATCTATTAAATCGCCCTGAACTATTACATTCACACGACTTACAAAATCTCTTTTATGCATCAGCCTGTTCAGTTCTTTATAAATATTATGTTCTAAAGAATCTTTCTTCTTCTCTTTAAGCTTTTGGATAAATAGGTCTAACTTGGCAATTAACCTTTCTGCCGTACTATCTTTTTCTTTATCTACGTCTTCTAACTGTACTTTCTTGCTCAGTTCTGAAACTTGCCGTAAAAGTGTTTGAATTTCTGTTTCTAATTGTTGTTTTTTGGCAACTAAGTTTTCACTTTCATTTTCTAATTGTCGGATTTCTTCTTCAACTTTTCCCTTAGCTCTCCTCATATCTGCAATTACAGGATCTTTTTCTTTGGATTCTGCATCTTGTAGCTTACGATTAACATTATAAAATAAGGTTTGTGTTCTTCTTTGTTCTTTAATTAAATCTTTAAAGGAAGTACTGTAAGCATTTGTTAAGTTATCATATAAGGCAAAAAAGCGGTTCTGTTGATCTGGAGTAAAATTGAGCAACATTTTTACATCAGCTGCTTGTTTAGGTAATAACTTGTCTGTAATTAGTGCGATTAAATCTGAAGTACGATGTATACCTAACCGCTCTTTTTGATCTTTAATTGCTGCGGTAAGTACATCTAATTTATTTAACAATAGAGATATAGCCGCTGCGCTATTGCCATTTTCTGCTTCAATTTGGTTCTTCACTAAAAGCATTTTGTTAGCTAACATGGCAAAAGGAGCCAGTTCTAACATTTCATTAAATCGTACTTTCAGCTTTTGTAACTCTACTGTACAATTATGTTTATCTTCTCTTAATTTTTTTAGTTCTTCTAAAGTTATAGAACTGCCTTCTCTAATTAGCTGTTCCTGATATTTATCGGAACTGATTTTTTTTAACTGGAGATTTTCTTGTAACTCTTCTATTAAGGTTTTGTTGTGCTCCAGAAATCTTAGTGCTTGGCTTAACTGTTTGTTTAAACGTGTTAAGGTATCTCTATCACTTTTAACTGCAGATTTTGCCCTAATGCGTAAACGCATTTGTTCTAAGCTGCTTTTTAAATCAGTATATTTTTTTATTCCTAATACTTCTGCATAGGCATCGCTTAAATATTTCTTCTCTTCGATGGTATTTATCTCTGCTAAGGAGACAATCTTTTCTGCATCGAAGAAGAAAAACTTAGCTATTTCTTTTGGCAAAATAAAATCATTAATAAATATTTCAGGCCCTACGGTTTTAGTTAACTCGTTTTCTTTACCGTCTATTAATATAGAAACCACTTCTTTATGTGATGCTACATTATAGGTTCTTTTTAAAACCAACTGTTGGCAAGGTACAGATGGAATCATAAGCGAAGAAAAACTTAAGCTTACACTGAAAGAGGTAGTGGCCTCAATTGCCGCTTTAATACTTTCTTTTTGCGAGACACTTTTACCTGCTATAGTTTTCTTTAATTCTTCTACATTATCGGCAGCTTCTGTCCAAGCTAAACGGTTCATCAGTTTTTCACAGTAGCGTTTATAACCGCCACTTTCATTTATATCTTGTCGGTAACGGTCGTCAACATCTACCATTAGCTTACCATACAAACACCAAACTAAGGAGGTTAAAAAAGAGGTTTTACCAAAACCATTGTTACCTGCTATAACCGATATGTTACAGTCTGTATCAGTAGAAAATTCGAGTTCGTTTATACCGTAATATACCCTGAAATTATTCAATGTTATTTTATCAATGAACATTTTGTAAATTAGTTTTGGTATGTCTTTCTATGTAATTTTCTAAATCGTGTTGTAAACCATAGTTGTTTACCATGATGTACCTAGACTTTTGAACTTCTAATAGTTCGTTAATTAATTTAAAGTCCGTTTCATCAGTAAATACTTCTTTTAGCGTTTCTTTTTCGAAAACATCCTGTACTTCAAAATCGGCTGCTTTTAAGTCGGTGCCGTATACCTCATTATAAATATCAGCTACACTAAACCTGAATAAGGAGTCACGGTGCCATGTTACCTGGATGCCTACTAATTCCTGCGAATTTACCAATACCAAATTAGGTTCTGTTTGTTGTACTTCTTTTTGTGCCTCTAACAAAGTTTTCAGCATGTATGCCCTGTGGTCTTCTGTATACGGACCCCAAGTTTCTTCATCCTCGATATAACTTCCGCGTCTTTTGGTTTCTCTGTTCTCTCTTTTATTCCGGTTCTCTTGAAGCATATCTCTGAAATCAGACAATGGCTCCATCCATTCTTCCCCATTATCAATTAAGGCTTCCATAGATTTATCACGTTGAACCACAGTGCAGACCCAACAGCCAAAGCGGCTATTCCCACAAGAAGGCGTGGTATCATCAATGACTAAAGGACAGTCTCCCCCGTTGGCGTTACGGTAAAGAGTAACGAGCGGTCTGTTATCTCCCCCCCACCCTGGCTTATTGTGTAATAGGTATTGCCAGACCTCATCAGTTTCCACATCTTTTATGACTGCAAAAACATAAGCATTGGGTAAAATATGCTTACGCAATCTTTCACCTTTTACTTCATGCTTCTTAATGCTTTTTGCCCGGTTTGCACTTTCGGCACTACGGGTACCCAATAAAATAACTACCTCCCCTATTTCGCTGATTTTGCTTTTAATAAATTCGGTTGTCGGGTTAATTTTTAGCCTTTCCGTACACCATCTAAAAGTATTATTAGGTGCCGGGTAACCTTTACCTATGAGGTTTACCCAGAAACTTTCTTCCAATTTTGGGGCTGTTTCATGAACAGTTATGGGCATGCCCTGTTTAGCTGCCTCGTTTTGGATATTTTCTAAAACGCCTCTTATAAACTGGGCAATTTTAGGATTTTCTACCAAGGTATCATTACAAACCACATAGATTTGGCGCTTACGGAAAATCGGTTGTATCTCACCTACGGTGGCCCAAACCAACTGTAAAAGCATTGTAGAGTCCTTACCCCCACTAAAACCTACAATCCAAGGCCTGTTGTTATCATCAATTAAATATTGCTCTCTAATTTCTTCTTGAAGATATTTTTTATCTAACGCCATATGTATCTTTTTTACAAATGAAAACAATTGACCAATTACAAGGTATGAAAACTGATAAAATGATGCAGTTGGATATTTCCAACTTTTGTTTAGAAAATGCTAAATATCCGCATTTATACCTATATAATCGAACATTTAGTGTTAGTAATTTTTAAGATCGGCCGGATCTTTCTTGTTAGCGTAGAAATAATCCACCATCTGCACGAAGGCCTATCTTGCTACGGCCAAGCTTGGACGCAATTTTTTTCAGTTTTTCATTACTAGCAAGCGAGAATCGGATTGTTTTAACGTTCATAGGTAAAATGTTGATGGATGTTTTAAGTATTTCTAACAGCGGTTTCGGGCATATTCATACTTCTTGCCAATAGATCAAAATCGGCCAACTTTATCTTTTTCTTTTTCCCATTTAGGGTAATTGCCAGCTCTTAGCGGATACATACATGTTTTTGAAATCGTTTCTTGTATTTGTATATTTGTTGTAAATGAAAACGGTAGTGCATATCAACAAGCTGTTCCCAAAGCATTTATTTTGGGATGTGGACATGTCTTCTCTGGACATTGAAAAAGACCGTGATTTAATTATTCCTCGGGCGCTAATAGCCTCCACTCCTCTAACTTTTACCGATGATATCTCTAAACTGGAGCAGATTTATTCAAAGTCCACAATTACCCGTGAGTTAAAAGAAACTAAAGAGAGGATCAGTAACCAGATATGCCTTTTGGTCGCCCGCCGTTACCACATTAAGAAATTCGCCCGCTTTTCAAAATGATTGCGGTTTCTGAACATTTAGTCGAGACGATTTTAGAACTACAGCGGTTACCCTCACTCTCTCAAAGCAGTTTAGGCGGAGGCACCAATCTGGCCATCAGATACCGGCACCGAAAATCATACGATATTGATTTATTTTTCCCGCACATCATTGGCAGGCAAGGATATGAAGCTATCAGGCAAGAAGTGATATCGCTTTATGGGGAGCTAGTTTTTGGATTAGATTATCCCTGCGATATTGATGACCAGTTTCTGTTTCAACGGTTTTTTTTAAGAAAAGAAGATACCGTTATTAAGGTTGAGATATTACAGAATATGCAGACTTTTAAGGAACCTGAGCTTATAGACGGAATAAAGCTAATGAATTTGAAAGATATTGGTCCGCTTAAGCTAATGAGCGCCGCTAACCGGGCAAATCATAAAGACATTTATGATCTGGACTATTTAACTGACGAGATTCCGCTAAACGACATAATGACCCTGCTGGTTGAACGCGAGAATAAATACAGTCTGCCCGAACAGCAGAATATTTTTGATCAGGACAAAGAATTAAGTCCCACAAGACATCCCGATCTTCTATTGAAGTTTGAGAACCCAAAAAAAGGGAATTCATCAAGACCCGGGCATTCCAATCCAAGAATTGATTTTATTGAGGGCAAAAAAAATTGGGCCTTGGCCCGTAGTAGTTGGCGAAGGAAAGTTCGAGCATACTTTAACAGTATAGGGAGAGATTTTCCGGGCGTTCAAGCGATTTAAAGTACGATTGGCCGAATCTCTTAAGACAAACTTCCAGAGCTCCGACCGAGTATTTGCTAGTCTTTTAATTATTCGATATTTAAAAGTAATTAAACAGTTGTTGTTTTTTATTCCAGATTTCTGGGTACAATTCCTTGCTTTCATCGGTTTCCGCAATTAGCCCCGCCAATGTAGAGTTGAAATAAACCAGACCTTTCTTACTCATGCTCTTTTAATTTTGATATCACCCCCAGTTCTGCACCAAAAAGTGCCAATACCTGGTTAACTTTATCCATACGTAATGTTGGCTTACCTTGTTCTAGTTCACGAACAAAACGTAGCCCCACTCCTGCTTTTAGAGCCAGGTCTTCTTGTGTAAGTTTAAGTGATTTTCTCTTTTTTTTCAGATAGTTGGCAAGCATAATTATACCCTTTAAGGTACAAATATAACTAAAAAGACAAAAACATACCCTATCGGGATTATTTTAAATTATGATATATAAAACGCACCCTTTAGGGTATAAAAATACAGTTCATTTAAATGGGTGAACGATAGGCAAACATTGAAATGTTGTTTCGTTTCAACGTGGGAGGTTATGCAAACGGTAAATGAAAGTTACCTGCTTATAAACAACGCTTTCAGCTCTAAACAGGCAGTGAAAAAAGATAAAAACTAATAGACGTGATAGATAGCAAATCCGCAAAAATAGATGTATAAGGCTGGCAACATGTAGTAGCTATTCTCGGTATTATCTAATATAAATATCCCGGATTTTTTTGCTATCCACACCCAAAATGATTAATTTTATAGCCAATTGCAGACGTTTGGTTTCGGCAAAAAAGTGAGCATTTGGTGAGCACTTCCGAAAAAAAAATCGAAAAATATTGGTTTAAAGGGCAATAGAGCGCGGGTTCGAGTCCCGTCCATTCCGCTAAAATTGATGTCAAAAACGATTAAAAGCCTGTAAATTAAAGATTTACAGGCTTTTTTGTTTTAACAGATTATCAGTTGTGCGTTATTGTTGCTGGTGATCGGCAATCAAAAAGACGAACGCCCACTTAAAAGACATTTGCCAATTTGTGCGGGATTGACAGGTTGGTGGTATTCATAATTGCCCGACATTCTTCGGCAACCCCAAGCTACAATATGAGCATGCACCTTTGACACGGACTCAATGTTATACACATTCCCGCATTCGTAAAGACACCTACAAATCCACGCCTTAAGGTATAAGCCCCTTTTACAAAAACAAAAAATCCCCGGATGTGGAGCCGAGGATTTTAGCGTGTTATTGATATTGGATGTAAATCGGCTTTGGCCTTAGTTTCAGCAATTCTTCGGGTGTCATCAAGCGGTTTGGTGCTTTCTTTAAATCGTTTTTATAAAACAATTTAAACCCGACAAACTGCACAGGCTCGCTGTATAAATAATGGCGGTAAGTGCCTTTTTTCAGTTCGGGCTCGCCCCAACCGTCCATGTGCATCACCATTTGTACCTCTTTTTGCTTTTTGATGTTTTTATAGTTGGTTACCATGCCTTGCGTAAAACGGTGTACCACCAAAATTTTAGCGGGTAAATTGTTTTCTTTCACCAATTTGGTTAAATAAGCCGATGCGTAATTGATATCCGCAGCATCATAAGTACCGATTTTACGGCCCGGCAAAGCACCTGTTTTCATGGAAAATTCTGGATCGATACCTAAATGCACATTCGGCATTTTTAGATATTTCTCTAAACGGGGTAATTCGTTATGCAAATTGCTTAACCCAACCTGAACATCTAAAAACACAATGGCATTGTGCATTTTGGCGATTGCTAAGGCAGAATCTATCTGCTTTTCTGGCATACGGTTAATGTAGTAGTTGTGCGCGCCCGGCGTACCGCTGGCCACCGTAGCGATATAGTGTATAGCTGGTATGGCTTTGATCACAGAATCGGCGCGGTTCCAATGCGCCACCTCTGCATTTAAACGGCGCCACATTTCTTTAGGCGCATACTCGCCCAACGCGCCCATCTTTTTAGAATATAAGTTTCCGTAATAGGCGATAATTCTGTTGAAAGGCAAAATAGCGCCGTTAATTGGCAAAGGATCATTTTTTACCGGCCATTTCCCGGTGGTATCGCCGTTAGCCAGGTATTTTTGTAGTTCGTAATATTTTGCGGAATCTACCGGTTTGTAAGGATTTTCTTTTACCTCTGCAATAGCCTCTACTTGGGTCGAGTCTTTTTTCTCGGCCGATGCTGTAGATTGGTTGGTTTTACCGTTACTGTTGCCAGAGCAAGAACAAAATAAAGCCGCAGCAAGCAACAACTGTGGCAAAAGGAAATAGTTTTTTTGAGCTAACATGGAAGCGTATAAATTAAATGGAAAAATAGCGTTAAGCTTCGGGCTTCTGCAAAAAAGATATCAACAATTAAACAGGCTGAAACGTCCGAAAACACCGAGTGGCAAATTTACCCCGCTGCGTGCATTTAAGTACAATTCGCCAATATTTAGGTTTTGCACCTGCGGATAAGCACCACGGATTAAGTTTTCGACGATGATAGACGAAAAACCTAGTGAGTAGGTGTTTAAGATGAGGAAGTGCTCTTGCTGATCCAACAATTGCACCACATCGCGCATCATTTCTTTGATCAAATCTTCGAGCTTCCACTTTTCGCCTTTTGGGCCGTGGCCGTATGCCGGCGGGTCCAAGATGATGCCGTTATATGTTTTGCCCCGCTTTAACTCGCGCTGTACAAACTTCAAGGCATCCTCTACCACCCAACGTATATCTTGCAAGCCAGATAATTCCTGGTTTTCATTTGCCCAGGTTACCACCTGCTTTATCGAATCTACATGCGTGGTATCAGCGCCTGCGGCACGCGAGGCTAAAGATGCGCCGCCCGTATAGGCAAATAAGTTGAGCACTTTGGGGCTTGGTGTTTTAAATTTTTTAATGCAGTCGGTTATAAAATCCCAGTTTACAGACTGCTCGGGAAATATCCCGACATGCTTAAATGAAGTAAGGCCTAAGCGAAATTTAATCTGCACATCGTCATTTTTGTAAGTGACGTGCCAACGGTCTGGGACTTTAGCGTTTTTCTTCATCCACTCGCCCGAAGTGGCCGATTTGCCTTTGAAACGGATGTGGTGCAGGTATTGCCATTCGCTCTCGGGTAAAATTTTGCTCCACACGGCCTGCGGCTCTGGGCGAATCAAGATTAAATCGCCAAAACGCTCCAACTTCTCAAAATCACCGCAGTCTATCAGTTCGTAATCTTTCCAATGTTGGGGGTTTAGGGCTTGTATGTTTGGTTGCATGTGTGTTTAATTTTGAATGAATGAAGGATTGAATGAGTGAAGGATTGAAGGATTGAATTTTGAATAACCGAGTCATTGACTACTCACCACTTCTATTGACTAATGAACTCCCCCACCAATAACAACTCCCTTACTTCTTTTTTAAGAGCGTTTCCATCAATTTCGTAGCAAAAACAAACTCGTTCAGCTCTTTATTATCAGTGGATGTAATTTCATCTTTTGAACCTTCCCACCACTTTTGTCCTTGGTGCAAAAATAGAATATGCTCGCCAATGCCCATAACAGAATTCATATCGTGGGTAACAATAACCGTGGTGATATCATATTCTTGGGTGATCTCCTGCAAAAGCTCATCTATCATGATAGAACTTTTAGGGTCCAGACCCGAGTTTGGCTCATCACAAAACAGGTACTTGGGCCGCATGGCGATAGCACGCGCAATGCCTACGCGTTTCATCATCCCACCCGAAAGCTCGGAGGGATATAAATCATTTTTACCGGCAAGGTTCACGCGCTCTAACACAAAATTTACGCGTTCTAGCTTTTCTGCTTTTGATTGGTTGGTAAACATATCCAGCGGAAAGCGGATGTTGCGCTCAACCGTCATAGAATCAAACAAGGCCGAACCCTGAAAAAGCATCCCAATTTCTTTGCGGATTTCGATACGCTCTTGCATATCCATACTGGTAAAATCGCGACCGTCGTAAAGCACCTTTCCACTGTTTGGCTCGTGCAGGCCTACCATGTTTTTCATCAGGGTGGTTTTACCAGAGCCAGAGCCACCGATGATTAAGGAAGTAACGCCGGGCTTAAAATCGGCAGTAATGCCTTTTAAAACCTCGTTATCGCCAAAGCTTTTATAAATATCTTTAACCTCTATCATAACAGCAGCTGCGCAATAATATAATCAGAAACTAAAATAGCGATACAGCTAATCACCACCGCTTTTGTACTTGAATTACCTACCTCAATAGCACCACCATTGGTAAAAAAACCTTGGTAAGCAGATACCGTGGTGATGATGAAAGCAAAAATGAGCGCTTTTACCAAGGCTACCACCAGGGTAAAAGGAATAAAATCTGTAGTTAAACCTTGCGTAAACTCGTTTGCGGTAACTGCACCCGAAGCTACGCCCGCTAGATATCCGCCTACAATACTTAAAGCAATCGCAATTACAATTAAAATAGGGATCATGATTACGCCGCCTAATAACTTGGGCAAAATAAGATAACCGGGTGCGTTTATGCCCATAATCTCTAGAGCATCAATCTGTTCGGTTACGCGCATGGTGCCAATTTGCGAGGCAATGCTACTGCCCACCTTACCTGCTAAAACCAAAGAACAAATGGTGGGACTAAGTTCCAGGATTGTAGAATCGCGGGTGATAGAGCCTATGATAGATTTCGGAATTAAATCGCTAGTGAGCTGGAAAGCGGTTTGCACGGTAGTTACCGCGCCAATAAAAACAGAGATGATACTGATGATACCTAAAGAACCTAGGCCTATGGCAACCATCTCTTTAAAAACTTCATTTTTGTAAATGCTAATTTTCTCGGGCCTTCTAAAAACCGCTTTCAGCATTAAGATGTATTTCCCAAAATGATAGAATACCATATAAAATTTTGTGTAAAAATAAGCTTTTTTATCAATTGCAATTATTAAACCTAAATTGCCCTAAATTACGGAGAGCATGAATATTTTAATAACCGGCGTTACAAGAGGGATAGGAAAAGCAACAGCGCTTGCCCTTGCCCCCAGTGCCAAAGGCATGGCCCTTTGCGCACGTAAAACAAACGAATTAGAAACGCTTGCGCGAGAGCTTAAAGCATTGAATCCTCAACTAAAACTTGTTTTACGCGCCACAGATTGTGGCTTAGCCGCAGAAGTTGAGGCTTTCGCGGATGAGGCTTTAACCCACTTAAACCGAATTGACGTGTTGATTAACAATGTTGGATTTTTTGCACCTTCGCCCATATTAATGGAGGATGCCGAACAGCTGCAAAAACACTTCAGCGTAAATGTTGCAACGCCTTATTTGCTGTACAAAAAAATTGCGCCAGTGATGCAAAATCAACGCAGCGGGCATATCATCAACATCTGCTCGGTGGCCAGCATACAAACAATTGTAAATGCCGGATCTTACTGTGTAACAAAAGCCGCCTTGCTTAGTCTTAACAACATTATGCGAGAAGAAACCCGGCCTTTTGGCGTTAAAGTAACGGCGGTTTTGCCCGGTTCAACTTTAACATCGTCATGGGACGGCACAGAAATCTCCGCAGATAAATTTGTACAAGCCGGCGATGTTGCACAAAGCATAAAACAATTATTGCAGCTAAGCCACGGTGCAAACGTTGATCAGATAGTAATTACGCCACAAAGTGGACAGGTTTAGATTAAATTGAGATGGACAGAAAATTAAGACGCGACCCCGAAAATAAGATGATTGGGGGTGTTGCCGCTGGGATAGCTAATTATTTCCAGTTAGATGTTACTTGGGTACGTATCGCATTTGCTTTAGCCGCTTTTTTTGGCGGCAGCGGGCTATGGATTTACCTAATTTTATGGATTGCCGTACCTGAAGAATATAAATCGGCGTACACCTATACAGATTATAGGGCAAGCGCAGAAGAACCTGCACCACAAAAAAACGTAAATGCAAACCCATCAAGCATTAGCATTCTACTGGGCTTTTTGCTTATTGCCATGGGCGCCTATTTTTTATTGGGCGAGTTTGATTTATTGCCCTACTGGTTTAGCCTGCGCAAACTGTGGCCTTTGGTGTTTGTTGTTTTTGGTTTACTCATCCTATCAAAAGCCACCAAAAAAACAAACCCTGCCAATGACAAACCAAAAGAGGAACCCTTGCGCGATACCGTTGTAGAGGACCTAAGCGCAGAAGAGGTGACAAAAGAAAGTAAACCTTTAGAAAACCAAAATCAATAATACTGTTATGAACGCTAACCGCATATCTTGGGGCATTGTTTTCATTTTTGCAGGCACTATCTTTTTGCTGGAAAACTACGGGTTAATTGATTTTAGCTGGGCCTATTTGTGGAAATTTTGGCCAGCCTTATTGATACTAGCCGGTGTAAATATCATATTCTCGCAAAGTAACAATCCAGCAGGGAAATGGGCTATCATTGCTGTTACCGTAGTAATATTAAGCGCCCTAACCGTGATAAACCTAAACCATCCAAAAACAACATACGATGTGGCTTGGGACAATGACGAATGGAGCAACAGCAAAAATGAACGGGAACGCGGCACCAACTTTTATGAGGAAAATTTTGATGCCAACTATAAGTACGCCAACCTAAACATCAATGGCGGCGCCAGCAAGTTTACCATTAAAGAGGGCAAGGCCAAACTGTTTGAATCAAGCACAGAAAAAAACCACAGCCGTTACTACCTACGCAAAACGGAGAGCGATAGCACGGTGGTTTTGAATTTCAACGCGAAGAAAAACGAAAAAGGCTTTGATTTTGACGACACCGATTTAAGCAAGGTGATGATGAAAATCCACCAAGCGCCGATATGGACTATCAACTTAAATATGGGCGCCGGCAAAGCCGATTTTGACCTGAGCGAAAACAAAGTAAAAGCCGTAAACATCAAAGGCGGTGCGGCAGATTTTAATGTGAAAATTGGCGATTTGTACCCAGATGTTGCTTTGGCAGCAGAAACCGGCATCTCTAAAGTCCGTATTTTAATCCCTAATAATTCCGGTTGTAAAATCTTTACCAAAACCGGTTTGTCTGCAAAAGAATTTTCGGGTTTTGATAAAACAGCCGATGGCTCTTTCGCTACCTCAAATTACCAAAGCGCAAGCAACAAAATTACCATCACCTTAAAAGGAGGTTTAAGCGATTTTGAGGTTAAACGATATTAAACACATGTCAGAAAAATTATATTATCTGGTAGTGGGTGGCAAACCCACCGGCCCGTTTAGCCTAAGCCAGTTAAAAGAGCAAGGGCTTAAACCCGATTCGTTCTTGAAAACGGCAGATATGCCCGATTATAAAGAAGCGCAGGAGATGGAAGAAATCCGGGCGCTTTTTGCTTTTTCCAAAAATTATACCGCACCCCAGTATTTCGCAGGGTTTGATCTTCGCTTGTTGGCCACCGCAATAGATTGGTTTATCGTTTTCGGGATATTCTCTCTTTTTGAGCTTATTATGGCGTTAATTGTGGCCGATGAAAACACCACGCAGCAAAATATCTTAAGCGGGATTTTTCTGCTTCCTTTCCTCAAAATCTTTTACCACATCTACATGGAAAGACACCAGCAAGCAACCATCGGTAAAAAGCTCTTAAACATTAAGGTGACCAACCTATTTGGACAAAAGCCTACGCTAAAACAAATCAGCATCCGCAACGTCTCAAAAATTATAAGCACCCTGCCTTTCTTTTTAGGCTATTTTTACGTGTTTCTCAACAAAAAACAACAAGCCCTGCATGATAAATTTGCGGAAACGCTGGTGATCAAAGACCGCCTCATCTAGCTCATTTAAAAAGGAATAATTTTTGCCCCAAAAATGGGTATGAGAGAATCTGCAAAGCTCAAAAAACCACAGCCTTGGCGTAAATGGGGACCATATTTATCAGAACGGCAATGGGGAACAGTTAGGGAAGATTATAGCGCTAACGGCGATGCGTGGGACTATATTTCTCACGATATGGCACGTAGCAAAGCTTACCGCTGGGGCGAGGACGGGATAGGTGGTATATCTGACGAGCAGCAGATTTTGTGTTTAGCAACTGCTTACTGGAACGGTAAAGATCCCATTATCAAAGAAAGGCTTTTTGGTTTAACCAACCCCGAGGGCAACCACGGCGAAGATGTGAAGGAGCTTTATTACTATCTGGATAATGTGCCCTCGCACAGCTACATGAAGTTTTTGTATAAGTATCCGCAAAACCAATTTCCTTACCAGCAACTTTTAGAAGAAAACCGTAAGCGCGGTAAAAGCGATGCAGAATATGAACTGTTAGATACCGGCATTTTTGACAACAACCAGTATTTTGATGTGTTTACCGAGTATTCCAAAAAATCGCCTACGGATATTTTGGTACGCTATACCATCCACAACCGTGCAGATAAAGATGCCGAGCTTCATTTTTTACCTACGCTTTGGTTCCGCAACATCCCTTCTTGGAACAAAGATAAGCCAAGTATTACACCCCTTTCGGCCAATACCTTATTGGCGCACAGTACAGAAATCGGGAATTATTACTTGTATTTAGAAGAAGAAACACCCTTTTTATTTACCGAGAACGAAACCAACTACCAGCGCTTGTATGGCGTAAAAAACAGGAGCAAATATTGTAAAGATGGGATAAATCAGTTTTTAGCGGAAGGAGACACTAGAGCCGTAAACCCACAGCACACCGGCACCAAAGTGGCCTTACATTACCATAAAACCATCCCGGCAAAAAGCAGCATCAGCATCAAGCTCCGTTTGCTGCAAAAAAAGAACAACAAAGCTTTTGAAGATTTTGATGCCTTTTTTAACGCGCAATTGGCTTTAGCCGATGATTTTTACGCCACCAAACAAAAAGGTAAAACTGATGATGAAAAACTGGTACAACGCCAGGCCTGGGCGGGTATGTTGTGGAGCAAACAGTATTACTATTATTATGTAAAAGATTGGCTAGATGGTGATAAAGGCGAACCCAAACCGCCATTGAGCCACCAAAACGGCCGGAACCAAGATTGGACACACCTCATGGCATCAGATATTATCTCTATGCCCGATAACTGGGAATATCCGTGGTTTGCCGCTTGGGACACCGCTTTCCACAGCGTGGTATTGGCCAGTATTGATTTTGATTTTGCTAAGCAACAGTTGCTATTATTTGCTTCCGAAAGATACATGCACCCCAACGGCCAATTTCCGGCTTATGAGTGGAATTTCGGCGATGTAAATCCACCGGTGCAGTCTTGGGCAACGTGGAAAATTTACCAAATGCAGAAAAACAGCGAAGGTAAAGGCGATTTGGATTTTTTGGAACGCATGTACCACAAAATGCTGCTCAACTTTACTTGGTGGGTAAACCGAAAAGACACCGAAGGCAACAATATTTTTGAAGGCGGTTTTTTGGGTTTAGATAACATCGGGGTTTTTGACCGCAGCAAACCTTTGCCAGGCGGTGGCACGCTGGAGCAATCGGACGGCACTAGCTGGATGGCCATGTACGCCTTAAACATGATGCGCATAGCCATGGAGCTTTCGTTTTACAAACAGATTTATGAGGATTTAGCCATCAAATTTTCCGAACACTTCTTTTACATAGCGGGTGCCATGGCCAATATGAACAAAACCGAAGGCGCCGGTTTGTGGGATGAAGAAGATGGCTTTTACTACGATATGTTGCACAGCGGCGATGGCAGCTGGAAAAGATTAAAATTGCGGACGCTGGTAGGTTTGTTGCCTTTAATTGCTGTGGAGGTTATTGCCGAAAAAAACTGGGTTAAATTGCCTGCCCTGGTACACCATATTAAGTGGTTTACTAAACAAAGACCAGATTTGGCCGCGCTGGTGAGCAACTGGGAAGGTAAAAACAGCGAAGGCAATTTGCAACTGTTGAGTTTGTTGCGTGGCCATAGGATGAAGTGCTTGTTGCGCAGAATGCTGGACGAAAACGAGTTTTTATCTGATTATGGAGTACGCTCCGTCTCAAAAATTTACGAGAAAAATCCTTTCGTATTTGAATTTCGGAACCAAGTTTTTGAGGTAAAATATACGCCGGCCGAAAGTGACACCGGCATGTTTGGTGGCAATAGCAATTGGCGCGGCCCAATTTGGGTGCCGGTGAATTACCTGCTCATCGAATCGATGTACCGTTTTCATGATTATTATGGTGATGATTTCAAAATCGAGATGCCCCACGGCTCTGGCAATTATACCACCATAAAACAGGCCGCCGATTTATTGGGCAAACGATTAACTTCCATTTTTTTAAGAGACAAAAACGGCAATCGCCCGGTGTATGGAAACAACCAAAAGTTACAAACCGACCCACATTTTAAAGACTATATTTTGTTTCACGAGTATTTTAACGGAGATAACGGAACGGGGCTGGGCGCCAGTCACCAAACAGGGTGGACAGGTTTAGTTGCCTTGTTGATGTAGAGAACAGATTTGGAATGGAGATTTTAAGATTTACGCACTTCACAAAGTTCGTCGAACAAATCTTTATGTGGGTCTAGAATCTTCATAACCAAATATAAAAAATTGAAGCGCCAATTTTCTCAAAGTTATACCGCAAAAGCTTACAGTTTTGGTTACGCGCTACGCAGCTAAGTTTTTTTCTTAAATTTGTAGCCTATGCAGTCTAAAATCAGCCAATACACTACTGAAATCGAAGCTTTTGAACCCAAAACTGCGGAAGACTTAGAGCGTTTCCGTATTAGGTTTTTGGGCACAAAAGGCATTATAAAAGATCTGTTCGACGAGTTTAAATCCGTATCAGCGGAAGAGAAACGCGTATTAGGGAAAGTTTTAAATCAATTTAAGCAAAGTGCTGAAGCGAAGTTTAACGCTTTTAAAGATGACTTTACAGAACAAACCAACGCCACCAACAAAGAAGATTTGACTTTGCCTGGCGAAGGTTTCCAAATTGGGGCACGTCACCCGCTTTCTTTGGTGCGTAAGCAGATTGTCGAGATTTTTAAACGCTTAGGTTTTGTGCTTGCAGAAGGCCCGGAAATAGAAGACGACTGGCATAATTTCTCGGCCTTAAACTTCCCCGAAGAGCACCCTGCACGCGATATGCAGGACACTTTTTTTGTGCAAAAACCCACAGGCACCGAATCTGATGAAGATACTAAACAAGAAGCTTTCGCTTTACGCACCCACACCTCATCGGTACAAGTGCGTTTGATGGAAGCCAGAAAACCGCCTTTCCGTGCTTTAATGCCGGGCCGTGTTTACCGTAATGAAGCTATTTCTGCGCGGGCACATTGCTTTTTTCATCAAGTTGAAGGTTTATATGTAGATGAAAAAGTATCTTTTGCTGATTTGAAGCAAACGCTGTATTATTTTGTGCAAGAGATGTACGGAGAAGGCACAAAGGTGCGCTTCCGCCCATCTTACTTCCCTTTTACAGAGCCATCGGCAGAAATGGACATCTCTTGTACCATTTGCAAAGGCGCCGGTTGCCCTATGTGCAAACAGAGCGGATGGGTAGAGATTTTAGGTTGTGGCATGATAGATCCGAACGTTTTAGAAAATGTTGGCATCGACTCAAAAAAATACACCGGTTTTGCTTTTGGGATGGGCATTGAGCGGATCACCAACCTTAAGTATCAGATAAAAGACCTCCGCCTTTTCTCTGAGAATGACGTCCGCTTTTTAAAACAGTTTGAAACGGAGGTGATATAGTATGAACAGATGGATGCTTGTTTTTGTGCTGCTGGGCATCTTCTGCTGCTTCTCTTGCGGAAAAGAGAAGAACTACATTGCGGATGTTCCTGTGGATATACCTGTTAATAGTCCCTATTTTACAGTATACTCTGCGCCGGGCTCTTTTTTGTTGATAAAAGGCGGTGTGGCAGGCATTGTTTTGTATAAAAAACAATCAGGGGAGATTGTAGCGTACGACAGATGTAGCAGCTTTAATCCTGAACAAGCCTGTGCCATAACAGTAAACGATCCCCCCATCACGGCTACTGATCCATGCTCGGGGTCCTTGTTTTCTTTAGAAGACGGCTCATCATTAAAAGCCCCGGCAACCCGGCCGTTAAAACGATATTCTGTTATAATAACTAACTCTCAGATTAGAGTTTACAACTAGTTTATGGAAATAGATAAGATTAAGGAAAGCATCAAAAAAGCCGCGCAGGACCTGTTTAGGAAATACGGCTACCATAAAACCAGTGTAAACGAGATTGCCAAAAAGGCTAAGATTGCCAAAGCTACCATTTACAAATATTTTGAGAGCAAAGAATTGGTGCTACACGCCATATTGATGGATTATTTGAAAGTGAGCATTACCGATCTGGTGCACCAAAACAACAAAACCATTAACAAAGAAGAGCATTTAACCCTTTTAATTTTACGCGTTAGCAAGCTTTCCTATACCATTTGCAATGAGTTTATCGGTTGGGATTTTATCCGAGAATCTGCCAATGCTCAAGAATTTTTGAAGAATTTATCTGATGAGCTGGAGCGTTTGCTTTACACCGAGTTTTTGCAGATTGAAGAACTGGCCAGCGACGAAACTTACCCAGAACGTTTGCGTTTCCTTATTAAATCCAGCAAAAGCATTATCTTTTCATTCGCGTTTACCTCTGTAAGCGATGCCGATGTGCGCAAAAATTTTATATCCTTCCAAAAGGAGATTTTGCCTTATTTGGTAAAGGCTGCGCTTTAAATAAAGTTGAATTTTGAAGGTTAAATGGGTATGCCTATTAACCTTAAGGCATCTATATTCAAAACATCCCTTAAGCCTTAAAGGCATTAAACCTATCGCGAAATTTCCATAGCAAAGCTATAAATCTGCAAGGTCCAGGCCTTTAATCGGTAAGTATTCTAAAGCAAACCGAGCTGATAAAGCTAATACAACCTGCAAAATCTCCCCTAAGAAAAGTTATAAATTTTACTATTTTAGTCCTAAAAGTACTTTTTCATCAATTAATGACCGCTCTTAAATTATGATTTTATGGTTCTGGCATATATTGATTTAGCCATTGTTTTTCATTGCTTAGTATTCTCCATCTTTTTCTTTTTCAGAAAAGGAGGCGTAGGGCGAAGCAACATCTTATTAGGGATTCTGCTTATTACAGTCAGCTTTATATCTATTCCTTTTGCGTTGAAACCCACCGGTTGGCTTTTTCGATTTCCATTAGTGGATATGGAATGGCCGGCAGGTTTTTTATTTGGCCCGGTTTATTTTTGGTTAGTCAGAGAGATGACCGGCGAGAAAATCCGGTTCAATAAAAAAGAGTTGCTGCTCACTGTCCCGGCCATCTTAGCGCTGCTCTACTTTTCAAAATTTTATTTTTTAAGCCATGAAAAACAGCTGGCTTATATGGAGCTGATACGCTTTACTTATATTTTGGATTATCAGATTGGCGATGCGATATTTTATCCGTACATCCAGATATTTTTAATTTATATCATTATTGCCTTAAAGCGGAAAAAGAAAAAACTTTCGGGAGTTTTGCTAAATAATTGTCAATGGCTGATAAAGTACACCACGTTATTAGTAGGCTTTGGCTTTTTGAGCGGTTTGGCATTTGTTTTAGGTTTGCCTCAGGTATATATTAATGCAATTCCCCTGATTTCGGCTTCTATTTATCTGGTTTTAATTTATCACTTTCTGCAGCAGTCGGGTCTTCAGTTTGAACTCGCTGCAAACGGCGAGGCTTTGCAACTGAAACCTAAATATTCCGGCTCTAACCTGAATGAGGAAGAAGCTGAAAAGCTGAATGCTGACCTTCAGCAAATGATGCAGGATGACAAACTATTTCTTAATCCGGATTTAACCCTGCAGCTGTTGGCTGATGAACTTCAATCGACGCCGCATCATCTCTCGCGGGTTATCAATCAGTTTCACGGAAAAAACTTTTCTGATTTTATCAATACTTACCGTATTCACGAAGCAAAAAAATTGATCCTCATAAAAGAAGCTTTAAAATTGGAAGCTATTGGATATGAGTGCGGCTTTAATACCAAAACCACTTTCAACGCTGCTTTTAAAAAGGTAACGGGCTCCACACCTAGTGCGTTCAGAAAAAAACATCTGGAGAAAGACGTACAGATTTATAAAAGCTGACTTTTCTAAACTTTCCTGCACCTACTTTTGGCTGCTGAACGGGCATTAAAAGCTCTTAATCCGGTAGCAAACGCCGTTTTATGCCCTGCCAGATAAAGGCATTTTATGTTCGGATATAAATATTTCCGCAATAAGGGAACTAAGCATAATTCACCAAAACCAATTATAAGTAACACACAAGATGAACAAACGCACCGCTAAATTATCAGCCCTTAAATCCAAAATTATGACCAACGAATACTTTATCAAAGCAATTTTACCCTTCGTCTGTCCGCTGATCATTCTGCTCATGCTCTCATCAGCGGCACGCAGTCAAACTGTAGATTTTAGTGACGCTTTCTCTCGTACGCAAACCGTAACAAACGGACGCACCAATGAATTTCGGGACATGAAAACTGACACAGCGGGAAACACCTACGTACTTGCCAACCTCATTGCCGCACAAACTTTTAATAGCCAAACACATAATGCCGGGCGGTTGCTAATTAAATACAATACCGCAGGACAAATACAATGGGTTATAGCGGATAACGGGAAAAGTGGAGTTACACTATTGCTCGATTCTCAGGGAAATCCGATAGTTGCAGGAAATCAGTCGGTCACAACCAGCCAGGGTTGGGTGGAAAGCCGTTTGTCCATCACCAAATACGCAGCAACTGATGGAATAATAATATGGGAAAACATTGCTACTTCCGGTGCTGGAGACGCGATACAAGATGCAGCTTTGTCACCTGATGGAAAGATTTATATTGTTTTTTCAAAAGCAAGTTTTAATCCATATATTAATTGGGGAGCTGTGAATAATTTTGGCTTTATCTCTGGCGCAACAAGGAACGTCATTTTAAAAGCCGACCAAAACGGTACTCCTGAGTGGGCACAATATGTAAAATCTGGCGAAACATGGAATATAGAAGGCAGTATTTCTGGAATTTGTGCAGGCGATGACAACGAAGTTTATTTAGTTGGTGAGGGTGTTCGTTTATTTTCGGATGCAGGAACCGGAGGAACCTTTGTGTCGCGGGTTAATAATGACGGTACATTTTCATGGTTTAAAAGAGTGTCAACCTCTACAGACCATAGCGCAACAGATGTAACGTATCATGAAGGACATATTTATATGTGTGGAGACGTAGCCAATCAGGCTTATACCAGTCTCGATTTCGGGGATGGAGTTAACGCTACTGCGTTAGATTTCCAAAAAGGTTATATCGCAAAACTTGCGCCCAACGGAACTGCAAAATGGCTGGTTAACAATACAACAGGCACAAAAGCTGGTGTAGGTAACGGTCTGCGATTTTTTAAATTAAGCACGTTGCCAAACGGCAATATTGCAGCGTTGGCAAACCTAAAATCAAAAGATATTTTATTTGGAGGCAAAACTTTCAACAGCGATTATCTATATAACGGATGGTTGCCTGCCACCGGAGACAATACCATGGTTTTTGAGCTGGACACAAACGGACTGTTAATCTCTTCTTTTTATACTACAGACGGACTAAGCAAGGCGCAGGTACTTTCTTGCGCTCCCGATAACACAATGTGGATAGGCGGCACATATAGTTCATACAATTCAGCAGGCAAGTTATTTAAAATAGGGAATCACACTCATGCGCATACTGGCGGTACTAATGATTATAATTTTTTTATTGCCAAAGTAAAACCCGAAGCTTTAGCACTCCCGGTGGAACTTGTCAAGTTCGAAGCGAAAACAGAACATAACTGGATAAAGCTAAATTGGGGAACTGCATCGGAAAGCAATAACAAAGAATTTATGATTAGCCGAAGTACAAACGGCTCAGATTTTACAAAAATAGGAAAGGTTAAGGGTAACGGAACCTCAGCACAGAACCACCATTACGTATTTTACGATAAGGAACCGCTATTGGGAACAAATTATTATAAATTGCAACAGGTAGATTTCGATGGTGAAACGAAATATTTAGGGACCAAAGCATTAACTTTCAGTTTGGATGGTGTAAATTTTAAGGCATACCCAAACCCAACAACAGATAAGTTCAATTTATTTTTTGATAGCGGAACCTATAATAAGCTTATGTTATACACGGCAACAGGAGATGTTTTACAAAAAAACGATATAGAGCCTTCCACATCTCAGCTATCGCTTTCCTTAAAGAACCGCACAAATGGAATTTATATCATCCTCCTACAAGGGCCTTCAGGAACTAAAACCTTTAAAGTGATTAAAGAATAACGGTTTTATTCCGCTAACAAAGTGTTTGATACCCAAGCATGGGGAGGCAGTTTGCCTCCCTATTCTTTACTTGCAATGTTCTTCTCCCGGTATCTCTTATACATTTTCACCGCCATCATAATTACTGCAGCAAACACAACCAGACCTACCAAACCATAGACCCAATCTATCGCACTTTTTAAGATTACGGTGAAAACTATTGCGACTAAAAAAATGGTGGCTAGCTCGTTCCAAAGGCGCAATTGTGTGCTAGTGAGCCAAAAACGGTCATTTTTCAGTTGCTTAATTATCCCTGCGCACATAAAATGATAAATCAACAATCCGGTAACGCAAACAAGTTTAACCCACATCCAATCGGTGTGCAACAATCCGGGATTAAGGTAAAGCATCCCTAAACCGGCGCATACCGTTAGAACCATTGCTGGTGTGGTGATGATATTCCAAAGCTTACGCTCCATAATCTTAAACTGCTTTTGTAAGATGATGCGTTCCTGCTCTGGTTTTGTATTTGCCTCGGTATGGTAAATAAACAGACGTACGATATAAAACAAGCCAGCCATCCAGCTTACTACAAAGATGATATGAATAGCAAGTATGTAGCGATACATTGTTAGGTGGTTAGGTGTTAGTTTGTTAGGGATTGGTTCATTAGTTTGTTGGATATTGGTTGAAGTTCGTTAGTCATTGGTTAATTAGTTTTGTTAGTTGGTTAGGTATAAAAGTTCATTAGTACTTAACGTCCATAATAACTCTGATAATTACCCAAACTAGTCAAAGTCCTTCTCCTTCCGAGAAGGATTTAGGATGAGGCCCCCCTCCAATCCTTCACTACCTCCACTGCATACTTCACATGGTCAAACGGAATATCCGGCATAATACCATGACCTAAGTTAAAAATGAAACCATTTTCGCCTTCCATACGCTTAAATAAACGGTGGATGCGGTCTTTAATCACGCTTTTATCTGCATATAAAATATGAGGGTCCAAATTACCCTGAACGGCGATACCTTTTGGCAAACTTTGTTTGATGTTTCTCAAATCTGCATTCCAGTCGATAGAAACTACATCTGGTTTAGCTTCTGCCATTAAAGGCGCAAATACCGAACTCCCTTTGCAAAACGAAATTACCGGAACATCTTTACGGTTTAGTTTAGCGATAATTTCTACGTTGTATTTGTGCGAGAACTCTTTATAATCATCCCACGATAAAGAAAGCGCCCAGCTATCAAACAACTGAACCGCGTTTACGCCGGCCGCAATTTGCATATTTAGGTAATCTATAGTCACCAACGCAATTTTTTGCAACAGCTGATGGGCCAACTGGGGGTGGTTGTGGATAAATAGCTTAGTTAGTTTAAAATCTTTTGACGAGCCGCCCTCTACCAAATAGCTCATTACCGTAAATGGAGCGCCAGCAAAACCGATTAAGGGAACATTGCCGTTTAAACGTTGCTGTATCACCTTAATAGCATCCGCAACATATTGCAACCTGTCCAATACGTCTGTTTGCAAATTGTCAATGTCTTTTTGGTTTTTTACGGGGTTAGCAAATTTGGGCCCTACTCCTTGCGTAAAGCTTAAATCGCCACCCATCGCCTCGCCAGTCACCAAAATATCGCTGAAAAGAATTGCCGCATCTACGCCCAACAAGTCTATCGGAAGCATGGTTACGTCTGCTGCAATCTCCGGCGTTTTGCACATCTCCAAAAACGAATATTTGTTTTTGATTTCCCAATATTCGGGCATAAAACGGCCAGCCTGGCGCATCATCCATACCGGCGGGCGCACTGTTGCTTTTGATAATGCAGCATCTAAAAACAAGGAATTCTTCATCTAAACTTTTTGTAACTCTTTCTCTATTTTGGTTAATATACTCTTATACTTTTCTGTAAGTGGCAAATTCTGCGATTTTTGTATCCACAGCAAGCCTTTTTCTTTGTCTTTATTGCGCAGGGCGATATTGGCTAAATGCATTAAACTAACACCTAAATCATTTGCGCGCAAACCTAAAACCGCTGCCCTTGCTAAGTAAACCTCGGCTTCCGCAAAATGTGCTTCGGTAACTGCGATATTGCCCAACATGTAATAATAATAGGGCTTACGGCGTTTGTTTAGCCAATCGGGCTTAGCAATACTGTGCAATAAGGCTTTAGCTTTCTGATAGTTTTTTTGTTTAAAAGCTTTTGCGGCTAAAATTACCGGGCCTTCTTTAAAATAGCCCCAAACAATTAACCCGATAAACATCAGGCCTAAAGCCGCAATTTCAAAAACACCCTGCCAAGCTGCAAAAGCCGATGCTAAAGCTAATAATACAACTACTAATACACGCGCCCCGTTGGTAAACATCTTAGGCGTGCCCGTCTGTAAATTTATAGCCTACACCGCGTATAGAATGGAAATAAATCGGGTTTTTCTGATCCGGCTCAAAGTATTTTCTAAACGTTAGAATAAAGTTGTCGATGGTGCGGGTGGATGGATACACGTCGTAATTCCATACCGTTTCCAAAATCTGCTCGCGCGATACAGCTTCATCTTTCCGCTCTATCAGCAGTTTTAACAACATGGTTTCTTTCTTGGTAAGCGGCGTGATGCTACCGTCCTCATTCTTTAACTCAAAAGAATTGAAATAAATGGTTTTATCGCCAATTTTATACGAGTTAATCTCTTTCAGCTCCTCGCCTTTGGCGCTGCGCTTTATAAGATTGTTTACCCGTAATATCAGCTCTTCTAAATTAAAAGGTTTGGTCAAATAATCATCCGCGCCTTTTTTTAAACCCGTGATACGGTCTTCTGAGGTGTTTTTCGCAGTTAAAAACATGATTGGCACCTCGCTATTTTCTAAACGGATGGTTTCGGCAACCTGGAAACCGTCAATCTCTGGCACCATCACGTCTAAAATAATGAGGTTAAACTTCTCTTCTTTATAAACTTTAAGCGCTTTTTTACCGTCGGTTACGGCGCGTACAAAAAAACCTTCCATTTCGAGGTTCAGTTTGATGGCTTCCAAAAGATGTTCTTCATCTTCCATCAACAAAATTCTTTGTTTTACAGACATAATGCTTTCGATTTAATTAAAAGAAACTTCAAAAACCGTTCCTCTTGGCTGGTTATTTTTTACCCTAATTTGCGCCCTATGGTTATCTAAAACCTGCTTCACTATAAACAAGCCTAAGCCGGTACCTTTTGTTTTCCGCGTTTCCTCGCTTCCAACACGGTAAAATTTATCAAATATTTTGGGTTTTTCCTCATCCGGAATGCCCATTCCTAAATCGGCAACTTTAAAACAGACCGTCCCGTTCTCGTTTCTGTGCAAGTCAACATGCACCGGCACGCAATCTGGCGAGTACTTTACCGCATTTTCTATCAGGTTGGTCACTACCGATGAAATCGCGAATTGATCGCCGGTGATAAAAACGTTAGGATCAATGGAGGTAAGGATAGATTCTTTGCTGCAGACGTGGATTTGCAAGCGCGAAACGATTTTCTCTACCAGATCCGACAGGTTTAAATCTTGCTTTGGAAAGCTGTAAGATTTATTTTCAATCTTGGTAGCCAGCAGCATGTTTTCCACTAAATCGTCCAAACGTTCAATATCTAACAAACATTTGGCAATAAAACTACGCTGTTGCTCTTTGTCCAACTCGCGCTTGTTAATGGTTTGCAGGTAAAGTTTTATAGATGCCAGGGGCGATTTCAGCTCGTGCGTTACCGAAAGCAAAAAGTTTTTCTGCTGGCCGGTTATCCGCTTTTCGCGATTGATGGCTTCATGGAGTTTATAAATCCCAAAAGCCATTAAAGTAATAAAAACAACACCTTCGCCAATGATCATCCCACGGCGTGTGGGTTGTAGCTCGACCAGCAAAGCAGCCCACCAAAAAAGCTGGGAAACGGCATAAATAACTACCGCATAAAATATGGTGATGGGCTTCAGGCGCATATATTAACGTTTAAAAACAATATCTAAACACTCAAATATAGCACGTTTTGCCTTTTCTAAATCTATTTTGCTGTGCGCAACAGAAACAAAGCCCACCTCGTAACCTGATGGTCCCAGATAAATGCCGCGGTTTAACAGCTCGCGGTGCATCAACTTAAATTGCTCCATGCTTGCAGGGTCAATAGCTTCTGCGGTTTGTATTGCATCCGCATCAGTAAAAGCAAACCAAAAGATAGATGCGATTTGAAAAACCTTAAAAGCGTAGTTTTTGGAGGTAGCATAGCGCTGAATGGCGTTGGTAAATTCCTCGGTTTTGGTGTTCAGCTCTTTGTAAAAGCCGCTTTTTGCCAATTCGCTTAACTGCGCAATACCCGCTGCCATAGCCACCGGATTGCCGGACAAAGTGCCCGCCTGGTAAACGCCGCCTTCGGGCGATATGTTGGCCATTAACTGCGCAGACGCACCATAAGCGCCCACCGGCAAGCCACCGCCAATAATTTTTCCGTAGGTAATAATGTCTGGTTGGATATCATAATAACCCGCTGCACCTTCAAAACTTACGCGGAAGCCGGAAATTACTTCATCAAAAATCAGGAGTGCGCCATTTTGTGTGCATATCTCTCTCAAAAATTGCAAATACGCTTTGCTTTGTAGCAGAAGCCCGTTATTTGCCGGTACCGGCTCTATAATAACACATGCAATCTGGTCTTTAAATTGATTAAAAGCTGCTTTTAAAGCTTCTTCATCATTTAAGGATACAACGATGGTTTCCTCGGCAAAAGATTTTGGAATGCCTGCAGATGATGTTTCGCCGAAAGTAACCAACCCAGAGCCCGCTTTTACCAATAATGAATCACTATGACCATGGTAACAACCTTCAAATTTGATGATTTTATCGCGTTTGGTAGCGCCACGGGCCAAACGGATGGCCGACATTACCGCTTCGGTCCCCGAGCTGGTAAACCTAATTTTTTCGATAAAGCGGTTGTTTTTTAAAATAAGTTCTGCAAGTTCTGTCTCTAACGCAGTTGGCGCACCAAAAGACATTCCTTTCTGCATTTCCTCTGTCACCTTTTCACGGACTTTTGGATGGTTATGACCCAAAATTAAGGGGCCCCAAGAACAGCAGAAATCAATAAATTCGTTACCGTCGGCATCCCATAAGCGGCAGCCGTCTCCTTTTTCAATAAATAGCGGAGTGCCGTAAACAGATTTAAAAGCACGCACAGGCGAGTTTACCCCACCCGGGAAACATTTTTTCGCTTTCTCATACAGCTCCGCTGATTTTTCTCGGCTGATATCTGGTTTTTCGCCGTACACCAACGGATTCTCATCATTCCCGCTTCCAAATATATTTTTTATCGAATCGAACATAATAGCAATATTAATTTAGCAAAACTCCGAGTTTAAACAACACCCTGTTAAATCCACTTATTTTTCAAAACCTCCTTGGCGTGATACGTTAAAATCACGTCTGCACCAGCTCGCTTAATGCCCATCAATTTTTCTACCGTGGCCTTTTCTTCGTTTAGCCAGCCTTTTTGCGCGGCTGCTTTAACCATGGCATATTCGCCGCTAACGTTATAAGCTGCTATCGGCAAATCAAAATTATCTTTCAGCAGTTTAATCACATCCAAATAAGCCAAGGCCGGCTTTACCATTAAAAAATCAGCACCTTCTTGGCTATCTAAGGTAGCTTCAATTAAAGCTTCGCGCTGGTTGGCCGGGTTCATTTGGTAAGTTTTTTTATCACCAAACTTTGGCGCCGATTCTAAGGCATCGCGGAAAGGCCCGTAAAACGCACTCGCGTATTTTGCCGTGTAAGACATGATGGAAACCTGCGTAAATCCCTCAGCATCTAACGCCTCGCGGATATACTGCACCCTGCCGTCCATCATATCAGAAGGCGCAACAATATCGGCACCGGCTTTGGCGTGCGCCACTGCCATATCTGCCAAAATCTTTAAAGTTTTATCGTTAACTATCTCGCCGTTTTCTACAAAACCATCGTGCCCATCGCTGCTGTAGGGATCCATAGCCACATCTGTTACCACACAAGCTTCCGGAAAATGCGCTTTAACCTCCTTTATCGCGCGCAGATACAGGCCTTTTTCGTTTAAACTTTCGCTTGCGGTTTTATCTTTTAAAGACTCTTCAATGTTTGGAAATAAGTCAAAAGCCTTTAAACCCAAATTCATACAACTTTCTACCTCGCGCAAAAGCTCATCAATACTATACCTAAAAATGCCTGGCATAGAGGCAACTTCCGTTTTCTTCGCATTTCCATCGATAATAAATAACGGAAAAATAAAGTTAGAAGCTTGCAAATGATGCTCTTGCACCATATCTCTGATCACTTGCGATTTTCTGTTCCTCCTTGGTCTGTGTAACATGCGGTATTTAATTTTGAATGAGTGAATTTTGAATAAACTACAATCTCAAATCTGACGTCTCATATCTCACATCTCCTGTCTCAAATCTCTTTAAACATCTATTCCAAAAACCACCTCTGCCAAACCTATTTCATCTGGCGAAGCAGGCAAAATATACTTAACGCCCATTTCATCAAATTTTTGTCCGGTCGATTTTCCGATGGCTACAATCTGTTGCCCCGGCTCCAATAGGTTATCAGCGAAATAAGCATCTACGTTAGACGGACTGGTAAACACCAAAACATCTGCATAAGTGGGCTCTACATCCTCTTCTAAAATGGTTTCGTAAATAACCAGCTCAATAATTTTGGTGTCTTCTGAAAGGCTTTTTCTGATGCTGCGTAAAGAATCTTTTGCCAACGGAAATAAAACCGTGCTGCCATTTGCCACTGCTGCAAACTCTTCGGAAATTTCGGCGGTATCACTGCTTTCGCCGATAAAAGACACCGTTTTACCCAAAGCGCGCAAGGCATCTTCGGAGCCACGACCTACCACACCAAATTTTACGTCTTTAGGCAATAGCGGATCTAAAGAAAAGAAATATTCGATTCCGTTTTTACTGCTGAAAAACACCCAGTCCACCTGTTTAAAAACGTACGAGTCCAGTTTATGGATGGTGGGTACGGTGCGTATTAAAGATCGCGCATCAATTTCGATGTTGTGCTTGCTTAAAGCCCTTGCAAAATAGCTGTGTTCGCTAAGTTCTCTGGAGATAAAAACTTTCTTCGGCAGCTTTCGGTTGGCGACATCAAACTTTTGCAGGATATGCTCTGCCAAGCCTTCTGAAGTTGGCGCATTCACATACAACCTGTCCGGAAAATCATTTTGGTTATCAGCTTTGGTGGTCCAAACATGAAAAACACCCTCTTCGTCTTGTTTGCAATAGCAGCCCAAAGGCATATGGCAACCACCGTCAAAAAGATTAAGTACTTTACGCTCTACCCCAATTTGTTCGGCCACTGTTGCATTATGTATTTGCTGTAAAACTTGGTAAAGCGCTGTATCGCTTTCGCGGATTTGCACCGCCAAAACCCCTTGCGCAGGTGCCGGAACCATTTCTGCCGTAGGTTCTATCTCTTCGATATAAAACTCTGATAAATCTAAATTTAAACGGCTGATGCCGGCTTTCGCCATAATAATGGCATCGTATTTTTCGTCGCGCAGCTTTTGGATGCGGGTGTTTACGTTTCCACGCAAATTCTCAAACTCCAGATCGGGCCGCACGGCTAACAGTTGCGATTGGCGACGGTTAGAGGAAGTGCCCACAATGCCATTATGTTTTACCGAGAGTTTTTTGGAACTGTCCACGCAATCTTTTAAAATCAAGATAACTTCTGATGGGTCTTCACGGTCAGAAACGGCGGCAATCATTAAGCCCGGGGGGTTAACGGTAGGTAAATCTTTGTGCGAGTGCACCGCTAAATCAATAGAACCATCCAGCAAATGCTCTTCCAGCTCTTTTGTAAAAAAACCTTTGCCCTCTAACTTATCCAAACGTAGGTTTAAAATGTTATCGCCCTGCGTTTTGATGATTTTCAGTTGGGCCTGCACGTTAATTTCTGCCAGGCGGTCCTTAATGTAATTTGCCTGCCACAGCGCAAGTTCGCTGCCTCGCGTTCCTATCGTAATTACTCTGTTCAAAAGCGTATTGTTATAATGCAAAAATAGAATTATGAACGAGCATTGCTCAATTGATTTGGGGAAATTAGCGCTTAAAAACGGATTATGACTTAATCGTTATTAACCAAAATATCTTTAGCCATCACCATAGGCACACTAATGTATTTCTTCTCCATGTAGGTCATCACCTTCTCTAAAACCAAACGAGAGTTATCATCCAAGGCACCAATTTCATCCGCAAAAACCGAGGTTAAAGCACGTTCTTTGATTTCTTTGATTTTTACCGGCACTTCGCGCATAGCCAGTTCAACGCGGCGCTGCTTCAAAATGGGCTTAAACTCCTTTATATTACGTTCAATAATGGCCTCGCCGTTAATTAGCTCGTGGTAACGTTCTTGCAAGTTTTTCTCGGCAATCTGTTTCAAAGAGCCAACCTCAATATATTGCACCTTATATTGTTTTAACACCTGTGGATCAACATCGTTTGGCACCGCTAAGTCCACAATTACTTTGGGCTCGGCATCACCGTTAAGCAGTTTGCCGTAGAGCGCAGGTGTGATAATGGGTTCGTTACGGGATGTACATGTAATGATGACATCAAAACCTTTATTAAAATTCTCCAGCTCCGCTAACTCAAAAGCTTCGCCGCCTAACTCTTGTGCCAAGCTTTGGGCTTTGCTAAACGTTCTGTTAAAAACCGAGAAGTTGGTGTAAGTATGTTTTTTAAGATATTTGGCGATATTTTGATTGGTTTCGCCTGCACCGATAATTAGTATGCGTGATTTTGAGCAAACATTAAGCTCTTTTAACCGGCGATAGGCTAAAGAAACTACAGAAATAGGATTTTTTGAAATGTTGGTATAGGTATAAACTTCCTTGGCTGTTTTTACCACCCGGCTCATGATTAAACGCAGGTAATCGCCGGTAAAACCGCACTCCCGGCATTCTTCGTAGCTTTTGCGTACTTGGGCTAAAATCTCTTTTTCGCCAACTACTAAACTTTCTAAAGAACTGGCTACGCGCATTAAATGGTTTAGTGCTTCTTCATTTTCATACACCAAAGCATTTTGCACCGCCATATCCAAATGTTGGGTTTTCATGGCCTCGCCGTGCATGGCTTGCAAAAAGTGGCGTACAAATTTTTCGTCTATATCCTGCTCTGCGGTAAAAACAAACTCTACACGGTTACAGGTGGCCAAGTAAAAAATCTCTGGAATATCAAATTTTGATTTTACAACAGGAAGTCTTTCTTCAACGGCCTCATTACACAAAACCAAACAGCCTAATTGTTTTAAATCAATCTGTTTGTGCGTAAATGCTATAACCTTTAAGTTCTTCAATTTATTTCTTTAAAAACCTTACAAAAGTAATCCCGCCCCTTAACCTGTGTGTCAACAATTTGTCAATTGAGGCTATTTAGAAGGTTTATAAATAATTTCTAACACGCCATAAGGCTTGTTTTGTCGCAAAAAACAGGAGTGCTTTATAAGCTCTCCTGTTTTTTCTTGTTCATTATTTTATCAAATTATACAGCTCATCCAATTTTGGCGAAAGCACAATTTCTATCCGGCGGTTTTTACTGCGCGCTTCTGCGGTGTTGCCGGTGGCTATCGGCTGGTATTGTCCTTTGCCGGTTGCGGTTAAACGCTCTGGGCTTATTCCTTGCTGTTCTGTAAGGTAACGCACAACAGAGGTAGCACGCATTACGCTTAAATCCCAGTTGTCTTTAATTTGGCCAAGATTACCCACTCTTTGGTTATCTGTGTGCCCTTCTACAGCGATATTAATATCGGGCTGGGTATTTAACACTTTTGCCAGCTCTTGCAAAGCTTGCTTTCCTTTTTCATCGATGATGATGGAGCCTGTATCAAACAAAAGCTTGTCTGTTAAAGAAACATATACTTTGCCGTCTTTAATTTCTACGGTTAGGCCGCTTTCGCGGAAACCTAAGAGGGCTTTTTGCAATTTCTCTTTAAGGGCGTTGGTAGCTTCATCGCGTTTACGCAAAATTTCTTCCACCTCTTTTAAGCGGGCTTCACGCTTCTGCAAATCGGCCGAAAGCTTGTTGATTTCTGATGAACTTTTAGAGCTTAATGCCGAGTAATTGGAGTTTAAGCCTTCTAGCTGATTATTCAAATCTGTGATTTTGGCGTGTAAAGCCGCCGTATCAGATTTTAAACCGGCAATCATTTCTTCTAAAGATTGGATTTTGATGTTGGCTTGGTCCCACCCCACATTAAGTGAATCTTTTTGTGCGATCAAGGCTTCATACTTCTTTTTAGACAGCACTACGCAAGAGCTTGCAAACAAGCTGAGGCACAGCATTGCCAAGATAAACTGTTTGGTCATTTTTTAGGTTTATAAATGTTTAACAATTAATTTTAGTCTTCGTTTACATCAATTGCCTCTGCTAAAAAAGCATTAAAGGGCATTATCTCTTTTAAACAAGCAACCACACTTTCCACAGATTTTTTGCTTTGCAATTCTTGGTCATCAAAAACGCGGCTTACCGTAAAGCTCTTCAGCTTTAGCAATTCTATTTGCGGATGCATAGCGTCATATCCTTTGGGTGTAGTTTTTAGCTTTTCGTTATTGTTTAAGCTGTTGCCGAAATTTCTTTTAAAAGAGGTATCGTTTAAAATGGCTAAAAATTTATCGCCATTATAATCAACTTCCTGACGGATCAATTTTAAATGCGCGGCTTCGGGCATCCACATGCCACCGGCTACAAAGCTTTGCCCCGGCTGTAGCTGCACAAAATAACCAGGACCGTGAATTCCTTTTGGGGTAGTAGAAAGGCTGATCCCAAAATTAGTTTTATAAGGAGATTTGTCTTTGCTAAACCGTACATCGCGATAAATGCGCATCACCGATTTTTTCCCTGTTAAACTATCGGCTAAACGTGGCTCCAGCTTTCTAAACTTGGCAATTATTTCATCGGCGAAGACCTCCACGTTTTCCTTGGCACTCAAATACTGTTCTTTATTCGCCAAAAACCATTCGCGGTTATTGTTTTGTTGTAATTGCGTTAGAAAAAGAAAAGTTTCTGCCTTAATCATGGTCGTAAGCCGGTATGTATTTGATTTTTGGCGACATTACATGCAGCAGCAACACACGGGAGTACCTAAAGTTTGCAGGTGCTAAAATCAGCGCAGCTAAAAAAACAGTGGTTACATAAATCCAAGGAGATTCTGTTTCGTTGGTGAGCAAATAAGTGAGAATGCCCACACCAACTGAAAGCGCCACGTTAATAGCGTAGCCCACATACATGGCGGCATAAAAATAGCCAGGCTCTAACTCGTACTTTAAGCCGCACTTAGGGCAGTTATCATGCATTTTTTGCGATGAAAACCCATACATAGAATTTTTGAACATATCGCCACGTCTGCACCTTGGGCACTTAGCGTTTACAATGGCCTGAAATTTAGAAGTATGCGCCATAATTAATTTAAATTGATTTTTTCGGGCTTAATATCTATCACGGCTTCTTTACGGCGGTATTTTTTATACCACAAAAAGCCTATACCGGCAACCACCAAGTAGGGCGCCGCCAGTAGGTACATAATTCCGGTATTTAAACTGCTAGCTGTATTTCCGCCGCCTTCTAAGTTCGACTCTACCGTTGCCGTGCACATGGCACACTGCGCGAAACTTAAATTAGAGATAAACAGCAAAATGCCCACACAAAATATACAAAAAAGAATTTTTTGAACCTTCATCACATAAAACTAAAAATTATAATACGGCGAAATCATCAAATAAACAATTACGCCCGAGGTGGTCACATACAGCCATACCGGGTAGCTCCACCTCACCAATTTCTTATGCCTTTCTACCTGCATTTTTAAGCCTCTAAAGAAGCTTAACAAAATTAGAGGCAAAACAGCCGCGGCTAAAACAATATGCGTTATTAAAACGAAATAATAGATATATCTGATATTGCCGGTCAGTAATTTTTCATTTGCACTTACCAACCCGTCGCCGTTGATATCACCAAACTTTGTTTCCGGGGCGAAATAATGGAACACCACATAAGAAATCAGAAACAAGGCCGATAGGCAAAAGGTAAGGATATTTATCCGCTTGTGCATTAATACGTTCTTGCACGAAATAAAATATAGCGACAACAACAGCAAAACGGTACAACAGCCATTGATGATGGCGTTTAGCTTGGGGAAGAAATAAATATAGCTTGGCGTTGGAATGGTAACGGGGACAAGCTTTCTGTTAAGCACAAGCACCAAAACAAACACCAGAATAGAAACGGCAGTAATTGCTCTTAAAATAAACTTGTCGCTCATAACACAAAAGTCAAGGTTCGGCTTTAATTTTTCGTAATTCTTCTGTAATTAATACTTTTATCTCATCGGTGATGCGTCTAATTTCATCTTCGGAAGTAGCCGTGTAATAACCTCTTATGCGATGATCGGCATCTAATAGCACTAATTTATCGCTAAAAATTAATGTACCATCTTTCGTTTGCAATGCGTTTACAAAAAGCTGCTTGCGTGCAAAAGGAAATGTTTGTGCGGTATCGGCAGTAACTAAATCCCATTTGTTTGGTGTTGCGCCAATTTCCTTAGCATAGCTAGTCATTTTTGCACTGTCGGCCGGATTAAGGTTAATAGAAACAAAATGTAAGCGTTTATTATCTGCGAACTGCGTTGCCAAATTTTTGATGCCTGCGCTCGTCTTGGCAGATACATCCTCATCCATCGCAAAAAAACTGAGCACCAACAGCTCTTGCTTCTCTTTGTTTAGATCCAATGGTTGACCGTTAGGATTGTAAACTACCGGAAATTGAACATGGTGGAAGGCAGTATCTGGAATTTGCTTACCGCGCCTGCTGTGAGAGGTGCCGGTTAAAGTTTTAGGGCCAAAAACGGGTAAAGGTTTGTATCTGTTTTCGCCTTTTGCCTGTAGCAAATAATACAAAAATCCTGGCAACGCTAAAATGGCTACCAGGATTAAAACTTTTGCTAAAGGAAATTTTTTATTTCCCGTCATACAAACATATGGCCGTGCAAGTAGTGACCTTCAATTAAAAGTAGGATGATAAAGTAAATGATAAACACCAATGAGAGTACCAAACCTGCTATAAAAGCATATTTCTCGAACTTTAGGTGCATAAAATACGCGATGATATAATAAGCTTTAAAAAGCGTTAAAATCACGTAAATCGAATTCCGGATGGTGTCTGACATTACTGTATGTGGCACGCCTAATGCGATGATGAATTCCACAACCGTAATACCTAGTAAAATAAAGAATACCTTCCATATTTTACCCTTAGACATGGTAGCATGTTCTTGCTCGTGTGCTAAATCTGTATTATCGAATGACATATTTTTTTATCTAAATATAAATGTTAAACCAAATAGAAGAAGGTAAATACAAATACCCAAACTAAATCTACAAAGTGCCAGTATAAACCTACCTTTTCAATCATCAGGTAATGTCCGCGACGTTCAAAAACGCCGGCCATGGTCATAAACAAGATAATGATATTTAAGATAACACCAATTGTTACGTGGAAACCGTGAAAACCTGTAATGGTGAAGAAAAGGTTTGCAAACTGTAAGGCACTTACATTATCGGCGCCAAGCTGCTTAATTACCTCCGCATCTGGGATACTGCCCCACCAAAAACCGGTGTGGTGCAAGTGTGTCCACTCCATTGCCTGGCAGCCCAAGAACATTAAACCACCTACGATGGTTGCTACCATCCACCAGATAACTTCTTTCTTTTTGTTGCGATGCCCTGCTTCAACGGCCAGTACCATCGTTACAGAACTCATGATGAGAATAAAAGTCATGATACCCACAAATACCAAAGGAGCACCTGTATCTGTAATGCCTGGGATAGACTGGAATACGATATCCGGATCTGGCCAAGTCATTTTGCTAAAGCGTTGTGCGCCGTAGTAAACTAAAAATGCCGAAAAAGTAAATGCATCGGATAAAAGGAAAATCCACATCATTATTTTACCGTACTCAACGGCAAACGGCGATCTGCCACCGCTCCAAGGCGTGGTTTTAACCTCGTCTAATTTTGCTAAAGTGTCCATTAAATATTAGGGTTGTAATTTTTGAGTAAATTTTTACCGGTTCAAAAGTAAGAAAACGTATAAATAAATCCATACTATATCTACAAAATGCCAGAATATAGATGTAATATCCATCCTAAACGAATTTGTAACTGTAGGCACTGGTCCATAACTACTTTTAAGCGCCGTAATAATCATAATTAAACCGGCAACAATGTGTAAAATATGGAAGAAAGTAAATGCGTAAACAAAGCTGATGGTAGCGTTAGAGTTGATGAAGAAAATACCCAGATTTGTCCAAACAGCCCATCCGTAAACCTGCAAAGCAATAAATACTATCCCTAGCAGCAACGAGACCCATAGCCATAGCTTTTGTTGCGCAAACTTGAGCCTTTTAGTGCCTAAATAGGCCAGGTGCATGGTTACGCTGCTTAAAATGATGACTATCGTGCTGTAAATAAAAACTTTCGGTAAATCAACATTCAGCGCTTTTCTGGCACCACCGCCAGAGTAAACGATAAATCCGCTGGTAAGGCCCGCAAAAAATATAATTGATGATACGATAAACAACCAAAGCACAAACTTTTTTGGCTGTAGGCTATATCTATCTGGTTCCTGATTGATAGTCATATCCATGTTTTACATTAAATTAAATAACAAGCCCAATTGTACTACGGGCAAATATATAAAGCTACCAAACATTAGCTTACGCGCAGACGGAATATCTAAATTTTTAACCAACATAAAACCTTGGTAGCAAAAAACAGCGCCAATAATGATTGATACGATAGCAATCAAGTTGCCTCCGAAACCTAAAAAAGTGGGCAATAAACTTACGGGTATCAAAATAATTGTACTTAACCAAGTGATTACCGCGCTTACTCTGTCTCTATGCGTGGTAGGCAATAAACGGAACCCCGCTTTTTTATAATCGTCATCCAACACCCAGGCAATGGCCCAAAAATGGGGGAACTGCCAAACAAATTGTATCCCAAACAGCACCAAAGCAATGGTATCAATACGCCCGTGAGATGCTACATAACCTATTAATGGTGGCAAAGCTCCTGGGAACGCACCAACAAAAACTGCTATCGGCGACTTTTGTTTTAGCGGGGTATAAGCAAAGGCATACAAAAAAATCGAGAACACAGACAAAACGCCGGTTAACAAGTTTAAGCTTCCTAACAGATAAGTTCCGCCGATACCCATGACTAAACTTAGCACCAAGGCTTGCCCGGTAGTCATGCGCCCAGATGGCAATGGCCTATCCGCCGTACGGCGCATCAGCTTATCCAAATCTTTCTCTATAATCTCATTAAAGCCGTTGGCTGCGGACGTTACCAAAAAGCCTCCGATAATGAGTTTAATCCAGTTTAGCCAATGAATTTGCCCTGCATAATGCTCGCCAACCAAGAAACACACTGAGGCAGAAAATACCACCAGTAAAGTGAGTCTTAACTTAACAAGGTTTTTAAAATCTTTAAAAAAACTACCCAAACCCAACCAAATTATTTTTTATAAAAGATGATAAGCACACAAAGCCAAACATAAAATCCCAGTTAATACATGTAGCTAATGTTGTTAGGCTAAAAGCACTAAAGCCTGTTTGCGCCAGCACAGAAATTGTTAAGGATGATATACTTCGTTCTTAAAACCCATTTTCCAGCGTTAGGGCACATCTTAGAAATTAAAATTGGGGTATCTGTTTCGGATACCCCAATATTTTCAAACCGTCAAATTATTTGACTTGTTCAGGGTTTTTGGACGCGTTATGCGCCAAATTCCATTCTTCCTGTATTTTCTCGGCTACCTCGTTACCATCAAAATCATGTGGCAAGTTAGAACTCATTGTTTCTGAATGTGGCACAGTTTGCATGATAAAATCTGTCGGGTGGCCAGGTTTGCTGTAATCATAAGCCCAACGGTAAACCGTAGGAATTTCTCCTGGCCAATTACCGTGTAATCTTTCTACTGGGGTAGTCCACTCTAAAGTATTAGCTTCCCAAGGGTTCTCGGTTGATTTTTTACCGAAGAAAATAGAACCAAAGAAGTTAATCAAGAAAGCGATTTGAGCCACAGCGCCTAAAATTGCTGACCAAGTAACAAACACGTTTACAGACATCCATTTCTCCATAAACTCGAACTCGGTAAAAGCATAATATCTACGTGGCACACCGTCTAATCCCATAAAGTGCATTGGGAAAAATACAAAATATGCAGCCACAAATGTTAGCCAAAAGTGCAAGTAACCTAAACGTGGATTCATCACTCTGCCAAACATTTTAGGGAACCAGTGATAAATACCCGCCAACATCCCAAATATTGCAGCAGAGCCCATTACCAAGTGGAAGTGAGCTACCACGAAGTAAGTATCGTGCAAGTTGATGTCTAAAGACGCATTACCTAACCAAATCCCGGTTAAACCACCAGAGATAAAGAAAGACACCATACCGATAGAGAAAAGCATTGCCGGAGTGAAGCGGATATTACCGCGCCACAAAGTTGCTAACCAGTTGAAAGTTTTTACCGCAGACGGCACCGCGATAATAAGCGTGGTAATCATAAAGACTCCGCCCAAGAACGGATTCATCCCGGTTACAAACATGTGGTGCCCCCAAACGATGAACGATAATACCGTGATGGCAATTAAAGAGTAAACCATGGCGTGGTAGCCGAAAATCGGTTTTCTTGAGTTTACCGCCATTACCTCAGAAATAATACCCATGGCAGGCATAATAACGATGTAAACCTCTGGGTGACCTAAGAACCAGAACAAGTGTTGCCATAAAATTGGGCTACCACCTTCGTGCGCTAAAGCCTGTCCGCCGATAACGATATCCGATAAATAAAATGAGGTACCAAAGCTTCTATCAAAAATCAATAATACCACACCTGCCACCAGTACCGGGAAAGATAGGATACCTGTAACTGCTGTAAGCAAAAAAGCCCAGATAGTTAAAGGCATTTTCCAAAGATCCATCCCTTTGGTACGCATGTTCAAAATTGTTGAAACGTAGTTGATACCGCCCATTAAAGATGATGCTACGAACAAAATCATGGCGATTAACCAGATGGTCATCCCTAATCCAGAACCCGGCATTGCTTTAGGGATTGCCGACAAAGGCGGATAAACTGTCCAACCGCCACCTGCAGGGCCTGACTCTATAAAGAAAGTTGAAAGGATTAATACGCAAGCCACCAAGAACAACCAGTAAGAAAGCATATTCATGAAAGGCGAAGCCATATCACGTGCGCCTAGTTGCAAAGGGATTAAAAGGTTAGAGAAAGTACCACTTAAACCTGCGGTTAACACAAAGAAAACCATGATGGTACCGTGGATGGTAACCAATGAAAGGTAAAAGTTGGGATCTAAACGACCTTCTGGCGCAAAACGCCCTAGTAAAACCTCCAACAATGGGAAGCTATGGTCCGGATAAGCCAGCTGTATACGGAAAAGCACTGATAATAGCATGGCGATAACCCCCATGATAATACCGGTGATAAGAAACTGCTTCGCAATCATTTTATGATCTTGACTAAAAACATATTTAGTCAAAAACGTTTCATGGTGATGGGCATGCCCATGATCATCATGATGAATTGCGGATGGGTTGTTTATTGCAATTGATGACATATTCTACGTCTGTTTTTAATCTTAGTTGTTTAAAGCAATTTGAGTGTTAGATGCGGTGCCTTGTTCTTCCATCGCTAATTGATATTCTTTTTTCATATCATCTGTAACGATAGGTTTTTGTTCTTTAAGCCACTCTTGATATTCTCTGTTAGATACCACGCGCACATTAAACTTCATGTTGTAATGCGAACCACCGCAGATTTTTGCGCAAAGCAACACATAATCGAACTTTGGATCATCTGTGTCTTGACGCATTTCTTGGGTAGTTTTTGTTGGCGTAAACTGGAAGTACGTCGCCATACCCGGTACGCAGTTCATTTGTACGCGGAAATGCGGCATATAAAAACTGTGGATTACGTCTTGCGAGCTTAAAGTGAAACGCACAGACTTGTTAACTGGCAATACGATTTCGTTAACACGCAAATCATCGTAGTTAGCCTTGTCTGATAAATCTAAACCTAAGCTGTTTAAACCATTTAAGCTACCTATAAGTTTATAGTTTTTACGGCCGTTCACATTGTCTTTTCCGGCATATCTTACATCCCAAGCAAATTGGTGGGCGGTAACATCTACCTGGATTGCGTTTCTGCGCTCGTCTTCAGGCACGTTAAAAATACTTCTCCACGTGAAAAAACCCATCAATACCAAAATAGTTAAAACTACCGCCGGGATAATAGTCCAGTATTTCTCTAAAGTATTGTTGTGCGGATAGTAGTAAGCTTTACGCTTTTTACTTGCATTGTAAAAGAAAGCAAAAGAAAATAAAGCGATGTGCGTTAATACCAATACAATAGTGGTAAGTATTAAGGTTACGTCAAACATGCTGTCAATTTTGGCACCATGCGCTGACCCTGCCGCCGGCAAAATCTGAGATCCCTGAACGGTGTAAGACCAGTAAACGCCGTACAAACCAACGATTAAAGTAATACCGAATAAGATACCATTAATTTTATCCCATTTAATGCCTCTGCGGTTTCCTTGAATTTTGCGGGTTAAATCATAAACACTGATAATTTTACCAACAATACCTACAAAGATGCAAGCCAGCAACAACAGCAATACATAATAGCTTACGGTTTTGCCTAAACCCTCATGTTTTGCGGTTTCTTCAGCAGCCTTCGCCGCCTCTTGCGCCATTACTTGCGTAAAGGAAAGTGCGTACACCGTCCCTAAGGCTAACAAGTTTTTTAAATTTAAAAATTTATGCTTCATTTTTTTGTGGATGCAATATTAAATCTGATGGTTTAAGCTTTCTTCCATAAATGGATGATTTTTTGGTGCCAAAGGTGCTTTGCTCAGTGATGATAATACAGAGAAAGTAAATAAACCGGCAAAACCTAAAAATACACCAATTTCTATAATTCCGAAACCGGCATTCTCGCCAATGGTTCCTGGCATAATCATCATGTAATAATCTAACCAGTGTCCGCAAATTAAAAGGATAGAAACGCCTAATAAAACATTTACTTTTCTTTTAGCATCGCGAGACATTAAGATTAATACCGGCGACATAAAGTTGATAATTAAGTTTAACCAGAACAAAGGCAGGTAAAATCCTTCCCATCTTTTGTAGAAGTAAACGGTTTCTTCTGGCATGTTAGCATAGTAGATTAATAAAAACTGCGCAAACCAGATGTAAGTCCAGAAGATAGAGAACGCAAACACAAATAAACCTAAATTATGGATGTGGCTGTCACGTATCCAAGGCATATGGCCCGCTTTCTTAAGCAAAATTACTACAATGCTGATAGCGGCCATACCAGATACCCACATCGCCGCAAAGTTATACCAGCCAAACATGGTAGAAAACCAATGCGCTTCTAAAGACATAATGGTATCAAAAGCCCAAATTGGCGTAGTAAAACCAAAAATCACTAAAAAGATAGTTGAGTATTTGATGCTTTTCTCGTAGCTTTTTAAACCGCCGTGGATATCTTCATTTACAGAAAGCTTGGATAAAAACCATCCGAAGAAACTGTAAGCTGCTAAGAAAACCACCAATCTTAGCAAAAAGAAAGCTGGGCTTAGGTAAAACTCTTTTGAGGGGCTAAAGTGATGCGCACCGCCACCTTCGCCATGATGGTTCCAGCTGTTGTACAAATTATGCGAAAATAAACCCGCAGTAACTACTATAACTAATATGATGCTTGCAAAAGGCAACACTTTAGAAAAAGCTTGCGGCACCCTTAACAAACTTGTTGACCAGCCAGCTTGTGCTACAAACTGTACGGCGCAAAAGAACAATCCCGCTGCGCAAACGCAGGCGAAATAGTAGCTCATTAATAACAAGTTTAAAAAAGTACGCTCCGTTGCCCCGGTAACAAAACCATAGGCAATGGCCAATACACCGATAACGATGCCTATTAAGCTAAGTGATTTAGCTTTTCCGCTAAAACTAAATTGCTCAGAAAAATTATATGAATGATGATGAGCTCCCATATGTTTATTTGATATCGATTATTGTTGTCCTTTTTGTAATTGGTGAACGTACATTACCACTTTCCATCTTTCTTCTGGCGAAAGCTGAGAAGCGTAAGATCCCATTAAGTTTAAACCATATTGGATGGTATGGTAAATTTTACCGTCGGTAAGGTCTTTCATAGCGCCGCCTCTGGATGAGTTGCCCGTAGCGTACGAAGGTGGCGCAGGGTATTTGCCCAGCTCTACGATATGCCCGTTACCGCTACCGTCTTTACCATGGCAAGGACCGCACATTACTACGTAAAGGTGTTTACCTTGTGCCAAGTTTTCTTTAGTTACCGGAAGCGGGTTTACCACAGAAGCGCTTGCTGCTTCGTAACCTTCTGCTGTGTTCGGAAACTCGTCAAACCGGGTAAAGCCGATTGGCGTAGTACCTGCCGGCGGAACCTGGGCGGTAATCCCGTTCTCGAAATTTTTATTCTTTTGGTCCGGATTGTATGCAATTGGGTAGTACATGTTAGGTGCATACTCTAAACCACGGCTTCTTTTGTCGTGACAAGAGCTTAAAATTGTAGCTACAGAAACTGCTAAAAATGCTAATCCAAAAACACCTGTCTTATTCATAACTTACGTATTTTCTTTCGTTGTGCTTAATTTCTACAGCACCTGCTTCTTTTAATAAATTGTCTACTTGAGTGCTATCGGCAATGGCGTTTGCATCAATGGCAATCACAAACCTGTCTGTAGTGGCTCTTAACTCCATTACTCTAGGTGCTCTTCCCGGGAAAAGGTGGTTTCTGAAGAAGAAAGCCGCCACCATGCCCAGCGCGCAAAACAACACGGTAAGCTCAAAAGTAATTGGGATAAAGTTAGGGATAGCGAAGTTTGGCTTACCACCCACGTTCATTGGCCAATCATACACCATAGTATAGTACATTAAGCTAAAAGCTGTAAACGTACCGGTGATACCGCAAATGAATGCGACAATACCTAAACGGCTTCTTTTAACACCCAGTTTGTCCTCAATCCCGTGGATAGGCATTGGTGTGTAAACATCGTAGATGCCGATTTTATTTTCTTGCAGTTTATCAATCCCGTGCATCATCTGATCGGGATCATCAAATAAACCTAATATATATTTTATTTTGCTCATGTCTAAAGTTTTACGTAGTCAGCTTGATCAACACTGTCATAAGTGCTTAAAGAATCGATGTAATAATCAGCCTCTTCCTTCTTCACTTTTCCTTCCTCAATTAATTTTTTCTTAGACTGTTCTGATGAAGTTTTCACCAACAACCTTACCTCGGCCATAGCCACAGAAGGTAATACGCGGATGAACAACAAGAACAAAGTGAAGAATAATCCTATTGAGCCGATGAACACGGAAATATCAATCCAGGTTGGGTAAAACATGGCCCAGCTAGATGGCACGTAATCTCTGAAAAGCGAGTTTACGATAATCACAAAACGCTCGAACCACATACCAATGTTTACCACGATAGATAAACACCACGAGATGGCGATGTTTGTCCTGATTTTTTTGAACCAAAGCAACTGTGGCATCAATACGTTACAGCCGTACATCATACAACCTGCCCACCAGTAAGGGCCTACAAAACGTTGTAAGAAGGTGTATTGCTCGTACTCGACACCAGAGTACCATGCAATAAAAAACTCCGATAAATAAGCCACACCTACTATTGAACCTGTTAAAACAATAATCTTGTTCATAGATTCGATGTGGAACATGGTGATATAATTCTCTAAGCCTAAAACTTTACGCGTTACCAATAATAACGTTTGTACCATGGCAAAACCCGAGAAGATAGCACCCGCAACAAAGTATGGAGGGAAGATGGTAGTGTGCCATCCGGGAATTACCGATGTTGCAAAGTCCATAGATACGATAGTGTGTACAGAAAGTACCAATGGCGTAGCGATACCTGCTAAAATCAAACATACCGTTTCAAAACGTTGCCAAGTTTTTACCGAACCATTCCATCCGAAAGAAAGGACAGAATAGATTCTTCTTTTTAAACCTGTGGCGCGGTCTCTGATGGTGGCGATATCTGGCAGTAAACCCACATACCAGAACACCAAAGAAACGGTGAAGTAAGTAGAGATTGCAAATACGTCCCAAACTAAAGGCGAGTTAAAGTTTACCCAGATAGAACCGAATTGGTTTGGCAAAGGCAAAGGCCAGTATGCCAACCACGGACGCCCCATGTGCGATACTACGTAAGTGGCCGCACAGATAACCGCAAAAATGGTCATCGCCTCGGCAGAACGGTTGATAGAGTTTCTCCAGTTTTGACGGAACAGCAAGAGTACCGCAGAAATTAAGGTTCCGGCGTGACCAATACCTACCCACCATACGAAACCGGTGATATCCCAGGCCCAACCTACGGTTTTGTTTAGGCCCCAAGCACCAATCCCGTTCCAAAAAGTATAGCTTACTGCGAATACCCAAAGGCAGGCGCCCAAAGCTGAAACGATAAACCCAATCCACCAAGCTTTGTTAGGCTTGTTTTCTACCGGCAGTAAAACCTCATCCGTAATTCTTTTATACGTGATGTCTTTACCGGTAATTAAGGGTTCTCTTAATATTGATTCGTTATGAGATGACATATCCTAAATAGTAATTTTAAATATTAAGCTTCTTGAGATCCTGTGTTAGTTACCTTGGTCATGTAGCCTACGCCCGGCTGTACGTTCAACTCTTCTAACACGTAGTATGTTCTTTCATTTTTCAATGCTTTAGAAACTTCAGAGTTCGGATCGTTTGCATCTCCAAATATGATAGCGTTAGATGCACAAGCCTGTTGGCAAGCCATCTTGATATCACCATCTACCAAAGCACGTTTTTCCATTTTAGCTTCTAGCTTACCGGCTTGGATACGTTGGATACACATTGAGCATTTCTCCATTACCCCACGGAAACGTGTAGTAACATCTGGGTTTAATACCAATTGGGTAAACTCGTTGTTCAGGTAATTGTCAAAACGCGAATCGTTCCAGTAGTTAAACCAGTTGAAGCGACGTACTTTGTACGGGCAGTTGTTTGCGCAATATCTTGTACCTACGCAACGGTTGTAAGCCATGTGGTTTAAACCCTCTGTAGAGTGTACAGTTGCTAAAACCGGACAAACGGTTTCGCAAGGCGCGTGCTCGCAATGTTGGCATAGCATAGGTTGGTGAACCACAGAAACATTTTCCATATTTCCTTTAGTGCCTTCCAACTCGTGCTCTTCGGTTATTGCTTTACCTTCTTCGTTAAAAGTGTAGTATCTGTCAATACGCAACCAGTGCATCTCTCTGCGGCGGCGTACCTCATCTTTACCTACAACCGGTACGTTGTTTTCAACGTTACAAGCTACAATACAAGCTCCGCAACCGGTACAAGCATTAAGGTCAATAGCCATTACCCAGTTATGCCCAGGTTGGTCGTATTTATTCCAAAGATCGTAGGTAGGATGTTTTTCGCCGTGGTTACCGCTACCGTGTGCAGGATCTTTCTTGTAATCTGCAAAAGTAGTTTCGCGAATTACATTCCGGCCCTCTATGGTGTGGTGAGTTTGGGTCTGCGCCAATTCCTCGTAACCGCCGGTATTGCTTACCGTTACGGTATTTGCAAAATGCGCGTTACCTTGGGTGTAAGTGATAAACGGATAAACGTTTTTACCTACGCCATCGCCCACTTTACCAGATTTTGTTCTGCCGTAACCTACCGCAACAGAAATAGTTCCCTGTGCTTGGCCTGGCTGGTGAAGCACCGGCAACTCTACGCTGTACTTATCTGTTTTGATAGCTACTACGTCAAATTGTTTTAGTCCTAAAGACTCGGCAAACTTAGGGTTAATGGCCGCGTAGTTATCCCAAGTTACTTTTGATACCGGATCTGGTACCTCTTGCAACAATGGGTTGTTGGCTTGCGCACCGCTACCGATACTTACGGATTGGTAAATGTGCAATTCGATATCCTTAGCTAAAGCCGCACTTTCTTTGGCAACCGTACCTGCATCTACAGAACCTGTAAACGCATAAGCGCCTCCGGTTTTTGCAGGCAAGCTGATGATGCCCGATTGTAACACATCGTCCCATTTTTTACCCGTTGCTGCTAATACTGTTTTTTCCCAATTGCTGCGAACAAAGGCGTAATAATCTTGGTTAGGGTAGTTTGCCCAAGTTAACAAGCTTACTTCTGCCTGGCGCGTATTAAAAATTGGATTGATGGTTGGCTGCACCAAAGTGTAATAGCCTTCTAAAGCATTTTCATCGCCCCAAGCCTCCAAGTAATGGTGGTTAGGTGCAATTACTTTACATAAAGACGCCGTTTCATCTGGTCTGTCTGCAAAAGAGATAGACAGATCCACTTTTTTCAAAGCCTCTGTAAATTCTTTTGCCAAAGGATGGCTGTATGCCGGGTTAGCATCTAAAAACATCACCGCACCTACTCTGCCAGCGTTCATATCTGTCAAAAGCAAGGTGAAATCTTCATCTTTACCAGCGTATTGGTACGATGGATTGTCTAAATCGATGGTGTTGCCATAGCTGCCTAATAAGCTGTTGATGGCGTTAACAGTGGTTTGTACCGCTACGCTGTTTGAGCCAGACACTACCAAGGCAGCGCCTTTAGCTGCCAACAACTCTTTTGCGGCTAATTTAATTGCTGCGTTTGCCGGCTGGTTATTTAAAGAGGCACCACTTACAGATGCGCCACTAACTTCGGCATACAGGCTTAACAAAGCCGGACCTTCTTCTGATAATTTGATGGCAACACGTGAGTCGGCGTTTGAACCTGTTAAGCTTAGGCCGCTCTCAAACTGGATGTGTCTCGACATCTTTTTGTTATTTAAAGATGCGATGTTGCGGTTGCTAGCGTACTGCGTGCTAAACTGCGTTGGCGAAATCCAGCTTCCTAAGAAATCGGCGCCAAAGCTTACAATTACGTTAGCTTTATCAAAACGGTACTGCGGTAACACGGCTTTACCAAAGCTCTGCTCGTTAGCTTTGATGATCCCTGAGTAAGAGATGGCATCGTAAGTAACATGCTTGGTAGCTGGGTATTGCGTAGAAAACTCGGCAATTACTGCTTTTGTTGAAGGGCTGTTGATGGTTGAGCTTACCAAAGCAATGGTTTTGCCTGCTGCCTGCGCTTTAGCTAAACCACGTTTTACGTAAGTATCTACATCATCCCAAGAATATTCTGCACCGCCTTTTAATGGTCCTTTAAGTTTAGAGTTATCGTATAAATCTAAAACAGAAGCCTGCGCTTGCGAATCTGTACCGCCACGGTTAATTGGGCAGGCCGGGTTACCTTCTATTTTAATTGGGCGACCTTCGCGGGTTTTAACAATGATAGCGCCGCCTTTATAGCTAGACGCGTAGTAGTTAGGTACACCCGGTGTTACCTCTTCTGGTTTTACTAAGTAAGGAATAGATTTTTGTACCGGTGCAACGTTACAAGCCGCTAAGCTTACCGCACCTAAACCAAAACCCATTGCCTTTAAAAAGTCTCTTCTTGGGGCAACAGAATTTAATCCGCTACCTTGTAATAATTCATCTACAGGAATCGGCTCGGCAAATTCGTTTTTCGCGTGCTCCGCGAATTCAGGAGTATTGTTAACCTCCTCTAAACCCTTCCAATATTTCTTTGTGCTTTCCATTTAAGCTATATAAGACTGTAATTGTTTATTGCTAATTATTAATAGTGACATTTACCGCACTCTAAACCACCTAACACTGCTGCCGTCACCTTCTCACCCTTCTTAATACTGTCATGCGCCGCAATTACTTTATCGTAATAAGCATTTCCTTTAGAATTTACTTCGGTTTCTTTATGACAGTTGATACACCATTTCATAGTTAGCGGAGAATATTGATACACCTCTTCCATCTCTTGGATTGGGCCGTGGCATTTTTGGCACTCGATACCGGCAACGCTTACGTGCTGCGAGTGGTTAAAATAAGCCAAATCTGGAAGGTTGTGTATGCGTACCCATTCAATAGGACGTGTATTGTTTCCGTATTTTTGGGTTTCTGGATTGTAATCCAGCGCTGTGTAGATTTTTTGGATTTCCGGAGAAATTTCGCCGTTGTATTTATCTGTTGCCTGCACATATTTGTGGCAGTTCATACAGATATTTAAAGATGGGATTGTTGCGTTTTTAGATTTCCAAGCACCGCTGTGGCAGTACTGACAATCAATTTGGTTGGTACCTGCGTGTAACTGGTGCGAGAATTTAATAGGCTGTACCGGTTGGTAACCTGTTTGTACGCCTGTATTCCACATATCCATGTAACCGAAAGAACCAAGGGTAATTAACAGGGCAAGCACTACAAAGAATACAAATTTCTTGTTTTTAGCCAGTTGCTTTACCACGCGGAAGCGGTCTTTTTCTTCTGCCTCTGCTTCTTCGTCTTCTACGTAAACGTTTTGTTCTGCCTCTTTAGTAACCAGCAATCTTTCTAAAGTGCCGATAACGCGGTTTAACACCACAATTACCAAGAAAGCAATTAAAACAACGGCTACTAAGCCGATGATCATGAAGCTGCTAACGCCGGTATCTTCCGCGGCTGCTGTTGCGCCACCTGCAGCTGTTGCCGCTTCTGGCTTTTTAGCGCCAGCCTCTTCAACATAAGCTAAAATGTTATCAATGTCTGCATCGCTCAATTGAGGGAAAGCAGGCATGGCCATTTTGTTGAATTCTTCAAAAATTGCAACCGCATCTTTATCGCCAGAAGCGATCAGGCCTTGTGAGTTTTTGATCCACTTGTGCAACCACTCGTTGCTTTGCTTTTGGTTAATGCCCGCTAAAGCCGGACCTAAAACCCTTTTGTCTATCGCGTGGCAAGCACCGCAATTAGACTTAAATAAAGCTTCACCCGCAGCAGCATCACCCGCCGGACCGCCGCCAGCACTTGGTGCGGTACTTGCAGTAGCACTAGAGTCTGCCGGAGCAGCCTCCTGACCAAAAGAAAAGTTAACAGCGCTAATTGCGATGATACCCGCTAAGGCTAAAGGCTTTAATAAGCTTCTAAAATGAGATGAGAAGTTTCTCATATTGAGTTTGTTATACAAAAATTTAAATATTAGAATTATAAAAACCGGCACGGCACAACACAACCGTCCCATTTTTGAACCACAAAAGTATAATTATTTAAGTGACGGCTGACAATTTGATGACGCTTATTATCAATTTAGAAATGTTCTAAATAGATTGTAGAATTGGGCGTATGCTATAATGAACGCCGATTTTGAACTTTCTAAACTTAAACTTGGGAAAGCGTCAAATAAACACGAAGCCCCCATCATTGTTTGAACAATAAATATTAATTATGGGCAATATTTTTAAGGTTTTTTTTAGGCAAGTAACCTGCCGATGGCGCGTTCTACAGAAGCGAAATCAAAATTTTCAATCACCTTGTCCATTAACCGCTCTACATTTTTCAACTCCAAATTGCCGATGCTACCTTCATGGCTGTGCTTAATTTCATAATCGCCACCAAAATTACCGGCTTCAATATCCATCCCCACTTTTTTGTACGCTTCGCGGAAAGGCATTCCCTCCAAGACCAGTTTATTTACTTCCTCAACAGAAAACAGGTGTTGGTACTTGCTGTCTTTTAAAATATCGGCTTTGATGCGGATGTTTTCCAGCATCAGTTTAGACATATCTAGGCAAGCCATCAAATTTTGGAAAGCTGGGAACAAGGTTTCTTTCTGCAGCTGCATATCCCTGTGGTAGCCCGAAGGCAAATTGGTGGTAAGCAGCATAATTTGGTTGGGCAAAGCCTGCAGTTGGTTACTGCGGCCACGTATCAGCTCCCACACATCGGGATTTTTTTTGTGCGGCATAATGCTGCTGCCGGTGGTAAGCTCATCTGGGAAACTGATAAAGCCGAAGTTTTGGTTCATAAACAAGCAAGCATCCATAGCCAGTTTATTTAGCGTTGCCGCGATGGAAGACATGGCCTGTGAAAGGATGCGCTCGGTTTTGCCGCGGCCCATTTGCGCATAAACCACGTTATAGTTTAGCGTATCAAAACCTAAAAGTTGCGTAGTTAAGCTGCGGTTTAAAGGGAAAGACGAACCATAACCCGCGGCAGAACCCAAAGGGTTTTTATTGCAGATTTTATAGGCCGCCAGCATCAGTTCCAAATCATCAATTAAACTTTCGGCATAAGCGCCAAACCAAAGGCCAAAAGACGAAGGCATGGCAATTTGCAAGTGCGTGTAGCCCGGCATCAGCTTTTCTTTATGTTCTTCGGCAAGCTGGGTAAGCAAGTCAAAAAGCGCTTTAACAGAATGCACCATCTCTTGAATCTGATGCCTAAAAAACAGCTTTAAATCTACCAGCACTTGGTCGTTACGTGAGCGCCCGCTGTGGATTTTTTTTCCGGCTTCGCCCAATTTTTTTGTTAACAAAAGCTCCACTTGCGAGTGTACATCCTCTACCCCTTCTTCAATAACAAACTCTCCTTTTTGTATTTGCAGATAAATGTTTTTCAGCTCGGCTTTAACATTTTTGAAATCCTCGGCACTCATCAAACCAATGCTTTCCAACATTTGCGTGTGCGCCAGCGAGCCCAGCACATCAAAAGCCGCCAAATGAAGATCCATTTCCCTGTCTTGCCCTACTGTAAAAGCGTCTACCTGTTGGTTTGTTGAAGTTTCTTTTTGCCAAAGTTTCATGTTGTAAAATTTGTTGAGCTGCGCAAATATAAGTTTTTATGCAGCTTGCGCGATTCTAAAAGCTTGTAAATAATAGCTTGGCAAGCTTAATAATTGTACTTGTTTTTCCACAGCGTTTTTAAATGGGCACGCGTTTTTTGCTCGGCAGCATTTTGTTGCGGTTCGTACAAGGTGGTGCCACTCAGTTTTTCGGGGAAAAACTCCTGCTCGGCAAAATTGTTCTCAAAAGCGTGCGCATATTTGTAGTTTTTGCCGTAATCCAAGTTTTTCATCAGCTTGGTTGGCGCATTGCGCAGGTGCAGTGGCACGGGTAAATCTCCGCTTTGTTTTACCAAGGCTTGGGCCCGATTGATGGCTTCATAAGCGGCATTGCTTTTTGCGGATGATGCCATGTAGGTTACGGCCTGCGAAAGGATAATGCGCGACTCGGGCCAACCGATTACATTAACCGCCTGGAAACAGTTGTTCGCCAGCAACAAGGCGTTTGGGTTAGCATTGCCAATATCTTCGGACGCTAAAATCAACAGACGGCGTGCAATAAATTTAGGATCTTCGCCGCCTTCAATCATCCGCGCCAGCCAATATACCGCCGCGTTGGGGTCGCTTCCACGGATAGATTTGATAAATGCCGAAATGATATCGTAATGTTGCTCGCCGGCCTTATCGTATATGGCCATGTTTTGTTGCACATGACTTAACACGTAATCGTTAGTGACTACCAAATTCGGGCTTTCGGTAGCGTTCACCAATAGCTCAAAAATGTTCAGCAGCTTACGCCCATCGCCGCCCGAGAGCCTTATTAAAGCTTCGGTTTCTTTCAGTTCGATATTTTTCTGCTGTAAAAGCTCATCGTTTTGGATGGCGTTTTTTAACAAGCTTACCAGTTCCTCCTCACTTAAATGTTGCAGTACGTAAACCTGGCATCGCGAAAGCAAAGCCGATATCACCTCAAAAGAAGGGTTCTCTGTAGTAGCGCCAATTAAAATCACCAAACCGCGCTCTACCGCTCCCAATAAAGAATCTTGTTGCGATTTAGAGAAGCGGTGGATCTCATCAATAAAAAGCACCGGCACAATGCCGCCTTTTTTATATTGCGCAGCTTTCTCGATGGTTTCCCGCACGTCTTTTACGCCCGAGTTGATGGCGCTCAAAGAAAAAAACGGCCGGTCTAAAGTTTCGGAAATGATAAAGGCCAAAGTGGTTTTGCCCACGCCCGGCGGGCCCCAAAAAATCATGGATGGGATGTGTCCATTTTCTATCGCCTTTCGCAAAACAGCCCCCTCGCCCACCAAATGTTGTTGTCCGGTGTATTGCGTCAAGCTGCGCGGCCGCATCCGCTCTGCCAAAGGATCTGTTAGTGCCATGGGAACAAAGTAAAAAGTTAAAATTAGAAATTCAAAAACGACCGCATCATCATTTGTGGCTACATGATTTAACAAACAAAATGCCCTGCTTGTAAAAAAACGCTATTTTAGAGCTTTAATAGCAGAAAAATGAAGTTAATTATCGAGATTTTAACGATGGGCATAGCTGTCCTTATTGCCGCGTTTGTTATTCCGGGCGTAACCGTAGATGGTTTTGGAAGCGCCATTTTAGTCGGCATTTTGTTGGCATTGGCCAATGCTACCATAGGTTTTATTTTACGATTGCTCACCTTCCCGATTAACTTTTTAACACTGGGACTCATGTCTTTTATCATTAGCGTACTAATGGTGCTATTGGTAGATTCTTGGATGGACAGCTTTAACACGTCCGGTTTTTTCTCGGCCATGTTTTTCGCTATCGTGCTGGCCATCCTCAAAATGCTCTTCAATACCGATAAAGCTACTAAAGACTAAAAGTTCATCTCATGCAATTTTTCCTCAGCATAGGCAAGTCCTTCTCCCCAGAAAAGGGATTTAGAGTAAGACCTCTCCTTCCCATCTTTTTCCTCCTTTTGTCGCTCAACAGCTTTGCGCAATGGGGGCAAGAGACATACTGGTCTACCGACGGCAACAAAATTATGGAGGTGGATGCCGGAAATATTGTACAGCGCGACGCTTTGGATGCTTCCAAAACAGAAATTGTGCTGGCTAGCGAAGAACTTCTTGACCAAAACGGAAAAAACTTAGACTTGGTTCGCTTCGCCTTCGCGCCGGGTAACAAAAAAGTTTTGCTGAACACCAACACCAAAAAAGTGTGGCGTTATGATACGCGTGGCGATTTTTGGGTTTACGATTTTAAAACGAAGAAACTGCAGCAGATTGGCGCCGATAAGCCCGAAGCTTCGCTGATGTTTGCTAAATTTTCGCCAGATGCCAGTAAAGTGGCTTACGTAAGCGGTCATAATATTTATGTAGAGGATTTGGCCACTGGGAACAGCAAAGCTTTAACAACAGATGGTACTTCGCGCTTAATTAACGGCACTTTTGACTGGGTTTATGAAGAAGAATTTGATTGCAGAGACGGCTTTAGGTGGTCGCCGGACGGAAAATCCATCGCCTACTGGCAAATTGATGCCCGCAACATCAAAAATTACTTGATGATTAACAATACCGATTCGCTTTACCCATTTACCATTCCGGTAGAATATCCGGTAGTGGGCAAAGACCCCAGCGCCTGCAAAATTGGTGTGGTTGATGTTGCAACGGCCAAAACCGAGTGGATGAAGGTGCCGGGGGATGCGATACAACATTACATCCCGCGTATGGAATGGGCTAGTAACTCACAATCCATCATTTTGCAGCAGCTTAACCGCAGGCAAAATGTTTCGAAAATTATATTGCATGATGTGAAGGCAAATTCGGCAAAAACAATCTACACAGAAACGGAAAAAGCTTGGGTAGATGCAAAGGCAGAAGCTATGGGTTGGAACTGGATTGCAGGAGGCAATAAATTTATTTGGCTGAGCGAGAAAGACGGCTGGCGCCACATTTACAGCATTGATTTGAACGGCAAAACCGAGCTGTTGACTAAAGATAACTTTGACGCGATAGCGTTAAACCTGATAGACGAGAAAAACGGGTGGATTTATTTTATGGCTTCGCCGGATAATGCCACGCAGCAGTACCTGTATAAGGTTAGTATTAAGGGCGGAAAATCTGTTCGCGTAACGCCAGCCAAGCAAACCGGTACGCACGAATATGACATTTCTCCGAATGGAAAATTGGCTTTTCACAGCTTCTCTAACGCTAAAACCTTTCCGCAGAGCGATGTAGTTTCTTTGCCAGCACATAAACAGCTAAGCGCCGAAGAACAGCCGGATTATGCAAAAAACTACCCCGTGCCGGACATTGAATTTTTTAAGGTGAAAAACGCGGATGGAATTGAGATGGACGGCTGGATGGTAAAGCCCAAAAATTTTGATCCCAGCAAAAAATACCCGGTAGTGTTTTACGTGTATGGCGAGCCGGCAGCACAAACCGTGGTGGACCGTTTTGGAACCGGCTTTAACCGATTATATGCTGGTAACATGGCTAGTGACGGCTACATTTATGTTTCTGTGGAGGGGCGCGGTGCGCCGGCACCTAAGGGGCGCGAATGGCGCAAATCTATTTATCATCGCATTGGCGACATCAATATCCGCGACCAAGCCATGGCAGCTAAAGAAATTTTAAAGTGGAATTTTGTAGATTCTAATCGCGTAGCCGTTTGGGGCTGGAGCGGCGGTGGCTCGTCGACCCTAAACTTGATGATGCAATACCCCGAAATATATAAAACCGGAATTTCAATTGCCGCGGTGGACAACCAGCTGAATTACGACAATATTTACCAAGAGCGCTACATGGGCTTATTGCCCGAAGATCGCCATTATTTTGTAAACAACTCGCCTTTAGCACACGCAAAAAACTTACAGGGAAACTTGTTATTGATACACGGAACCGGCGATGATAATGTGCATTACAACAATGCCGAGCAAATGATTAATGAGTTAATTAAACATGGCAAAACCTTTCAGATGATGAGTTACCCCAACCGCAGCCATAGTATTAACGAAGGCGCCGGAACCAGCAAACACTTGGCGCTAACTTTCACCAAGTTTTTGCAGGAAAACTGCCCGCCGGGTGGAAGGTAGTTGAAAAGGAAAAAACCAAAAAATCTTTTTTTGTTCGCACAGGTGCCTTGGGCGCATAGCCACCGCACAGCAAAAAACCGACAGCGCTGATTTTTGCGGGAAGTGCTTAAACGAAAGACAGTGCAAACCCGCGCAAAACCGCTTTCGCTATAGGCTTGGAAGTGCAAGATGTTCGGTAGTGCTACGGTTTTTCTGCTCTTGCTTGGCACTTTCCAGCGCGCCTACGAGCGAATTAAAAATTCAAAAGTGAAAATTAAAAAATAACCCGCTTAGTGTCCCGCGCGATAAGCCCGGCCTTCCGAGTTTTGGCAGTGTAGCCCGGGAAATCTTTTGCGGAAACATTAAAACTTGCACTGCCCTGAGCAAACCGACGAGTGTTGCAGAAACCCTGTTAAAGCACAACCGTTCGCACGGCTTCGGTTTGCGCTCAAAGATTTTCCGCAGGCGCAACAAACAAAATGAGGTCAGCCTTGAACTTTGGTCCTTTGGTTCAAGCCAAAGGACTAGCCCTAGTGGCGATGAACGAAAAAAACCTAGGCATGCCGCGCCAATGAGCGGCGGAAAGCCTTGTGTGGGGGCTAGATTGCACAAGGCAAAGCCTAGCCTGTGCTAAGAAACCTAGAGATTGCTTCAGCGCCATTACACTTTTGCCCAGCGCTTCGCTTCGCAAAGACTACGGTAAGTGGGGCGTTTTGCTATAAAACCAAAGTGTCCCGCGCGATAAGCCCGGCCTTCCGAATTTTGGCAGTGAAGCCCGGGAAATCTTTTGCAGATATATTAATGCTTGTACTGCCCTGAGCAAACCGCCGAAGTGGTGCACAAACTTTGGTTAAAGCACTTCCGTTCCCACGGCTTCGGTTTGCGCTCAAAGATTTCCCATAGGCGTAACAAACAAAATGAGGTCAGCCTTGATTTTATTCAAAGTATTCATTTGTTTTTTAAAGGCTTTCATGCATCCGCTTCGCTCAAGTTGGTCCTTTTTATCAAGACAAAGAACTAGCCCTTGTGGCGATGAACGAAAAAATAACTTGGCATGCCGCGCCATAAGGGTGGCAACAAGTAAAGTTCCGCTATCCAAATAAGCAATATTGCTATGCAATTGTACAAATCAGATTTGGCTTTACACTATGTGAAACCTAGCTTTGCCGGATGAGTCAAACTATTGCAGATACCCTACAAAAACTAAATATATCCGCCGAAAATCAAGCCGCCAGCAGCGGTCAAAACTGGTTCAGCACAGATAAAGGCGCTTTACGCGATGTATTTTCACCGGTAGACGGTGCAAAAATAGCTTCAGTTTATGCTGCCGGTCCGGCAGATTATGATGCCATAATTGCGCAAGCAAAGGAAGCTTTTTTATATTGGCGAAACGTGCCGGCACCGCAACGCGGCAATTTTGTGCGCAAGCTGGGAAATGCGTTAAGAAAGCATAAATCAGATTTAGGCAGACTGGTGTCTTACGAGATGGGCAAGAGCTTGCAGGAGGGCTTGGGCGAGGTACAAGAGATGATTGATATCTGCGATTTTGCGGTCGGACTTTCGCGCCAGCTTTATGGCTTAAGTATGCACTCCGAACGTGCGCAACACCGCATGATGGAGCAATGGCACCCCTTGGGCATAGTTGGGATAATTTCTGCATTCAACTTTCCGGTTGCGGTATGGAGCTGGAATGCCGCCATCGCCTGGGTTTGTGGCAACGTTTGCATTTGGAAACCATCCGAAAAAACGCCTCTAACCGCCATCGCTTGCCAAAAAATTGCGGCGCAGATACTAGCGGAAGGCAACTTGCCCGAGGGTATCTCTAGCTTAATTTTAGGCGATGCATCAATAGGTAAGCAGCTAGCCAATGACCCCAACATCAACCTGCTTTCTGCCACCGGATCTACCAAAATGGGTAAATCTGTGGCCGCCGCGGTAGGTGCCAGACTGGGTAAGCATATTTTGGAACTGGGAGGCAACAATGCGATCATCATTACGCCCGAGGCAGATTTGAACTTAGCTTTAATGGGCGCTGTTTTTGGCGCGGTAGGCACGGCCGGTCAGCGCTGTACCAGCACCCGCCGACTGATTATCCATGAGGATATTTATGAAGAATTTAAAGCTCGTTTGATAAAAGCTTATGGGCAACTGAAAATTGGCAATCCTTTAAACGCAGAAAATCATGTAGGCCCCTTAATTGATAAAGACGCGGTACAAAATTATTTGCAAGCCATTGCGCGTTGCAAAGCCGAAGGAGGAAATTTTGTTGTGGAGGGCGGTGTTTTAGAAGGTGCCGAATACGCATCCGGCTGTTATGTAAAACCATGTATCGCGGAAGCAAAAAACGAGATGTGCGTTGTGCAGGAAGAAACTTTTGCGCCTATTCTTTACCTTCTAAAATACAGCGATTTATCAGAAGCCATCGCGATGCAAAATGGCGTACCTCAAGGACTTTCATCCGCTATTATGACAAATAACCTGCGCGAAGCAGAACTATTTTTATCCGCATCTGGCTCCGATTGTGGCATCGCTAACGTAAACATCGGCACCTCGGGCGCAGAAATTGGTGGTGCTTTTGGCGGAGAAAAAGAAAGCGGCGGCGGAAGAGAATCGGGCTCCGACGCTTGGAAAGCCTATATGCGCCGACAGACCAATACCATTAATTATTCCAGCGATTTGCCCCTGGCGCAGGGGATCGTTTTTTCGGTTGGTTAGGTGATTAGGGGTTAGTTGGTTAGGAACTTAGGAAATAGCAAGAGGCAAGTAAAAAGTAGCATGACGTAAGTAGCAAGATTGGGGTAAACTTTTTGATGTGAAAATGGGCTTACGCTTTATTCCTTAGGCCTTACGCCTTAAAGCTTCTACCCTAATCCTCAAACCCTCCGCCTCAAAGCTTTTCAAAAAACCCTATCTTTGTATAATTCATGAATATCAAATCCATTTTAGCGCAATACAAGGCGGACGAGCGTGTGCTCAGCCTTAGCAAAGCGCTACAAAATAAAGCTTCGCGCATACAATTAAAGGGATTAGTGGGTTCTTTGGATGCCTTTGTCGCATCGGCGTGTTATTTTTTGAGCCATAGGAATATGGTTTTTGTATTGCCCGACCGTGAAGAGGCCAACTACTTCCAGGCAGATTTGGAAAACCTGACCGAAAAAGAGGTTTTGCTGTTTCCTTCATCTTACCGTAAATCTTTTGATTTCACCCAAACAGACTCGGCAAATGTATTGCTACGTGCCGAAGTTTTGAACGAGTTGAACCACAGCGCCGAGTTTGGAAATTTGATTGTCACCTATCCCGAGGCGCTTGCAGAGAAGGTAATTGACAAAAACGCGCTCAGCAAAAACACTCTCGAAATTTCCATTAACAACAAACTCAGCATCGAGTTTATTAATGAGTTTTTAATTGATTACGACTTTGAGCGCAGCGATTTTGTGTACGAGCCCGGGCAGTTCTCGGTACGTGGTGGCATTGTGGATATATTTTCCTTTTCGCACGATTTACCCTACCGCATCGAATTTTTTGGGGATCATATCGAGAGCATCAGAACTTTTGAAATTGAGAGTCAGCTATCGGTAGAGCAAGTGAAATCGATCACCATCGTGCCAAACGTGCAAGCCAAATTTTTGACGGAAAGCAATATCTCTCTCCTCGAGTTTTTGGATAAAGATGCCGTTGTTTGGTTTAAAGATGTACAGCTTACGCTGGATGTGATTAAAACCGGCTATAAAAAAGCCAACGAATTGTGGAAAGCGCTATCTGTCGAACAAAAACAGCAAAACCCGGAATGGTTGGACCCGAAATTTGCTTTTAGCGATGAAAAACTATTGGCAGACCAGCTTAATGACTATCCGGCGGTAGAATTTGGCAAGCAGTTTTTTTACCATGCCACAGAAACCATCAACTTTGATGCTCGTCCGCAACCCTCGTTCAACAAAGATTTTAATCTGCTGGTGCATAACATCCAACAAAACGAAGAGCAAAAAATCACCAACTATATCTTAACCGATTCGGCCAAGCAACAGGAAAGGCTTTTTGCCATTTTTGAAGATCTGCACAAGTCGGTAAAATTTCAGCCCATCAACATCTCTATCCGCGAAGGTTTTATAGACCATCAACAAAAAATAGCCTGCTATACCGACCATCAAATTTTTGACAGGTATTACAAATACAAGCTAAAACGCGGCTACGCGCGCTCGCAGGCCATCACCCTCAAAGAACTGCGCGATTTAAAACCCGGCGATTTCATCACCCATATTGACCATGGGATTGGCAAATACGCGGGACTGGAAAAAGTAGACGTTAACGGAAAAGTACAGGAAATGATACGGCTGGTTTATGCCGATAATGATTTGCTGTATGTGAACATCAACTCGCTTAACCGCATTTCCAAATACGCCGGCAAAGAAGGTCAGGTGCCAAAAATGAACAAATTGGGTACCGATGCTTGGGACAAGCTCAAGAAGACAACAAAAAAAAAAGTTAAAGACATTGCCCGCGATCTGATCAAACTTTACGCCCTCCGTAAAGCGCAAGAAGGCATGGCTTTTTCGCCAGATACCTACCTACAAAATGAGCTAGAGGCTTCTTTTATTTATGAAGATACGCCCGACCAGGAGAAGGCAACGGCAGATGTGAAGAAAGATATGGAATCGCCAAACCCGATGGACAGGTTGGTATGCGGCGACGTAGGTTTCGGTAAAACGGAGGTGGCTATCCGCGCCGCTTTTAAGGCCGCAACAGACAGCAAACAAGTGGCTATATTGGTGCCTACCACCATTTTAGCCATGCAACATTATAAAACTTTTAGCGAGCGCCTGCGCGATTTCCCCGTCCGCATTGACTACATCAACCGCTTTAAAAGCAGCAAACAGGTGAAAGATACTTTAGAGGATTTAAAATCGGGGAAGGTAGATATCATCATCGGCACCCATAAACTGGTGAGCAAGGATGTGAAGTTTAAGGATTTGGGCTTGCTGATTATTGACGAGGAGCAGAAATTTGGCGTTACCGTTAAAGAAAAACTAAAAAAATTCCGCGCCAATGTGGATACGCTTACTCTTACGGCAACGCCTATCCCACGCACACTTCATTTCTCGCTAATGGGCGCTAGGGATTTGTCCATCATCCAAACGCCACCGCCCAACCGCCAGCCGGTACAAACGGAACTGCACGTTTTTAATGAGAAATTAATTAAAGAAGCCGTAGAATTTGAGCTGAACCGCGACGGACAGGTGTTTTTTATCCATAACCGCGTGGCAGATTTGCGCCAGCTGGGCGGCTTAATCCAAAAGTTGGTGCCTAAAGCCAAAATCGCGATTGCGCACGGGCAGCTAGAAGGCGACAAGCTGGAAGATATTATGCTGGATTTTATCGACGGCAAATACGATGTGCTAGTCGCTACCACCATTATTGAAGCCGGATTGGATGTACCCAATGCCAATACCATCCTCATTAACCATGCGCATATGTTCGGTTTAAGCGATTTGCACCAGATGCGCGGCCGCGTAGGCCGATCGAACAAAAAAGCGTTCTGTTATCTGTTAAGTCCTCCCCTAAGCACCTTAACGCCCGAAGCGCGCAAACGTTTAAGTGCCATTGAAGAGTTTTCTGATTTGGGAAGCGGTTTTAACGTGGCTATGCGCGATTTGGATATCCGCGGAAGCGGTAACCTTTTAGGCGCCGAGCAGAGCGGTTTTATTGCCGAGATAGGGTTTGACATGTACCACAAAATATTGGACGAAGCGATACAGGAGCTGAAGGATGACGAATTTAAAGGTTTATTTGAGAACGATAAACCCCGCCCTTTTGTAAGCTTCACGCAGATTGATACGGATATGGAACTGATGATTCCGGATGAGTATGTGACCAATATCCAGGAGCGTTATAATTTATATACCGAACTTTCTAAAATAGAAAACCAAACCCAATTGGAAGCTTTTTCCAAGGAGCTGGGCGACCGTTTTGGCCCTTTGCCAAGGCAGGTGCGCGATTTATTACGTACCGTAGAGCTACAATGGATTGGCAAAGAAATAGGTCTGGAGAAAATCAGTTGGAAAAAAGGCGTTTTAAGGGGATACTTCATTGCCGATAAACAGTCGAAATACTTTGAAACCGAGGCTTTTGGTAAAATATTGGCTTTTGCACAGCAAAACCCGCGGACAGTAAACTTAAAAGAAGTTAAAAACACTTTGCGCATCGCTATCGAGGGCGTAAAAACCATCGATGAAGCTATTTTTGCCTTGGAGCAGATGCGGGAACCGGTGGTGTTGTAAGGAAATTCAAAAGAGAAAATTAAAAAATTAAAAAAGGCAGCGCGTTTAGTGTCCCGTGCGATAAGGGTGGCCTTCCGAGTTTTGAGCTTGAAGCCTGGGGAATCTTCGTTAAAAATTCAAAAGGAAAAATTAAAAAGTAAAAAAGTAGCGCTTTTATGTTCCCTGCGATAAGCTCGGCCTTCCGAGTTTTGGCAGTGGAGCCCGGGAAATCTTTTGCAGAAACATTCATGCTTACACTGCCCTAAGCAAACCGCCGAGTTTTGCAAAAACTTTGTTAAAAGCACAACCGTTCGCACGGCTTCGGTTTGCGTTCAAAGATTTCCCGCAGGCGGAAAGGTCAGCCTTGAACTTTGGCCCTTTGGGTCAAGGCAAAGGACTAACCCTAGTAGCGATGAACGAAAAACGACTAGGCATGCCGCGCCAATGAGCGGCGGAAAGCTTTGGGCGTGAAAGAGAATTTGGAAAACACTGATAACCAGGGTCATCGCAATAAACTTTAAGATTGCCACACCCGTCTATCCGACACACCAGCCAAAAACGGCCGGGTTCGCAATGACGGCGAAAAAAGAGGCATTGTGCTTTAAAACTTTTAGCGTCCCGTGCTACCAAACGGCCTTCCGAATTTTGGCAGTGAGGCCGTTCCTGCACTCATAAAAAATAAACCGAATTTCTTTACCTTTAAACCTTTAACATCACCCTCAAAAATTGGCTAAAATAAAAACCTCTTACTTCTGTCAAAGCTGTGGTTTCGAATCGGCGAAATGGTTAGGCAAATGCCCTTCATGCCAACAATGGAACACTTTTGTAGAAGAAATTATCGATAAAGGCCCTAAAAACGCGCCGGAATGGAAAAGCACAAATACCAGCGCCGGTAGGGTAAATAAACCTGCCAAAGTGCAGGAGATTGTGTATGCCGAAGACCATCGCTTAATTACGCCCGATAAAGAACTTAACCGGGTGTTGGGTGGCGGTGTGGTGGGCGGTTCTTTGGTGCTTATCGGCGGAGAGCCGGGCATCGGTAAATCTACCCTCATGTTGCAACTGGCGCTCACCATCCCTAAAATCAAAATTCTTTATGTATCTGGCGAGGAAAGTGAGCAGCAGATCAAGCTCCGAGCAGAGCGCATCCTGCCAAAGCCGACTTCGGAATGCTACATCTTAACCGAAACCTCTACGCAAAACATCTTTAAACAGATTGAACTGCTGGAACCCAATTTAGTGATTATCGATTCTATCCAAACCTTGCACTCGGCACATATCGAATCTACACCGGGCAGCGTTTCGCAGGTGAAAGAATGCACCGCAGAACTATTGCGTTTTGCCAAAGAAACCCATACGCCGGTCTTTTTAATTGGCCACATCACCAAAGATGGGATGATTGCCGGACCCAAAATATTGGAACACATGGTAGATACGGTTTTGCAGTTTGAGGGCGACCGCCACCACGTGTATCGTATTTTACGGGCAATAAAAAACCGTTTCGGGGCGGCATCAGAGCTGGGCATTTATGAAATGCAGGGCAATGGCTTGCGGGAGGTATCTAATCCATCAGAGATTTTGCTGTCGCAACGCGAGGAGCCTTTAAGCGGCGTAACCATTTCGGCTACTATGGAAGGCCTGCGCCCGATGTTGATAGAAACGCAAGCCCTCGTGAGCGCATCGCCCTACGGCACACCACAACGCTCGGCAACAGGTTTTGATACCAAGAGGATGAATATGTTATTGGCCGTTTTGGAGAAACGTTGCGGTTTCCGCTTGGGTGCAAAAGATGTGTTTTTAAATATCGCTGGCGGTATCCGCGTAGAAGACCCCAGCATCGACTTAGGCTTAGCCGCTGCTATCATCTCCTCGCACGAGGATATGCCCGTGCCTTACAAAATCTGCTTTGCGGCAGAGATTGGCCTTTCTGGCGAAATACGCGCCGTAACCCGCATAGAACAACGCATCGCGGAAGCTGAAAAACTGGGTTTCGAGCAGATTTTTATCTCTAAATACAATAAAAAAGGCCTCGACCTATCCAAATACAGCATCGAAGTAAAAACTGTAGCCAAGATTGAAGAAGTTTTCGGACTGCTTTTCGGCTAATATAAAACACCTATGAAAAAAATCATCCTCTGCGTTGGCCTAGCCTTGCTTTTTAGCGTTTCGGCCTGTACGGCGCAAAATCAAAATCTGCCTCAAATCTCTGAAGAAGAAACAAGTGGCGTTTTAAAAAGCCTTTCGGCGGATGACATGCGTGGCAGATGCGCCTTAAACCTGCCAGATATTACAAAGGCAGCGGCGTTAATTGCAAGTGAATTTAAAAAGGCAGGCCTCCAGACTTTTAACGGCAATGCAGATTACTTGCAACGTTTTCAGCTGAAACAGTCCATCCCGAAAACAGGCAAACTCAGCATCAACGGCAAAGAAGTGAAGGCAGAGGATTTTGCGCTGAGCAGCAACGTTGCCCAAATTACTTTAGACCGGATTGACAAAAAGACGACTATTGCAAGAGGTGATGACTTTTTCAAACGCTTCACCGAAATCAATACACAACAGCAAAACCTTTTGGTGCTAATTGACCCCAGCTTCCGCAAAGAATTTGGACGCTTAAAAAACTATCTGGCGCAAGGCAATAACAGCATCAGCGACAAAGATTATACTGTGCTATATGTTTTAGGTAACGAGAAGGTGAATAGCCTATCGCTAACTTACCAGAATGAAGTAAAGGCCGTGCCGATGTTTAACGTGCTGGGTGTGTTGCCCGGTAAATCGCGCCCAAACGAATATGTTATTTTTAGTGCACATTATGACCATATCGGGATTTTAGATGCCGTGGCGCAAGATTCTATCGCCAATGGCGCCGATGATGATGCTAGTGGTGTAGCCTCTATGATTGCCTTAGCCAAATACTTCGCCCAAGAAAAGAACAATGAAAGAAGCTTGATTTTTGTGGCCTTCACCGCGGAGGAGATGGGCGGTTATGGCTCTCAATTTTTTTCTATGCAGCTGAACCCTGCAGATGTGGTCGCCATGTTTAACATCGAAATGGTGGGCAAAGTATCTAAATGGGGAAAAAACAGCGCTTTTATTACCGGTTTTGAGCGCTCGGACTTTGGCGAAATCTTACAAAAAAACCTGGAAGGCACAAGCTTTCGTTTTCACCCGGACCCTTACCCAGAGCAAAACCTTTTTTTCCGGTCGGACAATAAAACCTTAGCGCGCTTGGGCGTGCCGGCGCATACCATTTCTACGGTGCAGATTGATAAAGACAAATCTTACCATTCGGTAGATGACGAAATGGAAACTTTGGATTTGGCTAACCTTACCGAAATTACCAAAGCAATTGCGCTAAGCGCCAAAAGCATCATTAGCGGTGCGGACACGCCGAACAGGATTGAGGATGTGGGGGAGTGATGGAATGTTCTTTGCGTGTTTCGTCGGCGCAGGGTCTGTCGCAGACGACCCTGCGACCTAAGAAGAGAAAAACTTAAGTTTTTGAAACTTCGTAAGTTTAGCGCGTCGTTCGCGCGAGTTTTTAATCCTATCTCCTAACAGATCTTTCTTTGAATACCCTGCCACCTAAAACGGTCTTCATACGCGAATCACCCTTTCCCTTATCTTCACCGCCGGATGACCTGCGTACACGACATAAGTTTCTAAATCTTTGGTTGCCACGCTGCCTACGGCTAAAACCGCATGGCTACCTACCGTTACCCCCGGGCAAACCACCGCATTTGCGCCCACCCAAGCACCGTCTTCTATAACGATAGGCTTAGTGATTAAATCGAACGTTGTACTTTTATAATCATGGTTACCAGTCATCAACACCGCATTTTGAGATACGCAACAATGTTTTCCGATAAGCACCGGCGCTAAATTTTCGATGTAACATTCGGCCAACCAAGAATGATCGCCCAATTCCAGCTTCCATGGAAACTTGATGTGGATATAAGGTTTCACCCTTACGTCTTTCCCTATTTTCGCCCCAAACAGCCTTAATATCCAAACCAAAATTACGGATACCGGCACCAGACCCGAGCGGAAGAAAAGCGCGCTGGTAAAGTACCACAGCAATTGTTTTAACATAGATGCACCGGCGTTGAAACCCTTGGTATCGAACTTTTTTTGGAGGCGGACGGTTTTTCTATTCTCCATGGACATAATGTTTAACACCACCTTGTTTTAACTTTTCCTCAATCTTAATATCTACCACCAAACGAAACCAAAAGCCCTGTAAAAAATGGAAAATCACACCGTTTTTACCGTCCAAAATCCCCAATTTAAAAATAAAGCGGTAAATGAAATAGAAGAACGGACGCCAATACCTCGGCAAATCCCACCAAATTTTCTTGAACCAAGCTTTACGCTGGTTGGGGCTACCAAAAAACTCCGGCTTCTCACTTTGCATCCGCAAAGCCTGCATTCGTTCAATCTCTTCGTCGGCTACTAAATCACTGTATCGATTGTGTTTAGCAATCCAAAAGCTAATCTCGTTCTCTTTTAAGTTTTCTTCGATGATGTGGCCGTTTTTCCAGATGATTGTAGGTTCTGGCACCATAAAACGATGGTCCATATTCTCGCTGGTATCCGACGAACCTTTTCCGGTGCGGAACATTTTGAGCAAATAAAAAGGATAGTATCCTCCGTATTTGAGCCACCTGCCTTTAAAAACGTTTTTCCGGTTGAAATAAATTCCGTTAACATGCGCGAAATCTTCATCTTTAAAGTCCTTCAGCAATTCCAGCAACTCCGGACTTACAATCTGGTCGGCATCCAAACCGATTGTCCAAGGGGTATTGATTTTAAAATGCTTTAGCGCATAATCCCATTGCTTGGGGTGGTTTTCAAACGGATGGTAAGCGGTTTCGACACCGTAATCCGCGGCAATTTTGAGGGTATCATCCGTACTGCCCGAATCTAGCAAACATACCCTTGCATTTAAAGTCGCGATGGATGCCAAGAGCCTAGGCAAGTGGATTTCCTCATTGAAAGATATGATAATGAAACTGAATGCTTTATTCATTCTACCTGCGCAGATAATGACGTAAAGCTATCTATTTTTGCAAAATAGATCCATAAAAATCTAAATAGTTTTTCTTCAGCGTTTCCTCACTATAATCTTTCCTTATGGTATTCATCCCATACTCACCTACGGCCGAAGATATATGAGAATTTTTAAAAATGTCTTCTATTTTCTCATTTATTAATAGTTTATCCTGTTTCACCACCCAGCCCAGTTTTTTTTCCATCACATAATCTGCCAAGCCAACCTTGGGGCTAATGAGCACAGGAGTGCCAACAGCCAAACTTTCGATCACCACATTTGCAAAATTTTCGTCGTACGATGGCAGCACCAGCAGATCATATGCTGCAAGTATTTTAAACTTATCTTCCGTAGCAACCTGACCCAACCATGTTATTTGCCTATCTAGCTCCAAATGCGTCGCTAAGACTTTTAAGGACGACACATAATCTACCTCGCCTGTCCCTGCTATGCTTAGGTGATAAGGAATTTTCAAATGTGCGCATGCTTCGAGCAGGAACTCTAAACCTTTTTTTTGTTCGATGCGCGAAAAAAACAGCAGCTGCGCAACAGCATTATCCTTCCCTTTCTTACGCTTAATCTCCCAAGCGCCTTTTAATTCTACAAAATTTGGGATTACGTGGCATTTCGCTTCCGTTCCCAAGATTTGCCCGACGTCTCTTTTCTCCTTTCCACTGCTCACTTGGAATAATGCTTTTTTTAACAAAGGTTTTCCAAAGACGAAATGGAAGAGTCGTTTAAACAGCGATTTACGGTTATGAAAACTATAACTGCTCAATGTTCCTCTAGGAGATAAGATAAACTTTTTGTCTTTCAATGTGCAGATCAAGGCTGCTCCAACTGACACTAAATTCCACCAGGCGTGGATGTGGACAAGATCAAAATCATCAACAGTTTTCCACAAATGTCGCAACAAACCGGGCGAAAGGTGGCTATGATCTTTAGTGATGCGTTTAAAGTAATGAACCGGAACGCCGTTCACCAGCTTTAGCTCCCCGTTTTTATATGGTAACTCCTCTTTGCCATTGGCCAAGGTGGTGTACACAACAACTTGAATGTCTCGTATGTTAGCGTCAGATTCAACATTCTCGTCTTTAGCCTTAAGCCTTAAGCGTTCCGCCTTAAACTCTGAGCCTTCAGCCTTATCAAGCGCTTGTAATTCTTCGCACAGTTTAGCCACGGATACGGTAGGCCCGCCATAAATAAAAGCGGGTTTGTAGGAAGCATTGATATGGAGGATTTTCATTAATTTTTAACGTAGTTTAAAAACCACTTTAAAAAGAATTTATTTACGATAAAGTAAATGATGAGATACATAAATATTGCACCCACCACTTTATCTAAAGCGGTTTCAAAATTGAAGATAATGAAGAACATGGGGAATACTAAAGCTGTACCGATGATATGATTAGGCGCGCTGTGAATAACATATCTATAGATACTGCCCAAAATAAATCCGTAAATCAATAAAGAAATGTGCATGCCCACCATTCCAAAATCTACATAACTCTCTGCAAAATAACCTAAGCTTACCGAAGTCCCTCTATCCGCACCATAAAATTCTTGACCTGTATATAGCGAAGCTTTTTCCGAATCATCAATAGCTTTTTTATTTGGAAAGAGCAATCGAGGTTTAAAAATGCGTCCAAAAGCACCGCTCCATAAATCCCCATGGGTATGTGGTATAACCGCGGGTACTTGTGAAATTGCCGCAGATAGAAAATCGATGTATTCTAGTCTATCGACTGTATATTCAAAGCCTTTTTGAATTGCATCTGGAGCTGCTTCGGACACTAACTCAAACAACTTTGTTAATGACTCACCGGTTGTACGGACGGAGATCTGAGCTTCTTCGCCCGCGGATAAGAACTTTCGGTACTCTGGCTTAACATACTGCCAAATCATTAAAAAATAAGTCCCTAAGGCGATGATCAATAAGGTGGGAAAAACGTGTTTTGGTTTAAACCGCTTTCCAAAAACCATCAACATCCCAATAAACAAAGCCAAAAAATAGTCTTTAAAGGTCGAAAAGTAACCTGTAAAGCTTAGAATGACCTCATAACAAGCAATGATTATAAAAATTTTATACTGACCCGTTTTTAAAGAGTAGAGCATGAAGAGAAAAAACACTGCCCATTTGAATTCGATTAATTTACTTAATGGTTGTTGTAAACCGCCCAAAGTAAATGACAGAGCGAACAAAATTGGGTAGGCAATTGAACATATTAAATAAACCTGTGTTAATCGGTTAAAATTATAATCGTCCTTTTCAAAATGGAAATTGTCTTTATCCTCAATTTTTAACCCTCGTAAAGCTAAATTAATTCCAAACGCAACGGCAATCAAACCAATTTGCCCGAGATAAAAAGCATTATATATTTCATCAGGATAAGCGTGGACATCAATAAAATCTTCTCCTGTATAGTTGGCGTAAAAAACTTTGACACTAACTGAAGTCCATTGTAACAATAACGCCATAAATAGTATCGGGGAATCACCTTTCCGCCATACCAGTTTCATTAAAATAAAAGGAACAAGAATTGCACTGATGGTAAGCAAGGTATTTTTGCTTAGGATGGCATAAATTACCCCAATTACAAAAATAAATACGCCTTCTTTCCCTGCTGATTTAAATTTATCCAATCCTCTCTGATTTAGGAGCTACCTATAGTGCTCAACTTGAATCGCTTTTTAGAAATCCACCTTTCTAAAAAGACACAACAAATGATAAGCGCAAAAATAAAAATTATCTGGTGTATCCAATCAACCTCAAAATATTGCATCAGTATAAAGATAGGATAATGCAAAGCATATAGGGCGTAGCTACCGTCACCTACCGGACCAAGAATGGAATTGACAAGTTTCTTTGCCCGCCACTTAAAAGCGGATACCCAACTTAAATCAAGGAATAATAAGAAATACAAAACAGAGGCGATCAACAAGGTTTTAAGGATTTCTAAGAGCGCCGTTGAAGGGACTAGCTGTGATACCGTCAATAAACTTGTACAGACGACAAATACAGTTATCCAAATCAAAAAATTTGCTCTTCTTTGTAGATATTCGCCCGCGATTTGGAAACCTGCCCACCAAACCAAAAAAAATGACAGGAATGCTAGCGGAGGAATAAAAACAAGGTATTTGTTAAAAGCGATGCAAGCCACACTTGTCAATAGCAAGAAGAGATAAACGGCAAGTTTAGGCACCCTGATTTTCAAAAGCAGCATAGAGAACAGTGGAAAAAACAGGTAGAAGAACATTTCAAAAGCCAAAGACCACAAAGGGCCGTTTTGACCGTAAGGGCTAAACCAAAAATCGGTCGCTCCGGCTGGGGTCTGCAAAAAAAGCAGATTTCCGACGAGGTTGCTAAAGCTGTAGCTTTCTTTGAATAAAGCCTGTGCTAAAAAACCAACAAAAGCCGCCAATGCTAATGCCATCAGATAAATTGGCATGATGCGCCTAAACCGTTTGTAGAGATAGCGTTTGATTGCTACGCGGTGTCGCAATAGTTTACCGCGCTGCGATAAACCGATACTGAAGCCGGAAAGCACGAAGAAAAACAAAACGGCTTCCACATTCAAATCAGAAATAAAATGGAGGATTCTCATCGCTTTCGCGGAGAGGCTCTGTTCCAACTTTCCAGAGTTAAAAACCATGAAATGATGGAAAACCACTACCAAGGCTGCCAAACCTCTAAGGCTGTCCAGAAAACGCATCCGGCGGTGGGTAGGCTTTTTTCCGAGCATCAGATAAGCGTTTTGATGACCTTTTTGTAAAACCAAAATTCGCAACCAGCCAATCTCATCATTTTAACAACAAACCATCTTAAAGAGAGCGGCAAAGGAGAACTGATATTGCGGATGGCACGGTAGCTTTTGCGGGCCAAAGCCCATTCGCGCTTCCGCATCAAATAAATTAGCTCATTGAAATAACTGGTCTGTGTTTTCCATCGCCAACTTAAATTTAATCGTGGAAGGTCCTTTTCACTTGCCATTGACAATAAGGTCTGCATAATCGTTATATCTTCCATAATCCTGTGGGCAACGCTGTTAGATTGCTGACTCAACTGCCCTTTGTGAACCCTTAAAAAAATATTGGGATCTTTATTAAAACCGATGTCGTAATGTTGCGCAATTCGGGTCCAATATTCAAAATCGCCACTTACTTTCATCGCGGTATTAAATTCTCCGATTTTTTCAAATGCAAAGCGTGTGATGGCCACATTGGCGATATTGCCCGGCATACAGCCCCAATAAGCAGAGATTTTTGCGTATAGCGATTTGTTGATGATTTCCGGTGTACCATCTTGGGGTGCCGAACTGATCAGAATATCGTTTTCATCTATCAAATCCCTCAGGGAATAGCTCATCCCAGCGCTGGGATGCTCATCGTGAAAAGCAATCGTACTACGCAGACAATGACTTTTCATAATATCGTCTTGTGACCACAGATGAATCAGCGGTGCGGAACTTTCGTGCATCAAACGATTTAGGGTTTTAAATAATCCTTGATTGCTGTCGTTTTGCAAAATTTTAACTTGTGGTACTCCATCACAAACCTTCCGAAGCAGATTTAAACTTTCATCAGTCGAGCAATCATCGCAAATCAAAAACTCGAAATTCCCAATATCCTGTTGTAAAACAGACTGAACGGAAGCCACGAGCAAATATCCGCCATTGTATACGGGCAGAATGACCGATATGGCAGGCTTCATCTCCATAAGGCTTTTAATTGCGCCAGCTGTTTTTGTAAAGACCAATTTTTGATAACCTCCGCCGATTGTTCGCCCATCCTTTTCAACGGCTCTTTATTTAACAGTTTACGGAATTTATCAGTGAAATCGTCCACGTTTTCAGACCTAAAAATAAAACCATTTTCTCCGTTTTCAATCAAATCCACCGCGCAACCTACTTTGTCCGAGACAATAACTGCTTTGCCAGCTGCCATTGCTTCATTTACAGCCAAGCCCCAAGTTTCACCGGGACCTTTGGAGGGTAAACAAAACACATCGCAGGCTTGATAAAGTACCGGCATATAGCTTTGATTCTGAAAATCTAAGAAATGTATTTGATTCGCTATGCTGAGCGCAGTCGAAGCATCAGCTTTCAGCCCCTGCTCCAGTTCCCCATTGCCAACGAATAAAAAATGGACATCCGTTCTGCCCAAACCTTTTGCAAAATTCAGTAATAGAAAAGGATTTTTTTTCTCCTCCAACTTCCCGGCAAATAAAACCAAAATTTCTGATGCGCTAATACCTAATCGCTCCCGCAATTGGGATGCTTCTTTTTGCCTATCTTCCGCGAAGCGTTCGTTATCGATACTGTGCGGCACAAAATGCAATTTAATGGCTGGCACACCGAATTTCTCAAAATAACGACGATTGTTTGTGCCAACATATAAAGCCTTGTCAATATGACTATACACCCAAGTAAGATAAAGCCTTTTCAAATACTTTCTCCAGCCCAAATCTGCATCCAACAAAGTCGAATCGCCTCGGAACCAGATCGGAATTTTACCCCTGAAATAGCGCATCAGTTTCAGATGACCTTGATAAGCATAGCCGTAAATCAAAATTGCATCTGGCGCGAAATCCTGCACTTCCGCAATTAAGTTTGGTGTTACAATCCCTTTAAAATGATGTGAACCCGGCTCTTTTGAAGTGTTTTTCGTAAAATGATAATTATATCCGTTTAAAAGGGGAATGTCCCATTCGATATGTTTGCCGAAATCCGGATCAAATTTGTCGTGTAAAACCGACTCGCCCCAGGTATAAAACACCTTCAAATTTACATCAGCTTCTTTTGCCAAAAGCTGGAATAGCGGCGCATAATATTGAATCGGGTGGGTGCTGACAATGGCTAAGTTCAAAACGCCAAAATTAAATATACTGATTCCAAAGCTTGAATGCCTTTGCGGTTTTTAACCGGTCATTAACAAAAGGTAAATCTCTGATGTAAAGAGTGTCATATTCTGTAAAAATAGGCAATAAATGTAAAGTCCGACTGTAGGGCTCGTATTTATAAGGTTTAAAGCCTAAAGCGGTTAATCCGGCATGAATATCTTGCTCATTAAACCCATAACGATTACCGCTTCCATTTAGCTCAATGGCTATAGCTTTTAAATTTTCCTTCTTTAACATTTCTGATGCGCCGTCCAAAACAGCGGTTTCAAACCCTTCTACATCAATCTTTAAAAACCTAGGTGATGCCTCAGCAAAATCATCCAATTTTTTCACTTCAACCTTTTTAAAAGGAATGTCAGCATTAGCGGCTACCACACGATTGCTTGTGCCCTCATATTCCGTAAAATTTAGGAAGCCAGTTTTCGCTCCTAATGCAAAATTATAAGCTTTTACGCGTAATTCTATCTGGTTTAAGGCAATGTTCTTTTTTAAAACATCGTAACTAATCTGTGAAGGTTCAAACGCTAAAGTCTCACATCCTACCACACCGGAGGCAAGTAAAGTATAAGAACCCACATTTGCGCCAATATCATAAAAGGCATCTTCTGGGCGAAGAAAATGGAGCAAAAAGCCCATATCCTCAAACTCATGCAAGCCGCAATAAATATTTCCGGTAATCCCTGTTAACCCTTTTTTTGCCCAAAATCTTACGTCGCCGACAAATGGCTTTACTATGAACTTTTTATTAAAAACGCTTTGGAACTGCCACTTAAAAAATTTAGTGTAAGCCCTAAACAAATGCCGATTGGCAAATGGATGCTGATGTATAAAAGTAAATGTCCTTTTAAGTGCTTCTAACATCATTTAGCGTTTTAATTCAATCTGATCTAAAGCTTCCGCAAGTATTTTAGTCACACTTTTAGCCGAATATTTATCAAATTCATCCATATTTACATCCTTTGCATTAAATGTGCTCATAAACTGTAAATGTGTGCGCCATGTCTCCGGAAAATTATCATGAATTTTTTGAATATCTCTTTCACCATTAAAAGACAATACCGTCCCGGCTTTTGTTTCTTGAATAACCGCACAGGCCGAACTTTCCTGGTGTAAAACTGCGAATACTGGTTTACCGCTCAACACCGATTGGTAAACTTTAGAGGGCGTATAATGCGCTTCCGTACTGCCTAAAATAAAGGTGCCATCAGCAGCATTCAAATGTGTAATTACCGCCAAGTAAGGAATGCGTTTAGGGTACTCGAAGAAAACCTTGTTCCAAAGGCCGTATTCTTGGGCCAATGTTTTGATATTAAATCCCTGTGGATCATTGGGCGAAGTACCCGAACCGATAAAATGGATGCGGCAATATTGCATCAAATCGGGATTTGCTTTGATCGCTTTCATTATTTCTTCCAAGGGTTTAAAAGCCTTAGGCAACATGGCTCCGGCATATACGAAATCTAAAACGCCCTCCTTTTTTACAAACAGAAAGGGCTGGATATTTAGCTTCTTTACCCAGTCATGGTCGCGTTGCTCACCACCATAAGGCATGGCTACGGTAATGGCTTTGCGTCGTAGATGCGGGTTTCTTTTCAGTACATCCTCATAATAACCGGGCGCTACGCCTGTAATTAAACTGGCATTTTTTACCGCATAAGGCTCCAGCCATTCGGCAAGCTTTCGCGCAATCCAAGCTTTGCTAAAACGCCTATCGGAGCCTGGCCAAACATGAACCCATGGGTCTATATAATCAATCCCGTAGGGAATGCCTGTTTTTTGGTGGATGAGCGGTCCTAGTAAAGCGGCAAAATTACTGGGAATGGGAATATAAAGAAAAGCTGGATTTTCCGCCTCGACAATTTTCAGTATCCGTTTGAACAGTGGCAAAAAACCTCGGACACCGATATCGCCAACGGTTTTGACCGGTTTCGTGGGCAAAGCATTCACTTTCTCCACCCGTAGGTTCTCGGGCAAAAGCTTTTCCAAATCCCTATCCAAAGCCTCCTCATAAAATCTCTCGTGCACGGTCACCACAATCGGCTCCCAGCCAAAAGCGGGCAAATGTTGCGCAAACAACCTGCTTCTATGCACCCCTGCTAAATTGGAGGGCGGAAAATGGGGCGCTACGATAATGATTTTTCTTGGAGACATTTAGCCACAATGTTAATCAATTTTACCTGCTCTTTTTCCCAGTTATAGGTTCTTTTCGCCAATTCATGGTTAAAAGAACGCATAGCTTCTACTTTTTCGGGTTCAGCAATTAATTGAAGAAGTATGGAGCCCAGTTGTTCGGGTTGAGCTAAGGACAAAATAGCTACCCCGTCTTTCTTATCCTCAAAAAATGCGTTTTGCGCCCTCGTATCCGTGGCAATTATGCCTAAACCAGCCTGTAAATAAACAAAAATTTTATTGTTAAGGCATAGTTCCCTATTTAATGGCTTGCCTATTTCTAAGCTTAAACCAACATCAAAAGTTTTTGCCAAATTTAAAAGCTCATGCTCGGGCAAAGCCTCGTGGAAACAAACCATCCCTTTGGCCAATTGGTATTTGCTGATTAGCTTCTCAAAATAAAGGGCTTCCGCGCTTCGCAGATTTCCCAAAAGATGCAACTCTACTTCGCCCGAGCTTTTACCCTGCAGTGCTTCCAAAACCCATTCGAGCCCCCTGCCTTTTCCGATATTTTGGGAAAACCAAAAAAGCTTTAAGGCTTCGCTTTGTTTTTTGGTTCGGAAAGTCTCATCGTTTTTTGGGAAAACATTGAGAATGGACACAATGTCTTTCCGACCCAAATCATGCTGATAAGCTTCAGCAATTAAGGGGCTGGCCACGGTTAGATAAACTGCTTTGCGCAGATATTGCTGCTGCACCTCATTTACCCAAGCCAATATTTCGGCACTTAAATCCTCACCGCTATGGAAATCCTCCGCATCAAAAGCGAAAAGGCTTTGATGCGCTTCGGCAGCTTTAGCCGCAACGGCAATGCTGGCCGCGCTATGAGCGATATACAAATCTGCCTCAACGGCAATCGCTTGCTTTAATTGCCAATGAAAATGTCGGTTTAGCAATACAGGATAAAAGCTTCGGAAAGCAAAAGCCCGATTAATTGCTTTTAATAAACCATACAAATATCCCTCGTATCCCATACCTCTGCTGTTCTGCCCCCAATATTTGGTATGGATATACCATTCGGGATGGCTATTGATGATTATTTCATCTGATTTTTTTAGAAAAGCTTGATAAGAGGTTGCAACAATATGCACTTCGTAACCCGCCCTATACAAAGCATCCGCTTCTTTGAGCAATCTCGGACAATTGCATAAATGCCCGGGTGTAATTAGACAAATCCTTTTTTTAGCGCCCATTTCCTATCCTCGCTTTCACTTCTTCAATAAGCCTTTCCCTATAGGCCGACCAAGGATAGGCTTTTGCCTTTTCCTGCGCTCTTTGACCCATTATTTTGCACTTTTTCCGATTAGCCACACACCAAGTCAAGGCTTCCGTTAAAGCGTTTTTGTCATCTGGCGCAATGCATATCCCATCTACATAATTGTCTATCAAATCGGGACCAGCGGAAGATGTTGTTGTTAATACGGGGACACCCATTGCCATGCTTTCAGAGATGACCATCCCAAAGCCATCGGCCAAAGTAGGCAATACCAGCACATCGCTTTGCGCGATTTTTTCCTGCGCTTGCTCGTAGGGCAAATTGGGTATCCATTTTACGTTTTCGGGAAGTTCAGCTGTTAAATTTTCTGGTAACTGACTACTGCCCATCAAAGTTAAGCAGGCGGGTAAATCTGCCGGTAACTGTCGCCAGGCCTGCAATAGAATATGTACACCCTTTCTCAAGCTTAAATTTCCGGCATAAATAAAGTTAACGATTTCGGAATCTTTGTTCGGGATGGGTCTAACAGTTGGATAACCGTAAGGGATGACGATCAATTTTTTGGGACTAATTCCTGCGCTTAATAAGGTTTTTTTGGTAAATGAGGAATTACAGATGATGTAATCCGCTAATTCCAACTCCTCATCTCTTCGTCGATTCCGCCTTTCTGCCTTCTCATCATTCAGTAAAGCAATGGCCTCATTTTTTAGGTTTGGATATTTAAGAAGCTGTTCTTCCACAATTTTGGTAAAAAAAGCGTGGTGCTGACTAGGCTGTTCGTAAAAAGAAACTATGCCCATTTTTTTTGCTTGTTGCAAAGAAGCTAAACAAGCATGTTCGTAACCATGAAAAAACAGGTGCTTGGGATGTAAGTTTTTAGCCACTCGTTTGTCAAAACCAGTTTCTGACCATTCCCAAATTTCGTCGGCTAAATTGGCTCCGCCGAACCTGTTAGCCAATATCCGCAAGATTTCCATCAAGGCATTACTTCTTAAAAGCTGTGGATCCAATGGTGGAAAAGCTCGGCGAAATAAAAAAGAACGAATCCCATCCGGAAGAAAGCTAATCCTTTTCATCCAACCTTGCGTTAGACAAAAAGTGGTAAAAAATCTGCCGAGCATCTCCGCCTCTTGATAGGCTAAAACGCTTTCCTTAATATAAGGTGCCAGATTGGGGTTGCTGACTATTCCTTTCTTTTGCCCCGACATGCTGCAATGGTATTATTATAAACCGATAGATACTGATCTACAATGATCTCCGAAGAGAAGTGCTTAGCCACATGATTACGCACCACTGCCCTGTCAATTTCGTGGATTTTCTGAATACCATCGACTAATCCTTCCATATCTTTTGCTAAATAACCGTTGTGTCCGTGCAACACCACTTCCTTTACTGCACCTTTCGGAAAGCCGACCACGGGCGTGCCGCAGGCCATGGCTTCAATCATCACAATCCCGAAAGGCTCGTCCCACAAAATCGGCATCAATAAAGCACAGGCATTTCCCAATAGATCATTCTTCTGCTCATCGTTAATGGCCCCAACATATTTGATGTTTTCATTAAGCTGCGGTAAAATCTCATCATCAAAATATTTTTGGCCGGCCTTGGAAATATTTCCCGCGATAACGAGTTTTCTATTGCTTTGTTTAGCCAATGCAATCGCCAAATGCGCTCCCTTAATTTTTTCTAGCCTTCCTAAAAAAATCAATGGTGCATCATCTGCTACGCTCTGCCGGAACTGGTATTTTTCCAATTCGATTCCATTGTAAACAGTGGAAACCGAAGCCACGCCCTTTAACTGATTAGCGATATAGTTACTGCATCCGGTGAAAGACAAGCTCTCTACTTTTGCCAGCAGCTGCGCTTTTTTAACTTGGGAAAGCGTAGGCTCTCTTTGGTAGCTCATCACTTTGGCCACATTTCTGTTTAACAAGGGACTTAGGTAAGCCAGCCTACTAAAGCTATGCACCACGTCATAACGGTCCATCTGATAGTGCGACCATAATTTATGGCTGTTTTGGATAGTATCAAACAATGACGGACTTCTTTTGCCACGCCAAGGAACTAGTTTAGCTGATGTTTCTGATTTGGGATGCGCAAATAAGGTGACTTGGTGGCCTCTTTTACACAGTTCCTCCACCAACAGGTAAACGATTCGCTCAATACCGCCGTAAAGTGTTGGTGGCACGGGAATTTCCGGATCCACCGTGATGGCTATGTTTAAGATGCTGTTATTCTTTTCATCAGTAAAAAGCCGCTCGAAGTAATGTAACAGATGAACAGATTCTGCCTCCCAGCACAGTTCGCTTTGGCCCAATTGGTAGGCCGCCGCTTGCTGCTGATGCAAGCTATCGCGCTGGTGATGGAGGTTTGTCAATATACTCGCAATTTCTTGTGGACTTTTACGGTGGTACAAATTACCTACGCCTGGAAATTGTTTTAGAAAAGCAACCTGTGCCGCGGTATCAGACGCCAGCACGCTCAATCCTGCCTGCACATAAGCGAAAATTTTATTGGTCAGGCAGAAGTCGCGGTTAGGCGTATGGCCCATTTCGGACGCAATGCCCACATCATAGGTGCTTAAAGCATTGTTCAGCTCGTTGTTGCCCAGCAAACCCAGAAAATTGATCTGATGGCTTTCACGGAGCTGTTGCGTAATTTCCGTTCGGTAGCTCTCCTCGTATTCGCCGTACAAGGACAGGCTGACTTTAAAATCGAGTAGATTGAGCGCCTCCACAATTTCCTTTAATCCCCTATCCGGGCCAATCATCTGCGAAAACCAGACGAGCTTTAAAGGCATTTTCTGATTGAATGTCTCCCGATGACGGAATTGTTCTTTCGGAAAAACGTTATTGATTACGCTGGCTTTCTTTTCTGGGTACTTACGGTGATAAGCTTCAGCAATCAGCGGACTGGCCGCAGTTAAATGATTTGTTTGTAGATAATATTTATCTTCAATAGCTTCCAGAAGGCTTTTTTTGGGATCCTCGGCCTCGTACTCGCCACTGTGAAAATCCTCAATATCAAAGCTGGATGGAATTTTTTTCTGCTTAGCCAATTGAACCGCCACGCCCCAGCTTCCCGGATTATGTCCGTGGATTACATCGGCATCAATGCCCCTACATTTTCTTTTTAGATAGCTAAAGCCGGGAAAAAAGAGTTGCTCTACCCACACCATTTTTCCGCTTAATTTCCAGAGAAGCATTAAAAGCTTCTGCAAAGAGGTATAAAAAAAACGGCAGGGGTAGTACTTCTTTAACCAATTGAGTCTGCGGAAATCCACGTTTGGATAGCGGGCAATAATCTCCTGATCGAAGATCTGATACTGCGGAAGTAGCGCAAAAAAAACGACGATTAGTCTGTATTGCTGGTGCAGGGCATCAATCTCCTTCACCAAGCGCGGATTTTTGGCGAGGTGCGTAGTGGTAATGAGGAGGATGGTTTTTTTTTGATCCATTTAGCAAGCTGGAGTTTTTAGTTGAATTTTCTGAATCCAACCAGTCCTTTAATCCAAATCGTGTTTTTCCAACCTATAAAATTATTTAAAATTTTGGTAAAGCCTCCTGCGGGAAAGCGATAATCGCTCCCGCCTAACATTTTCGCTTCTTTGAAAGCATTCTCACTGATCTCTCTATCATAAGGATATGCCTTAAATCCCAAAATTTTGAACTGAGTAGCACAAGCTTTTTTTGCCTGGGTATCTTCGCGAAATTTCAACAGATGAGCTACCGCCATTTTCAACGTTTTAAAATAATACAAAAAGCTTTCTTTGCTTTTATTGCCCGAGAGGCTTGCATCGTTGCCTGAGCGGTACATCAAGATAGCCTGCCCGCAAAAAACGATCTCAGAATTCACCATTAGGCGCGTAAAAAATTCCAAATCATCACAAGGCCCTCGTGATAATTCCTCGTGCCATAAGCCATTTTCAGCTATGAGCTGGCGCGGGATTAAGAAAATCCCCGGCTGTGTCATGTTCGGCCCGCTTTGCCAAGATTCCACAATCCAGTCCACGCCCTTGCAGTTTTTGTATATCGATTCATTCTCCAATACAAAGGTCGCCGGGCTATTGTCAAAAAACCTTCCCCATCTACCTGAAATCATAGCGTGGGGGAAATGTGCTGCTTGTAGCAATTGCGCCTGCAAATGTCCCGAACCTAGCAAATCATCGGCATCCAAAAATTTGATGTACTTTCCTTTCGCATTCTTAAAGGCCAAATTCCTCGCTGCTCCCGCCCCGGCATTTTTTTGTCGCAGATAGCTAATATTTAAATCGGGAAAGGCAGAAATAACACCGCCGTAATCCCAATTATCGCCGTCGTTTACGATGATAACTTCGAGCTGATCGCAAGATTGTTCGGCAATGCTTTGCAAAGTATCTTTCAGAAAAATACTTTTATAAAGAGGGATGCAAATGGAAAGTAATACTTCGTTCATTTAACGACTGGCAAAATGTTTTAAACGTTTGGTCCATTTCCAGCCGATAAAAAAGTTCAATAATTTGGTGAATCCTCCACATTCAAACTTTCGCCTGGATCCGCCCAACGCTTCTGAAAGTTGCAATAGCGTCAAACTCTCCTCTCTTAAGACTGGATAACACTCGAAATGCCATACCTTATATAAATCGGCGCAAATCCTCCTTGTTCGCTCGGAGTTTTCATAGTTCAGTAAGTGCTCGCAACCTCTACGTGTAGAATGATAACCCGAATATAAAGCTTTCTTACTTTTTTGCTTCGACAAGGAATCGTTCATTCCCGATCGATAATATAATATTGCATTCTCGGCAAACTTTATCTTCTCAGCACACAATAGCACTCTTATAAAAAATTCAAAGTCATTTATCAGTGAAAGACTTTCGTCCCACAGACCAGAGTTTTGCAAAACAGGCCTTGGAATGAGCCATAAAGCGCACTGCATCATGTTTGGCCCTTCAGCTAATGATTCCACTAACCAATCTATAGGTTTCATGTCTCGCCAAACCGATTCAGGGTTTAGCTTAAAGGTTTTAATATCATTATGATAAAATCGTCCCCATTTGGCAGATGCAATAAAATTATCGTTATCCGAAATCAGTTCAACCTGTGCTTGAATGAATCCGGGTGAAATTAAATCATCGGCATCCATGAATTTTATAAACCTGCCCGACGACTTAGAAAAAGCGAAGTTAGCTGCAGCACATTGCCCCCGATTCTCTGTAATGAAAGTTTTGATCCGCTTGTCTTTAAATCGCGTTGTGTGCGCGGCCGTTTCGTCCGTAGAGCCGTCGTTTACAATAATTAATTCAAAGTTTTGGTAGGATTGCGCAAGAACCGAATTAATCGCATCATCAATATACAAAGCCGCGTTATAAGCAGGCATACAGATAGACACTAAAGGATTAGCCATTTCGGATTGCAAAAATATCTTGTCCATCCTTATAAACGGTGTAATTGTATTTTCTTAGATGTTTAACTGCTCGTTTATAAAGTTCAAAATCTACATACTTAGACTCGTACACAACAATTTCGGGAGTCAGCCTGTTCAAATTCAAATTGTTTACGATAACATGATCGTACCCTTCCAGATCCATCGCAATGATATCAACCTGCTGTAAACCATTGTCTTTCATGATATCTTCTACCGTCTTACACTCAATCTGAATCTCCTTTATAAGCTTTAATTGCTCCTCCTTATTAAAATGGAAACCGCTTTCGCTCAATTGTTGTTCTATATAACCATTGTCGATGTGTGCCAAAATATTGCTTTTGCTAAAAGATGTAAGACCGTCTGCCCAAGTTTGGTTAGGAACATCGAGATAAAACATCGTTTTAACACCCTTTTTATCAGAAACAGCGTAATTTGCAAAATTTAAGTGGTGATTTCGATTCTCATAATTAGCTAGCAGCCTTTTAAAAACATTTGGTTGGGGCTCCACCAATATTCCATGCCAATTGTATTTCTTAATTAAGTCAAAGTAGGGGTCGTTGTTAACCCCGTCATTTGCGCCAAGTTGTAATATAGAGATTCCAGGTTTACGTTTACTGAGGTCATCTAACGTTTCCGTTAAATTCCCGTCTTTAGGCAGCCAAAATCTATTCTCAAAATTTTTTATACTCGAAAAAAAACATCTAAAAAAATGTTTCATATGATGTTGTGCTTACGTTTTAGTTTCTCAAAAAGTGAATTGTTCGGGTAATCTCCATCTTTGTCCCAGTTATTTTGACGCCACACTTCATTCCAAAAATGAACCGTGTATGAATCGTTACCCATGACCTTACCTTGCATGGTTTTAGGCTTAAAATAAGGACGTAAGGCTTCTTTAAACGCTTGTTTATAAGTGGCTTTTCCTAATATATAGTGCCCTACATCACGCCAAGAGATTGGATTAAAATATGTAAATGGCGCAAACGCTTTTTCCAGTTGCATTTCGCGAGCAACACCCTGCAATAAATGAACTCCAGTGTGCCCAAATTCAATGTTATCCACGTCGGCAACATTAGCCCTGTCGTACAAACGCTGAAAAAGTGGGTCGCCCGCTAAACCTCTCATCACGCAATTATTGGCACAAATGCCCCATTCACCCTCATAAGATGTTGCAATCAACAATGAGTGTTGGATATCCGCTAGGGATTTTAAACATATGATGTCTGTATCAAACCACCAACCTCCTTTCTCAAGCAACAACTTAAACCGAAACAAATCGGCAAATGCCGCGAAAGAACCTTTTCCCCAACCTGTTTTAACCTGAAAAACTTTGTGCTGAGGTATGACTTCATCCGCCTCGCACAACACGGTTCCTTTTGGCACGTTCTCGATAGCGTCATAAACATAGAGATGGTACTCGTGACCGTGGTCTAAAAAAGATTTGATGGATAATTGCTCCACCTTAGAAAGACGATTGCCCACCCAAAGGGATTGAACGAGGGGTTTACTCATAATTTCTTTATAAAGAAAACTTATTTGCCAAAAATAAGTTTAAGGCGATTTTCTATTCTTCTTACCAAACTTCGTTTACTTAACACCGGAAGAGGTTTGCCACCTAATACTGCTTCTAGCTCTCCATATTTTGCTCCATTAAAATGCACCGCTATGGGAACAATCCCATCTTTTTGAAATTTTCCGGAGATTACTTGATACTCATCCCTTGTCAGTTCTCCTAAATGTAAACAATATTCATAATCTAGTTCTTTGACAGGAAAATGAAAATAACTTTTTAGAACATTTATTAGCGGTTGATCGCTATAAAAATTAATAAACCTATTTGAAGCTAATAAAAGACAAAGCAGGTTAAATCGATGAAATTCGTTTAGTACGCCACCGTACATTCCGGAACAGTAGTTATTTGCATTTAAGATCTTCTCCAAATAATTTTCTTGGCGAGACAATTTTGAAAAGTCCGAGAACCTCATCCAATTATTTAGATGGTAATCATCTTTAATCTTAAACCATTCCTTTACAATCACTATCGAACCGGTAGCTTTAATCTTATCGAAGAGTGGAATAATAGATTTTTGTACAAAAACATCGCTATCAAAGTAAACTGCTTCCGATGCTTTTCCAAGATATTTTTTGCTGATTAAAGTGTTATAAATAAATTTATATGGATAACGTTGCGTAGGTGATAATATACTTTTGATGATATCTTCGTCTATCTCATTTTCTTCTATAAGCGGGTGCAAAGGATAAATTGTTACATCATATTTCCTGAAAAAAGCAAGGTGCTCATTGGTAAAAGTTGCTTGCTTGTTTAACACTCCTGGTTTATCCCACGTCCCTGTGATTTCGTTGTCACATATTGCTATATAACCCTCATAATTACCATTTAGCCGTAAAGAATGTATAAAATTCTTTAACTGATGGAAGTTTTTGCTGTTACCAGAACTTATAATCAGCTGTTTCATATTTCAGATAAACCTTTGAATGTTCCGCAGGCGCCCTTCCATTTTAAATAGTTTGTCTCAGACACCCACGCTTTTAAAAAAATGTATGATTTTAAATTTCGGAGCCAGATAGTGGTTCTCGGAATCTTATGCCATGGGCATATACCATGTAAGGCAAGTACTTTTACCCATGATCTGTTACTGTGAAATAACAATTTTTTAGCGTACTGGAACGTTAGCCGGTATGCAGGAATAAAGTGCGAAAAACATAAATGCGGGCAATATGCCGTCCCCCATCCATTTTTATAAAAGTATAATATAATGTCATTATCTTCCCCTGAAGTCAGTGAATTGCCTTTACGTCCCAAAATGCCATTTTTTTCAGAATCAAACTGTGTGATAAAATCGTCGAAAACTGCTTTTCGATAAGCCATCAGTATTGGACTGTATTTTGGGTAATTATCAAGCTTTGTTGTTACATCGTGCCTTTCAACGATAATTTCTTCTCCGAAATCTCTGCCCGAGATAGAAGAAGGCAACAGGTTTATCCATTCGGGTACTATTTCAGTTTCATATACTGGTTTGCACTTACCTCCTATAATTCCCACGGTATCGTTTTGGTCGAAAAAGTTTATCACGCCCGTCAAATAGTCATTTTGTAGCGGCGTGTCGTCATCGACTGTAACAACATACTTACCTCTCGCAGTTTCATTTCCTTTGATTCTTGAAAAAATCAGACCCGACGTAAGTTCCTGAACAATCTTGGCATTCGGATGCCAGCTTAAATCTACCCAGCTGTCGATTGGGATGTTGCTATTGTTATCTACAATTATCAACTCCCAAGCGCTTTTGTCCAAGGTCTGCTTTTTTAAAGAATCAAAAACCTGCTGAAAAATTGCGGGTTTGGGATTATAGGCACAGATGACTACGGATAGCTTCATCGGGAATCGACTTTATGGATGATTTGTTTGAAAATAGTTGTGCAGGCATCTCCTATAACATTCGCATTGTATCGTTTCAATACGCTATCACGTGCTTGCGCTCCTATCATTGCTAATTCTTCTGGCTTACTTTCCAACAGCTTCAATATAACTCTAGCTACCGCCTGCGACGAGCTAGGTTTAATGAGATAGCCTGTTTTGCCATCTTCAATCATATCCGCCATTCCGCCATTATCCGTTCCAACAACTACACGACCCGCTGCCATGGTCTCCAAACAAACATTCGGAAAGTTTTCCCATAAACTCGGGAAAATACATACACTCGTCGTTTCCAAATATTCGGGGATTTTCTCGTAGCTTTGGAAACCTTGAAAATCTAGATTTTTTCTGAACGTTGACAATTTTGATAGCATATAATCCTGCATGTCCATTCCTGTTTTCGGAGACGGAAGTGCTTTACCGACAAATCTAAAAATTACGTTCGGGTATTTTTTCAATATTTTCGGGATGGCTCTCATCAACCCCAAAACACCCTTTCTTTTTTCAAGTTTGCCAATAAAGGTAACGACAAACGGCTTGGTAGACACTTCGGATGTTTTAAGCAACTGTTGGTTAGGCTTAAACGGGTAAGGTACTACAATGACTTTTGTTTCTAAATTCCACTTCTGACTTACAATTTTAGCTAAACTATGACTGGGACTCACAACCTTCTCTGCCAAAGAGGTCAAGACATACTCAGGGTCATATTCGTTGTTATAAGACCAAAAAAACTTAGGTCGATTCCCTTTCCGTAATGCCCCCAGAACAAAGCGCATTTTAGATAGAAAATTCAAATCGGAATTTAACTTACTGATTAAAAAAGTGGGCGTATGCAGTTTGACCACAAGCGGAATTTCCGGATACTTTAGTTTAACTTCAAGCGCATCCGCGCCATATTCTGGCGATTCCATCGCATCAAAAGGATGAGCCAAATGAACAGCTTCAAAAACTTTTAAAACTTTTTCACGAAAAATCTCTGTATGCTCTGCCGGGATCAGATGTAATTGATAGCCGTCATGCTTAAAGGCTTGATAAGTCACCTTTTCCTCGATTCCCGAAAAAACTTCAACCGAGTGCCCAGCTTCTGCCATAATTTTTGCCATCTGACCGATATAAGTTCCAATACCGCCTCCAGAGATGCCTTTTGGGTGTTCGTATGATAAATAAGCGATGCGCATAATCGAGATAGATAAAAGCCTTAGTCATTGTTACAAGATGGTTGCAACACTTGCCGATTGAGAAATTCGACTTATACGTTTACGATATAAAACTTTACCAACATTGATTAGCGGCTTTTCCAAAAAATAATACAATGGAACTGAAACAATTATCGATATACCTAAAGTACCTAAAAATCGAGTCAAGAAAGAGGAAATTGTATTCATACTTGGGTCAATTATTCTATAATCTATCAAGAGACGAATGATAACAAAGTGGGTAATGTACAAAGTAAAACTAAGCTCTCCGATAAAACCGAGTATTTTTCCAAAAATATTCTTAACGTAAACATTTACGCTAACGTACACTAGCAGTGCGAACATCAGCGAATAAAAATAATAGTCTCTTAATATGAAGCCTATTTGACCTTCAAGAAAAAGTATACCTGCAATTAATATGGCCTGACTGCTCGTCAATGTTAAAGGCTGATTTTTTATTATCACAAAAAACAACAGTATTCCCACAAAAAAAACTGGAAATTGACATAGCGGATTAAGTTCATAATATACCCTGTCTTCAAAAGGATATACCAAAGTTAGGATAGCTAAAGAAATTCTTGAGAAAAGTATGGAGAAAAGAAACCATGTTAGCGCCGATTCGGCAGATCTAATCCATCTAAAAATTAAGGGTGCAAAAAAATAGAAAGTGAATTCGGTAGTGATTGACCAACCGCCAGGTACAACTCCGCTTATAGCACTAGGCTTAAGCCAGTGTAAAAACACTACGTTCAAGAAAAAATCAATATCAAATTTTGTGTTCTGGAAATAGACAAATTTATAAAGGATTATTCCAAAATAATAAAGCGGGGCAATTCTAAAAAAGCGCTTTATCATAAAACCAATAAAATCCACTTGCCCTTGGCTTTTTCTTTCAAGTTCTAAAGAGTAAAAAATAGTAAATGCGCTTATAACAAAAAATAAAGTAACCCCGTGCCCACCAAACCAAATAAAATTATCCAAATATTTTATTCCCAAATCGGGAGAAACGTTATGGTGGCTCGTGTGAGCCAATATGACCAACAATATGGCAATACCCCTCCAGTTTTGGATATAGTTTATTTTTTTTACAAGGAATGGTTTTGCCTCTGTGTTCATGACAAATTTGTCGCTATAAATCAGTAAATTAGTTTATCGATTCCCAACCGATAATCTGTTTTAAAAGTAACGAGACCCGCTCCATAGCAGGCAATGCTTTTACACTTTCTCTAAAAGCAATCTCATTTTTCTTCAGTAAGAGGTTTAACCGCTCCTGAAATTTCGGCTCCGGATATTGTTGCATAGCCTGATTGGCTTTAGCTAAAATGCTTAACCATTCTTTCACTTTCGGTAAGTAGTCGGCAGAAACTACAACGGCTGCATTGAAAATACGGCGATGTATATTCAGCTGCGCAGATGTTGGATTTAGCCCTAGATCTGCCAGTTGTGTTTTAATAATTCTTACCTTTTGCGTCTCTTGCAAAGCGTTATGTTGTTGTGAAACCTGCCCGTCGTAAGCTCGGTATTTAATCAAAAGATCAGGTAAGTTTGCGATCTTATATTTCCTGCTCAAGCGCACCCAATACTCGTAATCCTCTGCTGGCTCGAATTCAGAATTATAAAAGATGCCTGATTGCAAATGCTTGGGGTTTCGCATCATAACGCTTGGATGACAAATCCCGTTTTGGTACAGCAGAGCTATCTTTAAATCTTCACTATCAAAATCGGTGACCCAATTTATATAATAATTAGCATTTCCAATGATCTCTAAGGCTGTGCCACAAACCACCACAGATCGGTTGTTCTGCAAAAACTCAACTTGTTTAGCAAAACGCTCTCGCAAACTAATATCATCCGCATCCATTCGCGCTATAAACTCACCTTCACTTAACACGATACCTTGGTTGAGGCGATAGGTATAACCCTTATTCTCTTTTTCATCGATGAGTTTGATCCTTGCATCGTCAAATCTTTTTATGATTTCTACCGTATCATCCTTCGACCCGTCATTAATGATGATAAACTCAAAGTTTTGATAGCTTTGGTCCAATATACTTGTGATAGCCTCCTCCAAATAGGCGCTAGCATTATAAACCGGCATAATGACTGAAACGAGACTGTTTTCCACTGCTTTCATCATTGAGCCCCTGATTTGGTATTTAGGATTTTGTCAAAAACTCGTGAAAATATTTTTTTATCAATCGAATAGGCTATCAAAAGCGAGCGCCACACGCTTATCTTTAGTAACGATTTAGCACCAAGCTTCCAAGCATCAAATATCTCACTCAACCTGCGTTCTAAATCTGCACTTTTAGTACGAACGGTTTGTTGTGAAAGGAAACTTTTCAATGCGCGATAATACTCAGTAGCTTTTTGAGTTAGCAGAGTTTGATCTGCCCGAGTGCTTGACGGATGATTTCTAAAATAATTTAGGGCTTGGTGGTGATAGTACACTTGCGTTTTCTTAAATATCAATTGCCAAACGTACCAATCGCCAACATACCGCATTTTAACGACCTCTGAGACCGCTACCTGCGGAGGCACTAAATTTCTCTTAAATATTGCACTGCTCGCGTTAGGAATTATGTTATATAAGGAATGATAGTTCTCATTGAGCCATTCTCCGCCTCTTTCAAAATCTGAAATCCAAATGTTTTCACTAAAATGATCTTGCCACCGACTCCATCGTCCTAATTGTCTTCCGTCTTCGTCTGTTTCTAAGCTGTCGCAGTAGGCGAGCCCGGTGGCAGCATTAATATAAGGAATTAATTTTTCGAGAAAATCAACAGACGCATAATCATCGCTTTCCGCAATCCAAATCAGCTCTCCATTAGTAACACCAAAACCTCTATACCATTGTGCAAATGGGCTCCCGCTATTTTGTTCATTAAAAATAACATGGCTCACTTTGGGATGCTCGCGGTATGCTTCAATTATTTCTCTACTGTTATCTGTTGAGCAATCGTCCAAAATAATCACCTCAAAATCCTGAAAACTTTGGTTAAGCACAGAATCAATACGCTGATTTAAGAATCGTGCGTGGTTGTAGTTGGGGATGATTACGGAAACTTTAGGCATAGGGCTTAAAAATTAGTTTCTATAATATCGTAAATCTTTTGTGCTTGATTATGAACATCAAACTTCGAAAAATCATCATATGCACGTTGTCCGAGTATGCTTAGCAACGCTGGATTGTGCGTCAACGACTTAATTACACGAACCGCACTATCCACATCCCCATAAGGAAGTATAAACCCATTTTTTGAGTTAATTACTTCTGGCATTCCGCCGGAATGCTCAAAACACATGATAGGTTTTGAAAGAGCCGCAGCCTCAAGGCATACTAGAGGAAACGGATCCTCTCTTGAGCTAAGAAAAAATAGGTCAAAAATTTGAAGATAGTTTTGAGGATCGGGAACTTTTCCAGTAAAAACAACAGCATTTTCTGGGATTCCCAGACGGTTCAATTCATACGCTAACTTAATTTCAAATTCTGGCAATAGGCTACCCACCCAAACGAACTTGAATGTGTTTGGAGTGTTTTTTACCACTTCCGACGCCACCTGCACAAATAAATCTACGCCCTTTCTCCAACTTGTCAGTCCTGCACCGCCAATTACAATCTCATTGCCGATGCCCAAATAATTTTTTACTTCTGCTCTTGTTTTGTCTGGTTTCTGATTCATGAATGGCACAAACTCATAAATCAAATCAATTTTTGACTCAGGAACGTTATAATTATTTTGCAAGACGTCTTGTGTGCTTTCCGAAACCGCGATAAAACGGGAAACCAGTCTTGTAAACTCTCTTTTTAAAGAATTAGGATAAAAATTTTTTATCGTATACTCGTTTTCATGCACATGAAGTAAAACAGGTGAAGCTAAATGCTTCTGCACCTGAGGTAGCGCATAGGTACTAGCGACAGTATTTGCATAAATTAAATCAAATTTTTTTCCTTTCAATTCCTTCGGAAAACTAACGAACTGTCGCTTCCTGGTTAATTTTGACAAAACCCGTTTATGTAATCTTAAATCTGGCTGATATGGGTTCCAAACATATGTAGTAGTAACAAGCTTTTCAAAATTTTCTTTTAAGTCTCCTCCATCTAATAATAATAAACTTATTTTATAATTGGTGTTGGTTTTCAGCCATTTTATCAGATGTAAAAGAATAAACGGCGCTCCTGTTCTGCTCGCATCGTGTGAGATGAAAAGGATCTTTTTACCTCCCATAGAGTCTCCGAAATATAAATTTAATCACTTGGGACCGATAAAAGTAGCGTTTAACGAAGCTATCCCTAACTTGTTTAAGCGATATTCTCGCTCGTTCTGCGTCAGCAGATTTATTATTTACAGAAAAATAAAAAACACCTCCAATAAAATTGGCTTTCTTTATTTTAAAATCCAAGAACGCCCTTACCAAAAACCAATAGTCCATTGTAAGGTGATTATCCACAGGAAAATGGCCGATATACGTTTGGACTGCTCGCCTATAACAATATGAAACTGGATTAAGCGGGAATTTGCAGGGCCAATAAAACAAAATTTTTGAAAGCGAAACCGTGGGCGTATCAATAGATGACTTCCCATCTTCTTTTACAACTTTCACGTCAGCAACTACCATATCAGCAGAAGGGTTAGCTTTAAATGTTTTTGAGAAATTAGTCAAGGCCTCCGGATGTAATTCGTCATCCGCATTTAAATATAAAATTAATTCGCCAGTACTCATTTCAAAACCCTTATTCATCGCATCCGATTGTCCTTTATCATCTTCAGATACTGACTTCACGTGGGGATATTTTTTTAGCAGTTCCGCAGTGTTGTCAGTGGAGTTACCGTCTACCACTAAATGTTCCCAATTCTGATAGCTTTGTTTTACCACGCTCTGTATCGCCCTTTCAAGGGTTTTCCCCGAGTTAAAAGATGGGGTTATCACTGATATTTTCATTGACCATTCTAAGTGAAATACTCCGTAACTGGAGAAGTTTTCATTATACTATCATATAGCTTTTCAAATTTCCCCAATGCTGTTGCGCTTCGAAATGTCGCGGCTCTGTCAATTACCCACAATTTATTTTTATCTCTGAAATGGTCATCTAAATATAAATTTTTAATCAAACCTTTAAGAGCCTCCACGTTAGTCGCTTCGAAAACATAGTCAGAAGTGCCTATCGTCTCCGGTAACGACGTTGTGTCTGAGCAGATAACTGGTATATTCAACAAAATAGACTCGTATAATGGAAAACTCCCCGCCTCATAAAGTGTGGGAATTACTACGCCTTGGGCATAATTATATAAAGAGTACAGTTCTTGATCACTTACTATTCCTTTGAATGTACATTGGTCGTTTAAATGATGTCTTTCAACAAAGGGTTTCAACACTTCCTCGTAGTGTTCTGTAAGATGCCCAGTAAATACGATATTAACGGTCGTACCCTCCTCTTTCAGCGACATTAAGGCTTCCAGTAGTGTGATGTGATTTTTATGATGCCAAGTGGCCGCTGGATATAACAGATATTTCTGTGGCACCGCCAAGTCTCGGATGTTTATTAAATTCTGTTCAGAAAAATCGTCTATCCAAAGCCTTGTCATGTCCAATAAAACAACCTCGATATTTGATGCTGGCACATCGAAAAATTTGACTAAATCATTTTTAATGTGTTGATAGCTCACTACAACTCTGTTGGATTGCTCTATCGCTTCCTTGTACGCTACCGCACGTCTTGCGCGTTCCTCTGACGTGAAAAACTCCGGAAAATGCAACTCCTGAACATCGTGCATGGTTGTGATAAATGGAGTCGAACCTGTATTCAGGTATGCTTGAAAAGGACAATGAACAAGAGCAATACGATTGTTATTTATTATTTGTTCAATTGGCGTGCGAGCTGGCCTGAACATATTCGGTAAAGATCTTTTACCTCTTCTTACAACTCTATTCACCCAATCGTTTGGTAACTCAAGACAGCGATCGTTTAACGAGTGAAAGTTTTCCTGAGTAGCTATGAGCGTATTAAGCTGATCATCTGATTCATTGTTCAATATGAAAAATTGATGTTTCTTACTCCCTTTCAAAACATTCAATAAGCCCATGGTGTATTGATAAATCCCCCCATTCTTCTTGCTTATTGATGGAATATAAACTAATATATTCATACCTGAAAAAAATCCGTCAGTTTCGCTATCTCACCGTTATTGTACCTAGCTTCCGGCAATGGAGGATAGAGCATAGCTCTTACAAACCGCTTCTTTTTAGCTATATTCCAATCATCCGCAATTATCCCTTGATGTGGACAGCCCCTTTTAAAATATTTGCTTTCATCTGCGTCGGGTTGCGCATAACCAGGATCACCTGCAAGAACTTGTTTGACGACCTCGTTGAAATACTTCATAGACTCAAACATCACTCTATTGTAAAGGGTTACCTGAGTATCGAAATCTTCAATTAGCATTTCTTTTTGTAAAATAATATTGCCAGTATCAACCCCTTTATTAATATAATGAAAAGTAAAGCCACATCTCTTCTCACCATTAATCATGGCCCAAGTTAAACTGCTACATCCTCTATAATCCGGCAACAACGATGGATGAAGATTAAATATTTTACCGCTCGCATATGCTATTATCGGCTCCGCTATAATGTAGCGATAATAAATGCTAGCGATAAACAAAGGCTTAAACGGAATATTCTCTAAAGATATTTTTTCGAAGCTGTAAGCTACATTATTTTCTTCACAATATACGGCAAGGTTGTTTACATAGTTTGGAGATGGAGAAGTATAGACAAATACCTCATAATTGTTTTCTAGCAGTAGCCTTAACGCCTTACAACCTGTCCAATTAAATCCGCATAATATGACTTTTTGTTTAGTTACCATAGCTATTTAAGATCTGGCAAATTTCTACAATTTGTTCGTCTAACAAAGCGGGGTAACTAGGCAAGTTTATGCCCCGCCATCCTAAATCTTCGGCCACTATATGTCTTTGGAATCGCTGACTATACATTGGCATAGTGTGCACCGGGTAAAAAAGTGGTCTAGTTTCAATTTTGTTCATTTTAAGATGTGCTCTAAGTCCTTCTCTATCCTCGGCATTTTTCACCAAAATAGAAAACATCCAGTATGTATGAAAGCGATCCGTTTGTCTTTCTTGATATTCATATTTAGAAAGATCTATATTTTTAATATAAGTGTCTGCAACTCTTTGCTTTTCCTCAACAAAATAAGATAAGTTTTCCAGTTGCGCCAGACCAATTGCTGCAGCAATATTCGTCATCCTAAAATTGTAGCCTACCACGTCATGCCAATATTCGCGGTGTTTTGCTAAGCCCTGACCTTTAAAATGCTTACACCGTTCGAATAATGTTTCATCGTTTGTCACTACCATACCACCTTCGCCTGTAGTTATCGTTTTATTTCCAAAAAAACTAAATGTGGAGATATCACCGAATGTGCCTACAGCTTTTCCTAAAAACTTGGTTCCTATTGCCTCTGCGCAATCCTCTATTACAAACAAACCATGCTTTTTTGCCAATTGCATAACTTCCGCCATATTAGTCGCTTGGCCGTAAAGATGAACAACCAAAATTGCTTTAGTGTTTTTGGTTATCTTTCCCTCGATTAACGCCGGATCCATCTGCCATGTGCTTTTTTCCGAATCACAAAAAACAGGCGTTGCTCCTACATAACTGATTGAATTAACCGAAGCAATGTATGTCAAAGTAGGCGTTATTACTTCATCACCAGGACCAATCCCTAGTGCAAGCATAGCCAAATGCAAAGCGACCGTGCCATTACAAACACTAGTTGCGTGTTTAATTTTAAGAGAAGCCGCAAAAGCCTCTTCAAACCTTCCGATGTATTCGCCTTTTGATGAAATCCAATTACTTTGGAGGCAGTCCAGAACATATTCTTGCTCCTTACCTATTAAGGCGGGTTGATAAACTGGATATTTATACATTATATTTTTTCAATCAGGTTGGTTTCAACATTAAATACCTCAAGACCTTTTAAGATTTGTATGCGTTGCCGACCCCGCAAATATGTCAAATTCCCATTCTCATCACGCGATTCTCTAAACTTTGAACTAACAAATGCTTCTTCTACCGTTTTTTGTGGAAAGATATTGCTAAAATCGTCTCTAACGAAGTAAGCGTTATTTCCTGCACTGTTGCACCCAATAAGTTTATAACCTTTTTTCTTCCCCAATATCGCTAACGCTGCTAAAGATGCTCCCGCATACAGTGTGGAATAATGTGCTTTAACGCGAACAAAATCTGCACGATAAGGGACTGTTATCGCCCTCTTTTCACCAAACACGCTATTATATTCCATTATAACCAAAACGGGGTTAATATTTATACATTCCCATATCCAATAGTCCATGCCGTCAATATCTATATGCAAAATGCCGACATCTTCATGTTTAAAACGACTTTCTATCAAACTATTAATATTATCGCGAGTTATAAACGAAGCTATCGCAGTAATATCATACTTCCAATATTCGGGCTTTTTTTTAATGAAATTTATATTACCCTGCGAACCATCAATAATTAAACCCGACCAATTATTGTTTTCAAGTAAAAAACGCGTATTGCTCTCCTGGTAGTTTTCTACACCAAACTCGATAAACGTTGTAGGAATATTTGGAATCTTCTTGATAAGAAATTGGATAATCCCATCATCACCGAACTGTGAAAAAACTTTAAATTCAATGTCGTGAATGTTGGTTTTGCCCGTATCAATCATTTTAGTCAAGATGGTTCCATTGAGAAGCTTAAGCTCGTCAATATTGATAGATACTTCTGGCTTTATTCGATTCGACAAAAAGTCCAATATTCTTTTTATCATATTTTTGATTTATTTCTTATTTAAAGAAGTATAAAAATTGCCGATGTACCCCATCATCATTCATTACTTCACTTAAACTACACATAGAATAAGAGGGTTGAAAGTACCTTTTTATAGAATCTATATTATAATCCTCCGGAATAGCTTGTTCCCAAGCCTTCACATACTTATCATCAGGAAACACAAATTCAACAATTACTCCTTTATCGCTGTATAGGATACACGTTTCGCAAAACAACTTAACGGAAAAACGCTGTGTTATACAAATGTGGTGAATCAATCCTAATGCAAGAGCAAAATCAGATTTAAATCTTTGAATAGAATTTGGACCCACATTTCCAATTCCGAAAGAAGGAGTTGGATAACAAAAATCTATATGTGCGTACGATATATTTTTTCCTTGTGATTGTGCAAAAGCTTTATTCAAGCACCCTTCTTCGTAATCAACTGCAACTACATTGTATCCTAGATGATCAGCCATAAATGAATAATAGCCCTGATTGCATGCCAAATCAATTAAAGTTCCTCTACTAGGTTGTGCGCTTAAAATATCGTATACAAAACGCTGTTTAACAGTTCTTGGAGTAAAAATATCAAAGGAATGATCCTGATTGTAATTATCCCAATAGCCCCCAAATTCTACTGGAGGATGCCTTAATAACCATGCTTCGAGTTCATTTACAAATAATATAGGTTTATTTAGATTTTTAGCACATTTTCTCAACTCCCTAAAAATCCAGTTTTTTAGAAATTTATTGTCCGCTAACTTTAGCCCCAATCCCACCTTGTGTTCTCGACGATATTCTTTAGCAAGCGCGTATGTTTGGCGTTTTGAAGCTAAATAAATCGGAATCGCAAAATACTTATAAAACTCCTCGAACCATTCATATGAGATAGAGGAAGATTTGGTTATTGAGGTAAAGTCGAAGAAAAAAAATCTACCCCCATAATTTGTTATATTAAAAGAGTGCCCATCTTTCAAAACATATCCATTTCTAGTTAAAATCTTAAGAATATGTATAATAGTTAAGGCTCCCTCATAAAACATTTTATTTGTGTACTCCGCAGGATGTAAGAATGCTCGTAGCATCTTGTGTTCTAAAATCAAATGACCCCTAAGGTCGATTAAATCTAGTTCGGCTATTTTTGTGTCGATAAGACCACTTTCTACTAAAGAAGGAAAAAAGTCGGCGCTAATTAGCTGTTTTATTTCATCTTGAACATTAGCTCGCGCTATCGACCGATATACTTTGTCCTGATAATAAAATACTTTACCAACATCTGCAACACATTGAGCTTCAAATACCACTTCTGATTTATCCATTTTCATCAAATATTTTTCGAGGAACTTTTTTAATAAAAATCCCACTTTTGCTTTATAAAACAAACGGCTCTTCCAGCAGGCATAAAAGCTGTTTCAAAAAACTTCCCCTCTACAACGCTAAAGATTAAAGCACTCTGCACGTAATCAGCCATCTCATTATCTACAAAAAACGCTATATTAATGAAGTATTTCCCTATAGGCAAACCAAAGTCATGGGATAAGCTTATTCTAATTGATCCATCTTTTCTATAAATCGCGGGGGCATTATTTGTAGTTGTCGAATCGAGAAACAAAACAGTTTGGCCATGTTGATTATTAATGCTAATTAAAACTTTCCCTCTAAAACCGTCTATTTTGCATATATACCTAAATTGCAATGAAATTTGCTTCCCAAGTGACAAACAATTACCCTCAATTGCTTCTGCTAAGCCTAATTCTATGATTCTTGCTGTACCGTTGCCACCCCTATCAATTCTTTCGTTTATTGGACTTTCCTTTTCCTTGTCAAAACTTTGTTCTAGATATAAATTTATTAATTCGTCGATTCCATCTTTCTCGGCTCTTATCAAACCACTCTCTAAATAAATGCCTGTTTGACACAAAGCCTTTATGGCATTCATATTATGACTCACAAACAGCACCGTTCTGCCTTCTCCAGTATTAACCTCCCCCATCTTCCCCAGGCATTTCTTTTGAAATTCCGCATCACCAACCGCCAATACCTCATCCACAATCAAAATCTCCGATTCCAGATGCGCCGCTACTGCAAAAGCCAGTCGCACGTACATTCCGGAAGAATAACGTTTAACCGGGGTATCGATATAACGCTCTACACCCGAGAAGTCTACAATTTCATCAAACTTCCGCTGGATTTCATGTTTGCGCATCCCTAAGATAGCGCCGTTTAAAAAAATATTATCGCGTCCGCTCAGTTCTGGGTGGAAACCCGTTCCCACTTCCAATAAACTGGCAATGCGCCCTTTTACTTTAACCGATCCGGTGGTAGGCCCCGTTACGCGGCTTAATATTTTCAAAAGCGTGCTTTTTCCTGCGCCGTTACGGCCTATAATACCCACGGCATCGCCTTGCTCAATTTCAAAATTAATGTCCTTTAAACTCCACACATATTCGCTTTCGCCCTTTTTACTGCGGTCGTTAGCTTCGCCAATTTTAAGATAGGGGTTTTCCTTCCCACGCATCCGGTGCCACCAGCGGTTCACATCGTGCGCGATGGAGCCCGTGCCAATTTCACCCAATCGGTATTGTTTAGATAGGTTCTCTACTTTAACTACGCTTGCCATAAAGAATAGAATTTTATCTTCAAGATACTAGACTTTCTCCACCAAGGAAGAGACAAGTGGGCGGACTGTTTTTAACCTTAGTTGCTGTGCTCATTGATCCGTTTGTAACGCTATTAATTTTAGTAAAAGTGCCTGTTAGCATTTTAGATAGGAATTCCTTAACTCTAAATCGCCCGGCAAATCTATAAACATATCTACAACTTTTTAGCTAACTGCACAAAGTTAAAGATATAACTATAACTTTTAAGTACTGCACAGTTATAGGTTCCAAAACTTTTAAACATCACAGCTATACTAATTTATAGCCAATGACGTTTCCTATGTCTTGCCAAATTTAGACCATCAACCAAATTTAAAAGGGAAATTAAAAATTCAAAAAACAATACTGTCTACGCGATACTCACTACTTAATACTCAATACCCTCCTATACCGTGTCCATAAAACTCTTCTCTACCCGATTAAATATCAGATAGCCGAAAAACAAAGCGCAAAACATGAACAGCACGCTATATAGCAAAGAATAAGGTTCTACCAAGCCTTTCCCGAAAATGACGTACTTAAAGCTTTCTACTACCGACGAGATTGGATTTAAATCGATCAGCCATTTATAGTTCTTGCCTTTTAAATAGGATAAGGGATAGATAACCGGGGTAGCATACATGAGCAGCTGCACAGCAAAAGAAAGCAGAATGCTAAAATCGCGGTATTTGGTGGTGATGGAAGATATGATGATTCCAACGCCTAAGCTGATGCCTGCCATCAAAATTAAAATCAAAGGTATAAAAAGCAGGTTGAGCGATAGGTAAATCGGATAGCCGTTAAAGTGATAGTAAGTAACTACCACTACCAGCAGTCCGAACTGGATAGCAAATTTAACCATGTTGGACAGCACCACGGAAATTGGGATAACAATTCGTGGGAAATAAACTTTCCCAAAAATGCCCGCATTTGCCGTAAAAGTAGAAGAAGTGGCTGTTAAACAGGCCGAAAAATAGTTCCAAATAGTCAATCCTGCTAAATAAAATGCAGCCGGAGCGATGCCATCGGTAGGTATTTTGGCTATTTTCCCAAATACCAATAAAAACATTAAAGTAGTTAGGATAGGCTGGATTACGTGCCAGGCCGGACCCAAAACAGTTTGTTTAAATTGAGCGATAAAGTCGCGCTTCACAAACAGCCACATCAAATCGCGGTAATGCCAAACCTCGTCCAGTTTTAGATCAAAAAGACTGTTTTTGGCTTTAATTTCTAAATCCCAACTTTCTTCGGCCTTTGTTTCGGGTATCATCTTCTATCTTAAATGTTTGGCTATTAAATCGGCTATACGCTGCTGATAAAGCGCAAAACTATAATTTTTTAGCGCATTATCTTGAATATGCCCTGGCTTTTTGTTCATGGCCAACAGCTTACGAATGCCCTTTGCTATTTCCGAAGGATTTTTTGGTGTACAGGTAAAACCTGTTTCACCTTCGATGATGGCATCGGGACTGCCATCTGTGTTACCGCCTAAAACGGGAGTTCCGCAGGCGGCCGACTCAATAAAGGAAATACCGAAACCTTCCCCCGTGCTGGGCATTACAAATACATTAGCCAACTGATAGTGTTCAATCAGTTCTTCATCGGGAATAAATCCCGTCAGGATCACCTCTTGTTGTAAACCGTTTACCGCAATTAATTTCTTCAATCTTATTTTCTCGTCCTCATCTGCCTTGCCGCCGATGATATACTTGATGCTTAAGCCTTCTTTTTTTAACAGAGGAATGGCCTCCATCACAAAATCGTAACCCTTATAACGCTCTGCGGAAGATAATCGAGCAATGGTCAGCAATACCGTATCGTTTGCCGAAACCTGATAACGGGCTGCCAGCTGATGAGGTCGCACAAATTGCTGAGGGACAGGAAAGAAAGGATCCAAGGCATTGGGAAAAACCAAAACCCGACGCTCTTTCGCCTGATGAAGTTCCACAAGTTTCTCCTTGGTAAAACGGCTTACCGCCAAGATCTGATTGGCGATTTGCAGAGATCTACGTTGAAGCACATTCAGCTTCGCCCACACCTCTATCCCGTGACAAATCACGATTGTATTTAGCGTAGGCTTGATTATTTTCAGTAAAGGTATAAGTATGGCTAACTGTACGTGGCTAACGATTAAAACCTCCACATTAAGGGCGTACCTAAAATAATCCCATAAAAATAACAGTTTGTTGCTCCGGTAGCCTTTAAAAAAAGTGTTTTGGGTATAACGATGGTCAGCTTTGTCATCTGCCAATATTAAACTTTTTAAGTCTAAACCAGCCTGTTGCGATAGGCCGAACATCCACGATTTATTTACCTGTTCGATACCTCCAGTCCCAGCGAAAGCTTTTGCGCCTACAAAAAGCACTTTTTTAGGCATCCCTCTTATCGTTTAAAAGTTCAAATCCGCCGAATTGCTCCATCACCAATAAGGCCATGATTTTAGACCAATGTATCTGATCGCGCTCAAAAGCGGTATATAAATTTGAAAGCTTTGGATAACGGCTCTTTAAAGAAAGATATCGCGGATGTCTCTTTAGCCAAAATTGGAAAGGAAAAGTAAAACCCATTTTCGGTCGCTTCCAAATCATCTCGGGCAACAAATCGTCAAAAGCATGGACTAAAAAATGTTTGGCGGGCTTGTTTTTTGGAAATAGGATACTCGACGGCAAGGTATTGACATAATGCACTAAATCTTCATCCAAAAAAGGCACTCGAATTTCCAGTCCATGCCGCATACTCATGCTATCGGTATCTTTTAGCAGCTGGTTCTGCATAAAATAATTTTGTTCGAACCAAGCCGCTCTTTTGCCATCATAATTTTTCGGAATTTGGCGCTGGGCTAAGTCGATATGCTGCAGACTCGCTATTTGCTGATTACGATGGATGCTAAAAAAGCTCTTTAGTTGCCTTGGATCAAAAAAGCCTCTCAAAAAAAGATACTCAAAAGAAGGATTTTTCTCGTTCAGATAAGTCCAACGTTTTAAACCTTCATTATGGGTCAGCTGTGTCGCCAGAGGCGCTAAAAACGAAAAAGTACGTAAGAAGGGAATATATGGCATCCTCCGAAAGGAAGGGTAACCACCGAACAATTCATCCGCACCCACGCCCGAAAGAACCGCAGTTAAACCGGCTTCTTTAGCGGCCTGGCTCACAAACCAAGTGTTGATACCGTCCACACCGGGCTGATCCATATTTCCCAAAATCCCATCGAAATAAGCCGCAAATAATTGCTCGTCGACGGTTTTGCTGTGATGTGCGCCCGGCAACAGCCTACTTATCGTTTGCTGAAAAGTGGATTCCGAAAATTGCTTCTCTTTAAAATTTAAGGAAACCGTAATCAGCTTTTCCTTTTGATGTTTAGCCGCTTGAAGCGCTAAAAGCGAACTATCGATCCCGCCACTTAAGAAAACACCGATAGGCGCATCGGCTACCAGCTGACTTTGAATGGCTTTATCCAAAAACTGATTAATGGCTATTTGCGGGCTTTCGGACTGGAAATCAGCAAAAGATTTCTCGTATTCTAAGCACTGGACTTCCTGTCGTGGTTCCGATTCTTCCAAAGAAAAAGTTGTAAAAGTTCCTTTCGGCATCATCCGCACTTCCTGATAGGTCGTCAGGGGTTCCGGAAGGTGGCCCATGCTCAATAAAGCAATCGGCCAATCGGTGTTGGTGCTTAGCGGTAATTTTGCCGCGCTGAAAGCCTTAACTTCAGAGGCAAAGGCTATGATTTTCTGATGCTGATATACATAAAGTGGCTTAATCCCCTGGCTATCCCGCACCAAATAAATTTCTTGCTTTACACGGTCGTACAGCGCAAAAGCAAACATGCCCTTTAACTTAGAAAATGCGTCTGTTCCCCAATGCTGATAGGCCGCAATAATGACTTCGCTATCGGTTTGGCTGTTAAATGTGATGCGCTCGGCGCTCAACTTTTCCTTTAGGTCTCGAAAATTGTAAATTTCCCCATTAAAAACCAGCACCACCTGATTATCTGGACTGCACATCGGCTGACGGCCCGCAGCGCTTAAATCCAGTAAAGATAAGCGCCGGTGCGCCAAGCCCAAGCCATGCTCGGTATCTACATAAAAGCCCTCATCGTCAGGTCCGCCGTGTGCCTGCACATCCGCCATCAATTGCAAGCTCTGCCGGATTGTTGAAGCAGAAAGCGAAGAACGAATGAGCCCGGCTATCCTACACATAATTTTGCTTTCTAGGAATGTTCAAGATTTAAGCTAACCGCTTACCTTCTTTTTAATTTGCCCAAGTTTACGTTTCCACCATTTACGCTTTACGCCTTCGTCATCGTAGTAACCGGCGCCATCATAGGTACTGCTAGAGTAATAATAGCCATAATAGCCATCGGAATATTTGGTGGTATAGTAATGCGAATAAAAGTGATCCTGCACAAAATCATTGAGGATAATGAATGTATTGTTTAGCTGATACTCGCTGGAAATACGATCGGGAATAGAGGCCGCAGATGTTTTCGATTTACCCGTGCGGATGACAAACAGATTGATGTCGGAAATTCGGATCAGCGGAAGCGCATCGGATACTAAACCGATTGGGGCGGTATCAAAAATCACGAAATCGTAGCTCTTTTTGAGTTCTTCGATTAACGTTTTCAATTCCTCTTTATACATCAACTCGGCCGGATTTGGAGGTACAGGACCGGCCACTAAAATATCCAGATTGGGCTGACCGCTCGGGTGGATGATTTCGTTTAATGCACTTTGCCCGGCCAAATAGGTACTTAATCCCTCCTTGTTTTTCAGCTTAAAGTTTTGATGGATTTTAGATTTACGTAAATCCGCCGCTATTAAAATCACTTTCTTGTCGATCAAACTTAAAGAAGCGGCGATGTTTAGAGACACAAATGATTTTCCTTCTCCGGATATCTCGGACGTAATGCAGATGACCTTACTGGATTTCTCCCCCGCCACAAAGCTCAAATTGGTCCTCACGGACCGCACCGATTCCGCAAACAGAGATTTAGGTTTGATGATACTGAGTAGCTGACTGCCTTTCTCTTCAATTTTACCCGGATAATGACGGATTAAACCTAAAATCGGCGTATTGGTTAAGCTTTCCACAAATTCCTTATCGTAAATGTATGGGTTTAATACACGGACTAGAAATATGAGCCCTATTCCGGAGGCTAAACCCGCAATCCAGGCAAATTTCCAGGTAGTGGCCGCATTAGGAGAGATGGGGATTGGATTGTATTGTGCAGAATCAATTAAGGAGGCGCCGGGTAGAATGGCGGCTTTTGCTATTTGCGATTCTAATTTTTTTTCTGATAACAGTGTAAATATATTATTGGCTACCTGATAATCTCGTTCCAAATTAAACAATTCCTGCTCTTGTGTTGGAAAAGCTTTCAATTTCTGATAACTCTCCGCTAAAAACTCTTCCTTTAACTTCCTTATCTTTTTAAAACTCTTTTTCCGCTCGGATATATTGTTTTTAGCTGCTTCTCTGATTAAACTAAGCTTTTCATCTATCTCTTTTACTGCTTTAGAATTCGTGGTATAAGTTTGTAATAAGGTTAAACGCTGGCTCTGTAAGCTATTCCATTCTTCCATTAGTGATTCTAGCAAGGAACCCAACGTTCCCGAAAAATTAAGGTTTAAATCGATGGTGGACTGGTTGGTATTAATCTGGCTTTCTAGTTGTTGCAGATTAATCATCTCAATCTCCATTACTTTTAGTTCTTTTTCGGAATTCGTAATACTTTCCAAGATTACACGGGCGGTAGTTCCTAATTCTAAAACTTTATTGTCCTGTTTAAATTCTTTCAAGCGTTCGCCACTTTTTCCAACGTTTTTTGCCAGATAACTTAATTGATCATCAATAAATTCGATCACCTTGGACGAAGACAGCGCTTTTGCTAGCTGGTCCTGGTGTAAATACTCCTTTGCAACTGCGTTTAGAGCATCTCGGGCAAACAGGGGATTATCATCTGTTTTGGTTATTGATGCAATGTTGGAATTTTTTTCTGCCTCAGAAATGTAAATCCCGCTCGCAATTCTACTGGCGAAACCCGCTTTATCATTAATCTTAAAGAAAAATTGCTTGTCATGCGCTAAATCGTTGTTCCTCTCTATATAAAATACGAGTCCCGGGAGTTGGATTTTTGCATTATATTTTGACACAACTATCTTTTCGGTATCGTTAACAACATAAGTAATCCGGATCCCTTTGGGAGTGGTTTTGAAGTTTATCTCGCCTCTATAAAAATTTGATGAATCTTGTTCGAGAATATGAACAACAAACGGTTTATCAGGATACATTTCTGACACCCTCACCTTACCATTGATAAAATAACTTACTTGCCAATCAAAATGATCGACTGCTCTTTGCATAACAGGCTTGCTCTTGATTACCCAGCTTTCGGATGTAATATTATTTGACGTATTTTGTTTGGTAGACAGAATTTTCTCAAGTCCTAATTCTTTGTTTTCAAACTTTAAATAAATGTTCGCATTATATCTCTTAGGCGTATACCATAAATAGGCGTAAGCGATGCTTAACGATAATACCAGAGTGGCCATCACCCAATACCATCTGCTTAAAACGATCTTGAGAAACTTAACATAGTCTAACTCCTGTTTAATTACGGGACGTGATTGCTGACTTTCGCTCATCTTTACCTACTATTGGTAAACAAATAAATTAAACTTATCAGAGAAGTTCCAACACCAACATAGGTAAGTACTGGTGATAACTTATCGACAAATAAATAAATCCCACGCGGCTGCACATAGATAATATCGTGATTTTGGAGGTTTAGCTTCTGACTTTTTAGACTCGATAAATTTGTTAAATCCACATCGATAATCTCTGGGTTAGCTTTATCCCCTCTTAAGATTTTAATTTTAGTTTTGTCCGCCCGCGCGGTAAAACCTCCAGCATCACCAACCACATCTATTAATGATGTCTCCTTATTCATTAGCGGAAAATTCCCTTGCTTAAGAAATTCACCTAATAACGTAACCTTAGAACTCACTATTTCGATTACGAATAAAGGATCAACAAGAATGCTTTGCTTATAGGCTTCCGTAATTAACTGCTCGGCCTCTCTTATTTTTAGACCAGCTATCGTAACCTCGCCAACACCCGGAAGTTTAATTTTACCCGTTTCATCTACTTCGTAAGAGATTTTTAACGGCGTAGAAACTCCCATTCCATTAATTAAAGACTCGTTATTTAAATTGGTAACCGTAATTCTATCTCCTGGCTGTATGATCGGCAGGAAATTCTGATTTTTTACAAGGGATGAGTCCGGGAATGTTGAAGATACGCCTACGCCGTCCGACGTTCTAAATAAAATCCCTTTTTTATTGCTACAAGCAAAAAAAAGCGGGATACATATTAATAGAATGAGAAAATGAAGCCGGTTAAAAGGACTTCTCCTTACAACCTTGGAGGGATTATTCATAAATCTACCAACGATAATCTTATTTTAATTGGCAAATGTAAGATAATAAACTTTTTGTATACTATTATTGAACGAGAAAGTTATCGCATGAAAATGAAAGAGTGATTTTGTACAAATAAAAATCCCCATAACTTTATGAGGATTTAAACGAAGCAATATTATCTTATTCTACCTCCACTGGAAATGTATAATCAAACATCACGTCTCCGTCCGAATCTGCATTTTCCTTAGAAAGGGGATTTTTAATCAGCTTTAGTGTGAAATTGCCCTTGCTTGTTGCTCCTGTGTTTGCACGTGCCTCCGTACCGAAACGTTTATTATCACTATCGTAATTAGTGGTAGAAAAACCCAGGTTTGCTACAAAAACCTTGTAAACAAACAAATAGTTCTTACTATCCCTTTTGATAATATTCAACAAATCAGTCGAAGGGTTTGTGCTATCGTCTTTTACCTCTGTTACTTCTACGGCATACTCTGCATTGGGTTTAAGCGTAAGCGTACTGAACGTAGGTAACATGTCACCAGATCCGTCCATGTCTTTGTAGGTAATTGTTTTTGTGTCGCTTGCGTTTGCCTTGTTCGTAAATTTTAAAGACACCGTAGTATAAACGGACTCTTTTTTAGGTCCTTCATCATCATCTTTTGAGCATGAGCTGAGAACGGTTCCTGCCAGCAGCAACAATAAAAGGGAATAAGTAAAGTTTTTCATGATTTCTTGTTTTTAAATTCTTGAATCTGTTCATTAATGAATACAACCTAAGAAAATTTTGTGCCATAATCTTCTGTGCAAGCGCTCTCTTGAAGATCACCTCGCAGCCGAAATAGAAAAGCCCCTAATGCGTTCCGATTACTTACTTCATCCATTCTACTCCACAAGTACATGCAAGAACAGAAGATTCTACGATGAAAAACTATCGTCAAACAATAGATTCAATATGAGCGTCGCCTTCCCTGGTGTAAGAGAGTCTACTCAAACGCTAATTTATATCCAAAAAAACCTGTTAAAAACTAAAATTCGCCGTTACCTCTCATTTTATTATTTTTGATACAAAACCTTAACAATGAGAAAGAAAGCATCTACCAAAACAACCACAAAAAGCTCCAAAGGTTCGGCGAAAGTGATAGTGCCAGCAAACCTTCTGGCTATCTCATCAACGGATCTCTGCAATGGAACCTTACCACTTGCGACACATCTATTTAGCCACAACCTTGCTTTAGGCACAGAACCGAATTTTTCTCCCTTACTGGGCAAAACCGCTTCGGCTTGCTTAAGTGATTTTGCCATGTCTCAAGATGGATTACCGCCAAAATTGCATGAACAGGTTTGCACTACCGCAATTGGTAGGCTTTTGGACAATTATTCTGCAGGATTCCATACGATAGATAGCCAAACGTTTCCCATATCCTCTCTTGGCAATACTGGTTACGGAATAGCCTCTTTTAATTCCGTAGAAACGGATATAAACGCGCTTTTTACATCCTCCGATTTGGGGCCGCTATATCAAACCGGTGCCCTAGACGTTTGCAAAAGGCCAATCGCAAGATTGCTTTCTTCCGATTACTCAACAGATAGCTTTATACATGGAAACTTTCTTTTGAATGAGGGATATAAAGTCACCGCGAATGTATACGAGGCAGGCAAACCTTTTTTAAGCGATTTTACCAACCTAGGATATCTTAGCTCACAAACGAGTCTTTTTCCATTATCATCACCTACGAGTGTCAATAGTTTAGATGCCTACAAAAATGAGCATTGGGCTCGTAATTTTAAAGTCGACGGTGATGGGACCATTCGTTTTTTAAACGAACACTTTTTCAAAAGCGACTACTATCAGGGTTTACAAGGAGATGGTTTAGGATTTTTGAAAGCAGAAAATGCCCAGTCTATCTCACTAAAAAATCTAACCAAGTATTCAGAATTCGGCACTTACAGAACTTCCCTCGATTATCTGCAACGGCCTCTTAGTGTAGAAACAGTAATTCCGCAGGGAGGTTGGACGAAGCCACTATCACCAAAAGATCAGGAAATCGAATTGTTAAAAGACGAAGTTTCGCAACTGAAACAAACTTGTAAATTTTTAAAATTGGCTTTAAAGCAGATGCAAGTTCGTCAAAATTTAGCCACTACTGTAGAAAAAGCGACACAACGAACTTTGCCTGCTGCACTTAAAAGCATGGCACCTCATCAAGAAACAGATGTGGAGGAGTTGATAGATATGCAGCAGGTATTGAAAATTCTAAAGATCAGCCAAAGAACTTATTATCGCAATAAACACCTTTGGCCTGTATATAAAATAGGCTCAAAAAATCTGCACAAAGCCTCCGAAATAAAAATACATCTCAGAAGGTTTTTAAAATAGCCCATTAATTCCTCTTGTTTAAATCTTTCCATACAAAAATATGGTAACCTGCAATGACCTTGGTACAGAGAACCTACAGGCTAGATACTGGTATGGGCTTGTTTATAATTAAATACACAAGCCCCGGTACACCACCGGTTTTCTCGCTTTCTAACCTCTGTAATTGCATAATTAGCTGCCACGCTCTGCCAGTTACTGCCACTTACTGCCAAAATAATTTTCGCTCAAGAATACCTCCTACGTTTGTCTCAACAATCGGCATGGTGCCGGTTGGGATTAAAAACATTTCATTATGTCACAAAGTAAAAACAATGTGGTTACCCATGGCCTAAGCGGCATGGTAGGCGGAATGCTTGTGTTTAAACAAGTAAACGGTAAAACGGTGGTGGCGCAAAGGCCGCGCAAAAGCAATGCGGTGCCGAACGCCGGTCAACTAAAACGCCAGCAAAAGTTTAAAGAGGCGGCAATTTATGCAAAAAGTGCTGTCCAAAATCCGCTTTACAAAACGCTGTACCAATCTTTAGCCGGCAACGGTAAAACAGCTTACAACATCGCTTTCGCGGATTATTTTAAACCGCCAGTACTTAGCAAAGCCAATACAAGTGCATACACAGGCTTAGCAGGGCAAACTTTAACAGTACAAGCCTTGGATGACGTAAAAGTTGAAGCCGTAAGCATAGAGATTAAACAGGTGGATGGCACAATCTTAGAAAGCGGGGCGGCGGCGTTACTACCTAACGGGTTAGACTGGCAGTACCAAACAACAGCAGTCAATGCAACCATTGCTGGTACAATAATTACTTTTATTGCAACAGATATCCCCGGAAATAGCTCCACACTTGAAGTAGAACTTGAATAAAGTTAAAAATTATCAAACGATATTTCCAGGCAAAGCTCAAAAGTTTTAATAGCTCTTGAGTTTTGCTTTTATATTTTGAACGAGCCAAAGTACTCCTTAACCTTCATTTTATGACTTACAGGTTGAGCCCGATATGTACAATACGAAAAGGCTCTAACGTTTCGACGCCAAAAAAGAACGAAGATGCTTATGCTCAAAATCAGGCAGACCTACGATTTTTCTGGTACCCCAAATTAGAAAAATCGTAAGTCTTTCCCCAACCAGTCAGTCATTCCATTATTCTATTTCCTTATTCCAGCTAGTAGAGGTCTACAATCCAAATCTCACGGTATAAACCGCTGTAATTGTTGCCGGAATAGCCTTGGTTGTTTTACTGTGTGCCTTGCCTTTAATAGTATAGCTAAATGTATTCTTTACGAAATTGCGTATGTCGATGTTAGCACCGCTTACAGGGATATTAAGCGTGTATTTGTTAGTAACAAAATCTGTGTTAGTGGCGCCGGCTATTACTTTAGTCTCTAAGCCGGCAGAACTGATCTCTACAGAAACTTTCTCAAGCGCTTTGAAATTGGCTTCCGGATCTTGCTCTTTCAGCTCTACCTTTATAGATTTTAGAGTCACACTTTTCAATCCTTTGTACTCGCTTAAATCTACAGCCGAGATATTGTCTGCACCGGCAATCTTTCCTTCTTCGGTAGTGGCAATCGGAGGAATAGTAATGTCGATTGAAGCTTGGTCAATATCTACATCGGCGTGAATGGCGTCTTTAATTTTATTGCAGGAGCTCAATGAAATAAAGGTCATTACGGCCACGCTCAAGAAAAGAATTTTGTTGCTGATTTTCATAACTGTGATTTAAAACTTTAGCAAATATATATTTTTCTCCTAAAAAATATTATGGCTAATGCCTGATGCACAGAGGCTTCGGCAATTCGGGAAGATATCGTATAAATCATGTGTGAAATGCCGTTTGTAGATGAAAAATTGTAGACTTCCGATTTTTCTGACACACGCAAACCAGAAAAATCCTAGTGTAACCGGAAACTAAATTCCGAAAGGGATTTCTACTAGCAGAAGCGGTCTTTGCTCCTTACTCTTTGTTCTTTACTCCTCTGTACAAGCAGGGTCTCTCGAAGAGGACCCTGCGCCTAGGCTATTCTTCTAAATCCAGATAATGTTTCAGTTCGACATTTTTATGCGGTAAATTCTGGTTATAAAAACCTGCACTACTGTGCTTGTACTCTATATAGCTCTGTGCTAAATTCCACTTACCAGAAACGGGGTTATTGTGGATATAGTCTAATTTTTGATGCAGAAATTTCTCGGTAAAAATAGGCTTCGCGTCGAAAGAAGTTTCAAAAACCTTATGCAGTTGTCCTTTTTTCTTATCCGCGTTGGAACAGGCTCTCCCGAGGTTTAAAAGAATCGTATCTTGCTGTCCTGCTTTTAACCTCTTAATCAATTCATAAGCCATGAAGCGCTTTCCGTTCGATATGATTGTATTGAGATTCTGAACCGCGTTTAGATGGAGAATGGCATGAACATGGTTGGGCATAATCACAAATGCAACGGTATCTACTGTATATTTTTCTTTTATCAGTTTAAACCAGCCATATATCAGATCGTAAGAGTTGGTTATTTGGAACAGAGGAATCCAATTACAACAAGTAAAGGTGACAAACCATGTTTTATCGACAGTATCGTGAACGGTTCTAACGGCCATGAATAAAAGTACATAAAAATACGCAGGGTCCTCTGCGAGAGACCCTGCTAGGACGAGAGGTGACAAACCATGTTTTATCGACAGTATCGTGAACGGTTCTAACGGCCATGAATAAAGGTATATAAAAATACGCAGGGTCCTCTGCGAGAGACCCTGCTAGGACGAAAATACGCAGGGTTATTTGGCACAGCGCCTACTAGGACAAAAATACGCAGGAGCCTCTGCGAGAGACCCTGCTAGGACGAATACGCAGGAGCCTCCGCGAGAGACCCTGCTAGGACAAAATACGCAGGAGCCTCTGCAAGAGACCCTGCTAGGACCCTGCTAGAACGAAAAATCCCTTTCGGACATTAAATTCCGAAAGGGATTTATACTAGCAGAAGCGGTCTTTGCTCCTTACTCTTTATTCTTTACTCCTCATCCGCTCTGTATTCTCAAACTAAATCAATCCCACGCTCCTATTTACAAAAGCGGTTAAATCTGCACCGGTTAATAAACCTTGGGAAAGTAAAGCCAAATCGAAAGCCTGCTTAGCCAGCTCGCTCTGCTCTTTTTCATCGGCGGAAGCCAAAATTTTATTTACCAACTTGTGGTTTCCGTTGATGGCTACTTTATAGCTATCGGGCATATTGCCGTAGAAGCTCATGCCACCGCCCATAGCAGCCATATCTTTCATACGGCGCATAAACTCGTCCATGGTAACCGTTACCGGCAGTTCATCCGGACTTAAAGCTTCTACCTCTACTTGGTAAGCCGGCTTGTTAATCGCTTTCTCAAAAATCTCTTTTACCTGCTTGCTCTGCTCCTCGCTTAGTACATGCTCCAGTTTCTCGCCTTTGTCAATCAGTTTATCTGCAGTGGCAGAGTCCACACGTTTCAGCTGCGTTTTTTCCAGCTTATGCTCCATCTGGCTTACAAAATGCGTGTCGATAGGCGTATCCATCAACAATACATCGTAACCTTTTTTTGTGGCCGATTGGATAAAGCCATCTTGTTTTGCAGGGTCAACTGTGTACAGATAAATCAGGTTGCCATCTTTATCAGTCTGCGTATCTTTAACCTTGTTCTTGTATTCTTCCAGCGTAAAGTTCTTTTTTTCAGTATTGGTAAACAGCGCAAAATCCTTGGCTTTTTCGTAAAACTTCTCTTCGCTGATCATTCCGTACTTCACAAACAAACCAATGTCCGACCATTTTGCCTCATATCCTTCACGGTCTTTCTTAAACAGCTCGCCCAGCTTTTCGGCAACTTTTTTGGTGATATAGCTGTTGATTTTTTTCACGTTGCTATCGGCCTGCAAGAAACTGCGTGAAACGTTTAACGGGATATCCGGCGAATCAATTACGCCATGCAACAACATCAAAAACTCCGGAACAATATCTTTCACCTCATCCGTAATGAATACCTGGCGGCTAAACAACTTGATTTTATTGCGCTGGAACTCCATATCGTTTTTCAACTTAGGGAAGTAAAGCACGCCCGTTAGGTTAAAAGGATAATCTACGTTGAGGTGGATCCAGAACAGCGGATCTTCTTGGAAAGGATACAGCTCTTTGTAAAATTGAAGGTAGTCTTCATCCGTCAGTTCAGACGGAGATAAAGTCCAGATAGGTTTAGCGCCATTGATTACATTTGGCACCTCCACAGTTTTGTACTGCTTTTTGCCTTCTTTGTCTTCGCCGTCTTCCACGCTTTCGGATTTAGTCCCGAAAACCAGTTTTACTGTCAAAAACTTAAAGTATTTCTCCAGAATCTGCTGGATTTTGAACTGGTCTAAAAACTCTTCAGATTCTTTATTGATGTGCAAAATAACATCGGTACCGCGGGTTTTGCGTTTACCGTCTTTAATTTCGAACTCGGTGCTACCGTCGCAGATCCAAGCAGCCGGCTCCGCACCTTCTTGGTAGGATAGGGTCTGGATTTCCACCTTTTCTGATACCATAAAGGCCGAGTAAAAGCCTAAGCCGAATTTACCGATGATTTCGTTGGCATCTTTAGCATCCTTAAACTTCTCTACAAACTCGGTAGCGCCCGAGAAAGCAATCTGGTTGATGTATTTTTTTATATCTTCGGCCGTCATCCCGATACCGTTGTCAGAGATGGTGATGGTTTTCTTTTTTTCATCAAAAGAAACATCTACCTGCAATTCGCCCAGTTCGCCATTGTACTGGCCCAAGCTGGCCAAACGCTTGATTTTTTGGGTGGCATCCGCCGCGTTAGAAACCAATTCGCGCAAGAAAATCTCATTATCAGAGTATAAGAACTTTTTGATGATGGGAAAAATATTCTCGGTGTGAATTGAAATTGTTCCTTTTTCCTTCATGATATTATGTCTGTTATGTTTTGTTAAAATTAGTCAAGCCACATTTATCAATGCCTGTTCCAAAGGGATTTCTGGTGTCATTTTGGCAGGATGGGAAATTCAAAAGGAAGAAGTAAAGATTCAAAAAAGGTAATGCGTTTAGTGTCCTGTGCGATCAATTTCATCTTTAAAGTAACTATTCCCCGCCTCATTGCCGGCGGGAGGCTATTTCTTTTGAGACCAAAAGAAACAAAAGTCTTTTTTTTGGCGCACAGGTGCCTTTGGGCGCATATCCACCGCACAGCAAAAAACCGACAGCGCTGATTTTTGCGGCAAGTGCGTAAACGAAAAGACAATGCGAACCCGCGCAAAACCGCTTTCGCTATAGGCTTGGAGGTGCGGTTCGTTCTGAAGTGCTTCGGTTTTTTGCTCTTTCTCGGCACTCGCCGGCGCTCGCATGACGGGACACTTAGTGGATAATTGAAAGGAAAAAATAAAAATCAAAAAAAGTAGCGCGTTTAGTCTCCCGCGCGATAAAGACGGCCTTCCGAGTTTTGGAAGTGAAGCCCGGAAAATCTTTTGCAAAAACATTAAAACTTGCGCTGTCGCGAGCAAACCGCCGATTGTTGCAGAGACTTTGTTAAAGCACAACCGTTCCCACGGCTTCGGTTTGCGCTCAAAGATTTCCCGTTGGCGTAACAAACAAAATGAGGTCAGCCTTGACCTTTGGTCCTTTGCGTCAAGGACAAATGCGNGTAGCATTCTTGAGGGCAATAGAAAACAATAAAAGCTACCGAAAAAAGGACTAGGCATGCCGCGCCAATGAGCGGCGGAAAGCCGAGTGTTGGTGGCAAAATAAATAGGTTTTATAGTTTGATATTTTCCCGCCTCATTGCCGGCGGACGGCTAGTCCTTTTTTCATTTCTTATAGTTGTTTTTAAAGGCATTCAAGAGTGCTTCGCAATTTTAGAAAAAAAGGACCAAAATTCTTTTTTGGCGCACAGGTGCCTTTGGGCGCATATCCACCGCACAGCAAAAAACCGACAGCGCTGATTTTTGCGGCAAGTGCGTAAACGAAAAGACAATGCGAACCCGCGCAAAACCGCTTTCGCTATAGGCTTGGAGGTGCGGTTCGTTCTGAAGTGCTTCGGTTTTTTGCTCTTTCTCGGCACTCGCCGGCGCTCGCATGACGGGACACTTAGTGGATAATTGAAAGGAAAAAATAAAAATCAAAAAAAGTAGCCCGTTTAGTGTCCCACGCAATAAAGACGGCCTTCCGAGTTTTGGAAGTGAAGCCCGGAAAATCTTTTGCAGAAACATTCGTGCTTGCAATGCCCTGAGCAAACCGCCGAATTGATGTAGAAGCATTGTTAAAGTACTTCCGTTCGCACGGCTTCGGTTTGCGTTCAAAGATTTCCCGTAGGCGGAAAGGTCAGCCTTGACGTTTGGTCCTTTGCGTCAAGGACAAATGCGTAGCATTCTTGAGGGCAATAGAAAACAATAAAAGCTACCGAAAAAAGGACTAGGCATGCCGCGCCAATGAGCGGCGGAAAGCCAAGTGTGGGGGAAAAGATTACACAAGGTGAAGCCAAGCCTGTGCCAAGGAACTTGGGGATTGCTTCGCCTGAAAGAGGCTCGCAAAGACTGCGGAAAGTGAGATGTTTCGACGCCCGAGAAATCTTTTTCAGAAACATCATCTAAAAATTGTTAACCCCATGTAATTTCAATTTCTAAAACACCTTCATCCCCTAATAAAAATTAAATTTGGCTTATGGCAAGCTCATCCTACCAAGCGGCGCATCTGGCATCGCCACGTATCGAACAACATTTTTCCGACCTTATCGCGCAGGCGGGTGCTAAAGGCGAATCGGGTTTTGCTAAAGCGCCCAGTACAGGCGTGATTGAAGAAATCATTAACGCGGCGTTTTGGGCTAGCCTGCGGAAAGAAGAGGGTCACTCGCCACGTATCTCTATTGCGTTTCTATCACCACAGCAGGCCGAGCAACCTTTGCTCTTCGGCAAAACCTTGCCCCTAACCGTAAGTGCGCTTACCAAATTGGCTCCGGGTATCGAGAGAGCCGGTATCCACCTAGGCGTTTGGGAGCAAAACGGCGAGCTGTTTATCTGGGGTACCGTGCTTAAAATACCCAATTACTGTTTTGTGCTGGATGTTTCTGAGCCGGGCCTAATTGTGATTAAACACCGCCGCCTGCAAGGTTTTGGCAAGTACACCAACATCGCCGTGCTTAAGGGTGATGAGATTAAAATGCTGAACAAGGATTGCGGACGCCTGCAAGAATGCCCCGCCTTGGTAACGGCGCTGTTAGATATTCATGCGCCCTGCTCTTTTAACGATGGTGTAAACGTGCAGATACAGCTGGCGGTTTCTATGCGGGCGCACCGCCACGGTGCTTTGTTGCTGGTGGTTCCGCCACAGTCTGATGACTGGAAACAATCTGTGGTGCACCCCTTGCAATATCCTGTTTATCCGAGCTTTGATGCTTTGCACTTGCTGTTGACTAGCGACACTGCTATGCACAACGACCAGTTTTGGCAACTTTCTTTACGTAACGAGATTGAAAACATTGCCGGTTTAACCGCGATAGACGGCGCCACGGTGATGAGCAGCCAACACCATTTATATGCCTTCGGCTGTAAAATAGTGCGTAAAGCAAAAGCAGAAACCATAGAGAAAGTTTTGTTTGTTGAACCTGTTTTAGGAAGTAAGCCCACCCAAAAATTCATTTACGAGCTGGGCGGTACGCGGCATTTGGCAGCAGCGCAATTTATTGCCGACCATCCGCAGGCTTTAGCCATGGTAGCATCGCAAGACGGACATTTTACCATTTTTAACTGGAGCGCCCAGCAACAAATGGTACAGGCTTACCGTATTGATAGTTTATTGATGTAAATTAGGCTGCTTGTCTGCCAAACTCATTATTCAATTGCAAGCATCGTATCTTATCCGTGAAGTTTAATTTCAATTTTTGGCGCGCTATATCTTTTGACTTCCAAATTTTGAATTAGAAAGCTACGGGTTTAGCTTCTGACTTTTTAATTTTGATTTTTTAATTTTTACTTTAACGGCATGACTAAATTTTTTACGCTCCTATTTACCTTGTTCTGTTTTACCGCTTTTGCGGCTAAACCAAAGAACACCTATATTAAAATTATCACCAATTACGGCACCGTTTATCTAAAGCTGTATAACGAAACCCCGAAACACCGCGACAACTTCATCAAACTGGCAAAAGAAGGCACGTTAGACAGCACGCTCTTTCACCGGGTAATCCAAAATTTTATGATTCAGGGTGGCGATCCGCTTTCTAAAACGGCAAAACCTGGAGAGCAACTGGGCAGCGGAGATATAGGTTATACCATCCCCGCAGAGTTTGTGCCGGGCATTTTTCATAAACGTGGCGCATTAGCTTCTGCGCGCGATAACAATCCGGCGAAAGCCTCCAGCGGTTCTCAGTTTTACATCGTTCAGGGTAAAAAATATACCGATGCCGAACTAGACGGGATGAACGCCGGCAGGGCCGAAACGTGGAAAATTACACCACAACAGCGCGAAGTTTACAAAACATCGGGCGGGGCGCCTTTCTTGGACGGCTCGTACACTGTTTTTGGCGAGGTGGTAAAAGGCATGCAAATGGTAGATAATATTTGCACCGTAAAAACCGACCGCAGCGACCGTCCGCTGACGGATATTAAAATGAGCGTTTCTTTAGTGGAAGGCAAAGAACTGAAACATTTACTGAAAGATTTGAAAGGCAATTGATGAAAATCATATCTTACAATGTAAACGGCATCCGCGCGGCCATTAATAAAGATTGGCTGGCCTGGTTGCAGGCGACAGATGCGGATGTAGTGTGCTTACAAGAAATTAAAGCTACGCCAGACCAAATTGCCGACATTGTGCTTTTAGAGCAGTTGGGATACAAACATTATTGGTTCCCGGCAGAAAAGAAAGGCTATAGCGGTACGGCTATCCTTTCTAAAACAGAACCTAAACATGTAGAATACGGCTGCGGAATAGAAGCTTACGACCGGGAAGGACGTGTGATACGCGCAGATTTTGAGGATTTTTCGGTCATCAGCGCCTACTTCCCCTCCGGCAGCAGCGGCGAAGAAAGGCAGCTATTTAAATATCAGTTTCTGGATGATTTTGCAGATTACATTGCGCGCCTAAAACTGGAATTTCCGCGTTTAATTATCTCGGGCGATTATAACATCTGCCACAAGGCTATCGACATCCACAACCCAAAATCAAACGCTAAATCGTCGGGTTTTTTGCCCGAAGAGCGTGCTTGGATGGACAGCTTTGTGAACCTGGGTTTTATAGATACGTTTAGACATTTCAACGCCGATCCGCACCATTATACATGGTGGAGCTACCGTGCCGGTGCGCGCGGAAAAAACTTGGGCTGGCGCATTGATTACCACATGGCTACAAACGAAATGGCCCAACATTTAAAACGGGTGGCCATTTTACCGGAAGCTAAACACTCGGACCATTGTCCGGTTTTACTGGAACTGGCATTTTGAACAACAAGCGCAACGCAAAAACGTTAGGTATAGCTCAATGAATTTGTACGAAAATAAACGGCGCTGGAACTACCTTTTGCTGGTGGCGGCTATGATTATTGCCGCTACCTCGCTTTGGTACACAGATTTGCTGGTGCGTGGCATTTCAAAATCAGAACGCACCCGTGCCGAAGTTTGGAGCCAGAGCTTTAAAAAGATGTTTGAGACGGATAACGAGGAGATGATGAACTACCTTTTTACCGTAAAAGACAGCTTGGTGGTGCCGGCCATTGTTACAGACGACAAAGATTCCATTATTACCTATACCGCTTTAGACACCACAAAAACCTTTTATAAGATTGATACCGGCCGCGTTTACGACCCTGCGTATTTCTTGCGCCAGCTCAAAAGCATGAAAGCGCAGCACGAGGCCATCCCGATAGAAATGAACGGAAAGGTGAAGTACGTTTATTATAAAGACAGCTTTCTGCTAACGCAACTGCGCGTTTTTCCCTACATCCAGCTCAGCATTATCGGCCTGTTTTTGATGACGGCTTACCTCATTTTCAACTCCTCGCGCCGAACGGAACAGAACCAGGTTTGGGTGGGCTTGGCCAAAGAAACGGCGCATCAGCTGGGCACACCGATATCTTCCCTGATGGCTTGGGTAGAGCTGCTGAAAGATAAGTTTGATGCCGAAGATGACCCGCTGATCCAGCAGATGGAAAACGATGTAAAACGCTTGGAAATTGTAGCGGACCGCTTTTCTAAAATAGGCTCGAGGCCGATATTGACCAGCCATCCCGTGTATCAAACCATCAAAGATTATGTGGATTATTTCAGCATCCGCGTAAGCGATAAAATCAGCTTTGAAGTTACCGGCGATCAAAACCAGGAAGCTTTATTAAATGTGCCTTTATTTGATTGGGTGATAGAGAATTTGCTGAAAAATGCGGTAAACGCCATTGAGGGCGAAGGAAAAATTTCGGTAAACATCACAGAAAACATCGCTAAACAGCAAATTTATATCGATGTTTGCGATACCGGCAAAGGCGTTCCGCGTTCTAAATTTGAAGCTATCTTTCAGCCCGGTTTTACCACCCGCAAGCGCGGCTGGGGTTTAGGACTGTCGCTTACACGCCGTATTATTGAAAACTACCATAAAGGACAGATATTTGTGAAAGAATCTGAACTGGGCAAAGGCACCACGTTTAGGATAATTATTAAAAGCAGTTTAAATTATGTACCAACCATTCGCTAACGAATACGCACCCTATTACGAAGAATATATTAAACTGGCATCTGCCGGCAATCAGCCAATTTTAAGGCGTTTAAAAAATCAGCTCAACAGCATTGATGATTTCTTGGCCGATATCCCCCAAAACAAATATGATTTCGCTTACGCCGATGGCAAATGGACAGTAAAAGAAGTGCTATCGCACCTGATTGATACGGAACGCATTATGACTTACCGTGCCTTGCGCATTGCCCGCAATGACCAAACTGAATTGCCGGGCTACGATCAGGACGCGTATGTGGCTAGCACAGACATTAGCCAATATACTTTTAGTGATTTGGTAGATGAGCTGGTGATGTTGCGTCAGGCTAACCTATTTTTCTTTAAATCTTTAAGCGAAAGCGATCTACGCAAAAAAGGAACAGCAAACGGAACAACGGTATCTGTAGGCGCCTTGCTGTTTATTATTGTAGGGCATATTGAGCATCATTTTAACGTATTGCGCGAGCGGTATTTGAAGTAATGGAGAGTAGTTAGTGGTGAATAGTGAGTAGGGAGTATTAAGATAAAGCGTTTTTTTATGCGCTTACATTTGTTTTGGATCTAATTGATTAAATGGGCTATTGCTAAGTCTTCATCTAGCAGTGGCCAGTGAATTCCGTAGCCGGATGGAGAAATTTTATAGAAATTACGCTCTATGTCCGAGGCATTTAGTAACTTTTGGGATACCTCTATCAAACTGATGGTATACTTTTTACCATTAACTGTTAGACATAAACAATCCTCTATAAATTCAATCGAGTCAACAATCCGAGTATCAATCATAATCTAGCTTTAAAAAAAACAATCTCTACCCGTAAATAAAAAGTATTGTCGGCACTATCAAATTTACAAAATCATTTCTAACTATAAAACTGTTCCCTAACAGACGGTACGGGATGCGATATTGTATAAATGGTGTTATCTTGCAAGTTCCAACAAACCATTAAACAATCATGTCATTAAAAATTAAAAGTTTTATCACTTTATTGGGTATTGCATTTGGGGCAAATGTGGCTTTGGGGCAAACGGCTAAAGGAAACCAATTTCCGGATGGCACACCCATACCCGCTTGGTTTAGCGATACTAGCCCAGTAAACGTAAAGAAGAACGGAAAAGTTTATGATGTTACTAAATATGGCGTTAAGCAAGACAGTAATTTGCTGCAGACAGAAGCTATCCAAAAAGTAATAGACCTAGCCTCAAAAAAAGGCGGCACGGTGCTTATCCCGAAAGGTGTGTTTTTAAGCGGTGCTTTATTTTTTAAACCAAAAACGCATTTGCACGTGGTAGAGGGCGGCAAGCTTAAAGGTTCTGATGATATTGCGAATTATCCAAAAATTCCTTCGCGTATGGAAGGTCAAAATTTGGATTATTACGCGGCATTGGTTAACGCTTATGGTGTAAACGGCTTTACCATCTCTGGCGGAGGTACCATTGACGGCAACGGCCGTAAATTTTGGGACGCATTTTGGTTACGCCGCACCATTAACCCAAATTGCACAAACTTAGAGGTTTCTCGTCCGCGGTTGGTATTTATCTGGAACAGTAACAATGTGCAGGTAGAAAACGTGAAGCTGCACAATGCGGGTTTTTGGACCAGCCACTATTACCAGTGCAACAATGTTAAAATTATTAATGTAGATATCCGCTCGCCACATGAGCCGGTACGTGCGCCCAGCACAGATGCCATTGATATAGATGTTTGTAACAATGTGTTGATTAAAGGCTGCTACATGTCTGTAAACGATGATGCCATTGCCTTAAAAGGTGGCAAAGGCCCTTGGGCAGATGAAGACAAAAATAACGGCCCTAACACCAATATCTTAATCGAAGATTGCGAATTTGGCTTTTGCCACTCGGCTTTAACGTTGGGTAGCGAATCCATCCACAATAAAAACGTGTTGATGCGCAATTGCCGTGTAGATGAAGCGAAACGGATTTTATGGCTTAAAATGCGTCCGGATACCCCACAGAAATACGAGTATGTAACCGTAGAAAATGTAACCGGAAACGCTTACAGCATGATTTTTGTAAAGCCCTGGACTCAGTTTTTTGATTTGAAAGGCAAAAAAGAAGCACCCCTGTCTTACTCGCAAAACATCACCATGCGTAATCTGGATGTTAAGTGTGATGTATTTTTTGATATTGCTATCACCAAACATGATAGGCTGGCGAATTTCACCTTCGAAAACTTAAAGGTGGAAGCTAAAAACGACAAGTACGATAAAAGTATTATTGACGGCGTAACCTTTAAAAATGTAGTTGTCAACGGAAAGACGATAGATTAAAACGTTTATAAGTCATCGGGCTTAAAGCCGATCCGTCTTCTTTTAGGTGGGTCGGTTTTTTGTTGTACAAGCTGATCAACAAACTGAAAAATTGTTGTGATACTTTTATCGTGACTCGTCAGCCTGTCTTTGATGTCTTTTATTTCAAGGCGCAGCTCGGTATTTTCTGTCAAAAGCTGACGAAGCTTTGAGAAGATCCACACAATTTGGATATTCATTTGAATGGCACGCACACTGTTGAGCACGCTAGAGAGCATCAGAACTCCATGTTCTGTAAAAAAACATAGGGCAACTTACGCCTACCTCCCCAGTTTGAAGTCACAATTTGTGACATCAAGTTTTCCCATTCAGTTTGCTGAAGTTGGAACATAAAATCTTCAGGAAAACGATCAATATTCCTTCGCACCGCTTGATTCAAAACTCTTGTGTCCACCCCATAAAGCTCGGCAAGGTCACTATCCAGCATTACCTTTAAACCACGTATTTCGTATATTTTGTTGATTACATTCTCGTCTGAGACAGTTACAATTGGTTGATTAGCGCGTTCATAAGTAGATTTGGTTTAACCAAAAATAAATTTGCAGGCTATTTTTTCAATGAAAGAAAAGTTTTAGAATCAAAAAAAGCATCTCAAAAAAGATCTTTTTTCTTTACCCTCTCATCCTGCTCCAACCCCGGCCTAATACTTTTTGTACAAATTATACAGCACACATTTGTCCCAGCTGGTCATTACGGCGCTAAGTTCTATTTGCACAAAATGTCGCTTAAACGCGATGATGGCGGCGGACAAATTGCTAGTATCATAACCTATACGACGCAAAGCACCTTCAACATCAAAGTTTGCCGGCGGTAAAGCGTTGGGCATATCGTACCATAAACCAAAACCTGCATCGGCCAGTTTTTTCCAAGGAAACAAAATGCTGGGATCGGCTTTTCTTTTGGGCGCAACATCGGCATGACCGATAAAGTTAGCCACCGGGATATTGTAAGTTGTTTTCAGCTTGGCCAATAAAATAAGCAGGCTGTTAATTTGTGCTTCACTAAAAGGTTCTTTGCCGTTATTGTCCAGCTCAATCCCAATAGAGCACGAGTTCATATCGGTATTGTTGCCCCATTTGCTTAAGCCGGCGTGCCAGGCGCGTAAATCATCGCTCAACATTTGCACCACCTCGCCATCGCGACTTACAATATAATGCGCGCTGGCCTGCGTATGCTCTAGGGTAAAGGTTTTGATGGTTTGCGCTAAAGAATCTTGCGCGGTATGGTGGATAATCACAAAATCGGGCCGGCGCGAACCAAAGTTAACCGTAGGGATGTATGCTGTTTTTATGGCGTTGCCTAAGCTGTCGTAAAGCTCGGGGGCTTGATGCTCATCAATTTTGGTGATGACCTCTTTAACTTTCTCTTCGTGGATTTTTTGAGCTTTTTGATAGGGCTTTGGAGCGCAGGCAAATAATAGGCTTGCCAACGAAACAGAGAGAAGAAGAGCGCGCATCTGACTAATTTTTATGTGGCGCTAAATTAGGTTAAAATTGCGAAAAACTGCGCCAAAGCTTTGCCAAACCTAAGGTCGCCGGTATTTTTGTTGCACTATACATCAATATATTAAACTACCTTTGCGCACATTGCGTTCACCTTTTACAAAGGAAAACCTCATATACAACACATGACATTTGCAGATTTAGAGTTGATTGCGCCCATCCAAAAGGCGTTGCAAACACAAGGATACACCAACCCCACCCCTATACAGGCCCAAGCCATCCCATTATTGTTAGAAGAGCATGATTTGCTAGGCTGCGCCCAAACCGGCACCGGAAAAACCGCGGCTTTTGCCATCCCGATATTACAGCTACTGCACCAGCAAGGGCACCAGCAGAAAGGCTCGCGCAAGATTAAAGCTTTGGTTGTTACGCCCACGCGCGAGCTGGCCATACAAATTGGAGAAAGCTTTGCCGATTATGGCAAAAACCTGCATTTAAAACATACCGTTATTTTTGGTGGCGTAGGCCAAAAAGCACAAACAGACGCTTTACAGCGGGGCGTTGATATTTTAGTAGCTACTCCGGGCCGTTTGTTGGATTTAATTCACCAAGGTTTCATTAGTTTAAAAGACATTAATTTTTTTGTGTTGGATGAAGCGGACCGCATGTTGGACATGGGTTTTATACACGATGTAAATAAAATTGTTGCCCTGCTCCCTAAAAAAAGGCAGTCGCTGTTTTTTTCTGCCACCATGCCTCCGGCCATAGCCAAGCTGGCGAATACCATTTTAAACAATCCTAAAAAAGTAGAGGTTACGCCGGTTTCATCTACTGCAGAAACCATTAACCAAGCGGTTTATTTTGTAGATAAGAAAAACAAGAACGGCTTGCTGATACATATTTTGGATAATCCGGAAGTTAAAACGGCCTTGGTTTTTACGCGTACCAAACACGGTGCAGATAAAGTGGTAAAAGTGCTGAACGCCAAAGGAATTAAAGCGGCAGCTATACACGGAAATAAATCGCAAAACGCTAGGCAAAACGCTTTATCAAACTTTAAAGACCAAACATTGAGGGTTTTGGTTGCCACCGATATTGCAGCGCGCGGAATTGATATTGACGAGCTGGCTTTTGTGGTAAACTATGAGATACCTAATATTTCTGAAACTTACGTGCACCGCATTGGCCGAACAGGACGCGCCGGCGCAAACGGCACAGCCATTTCTTTTTGCGATGCCGAGGAAAAAGCCTATTTAAAAGATATTGAAAAACTGATAAACAGGCAGATTCCTGTGGTTAACAATCATCCCTTTCCGTTTGAAGGCATTGTACCAGAGAAAAACCCCAAAGATTTCAGAAAACCGAAGCCTGCGCAAAACAAATCAAACCCGGCTAAAACAGGGCATAAAAGTAAGCCCGCGCACCGCAAATCATCGGCAAACAATGAAAGTGCTTCCGCATCCAAAAAATCGTATCATAAAAATAAACGGTGGTAACATAAAATTTGTTACGCTGTAACAATACGGCCTTTACCCAATCTATTTGAAGAATTTAAAATTGTTCATCACGGCATTTTGTTGCAAAAAATCAGCATAAACCATGAAATTTATTTACTTATCTTTTTTACTATTTGTTTCTGCACTTGGCTTTGCCCAGTTCCCCGGTGCGGCGCAAAATACCATTACCGGAAAAATTACCGCCACCGTTATTGACTCGGCAAGTGGCAAGCCGGTAGAGTACGCAACGGTTGCTTTGGCTAAAAGCGGGCAAACAAAATCGAGCAACGGCTCTTTGGCAGACGGAAAAGGCGTTTTTAAAATTGAGAACGTGCGCCCCGGCAGATATCGCTTAAGCGTATCTTTTATTGGTTACAACACCAAAGTGCTTGACCCAGTAGAAACCACCTTATCAAAACCCGATTTGAATTTGGGGGAAATTAGGCTTTCGCCGAGCAACAAAGTGCTTAAAGAAGTAACGGTAACTGGGCAGGCCAACATCATAGAAAATAAAATCGATAAGATTGTGTACAACGCCGAGAAAGACGTGGCTGTGGCAGGAGGAAACTCGACCGACGTATTGCGAAAAGTGCCCTTGCTTTCGGTAGATTACGAAGGAAATCTTTCGTTACGTGGAAGCAGTAACGTGAAGGTATTGATTAACGGAAAACCTTCTGGCACCATGGCGGGCAACATGGCTGATGCCTTAAAAGCCATTCCGGCAGATCAGATCAAAAGTGTGGAAGTAATTACTTCGCCATCTGCTAAATATGATGCAGAAGGCACATCGGGCATCGTAAACATCATCACCAAAAAATCTAATTTAGAAGGAATTAGCGGCTCGATAAATGCAGGAGTTGGCACCCGCCAAAACAGCGGAAATGGAAACCTTAACATTAAAAAAGGACGTTTAACCTTATCCGGAAATGCGGGCGGCTACTATTCTTGGCCACAAACCTCAAAACTAAGTTTTAACAAAACCAGCAATGACCAATCGGTTGTTTTAAAGCAGAGCGGCGAAAGCACAACCGAGCGTTTATCCAGCAACGGCTCTGTAGGTGCAGATTATGATATCAACAACTACAACTCCATCAGCACCAGCTTAAAGCTAAACTGGTTTCAGTTTTCTGTTGATGGCAACAACCTTAACCAAAACCAGTTTGGCAATATTTACAACGAGTTTAACCGCAAAAGCGACACTAAAACGCGCGTGATTGGCTACGATTGGAATAACGACTATACCCATAAATTTAAAAAAGAAGGTCAGGAAATTTCGTTTGCTTTCCAATTTACGCGCAGCAACTTGGATAACGACTATCGCTCGGATTTTTTGTTTCCTACCGGCAGTAGCATCCAAGATTCATCAGAACTGGGCAACAGCGATGCAATAAATAAAGAAAAAACTTTCCAGATAGATTACGTGCACCCTTTCAAGAAAGTGGTATGGGAAATTGGTGCAAAAACTATTCTGCGCGATATCAGCAACGACTCTGAAGTAGAAGTGTTTTACCCTTACAATAACTCCACGGTGAGCAATCCCGACAGAAATTATCTGTACAACTACAATCAAAACGTTTATGCAGCCTACTCTACTTTCGGTTTTACTTTAGCCAAAAAATATGGGGTTAAAGCAGGCGCCAGAGTCGAGTCGACCGTGATAGACGGCAACGCAAACAACGGAAGCGCAAAAAACAATATCGACAACAGTTACCATAACATTACGCCAAGTGTGGTGCTATCGCGCAGTTTTAAAAACTTCCAAACGGTTAAGCTAAGTTACAACCAGCGTATACAGCGCCCTAGTTTATTTTACTTAAATCCTTTTCGGGATAGCTCGGATCCATTAAATGCAAGCGAAGGTAACCCTAAACTATCCCCAGAGATTTCGGATAATTTTGAGCTCAACTACTCTACCTTTATCAAAACCACGGTAATTAATGCTTCTGTTTACTACCGCCGGACCAGCGACATCATTGAAAGCGTGGTGAGTAATTATACTTTAGATAACGGCAAAACAGGCTCGTTAACAACCTATACTAACGTGGGCTCCAATAACTCGTACGGATTTAACTTCTTTGGTTCGGTAAATCCTATTAAGCCGCTTACCCTACGTGCCAATTTAAACGTAAACTCGTACGATATTCAGCTAAACAGCCAAAGCGCGGGCGCAAGCGGCGCAAACAACGATAAAACTTATTTGATGTACAACGCTTTTGCAAGTGCTACTTATTTGTTGCCACAAGGTTTTACGGTAGAAACGTTTTTGATTACCAGCTCGCCCCGTAGAAGCTTTCAGGGTAAAAACCCTTCCTTTAGCATGTGGAACATTGGTTTAAAGAAAGAACTGTTTGATAAAAAAGGTAGTATTGGCATAAACGTTATTGATCCGTTTAACGACCGTAAAAACTTCGAATCTGAAATCAAAAGCGCCGATTTTACCCAACGCAGCAACTTTTCTATCCCTTTCCGCTCGGTGGGCGTAAACTTTAGCTGGCGGTTTGGCTCGTTAAAAGTGAGCAATAAGCCGAAACGCGGGGTAAGTAACGATGATTTAAAGCAGGGAGAAAACAACGGCGGCGCACAAGGCGGCGGTGTGATGGGCAACTAGATACTGTTCCTGAAGTTGTTTGCCGTCAACCTGAAAATAATGGCCTAAGTGGTAACAGCTGATCGGGTGGTTATCCAAATATTCCCTTTTAAAAAAAGACCGAATTCTGTTGTCATCCGCCTCCCTTTTTTATCAAATCCCAGTCTCTGGCGATGATTTCTCCGCTGGCCTTGACCGTCCATCGCGCCTTTTTATACACAGAGCCACTTTCTGGCCCCGGACCGGAAAGTCCTAGATACTAATCTCAGGAAAGAATCCCTTGGATTCAAGATCTGCTTTATTGTAACCGGCAGGCTCTATGTTGTTCTCTTCAAGATAGATATGGAGTCCAGATGAATCTTCGTCGACTTCAGTTAATTCCGAAATAATCCAAAATACCTCTGGAAGTAATAGACTGATTAAGGTGTTGCTGGCTTGAGTCAAAATAGAGGTTGTTAATCCGATACAAAGAAAATGAAATATTCATTATCCCCCCAACTTTTCCCTTGATCCCTCTCAACCATTCTTAAATCCTTAAAACCCTTCGGAACTCTAACAACAGTAGGGTTTTAGGCTATAAACAGAAAAAGGCTGGAGATAAATCCAACCTTTCCTTTAGGGTAGCCCCTAGGGGAATTTGTTCCCCTTTATAAACTACAGAATTTCAATGCTTTATATGTTGATAGCTAGTTGACGCACCGAATTACGCACCGCCTTTTTACAACTGTTTCACTTTCTGCAAAAAACTATAATTAAAGTTATTGATATAATTCGTTTTGACAAAGAATAATTTAATCTATCTGATTCAATCTTTCAAGAACACTAAATTTATAGCTTCTCTTTTTTTAGAATACTTGAATTTGCAAAAAATGAGTTTTTACTTAACTCTCCAGATTTTAAAAAACGTTTAACCAATAATAAGAAACGGGCAGTAACCTCCATCTTCTCATCTTCATAAGAATGGGCTTGAACTTCCACAATCAGAAATTTCTCTCCTTCGTTGTTAAAAGCTATATCTCCAACCTTCCAATAACTATGTTCTTTTAATAATTCTTCGTGTAATTCTTTTATCTGATGCTCATGGTATTTTATCCGTTTTGCGAGCATATTGGGAGTTTTAGCAATTACAACTTCAACATCTAATTGTTGAACGATATCATATACACACTGTAGTCGAATTACACTTTCATTGTCTGGTTTTCTTTTATAGTTACTTAAATGGATTAGATGCTTTAGTTCTGAAAGCAAGGCAGTAAAATATAAGGGAGGACTATAAGAGGGTTTATTATTTTTAAATTCTATTCTGTATAAGTCAAACACAACCATGATTATTGAAGCAGTCCAATCATCAAGGGTAAGCCATTCTTTGGCAGTAGTAAATTTTTGAAAAAGTGTTCTGATTTCCTTTTCAATTTGTCGGGCAGCTGGTGTAATAAAATAATTTTCTACTGTTACTTGATATGGAGATTCTCCTAACACTTGTTTAACTCTTCGTCTAATATTTTTGGTATGACCAATTTTATAATAATCTTCACCTGTAACTTTGAATAAATAAACCTTCAATTCATTTGTGAAGTCAACATTTTCAATATATGAGCCTTCCTTATATAATCGTCCATGATATCTGACTATACGTGGAGAATCTTTAAGTAAGATTTCAAATCCCAAACGTTTCAATTTGTGACTTGTTAGTGGACTTGCTTTCTTAAGATTGAAACTTTCTGGCAACAGTAATACTTGCCTGGTCTTAACTTCTTCATCATCATATCCGAAATTTTTTATGAAATAGTCGACAGCTTGATCTTTTGAAGTTGCCTGTATGAACCAATCATCTTGATGACCATTTGTTGAACACCAAAAAATATACTGTCCCATGTTTAATTACTTTAATAGAGTTAAATTAATAAAACCGACTACTATATTTTATAAATTATTAATACTAAATTTATTTGCCCTCCCAAAGGGCATGTTTTTTCATAGGTAGATAGAGGGTTGGACCTATGGTTCAGTCCTTAATTTTTAAAAGCAATATTTAAAGCGTTTGGGCAGATTAAACTTTATGCTTCACTATAAAATTTAATGATTTTAGTTATTGGCTTCAAGAGTAAAATTCTTGAAAGCTTTGTCCATTTTCATCTGAACATTCTGATCACTATTCTTGTATAAATAGTTCCAAGACTTTCTGATCCTGTCATTCTCCAATTGCTCCATTTCGATCTCCTTCTGGTTATTGTTATAATTCACTCCCCATTTGTAGAGATTGGTCAAAGCCAGCATAACCGTTAACCACAGAAACCACCTTCCAAATACAATCCTATAAAACAGCTTGGCATCCTGCTCAGGAAACAGCAGAATCTGAAACTTTCTTTGGATGCTCTTGGGCTGGTTGCCGATCATCAGTTTAATGTCCAGCATCCCTTTCTGTAATAACTGCTGAAAAGGTTTGGTATCTGTACTCAAATTCACAGGCTTCGGCTCTTTGATCTGTCCTTCTAACTCCCTCAATTTCTCTGTTAAAGAATGAGTAGTTTGAATTAGATTATTGATGTTCTGGCTGGTTATTTTCTGCTCCTCTGCAAACTCCTGTAACACCAGTTCCAAGGTGTCTTTATCCATTTCGTTTTGATTTCCCATATGATGTTTTTTTATCGGCTCATCTGCCTGTGTTTTCTCTTTTTATTTCTTCTGGATTCTTTGATGAGTTCGGTATTGTCTACATCGTTTCCATGCTCCGGTCTAATCAGTTCATCCAGTATTTTTGATAGTTGCTTTTCAACCGCTCCAATTATTTCCGTTTCATAGTGTGCCTGGTGTCGATGATCTGAAGTTTGGAAGGGCCGGCTTTTCTGATGAGCTTGTCTTTGAGGTGATTTCTCTTTTTCCTGTTTAAGCTTAATCTTCAGTTCCAGTACCTTCTCTATTTTCGAGAGGGAGAAACCCAGCTCACTTCCTTTCACTTTCACCTTCTTGTCATCAATGAAAGAAATGCCCCTTCCTTTAATGACCTGATAACCGAGTGATCTCATTTCCTTTTCAAAGAAGGTATAGCTTTCCGATTTCTCTAAGCTATTCCTGATGTCTTTCCTCATCCGCTCCTTCCTGCTGTCATGCCGCTGGATTCTTCTGTCCTTTGGAGATAAGAAAGCTCTCGGACTTAAGACCTCCTGTAATCCATATTGCTTCTCCAATCTCCTGCAAAGATTTGACATCCTTTTGTAGCTGTTGCCATCTTTAGCCGCTTTACCATCAAAGCCCACTCTGTTGGCCGCGATATGGATGTGCTGTTCTTTGGTGTCCTTATGCAGTACACAGATATACTGATGATCGCCCACTCCGAACTCTTCCGCACAGGCTTTGCCCATCTCTGTCAACTGTGCTTTTGAAAGGACTTCACCGGGAGCCAAACGAAGGGAGAGATGGAGCACCGGCTTCTCACACCTCCTGCTCAGTTGCTGAACATCCCTGAACTGTGCTGCCAGTTCCTTTTTGTTTCCAAAGCACTGGTTATAATGGAGTACTTCTGCCCTATTTTTGTGGTTCAGCTGTTCAGCCTTGGATAGTTGCTCTTTCTGCCCCTCACTCAGTTCCCTCTTATCTTCCAGACAATAGCTGATACAGTGGTAAGCTGATTTCCCTATAGAGACATGGCCGATCATTTCAGTTTCTCTTTGATCAATATGGCCAGCTGTTTCACCTCGATGGACTGCACATTCAGTCTGGCCCTTTCCAAAGGATTGAGCTCATCCAGACTGTTACGCTTCTTGGCAATCTGGTTCAGGTTGGCAGCAAGGTGATTGAGTGTCCCGGTCATGGATAAGATTTCCTTACCGAGTGATCTGTTCTTCAGGTCAACCTTTCCCTTCAGTCCCAAATCCCGCAGGTATTCGGAGGTACTCAGATGTACAGCTTTTGCCTTTGATTCAATAGCCTTCTTTTCATAGTGTGTACACTTGATGGTGATATAGACATCACGCTTGATCTCTTTTCTCGGACGTCCTCCTTTATTTCTGGTCTGCTTTTCCATGATGGTTTTAGGGTGTCAGTTTTTAGAATGCGCTAGCATGAGAAAAATCTTTCTGTGAATCCCAGAGGATGAACAGAAACCAGCGTTTTGGTGCAACCAAAACATAGCTGGCTACCTGCTACACGGCAAAGGGAGTTCTTTAAGGTCAGGTTCCTGCAAACCATTATGAATTACAATCTGACTTCCCTTAAAATGATCATAAGAAGGAGAATAATCTATATATCCGAAACTGACCAGGTCACGGATACATTTATGATAAGTGGCCGTTGATCTGATCTTGCTGAGTTTCATCAGCTGTCTTCTGGAAATCCTGAAAGGGATGCTGAAACGGCTTCGCTCCCAAAGTGAAAATAGGGAGATATAGAGACAGATATGAGAAGGATGAAGACGATTATCCTGAGAGATAGGAATCAGGAATTGGGTGAGACTAGGCATGATCACCTCCTTCCAACAAGCGATGAATATCGGCAGTTTTGTAATACATGGTTCCCCCGATTTTGGTGAAGCGGAGCGTTCCGTTGATACGCAAATTCTGCAAAGTTCCGGGAGAGATATTTAACAGTTTTCTGACTTCTGCACTTTTCAGCCATTGACGGGTTACATTACTTTCTGAAGGTTTAACAAGTTTGGAGATTTCAGCTAACAGTTCAGACTTGAACTCAGATAAATCTTCTTTAGTGATGATTTCTACTGACATGATTTAATGTTTTATAGGGTTCATATTCTCAATGGCAGCAGAACAAAAGAAATAGTACAGTGCCATTGGTTACCCTACAAAAGTCAGGAGGAAGAGGTGCTTTTGGATGACCAAGGGAGTCGTTTGGTCATGGGCAGTGAGTAAACAGGGGATCAGTCCTTTTGGTCTACCGAAATGATCCTAAAAAGTTTGTCAGATTCCGGCACTTCGGACCCCTTGATCAGCTTAGTATTCCTGTTAGCTGGGAAGTAATTTCGGGCAGTGTTGATGGGGATTTCCTTCTCACCGTGAAGGAAATATTTAGATAGCATTTTGTACCATGGGCTTTGGGTCTGGGAGCGGAACAGCTTCTTTTCATCAGGGGAATTTAGTTCCTGAAGCTGTCTGAAAAGATCAATAACCGTGGCCAGTTTGCCATTTGTGATACTGATTTTCTCAGCCGGTTCATATTGGTTCAGCTCTTTGATCTGTGCTTCCAGTTCTGAGATCTGATCCATCAGTTTTTGAATCCGTTCTTCCTTTTCTACCAGTAAAATCTCCAATGATTTATGATGGTTCCACTGGTCGATGGAATGGAGAAATTTTAGAAAGAGGTTTAATTTCTCCAATGATTGTTTGTTCAGAACATGTCTTGAACCGAAAGGAGTTTGCTGTTTGTGGTACTGGATTCTGGAGGTAGTTAACTCATAAACGTAACGGAAGAATTCTTTTTCTTCAAGATTGCTTTCTTTCAGAAAATAGGCTAAATGATATTGATAGAAGGCTGGATATTCAGAATCTCTCAGCTTGTAAAGTTTCAAAAAAAAAATTGTCGGCATGTGATTTATAAAATGTAAAGGGTCTGCCAAGCTCAAATTTATGAGGTGAAAAGTTGAAGGGATTGCGGAGTTTGAAGTAGGTGTTGCTCATGTTTCTGGTAGATGATTTGGGAGATTTGGAGCAAAAATCTATCCAATTCAAAATCTTCACTTTTGTAAAATATCAATAAGAATATAGAATCACATAATTATATTAATTTATAATTTCTACGTTAAAAAGTCTCTTCAAGTCTTTCTTTCCATTTTTTCCAGTCAGGCATTATTGTTTCTTGAAGTTCGTAGAATGCACGTGTATGGTTGTGATGCACCAAGTGACACAACTCATGAATGATGACATATTCTATACTTCCTTTAGGTGCTTTGATCAATTCAGGGTTTAGAATCACTTTTCCTTTGGGTGTACAACTTCCCCAACGTGTAGGCATTTGCCTGATTTGAAGCTCTGGCTGATCGATATTGTATCGATTAAAAAGCGGTAGTATCTTTTTTAGGGTTTCCTCAAAGTGAATAGCAGCCTTATCTCTATACCATTCTGACAGGAGGTTTTTGGCTGTTGTATTGTCTTTTTTCAATATCAATAGCCTTCCTCTAAACAGTTTCACTTCATTGGTTGCAGCTTTTTCAACTCTAAGTTTGTACTGCCTTCCCAAATAAAGATGGGTTTCACCATTGATGTATTTGCGTGGTGGTGTTAGCGGATGATAGGAAAGAAACTCAAGTTGCTGCTTGATGATCCAAGGTGCTTTCTCCCTGAGTTTTGTTTTCAATTTCTCCTCTGTGGTGTCAAGGGGAGCAATCACCCGTACTTTACAATCGGGATAAACCCGAATGCCGAGTGTTTTGCGATCCTGATAGGAGAGTTCATAATTGATCTCTCTGGAACCAAAAACTAAGGATTCTATCGTGGCTGTTTCAGACATATTTCAACTTGGCTACTTTAAGTCCTTCTTCTACCAATTCATCAATCAAATCAAAAGGTAACTCAATGTCCTGCTGAGCTTTTAAGTCAAACAGATAGTCATCAATATCAATCTTAATTCTGCCTTCAATGTCTGATTTATTTACCCAGTCAATAATAGGCTTACCATTTTCAAAGACTATGGATTTGATGACCTGATCGATACCCTCAGCCATAATAGCGGCTATATTTTCGGCACCTTCGGCACGTTTTAAGTGACCCTTGAAAATCTCATTGACCAAGTTGTAGATAGCAATTCCTGTATCATTTCCAGCGAGGTTTTCAGGTACATTATCCTGTCTGCCATTATGGAATTGATCTTCATATTCTCTTGCCTTGTTCAGATAATCGGCTTCTGAAATCCGGTGCTGGTGATAATCTTCTATGGTATCCCGAATAAGCCTTGATAGCTTCTTGTAATACACAGGATCTTCATTCATTTTCACATTGATTGCTTTGATGGTCCTGCTTGCAATGTGATCTGCTTTGGCAGCTTTGCTGGTTATCTTCTCAACTTCACGGTCTCTTTCTTCTTTGTCAAAAATGTTGACCATTTCAGTGATGCGAAGAATTTCACCTTCTGTGGTGATATGCTTGTCAATGAGCTTTTGAACTTGTGGCTCATATTCTTTGTATTCCAGATCGTCAAAGTATCTGCGTTTGACAGAGATTCTCAATCCAAGGAAGAATTTAGCATCCTGCTTGTACTTGTTGATTTGTTGCTCCGGTGTTTTACTTATAAACTCAAAACTGGATAGAGCGAGCTTTAGCAATCGAGAGAAACCAGATACCTTTTCATAGAAGATGTGTCGAATAGCTTCATCCTGCAAAAGCTCTTCATAAGCAGGTTCGTCATACTTGTTTTTGACTTCTTTGAAGATGTCCCATACTTCTGAATGAGCCTGCGGTAACTTCTTGATTTCTTCACTGATGTTGGTCAATGTACCTTCCAGATCAGCTGCATCATAGTTGTTTGTACCTGAGTAGGTTTCCAATGCACTGTCAAGATTCTCCAGATTACCATAGTAATCTATAATTAGACCATGTTCCTTGCCTGGAGCTAAGCGGTTTACTCTCGCAATCGCTTGTAATAGAGTGTGTTCTTTGAGTTGGCGAGTGAGGTACAAAACGTAGTTGTTGGGAGCATCAAAGCCAGTAAGCAGCTTGTCTACCACAATGATTATTTCTGGGTGGTCTTGCTTTTTGAATGAGTTAATTAATGATTTTTCATAGTTTTCAGGACTGCCATATTTATCCATCAGGGCTTTCCAAAACTTCAATATCAAATCGTCACTTTCTTCAAAAGCATCCTCATAGTTCTCTCGTACATCAGGTGGGGAGATCAGGACTTCACAGGTTACTTTTCCAATTTCCCTGATAAACTCACGGTATCGGATGGCTGTAGTTTTATTGGGTGCTACCAACTGACCTTTGGCCTTTAAACTACCAAATAGAATATCCTGAACGTTTTGCTCGTAGTGATCTGAAATGTCCCATGCACGGGCATAGATTACCTCCTCAGCTTTATTCAGTTGATTGGTGGAGCTAAACTTTCTTTTCAGTGCAGCTTTACCATAAGGGGTAAGCGGTTCTGAAACCCGATCAAAGTAATTATCCAAAGGTTTTTCGTTCACTTCAATCAAGTTGTGACGACCTTCATAAAGCAATGGAACTACGGCCCCATCTTCAACTGCATCAGTGATGGAGTATACATCTATTAAGCCTCCAAAGCGATTCGCTGTGCTCTTCTCTTTCTTCATTAAAGGTGTTCCGGTAAAGGCGATAAAGCAGCCTTTTGGAAATACCTTTTGCATTTTGATGTTGAATGTGCCGTATTGACTTCTATGGCCTTCATCTACCAAAACAAAGATGTCAGGGGAATCAAAGCCTTCTTTAGCTCGATTGACAGCCGCTTCAAACTTGTGAATCAAGGTAGTGATAACCGTATCACCTATGCCGGAGAGAAGCTCTACCAAGTGCTTGCCTGTTTGAGCATTCTCTACTGGTATTTGACATTTTTTGAACGTCTCCGTGATTTGATCGTCCAAATCAATGCGGTCAGTAACCAAGATGATCTTAGGATTCTTGATTTGAGGGTGTGTAGCGATCAGTTGAGCCAACATGACCATAGTGAGGGATTTGCCACTTCCCTGAGTGTGCCAGATTACACCACCTTTTCTTAGTCCTTCACTATCTGTCTTAACTACCTTGTCCAAAGTGTTATGAACGGCAAAGTATTGCTGATACCTTGTGACCTTCTTGATGCCGTCATCATACAGGGTGAAGTTGAAGAATAGGTCTAAAAGTCTTTTTGGCTGACAAAAGCTAAATAGTAGCTTGTCCTGCTCTGTTATCGCTTGTTCTTCCTTTTCGAGGTTCTGGAAGAAAGTCCAGACGTTTTTGTAGCGTTCCAGAAATAGCGTGGTTCTTTCGTTAGCAGGAAGTGGCTGATTTTTTAAGGTCTGGAGTTTATCGAGCCATGCAGTTTCTTCTGCTTTGGTTTTAAAGAGTTCTTTCCAGAAGCTCCAAAACTCTTTCTGGGTGGCTGTTGTAGCGTATTTGGCTTCATGGGTGGCCAATCCCATAACCAGGTTGGAGTATTGATACAATGCACGTATTCCGTCTTCCTGCTGATTCCTAAGATGCTGCTCAATTGACTTGTCAATTGCGTCTTTGATCTTTGGACTTTTGCACTCAATAACCACAACCGGAATACCATTGATAAACAATACAATATCAGGACGGTAATGCTCGCTACTGCCACTTCTGAGTACACTAAACTCTTCTGATACGTGGTAGGTGTTGTTTTCAGGATGTTTCCAATCAATGTAATGGAATGAGAAGCTCTTTTTATCACCTAAAACAGACTGCTCAAAGCTCCTGCCCAAAGTGATGAGTTCATAGAAGGCTTTATTGGCAGCAATAAAACCATCCTGAACAGGAAGGTCACGAATGGCGAGAATTGCATTGTTTACGTTGGCATCAGAAAAGGGAAACTCCTTGCCCTTGTATTCAATGGTGTTGATGACTTGAAGTTGATCCTTCAAAATGGTCTCCAACAACACATTGGATGTCCTGCCTCCACGGGCTTCTAAAGCCTGCTCGGGAGAGAGGTATTTCCAGCCCATATTCATAAGCAGCTTCAGTGCGGGAAGCTGTGATATGTGGTCTTCTTTAAATGATGGTACTGCCATTTTGTGAAACTTTATTATAAATATCGCGTTAAAGGAAGTACAAAAGGTTTATATATAATAGTATTGCAAAACTGGAAAACTATTTACACCTTTGCACTGCTCATTCTTCCATATTAGGAGAAAGGAGTTTCGAAGCTCGATACATCCAGATATGTACCGAGCTTTGCGTTTTAATATACCTCTGGTAATCTCTTTTCACTTTTCTTCTCAATTTGTTTCTTACCACCAGGTTCGTTTAAATGGTAAGCAGTTAACAAATAGTAATCAGTACCGCTACGTTGCGGCTCTAAAATAATTACATATTGTTGTTCTCTATCGTAAATGTATGTTCTTATAACATCTACCCTATTAATTCGATCCGAATAGCTAAACACTTCCATATTTTCTTTTTTTGATTCATCAATATGAAATTTTATCCAATGTAAGCGAACAGAGCGAGCCATTTCAAAGGAGCGAGTTCCTAACTTTTTACCCTTTTCATCTTTATCATCGCGAGTAATGAGATGATGAAAAAGTGTTTGCATAGGTGGCATTCCTTCTATTTTAGTTGGCCTAATTTGTTTCTCACGAAATTTGAAATTGCTATTATTCACCATATCTCTATCAAAAATACCTTGCAAGGAAACCCTGCGTTGCTGTTCACCTAAATGAGCAATTTCCAAGAGTTGCGAGTATGTTTTAGTTAAATTTAAAGGCATACCACAAATTATTTTAAGTCAATATGAAACAGGTTTAACTTATTCTCATTTTTCGGAGTTGATTGGGTAATAGGGTTTTTGCAGTGGCTTTCAATTTTTTCAATTAGTTTGTTTTTGGCAATAACTTTATTTTCCCCACGTAACTTGTAATTAATGGCACCCATAATTAAGTCTGTTAATTGCATCAGGCTGCTTTCATGAGAGTGCATAAATTGAAAATTCCGTATAGATGAGTTATGCTTTAACAGTTCTTTTAATGCCGCTAACTTTTTATGACTAATGGTATCTTTTATATCAAAATATATATTGTAAGTATATTCCAGATTAATTTTATGATGTAAAAGCTGATAGTACATTTTAAAATAAAAATCATTGTAGGTAAAACCTGGTAGCGACTCATCTATTTGAGATTTCTTTACAATAACAGAACGGAAAGCCAAATCTGTAGCAAAAAAATATTCAATTAAATCTGAATAATAGGGGTATTGGCCACCAGACACATTAGACCATTTAATCTCGCCTTTAACTTTATATTTACCTTTTAAATGCTTTAAAAATTCTTTATGCTGCTTAAGTTGATTATGGGCAGAACTTACATAAGCAATCATCATGTATGGCATACCATCGTTTTGAAGGTGTGTGCTTTCGTCGCAATAGAAGTTGAAGGTCTTACTCATCTTATTTGTCTTTATGTTTTTGACTGATCTTGATAAACTCTTCTCTCGGAATGCAGCAATCAATTACTTGCTTGCCACTTCCGCAAAAGCATGGGTCAGTCATGCTCAGGTACGATTTCTTAACTATAAACTCTTCGGCCTCACCTTCACCAAATTCCACATCTTCACCCTCTGAGGCTTTGAAAATCTTGTCCATTGTGGTCTTCATCTTGGAAAGCGTTTCCTCTGATAAGTTTCGGTTCATATTGCTGCTTTTTGGATAATCGAAATACTCTTTCCATAATCCATAAGTCAGGGAGTCTTCAAGGATAGGAGGCTCATAGACGTATTTCTTCTTGGCTTCTTCACCTTCTTTTTCCAGATAATCCACTATTTGCTTAAAGTCATTCTTCAGCTCAGTACCTACAATGAATTGCTGATCTTCTCTGATTAGAAGCGGGGCAAGCTGTTTGTGAATTTTATCATTGGAAGTAAACACATTACAAAAGGGCAGATAGTACAAGTATTCCAGGTCAACCCGATTTGTAGGTCGTGTGCCAATTAGTTCACTTTGAAGCCCGAGGTGAAATAGCAGATCCACTTTAAGGCAATATGCTGTGTACGGAGCAAAGTCTGCAAGCAGTGGACGACCCTTAGCTATCCAGCGAGCAAATATTCTCATACCATCAATTTCCCCCTCACCATAATTGTCAATCATGTAAGCAAGGAGACGGTCTTGTAAACTATGGTCGGACAAGACGGAGTTTACTTTCTCATGTAGCTGATCAAATGATTTTAACCTTTCATGCTCAGTGGCCTGGAGAATTTTCTGTAGGTTTTTGAGAAGGTTTTCATGTGTGGTTAAGGTTCTCCATAACTGGGAAAGGTCATGATCAGCATCTGTGAACTTCCCATCCTTCCACTTATAAATAGCTTTTTCTTCTGCCGTTTCCCTGACTACCATTCCTTTTCTATGGGCATCAGGTTGTACAACCTTCTCTATGTCTAGGGTGGGTCTTCCATCCATTTCCACCGGTTCACCGGATAATTCCCCCTTTACCAATGTCCTGTAGTAAGCATTGACTACACTGTACATTGGGAACAACTTTGTTGCAAAGTCTTTAACCCTAATGTCAGATGGTGTTTTGCCTTCTTGCGTTTCCTTTTTCAGATCACCAAGGATCTCCATCACCAATACAGGAGCTACATTGTGCTTGTAATAGCTACTAAGCCTCATCAGCTCCGGAAAGCCGAGAGATTGGAAAGTGGATTTATCTATGGTGATGGTTATGTTCATTCGTGGTTGTTGGTTTTAACTCTTATTTCACCTGTCAATAGTTTCTGCATCAAACCTTTCTTTTGCTCTTTTATAGGGTTTAAGTATGTTCTATGCATTATTAATTACTTCTGCTATTTCTTCAGCAATTTCCTTGACAGTGAAATTGGCTGTGTTTCTTGCTAGTTTATCAGCTAAAGAGGGCGAGTAGTCAATTACTTCCTGTTTGGTGATATTATGCCATATTGGCAATAAAACTTGTTCACCACCTACGACCCGAGTAATGATGCCATCCAATTCATAATTAGTCCAACCTTTCTTAATGAAGTTTTTGGATAGAACCACTATTCCAAATTTGCTCTTGGCCAGTCCTTTATCAATTTTCTGTCGTAAACTGTCCCCAATTCTCAATTCAAACTCGTCATACCAAACAGAAAGCCCCGCATTTCTTAAAGCAACAGCTAATGGTCTTACAATCTCTTCTTTGTCTTCTGAAGCATGGGAGATGAAAACATCGTGCTCTCTGTAATCATGCTCTTGATGTTCAAATGGTGATTCATCTCTTCCCTGAACCAATGAAGGTACTGACGAAAGAGGAGCGTCCTGATACGTAGGTAAGGGAGAAGGAAGAACTTGAACACTTGCATTCGTGCTGCCTCTAAGTCCTTGCATATCGACTGTGACGTACCAATGACCAGAGCTTGGAACACCCAATACAACAGGAGATTTAGTAACTAAACCACCAGTGTAGCGGTGAGACCTACCACTCTTGTAGTTACTGTAATTCGAACTATCCATCAATCTTACATTTGCTGCGTTACCAGACAAAGTGACTTTTACTCTCTGTCCACGGTTTAACTGCTTTAAGTCCCAAACAAGGTATTTCATGTCAGTTTTGTTTTATGTTTACCCTTATCTCACCCGTCAAGAGCTTTTGCATTAAGCCTTTCTTTTGCTGTAATATTATATTCCCAAACTGATTTATATCTTCACACAAATAAACGTATTGGAATCGTTCTTGAAATATCGCTTCTAATTTAGAAGCTGTAAAACGACATAGCCGAATCCGGTTTTTGGGAGCTTTGTTTTCTGGGTAGAAGTAATGGAATAGGATTACCTTGTAATCTTTATTTTCCTCCAAGAAAGGCCAATACTTTAAAATATTTGTGTTTGGATGTTTCTGCGTGCATTCGCATTCTAAAAAGATAAATGTGTTGTCGTCAATTTGGCAATAGTTATCAGACTCACCCCAATCATTTAATTGAAACTCATAATCTTCAAACTTCATATTTAAATGAAGTTCTATTGAATTTGATATCACTATATTTTTTAGATTAGTTCTCTTCATTTTTATTATCGGTTTTAACTCTTATCTCGCCCGTCAATAGCTTTTGCATTAAGCCTTTCTTTTGCTCTTTTAGGGTGTCTAATTGTTTTTGATGCAGCTTTAGCTCCATGTCAGCTTCTGAAAGCACAGAAGCAATAGCTACTTGCTCGTCCAATTCAGGACACTTGACTTCCAGTTTGATAAACTCCTTTTTGCTCAATACCCGGTTACGACCTGCTCCGCCTGGAGATATTAGGTCAAGTAAGTATTTGAAATAGGGCTGTAGTATGAGAAACTTGAAATAGTCAGGAGACGCCTTTTCTGGTTTGAAGACATAGGTCGGAAATCTATGGGAAACAAGTCCTCCCTCATCTTCCTTGTTTGCAATAGCGACAGCATGTTCCCAAGCAAAGGTTATATTAACGACAAGGTCATTCTCCTTTACCTCATATAATGTCTCCATTGCAATGGCATCTGGATCAAAATCAGGTTTATGGAAGATTCCTTTACCGTGACTTCTAACACCTAGGGCTAAAAAACTACTGGAAGGCTTGTCTACTGGTCTTGGAGTGAAGTCTAAGAATTTACTTAATGGATTTTTTTTCCACTTTCCCTTAAACCCCTTCAACCGCTTCTTCCCAGTAAGCAATTGCTGAGCAAGGCCTTTATTGCGGAGTTTGAGTTGATCAATTAGCTGTTGGGTAGTGGAGACGGCTTCATCCCAAGTGCTGAGGATTTTGGCTATTTTTTTTTGTTCGGTAAGAGGGGGTATAGGGATTTGTAATTTTGAAAGACTTGAAGAATAAATATGAACTACCGAATGACCTTGTCCAAGTCGGTGTTTTTGCTTTGCAACTATTCCATTATTCAATAAATAACCTAAGAAATAAGGGTTCTGCGTAGCTTGTCTCAGAATAACAATATCGCCACCTGCAAAAGCTTTGAAATCATCTACAAATGCACAAGTTTTTCCAATTTCTTTAAGTGTTTCCCCCGAACCTGCAAAAAGTATGTCCCCCTTTTTTAGTTCAGTGCTTTTTGAAGTGGATTCTTCAGAAATAAATGAGGTGAAAGACCGAATTACATCATGATGCTTTGTGTATAATTCTCCATAAGTCAAACAAGGAATTCCACTATCAAGAATTTCGCTTTTTGAAATTCCTTTACCTTTTAAGAAACTTCCAATCTGATCCAGGGTAAGAACTTTCCATTCTTTTGGGATTTTCCCCACCGGAGAATCTTTGTATTCTTTGTTAATAGTTATTTGCGTGTTCAAAACCCAAGTTCTTTTAAGTAATCATTCATTTGTCCCTCTACCTCAGCCAACTCCTTTTTCAATTCGGTAATATTGCTCTGAGTTGCAGGTATGTCCACTTCCTCCTCTTCCTCAAATGTGTCCACATAGCGAGGAATGTTGAGATTGTACTCGTTTTCTTCCACTTCCTGAATGGTGGCACGGTAGGCATATTTTTCTTCTATTACTTCACCTTCCTCAGTAGTCAAGGGAGTGGCTTCCTGAAATGCTCGATAGGTGTTGACAATTTTGTCAATGTCTTTATCACGCAAGCGGTTCTGGTTCGTCCCTGATTCATATCCCTCACTGGCATCTATAAAGAGAATGTCTTTGTTCTCGCCTTTGGCCCGGTTGAATATGAGTATGGTAGCAGGAATACCTGTACCATAAAACAAGTTGGCAGGTAAACCAATCACTGCTTCCAGCAGGTTTTCCTCAATCAGTTGTTGTCTGATTTTCCCTTCACTGCTTCCCCTAAAGAGTACGCCATGTGGGAGAATGACACCCACACGGCCAGTGTCGTGGTAGGTGGACTCTATCATGTGAGAAACGAAAGCATAATCCCCTTTGCTCTTAGGAGGAATACCTCTATGGAAGCGGTTAAATTGATCTGCCATAGCATCATCAGCACCCCATTTATCGAGCGAAAACGGAGGGTTAGCTCCCACAATGTTTCCCTTCAGTAAACTGTCTTCTTCCAGCAGCTTGGGATTATTCAGGGTATCACCCCACTCAATGGTAGCGTCATCAATCTCATGCAGAAACATGTTCATACGAGCGAGTGCCCAGGTGCTTCCGTTGATTTCCTGTCCGTAGAGAGAGAAGTTTTTGCTGCCTACCTGTTTTGCGAGTTTGATCAATAAAGAACCCGAACCGCAAGCGGGGTCTATGATGCGGTCGCCCGGTTGTGGATTGAGTAGCTTTGCCAAGAGTTTTGACACCTGGGCAGGCGTGTAAAATTCTCCCGCTTTCTTTCCGGCATCACTGGCAAATTTTTCAATCAGGTACTCATAAGCATCGCCAATCACGTCATTGTCCTCCAGGTGGGAGGGTTGCAAATCAAGGGCTGAAAAATCCACCAAAAGGTTTTTGAGCCTTCTGTTTCGGTCTTTGGTTTGACCTAGGTTGGCTTCTGAGTTGAAATCAATGTTTCGGAATACACGCTCCAGCTTACTGCGGTTGGCATCTTCCATGCTTTCAAGTGCCGTATTGATCAGCTCACCCACATTGGCAGCATTACGATTTTCAAACAGGTAGTCGAAGGTGCAAGTATCAGGCAATTGGAAACGTTCGTTTCTCAATGCTCGCTGCACTCGTATTTCATCACCATTGTACTTTTCTGCATAGAAGTTCTTTTTGTCCTTCCATACGTCCGATACATACTTTACGAAAAGCATGGTCAGGATATAGTCCTTGTACTGTGAAGGATCAATCACACCCCTGAAGGTGTCACATGCTTTCCAAACAATGTTGTTGATCTCGCTTTGTGTAATCGGTTTTTTACTCATGCTTTTTGATAGATTATATTCTTAATGACTGCCTGATATACTTTTTGCTTTTCGGAAATGATCTGTTTGGATATTTCCATGTCTTTGTAGTGTAATTGCTTAATGGCAATGGCCTTTTGCTGCAATTCCAATGATGGGAGCTTCACCATAAAGGCTTCCAATTCGGATTTCCGAATGGAAGGGATGGAGCTACCAGCTCCCAAGGTTTGAAAGTATGCCTGTGTTTGAGGCATATTAAATAAGGTAGTAAGGAACTCCGGTATTACCCTTGATCGGTCTGCTTTGATAACAAAGAAGATAGAGGAGGCAATGGCTGGACCAAATGTTTTATCATAAGTCCAGGCAAAGTTTCTCATTCCTTTACCTACCAAAATGATGTCACCGTCATCGAGGAGGTGAGATTCATTCTTTTGGTCGATCTGAATAAAAGTGTCTATCTGCTCTGTTTGATTTCCCCAATCATCAAAGTGCTTTGCCTGTAAATACACAGCATTACCCTCGTCAGAGGGTTTGGTGTATAAGCCAAATTGTAGTTGGGCAATATCGCTGAGTTTTACCTTCATTTAATTGTAGAATCTTTCAAATGTAAAACAAAGGTAAGAAAAAGATAATTAAAAGCAAGTAAAAATCATTGTAGAGTTTTTCAAATTTCGGTTGTGGTCTTACAATCGCATTACATACTCTTCAATATGTATTCAATATTTGCACCTTTTTAACTGAACATAGGGCAAAACGGTATCAATTTGCTGCAATGGATCGAGATAGGCATTTAAAGTTTTGATTTTTTCTTTTTTACCAACAGCTCTTCCTACATTTCCATTCCAGTCTTCCGGTAGGCGATCGCGTCCGGTCAATGATTCTTAACTTTTGCCTTCCACATTAATCCGTAGATAAATTGGAGCGGGCCCTAGTGATAATTCTTTTATCTTCTCATGTAGAAGATTACGCTAAAGTTGGTTTTCATAATGATAACCATTAAAAATTTAAACAAAAGCAGCTTTACAGACAGGAACAGTCAAGATGTTCACCAATATAACATATTGATAAAAAGTATATTACAATGAATTCGGTGAGTGGTTTAGGATGCTTTGTAACGACCGAATTCCGCACTATTTTGTTGCGAAATGATGCATATTTTAGCATTTTGATATCGAGAAAAAAAGACTGAAAATCAAATGATTGCAGTCTTTTTAGTGTTTTTTAACATTGTTTTAAGTTTGTTTGCCCAGATTCGAAACTGAGTTTCTCTTTTAGATTTAACCCGATATCCAACAGGGATAATTACATCTAGCGAATAGTGATTGGTTTTGTACTTCTTTCCATCATTCTCAGTTGTCAAGGAATCCTTGACAACTGAAAGTTTTTGTAATTATTTTTCTTTGAAAATATTATTGATATGGAGACTTATATTTTGCTTGGTTTGACCAAAAAGTTCCTGCATTTGATTTTGAGTAAGCCATACATTATCATTCTCAATTTTCACATCAACTGATGTTTGCCAATCTTCGGTTTTATATATAATAATTTGATTGCTAGCCATGGTCTTCTAAATTTAAGGGTTTAAATTAGTAAAGGATAGCCTTTTACAATTTCTTTTTATTTAGCGCTCAATTTTAGTTTTAAGGAAGGCCATATCCTGACTAACTTTAATATCTAAGATTTTCGCATAATGTTGGGTTGTCTTCAAATCCATATGTCCGAGCATTTTACTTACCGTTTCAATAGGAACACCATTTGAAAGTGTTACAGTGGTTGCAAAAGTATGCCGAGCCAAGTGGAATGTCAGGTGTTTCGTAATGCCACATAGATCAGCTATTTCTTTTAAATATGCATTCATCTTTTGATTGCTTAAAACCGGTAATAGTAAATTCTGGCTTTCACATTGAGGATGGTCTTTATATCTTTTAATAATTTCGAGAGGAATTGACAATAGCGGAATTCTTGAAGGTGTGTCTGTTTTTTGCCTACTGGTAAAAATCCATTGCTCACCATCGATTCCAGTTGCAATTTCATTTCTATTAAGCTTTTTTACATCAGCATAGGATAGGCCAGTATAACAGCAAAAGACAAAAACATCTCTTACCTGCAATAGCCTTTCAATACTGAATTCCTTCCTTACAATCCTCTCCAATTCATCTGCTGTCAAAAAAGTACGTTCTTTAGCTTTGACTTTGGACTTATAGTTACTAAATGGATTGCTATTTAGCCATTTATTTGCGATACAATGATTAATTATTTTCTTTAAATGCTTGATGTATTTAGCTGCGGAAACGCCACTACATTTACAATCAGTTTTAAGATAGAACTCAAAATTCTCAATAAAAGCATGATTGAGCTTTTTGATTTCAATGTCCTGTATTTTATAATGACTTTCAAGAAATCCTTTTAAATGTTTGATAGAAGTTCTATACCCTTTTAGAGTGTTTGCTTCAAATCCATTTCCAATAAGCGCTTCAACCTTTTTATTATGTTCAGCAAATAACTGTAAAAGATATTTTGGTTTTTCTCCTCTTCCCGAAAACTGGTCACTGATACTTTTTGAAGTGATGGCCTTTCCACTGTCCAATAATTCAAGTTGGGCGTTCTTGATTTTTTGCTGCAATGTGTCGAGATAGGCATTTAAAGTTTTGATTTTTTCTTTTTTACCAACAGCTCGACCTAAGTTTCCATTCCAATCTTCTGGTAGGCAATCGCGTCCGGTCGATAATTCTGAACGTTTGCCATTAACAGTGATTCGAAGATAAATTGGAGCGGGTCCTGATTGATAATTCTTCTGTCTTCTGATGTAGAAGATTAAGCTAAAGTTGGTTTTCATAATGATTATCATTAAAAAGTTAAACAAAAGTAGCTTTGCAGATAGGAGCAGTCAAGATGTTCATTATTAGAACATGTTGATAAACAGAATATTACAACGAATTCGGTGCGTAGTTTAGGATGCTTTTGTGACGCACCGAATTTCGCACTATTTTGTTGCGAAATGATGCATATTTTAGCATTTTGACATCAACAAAAAAACCTGCAAACGTTTGATTTGCAGGTTTTTAATGCTTTTTGATAAGAATATCCGTAGCCCGTAGGGGAATCGAACCCCTGTTTCCAGAATGAAAATCTGGCGTCCTAACCCCTAGACGAACGGGCCATTAAAAAAGAGTTGTCTTGCAAACTCTTTAGGTAGCGGGGACACGACTCGAACGTGCGACCTTCGGGTTATGAGCCCGACGAGCTACCAACTGCTCCACCCCGCACTATATCTTTAATAACTTTTTAACTCAATTTGATGAAAAAACACTTTCTGCTTCTTCTGTTAAACCCTTTCAGAAATAAATCGTTTCCCTGAATTGGTCTGCAAAGATATAATTCGTTTCTTTGTACTCCAAATATTTTTTCAAAAAATTTAAATGACACATAAAGCAGGTTTTGTAAGTATTATAGGTAAGCCAAACGCAGGAAAATCAACGCTTATGAATCAGCTAGTTGGCGAAAAAATGGCTATTATAACGCCTAAAGCGCAAACTACCCGACATCGTATTTTAGGTATCGTAAACGGAGAAGATTACCAAATTGTATTCTCCGACACGCCAGGAATTATAAAGCCCAACTATAAACTGCAAGAAAACATGATGCATTTTGTGGATGATGCCTTAGTTGATGCAGATATCCTGGTTTTTGTAACGGATATAAACGAGCGCCATGATGAAGAAGATGTGTTAGAAAAATTGAAAAAAACCAGCGCGAAGGTTTTGGTAGTGATTAACAAGGTGGACCAATCCACAAATGAGCTGATAGAAGCTAAAATAGAGTACTGGAAAGAGAAAATTAATCCAGAGGGCATTATCGGTTGCTCTGCTTTACATCAGGTAAATACACAGCCAGTAATGGATTTTATTGTCAATAATTTGCCCGAGCATCCTGCTTATTACGAAAAGGATGAGCTTACCGACCGGTCCGAACGTTTCTTTGTTTCGGAAATGATCCGCGAAAAGGTGTTTAAGCTTTATAAAAAAGAAATCCCATACAGTACCGAAGTTATCATTACCTCATTTAAAGAAGAGAAAAACATTATTAAGATAAGTGCGGAGATTATTGTGGAGCGCGAATCGCAAAAAAACATTTTAATAGGCGCAGGCGGCTCTATGCTTAAAAAAGTAGGGACCTATGCACGGCAGGATATGGAAGAGTTTTTGCAAAAAAAGGTGTTTTTAGAAATGTTTGTCAAGGTAATCCCTGATTGGCGCAACCGGGACCATTATCTGAAAAATTTTGGATATCGGGAATAAGCTTCTCCTCGCAACACATCAAGGCCAGAGGTTTCATTGCTTTGTTCTGATTTATAATTGTTGTTGCCTTTTAACGTCTTAACGCAAATGAGTTTCGGCGTTATTCACCTTGCGCGCTCATGATCTTAGGTTTGCCAATGGTGCCGTAGCTTCCGGCGCCTTTTAAAATTTCGGCCATCAAATTTGCGTCTGCTATTAAATCTTTTGCTTTTTTCAGCTCCGCATCGTATTGGAAGCTTTGCAAGGTACGCCCTTTTTGAAAATAGTAACGTTGCGCAATTTCGGATTCCAACACGCGCTTAATTTCATTTTTATGAAATGCTAATTCATTTTGCCTGTTTGCAGAAAGTTTCTGCTGCATTTGTTCATATCCAGGTTTAATCGCATCCCAGCTTTTCTCACTTTGGGCATCGGCTTTTAAGCTCTCCAATGTTTTTTCAGCTTCGCTTTTATAGCTAAAGTTTTTCTGTTTCAGATAAGCCAAAAAATCTTGGTAATCCGCATCGCCCAAGGTGAAATCTGTTGCACTTGCGATATTTGGATGTTTAGCCACAAAAACGGTTGCATAATCAAAAATCAGGTATTGGCTAACCAAAGCTTGTGTTACCTGATGGTACTCGGCCGGTTTTACGTAAAAATCTGGATAAATGCCACTTCCGTTATATACCGAACGGCCGCCTTTGGTTTTGTAGGCTATCAATAAAGAATCGGGCAGCTTATCTACCGTGCCGTCATCGTGCCTATGCTCGTAATCTAAACTCTGTATACATCTGCCGGAAGGCGTGTAATATTTGGCTACGGTTATTTTTACCAAGCTATTATAAGGCAAACTGAAGGTTTGTTGCACTAAGCCTTTTCCAAAACTGCGCTGGCCTACAACTACACCGCGGTCCAAATCTTGGAAAGCACCTGCAACAATTTCCGAAGCTGATGCCGAGCGCCCGTTCACCAAAACTACTAGGGGCATATTGGGCGCCACAGGGTTCACATAGGTTTTGTAACTGATGGTTTTATCGCGGTTTTTACCTTTTTGGGTTACAACCTCTACATCCCGACCTACAAAGAGATTTACAATTTTTACCGCTTCTTGCAAAATGCCTCCGCCGTTGTACCTCAAATCTAAAACTAAACCTTTTGGGTTGTTTTTCTGAAGTTCTAACAAGGCGTCTTTCACCTCTTGGCCAGAGTTTTCCAAAAATTTATCCAGCTTAATGTATGCAATATTGCCCGCAAGCATTCCGTAATAACTTACGTTCGGCTGGTTAATATCTGCGCGGAACAGGTTTTTCTCTATCAGTTTACCGTTGCGCTGTAAAACCATTTTGATAGGCGTTTCTTTTGGTCCTTTTAACAGCTGGCTTATTTCATCGTTAGATTTCCCTTTAATGGCAATATTGTCTATGCTGATGACTTCATCGCCGGCACGGATATCTGCTTTTTGTGCCGGATAGCCTTCAAAAGGTTCAGAAATAAAGACTTTGCCATTGCGATGGATAACGCCTGCACCTATACCGCCGTATTGCGTGCTCACATATTTCATGCGGTAATCTTCAATTTCAGACTCTGGTACAAACTCGGTGTAGGGATCCAGGTTCTCCAGCATGGCGTCGATGCCGTTACGGGTGAGTTTGGACGTATTTATTTCATCAACGTAATTTAGATTCAGCTCTTTGTAAACCGAAGCAAAAATGTCGAGGTTTTTAGAAATCTGGAATAAATCATCCTTAAAAGAGAAAGAAAGGCTTGCCAAAAGAAGCAAACCTAAAACTATAGCAAAAGGTTTTTTCATGCGTTGCTGTGTCGCCACTTAATCAAACTAAAGTACAAAAAAAGCGTGTTTTTTATGCAATAAAAAAGGCATTGGTTTATTCGCCAATGCCTGTATAAGTTAAAACTAAACCGCGGTTAAAGTCTGTTATTCTCGATATTTAGTAATCCTTTTTTGAGCGTAAACACCACATACTCGCGTTTGCGGCGTAGCCTTTCTTGCAAATGTGTAATTAGTTGCTCTTCTTGGCCGGCCTCAAAGGCTAAATCCTCATCGCTTAAATGGTTGTATTTTCTTTTCAGCTTTATTTTTAAGCGCTCCCAATCCTTATTGCTGATACTGATTTCTGCCATGATTTCTGTTTGGCACAAAAATAGCAATTGCAAGGGAATTAGAAAATTCCGCGTTCTTTTTAAATCGGTTTTAAATTAAAGATTAGCTCATGAAAAAATTGGCAATTACCGCCTGTATGGTGCTGTTAGCTTCTGTTGGGGCTTTCGCACAATTTAACCTAGGTGTTAAAGCAGGCTTAAACTACACTACTATTAAAGCGCAAAACAACGAGTTTGACGAAAGTGGCGTTTTAGGTTATCAGCTGGGTGTTTGGTCGCGTTTTGGAAACACCTTTTATTTACAGCCCGAATTATATTTAGGTACAAAAGGCTCGAAATTTAAGTTTAGCACCGGAGCCGGCACTGTAGAAGAGAAACAGAAATTTACGACGTTGGACGTGCCTATTTTGCTGGGAACAAAATTTGGCACAAACAAAGCTAACATTAGGATAATGGCCGGTCCATCTTTCCAATTTAATCTGGATGAAAACAGCAGTGCCTTTAAACAAGCTAAGGATGCAGATTTTTACCGTTACAAAGATTTTGTGACCAATGCACAAGTAGGTGCCGGGGTAGATATTGGCTCTTTATCGGTGGATTTACGTTACGAAACCAGCTTACAAGACATCAACAAAAACGACGGGCAAAAACAGAATTTGTTGCACCTGAGTTTAGGTTTCAAACTGCTTTAACGCCTAGCGCATATCCAAATTTTTTGATAAACCTCATCCTTTGTTTAAACGGTGAGGTTTTTTTATGTCCGTTTTTGGGGAGGTTTATTTTGATTTCTCCGCAATGATGCAAAAAATCACGGAGTTTCCATGCGCCTTCTGTGAAATCTGTGGTTTGGAAAAAATTTGTGAAATTAGTGAAGGAAAACACCTTTACCTCAAAATTTGCAGAAATGAAATTTCTAGTGCCACGCTAGGCGTTAAATTGAAGATTTACGAAGTTTCAGAAACTTCGTAAATCTGACATTGGCTTAACCCTTACTCCCTTAATCCTCAAAACCTTCCGCTTTACACTTTAAAGCTTACACCTCAGCTGAACTCCTAATTTGGTGCTAGCCAATATTTAGGGTCTTGCTCGTCTTTAGCTTTATAAATATGGAATTCTATTTCCGAATTACCGTCTGCCGTACCAATACTTTGTTTGGTGCTTACTTTTTGGCCTTTGCTTACATTCACAGAGCTTAAATTTTTATAAGCTGTAAAATATTCACCATGCTGGATAATAACTACCGTTGCGCCGGCAATATCAATTACCGTGGTCACTTTACCGTCAAATACTGTGCGTACAGAGGCGCCTGGGTTAGTTTTAATGGTCCAGCCAGATACATCAACCGTTACATTCCCGATTCTTTTGGTGCCCATATATTCCGTTACCACACCGTTTGCAACCGGCCAAGGTAAGCGACCGCGGTTGCTTACAAAATCTGCTGATAGCTTGGCGGCTTCTGGCGTCGAGTTTAAGATGGAGCCTGATGTTTTGGCGACCGGTGCTGCGGTGCCGGCTGCTTTTGCTTTAGCAGCAGCCGCGCGAGCTTCTTCTTCGGCTTTCTTTTTTGCCAAGGCAATTTCGCGGTCAATAGCGGCTTTAATGGCGCGGTCCAAAGCAATAGCATCCCTACGTTTTTTGGCCAAATCGCTTTTTAGCTTACGCTCTTGCGAGGTAAGCGAGCTTACCACCTTAGCCTGTTTGCTTTGCGCAGTGCCTAATGTATTTTTTTCTTTCTGTTGGTCGCCTAAAAGATGATCTTTTTCTTGTTTGTTTTTATTTAAAACGGCGATTTTTTGGCGGATGTTTTTCTGTGTATCTTCAATGTATTTTGCTTGTTTCTGACGATACTCCCCAAATTGCTGCAGGTATTTTAAACGCTTATATGCTTGGTTAAAATCTTTTGCCGCAAAAATATACATCAGCTTGCTGTAAGCGCCTTGGTTTTTTTGCGCAAAGCGGATCATGGCCGCATAATCGGCTTTAAGTTGGGTCAACTGCGCCTGTAAAGAACGTACTTGGGTTACGTTTTCGTTAATCTGCCCGTCGATAATCCGGATTTCGGAGTTGATGGTTTTAATTTTTTCTTCGCGCAGGCGGATTTGCGCACGCAAAGCATTCAGCTGTTTTAAAGTACCCCGTTTTTCTGATGAAGTTTTGGATAAAGTGCGATTGATCATCTCAATATCCTTGTTCAATTGCGCTTTCCGCCGCTCCAGCTCGGCCCTGCTTTGCGCAAAAACCTGCAATCCTGTTAACAGAAAAAAGACAAAAAATACAGCTTTTAGGTATCTCATTTCGGCAAAGGTATTTAAATTACTCTATCACAGAAAATCTTTTGGAAACATTAAACGGAAAATCAACTGGCTCATTTAAAACGGTTTTGTTGTATTCCATATCCACTTTTACCGAGTTGGAAAGCGCCTGCGAGCTCAAATTTAAAGATTTTGGAACCAGCACACCGGCTATGTTTTCAAAAACCGGAATAGCTACGGATAAATTCTTGCTACCGTCTGTAGTTTTTAAATTAGTGGATGCTGGCTTAAAATCGCTGTTAAAATTAACGTGGTACGCCAAGCCGTTTTGCTGTCCGCTGGCAACCAAACCTTCTGGCGCAACACTGATGTTTGATTTGTTGGCAATGGTTAAAGGCACGGCATTTCCAATTAAAATTGCTTCTAAAGTGGCGTAATCAATTTGGTCATTACTGTATTTATGCACAAAACTGAAGGGTTTTTTAAGGTAAGTTTCGTTTATTTTATCCAATACCTTAATGCTATCTGGCGTAATTAAAGCCCGCGCCACCTCAATACCTGCAAAATACGTTACCGAAATCCAAACGCCCTCCCCCTTTTTAATGCGCATATTCATGGTAACATCAAAGCTTTTGTTTTTGATGCTTAAACGGCTGTTTGCCCGCGTATTTAGTGTCTTAAAATCACTCTGTTTAGCTACAATTTTTTTCAGGTTGATGCTTGCCCTTTCGCTAAGCTCGGTTTCGTTGCTGTTACTTGGTGCACTACCCACCAAGTTTTTTTTGCTTTTGCACGATATCGCGGCCACGCAAAATGCCAACACCAAAAGTTTACTCAATATATTTCTTTTCATTTATCTTCCTTTTTAGCAAGGGGTTATCAGCGTTCAGCTTTAAAGATTTACTCCAATTTTCAAGTGCCTCTGCTGTTTGCCCCAGTTTAAACAAAATATCGCCCAGATGTTCGTACTGTACCGGGCTATTAGGGTTGTTGCGGATGGCTTTCTGCATCCATTCTTTGGCCTCGGCATATTTTTTTAGTTTAAACAAAATCCACGCATACGTATCCTGGAAAGAGGCATTATCTTTTTCCAGCTGGTTAGATTTGATGGACATTTTCTCCGCTTTGGCCAAATCCTCATTTCTTAACGATAAATAATAAGCATAATTATTCAGCGTGTAGGTGTTTTCTGGTTCCAGCACCAAAGATTTTTCATAAGCCGCCACAGATTCTTTGTACATTTTCTGCGCCTCATAAGCATCGCCCAAGCTGCTATAAATTTGTGCCTTTAACGGAACGTTATCAATATCATAAGCCAGCGCATTGTTTAGGTAGGTAATGGCTTGCGCCGATTTTTTTTGGAGCTGATAGCCGATGCCCACATAAAAATATAGCCCGTACTGGTTTGGGAAGTAGCTGATGGCCTCTTCGCCGTCTTTTACCAAAGCTACCGCATCGTTTTGGTAAAGGTTTATGCGCAACAGCTGATCCCAAATTAAATAAACGTTTTTGTTTAGCGCCAGTGCCTGCTGATAGGCTTTTTTTGCGTTTGGATAATCGGCTTTCTGAAAAAGCACATCACCATATAAAGAAAAAGCTTTGGGATCTGTGGGGTGGGCTTCGGTGATGGCCTGCGCCAAAGCCTCGGCACGCGCAATGGCTTTTTGATCTGGAAAAGCTTCAAAATATTTAATCACCATCTTCACCTTTTGGTCTATACCAAAACTAGGTTGCAAAAAAGCCGCTTTCACCTCTTCAAAGGCTTCATCGGTTTTTTTCTGTGATTCTAAGATTTGCGCAATCGCCATCCGCGTAAAAGGATTGTTTTCATCCAATTGTTTGGCTTGCCGGTACACTTCCAGCGCTTCGGCCATTTTCTTTTCTGAGTAATATAAATCGCCCAGATAAAGGTAGTTGCGCACCTCGGCGGGGTTGTTGCTTATCAGCTCCTTTAAATCGGCAACAGCTTTATCAAACTGGCCTTTTTTTAAATAGATGCGCTGCCTGCCCTGCAAAACCTCGTCGGTTAAACCAATTTTATCTTCTAAAGCCTTGTAAGCACGTAAAGACTCATCAAACTTGCCCAGCATAAAAAGCGCGTTGGCCTTGTCAAAACGGTAATCTAACTTGTCTGGCGCTAGCTGTAACAGCTCATCCAGCGCATAATTTAGCAATTTATAATCTTGCTGTTGTTGGTAAATGTTGGCCACCAACAGCCAATACCACTGGTTATCGGTTTTTATCGCAACCGCTTTTTCGGCGTAGAGGCGAGCTTTCTCTAAATCTCCTTTTTTGAAATAAATTTGCCCCAACTCAAAATAAGACGGGTGATGTAGCGGATCTGTTTTGACGGCCTGCATAAAACGCTCGATGGCTAAAGTAGCATTGTCCACCACTTTTTCGCGCAAGCCATTATAATACAGTTGCAAAACGCGGTTGCTGTCTGCCGCCGACAGGATATTACCCGAAAGCACGAATACACGCTGTTCTTTGTCGCCCTTTTTCTTTTGAGCAACAGCAAACAGGCATAGGAGCACCAATGAGGCCGAGAAAAAACCGCGTTTTAACATCATTGGTTATTTTACACCGGTATGTCCGTAACCACCTGCGCCACGCACAGTTTCCGTTAACAGTTCCACTTCGTTCCAAACCGCCTGCTCGTGCTTGGCAATTACCATCTGGGCAATACGGTCGCCATCTGCCACGGTAAAATCTTGGTTAGACAGATTTACCAACAGCACCTTAATTTCTCCGCGGTAGTCAGCGTCAATAGTGCCGGGCGCGTTTACAATGCTAATTCCGAATTTGTAGGCCAAGCCGCTTCTGGGCCGAATTTGCGCCTCGTAACCTAAAGGCAGTTCCATAAACAAACCGGTTGGTATCAGTTGCCTTTCTAAGGGTTTCAGCACAATGTCCTGCTCTAAATTGGCGCGTAAATCCATTCCGGCAGATGCCTCTGTTTCATAATTAGGCAAGGCATGTTTTGATTGATTGATGATGTTGATTTTCATCTGCTTGTTAATTGTTTCTTTATGGTGATGAAGCAGTCTTTCCGCACTCAATGTCCGTACGCCGGACGGTTTCATCATGTTTTTTATTTGTTTTTTTATGGTGATGAAGCTTCTTTATACGTTGCCCGATCGCTCAAAGCATCGCGCAAGCAACTAAAAGCTCTTCAATATTTTTTTGATCTCGACACGCTCTAAATATAAAATAACTAAAGCAAATCCCGCAAAAAGCAGATTACCGATAACCAAATCGCGTTTAAAATAAACATAAGAAAGCCAAACCACGCCGGCGGAGAGCAAAAGGTAAAACAAGTTTTGCTTTAAATGGTAAGGTATGGCATAATGCTTTTGACCTAAAAGGTACGAAAGCACCATCATTCCGGTGTAAGCCGTTAGCGAAACCCAAGCAGAAGCCATATAACCATAATATGGGATAAAAATGATGTTTAAAACAATGGTGACTAGCGCGCCAACGCCAGAAATATACAGGCCAAACCGCGTTTGGTCCGATAATTTATACCAAATAGAAAGGTTCATGTAAATGCCCAAGCTTACATAGCCAAAAAGTAACACAGGCACAACATCTAAACCTACCCAATAGGCTTTATCGCGGATAAAATGCTTTAGAATTTCAATGTTGGCCACCAAACCCACAAAAATAAGCGTGATGGTAAGCACAAAATAGTTCATGATGCTGGCATAGGTTTGTTTGGCATTCTCATTTTTGGCGTGCGCGAAGAAAAAAGGTTCGGCACCTAGCCTAAAAGCATTAATGAAGATGCTTAGGAATATCGCAATTTTACAGCAAGCACCATAAATGCCCACTTGCGTTTGGCTTATCGACGGAGGCAATAAACGGCCAAGAAAAATTTTATCGAGGTTTTCATTAACGATGAACGATAGATTGGCGACAAAAATTGGCAAGCTGTATACCAGCATTTCTGTAAGCAACTGCTTGTTCGGCTTCAGCTGTACCTTCAACAACTCGGGCAAAAGCAACAAAAAGGTAATAACGCTGGCTACTAGGTTAGAAATAAAAACGTAGCCTACCCATTTTTCTTGATACCAGCTTTGAAAAAAGCTTGCACCGTAAAATTGCTTTTGGATAATGTAAGGAATTACAAAAATGAAAAAGAGGTTAAGTGCGATGAAAACTAAAATATTTACGAGTTTAAGCACAGAATATTTTCCCGGCCGGCCATCTGCGCGGAGCCTTGCAAAAGGCACTACGCTTAAGGCATCTATCACCAAAATGGCCGAAAAAAGTTTTACGTATAAAACATAATCTGCCAAAGGAGTGGTGGTGGCATCTTTTAACCAAACCGCTATGGGTTGCGCAAACAACAGTGCCGTAAACAAAAACACGGCACTTATGAATGCCACCACTAAAAAAGTGTTGCCGTAAACCGTTTCTTTTTGATCCTCGCGCTTGTTGAGGTAACGGAAAAACGTGGTTTCCATCCCGAAAGAAAGCAAAGCATTTAAAATAGATGCGTAGCTGTACATTTCGGTAAAAATACCGTAGGCTTTAACTGGGTAAACTTTGGTATAAACCGGCGTTAAAAAAAAGTTTAAAATGCGCGATGCGATGGTGCTGATGCCATAAACCGCTGTTTGCCCCGCAAATTTTTTTAATGTAGACAAATTACCTTTTTAGAACTTCAAAATTACGATAGTTTTTCACTTCTGTATCTTCCACCTTAATCTCGTCAACACGGGCATGCTCGGGACCTTCTTTGCACCAATCTAAAAAGGCATCCAATAAATACGGATCACCTTCGGCGTGTATCTGCACGCTGCCGTCGTTTAAATTCTTCACAAAACCTTTAATGCCAAGCTGGTCCGCAACAGATTTGGTTGAAGCCCTAAAAAACACCCTTTGTACCCGTCCAAAAACGCTAATCTGTATGGCTTTCATATCAAAAATTAATTTCCTGAAGCCGCTGTTTCTCGGCTAAAAATTCGCTCATCATTTGCTCAACAATGGTGGCGGCTGGTAAAATCTCGTCAAAATTGGCGGCTACTTGCCCAATTTCTAACTCGCCGGTTTCTAAATCGCCTAAAAACATCCCGGCTTTGGCCCGTCCGCGGCCAAGCAATAAAGCCAGTTCTTCTTTATCTGCACCGCGCCGTTCTGCCTCGTGCACCTGCTGTGCAAAGGTATTATGTAGCAAGCGAACCGGCGTAAGTTTTTTTAAACTTAGTTTGGTATCGCCCTCTCGGCTTTGGATAATGGCCTGCTTAAAATTAGGATGCGCAGAAGACTCGACCGATGCTGCAAAACGGCTGCCCACCTGTACGGCATCCGCGCCAAGCGCAAAAGCCGCCAACATGCTTTTCCCGGAAGAAATTCCGCCTGCAGCAATGACCGGAATATCTACCAAATCCACAATTTTTGGCACCAAACATAAGGTGGTGGTTTCTTCCTTGCCGTTATGTCCGCCAGCTTCAAAACCTTCAGCAACCAAAGCATCCACGCCAGCATCAAGCGCTTTTAAGGCAAACTTGGTATTAGCGATAACGTGTACCACAACAATACCCGCTTCTTTTAATTTCTGCGTCCACAGCATGGGGTTGCCGGCAGAGGTGAAAACGATGGGCACTTTTTCTTGGATGATGATTTGAATGTGCGCCTCAATATCCGGATACAAAAGCGCCAAATTAACGGCGAAGGGCTTGCTGCAAACAGTTTTTAATTTTTGGATGTGCTGGCGCAAAACATCCGGATACATAGATGCGGCACCTAAAATGCCCAGTCCGCCCGCATTAGAAACCGCCGAAGCCAGCTCCCAACCACTGCACCATACCATGCCGGCCTGTATAATGGGATATTTAATTTTAAACAGCTTACAAATTTTATTCATATCAGTTTTTTCACGGTAGTAGATTCACCAATTTTTTCGTTTTGTAAGCGCTGCAACAAATTTAAACCCGGAGTTTTGCCGATAGCGATGCTGCCTAAATCGGCATCGTAACCTAAATATTTTGCGCCGTTAATGCAGGCCCATTTCAGCAACTCGGTTAAAGACATATCAGGAATATGTTGCTGCAAAACTTTCATCTCCTCCAAAATAGACAGCGTGTTGTTTGAGGCCAAGCTATCTGTACCGATGGTTTTGAGCAGTTCCGAGTGTTTAAAAAAATCAAAAGGAGGCAGTTTATCCTCGATGTAAAGGTTTGCCTTGGGACAAAAACACCAAAAAACCGGTTTCTCAAAACGTTTGGTAAAATAAACGTCTTTTAGGCAGGTGTAGGTATTATGCACCAATAAAATATGCTGTTTTTTGGGCATAAATGGCAATAAAGCCTGCAAGGTACTTTTTGATTTTGAGGCGAAAGTGGTGGCATCAATCCCTAAATCTTCATAAAACTGCAAAAATTGGCCCGAGCGGGTTTTGTACAATTCGTCTTCTTCGATGCACTCCTGGTTATGCCACGCGATTTTATTGTCGATACCTTTGCAATAGGCCTTTAAATGATGCACCAGTTCTATGGAAACAGAGTATGGGGCATGGACAGTGATGGAAGTTGGTGTTTGGAAAGCTGCTTTTTTTTGCACCGCCTGGCTCAGTACTTCTGCTGCTTTACCTGCATCTAAGCCAAGCATTTCTATAAAAGTGTGGTATTTAATTTTACTTTTTGCTTTTATAGGGGCAGATATGGTTTGGTTAGAAATGTCTCCAACAGCAACAATTCCGTTGTTCCACATCTCTTCATCAGCCTGCTGCATCGCTTCCAAAACCTGCTCTTCTGTAGCGCCACGGGTTTTTACCACACTTTTTATAAACGGAATTAAACCCGTTTTTTCGGGTATTTGCCCTTTCATGTGCGAAAGCTCTAAATGGCAATGCACGTTAATGAAGCCAGGCACAATTACACCTTCATAACGTTCTATGGCGGGATCAAAAGCTACCTGCTCTTGGGTAATCTGCAATATTTTCCCATGGTCATCGGTAATTACGATGCCGCGTGGAATGGGCTCGCCTTCTAGCGTATAAACTAAATCTGCGCTAAATCGTCGCATAAAAACTTGTAGTATATTTTTACGGATAACAATTAACCTGAATTTTCCCGGATTTCAAATTTTTTTGACAACACCTTTTTCGTGTCAAATCTCGGATAAAAAGCACGTAGTTTTTACAAATCCGCCATTAAAATCTTAATTTTGAGCGCTATAAATGGAAACGTTGCAGAAGAAGGATATCCGGGCTTATAACTTGCCCCAGCTTAAAGAAGTATTTAAAGAAATGGGCGAAAAGCCTTTCCGTGCCAATCAGGTTTACGAGTGGTTGTGGAAAAAATCTGCCCGTAGCTTTAATGAAATGAGCAATCTTTCTAAAGCTTTGCGCGAGCAGCTGAATGCCAACTTCGACATTAACGCCGTAAAAATCAATGGTTCGCAGTTCAGCGCCGATAAAACCATCAAAAATACTTTCGTTTTACACGATGCGCACTTGATAGAGGGTGTACTCATCCCAACCACAGAGCGGATGACGGCTTGCGTTTCGTCTCAGGTTGGTTGCAGCTTAACCTGCAAATTTTGCGCTACCGGCTATATGGAGCGTAAACGTAATCTTACCGCCGATGAAATTTACGACCAAGTGGTGCTTATTAACCAACAAGCTATTGAAAATTACGGCATTCCGCTCTCCAACATTGTTTATATGGGCATGGGCGAACCTTTGCTCAACTATGCCAATGTTTTAAAATCGGTTGACCGTTTAACGGCCGAAGACGGTTTAAATATGGCTTCAAAACGCATTACCGTTTCTACCGCCGGCATTGCCAAAATGATAAAAAAACTGGGCGATGATAACGTAAAGTTTAATTTGGCGCTTTCTTTACATGCCGCCAATGACCAAAAGCGGAACGAGATTATGCCGATTAACGAGCAAAATACCTTGGCTGCTTTGGCCGAAGCTTTAAAATACTATTTCGCAAAAACCAAAAATCCGGTAACGTACGAATATATCGTATTTAACGATTTTAACGACGGCATACAAGACGCCATGGAACTGGCTAAGTTTTGCAAACACGTACCTTGCAAAGTAAACATCATTGAATACAACCCCATTTCTTTTGCCGATTTTACCAATACCACCGAAGATAAATTGGATGTTTTTGCAAATTATCTGAAGAAACAAGGTATTACAACCGTAATTAGAAGAAGCCGCGGTAAGGATATTGATGCCGCCTGTGGGCAGCTGGCAGTTAAAGAAGGGCAGGCGTAAATGGGTTTAGGGCAATACATCAGAGACTTTAGCTCGATGTTTTTTCCCAACATCTGCCAAGCCTGTGGCAAACTGCTCAATGTTAAAGAAGATTGCTTTTGCACCACCTGCGTGCACCATTTCCCTTACACCAACTTTCATTTACAGCCCGATAATACTTTGGCTAAACAGTTTTGGGGCCGGGTAAATGTCTCCTCGGCAAGTGCTTTTTTGTATTTTAACAAAGGCAGTAAGGTGCAAAACATAGTTCACCAGCTTAAATATAACAAGCAGCCACAAGTTGGTGTTGCCATTGGAAAGTTGTACGCGCAAGAGCTAAAGCAATTTCCTGATTATCAAAACCTTGATGGTATTATTCCGGTGCCAATTCATCCGCACAAAATTAAAAAAAGAGGTTACAACCAAAGCGAGCAATTTGCTTTAGGCTTGGCGCAGGTTTTAAACACGCCAGTTTGCACCGATATCTTGTACCGTACAGAGGAAAGAGAAAGCCAGGCCACCAAAAACCGCATAGGCCGGTTCGAGAATATGCAAAAAGTATTTAATGCCGTGCCGGCCAATTACGCGCTAGAAAACGTGCTTTTGGTAGATGATACCATTACCACCGGTGCAACTTTAGAGGCTTGTATTATGGCATTGCAAAACATCGGCATTAAAAACATACATGTTTTGGGCATTGCATTTACCCAATAATTTTTGATGATATTTGAAAGCAATGAGCCAAAGAATTTTAACCCTGCTGTTTACAGTTTTTGTTTTGTTTGCCTGCCGTAAAGAAGAAAAAATTGACCGTAGCAGCAATGCGCGTTTACAGTTTTCTACAGATTCTTTACTTTTTGATACCGTATTTACCAGTAGCGGAACTACCAACCGCAGTTTAAAAATTTTCAATTATAGCGATAAAGCAGTACTAATTTCTAGCATCAGTTTGCAAGGCGGTAATACCTCGGCTTTTAAAATAAACATTAACGGCGAGGCTAGCACGTCTGTAAGTAACCTTAAAATTGGCGCTAACGATTCTATTTATGTTTTTGTGAAAGCGTTTATAGATCCTAACAATGCCAAGTCGCCGTTTTTAGTGGAAGATGCGATTGAGATTAACTTAAACGGGAATCAGGAGAAAATACCATTGGTAGCTTACGGCCAAAATGCCGTTTACTTAAATAACGAGCGCATTGTTAACAACACCAGCTTTAAAAAAGGCAAGCCCTACATCATTTACAACACGCTCAATATCGATAAAAACGCCACTTTAATTTTAGAGGCGGGCGCTCGTTTATATTTTCATAAAGACGCAAAAATGCTGATTGCCGGCAGCTTACAAGCCAATGGCATTTTAGGCGATAGCATTACTTTTTGCAGCGATAGACAAGAGCGTATTTACAGCGATGAGCCGGGGCAGTGGGACGGACTTTACTTTTTAGCAAGCAGCCACAGCAACATCCTAAACTATGTAACCCTAAAAAATGCCTTGGTGGGCGCAACGGTTGATTCTTTGAGCGTTAACGCATTGCCCAAACTTTTAATCAGCAATAGCATTGTTAAAAACCATCAGGTGGCGGGCGTTTTGGGCTACAATGCCAGCATTGATGTAGTAAATTCGCTGTTTTACAACTGCGGGCAATACTTACTTGCCGGTTTTTCTGGTGGCAATTACCGCTGTTACCAAAATACGTTTGCCAATTACAATTATAACTTCCCGCGCAAAACCCCATCGGTTTATTTCACCAACTTTTTAAACAGTAGCGGGCAAACTAAGGATGTAAGTGTTACTTTTTTTAATAACATTATTTATGGAAGTTTGCAACGCGAACTTGATTTTAGCGAGCAAAGCGGCGGCCTTGTTGTTAAAGATTTCCAAAACAACCTGCTAAAAACCGACCAGCAAACTTGGGGCAACACCAATATTTACAACAGCGACCCGTTTTTCTTAAACACCCGGAAAGAAAATTACCAACTGGCCAGCAACAGTCCGGCAAAAGAAAGCGGCAAAAATTTAAGTAATACTATTTATTACCCAAACCCGCTTAGCAAAGATATTTTACAGCAAGAAAGAGCGTTCCCATCTACCTTGGGCTGTTTTGAAAAATAATTTTATTTTTTTGTAACCTTAGGCGAAACCGCTCCGTAAAAGCAACCGAGAGCGTTAATTTAAATTAGTAAAGCGGAGTTTCTTTTTTAAGAACTTCGCTTTCTTTTTTTGCGCAAAAGGCACTTCCCCCTACCAAATTTTCTTTACCTGTTGTTACTGGCTTGCATTTTGGGGAGATGTTTTTTATTGCACGCCAATTTTTTTTGTTAAATTTAGTTACACCAAACTCCTTTCAATATGAGCACCGTACGTCAAATTTTAGCCAACAAGGCCTTTAGGATGATTACTATCGGGCCGGACGCAATGGTTTATGAAGCACTTGAAGTGATGAATGAGCATAACATCAGCGCAATTTTAATTACCCAAGACGGAAAGCTTTCGGGCATATTTACCGAGCGCGATTATGCTCGTAAAGTGGTGCTGAAAGGAAAATCATCAAAAGAAGTACGCATTGATGCGGTGATGACCCCTTCGCCAATTGCAGTTAGCCCCGACCAAAGCATTGAACACTGCATGGAGCTGATGACTGAAAAACACATTAGGCACCTACCGGTGATGGATAATGGGGAGTTAAGCGCAATTGTTTCTATTGGCGACGTGGTAAAATTCATCATTGAAGACCAAAAACAAACCATCCAAAATTTAGAAAGCTACATCAGCAGCTAAGCTTCGGCAAAATTTCTCGCGCTCAAAAAACCAAACCCGTTTTAAATCGTTATCAAATTATGGGTAAAAAGATTTTAGTTACGGGCGGCACAGGAGCCATCGGTTCTGTTTTGTGCAAATTGCTTGTGGATGAAGGTCACAGCGTTGCACTTTTGAGCAGAGCCCCAAAAAAACATACGGCTTATCCCACTTTTAAATGGGATATCGAAAAACAGGAAATAGACCCCGATTGTATAAATGGAGTAGATACCATTTTGCATTTGGCCGGCGCAGGCATAGCCGATAAGCGCTGGACAGATGAACGGAAGAAGGTTTTAATTGACAGCCGTACACAATCAATCGGATTAATTTACAGCTTGTTACGCAACAAAGAGCATCAGGTAAAAACAGTAGTTTCCGCTTCTGCGGCCGGATATTACAGCGACCGTGGCGACGAGCTATTAACAGAAAGCGACGCGCCTGCAAATGATTTTTTAGCCCAATGTTGCATCGCTTGGGAGAAAGCCGTTGACAAGGGTAAAGAATTAGGATTAAGGATAGTAAAGATGCGCACGGGCGTAGTGCTTGAAAAAAACACAGGCGCACTAAAACCGATTGCGGCGCCCATAAAATTAGGTTTTGGTACCGCTTTGGGAAGCGGAAAACAATGGATTTCTTGGATACACGTAAAAGATGTTGCCCAAATGTATCTTTTTGCCATAGAAAACAAAGAACTCTCCGGCGTTTACAATATGTGCAGCCCCCAACCCACCACTAACGAGGGTTTAACCAAAGCCGTCGCTAGCCAATTGCACAAACCATTATGGTTGCCAAACGTGCCAGCTTTCGCTTTAAAATTAGCCATGGGCGAGATGAGCGCCGTAGTATTGGGCAGCACCAAAATGAGCGCAAAAAAAATAGAAAGCACCGGCTTTAGATTCGCCTACCCCGAACTGGGCAGCGCATTAAAGGAAATTTATGGATAAAGAACCTTTAGTTATTTTTTGGTTCAGGCGCGATTTGCGCATCGCCGATAATACAGCTTTGTACCATGCGCTAAAAAGTGGCGTACAGGTTTTGCCGCTGTTTATTTTTGATTCGGATATTTTAGACAAATTGCATAATCCGGCAGATGCGCGTGTAACTTTCATTTATCAGGAAATAGAAAAACTAAAAACCCAACTGGAAGAAAAGCACCACTCGTCTTTATTAATTAAACACGGGAAACCGAACGATGTTTGGGCCAACCTGTTAAAATCGTACAACATAAAATCTGTTTATTGCAATCATGATTATGAGCCGGAAGCAATAGAAAGAGATGAAGCCGTTAAACAGCTGTTACACAAAAATTTCGTGAGCTTTTTAAGCTTTAAAGATCAGTGCATTTTTGAGAAAGAAGAGATTTTAAAAGACGATGGCGAGCCTTATGTGGTTTTTACCCCATACAAACGCAAGTGGTTAGCTAAACTTAAACCGTTTTACTACAAAGCTTATCCTACCAAAAAATATGAACAGCATTTCTATAAAACGAAAGCCCTGAATCTCCCCAGTCTTAAACAAATCGGTTTTGAAAAAAGCACACTAGATTTCCCAAACCAACATTATCAGTCTGTTTTAAGAGATTATGCCCAAAAAAGAGATTATCCGGCTTTAGATGCCACATCTCACATCAGCTTGCACCTTCGCTTTGGCACCCTAAGCATCCGCGAACTGGTAAGCACTGCCGTGCAAGAAAAAAGCGAGGTTTGGCTTGGCGAACTTATCTGGCGCGATTTCTATTTTTCTATCCTATACCATTATCCGCATTCGGCTAAAGATGCTTTCAGAAAAGAGTACGACCATATAAAATGGCGCAACAACGAAAAAGAGTTTGAAGCTTGGTGCGCAGGTAAAACGGGCTACCCGATGGTGGATGCAGGTATGCGCCAATTAAACGAAACCGGATTTATGCACAACCGTGTGCGGATGGTTGTCGCCAGTTTTTTAAGCAAGCATTTGTTAATTGATTGGCGCTGGGGCGAACGCTATTTTGCCGAAAAGTTGTTAGATTATGAACTATCCAGTAACGTTGGCGGCTGGCAATGGGCAGCGGGTTCGGGCGTAGATGCTGCGCCTTATTTCCGCATTTTTAATCCGGAAGAGCAACTGAAAAAATTTGATAAAAACTTGGAGTATGTGCGCCGGTGGATTGCAGAATATGATGATCCCTTCAAATATCCGAAACCCATTGTTGACCATAAAGAAGCGCGAGAGCGCTGTTTGAGAGTTTACAAAGAGGCTTTGGCTTCTAAATAAATTAAAAATTCACAAGTAAAAAACAAGTTAGCTCTAAACCTTTACCACTCCTGATTGTGTAAGCGCAAAAACTTTTTCGCCGGTTTTGGGCTTAATATTATACAAGCCGGTAAATGTGCTGAAAGCGGGCATTACCGCATACTCTTCACCGAAATAAAAACACGGAAATTTAAGTCGTTGTTTAGCTTTACCAACCACTGTTACGCCTGGATGCACGTGTCCGCTTATCGGGTAAAGTTCTTCTTCTGTGCATTGTGGGGCATCATGGATAAAGCAAAAAGGCCCTAAACAATAGCTAGGTTCATGAATTTGGATATCCATACTGGCATAATCTGCCTTGGCTAAACGATCGTGATTGCCTTTAACCAGCAAAAATTTGATGTGAGCATAAGTCTGTCGCCACAGCCTAAAATCCTCAATATCTGAATTTAATCCGTGATGGAACATATCGCCATTAATTAACAAGGTGGTGGGCTGATATTTTTCAAACAGCAATCCCAAACGCAATAAATCTTGCTGGGCCACACTTGCCGGCACCGGCACTCCCAAACGCCTAAAATGCGCTGATTTTCCCAAATGCAGATCCGAGATAGCCAGCAAACCATGCTCGGGCAAATACAGGGCACGGTCCGGGTCTAAAACCAGCTGTTCATTGTGGGAAGTGAATTTCATTTAGTTGGTTCGGGGTTAGTTGGTTAGGATAGTAGTTTATTAGCCATTAGTACTGGGCTTTGTTCTTTACTCTTTATTCCTTGTTCTTTAATCCAGTTGCTTAGGTGTGAGGGGCTAGTTGTTCGGCTGGTGGCGTTCATTAGCCATTAGTACTGGGCGCTTTGTCTTTATCCTTGTTCCTTCATCCTTGTTCTTTACTCTTTATTCCTTACTCTTTCCTCCTCAAATCCAAAACTCACCATTTTGTTGCTTCTGCCTTCATGCGCGCTATGCGTTCTTCCAAAGCTTCAGAACTCATGCTTTCTCTTAAACTATCCACCTTTATTGGGAAAGAGAGCGGCGTAAAGCTTTTGGGTGTGGTGATTACAATTTCGCTTTGCCGGATGCGCTCCAATGCGGCTGCCAAACGGGGTTCTTCTAACTGCTGATAAAAAACCTCATCATAAGCTTGGCGCAAAAGTAAATTATGTTTGTCAAAATCGCTAAAAACGTTAAAAAACAAACCAGCGGATGACTGTAGGTGCCTGTTGGCAACGTACTTGCCCGGATAGCCTTGGAAAACCAAACCTGATATGCAAGCGATATCCCGAAATTTCCGGCGTGCCATTTCGGTGGAGTTAATGCTGGCGCTGATATCTTTAGTCAGGTTTTTTGGCGAAAAAACATCGTAAGCAATGGCGTCATCCATCGGTATTTCCGTATCGCTCAACAGTTCAAAGCCATAATCATTCATCGCGATAGAAAAACTAATGGGCAATAACCGGCTCAAACGATAGGCTACCAAAGCGGCTAAAACTTCGTGCACCAAACGCCCCTCAAACGGGTAAGCAAACATATGAAAACCTTCCTTGTTGCTAATCATTTCTATCAACAGCTCGGTGCTTTTGGGCACGTGCGAGCGTTTTTCTTGCAACAAAAACAATGGGTAAACCACGTCCAGCTCTTCATCTTCGTGCTTTTGGTCCAAAGCTTCATTATATTTTTTGCGCAATACCGCCCCCAAGTTTGACGAAAGTGGTAACCTGCCCCCCAGCCAGCTGGGCGATACCGCGTTTTTATTTTTACTCAGCTTCACAATCACCGTCATATCCTTAACCTGCACAAACTCTAAAACGCGCCCGGCCAAACGGAAATTGTCGCCAGCGTTCAACCGGCTCACAAAATATTCTTCAATCATGCCAATATACCCGCCCGATAAAAACTTCACTTTCAACATCGCATCGCTCACAATAGTGCCAATATGCAGGCGATGGCGCATTGCCAGTTGCCTGCTCTTCACCTTCCAAAGGCCATCATCGTCTTTGGCAACTTTTTTAAATTCGGTATAAGCCGTTAAACTTTCGCCGCCCGAAGTAATAAAAGTCATCACCCAATCCCATTCCTCAGGCTCAATCAGCTGAAAAGCGTGCGTGTTTTTTATCTCCTCATAAATCACTTTATCATCAAAACCATCACCAATGGCCAAAGTCACCAGATACTGGATTAGCGTATCAAAAACCATAATTACGGGTTCACGGCTTTCGATATTTTTAGTTTTTGCCGCCTCTTTGATGGCCGCCGCCTCCACCAACTCTAAGGCATGGGTAGGCAAAAAGTAAATTTTTGAAGTTTCATAGGGCGAATGTCCCGAGCGGCCGGCACGTTGTAAAAAACGGGCGACTCCCTTTGGCGAACCCACCTGCACCACCGTATCCACCGGTTTAAAATCGACACCTAAATCTAAAGACGAGGTTGCTATTACGGCTTTTAGCTGGCCGGTATGCAAAGCATCTTCTATCCAGTTGCGCAACTCAAAATCAATAGAACCGTGGTGTATGGCCAGCTGGCCGGCAAGCTCCGGATCCAGATTTAGCAAATGCTGGTACCACATTTCTGTTTGGCCGCGGGTATTAATAAAAATGAGCGTGGTTTTGCTTTGCGCGATGATGGGCAACAGTTTATAAGCCAGTTTTAGGCCGAGGTGGCCCGCCCAAGGCAAAGTTTCTACATCATCTGGCAAAATGGATTTGATTTCGATTTTCTTTTCCAAATCTGCCTTTACAATATGCCGTTTCTCGGTGTTTGGCGTAAGCACTTCCATGGCTTCCCCAATATTGCCAATAGTGGCCGATATGCCCCAAACCTTTAACGCTTGCGCACCAGCACTTTGCCGCAGACCTTTAATGCGCGATAGCGCCAGTTCTACCATTACGCCACGTTTGCTGCCCAAAAGCTCGTGCCATTCATCTGCAACCACACATTTTAGGTTTTTAAACAATCCCGAAGAGTTTTTTTGCGCCAACAACAAGTGAATGCTTTCAGGGGTTATCAACAGCACCTCGGGCATCGATTTTTTTTGCTGCAGCTTCTCCGCTTGCGAGGTATCGCCGTTGCGCACGCCCACCGTCCAATCCAAGCCCAGTTCTAATAAAGTTTGGCGCATGGCGCGCGCTAAATCTTTGGCTAACGAGCGCAAAGGCGTAATCCAAATCAATTGCAGGTTTTGCTTTTTGCCTTTCGGCGGATGCTGGTTTAGCGCCTCAATAACTACGGCTAAAAATATAGCGTAAGTTTTACCAAAACCGGTTGGTGCATTAACCAAACCGCTGTAGCCTTTTAAATAATAATCCCAAGCCTCTTCCTGAAAAGCGAAAGGCTTTTTGCTATCTGCCTTAAGCCAATCTTTCACTTGTTTATAGCCTTTGGTTTTTTTTATATCCATAGCTACAAAGTTGATTGTAAAAGCTGTTGCAAATCTTGCAGAGTGTTAATTTCGGATGCGTTTTTGTCTTTCCGCCAACGCAAAATCCGCGGAAAGCGCAAAGCCAAACCCGCTTTATGGCGTTTGCTCTCTGCAATACCTTCAAAAGCGATTTCAAAAACCAGCTCGGGTTTTACGGTGCGCACGGGCCCAAATTTTTCTACCGCGTTACGGTTTACAAAGCTGTTTACTTCTTTAATTTCTTGATCAGTAAGGCCCGAGTAAGCCTTGGCAATGGTAACCAGCTTTTCACCATCGCGTACAGCAAAGGTATAATCGGTAAAAAAGTTGGCGCGCCGGCCGCTTCCCTTTTGCGCATAAATCATTACTGCATCAACGGTGTAGGGGTTAACTTTCCACTTCCACCAATCGCCACGTTTACGGCCACTGTGGTAAAGCGAATCCAGTTTCTTCAGCATCAGGCCTTCGCTGTTTAATTCGCGCGAGCGCGCTCTTTCTTGCGCCAGCTCATCCCATGACGAGGCTTCCACAACAGGCGATAACAACACCTGTCCACTGTTTATATTATTGATGATTTGCTGGAGGGCTTTTCTTCTGCTGGCTAAAATTTCTTGCCTAAAATCATCTCCCTCATGCTCTAACAAATCGTAAACAAAAAAACCGATTGGTGCATTTTCCAGTTCTTTTTTGGTGATGGTTTTACGGTTTAAACGTTGTTGTAAAGTACTAAAAGGCAAAACGGCACCATCCTTTACTGCTAAAATTTCGCCATCTAAAACAGTTCCATCGGGCAAACTGTCTAGTAAAAAATGAAGTTCTGGAAACTGCTCGGTAACCAGCTCTTCGCCACGGCTCCAAATAAACAGCTCGCCGTTGCGCTTTACAATTTGCCCGCGTATGCCGTCCCATTTCCACTCGGCTTGCCATAAATTAATGTCCCCTAAATTTTCGGGTTCGGTATCTAAGGCGTAGGCTAAGCAAAAAGGATAAGGCCACGAGCTGTCGGTGTTTACGTGTTCGCCGGCAATTAAATCATGGAACGTAATTTCGTAGGGATTCCATTTTCCCATAATGCTGTGCGTAATTTGAGCACTGTCTAAATCGCTAAATTTGGCTAAAGCGTTAACCAACATTTTTGCCGAGACGCCGATACGGAAATTACCCGAAATAAGCTTATTAAAAATAAAGCGTTCATTGGTTTCTAAGCTATTCCAGGCGTTTAATATAAAAGCCTTTTTGGTATCGTCGTCTTTGCCTTCCAAACCGTGCAAATCCTCAATCCATTGGTGCAAATGCAAGTCGGCCTGTTGTTGCGCAGGCGGTAATAACAAAGCGATGGTTTCGCTTAAATCGCCAACATTGGTGTAACTTTCTGTAAACAGCCACTCGGGCGTTTGCGTAATTTCGATAGCCCAATATTTTAGCAAAGCCGATTTTATAGGACGTTTAGGCTTTTTGCCGGTGAAAAGCGCAATTACCCAAACTTTGTCTTTGTCGTTGGCCTCGGTAAAATACTGCACCAACGCGGCAATTTTATCATTGGTTTTATTGCTGAGTTCCAGCTCTTGGATTAGCTGCGCAAAACGTCTCATGCTTCCTCCTTTTTGGCAGATGACTGTTCTGCTTTGTTTAAATCCACTTTGTTCTCTTCATCATCCTCTTGCCCAAAATGTGTGCTTACTACCTCTGCGCGTGTGCCAATTTGGTTTAAATATCTGGCAAAAGCCGATGTAAAGCCGTGGGTAACGTAAACTTTTTCTGCTTCGGTTTGCCGGATGGCTTGTAACAGGCCGGGAAAGTCTGCATGGTCACTTAAAGCAAAACCGGCATCTGCACTTTGCCACCTCCTGTGCGCACGCACCTGCATCCAACCCGAACAAATGCCCGTTACCGGATGGTGCAAGCTTTTCATCCAGCGGCTATCGCGCATGGCCGGCGGAACAATTACAATCCCGTTTTGAAGCTGGTCTTTACTAATTTCTGGAGTGATACGTTCACTCAAAGGTAGCGCTACGCCCGCTTTGAAAATCACCTCATTTAAATTGGCAATGCTGTTATGCACATAAATTGGCGCCACGCCATGTAGGTTTTTGATAAGCCTTTGTGCTTTGCCTAAACTGTATGCGATAAGGACACTTGTTTTTTTATGTGCGATATTGTTTTGCACCCAGTTTTGGATGTTGCTGAAAACTACATTTTGAGCCTGCCATTTGTAAATAGGCAAGCCAAATGTACTTTCCGATACAAAGGAATGGCATTTAATGGGTTCAAAAGGTGTACTGATACCGTCATCCTCAATTTTATAATCGCCAGAGATAACGCAGATTTCTCCTTTATACTCCAACCTCACCTGTGCCGACCCAATGATGTGCCCGGCCGGAAAAAACGTAATTTTAACGCCGTTACGGGTTATACTCTCGCCGTAAGGTAGGCTCTGGACGTTTAAATCGGGACTGATTCTGCTTTTGATAATGGGTTTGGTAAGCGAGTGGCATAGGTAATTTTTGTTTCCAAAGCGTACATGATCAGCATGTCCATGAGTGGTAACCGCATAATCTACAGGCCACCACGGATCCACATAAAAATCGCCTTGTTTACAGTAGATACCGCGTTTGGTAAATTTTATCAATGCCATTTGGGGAGTGTTAGTTTTAAATTTAAGAAAATCTAAAACTGTGCCGAGAAGAAAAGTCACGTTACCCTTAGTCCAAAGAAATCAACAACAAAGAAATGTATTGGGTTCTTACTTAACGCCTAATGGATTTTCAGCGATAAAATTGTGATATCATCCGTTGCCTCGCTATAATTACGCAGGATATCCAGCTTATCAATTAAGGATTGGTGCAACTGCTTAAGGTCTTTGTTTCTGTTCTCGAGCAAAAAATCGGCTAATTCTTCTTCCGTTATCGATTGCTCTTCTTCCCCGTCATACTCTACAATCCCGTCGGTATAATTAAAAACGATTGCGCCGGGTTCTAATTCCAGCTCGCCTTCATTAATAAACGGAAGTTCATCAAAAACGCCGATCATGGTGGTGCCTTTCTTCAAATTCAGCACCTCGTTTTGATGCACAACAATAGGGCAGTTATGCCCGGCGTTTATGTATCTTATTTTACGGGTGGCCTCGTTATAAACACCCACAAAAAGGGTAATAAACCGGTCTCCTTTGGTATTGTTGTAAACAATTTCGTTTAGTTTTTCTATCAAAATGGGCAGGGGCGCGTTTAAACTTACCAAGGCCCTAAGGCTGGCCTGGAAATTTGCCATAATTAAAGCCGCAGAAATTCCCTTGCCCGAAACATCTGCCACACACCATAAAAATTCCTCGTTATTAATCTGTATAAAATCAAAGAAATCGCCTCCTATACTTTGGTGCGGCCGATAGATAGACTCTACATCCAAAAAGACATTTTTGGGCAAGTTTTGCGGAATCAGCATGTTTTGCACTTGCTTGGCCAGCTCTACCTCGCGCTGTAAACGCTCTCTGTACAGGCGCTCTTTAAACAGCTTTTTATTCTCAAAGGCAACAACAATAACATTAATTAAGGTTTGGATGTAATCCACACTGTTCTCTAGCAGGCGTTCTCCGTGATCAAAATGACCCACAAGCACAAAAGCCAAAGCTTCATCTTTATGATGTACCGGGATAAAATAATCAAAAGCGCTAAAAATTGGATTGCTGTGGCTGGCAATATGCACGGGGACTTTAAGCGGTAAAAGCTCATCTGCAATCAATTGCAAATCTTCGGGCGCTTCAAGCTCGCCACCAAAGTTAGACACGCAAAAGAACTGGTCGATATTCAAAAGCAACAACCTAAATTTCTTCACTTTCAGGTTATTCCTCATGATGGTTTCCAGCATTTCTACTAATGCCTCGCTGGATACATTGCTGTTTATTGCCCGGGTAATTTCTAATAGCGCGCTTAGCTCTGCCTGTCGTTTAAGCAACAGTTCAACTATATCTATCTGGGCATCAGATTCTGATGAATCGTGCTCTAGCATTTTTTCTTTATTGTGTGTGGTTTAGAAAATAAATGTACAGAAAGCAATACAAAGTGTCAACTAAAGCCTATCTTTTTCGGTTTAAAACCCAAGTATGCACCAAACCCAGTCTTTACTTTACCAAACGCCCCTTCCACTTATATTTGCCCGCATTGCCCACCACGCCAATGTATATAAAGTATATAACGTGCAGTACGGTTAAAAAAGGCAGGTAAAGCAATAGGCTGTTCCGTTTGGCAAATGCAGTTAACGGTTCTAAGAAAAACAGCTCGGCAGTTAATTTAATAGCAAACTGCACTAGCACCAGCTCAAAAAAATAAGGGTTAAAAAAGCCAAGTACAAAGTTTAGCGCTAAAGAGAAGTTAAACAACCAAATACAAACGGCTAAAACCGTAATTTTTTTGTCTTTGTATTTTACGCTTTTGCTTGCCCAGCGCCTTCTTTGCTGAATGAGTTCTTTTAGATTTGGTTTAGCGTGTGTGTAAACGCAGGCATCTAATGTTTTGCAAAAACCAATGGTGCCGGGATATGCTTTTGCCACTTTGTGCAGAAAAAGTTCATCATCGCCAGAGGCCAAATCATCTATACCTTTAAAGCCGCCCAAAGCCAAAAAAACCTCTTTTTTATAAGCTAAGTTGGCCCCGTTGCAGGTAGAAGGCTTTCTGTTACCAATACCCGCTGCACCAAATCCAATCAGGTATAAAAATTCTAAGGTCTGCAAACGCTCAAACAGGCTTTTTTCTTGGTGGAAGGCCACCGGTGCACTAATTAGGTTGTAGTTTTTTTCTTGATAAAGGCCCACGATGCTGATGAGCCAGTTTGGTCCCATCCGGCAATCGGCATCTGTGGCCACCATTAATTCGCCTGTTGCTAGGTGGATGGCTTCTGTAATGGCTTTCTTCTTATAAGAATTTAAAGGTTCGTTTTCGTTTAAACGGATTAATTTTACGCCACGGTTTGCGTAAGACGCGATAATTTCTGCGGTGCGGTCTGTAGAATGGTCGTCAACCACGATAAGCTCCATCAGCTGTGCCGGATAATTTTGCGCTAAAATATCTTCAATAGTTTTATGGATAGATTTTTCCTCATTACGCGCTGCTATCAGCACAGAAACCGGGGTATGTGCTTTAACCAAAAGCGGCACATAAGGCTCAATTTTGCGCCATCCGTTTTTTAAAAACAAAACCAAGAAAGCGTATAAGAAAGTAAGCGCAAGCGAAACAGCGCTAAGAATCACGGTTGCCAAAAAAATTTAGTTTAAACACAAAATACACACCAATTATGGCCGGCACTATTAAATTTATGAACCAAATTAACGCAATTGCGGCCATAATTGCCACGTCATGCGTAGTGATAAAACCAAAAAAGTAGCTGGCTGTCAAACTGCGCACGCCAACATCCAACAAATCCAAAGAAGGCAGGGCCGATTGAATAAAAAACAGGATAAACACCATGAGCGCCGTTTTAAAAAAAGCAATCTCGGGCAATAAAAGGTAAATAATTAAAATATACTGCAGCGTAAAAACCAAAAAACGGGCGATGCTATAACGCATCACCTTGCTCAGCTCTTTTTGATGATAGCGGTTTAACACCGAGAAAAAACGCTTGTAACGCTTTAAAAAACGGATTTTTTTTATCGATTTCTCAACCCAGCGGATATTAAAATAAAATACCAGAAAAAACACACAAAAGCCTATCGCCAACAGGCTTACGCCAATGAAAAGCCACTGATTTAAAGGGTTAAAGTTGTAGATGAACCAAAGCAAAGCCAAAGCGCCACAAACATTGGTGATTACCATTTGCGCAAATTGCCCCACGCCCATGGCTACCACGCCCTGTATGCGCCGGCGCGGGGATAAAAAAAACACCCGGCCACCGTATTCGCCTATCCTGTTCGGAGTAAATATTGCCCAGGTTAATCCGCAAAAAACAGACTCAACTGCGCGGTAAAGGCTAATTTTCTCGACCTTTGAAATCAGAAATTTCCATTTGTAACTTTCTATCAGCCAATTTAAAAGCATTAATAGCAGCAACAGAATAAACGTGGTGTAAACTTTTAGGGCAGATAGCGATTTAACAAGCTCCCTAAATTCGCGCAGGTTTTGGTGGTTGCTCAGTTTTTTGTAGATGAAGTAAGCCGCTAACCCCACTATTAAAAGTTTTAAGCAATAGCTGAGGATTTTTTTTTGAGCGCTAGTCAACAGGTGAGTGATTTTGTACAATGTTAAGAATTTACGCTAATATTGCGGGCATGTTGAGAGAAAAATCCAAAGAGCGCATCATCTTGGGCATTGACCCAGGCACTGCTATAATGGGTTATGGTTTGGTAAAAGAAACCGGCAACAAGATAGAATTACTGAGTTTGGGCGTAGTAAAAATGACGCACTTAGAGGATCATTTTTTAAAGCTGCAACGCATTTTTGAAAAAACTACGGTATTAATTGAGCAATACCAGCCAGATTGCATTGCGCTTGAAGCTCCGTTTTACGGAAAAAACATTCAGGTAATGTTAAAACTGGGGCGTGCACAAGGCGTGGCGATGGCTGCTGGCCTGGCCAAAGGCTTACCCATCTTTGAATATTCGCCAAAAAAAGTGAAGCAATCTATCACCGGAAACGGAAGCGCCACCAAAGAGCAGGTGGCCGCTATGCTAAAACAGCTGCTCAATTTTAAAGAAACTCCCGAGTTTTTAGATGCTACAGATGGCTTGGGCGTTGCCGTTTGCCACTCGTTCCAAAAAATAAGTGCTGGTGGTAAATCTAAAACTTACAGCGGATGGGAAGCTTTTGCCAAAGACAATGCTAAACGTGTAAAATAATTAACGTTTGCCCTCCCACTCGGCATAAAACTGCTCCAGATATTGCAACATAAAAGTATGCCTTTGTTGCGCCATTTCTTTGCCTTTCGCCGTATTCATTTGGTCTTTTAACAGCAACAACTTTTCGTAAAAATGGTTAATAGTGGGCGCCGTTGAATTTTTATAAGCTTCTTTACTTTGGTTTATCTTTGGTTGGATAGCCGGATTGTACAGCTCGCGGTTTTTGTAACCTCCGTAGGTAAATGCCCGCGCAATTCCAATTGCGCCGATGGCATCTAAGCGGTCCGCATCTTGCACCACCTGCATCTCGGGCGATGAAAATTGAACCTGCCCTAAGCTTGTTTTGAAAGACATATTGCGGATAATCAGTTGCACGTGGACAACCGTTTCTTCATCAACAGCTAGGCTACGCAAAAAATCTCCTGCTTTTTGTGGTCCAATTTCTTCATCGCCGTTATGGAATTTAGAATCTGCGATATCATGCAGTAAGGCCGCAAATTCAACTACGTTTGTGTCCACTTTCTCTTCGTCGGCAATGGCTTTAGCGGTTTTCCACACGCGTTCAATGTGCCACCAATCATGCCCGGTTTCAGCATTTTCGAGTTCTTTTTTTACGAAGTTTAAGGTAAGCTGTATGTTTTGGTTCATTTAATTTTATTCGTTTGCCCATGAAGAACGCAGAGTAACTGAGTAGGCGGTAAATTTGCGTTAGACCTGTTGTAAAGAGAATGCTTTTTTGAGTTTGAAGAATGATCTAACTTCCCTTTGTTCCTCTAATCATTTTTTCTAGGTCATCCCACATTTCATCGGGTACAATCTCTAAACCGTTAAACTGCCCGGCGCCTTGCAACCATTCGCCACCATCAATGGTAATTACTTCGCCGTTGATGTATCCCGAAAAATCTGATAAAAGATAAGCCGCTAAGTTAGCCAGCTCTTGATGGTCGCCTACTCTTTTTAGTGGAACACGATTTTTAAAGTCGAACTTTTTGGCCATTTCGCCGGGCAATAGCCTGTCCCAAGCGCCTTTGGTAGGGAAAGGTCCCGGCGCAATGGCATTGCATCTTATTTGGTGATGCCCCCACTCTGCCGCTAGCGAACGGGTTAACGCCAAAACACCGCCTTTTGCACATGCCGAAGGCACCACATATCCCGAACCTGTAAACGCGTAGGTAGTTACAATATTTAGCATGCTTGCGGCCTGCTTCTCTTTGATCCAATGTTTGCCAAAAGCTAAGCTGCAGTTTACCGTTCCTTTCAACACAATATCAATAATGGTACTAAAAGCGTTTGCAGATAAACGTTCGGTTGGAGAAATGAAGTTCCCGGCGGCGTTATTCAGCAAGCCATCAACAGCGCGGAACTGCTCTAAAGATTTTGCAAGTAGCTGCTCCACTTGCTCGGCATCTCGAACATCACAAGCTACCGCCAAAACTTTGCCTCCGGTTTTTGCTTCCAGTTCTTCGGCGGTTTGCTGCAAAACTTCTAACTTCCGCGATGTGATGACCACATTTGCGCCCAATTGCAACAAATAAGTGCTCATCGCTTTGCCTAATCCTGTACCGCCACCGGTAACTACGTAGGTTTTACCTTTTAGTGCATTGTCTTTTAGCATGGGTTGGGTGTGCATGGTAAATTGGTTTTAGATTGCGATTAAGTTAAGCATAAACTTTTGTTCTTCAACTGCGGAGCGGATTTTAATCAGAACAGATTTGAACTTGTTTTACCGCTTTGTTTTATCAAAAAACAGTTTAGCAAGAAGAATAAAAAAGCTGCTAAAGCGCTTCGCAGCGAAATTGTTAAATGTTGGTAGCTTGCTGTGTTCCTGTTTACAAACCCAACAAATCTCGGATAACAAAAACGCCTCCCGAAAATCGGGAGGCGCTGCTACTTAAAAATATTTAAACCGCTTATTCAATAACGGTTACCTTAATCATATTGGTTTTTCCTTTTTTCTCGATAGGGATAGCCGCCGTGTTAATTACAATATCTCCAGATTCGATGATTTTTTCGGCTTTTAACACCTTGTTTACCTCGCTAATCGTTTGGTCGGTGCTTTCAAATTTATCGTAAAAGAAACCTCTAACACCCCAAAGCAAGCTTAAGGTGTTTAGTAAATTGTGGTTAGAAGTAAAGATGAAAGTGCCTGCTTTTGGGCGGTGAGATGAAATTTGGAAAGCAGTATAACCCGAAGAAGTCATAGAAACAATGGCGCTGGCTTTTGTTTTATCGGCCAAGAATACCGCCGAGCTACAAACCGCATCGCCCATATAAGTGGTTGAAGTTTCGTCTAGTTCTTTCGGTCTGTAATAAGGATACGAGGTTTCTTCTACATGGCGCACAATTTTGCTCATGGTTTCAATCACAATCAGCGGAAACTCGCCAACAGATGTTTCGCCACTTAGCATCACCGCATCGGCTCCGTCCAAAACAGAATTGGCCACGTCATTTACCTCTGCACGGGTAGGACGCGGAGTGGTAATCATACTCTCTAGCATTTGCGTAGCTACAATTACCGGTTTTGATGCCTTGTTACACTTTTTGGCAATCATTTTTTGTAATACCGGCACTTCTTCCAAAGGCATTTCTACACCCAAATCGCCACGTGCAACCATCACACCGTCAGTAACTTCAATAATGGCGTCGATATTTTCAATAGCTTCCGGTTTTTCAATTTTCGCAATTACGCGAGATGTTTTTCCGCTGCGGCTGATGATCCGTTTTAAATCAATAATATCTTCTGCGGTGCGCACAAATGATAAACCAATCCACTCCACATCATTAGCTAAAGCAAAATCTAAATTCACTAAATCTTCTTCGGTAAGCGAAGGGATAGAAACTTTGGTATTTGGCAGGTTAACGCCTTTACGGCTGGTTAGCAGGCCACCGTGTACAACTTCGCAAATTACGGTGTCTTTACGGTTGGTTTCCACTACCTTCAGTTGCAGTTTACCGTCATCTAACAAAATAATTTCACCTGCCTTAACATCTTGCGGAAAAGTATCGTAAGTAATGTAAATCTGGTTATCATCACCAATGCACTCTTGTGTGGTAATTTTTACATGCGTGCCATTTACAAGGTTAATTCCGCCGTCTTTCACCATCCCTATGCGGATTTTAGGCCCCTGCAAATCGGCCAAAATGCCTACGTTGGTTTTATATTTCCGGTTAATCTCGCGGATGGTGTTAATAACCTCTTGGTGTACCTCTGCTTTTCCGTGCGAAAAATTGAGGCGGCAAACATCTACACCGGCTTTAATTAATGACAGTAAAACATCTTTATTTGACGAAGCAGGCCCAAGCGTTGCAACAATCTTGGTCTTTTTTTGTACAACTTTCATATATTTTTTGAAATTCTTTGTTTCAGATTTTTTAACGTAATCAGTTCTTGGAAACCAAAAGTAGTGTAATTTTCACACTAACTCAAATTGCAATTAAAAAATCAGGTTCTCTTTTGATTTCAATTTGTTGGGATTTAGCTCTGCCACCGCCTGTATTTCGGGTATCTGCTTTAGCTGTGCAAAAAATAAATCAAAGTCTTCGTCATCTATAAACTCCTTTATAATGATAAAAAAATCAATTTCCTTCATCTCTGGGATAAGCAGCCCATCAGTGCCCCGGTTGCTTAATAAAGTGAAATAACACTCCACATTATCCGGAAAATAAGTGTAGCAAGAATAATACTTAGTGCCGGTGTTTTTAAAGGAGATGACCAAATCGTCCGATTTTTCAAAGTCAGACTCGGTATACTTATTTATAATATGGCATAGCCTATAATCGCGTAATTGGGCGGTTATGGCAAGAAGTTTGAAGTCAAAATCAAGTCCAACCTCTAATAATTTTTTTTTAAGCATAATAAAGATTATTTTCGGTTCTTGTAAGCCCCAAAACGGCAAATTAGCGCCAAAATTAGGGCAAAAACAAAAAGGTTTGATATTTAACAGAATTTATTTTTCTTTGCACAGAATTTTTAACCCTTAATTATAAGTATTATGTCTGATATCGCTTCAAGAGTAAAAGCAATTATCGTTGAAAAACTAGGTGTAGACGAAGGTGAGGTAACCCCAGAGGCTTCTTTTACAAACGATTTAGGTGCTGACTCATTAGACACCGTAGAGCTGATCATGGAATTCGAAAAAGAATTTAACGTAGCAATTCCTGACGATCAAGCAGAGACCATCAGTACTGTTGGCCAGGCTATCTCTTACTTGGAAAAAAACGTAAAGTAATTATTGCTTAATTGAATAAATGGAGCTGAAAAGAGTTGTTGTTACAGGATTAGGGGCGCTTACTCCAATCGGGAAAACGGTTCCGGAGTATTGGGAAGGCTTAGTGAATGGAGTAAGCGGTGCCGCTCCAATGACGCGCTTTAACACAGAAAAGTTTAAAACTAAATTTGCCTGTGAAGTTAAAGACTTTGTTGCCGAAGACTATTTAGATAAAAAAGAGGCTCGGAAAATAGATCCATTTGTTCAGTATGCTTTAGTTTCTACCGCAGAAGCTGTTGCTGATGCCGGGCTTGATTTTGAAAAACTAGACACCAACCGCATTGGTGTAATCTGGGGATCGGGTATTGGCGGTTTAAAAACATTTTTGGACGAGATTATGAATTTTGCCAACGGCGATGGTACGCCAAGGCTTAATCCGTTCTTTATCCCAAGGATGATTATTGACATTGCACCCGGACATATCTCTATGAAATACGGCTTGCGTGGCCCTAATTTTTCATGCGTATCTGCCTGTGCTTCCTCTACCAACGCGTTAATTGATGCCTTTAACTACATCCGTTTAGGTAAGTCAGATGTGATTGTGTCTGGCGGCTCTGAGGCCATATTAAACGAGGCTGGTATTGGCGGATTTAATGCGATGCACGCTTTATCCACCCGTAATGACGATCCACAAACCGCATCAAGACCTTTTGATAAAGACCGCGACGGATTTGTGGCCGGTGAAGGAGCTGGAACCATAATTTTAGAAAGTTTAGAACATGCGCAAGCGCGTGGCGCTAAAATTTACGCAGAAATGGTAGGCGGGGGCATGAGTGCCGATGCAAACCATATTACTGCACCACACCCAGAAGGTTTGGGCGCCAGATTGGTAATGAAATCTGCATTAGAAGATGCTGGCTTAAAAACCACCGATATTGATTATATCAATGTTCACGGTACTTCTACTCCATTAGGAGACATTAGCGAAACTACCGCAATTGTTGATTTGTTTGGCGAACACGCTTACCAGCTCAACATCAGCTCAACAAAATCAATGACCGGCCACCTGCTTGGCGCTGCCGGTGCCATTGAATCTATTGCGAGTATTTTGGCTATTAAAAACGGAATCATCCCGCCAACAATCAACCATTTTACAGACGACCCGGCTATAGATCAAAAATTGAATTTGACCTTTAACAAAGCCCAAAAGCGCGATGTAAAATATGCATTGTCAAACACCTTTGGCTTTGGTGGCCATAATGCTTCCGTAATATTCAAAAAGTTTGAAGGATAAGGTTGCGTTAACAGCCTTTTTCTTAGTTTTTTGAATTTTTGTTAGCCCCACAAGGTTCACACAGCTTTTGTTGAATGTCCTTATCAAAAATTTATAAACTTCATCTTTCTCCCGACCGTGGATTTGTAAAGAGGATGAGAAACCTGCTTGGTTTTGTACCGGGAAACATTGCCCTTTATAAAATGGCATTCCGGCATAAATCAATGGCCGTTCTTTTAAAAAATGGTTCTAAAAGCAGCAATGAGCGTTTAGAGTTTTTGGGCGATGCCGTTTTAGGCTCTGTAATTGCCGAGGTTCTTTTTAAACTTTACCCCTATAAAAACGAAGGCTTTTTAACCGAACTGCGCTCTAAAATTGTGCGTAGGGCCAACCTTAACCAATTGGGCCGCAAGCTGGGCTTTAATGAGCTTATTGATTTTGATGCTAAGACTGTAAACGTGGGCTCGCACCAAAGTTCGTTGCTAGGCGATGCTTTTGAAGCCCTAATTGGCGCCATCTATTTAGATAAAGGCTACGATTTTACCAAAAGCTACATTACCGAAAGGATTATCAAACCTCATATTGATATTCATACTTTAGAGCTAACAGAAGTGAACTTTAAAAGTAAGCTGATAGAGTGGTGCCAAAGACAGGCGAAAGAAATTGCTTTTGAACCTATTGCAAATGCCGACGGAGATAGCACAAAACTGTTTTCTGTGCAGGTGTTAGTTGATGGCGAGGCAATTGCCAGCGCTACCGATTACAGTAAGAAAAACGCCGAGAAGCTGGCGTCAGAGAAAGCCTGCGAGGTCCTAAATGTTTGATTAGAATGCTCGGGCGCTTATTAAACCTCCCTTTTACCGATTTTTTGTAATTTTAGCGCGATAAATCCAACAAGTGTGAGATACATGGCCGATACCCAAACGCAAGAAGAAACCTTTACCTTAGATGAGATTCTTACCTCATTAAAAATGGTGCACCGCTTAATATTGTGGAATGATGAGGTAAACACTTTTGACCATGTAATCCATTGTTTAATGAAATACCTTGACTACTCTGAGAACCAAGCAGAAAAGATTGCCTGGACCGTGCATAACGAAGGTAAGTGCGCGGTATTAGAAGGTTCTTTCACGGAAATGGAAATTTACCGTAAAATTCTGAAGCAGGAAGGTTTAACGGTAAGCGTAGAGTAAACGCTAGAAATAGCAAGCCGTGTGGTCTCTCCCTTTCACAGGTAACCTAAATTTTAAAGCAATCTCGTGCGAACCTTTTTGCACCTTAGCCAGTTGCGTAGCTGTAAAATCATAAGAATAACCCAGTTGCAAATCCGGAGTAATAAATACGGAGGCCAAAGCATCAAAAGAATCTAAAGAACGGTAAGATGCGCCTAACCAAAGCACTTCATTAATTAAAAAATTGGCATTAATATCAAACTGCGTTGGCGAGCCGTTTACATATTTTATTAAAAAGTTAGGCTTAAACTTTAAGCCATCATTTACCTGAACTAAATAGCCTGCCTGTAAAATATAATGTGGCCTATAAGCACTTTTATTTGCACTTTTTGCTAAAGAACCAATATCTCTATAAAAAAAGTGCGGCGCCGAAATACCTACGTAATACTTATCAGAAAACAGCATGGCGCCCCAACCAAAATTAATGCGCATACCGTTGTAATCTTCAAAAACAGGATCGCTGCCCGAAGCAGGGCTTAAGCGGTAATTTTCGGAATAGGTTGCCCCAAAGTTGCTGCTGCCTGCGTTAACGCCCACAGCAAAGTACGACTCGTAACCAACAGGTACACGTTGGGTTAAACTCACGTCTCCACCGGTTTCGCGGATAACTTCCCCAATCTGATCGTTTATCAGGATACCTCCTACAAAAGTATTGCTTTCGCCGATTGGGCTATGCACAGAGATGGTTTGCGTATTAGGTGCACCTTTAAAACCTACCCACTGGTGCCGGCTTAAAGCGGTGAAAGTTAACGATTCGTCTAAAGCAGCATAAGCAGGGTTGATGGCCAAGGTGTTAAACATATATTGCGAATACATCGCTTTTTGTTGCGCAAAAAGCCCAAGCGTCAAAAAGCAAAGCAATAACGTTAACAAAGTCCTCATTAATATTCTCTAATACATGCAGGTGTGCATTAGAGGTTTATACGAAGACTGGGTAAAATAGGTTTCTAAACGGGGCAATAAATCCCCAAAAACTGCAGATTTACGTAAAAATAAAAGTTGGCATCAAATAGGTGTCTTAAAGGCTTTTTAAAGCAAAATTTTATTTTACAAATAAATTCCGTCTTTTATTCAAGCAAATCATCTATACTATTGTAAGAGACAGAGTGGTAGTTTGCACGCGCATTTTTATAAATTTCTTTTGCAGATTTTTTACCCTCCGCCGTTTTAGCAAGTTCTTTATAAATCGGCATCAAAAATTTGCGGCGGCCTACTTCTGTTAAAAATTCTTTGATTGCCGGATAAGCTTTCTCGTATTTGTTTTTTACGGCCAGCACGTACCAAGCACATTGTACCTCCGCATTTTTAGAAGCCGTAAAATTGAACTCGGCGTCTACTAACTTCATCGCATCTTGACCTACATTATCAGGTAATTTATGAATGAAATACAGTTTTTCGTTAGTAGAGGTTATCTTTTTGCTTAAACCGCCGGCGTTTTTTGTAGCTAAAAACTGCTGGGTTAAAGAATCAATATTGTTAAAAACCGAACTGCTTGGCGCTTTAAATTCTTTGGGCAAACCGGGCTGATAAACCCAAGCATAAGAATCTATCTGTTTTTTTAGTTTCTCGTCGCCTTTAATCAAAAGCTGGTTCAGCTCGTTTAAGAAAGTATCGTTATCAATGGTTTTAAAAGCGTGGCGCGAAAAATAATCCTTCAAAAAAGCATCAAATTTCTGGCGGCCTACGGCTTGCTCAATCGTTTTTAAGAAGAAATACCCTTTTTCATAAGCAATGTCTGAGACATTATCATCGGGGTTGCGACCGGTGAAATCAACTTTTAAACGGGTGTCCGGATTTTTATCGCCCATTTCTTTAATGCCTTCCATCAAGCTTTGGTAGCCCAACACTTCTTGCATTTTAGCTTCATCTGCACCGTAAAGTGCTTCTATAATGCGTCGTTCAAAATACACGGTAAAGCCTTCGTTCAGCCAGAAATCATTCCAAGTGGCGTTGGTTACCAAATTCCCGCTCCAGCTGTGTGCCAACTCATGTGCAACCAAACTCACCAAAGAGCGGTCGCCGGCAATAACGGTTGGCGTAGCAAAAGTTAACAGCGGATTTTCCATACCGCCAAACGGAAAGCTAGGAGGCAAAACCAGCACATCATAGCGTCCCCAGCGGTAATCACCGTACATTTTTTCGGCGGCATTCACCATCTTGCCCATATCCGCAAACTCGTAGGCTACCTTGCTCAGCATTACGGGCTCAGCATATACTCCTGTTCTTTGGTCAATGGCTTTAAACGCAATGTCGCCTACCGCCAAGGCCATTAAATAAGAAGGGATAGGATGTGGCTGTACAAATTTGTATTTTCCGTCGGCCGATTTTTTTTGCGGGTTTTCTGCACTCATTAATGCCAGCAAGTTATTTGGCACCTCCACATTTGCAGTATAGGTAAAGCGTATCCCCGGACTGTCTTGCGTTGGTATCCAACTGCGGGCTAATATAGCCTGCGATTGCGTAAACAGAAAAGGCTGCTGTTTACCCGCAGTTTGTTGCGGATTAAGCCACTGCAATGCCGCTGCACTTTTTGCTGTGCTGTAATAAATTTTTATCTTTTGGGTTTGGTTTGTTATTGGGATGCTTAGCGCTTGCCCCAGAACAGGGTCTTTATCGCCTAAAGCGAAGAAAACACCCGTGCTATCCTCATCAAGCGTCACTTTATCGATGGTTAAATCTTGCGTATCAAATACAATTTCATCAGCATTTTTAAGATGTTGAATGGTCCACGTTGCAATGCCTGTAATTTGCTGTTTGGCAAAATCCACTTTCAGGTCTAAATCCAAATGGTTTACCACTGCCTCCTCGGGATTAGAAAATGAGTGTGGGTCTTTGCCGGTTTGCACGGCCTTAGCTTCTTCTGCTTTTTGTTCTTTTTTGTTTTGTGTACAGGATAACAAAATGACCGGGATAATGAACAATAATTTTCTCATAATTTTTTATGCTATCGCAGATAGAATTCCGTTCAACAGGCTTTTCTACGCGGATAATAGACAACGATACTCGCTATTTAAATCTGATACTTATGGTGGCTTTGTGGGCAAGCCCATCGCTTGAACCTGTCCAGCCGCCGTTGTAATTTTTAATAAAATTGATGGCGGCGACGCCTGCTCTTGCAGAAAATGTATTTAAAATTTTGAAATCAGAAAGCTCGCCATTGGGACTTATTAAAAACTGCAGTTCCACTTTTCCTCTTCCTAAATTACTTTCCGCGGCCTGCAAATCCAAATAGTTTTTAAAGCGTTTCCAGCCTACAGATGGCTTAGCGGCAATATCCTCTCTTGTTTGCGCGCCATAGCCAACCACTACGGTTTCTGCCAAAGCGTTTTGACTTGGCGTTAAAGCAACAACTACCGAATCTTGGCTTAGTTTCTTAAGTTTATTGGTATTATAACCCAAAAACTTTATTTCTAAATCGGTATTGTTTTGCGCTGGGATGCTAAAATTGCCATTTACATCGCTTTGCGTGGTACTGCCGGTAGCTAAATTGGTGATGGAAACGCCAGGAAGTGGGGCGTGGTTGGTTTCATCCACCACTTTGCCTTTTAACACATTCACAGAAAAATCCGTTGAATTTCTGAATGCGCGCTTAGCCATTAGTAATCCCGGGCTGGCCATACCCTCGGTGCTACTTACTTCTTTTTTGATAGCCGTAGTGCCTGGCGCGATGTTGCTGGCCATCAGTTGAGGCTGATCCGGTTCTGTTGCAACTACACCCGTGCCTAAAGGTTCTACAATCACATCTTCCTCGGGCACAAAAGCATTAGGTTTGTTTTGGCTGATCGGTTTTTTCCTGATTTCCGCAAGCAGTTCTGGTTGCTGAGTTGCCGGGTTAATATCTATACTGTCGTTACTTTCTGTTTGTATACGCGCTTTTTCTTCTTGCGGAATATCTTCTTTTTGTTGGACCTCGTTTAGCGCGATGGTCTCGTTTTTTGGCATTTGCTTTAAATAAATGCTGGCCACAGCGATGCCGATAAGTACTGAAGCAGCGATGCCCCATTGCTTAATGCCCCAAACCGCGCCCAAGCGTTTTGATTTTTTAAGGCGATTTTCTAAGCGTTCGTTCAGCGACTGCAAATCCGCCAAATTCACGCCTTTTTGCTCGAAACCGTCCATCGCATCTTGCAAAAAAGGATCGTCCAAAGCGCGCGCTTCCAGCAGGTTTTTCTCTGCGGGACTCAACAAGCCTTGGTAGTACTTGCGAATTAGCTCAATATCGTGCTGTGCGTTATTCACTTTGCTTCTCGATACAAATTTTAAGATTACGTTTACCGTTTTGGATATAACTTTTCACTTTTTTTAAGTCGTAGCCGGTTTGCGCAGCCACTTCGGTATAACATTTTTGCTCCAAATAAAACAGCTGCAGGCTTTTGCGTTGCTCTTCCACCAATTTTTCCATACAAGCCTCCATCAGCAATAGCTTTTCTTCTGTTGCGGCCCTATCATCATGATGCAACAAACCGTCTGATTCCACAAAAGCATCATCAATACTTACTGTATAATGTTTAGCCCCTTTACGCAGCTCCATTAAACAATGGTTTTTAGCTAAAACGTACAGCCAGCTTTTAAAATTTGTTACATCGTGTACTTTTAACTTGGTAATTAACTGCTCAAAAATTTGCATTACTGCGTCTTGGCTAGATTCTTCTTGCTTATAATACTTTAAGCACAAGCCATAAACCAAAGGCATATACCGTTTGTAAAGCGTAGCCAAAACATTTAAATCGCCAGCACTTTTATAGGCGGCTACTAAATGTTCATCGGGTAAAAAAGCCTCTTTTGTTTCGCGGTACGCAACCATTTACATCAATTATAAAAAAAATAATTAAACAGTTTATGGAAAACGTTTGTTTGGCTCATCATCATACCAAAAATAAAAGACATAAATGCTTTAATTGTTTTTGCGGTGTAAAATGCTTGTTAAACTTTTTACGTGACCATTAACAGCACTCGCCGCTTCATCATCAGCAACAAATAAACAACAATATGAAAAATCTGTTCTTTTTAAGTTTTATCTTTTTGCTTTTTAGCGGATATAAAACAGACGACACCAAACTGGTGAACGGCTTTGTTTTTGGAGAAGATAACGCGCCTTTAGTGGGTGTATCGGTAAAAGCCAAATCGGATCCGAAAATTAACACCTTGAGCAATGCTAAAGGCTATTATAGCATCCGCGTAAGCAAAAATGAGCACAGCTTGGTCTTTAGTTTTTTAGGATACCAGACCAAAGAAGTAAGCATCGGGAAAAAGACCGCCCGCGTATTGATGCGTACAGATGCGCAGAAACTAGAAGAAACTGTGGTTGTAGGGTACGGCAATGTGCACGCGTTGGTCAAAAATTCTAATATGATGGCTGTCCGCGGATTTACGGGGCAGGCACTTTACAGTAGGCAAGATTTTAACACCGAAAGTTACAGCGCCATCAACGAAAACGGCTTTAAAAATGCCAGCTCGGATCCGCTTTCTACTTTTTCTATCGATGTTGATGCAGCTTCGTACAGTAACTTCCGCCGGTTTATCCGCAACGGGCAACTGCCTCCCAAAGATGCCGTGCGGGTAGAAGAGCTCATTAATTATTTCGATTACAATTATCCGGAGCCCAAAAATGGCGAGGCAATTAATATTGTTACTGATGTTGCGGCAGCGCCTTGGAACCCCAATCACCGTTTGGTAAGGGTTGGGCTAAAGGCAAAATCCATCCAAAATGAAAATTTGCCCGCTTCCAACTTGGTTTTTCTGATTGATGTCTCGGGCTCTATGCAAGGACCGGACAGGCTGGAACTTTTAAAAACATCTTTTAAACTGCTTAGCGATCAGTTAAGGCCGCAAGATAAAGTAGCCATTGTAGTGTACGCCGGTGCGGCAGGTTTGGTATTGCCTAGCACCAACGGCAATAACAAGCAAAAAATTAAAGACGCCTTAACAAATTTATCTGCCGGCGGTTCTACAGCTGGCGGCGAAGGGATAAAGCTGGCTTATGAAACCGCCAAAAAGAATTTTGTAAAGGGCGGCAACAATAGGGTGATTTTGGCAACAGATGGCGATTTTAACATTGGCGCCAGTAGCGATGCCGAGATGCAACGCCTGATAGAAAGTTACCGTAATGATGGTGTTTTTTTAAGCGTGCTGGGCTTTGGCATGGGCAACTTGAAAGACAGCAAAATGGAGGTTTTGGCAGATAAGGGGAACGGCAACTACGCTTACATTGACGGTTTAAATGAGGCTAAGAAAGTTTTGATTAAGGAGTTTGGCGCCACCTTATTTACGATAGCAAAAGATGTAAAACTGCAGGTTGAGTTTAACCCGGCGCTAGTGCAGGCTTATCGGCTAGTTGGTTATGAAAACCGCCTGTTAAACAAAGAGGACTTTAAAGACGACAAAAAAGACGCCGGAGATATGGGAGCGGGGCATACCGTTACGGCTTTGTACGAAATTATTCCGCAAGGATATAAAAGCGAGTTTGTAAAGGAAAACGAGGGCTTAAAATACCAGAAGAATGCCATGCTAAAACCCTCCAAAGAATTGCTGACCGTTAAATTGCGCTATAAAAAGCCAGATGAAGACAAAAGCCAAGAATTTAGCACTGTTTTAACAGATAAAGGAGCAATGGAGATAGGAAGTGCCGACTTTAAATTTGCAGCTGCGGTTGCCGAGTTGGGGATGCTTATGCGCGATTCGGAATTTAAGCAAGAAGCGAGTTTTAAGAACCTAATCAATGCAGCTAAGGAGGCAAAAGGCACTGACGAAAACGGCTACCGGGCAGAATTTATTCAGCTGGCAGAAAGTGCAGCTTTGTTGAAAGGGCAGTTAGCTGAGGGCGTTAGGTTGGATTGATGTAGCTATCTTTGAGTTTTATAGAGCGAAATGCCTCCTTTAACGCCGTCATCGCGAAACCGCGTGGCTTAGGCTTGTGCATTTGGAAAGCGGTTGTGGCGATCTCTTTTTTTCTTGCGGTGTCTTTGGTTGTAAGCTATTCTTTCCGATGCTGTTTCTGCTACTCGTAATTTTTTCCGTTCATCGCCACTAGGGCTAGTCCTTTTTTCGGTAGTTTTTATTATTTTCTTTTGCCCTCAA
>NZ_MBTA01000029.1 GCF_003609575.1 Pelobium manganitolerans | reverse complement strand
CTCCGCTAGTGCGAGCTTGCAGCTCGTTCATTTTCTGCTTTATACTAAGTCTATTGCTAAAACATCCGCTAGTGCGAGCTTGCAGCTCGTTTATTTTCTGCTTTTATACAAAGTCTATTGCTAAAACTCCCTTTCCGCCACTGTAATCAATTGCACTACTGTACTTCCAATGGTGTGCTTCGGTAACAAAACCGGATACTACTGGGTTTTGATGTATATAATTTACTTTCTGGTCTATTACTTCTGCACTCCATAATTCTATCGGATGGTTATGCTGTTGCCAGAACTGCCGTTTCTTTACATTGCTGTTTTTTGTACCTGCCCGCTGCATCAGCCATAGCATCCACTCCCTCCTGCTTTCCTGCATATTGTTTTCAATTGATGCCTGTAAGGCTTTCGATGTAAATGTTTTCAGGCTCTTTAATAATTCTCCCGGGTTATTGTCCTTTGCCCGAAATATTAAGTGCACATGGCTGGGCATTATACACCAGCAAAAAATTTCCATGCCTTTTTCCTTTCTGCAATAATCCAGGCTTTCAAGCATCCTATCAAAATATAAATCTCTTACAAAAACATCAAGCCAGTAAACTGTGGCAAAGCTTACAAAATACAGTCCTTCTTTATTGTAAAATTTATACTTTCTGCTCATTTAGTGTTTAATAAAGGGAACGAGCTGCAAGCTCGCACCAGCTGGGGGGGATTTTTAGCACTGAACTTCAATAAAAGTACAGAACTTTGATTAAGAACTTCACTTTCATTGAAGCACTAAACTCCCACTTGCGTGTAGCTGCTGTTGTGCGTTCGTTATTTAAGGTACTCCGTGATTAAATCGATTTTCTGTTCAATATAATTGATTGCTGTATTAGGTTTTGTTTCATTCTGTTTGAAGCCGTAAATGTCTTGTCCACAACCGCTACAATATGTGTCTATATCATTGGTCTTACCACATTCACAAGTCCAAACTTCTTTTTCTTTTGATGATAACAACTGTTTTTTTGTTGTACGTGTACCCCGCTCTGTAAAAGTCTCTTGAATATGTTTTCTGATATTCTGCAAATCTTGAATGTCTTGTTTGTCATAAAATGGCTTGTCATGCATTACTACACGAATGCCACGTTTTTGAGTTTGAAAATTTTCACTCTTTAATAGTTCCATATTTTGATTAAAATCAAAAAGATTTAGCTCTTTTATTATTGAAGAGAGTTTTATAGCTATTTGCTCATTTTGTTCTGCAACTCCGCTGTATAAAAGATTGATTTTTTTATCTTCTGGCAATGCATCAATGTAACCAATAAATAATTTGTAATACTTTTCGGTAGTCCCTGGGTAAACTTGTTCGTTCGTAATTACATCTTGGAATTTATTTAAAAGAGATGGAAATACTTCGTCAACTTGGTTTGTCGTAATGAAATTCCAAATGTCCTCATTGAGTGTCAGGCTACCAGAATTAGCTTTTTCGATAATTGCCCTTTTACTTCTCAAGACATTAATCCTTTCCACGCCTACGTTTTCAAGTTTTTCATCTGATTTCGGCAAAACTTTTTCTCCCACTTCTTTTTCTATAATTACGGCCGTACCTACTGCCGTCAACATAAACATAGATTTACCTTTTCCGGATATTTCGTCCATATCAATGCTTAGCCCTACAATACAATTCGCTCCAATTTCATATGCGACATATTTCACTCGTTCTATCGCTTCATTGTAAAGTGAAGTCAGTTGTTTTTGATACGTCCCCGAGCGTCCACCAAAAACGTCACTGAAAGAAGCAAAAAAGTCACTGAATAGGTTTGTCCCTGCGACAACGTGAGCAGATACAGGTCTTAAATATTTTTTCACTTTAAGTCCGTCAATTGTTGACGTTGTTAATACTAGAATATCTTTTGGATTTGCCATATTTTACTGTTTAATTTTTGTCCGTTGTCTTGTTATAATGACGCACAACGTTTTGCCGCTTTGCGAAGGCGGGGATTTTTAGCACTGAACTTCGTTAGATATACAAACCTTGAATTTAGCACTCACTGTCATAGAAGCACGAAACCCCCGCTTTTGCAAAACGTCTGTTAGCTGTAGTGCCTTATTTTTCATTCAATTCTTTTATTATTTTAAACCAACTTTCTATTTCATCATAGCAGTCTAGTTCTATTAAATGTTCTTTGGTAATTTGTTTAGTAAGCTTACCATTTGCTATAGATTTTACTATTTTTTCGTCATTAAATTTCTTTGCTTTATTTGTTACTATTTGTCCAATGTCTGCATTATCCCAATCTTCAATGTCTTTTAAGTCTATTTCAAATTCACTTTCATATAAACAAGCTGGAATGTAATTTTCCATTTCTCTTTTTTTTGTTAAAATCCCTCTTGATGAATTATTTCTTTCATTTATTTTATCAATTGAACTTTGGTATTTATTGTCAGCGTCTTTATCATATAAATGAAATTCTATAACATTTGAACCTTCTAAATATTCTTTATCAACCCAATTAATCAAACTAGAACCACCCATTGGAATTAACTTTATTTTCTCTTTTTCTAAGTCAATAATTTCTTTAAATTCAGGAATAAAATTATTCAAATTTGTTAGGAAATTAACATCATTTGTACCCTCTAAACAAATTACTAATTTTCCAATGTAAGATGAAAGTCCTAATGTATTAGAAATTGCTTTTAATTTTTGTTCGTCTTTTACTATATAATTTTCACCGTCTTTCTTATCAATTAGTATTAAATTTTCATTTTTGAGTTGTTTAGCTATTTCAGGTGAATGTGTTGTAATAATTACTTGATAATTTTCTTTTTGAGCCAAATCATTTAAAGCAGTAACTAACAAATTTTGATGGTCGGGATGTTGTGAGGTTTCAGGTTCTTCAATAGCATAAATAATGCTTTTGTTTTCTTTATTTTTTCTTTCTGCTTCTGCACGAAAATAATTTAATGTTATAAGTCGTCTTACTCCACTTCCTCTTTTATTCATTGGAATATTGTCATCTCCTAAAAATGAAAATGAAAATATTGTATCCCAAGCCTTTGTTGAAACATCAGGCTTTAAAACCTTTGCAAGGTCTGGGTTCATTTCTTTCAATTTTTCAATCGTTTCAATACCAATCTTTTCAGCACTTTCTTTTATTAGTTTTGTTACTTCTTCCAATTTATCGGTAACAGTTTCTATTGCTCTTTTAGTTATTATTTTTAATGGGTCTTGAACCTCTTTATCTGTGTCTTTATTAACTCTATCAGCTTGAAATAAAAAGAATAGAGGTAAATCTTTTGATAAGCTTTCCCAGATATTTTTGCCATCTTCTTTATCAATTGGCATTTCTATCGTTGAGATTTTTGTTAAATCAGAAACGCTATAAATAGCTTTTCTGATTTCTGCTCTTTTACGTTTATCAAAATCAACAGGAATTTTTTTATCCGTATCTGGGTCATAGGGTCCAATTTCTAATCCTTTATCTAAATTTTTTAATTTATTGTTGTTTTGAAGTTCCGAAAGAGCAAATGCAATATCCTCTTTTTCAAGAACTTTCCTCAATTCTTCTATCTTAATTGTTGGCAAAGGTTTATTTGAATATTGACTTGGATAGTTACAAATTAGAAATGTTTTTAAACTTGCTGCTGTGATTTTTCCCTTACTACAATCCCAAGTTTTTTTAATTTCTAATTCGTCTTTTTCATTGAGTAAAAACTCGTCTTTTAAATTTGTTTTGACATCTGTGTCTATCAAATATTCTTTTGTAGTGTCAACTTTAAAACAACATCTTATTGATATATAATTTCCATTAAAAACATTTAGGTCAGAATAATCAATTTTTATTTTGTCTTCGCCAAAGAAAATATCTAATGCTTCAAGTATCGTAGATTTTCCAATATCATTCTTACCAATTAAAACATTTAAATTGTCAACAAAGTCAATTTCTATATTTTTATAGCCTCTAAAGTTTTCTAAAATTAATCTTTGTAAGTACATATTATATTTTGTTGCAGTGTTTTTGTGGCATTACAGCTAACGATTGGCGAATTTGTATTGTAATGGCTTAGAAAGCAAAAACTTTTCTGCCCGTATAAACTTAGTTAATTGCGATGAAATAACGTAAAGCAGTTCAGCCATTATAATACAAATTTGTGGTTACCTGCCGTTATTTTTTTCTTTTTCAAATTGATAGATTATTTTTTCTGCTGTTCGGTGACCACCTCTTTCTATTTCAGTTATTATTATATGACATCTGTTACAGACCGAGAATAGTGAAAAAATTGGTTCGTTTTTTCTAAAATGCCCAATTGTGTGATGAACTTCTACTGCATCTTCGGTGAGGCAAGATTGACATTTATAATTGTCTCTCCTTAATACTATTTCTCTAATGCTTTTCCATCTTTCAGATTTCAAATATTCTGTGTAATCATCCCAAAAATCATCGTGTCTTGCTCTCTTTTTCCTTTCATCAATTTCTGTCAATTCCTTTCGTAAATCAATTCTTTCAGATTCACTTTCATTAACTAGATTTTCATTAAATAAAGGTAAATCATGTTCTTGAAAATTTGCTTTTTTAAGCGCCGTTCCTACCTTTTTCCCACAGGTCTGACATTGATTATAAACAGTAAACTTATTTGGTTCAATATGAATATCAAATTCGTCTTTATAGACTTTTACTGGTTTTAAGAATTGGTCATTACAACAATTTTTTGAATAATTAAATTCCTCATGATAACATCCTTCCTTATTGCAAGAATATAGAGTACCAAACTTTTTATCAACTTCAGATAAGGCTGAATCGCATTTTGGGCATTTAGTCATTTTTTGATTCGATTTTTTTCGTTGTTCAGGTTATAATGGCAGGTAACTAAGATATTTGCGCAATCCCCCTCCTTTCCAAAGATCATCTCCCGCGAACTCAGCAAATCATCTCAATAAAAGTAATATTTTTTATTCAAAACGCAGAGGTAGTTTTCTTTAAAAGCAGACGTGTTGATAATTATATAAATAGCTTTCAAAAAAAAGATTTAAAATTAACCCTTCATATTGTTGCTGCTTTCCAAACTGAACAAGCTCTCAACGCTCTGCACCCTATTTTATCCGTTTATACCCGTTTATACACGGATATAAATGTTTAACATACGGCTAAGTTCATCTCACTGCTGCACCTTTGTCTTGTCGGTTGCCACGGTGGCAACTGTTCGTTAAACAACATTTACAATTTAATTTTTAACATCATGAACAATTTAAGAAACTCTGTACGTTTAATCGGATTTTTAGGCGCAGCGCCAGAACTAAAGGAAATCTCCAAAACCAAAAAACTGGCGAAGCTAAGTTTGGCCACCAGTGATAGCTACCGTAACGATAAAGGCGAGCGGGTGGAAGATACACAATGGCATAATCTGGTGCTGTGGGACAAACAGGCCGACGTGGCGGTTAAATACCTTGACAAAGGCAGTGAAATTGCCATTGAAGGCAAATTGGTAACGCGTAATTACAGCGATAAAGACGGCATTAAACGCTACTATACCGAAATATTGGTGAACGAACTTTTGATGCTGGGTAGAAAGTAGGGCCGAGAATAAATGATGCGCCTTCCTAAAAATTCTTTGTTAGGCGCATTATTTTTTAAGGTGCAGATAACTGTGTATGCTATATCTAATTTGAGTTTAGTTTTACACTTTGGCCCTTCATTTCTTCTTCTAATGCTACTCTAAAGCTGTTTTTCTGCTCGGCAGAAGGGTGAGCTAAACCGCTAGTCTCAAAGCTTTTATCCTGTAGGGTTTTATTTACAACGCTATGAATCACATCGTCCAGCTCTTGAGTGGCCAGTTTCAGATAATCAATTACGTCGCGGTTGCTTTCGTTTGTAAAATCGTCTTTGTTTAGCAGGCTTACCAAACCTAAGATACTGGTTACGGGGCGGCGTAAATCGTGCGAGCTTACCCTTGCTATTTCTTTAAGCTTATTGTTTTGCTCCAAAATTTCTATTTCCCGCTCCTTTAAGGCCGTAACATCTTGTATGGCTCCGATGATAGAAATCGGGCGCTCTAAATCGTCGTACAAAATGTAGCCGCGGTTGTAAACGCATTTAAAACCATCGTCTTTGCCTTTCAAGCGGTACTCGGCTACCCAGCCAGATTCTTTTTTTCTCAAGCATTCGCGCAAGCTCCTAATGGTTTCGGCACGGTCGTCTTTATGGATGTGTCTAATCCACCAATGTTTGGTATCATGGGCTTCTTCCGGCGTATAACCGAAAATGGTGTGCAAGTTGGCACTCCAATATACCTCGTCGCTCAGCAAGTTCCAGTCGTAAATAGCGTCGTTTGTGGCGCGTATCACCATTTCGTAGCGTTTATTCATCTGCAAAAGGGCGTTGTCTTGCTTCAAATCTTCGAATATGATTTTTATGATGTTGCATATCCTGGCGATACTCCGCGACTCGTTCTCGGTTGGTATCCGATTTTCCCTGATGTAAACGGCAAAAACCGCCATTACCTCTTTTGTTTTGTTGCTTAGTATGGGGTAGGTCCAACAAGAGCGGAAGCCATGGCACAACAACAGCTCTTTATAATTGACCCAGCGTTCATCAGTTTCAAGATCGTAGCAAATCACTGCTTTCTTCAAAAATTCAACACCCGAATCTGTAACTTCACTTATCCTCACTTTTTGATTGCGCCATTGCGATAAGTAATTTTCGGGCAATTTTGATGAAGAGATTAAATTCATCTGCTCATCTTCAATTTGAAGCACGGCGCCGGTTAACGAAGGATAAATGCTTTCGAACCCTTCTAAAAGATCCTTAATCACTACGTCAACAGCATAGTTTTTGGTAAGGTTTAGCTCAAAGGTTTTTAGCTCCAGCTCATTCAGCTTATGGTCTATTATGCGGTCCGATATATCGTCAACTAAAATATTGAGTTCATCGCCCAAAGGCACTACCTCAATGCTAAACCAGCAGTTTAGTACCGCAGAAAATTCTACAAACTTTAAACGGATCTGGCTATTGAAAGCGTTGCTGAAATGCTCGATAAATTTAGCATTGGTTTCTTCTGGGAAACTCCCGAAAAAGATGTTGCTGTCTTCATCAAAACTAGGCGACGAGAATTTTTTAGAGGCTGCTTTGTTTTGATAAATCAGATCGAGTTTGCTGTTTAAAATGAAAAAACAATCGGAAGCATTTTCGATGATCGCTTTTAAACGCTCGTCGGCCTGTATCTCGCTGCGGTATTTTTTGGTTATTGTACCGCTAATTACCCGCACCTCATCTATTTTGCAAATTCTCCAGGTTACAGACATTAAACGGCCGTTTTTCTGCCTAATGTTGCTGATGAAGCTTTCCTCATTTTCAAAACCGATAACCCGGCTATAAAGCAAGTCATTTAAGGTTTTGTTATTTTGTGTAAACAATTTTCCGATGGACCGGCCGGTTAAATCGGCGCTGCTGCAGCCCGCCTGGTCGGCTAAGGCTTGGTTAGCTTTAATGATGACCCCATTATCCGTGCAAACGCAAATTAAATCTGTACTATGGCCAATGATACAGTCAATAAAATCGTAAAGTTTTTGGTTTGGCATGTTGGGTACTTACTTCTTAAACTCGAAACTTGTACGGTCAAAGGTTCCCGGTGAGGCATGGTCGCCGGTTTTAAAATCAAAGTTCACATACGTTACGCCCGGAATTTGGGTGAAAGAGTAGGTGCTTTCTGCCAAATAAATTTCGGCGCCCATCGTGCCCGCGCCCTGTGTTAGGTATTGCGCGTTAGGGATGCTCACGTAAACGGTGTCATGGCTTTGCCGAGGCTGCGTAATGGTGATTTCGGGGTATTTGCGGTTTATAGATTCCGTTACATTAGCCAAATTTAAATCCTCGGTTTTCACTTCTTTGGTTTGTGTCATCTGTATTTTTTGCGAGGCCGAATCTAGCACGGCGGACCATGGCACGTCGAACAAAGTTGCGGGCTGTGCGGATGTATTTGGCACTTCCGCTTGTTCAACTTCGTTATCGCGCTGTTTGCTATCGTTGGTGCAGGCACTCAACACAGCTATCGCCGTTAGGAATAAAAATATCTTTTTCATTTTTAATTTAACTGTTTCTCTAGCTAATGAAGCAATTAGTATGCTACTAGCTATAATAACTTTATTTAAGGCGTGGTTACCGCTACTGGCAAAATCTTGCCGTTAAAAAGGCGGTGGCCGGTTAAGGCAAAATCTGCAATGTACTTGCCCATTTCAAAAGCCATTACTGGCGATTGATAACCCGGAAATGCTTTTTCTAGCATTTCCGTTTGTGCGGATCCCAATGCCAAGCAGTTTACGCTGATTTTGTCTGCTAAAAATTCTTGTGCCAAACACTCTGTTAAATTATGCAGGGCCGCTTTACTCGCTGAATAGGCCACTAAGCCCGGGAATTTAGAGCTACCCTGGAAACCGCCCATAGAGCCAATATTCACAATGTGGGATGAAGGGTGTAAGAGCGGTTTCAGCGTTTTGATTATCCTAAAATGGCTTAAAACGTTGCTCTGGAACATTTCGGCCATGTCAAATTCGGTCAACTCGTCAAATGTTTTGTTTATCAGCGTGCCGGCATTGTTAATCAGCACATCAAACTTAGTCCAATGTTGCTGCACAAAGTTGGCAAGCGCAGTTTCCTCGTCGTTTAAAATGTCGAAAACTACGGGTAAAATCACTGCCTCGGGGTTAAGATCAAGACAAATTTTTCTGAGATTTTGCAGTTTTTCTTTAGAACGCGCAATGGCGATAACTTGGTGGCCTTTGGTGCATAGTTCTATGGCAGCTTCAAAACCGATGCCACTGCTGGCGCCGGTAATTATGATTTTTTGAGGCTGAAGCTGATCGTCTAATGACGTGCTTTGCATGTTTGATTTTATTTGATGAGCGTTTTTGTTTTACGTTGCGCCTTTGATTTAGGTTACGTTAACCAAGAATGCTGGATTAAGATACTTAACAAAAGCTTTTGGACTAAGGTAAGATAATTTTTGTGGTGGGAGGGGGTTGCATTAAACATCAACAAAAAAATCCCCCGAGTTCATCAATCGGGGGATTTTTCTAATCTAAATTTCTCAGATTATTTTTTGCAGCACTCTTGCTTCGCTTTGCAGCAAGTAGCGTCTTTTTTGCAGCAACCATCGCCGTTACCTGCAAATGCAGATGATGAACCTAATAAAATTACTGCGGTGAATATGCTTAATGCTAACTTTTTCATGATTATTTTTTTAATGTTTTGTTTTTAAATGATTTGTTTAACGTGTTTTCCGGCAGACTAACAATTATAATCAACTGTTTCTGGCGGTTGAAAAACATCGGTTATAAACTTATCTAATACAAAATAAACAGCTTTATCACTTGGTTTTACTGCCATTTGGTGATAGCGGTTTTTTAAAAAAATTGAACGGCTTAACACATAATAGCTACAACCAAAGGGCATGCTGCAAAAATTAGAGGTGCAACAATCGCGGCTTTGCTTTTCTTGTGACTTTTTAGCGTGATGGTCTTTCTCGCAACAAGTCATGTTGCAATTTATCTCCATCTTGTTTTTAGGTAAAAAATGTTCAAAACCAAAGCTGTTTGCAGCGATACTTAATATCAACAGGCTGGCGAATATGGTTTTGATGATTTTCACGTTCACAAATATAGCAGATAGCTTTATAAAACAAAGTTGTGGATTGTAACATTAGGCTATATAAACCAAAAGAGATTTAAGCGCCCCATATATTATGCTTTTAACAAATTAAGGGCATTATTCGAGTTTTTCCCTATAAAGTCTCTAGAACACCCCTATAAAGTCCCTATAATAAGTTTATAAAAGATAGATATTCCAGCACAAAAAAAGCTCCTGGACACATCGCGTTCAGGAGCCTTTAATAGCGTTAGCTATAAAATTATTTATAAGCAATCTCGCTCCATTTTAACTCTTTTTGGAACTGGTTAATTTCTGTAGTTGCGTCTATAGTGACTAGCTCGATACCCGCCATTTTAGCAAAATCTCTAAAATAATCGGTAGTTAAACATTGGCTGTAAACGGTATGGTGCGCGCCACCCGCGTAAATCCAAGCAGTGCAACCGGTTTTCATATCGGGCAGAGGTTTCCAAAGTACGCGTGCCACCGGAAGTTTCGGAAGTTCGTTTTCTACTTCAACGGCCTCCACTTCGTTAACAATTAACCTAAAACGGTTGCCCATATCTACCAAAGAAGCGTTCAGCGCGTTTCCGCCAGCAACGTTAAATACCAAACGTGCAGGGTCTGCTTTACCGCCAATACCCAACTCATGTACCTCTAAATTAGCTTTTCCTTTAGCTAAAGAAGCGTCTATCTCTAACATATGCGAACCTAAAACCATCGGATTTTGTGGGTCAAAATGGTAGGTGTAATCTTCCATAAAGGCAGTTCCACCTTCTAAACCAGTCGACATTACTTTACAAGCTCTAAGTAAGGCTGCGGTTTTCCAGTCGCCTTCACCGGCAAAACCAAAACCTTGTTGCATTAAACGTTGCGATGCGATGCCCGGTAATTGCACCATTCCATGTAAATCCTCAAAAGTATCTGTAAAGCCTTTATAGCCTCCATCTACCAGGAATTTTTTAATACCCAGCTCAATACGTGCAGCTTCTACTACCGACTCTCTTTTTGCGCCACCGGCCAATAATTCTGAAGCCAACACATAGCTGTCTTCGTATTCTTTTACTAAAGCATCAACATCTGCCTGTGCAATGCTGTTTATTACAGCAACCACATCGCCAACGCCGTGGGTATTCACAGAGAAACCAAACTTAAGTTCAGCTTCCACTTTATCACCTTCGGTAACTGCAACAAAACGCATGTTATCGCCTATGCGCACAAATTTAGCACCTTGCCAATCGTGCCATCCGGCTGCGGCGCGTGTCCAAACGTTAATCTCTTCTAAAACCTGCTCATCTTGCCAAAAACCAACCACAACCTTACGCTCTATACGCATCCGCGAAACCATAAAGCCAAACTCGCGGTCGCCATGTGCGCTTTGGTTTAGGTTCATGAAATCCATGTCAATCGTGCTCCAAGGGATGTCGCGATTAAATTGCGTGTGCAGGTGCAACATCGGTTTTTTAAGGATGCCCAAACCTCTGATCCACATTTTGGCCGGCGAGAAGGTGTGCATCCAAGTGATGATACCGATACAGTTTTCGGCCACGTTTGCTTGCGCGATGGTGTCGTAAATCTCGTCGGATGATTTTAAAATAGGTTTAAAAACCACCTTAACGGGGATGTTTGGCGCTTGGTCTAAAAATTTAGCTACTTCTTGCGAGTGCGCGGTCACTTGCTTTAAAGTTTCATCGCCGTATAAGTTTTGCGTACCGGTAAGGAACCAAACCTCTAAATGTTTTAAATTGTTCATTATGTTATCTGTCTAATATTGTTGTTTTTAAATCTATTCACCATTCTCTCCTTCACTCATTCAAAATTGACTATTGCCCATAATAGGCTCCCTCGCCATGCTTTCTTTCCCAGTGTTTACGGATAAGTGAGTCTTTCATGCGTGCCACTTTACCTTCAATCTGCTCGGTAAGTAAAGCCATTTGTGCGCAGGTTTCTAAAACGGCGCTGTTGTAAACCGCTTTGGCCGCTGTTTTTCCCCAGGTAAAAGGCGCGTGGTTACCCACTAAAATCATCTCGACTTCTTTATAGCTTAAGTTTTCAGCTTTTAAATGGTTCATAATCTGGAAACCGGTTTCATATTCGTAATTTCCTTTGATCATGCTGTCTTCCATTGGTGGCGCACAAGGGATATCAACGGTAAGATGGTCGGCATGGGTGGTCCCGTAAATCGGGATCGCTCTTAAGCTTTGCGCCCAAGCCGTTCCGTAGGTGCTATGCGTATGTACAATGCCACCTATGCTATCCCAATGTTTATATAAAACGGCGTGTGTTTTAGTGTCTGATGATGGACGTAAGTTGCCTTCAACGGTATTGGCGTCAAAATCTACAATCACCATTTTTTCTGGCGAGAGTTCTTCGTAAGGTACACCACTAGGTTTAATGGCAAAAACGCCTTTATTGCGGTCCACCGCGCTTACATTTCCAAACGTAAATAAAACCAAGCCCAATTTTGGCAGTTGCATATTGGCTTCGTAAGCCTCTTCTCTTATGTCTTTATAGTTCATTTATTTTTGAAAAGTTAAATGTTCTTCAATGAATGCCCCGGCCTGCACGTAGGTTTGATAACGCTTGGCATATATTTTTGCTTTTTCGGGGTTTGGATGGTATTCTGCATCAAAACCTTGGCCCATAGCTTTCATTGCGTCTTCTACTTTTGGGTAAATTCCGGCGACGGTAGCGGCAAACATGGCCGCGCCTATGGCGCAAGTTTGTTCTGATTTATGGATTTTGATAGGCCTGTTCATCACATCGGCCATCATTTGCATAATGTAAGGGGATTTTTTTGCCACGCCTCCCAAACCAATTAAACCTTCTACTTGTACGCCCTGCTGGATAAACTGATCAACAATCTTTTTAGCTCCAAAACAGGTGGCCTCTACCAAAGCTTTAAACATTTTTACAGCATCGGTTCCTAAATCCAACCCGAAAAACGCGCCTTTTAACATCTGGTTGGCGTTTGGTGTACGGCGGCCGTTTAACCAATCAATGGCGTATTCGTCTTTTTCTGTTAAAGGGAGTTGGTCTGCTTTTTTTGCCAGAACCGGAATCAGCTGTTCTTCAATTTTATTTAGCAAAGCATCTGTTTCAGCATTTGGGTTTTCGGCCACGATGTTACGGATAGGCCATAATAGCAAGTTTTTAAACCAAGCATAGGCATCGCCGAAGGCAGATTGCCCCGCTTCTAAACCAGCCATACCGGGAATTACCGAGCCATTTACCTGTCCGCAAATGCCTGCCACCAATTTGCCCTGCATGTCTTGGTTTGGTGCTACTAAAATATCGCAGGTGGATGTCCCCATTACTTTACTCAGGTAATAAGGCTCAATCTGCCCGCCAACGGCGCCAAAATGCGCATCAAAAGCACCTACACCAACCACAACGTCAGTGCTTAATCCTAATTTTTCTGCCCATTCGGCAGATAGGTTGCCTACTTTTTGGTCTGATGTATAAGTTTCTGCAAATAATTTATCGCGGTAGCCTGCTAAAATAGGGTCTAAAGAAGTGAAAAATTCTTCTGGTGGCAAACCGCCAAATTCTTCGGCCCATAAAGCTTTGTGCCCCGCGGCGCAACGGCTGGCCATAATATCTTTGGCATTTTTGCCTCCCGTTAATAAAAACGGCAACCAATCGCATTGCTCAACCCAAGTGTAGGTGTTTTCGGCAACGGCGGCGTCGCTTCTTAATATATGTAAAAATTTAGCCCAAAACCATTCCGACGAGTATATGCCGCCACAATAAGCCAAATAATTGGTGTCGAATTTTGTGGCGTGTTGGTTTATCTCTGCCGCTTCTTGCACGCCGGTATGGTCTTTCCAAAGCACAAACATGGCGTTGGGATTTTCTGCAAATTGTGGCAGTAAAGCCAAAGGCACACCTTGCTCATTTACGGCAACCGGGGTTGATCCGGTGGTGTCAATAGAGATGGCCACAATTTTATCGGCGATGCCTTCGGGGCTTTTTGCCACCGCTTGCCGGATGGTTTCTGTTAAGCCTTCGGTATAGTCTAAGGGATGCTGACGGAATTGGCTTTGAGACGGGTCGCAATATTTACCGGCTTTCCAGCGCGGATAATAAAATACGGCCGATGAAATTTCCTCGCCGTTGGCGCTGTCCACAATTACAGAACGTACCGAATCTGAACCGTAATCTACCCCGATTACATATTTTTTGTCTGCCATTTTTGGTGTTTTTAGAGCTGGCTGTAAGCCAGCGTTAAAAGCGTATTGAAATTATAATGATTGGTTTGTTTATCTAATTCGTAATAAAAAGCGCCTTTTTTTGAGCCGCTTTTATCTTTTTCGTTCAGTTTGTGCAAAAGCTTGCTGCCTAAAAGTTTTCGGCTAAAGTTGCGTTTGTCAAAACTGGATTCAAAAACTTCTTCGTAAAGCTGTTGGATTTGTGGGATGGTGAATTTCTCGCCTAACAGCTCAAATAATATCGGCTGTAAAGCGGCTTTTTTCTTCAGATAATCCCGGCCAACGGCAACCATCTCTTCATGGTCGAAAATTAAGGCCGGAATTTCATCAACTTTGAACCAGTGTGCCTCATAAGCGTGGTTCAGCTGTGCCTCAAATTTACTAATATCAATTAAGCTGGAGTAAACGATGCTGATGGTACGCTCGGCAGGGTCGCGGTCAAATTTGCTGAATGTGGCAATCTGCTCCATAAAAATCCCCTCTAAGCCGGTAAGCTCTTTTAAAACACGGGAGGCGGCCTCATCTGCAGATTCTTTATCTTTTAAGAAGCCACCCATCAAGCTCCACTCATTTTGGTAAGGCTGCAGTTTTCTTTTGATAAGCAATACTTTAAGTGTCTGATTTTCGAAACCGAAAATAAGGCAATCTACCGCTACTAAAGGCCTAATGTATTTTGAGGTTTGAGACATAATTTATTTGTTGCGTAAATGTAAGTGTTGTTGTGACAATTAAAAAATTAAATAAGATATTTTTAAAAATAGCTGGGAATAAAGCGGGGGGTGAGTTTTGCGTAAGGTTTGTAAATAAAAAACGCTTGATGGTTAACACGTTGGTTTTATTGTATCAGAATTTTTAATTGATAAATTTAATGATATCGCACAATTTTACACTACTTTGTATCAAAGTTTAATGCAATAAAAACATCCTTTATGTCCCGTTTAAAATCTGCTTTGGCATTTGTTGGCCTGTTATTTTCTTTTGCTACTGTATCCGCGCAAAGCGAAATTGCGGCTAAAGATTCTCAGTTAGCAATTTACCGTGCCACGGCAGAAAAGATTAATGATTTGGTGCATACTAAATTAGACGTGAGTTTTGATTACCAGAAAGCCTACCTACATGGTAAAGCTTGGATAACGCTGCAACCGCATTTTTACGCAACAGATTCACTTACCTTGGATGCCAAGGGCATGGATATTAAAAACGTATCGATAGTTAACGGCAACCTTAACAGTCCGTTAAAGTACAGTTATGACAGTTTGCAGCTTAAAATTAAATTGGGAAAAACCTATACCGCAGCCGAAAAGTACACCGTTTACATTGCCTACACTGCAAAGCCTAATGAGCTTAAAGTAAAAGGAAGCGCAGCCATAACAGATGCCAAAGGTTTGTATTTTATAAATCCCGACAGTAGCGTAGCCGGAAAGCCGGTGCAAATATGGACGCAGGGCGAAACAGAAAGTTCTTCGGTTTGGTTCCCCACTATTGATAAAACCAACCAAAAAACCACGCAAGAAATCAGCATGACGGTGCCTGCAAAATACGTTACCTTATCTAACGGTGCCTTAGTTAGCCAACGCAGCAACAATAACGGCACCCGCACAGATACCTGGAAAATGGATAAACCGCACGCGCCTTATTTGTTTATGATGGCCGTTGGCGATTTTAAAGTTTATAAAGACAAATACAAAAACATCCCGGTAGATTATTATCTGGAACCGGCCTACGCGCCTTACGCTAAAGATATTTTTGGTAAAACACCGGCAATGATTGATTTTTTTGCCGACAAGTTGGGCATAGCTTATCCTTGGAATAAATATGCCCAAATTGTAGTGCGCGATTACGTGAGTGGTGCCATGGAAAACACTACCGCAACCTTACATGGCTCTTTTGTGCAACAAACCAAGCGCGAGCTTTTAGACGGAAGCAATGGCGAAGAGGTGATTGCGCACGAGCTTTTTCACCAATGGTTTGGCGATTATGTTACCGCCGAAAGCTGGAGCAATTTGACTGTAAATGAGTCTTTTGCTGATTTTAGCGAAACCCTGTGGCTAGAGCATGACAAAGGTAAAGATGCCGGAGACAAGCACAATTACGAGTCGATGCGATCTTATTTGTTATCGCCCGATGCTAAAAACAAACCTTTGGTACGTTTTTATTATGCCGATAAAGAAGACATGTTTGATGTGGTGAGCTACCAAAAAGGCGGACGTATTTTAAATATGTTACGCAATTATTTGGGCGAGGATGCTTTTTTCAAAGGATTGAACCTGTATCTGACGGCTAATGCCTTAGGTACGGGTGAGGCTCATCAGTTGCGCCTGGCTTTTGAACAAGTGAGCGGAAAAGATTTAAACTGGTTTTTTAACCAGTGGTATTTTAGGGCGGGCCATCCGTTAATGGATATCAGCTATAAATGGGACGCGCAAAGCAAAACGCAAACGGTTTATCTTAAGCAATTGCAAGATAGCGATGCCTTCATTTTACCCATCAAAATTGATGTTTACGAGGGCGGAAAAGTATCGCGCAAGCAAATTTGGATGAATGCGAAGGCGGATTCCATCAGCTTTAAGCTAAATGCCAAGCCAGATTTGGTAAACGTAGATGCCGATAAAATTTTGCTGATGGAGAAGACGGATGCAAAAACTATGGCCGAATACGAGTTTCAGTACAAAAATGCGCCTTTGTATGTAGATCGTTTAGAGGCCATTAACGCAGCTATAGCCGATGGTAAAAGCAAAACCGCACGTGCTATTTTGATTGCAGCGTTAAAAGATGCTTATCCCGGCTTGCAGATTGAAGCCATACACAATTTAAAATTGGTAGATGCTGAGGTGAAACAACAGGTTTTGCCCGTGATTTTAGATTTGGCTAAAAATAGCAGCAACACTTTAGTTAAAGCGGCGGCTATAGCGTCATTATCAAACCTGCAAGATAAAACATACCTGCCATTATACCGCGAGGCTGTTAAAAACCCGTCCTATGCGGTGGAAGGCGCAGCTTTAGAGGCGATAGCAGCTTTGGACATGGACGAAGCAAAAGGCATTGCCGTGAATCTACAAAAAGACAGCAAAGGACCTTTGGTAAATGCCATTGTAAACATTTACGGCGTGCAAGGTGCCGATGCGGAATTTCCTTACGTTTACCAATCTTTTATGGACGCCGGCACGCAACAACAGTTTGAGCTAATTCCGGGTTTGGCAAGCATACTGATGAACGTGCAAAACACCGAATATGTTAAGCAAGGCCTGGCAGAACTGGAACGGATGGCGAAACAGTTTAAACGTTATAACGTTGATAAATACGTGAATGCCATGTTAGCCAATGTTTTGCAGGTAAAAAAAGACGATAGGGACAATGCACCTGCCGAGGTAAAAGCCAAATTTGACGAGCAAGTAAAGGCGGTTGAAGAAACGGTGGCAAGAATTGGGAGCTAGACTTTTGCTTAAAATCAACACACTTCCCGATTTTAAAAATCATTTCGGGGTACAACTGCATCAGGCCTGCAATTTCGTACTGATTAAACGTTTAGCAGCTTGTTGAAAAGCATAATCTTTTGAATCTTGAGGCAAACTGGCATTGCATGTGTTAAAATAATGCCATGACCTCCAGCTCCAAAGTTTCCATTTACGCGGCTTTAGCCGCAAACATTGGCATTGCCATCATCAAATTTATTGCCGCAACCATTACCGGCAGTTCTTCTATGCTATCAGAAGGAATCCATAGTGCTGTAGATTCTGGCAATCAAATTTTATTGTTGGTAGGCATAAAACGGAGTCGGCGCCCGGCAGATGAAAACCATCCATTTGGGCACGGGCAAGAGTTGTATTTTTGGTCCTTAATTGTGGCCGTTTTAATTTTCGGTTTGGGCGGAGGCATGTCTGTTTATGAAGGCGTGCTGCACATTAAAAACCCTGAAACTTTAACCGATCCGCTGTGGAATTACGTAGTGCTTTGCATTGCCATATTGTTTGAGGGCGCATCTTTTATCGTAGCTATTCGCGGGTTTCTAAAGTTAGAAGGCAAAGGGCAGTTTTTTAGCAAATTGAGGCAAAGCAAAGACCCTTCTCTTTTTGTGGTGATTTATGAGGATGGCGCCGCTTTATGCGGTTTGTTATTGGCCGGTGCCGGCGTTTTTTTAAGCCACTATTTTAATGATCCGCGTATTGATGGCCTTGCCTCTATTTTAATTGGAGTTCTACTGGCTTTTGTAGCGATAGCTTTGGTTATTGAAAGTCGCAATTTATTGATTGGCGAAAGCGCAAACAAAGCGCAAATTGAACGCGTGAAGCAGTTGGTAAATGCAGATGAAGATGTTGAGCAGCTACGTCCGCCTTTAACCATGCAATTAGGGCCAGATGAAGTTTTGTTGGCACTTGATATTCAGTTTAAAGAACACCTGCGCGCATCCGAACTTGCTAAAGTGATCCAGCGTTTAGAAAACCGCATCAAATCGGAAATCCCGATGATTAAGCAGATTTTTATCGAGGCAAATTTCGTAAAAAGGGAGCCTCGCCCCATCCATCTCTAAAGGAGAGGGAGATAAGATGGGATAAAAGCGCAATGTTGATTTGTAATTCATAGACTTGACCAAAAAAAACTCCCAATAAACTAACAACTAACCAACTAATCCCTAACCAACCACTTTCCGTTTTCGAATCATTTTAGAAAAATAGCCCGGAAAAAAACGTTTCAAATAAACGCCGTAAGTTTCTTTTCCACCAATTAAGGTTTCCTCTTTGTTTTTGGCAACGGACTTTAATATTTCATGGGCGCATTGGGTGGCGCTTATGCCGTTTTCTTGGCCTTCGTCCATGTGGTTGTGTTTTTCTCCCTGCGCTGTTAAAGAATTTATAGTCACGTTAGTTTTTACAAAACCGGGGCAAATGATGTTTACAGAAACGCCTTGGTCATAAACTTCGCAACGTAGGCTATCAAAGTATCCATGTAAAGCATGTTTTGATGCCGAATAGGTGCTGCGGAACTGCGTTCCGAATTTTCCAACTACCGAGCTAATCACTACTAAATTCCCTTGTTTGCGTTGCAGCATTTTGGGCAAAATAGCTTTGCTAAGGTTTACCGTGCCCCAAAAGTTTACGTTCATAATCTGCTGTTCTACGGTTGCGGCAGTTTCTAGCACGGTGCCGCGCTGACTGATGCCACCGGCATTAATTAAAATGTCTATGGCGCCATAAATGCGCCAGGCGTTTTCGGCTTTAGCAGTTAAAGTGTCCGCTTGCGCTAAATCTAAAGGTAAAACGTGCACGTCTAGCGGGTTTTTGCGGCAGCGTTGCTTGACCTCGTACAGAGCGCCGGAGCGACGCGAGGATATAATCAGTTTGGCGCCCTGCTCATTTAGCAAATACACCAAAGCTTCGCCAATGCCAGATGAAGCGCCCGTGATCCAAACAATTTTATTTTTAAAATCCATCTTCCGTTATAAATAATTCCGAAGCAATTAAATCTGCGTAAAGCTTTCCTTCGGCACTTAGCTTTACTTTATCTTCATCAATTAACAGCCAGTTTTTTTGCCGGTATTCATCGGCCACAGCCAATAAATTGTCTTTTGCCGCTTTGCCAAAGTCAGCGGTTATTTTTTGCAAATCTAATCCCCATTGGGTGCGCAAGCTAGTCATCACATATTCATTAAACACATCCGCTTTGCTCAACAGTTCTAATTCAAAAGGAATTTTGTTTTCGGCTATGGCCGATAGATATTGCGCATTGTTTGCCACGTTCCACTGCCGGCTAGTGCCGTTAAAAGAATGTGCCGAAGGGCCTAAGCCCAAGTAATGCACGCCGAGCCAATAATTGGTATTATGTTGCGAATAGCGTTCGGGCTTGGCAAAATTAGAAATTTCGTAATGCTCAAAACCCGCTTGCTTAAGCGCGTCTATTAAATAGCTAAACTGTTGCGCGCTTTGCGCATCGTCCATTGCTTTTTGTTGTTTTTTTCGGATAAAATTGGCCAGTGCTGTACGTGCCTCTACCGTCATGCTGTAGCTAGAGATATGCGGCACCTCAAAGTTGATGAGCTTTTGGATGTTATGTTGCCATTTCTCATCGCTCAGCAAAGGGAATCCATAAATCAAATCGACGCTAATGTTTTCAATCCCGATGTCTTGTGCGCGTTTGATAGATGCTTCTGCCTCCTGCGCTTTATGCGCCCGGTTCATCCAAACTAAATCTTCATCAAAAAAAGATTGCACACCTATACTTAATCGGTTTATCCCGGCGTTGTGTAGTTCTTTCAGCTTAACGGCGTTTAAATCATCGGGATTGGCCTCTAAAGTAGCTTCTGGATTTCCGGAAACATTAAAGGCCGAGTAAATATCGCTTAATAAACTTTTTATTTCATCTGCGCTAAGCAAAGAGGGGGTTCCGCCACCAAAATAAATGGTTTCTACGGTTTGGTTTTGGAGGTAGTTTTTTTGGAGGCTAATTTCTTTGCGGACGCTATCTAGAAGTTCTGTTTTGCGTTTTAAAGAAGTGATAAAATGGAAATCGCAGTAATGGCAAGCTTGTTTGCAAAAAGGGATGTGTATATAAATGCCGGCCATGCGGCAAAGCTAAGAAATTGCTTAAACCTATTTAAAATAAAGGCCGATTACCATTAAAGCCAAAGTAATAAACAGACTTACAAACCACTTAATCATATCTGTTTTGGCGTGTGCAAGGTCCGCTTTTGACGCAAGATGTTGCGTGCTTTTAACATTCATACTCAAATATAAAAAACCAATCTAATATTAAAAAACGGGCTTTCGCCCGCTTTATGATCAACTTATTCTAAAGTTTCGTCGCGTGCGGTGGTTGCTTCTTGCGATGCGGAAGCCAAGTCTTTATCAAACTCGTATAAATTATGGTTACCACCAATCTGGGTTGATGCCAAATTGTATTTATCAATAACACCATTAATTAAAGTTTCTTCTTCAATTTGTTCTTGAACAAACCACTGACCGAAGTTAAAAGTAGCCCAATCGCTTTCATCATGCGCAAGCCTTACAATTTTATCAATTTGTTTAGAGTTCTCTATCTCGTGCTGCAGAATATGTTGCAGGCAGTCGCCAATATTAGTAGGGCAGGCCGGCGCGGCGTTTAAAGCCTCTACTTTTACTTCGCCGCCCCGGTCCAAAATATATTTTAAAATTTTGAACATGTGCTCGCGTTCTTCCTGCATATGTCCGTATAAGAAAGTTGCTATCCCCGGAAAACTGTTTGCTTCTGCCCAAGCACCGTAAGCCAGATAAACCTGCGCTTGATAGGCTTCGCGGGTCATTTGGCGGTTTAGCAAATCTTCCATTTGGTCTGATATTCTTTTCATCTTGCTGTTTATTTAGAAGTGAATATTTGTTTTAAAGTCTAAATGGTGCAAATGGGATGCCTAAAAGCGTTTAGAAAGATTATATACTAGCAGGTGCCTTGGCATATGATATACATTTGATAATTCATTGAAATAATTGTTTCCTTTGTTAATGCGTTGGTCTCTTTTTCTCGTATTTTCGATAGCAACGGTACAGTTAGTTTTTGGGCAAGAGAAAAAAACTGTATTGCAGATAGACGGACTGCCACAGTATAAAAAAGCTTTTACCCAAACTTTTCCCGACTCAACAAAGGCATTAACGGAATTAAATGCGCAATTGCAGCAACTGAGGCTAAACGGATATTTTGAGGCCTATGTAGAAAAAATGGATCTAAAAAACGACAGCTTAAAGGCGTTTGTTATTGCAGGGGAAAAGCAAGATGATTTGCATTTGCAAAACGGAAACTTGCCAAATGCTTTATTTTCCGCTTTAGCGTGGCGAGCTAAACAAGAGAAAATCACGTTGATGCAGTTGCAGAAGCTTAGGCATAATGTTTTAAACTACTACCAAAACAACGGTTTTCCGTTTGCGCAGGTTTGGTTGGACAGTCTTCAAGAAAAAGAAGGACAGCTTTCTGCGCAGATTTTTGTATCGCCGGGTAAAGAAATTTTAATTGATACCCTACGTAGCGTAGGTTCTGCAAAATTAAGTCAGGCTTTTTTAAGCACCTATTTAGGTTTGCGGAAAAATGAACCCTATAACGAAAGCAGAGTGCAAAATATTGAAAAGCGTTTGCGCGATTTGCCTTTTATTGCCCTTCCAAAGCCTCCCGAAGTTGTGTTTAGTGGCAACAGCGCCAAGTTTAACCTATTTATGGATAAACAAAATGCCAATCAGTTTGATGGCGTAGTTGGTTTTTTGCCCAACCCGCAATCGGGGAAATTGCAATTGAGTGGTGATTTTAAGCTGAATCTGAAAAACGCGCTCCAAAATGGTGAAACACTTGATTTCAACTATCGTGGCTTGCCCTCGCAATCGCAAGAGCTCAACTTGGGCTTTATTTATCCTTGTTTGTTTAGAAGCCAATTGGGCATCCGTGCAAACTTCCAGCTGTTTAAACGCGATACCAGTTTTCTGAATTTAAGCACCAAACTGGCATTTGATTATAGTTTAAACATTAATAAAACCCTTAGCTTTTTTGTCGAAAAATTTAATGGCAACCAAGTTGGCGAACAGCAGTTTCAAACTATCCCGAGGAACGCAAACATCAGCTCTGCTTTTTACGGATTGGCACTCGCTTATTTAAAGGTAGATCAAAAGCTGGTTCCTATGAAAGGATTTGACTTTAACCTACAAACCTCCATCGGACAGCGGAAAATCACGGCTTCTCAAAATTTTAATCCTTCAGATTATTTCGAAAAAACAAAAAACCAGCAATTTAAACTGCAGGCAGATTTAAAGTATTATCTGAAACTTGGGGAGCGCAGCGTATTTTTTGCACGGAATAATACGGCATGGCTAAGTGGCAAAAGCATTTTCGAAAACGAAGCCTTCCGGATTGGGGGCGCCAAAAGCTTGCGCGGATTTGACGAACAATCGTTAAGCGTAAACACGTTCTCCATCCAAACTACCGAATTGAGGTATTTTGTTGAACAGAATTCTTACCTCAATATTTTTTACGATCAAGCCTATATCTATCAAAATTTTAACGATAGGGAGAACGAAGATTTTCCATTAGGGATTGGCGCAGGCATTACTTTTCAAACAAAAATTGGGATTACTTCTTTAAGCTATGCAATTGGCAAACAGAAAAATATTCCTTTAGATTTGCAGAAAGGTAAAATCCACTTGGGTATTTCCAGCTATTTTTAAATATGAAGCGATTTACGTTCTTGTTTTGTTTGCTGTTAAACGGCATCTGTATGTTGGCCAGTGCCCAACAAGATTCTGTTTTGCTTGCAGATACGGTAGCACAAGCCCAAACGTTTAAACCGCGCATTATCATAGATTCAGCTGCCTTGGCACGTAAAAACTTCGTCCGAGACTCTATCACTTATTATTACCTTAAACCAGACCCTAAAAGGGCCAACCCATGGGTAGAAAAACTTTTAGCAGAAAACACCACCACCGATCCGCTTTTGCTAAGCGCACCAAAAAAATATAAAAAGGTAGCCACAACCTATAACGTAGGTAACCAAATTAATAAATACCCAGTGTGGTTTTTAGTGGCCGTGTTGCTATTGCTCACCGTGTTTGGTTTAATTAATATCGGATTCTCTAAAGAAGTAGCGCTCTTTTTTAAGGCTTTTTTTGATAACCGCACACTTAATCAAATAGATAAAGAAGAAAACATCTTAGTAACCTGGCACTTTATATTCTTATATATCGTATTTTCTTTTACGGTTGGCCTTTTTGTTTGCTTGTTAATTTACAAGGCAAACCTTTCTAATTCCACGGCAGGCTTCTCGGCGTTTTTGCTAGTTTCTTTGGCGGCTCTTGTATTTTTCGGTCTAAAGGTATTGGCCGTTAAGTTCATGGGTTTTTTGTTTGAAGTTCAAAAGCTAGCAAAAGAATATCTAAATATTATATACCTAACTTATGTTAATGCTTTATTTATATTGCTGCCTGCCACGCTGGTTTTAACCTTTGTTGGAACCAACCAAACCGAAACTGTTTTGTGGATATTTGGTGTTGCTTTTCTGTTGCTAATTGGTTTTCAAGCTATAAGGCTTGGCTTCAAAATTTTATTGAACTACCGCCTATCTAAGTTTTATTTATTTCTTTATCTTTGCACCCTTGAAATTTGTCCTATTTTATTGTTCGTGAAAACGATCAGTATGAGTTTATAGCGTTTATGGAAGTAAATTTGGAAGAGAGAAAAACTAAAGTCAAAAGTGTATTAGTAACCTTGCCCGAGCCAGAAAGTGAAAAATCACCTTATTACGATTTGGCTTCGTCTTTAAACTTGAAGATAGACTTTAGGTCTTTTATACATGTGGAGGGCGTACCGGGCAAAGACGTTAGAAAAGACAAAATAAATCCGGCCGATTTTACTGCAGTAATTTTAACCAGCCGTAACGCCGCAGACCATTACTTTAGGGTATGCGAAGAGTTGCGCTTCGAGGTTCCGGCAGATATGAAATATTTCTGCTTATCAGAGTCGATTGCCTTATACCTCCAGAAATACATCCAATACCGTAAGCGTAAAATATTCTTTGGCAAGCAAACCGCTAAAGACTTGGCCGACGTTTTAAAGAAACATTCGTCCGAAAAGTTTTTATACCCTTGCTCAGACGTTGCTGCAGAAGCCACCGAAATATTTTTGAAAAGTCAGGGAATTGATTTTACCCCCGCCGTTTTATTCAGGACCGTAGTATCAGACCTTTCTGATTTGGCAGATGTTTTTTACGATATCATTGCGTTTTTTAGTCCGTCTAGCGTACAATCTTTATTTGCCAACTTCCCAGACTTTAAACAAAATAAAACCCGGATTGCCGCTTTTGGACAAACCACGCAGCAGGCTATTTTAGATGCAGGTTTAATTTTGGATATCCCTGCGCCAACCCCCGCGGCACCGTCCATGACGATGGCTATAGAGCAGTACATTAAATCAATTAAATAGCATTTTTTTAAACATTCTATAAATCAGCGACTTTTTATCAGTCGCTTTTTTTTTGAAACCTTATTAAAAACACCGCCGTATTAGGAGGAAATAATATTCGGAAAAAATACCCATTTGTTGGTATTTGTGGCGCCGGTTGTAGATTTTAATTTTATAAATTGGAACCATGTCGAAATGTTATTTGTGTTAAATAAATTTTTTTTATTTGAAAATGTTGAATTTCTGTATATTAGAAACGTTTTTTTACACAAGAAAAACACAATAAAACTTAACGAGCACATGAGAAATTTATCCATAACAGGAGTAATATTGCTATATCTAGCCCTTTCTGGTTGCGGTAAAGGCGACGGTAGGGGAGAACTAGTAGGGGTTACTACTAAAACGGTGAAGCAGGAGTTACCTTACGGGATGGTTTACATTCCAGCCGGTACTTTCATCATGGGTCAGGTTGACCAAGACGTTACCATCTCACAATTCCCTCAAAATAAACAGGTAACTATTTCAGCATTTTATATGGACGAAACCGAGATTTCAAACAGCGAATACAAGCAGTTTGTAAACTGGGTGCGCGATTCTATTGCTTATAATTTAGTGGGCAAGCCTCAAAAATTCACCTTAAAAAGTAAAGGAGGCAAGGGAACGCCTTACATCAATTGGAAAGCCATGAATTCTGGAAAAGGAATTTGGGGCGATAAAACCTTGAAAGATAAACTGGACCAAGCGATGTATTATTCTGGCTCTAACAAGTTTTTCAATAAGAAAGAACTTAAAGTTGAGCAGTTGAAATACGATTATGCTTGGGTTGACTATAAAAAAGCTGCAAACTACCGTGCCTTGCGCGACCCTAACTTAACTAAAGGCGCGCCTACTGTAGAAAGAGACCAATTTATTGTTAAAGAAGAAACTTACATTTATCCAGATACCCTAGTTTGGATTTCAGATTTTACCTACGCACAAAATGATCCGATGGCAAAAGGCTACTTTTCGCACCCGTCTTTTGCAAACTATCCGGTAGTTGGTGTAACTTGGGAACAGGCCAAGGCTTTTACCGTTTGGAGATCTCGTTTAAACGAATCGTACAAAACATCTAAAAACTTACCTACCCGCTTGGATTATGATTTGCCAACCGAGGCCGAGTTTGAGTACGCTGCCCGTGGCGGACGTGTAGCAACCAGCTATCCTTGGGGCGGTCCTTACATCAGAAACGCAAAAGGTTGTTTGCTAGCTAACTTTAAACCGGGCAGGGGTAATTATATTGATGACGGCGGTGCCTTTACCGTTTATGTGAAATCTTATTTCCCTAACGATTACGGTTTGTACAACATGGCGGGCAACGTTGCCGAGTGGACCAGCTCTATTTACAACGATGCGGCCTCTGCCTATGTAAGTACAATTAACCCATCTTTTAACAAAGCCGTACAAAAAGGTGATCCAGATTATAACAAGAAACGCGTAGTAAAAGGCGGTTCTTGGAAAGATATCGGTTATTTTCTTCAAAACTCAGCAAAGTCTTACGAGTACCCAGATTCAGCACGATCTTCAATTGGTTTTAGGTGTGTAACTCCTTTTTTAGGACGCGACATCAAAGACAAACCGGGTAAAATGAAACCGTAAAACAAACACAATAAACAACAGAACTTAAACTTACAATCTAAAAAAACAAATGGCTAACAAAAAGAGAAAGATCTTCACCTTAGATGCTATTATATCTTGGGGTGCAACAGTGGTAATTATAGGCGCGATGGCTAAAATCCTTCACTGGCCGGGTGGCGAGCTCATCATCGGTATCGGTTTGGCAACAGAGGCTATTTTATTCTTTATAATGGGTTTCGTACCTCCACACAAAGACCCGAAATGGGAGAAGGTTTATCCTCAGCTTTCAGAAGATTTCGCCGGTGGCGCAATTGATATGTCTAAGCCGGTTAAGTTAAATGAGTTGGAAATTAAAGGCACTGCGGGCGGCGGCGGCGGTTTCCCTGATTTAAAAGTTGGCGATGATGTAGTTGCAAAAATTAAAGAAGGATTAGAGAATTTCAGCAATAAAGTTGCCTCTATTTCCAATGCGGCAGATGCAACAGTTGCCACAAACGAATTTGCGGCCAATATTCAAGCGGCGTCTAGCAAAGCGTCTAACCTTAGCAATGCTTTTGACAAAGCTACTGAAGGCGTGTCATCTATTGCTTCGGCAACAGAAGGTTCAAAAGAATATCACAACCAGATCAATAATTTAGGTAAAAATATTTCTGCACTTAACGCGGTTTATGAGCTGGAGCTTCAAGATTCAAGCGCACACTTGAAATCTATGAACAAGTTTTACGCTAACTTATCGCAAACCATGGCAAACTTTAACGATTCTATGGACGATTCTAAACAGTTTAAAGATGAAGTTGCCAGACTTTCTAAGAACTTAGCCAGCTTAAATGCGGTTTACGGAAACATGCTTTCTGCCATGAACCAGCCTAGAGCATAATCATTAAATTAATTTAAAAAACGCTTTAAAAAATTTAAGATATGGCAGGTGGTAAGGAAACCCCAAGGCAGAAGATGATCGGTATTATGTACCTGGTGCTGATGGCCATGTTAGCACTTAACGTAAGTAATACCGTGTTAGATGCCTTTAAAACCGTAAGAGACGGCTTAGAAAAGAGTAATGAAAACATGAACGATCGTTTAAAGTTTATCATGACGCTTTTCAAAAACTATTATGATAATGCGCCTAAAAAGGCAGAAGAGAATTACAAAAAGGCCCAACAAGCTAAAGAAATTGGTGATGGTTTAGTCGCTGAAATTGAGCGTGTTAAACAAGAACTGATTAAAATGACCGACGGTTTAACCGAAAACGGTGACTTGAAAAAGAGGGACGATTTGGGAATTTCTCATAAAGAGCTGGTAGAAAAGAAAAAAGGCGATGCTTTGCAAAAGAAAATAGAGGAAGCTGCTAAAAAAATGGCAGTTTTAATTAACCAAACCCCAAAAGGAATTGGTTTAGAATTAGAATGGCCAAAGATTAACCCAAGTACTAAAACTCCTCAATCTTGGTCTAATTACAACTTTGGAGAAGGTAAGCCTTTAACTTCAACCATTACATTGCTTTCGAAATTCCAGAACGATACGAAGAACGCAGAGGCTTACGTAATTAATAAATTGTACCAAGAAACTACCGGTGGTGGCGTTGTAGACTCGTACCGCGCGGTGGCCGTGGCTAAAAGTAGCTATATATTAGCAGGGCAAACCTACGAAGCGGATGTATTTTTAACTGCGGGAAGCTCTAGCATTCCAATTACCGCGACGGTTAATGGCTCTGTTTTGCCAAACGATAATGGTGTGGCCAAATACAAATCTGGCGGTACCAAAGAAGGTGTTTACAAATGGACAGGTACAGTTTCTTTTAAAGACCCTACCAGCGGTGAAATTAAATCTTTCACCACGGACCCAATCGAATACCAGGTGGCAAAACCTTCTGCGGTGGTATCTCCGGATAAAATGAATGTGTTTTATAGAGGAGTTTTAAACCCAGTTTCGGTATCTGCGCCGGGTATTGCAAAAGAAAAATTAAAAGTTAGCATTTCCAACGGCTCTATCAGTGGTTCAAACGGAAATTACAACGTGAAAGTAAGTGGCGGTACAGAGGCTGTTGTTACAGTTTCTGCGGAAATTGAGCCGGGTAAATCGCAGGTTTTGGGCGCTACCAAATTCAGGATTAAAACGGTACCAGATCCAATTGCAACTTTTGCTAACAAAGCCTCCGGTCAGGTATCTTCGGCAACTGCCAGATCTACCAGCGGTTTAGAAGCCGAACTTAAAAATTTTGATTTTGACCTTAAATTTAGGGTAATAAGCTTTAACTTGTTCATTACGCGCCCACGCCAAGACCCTTTATTTTACCAATCTAAAGAAGGAAACTTTAGTGGCGCAATAAAACAGAACATGAGCAGTTTAAATCCGGGTGACATGTTAAGTTTCCAGAATATTGTTGTTGCGGGTGAAGATGGTACTACAAGAACGTTAGAAGGAGCAGTAAGTATTTCGGTAGGTAGATAAATTTAAGCAAACAATCATCATCGATTGTCGTATAAGCTAAAACGTACACCTCTGAAATTTAAGATAAAACAGATGAAAAAAGTAAGTATTTTTTTCTTAATGGTAGGCATAAGCTTACAGGTTCTTGCACAAAAAGACTCTGATAAGCCTAAAGTGATGCCTATATATTCGATTTTTCAAAAATCGGAAGAAGGAAAGTTGGCACGTGAAAAAGAATTGGGTAAAGAACCCGTTAACTGCGCGCCAGAATTACCGCGCGTTAAAAGCGACGATGTGATTTTTGCAAAACGATTGACGCGCGATATCTACTTTGCGGATCCGGCCAACCGTTATCTTACGCCGGTAGATACCAACAGAAACTTTTTGACGATTTTGTTGCGCGGTATATCAGAACAAAAGATTGAAGCATACCAAACTTGGAACCCGAGTACAGGTAGGGTAGAAGAGTTGATTGACTATAATACCTTGCTTACTAAAACAGATGCGTCTGCCGGGTTAGGCTATCCATTGCAGTTTTCGGATCAAGAATTATTGGCTAAATGCGGTTTACGTTTAATAGAAGACTGGTATTTTGATACGAATAGGGCGGAATTCAAATCTTTTATCATTGCAATTGGTTTAATCGTGCCAAGCAGTGCGGCAAGTTCTGCAAGTGTGCCTAAACTTAAAGACCCAGCAGTGAAGATTGGTGAAGCAGGAGCAGATATGAACGGTATGTTTTACGTGAACTACCCAACTATTAGAAATTATATCTGTAAGTTTAACGTTTACCATCCTAACGAGAAAATACGCTACACTTTTGACGATGTGTTTCAATTGCGTTATTTCTCCAGTTTGATTATTGAGGAATCTAATCCAGATGGATATAAATTAGCCAACCGGCCCGATTTAAAATCAGGTTTGGATAAATTGCTAGAGGCAGACCGTATCAAGCGCTCGTTAATCCAGTACGAGCAGGATATGTGGGAGCATTAAGAAGTAAAAAGTTAAAATTAAAAGGTAATAAATAATGAATTGAAAGCCTTCCTATTTGGGAAGGCTTTTTTGGTTGAAAAAGCTTAGGATAGCCATAGCTTGCTTTTTGTTAACCACGGCCAACAATTGCTCCTCTGTGGCTTCTTTAATTTTTTTTACGGATTTAAAGTGCTTTAAAAGCTTCTCGGCCGATGTTTTACCAACTCCGCCTATCATTTCAAGCTCGGTTTTTAAAGTGCCCTGATCGCGTTTTTTCCGGTGAAATGTTATGCCGAAGCGGTGTGCCTCATCCCGTAGGTGTTGGATGATCTTTAGCGTTTCCGATTTTTTGTCCAAATAAAGCGGATATTGATCGCCAGGATAATATAGCTCCTCCAAACGTTTGGCAATACCAATAACCGTTACTTTATTGTAGATGTCCAAAGCTTTTAAGCTCTTTACCGCTGATGAAAGCTGGCCTTTGCCACCATCGATGATAATGAGCTGTGGCAAAGCTTCACCCTCTTCTAACAAACGCCGGTAGCGCCTAAAAACCGCTTCTTCCATGGTGGCAAAATCATTTGGACCTTCTACCGTTTTTACGTTAAAGTGGCGATAGTCTTTTTTTGAAGGCTTGGCGTCTTTAAACACCACAATGGCCGAAACGGGATATTTTCCTTGAAAGTTAGAGTTATCAAAACACTCGATGTGCCTAGGCAGTTGGTTTAGCCGCAAGTCTTTTTGCATCTGCAACAAAAGACGCTCTGTACGCAACTCGGGGTTTAATTTTTCATACTGCTCAATTTTATCTTTTTTAAAGAACAGAACGTTTTTTTGCGATAGCTCTAACAGTTTTTTCTTTTCACCAAGTTTTGGGACGGTAAATTTGACGTTCTCATCTTCCAATTCCAGCTCAAACGGAACGATAATTTCTTTTGAAGTGCTGTTAAAACGCGCTCTAAATTCGGAAATTGCAATTGAAAGTAGCTCTTCATCAGATTCATCCAAACGCTTTTTTAATTCGATGGTTTGGGTTTGGATGATGGTGCCGTGCATTACTTTTAAGTAATTTACGAAGCTGATTTTTTCATCCGACGCGATGCTAAATACATCCACTTCGGTGATAGACGAGTTAACAATGGTAGATTTGCTTTGGTAGCGCTCCAGCAGTTCGTATTTGCGCTGTAAACGGTGTGCTTCCTCAAAGTTTAGGCGAGAAGCTTCCTCAGTAATCTGATCTTTTAGAGCTCTTAAAACTGCGCCTATTTTGCCGTTTAAAATGTCTTTTATTTCTTCAATCTGCCGGTTATAGTCTTCTTCGGACTGGTGCGCTTCGCAAGGACCTTTACAATTCCCGATCTGGTATTCCAAGCAAACTTTAAACTTCCCCGCTTCAATATTTTGCTTGTTTAAGGCCAAGTTGCAAGTGCGCAGTTGGTAAGTTTCCCTAATTAAATCCAAAATATGGTGCATCATACTTACAGAGGGGTAGGGGCCAAAATATTTGCTTCCGTCTTTAATTAAGCGCCTGGTTGCAAAAATGCGCGGAAATGCCTCGTTTTTGATCACAATCCAAGGGTAAGTTTTGTCATCTTTCAACAGAACGTTGTAGCGTGGCTGGTGTTTTTTGATAAGGCTGTTTTCTAAAAGCCAGGCATCAATCTCGGTATCAACAATAGTAAAAGTTAGGCTACGTATTTTGCTGACCAACACCTTGGTTTTTGCGTTAACCTTATAGTTGTCGTTGATAAAGTACGAAGCTACCCGGTTGCGTAAATCTTTGGCTTTCCCGATATAAATCAGCTCGCCGTTGGCATCGTAATATTGGTAAACACCCGGTTTGTGCGGAACTTTCTTTAAAGCCGATTTGTAATCAAACATATCCTGCAAAAATAAGAAAAACCACCGTTGCGGGTGGTTTTCCTTTTGTAAGCATTTCTAAAATCCTAAGCGTTCATCGGGACTAGCACCGCCCGTTTCACCGGTTTTTGGCGACTCGGTGTTTTGATATTGGTTGCAGTCTAATGTAATGGTGAGTCCATTGGCCGGCGCTTGAAAGTCCACGTTTTTCTTGATGCCCAATTCGCTATCAGCATAAACTTTTTTCATAAACAGCGCGAAAATCGGCAAAGCAGTGTTTGCGCCTTCACCCAAATTGGTGCTTCTAAAATGTATTGCCCGGTCTTCGCAACCGGTCCAAACGCCAGCTACCAGTTGTGGTGTAATGCCCATAAACCAACCGTCGGAGTTGTCGTTGGTAGTACCTGTTTTACCACCTATCGGATTGGTTAGGCCATATCTGTAACGCAGCCTTACGCCGGTACCTTGCTCAACAACGCCTTTCAACATATAAGTCATTACGTAAGCGGTTTGTTCATTTAAAGCTTGTACCACTTTAGGTTTGCGCTCATACAAAACATTCCCGTTTTTGTCCTCAATTCTGGTAAGGTAAATTGGCTCTGTCCAAACGCCGTGGTTTACAAAGGCACTGTATGCACCTGTCATATCGTAAACAGAAGCCTCAAAAGATCCCAGGGCGATAGAAGGGTAGGGCGGTACGTCAGACGTAATTCCCATTCTTTTAATTAGCGTTGCCACCGCCGTTGGGCCAACCTGCTGCATTACCCAAGCGGTGATAAAGTTTTGAGAGTTTGCCAATGCTTTACGTAAGGTCAAAAATCCCGGAATAGAACCATATCCGCGCGGTGTCCAAGGCTCGCCATAGCCGGTAACCGTATATGGCACGTTTTCTACTTGGTAGCACGGCGAGTAACCATTATCAATCCCTACGGCATAAGTGAAAGGCTTCGCAGTTGAACCTACCTGGCGTGTGCCCATCTTCACTTGGTCGTATTTAAAATGTTCAAAATCAATTCCGCCTACCCAAGCACGCACTTCACCATTTTGCGGATCCATTGCCATCATCGAGTTACGTAAAATCATTTTGTAATACTTTATCGAGTCGATAGGGCTCATCGTAGTATCGATATTTCCTCGCCAGCTAAAGATTTCCATTTTTACGGGCTCGTTAAAATTGGCTTTGATTTCTTCTTCGGAAAGGCCTTCTTCTTTCAAGGCGGCGTACCTGTCAGAGCGTTTCATGCCCTGCACAATCAGGTTTTCGTTCCCTTTAAACGCATTTCTGCCTTTCCAATGTGCGTTAAATTGCGCCTGCAACTCTTTCATGTATTCGCGCTGTGCCTGCTCGGCGTAAGCTTGCATTTTAGAGTTAATGGTGGTGTAAATTTTTAAACCGTCTCTGTCCAAATCGTAAGCACTGCCATCTGCTTTTGTAATGGAAAGTTTGGCTAAAGTTTTTTGGATATCTTGTTTTAACACCGCACGGAAGTAGGTTGCCAAACCTTCGTTATGGTTGGTTGGTCTAAAGCGCAACTCTAGTCCTTTTTCTTTGGCAGACTGATACATTTCTTCGGTGATGAAATGCTCATCGCGCATTTTGCTCAAAATCAGGTTTCTCCGACCTAAAGCACGCTCTGGGTTACGTGTTGGCGAATATAAAGTGACACCTTTTAAAATACCTACAAGGGTTGCAGCCTGCGGAGCGCTTAATTTTGCGGCCGTGGTATTAAAATAGGTACGCGCCGCGGCTTTAATTCCAAAAGAATTGTTTCCAAAGTCGACCGTGTTGAGGTACATGGTAATAATTTCTTCTTTGGTATAATTGCGTTCTAACTTAATAGCTACAATCAGCTCGCGCAACTTCTGCGGAATACGCTTAAAAACAGATCTGGCACGCCCTTCCTCAGAAAATAGGTTAAGGGCCAGCTGTTGCGTAATGGTACTACCTCCTTGCTTTTTGCCAATCAGGTTATAAAAAAAGATGGTGAACGTTCGTTTAAAATCTATACCCGAGTGGTCTTTAAACCTTACGTCTTCGGTAGAAATTAAAGCGTTAATCACGTTGGGCGATATGTCTTGATAACGGATATTTGACCGATTTTGCACAAAATAATTCCCCAGCTCTGTTTTATCCTCGGTATAAATGATAGAGGCTTGGTTGCTTTTAGGGTTTTCCAAATCACGGAATGAAGGCAATTCTCCGAAGAGACCGAAAGACGTTGCCATTAACACCAAAGCAATAAATGCGATGAGTCCTGCCAGGCACTTCCAAAATATTTTGTTGTATCTGCTGATGTCAGCCTTTGTTAGCGTGTTTTTTTGCATTATTTTGTTGGACTAATAGATTTGAGATATTGCTCTACGGCAGATTTATCAGTCAGTAATTTTAAGTTATCTTCAGAAACAATAAAGGTTTGATATTGGGTGGTTTGCCCTTCCATAATCTCCGGCATGTTCTTTTTAAGCTCGTCAAGCACTATTTCGGTTTGTTCTTTAGTAATAAACGTACCGCTGATAATGATAAACTTCTCCGTTCCGCCAACTACGCGGATTACCAATTTTACTTCTGAGGGGTCAAATTTAGAATAAAAATATCGCGATAGCTTAGAAAAAGGCTGTGCAATATTTTGTTTCGGGTCCGATATGTTGATAACGATTAAATGCCTTTGCCGTTCATTAGTGCTAAAAACCAAAGCAGCAGGTTTTTCGGCCACGGTTGGTGTTGCAGGTTGTGGCGTATTGCTGTTGGTAATTATAGGTTCTACCGGTTGGGCTTTGGTTAACTCTTCGGTTGCTTTTGCGGTTTTGTTGTAGGTTCCTTGGATATCATCCATATCCGGTGCCGGCGCATTTACAATTGGAGCTGGGTTTTGCGCTACCACCACAGGTTGGGTTTGCGCTGGCGGATTAGCAGGTTTTGCCGTTTCTGTAGTTTTTTGTAAAACTGGCTCTGGCTCTTGTTTAAAACTGTACTGCGGTTGCGGATAATTATAACTGTTATAATCATGATCTAACAAAGCGGTGTTTCGCTGGTCAAAAAGCGCGCGGTTAGTTTGGATGATCGAAATTTGGCGTGTGGCCAAAGGCGTAATACTTTTATCTTCAGGATAAAGCGTAACAATTTGGTTTAAGCTGGTTAAAAAGGCCGGTGTTTTTTGGGTGTGGCCAATGGCTAAAGCTTCAAGATAAGCGAAATTTGGCTCCAGCTCTGCCAAGCCCGTATAAGACGATTTTAAAGCGTTAATTTCATTTAAGGTTTCAACGTACTTTTTATCCTGATACAGCTTGTACACCTTTGCATAATCATTTTTGGCCTGCTGTAAACGCAATTCGCGGTCTTTGCCAAAATCTGGATTGCCAATCGCTTTTGCATAAATGCTATTTGGAAATTCGCTTAACAGCTTCTGTTTATAAATTTGAGCCTGCTCGGGATGCTCTGCAGATGCCAAACGATAAAGCTGGTAGTACACATTGGCCGCGTTCCTGTCGTTCGGGAAATTTTCTATCACCGCCCTAAAAGCTTCAACGGCTTCATTATCGTCTTTAAGTACATCTTTATAAAACAAAGCGATTTCATATAAAGCGGTGGCAATTTTTTGATGGCTCTGCGCTTTAGCTTCGTCCGAGTAAGGGATACTTCTGGTCAACTGCGATTTAATCGAATCGCGATTGGCGACCATATTAGGCGTGGCATCTGCATCCGCACCGTTAAACGGATCCAAACCTTTATCTACCGCTGCAACTGCATTATCCGAGCTCACCCGCCAATTATCGGTCAATTTGCGGTTACCCCAACGGCGTTTAAAGGCGCTTAAACCCTGGCTTAAGGCTAAATCGTTATAAAAATAAAAAGTACCTGCGTTTTTGTTGCTGGCGGAGTAGTCGCTAATGCTTTGTGTTTGATAGTTGGCAGCGCCGGTGCTTTCAACTTTTTTGTTGCTTACCAAGCTAGCATTGTAAACGGAGTCAACACGTTGTTCCAATTCTTCATCGCTTAAATTGGCTAAACGCAGGCCTTCTCTTTCATTTTCAATAGTGGTTAACCGTTGCGCCAAATATTGCAGATTTTTGGCTTTGGTGGCAATAGTGTTGTAACCGGGATATTCTTTTGGTAAAAATTGCAGGGTGCTATCGTAATACAACTGTGCTTTGGAATAATCTTTCAGCGACTCAAAATTGAGCTCGGCCAAGCGCAGGTAACTCAAGCCTTTTTGCTTTACCGTACCCGGGGCGGTGTGCGCAGCCGTAGTATAATATTGGCTGGCTTGTTTGAAATTGCCTTCTTGCTGGTAAGCTTTGGCAATTTGATAGTAGATTTGATCTTTAAATTGGCGGTTTTTATCTTCACGCAAGAGCTTTTTTAAGGTCGCAATTTTATCAAAATCTTTTCCCTCCGCATTTTCACTGATCCTTATTTTGGAGAGGTTGGCATTAAAAGCCATTTCAAATGCGGCATTACTGCGTGCCACTTTATCATAGTTGGCGGTGGCGCTTTCGGTATCGCCGTTAAGTTCTTGCAGTTGTGCCAGTATATAACGCCATCTTATTTTTTGGTAGGCGTTTTTTGTGGCGTTAACCGCAGTTTTCAGTTTCGCAATGGCGGTTTGCGCATCATTATGTACAATGGCCAATTTTGCCTGCATGGCGGCTACTTCTGCTTTTTTGTACTTGTAATTTAAAGCTGCGGCCAGTTTCATTACCGAGTCTGCATCGGCAACCAAATCTAAAGCCAAATCACTTTTTACCTGCCCTAAATAGGCGTCCAGCTTGTTTTTTTTCTCGCGGGTAAAAGTTTGGCTTACGTAGCTGTAATATTCTATCGCATTATAATAATCGCGTTTTAGGTACTCGGCATCGGCCAAAAGCAAATAAGCGTCATCAACCCAGTTGCTTTCGTATTTTTCTGTGGCGATGATGTTTGCCCGTTTAATTACCTCGTCTAAATTTTGTGTTTCATTGGCGGCTGCGGCCGGATTTGGAACGGGAAAAATTTCCAGTAGCTGGCTAAAATCATCTTCCTGCGCATTTTTTATAGCTAACTGGCTCTCTCCTAAAGATTCTTTGGCGTTGAAATAAATGTTGTAATGCGCCGTTAAATTTTTCATGAACTTAACCTTAGGCTTGTCTTTTTTTGCTTTACAAGCGACAAAACATAAGGCTAATACACTAAAAAAAAGGATATACAGGTTTTTGAGTAATATCTTCAACACTTTAATTTTGATGTTCGGGAAATAATACGGACAAATTTATTTTATATTGCCGGCTTTGAAGCAATAAAGATATTAATTACGCAAAGAATTAGCGATTGATGGCTAAAAGAAAAAAGCTTGTAGACAAACTGAAAGAAAAATACAAGCTGGTAATTTTAAACGATGATACCTTTGAAGAAAAGGCCTCTTTTAACGCGTCTTTATGGTATTTGATTATTGGCGCGGTGGCTTTTGCAATCATCTTAATCGTACTAACCCTAATCACCATCCGCTTCACACCGCTAAAAGAATATGTTTATGGCGTAACGGATCCGGGATCCAAAAAGATAATTATTGAAGCCTACAGCAAGGTGGATTCTTTGCAGATGTTGGCCGACGCAAACAAAGTGTACTTGGAAAACATTAAGAATATTATAAATGGCAAAGTGCCCGGAGAAAAACAGGCCAAACCCGTAGGCGATAAAACCAAAGCCAGCGACAGCATTAAGCTAAACCAAAAAATTTCTAAAGAAGAACGCGAGTTGCGAAAGCTGATAGAGTCTGAAGGGAAATTTGATTTGAATGAGAACAGCGCACCGGTAAAATCCGGCATCGCCTCCTACTCTTTTTTTAGTCCGGTACATGGCAAAGTTACCGATGAGTTTGACCCTAAAATACAGCATTACGGCGTTGATGTTGCCAGCAGGCAAAATGAAAGCATTAAAGCAACCTTAGACGGTACTGTGTTTTTTTCCAATTTTACCTCAGAAACAGGCTACGTTATCGCTATACAGCACAGCAACAATTTGGTCTCCGTTTATAAACACTGTTCTGTATTGTTAAAAAAAGTTGGTAGTTTCGTTAGGGCAGGTGATGTTATTGCTATTGTAGGCAACAGTGGTGAGTTTACCACTGGTCCGCATTTACATTTCGAACTGTGGTTTAACGGTACTGCTGTTAACCCCAAAAACTATATACCTTTTTAAACTAATAACATGTTTGGAAATAAAAAAGCAGAAAAATTGAGTGGCGAACAAAAAGCGGGTTCTATTAATATTATAGGATTAGGGACCGAGATTGCCGGAGATTTAAGCACAAAGGGCGATATCCGCATTGACGGTAAAATCACGGGCGACGTAAAATCAAAAGCCAAAGTGGTGGTAAGCGGCAGTGGCGAGGTGATTGGCAATATCCTATCAGAAAGTGCGGAGATATCCGGGAAAATCACCGGCGACGTAAACACCAGCGAGGTTTTGTTTTTAAAATCAACCGCTACATTAAATGGCGATGTTTTTTCGAACAAATTGGTGGTAGAAAGCGGCGCCAACTTAACTGGACGTTGCCAAACCGGCATCAGCCAAACAAAATCAATTTTTACCAAAAACGATGGAGCAGAAGAAACAGCCGGAAAACGGGAAGCGTCCGCTTAATGCCTATGTGAAATACTCGGCCCTGGGTTTTCAGATGATTGGCATTATCGGTGCATTTACTTTTGCAGGCTATAAGCTAGACCAGTCGCGCGAAAGCGCTACGCCTATATATACCGCTATCTTGAGTTTGGTGGGTGTGGCCATAGCATTGTATTTTGTTTTTAAAGGAATAAACAAATAGGTTTTGAGTATCCAAAAATTTGCGCTCTATTATATCTTACTATTAGCGCTATCATCTTTCGTTTACTGGGCGCTTAACCAATATCTTTTTCCGCAGACGGCCTTGATCCCCTTTTTTTGGTTGGCCTATGCCTATATGGCTTTAATAACTTTATTGGTTTACGGATTGTCTGTTGTGGGCATAAAAATGGGCGGAGAATACCAAAGTACCATCATTTTGGGGGCAATTATAGTGAGGTTGCTGTTAACGCTCTGCTTTTTAATGTTTTACATTTTAAAAGTGAAGGTAGATGCCGTTTTATTTGTGGCCAATTTTTTTTCTATATATTTATTATTTACTGTCTTTGAAATATATTGTTTGTTACGTAACTTGCGCGACCAAATTAGGGAGTAAAAAACACGTAATAAATGTATTTCAGCCACGTTTTGAATTTAAAAAATCACGCTAGCAAAGCTCTAATCGCTCTTTCTTTATTGTTTTTGACGTTCAATTCTTTTGCGATGCAAGAAATTGAGACTGAAAAAACAATTATCGAAGTAGAGAAAGGCCACGTTAATCATGAAGAGAAATTTGATCCAACGGTAACCATTTTAGAGCACATCGGTGATTCTTACGGATGGCATTTATGGGGGCATACTTCTATTCCTTTGCCTATTATACTTATTACTCCCCAAGGTTTAGATGTTTTTTCTTCTGCAAATCTGTTTGACGAGCACCACAATGCCGCACCTTACACCTCTGCAAAATACACCTATTTGTTGGAGGAAAACCATATCAAGATTTTAACCGCAGACGGTCAGGTAGACGAAGCACTTAGCGCAAAAGTTTACGATTTTTCTATCACAAAAAACGTTGCTGCTTTGTTTATCTCGGTTATTTTATTGCTCATCATCTTCGGAAGTATTGCCAGTTCTTATAAAAAACGTACTGGTATGGCACCTAAAGGCTTGCAATCTTGGATAGAGCCTATTATTATCTTCATTCGTGATGATATTGCCAGACCTAACATCGGTTATAAATTTGAGAAGTTTATGCCTTTCTTGCTTACGGTGTTCTTTTTTATCTGGATCAACAACTTATTAGGTTTGGTGCCAATTTTCCCAGGCAGCGCCAACGTTACCGGTAATATTGCAGTAACTTTTGTTTTATCTGCTATTGTACTGGTTATTGTAAACGTAAACGGGAATAAATATTACTGGAGCCACATTTTTAAGCCCGATGTTCCGTTTTGGTTATTACCAATTATGTGGGCGGTAGAAATTATCGGCGTGTTCTCAAAGCCTTTTGCTTTGATGGTCCGTTTGTTTGCTAACATTACTGCCGGTCACATCATTGTACTCAGCTTAATTTCCCTGATTTTTATTTTTAAATCGTTAGCAATCGCACCGGTATCTGTGGCCTTCGTTTTATTTATGGACGTGCTAGAGCTTTTGGTGGCATTTTTACAGGCTTTTATTTTCACGATGCTTACCGCGTTGTTCATCGGAACAGCTATAGAAGAGCACCATCATTAAGAATAAAGAACAAGGAGCAAGGATTAAAGAGTAAGGAAACTCTATTTTATTAGAAACTTTTGTTTAACAATCATATATAAATTAAAACAGTTATGGTAGGTTCAATCGCTGCAATTGGTGCAGGTTTAGCAGTTATCGGTGCAGGTATCGGTATTGGTCACGTTGGTGGAAAAGCAATGGAAGGTATTGCTCGCCAGCCTGAAGCTGCTTCAAAAATTCAGACTGCTATGATCATCGCTGCGGCCCTTATTGAAGGTGTTGCTTTGTTTGGTGTGGTAGTAGCTCTTCTAGGTAACAACGTAGGAGCTTAAGAATTGAAAACAAACTGAAGATTTGACGATTGGTCAAATCTTCAGTTTTTTAAAGAACATTTTAAACAATATCATACAAAAATGGAATTAATAACTCCTAGCATTGGCTTAGTATTTTGGACATTAGTATCGTTTTTGGTGCTTTTGGTACTTTTGAAAAAATTGGCTTGGAAGCCGGTTTTAGGTGCGATACATGAGCGCGAGCGTTCTATCGAAGATGCGTTAAACAAAGCCGAACTGGCCAGAGAAGAGATGGCCCGTTTATCAAACGAAAACGAAGCTTTACTAAAAGAGGCTAGGGCAGAGCGCGACCAAATTTTGAAAGAAGCGAAAGAGCTTAAAGATAAAATTGTTGCAGAAGCAAAAAGTGCTGCCCAAGTGGAAGGTGCTAACTTGATTGAGAAAGCGAAAATCGAAATCAACAACCAAAAACTGGCTGCTTTAGACGAAGTTAAAAACCAAGTGGCAACGCTTTCTTTAGATATTGCAGAGAAAGTATTGCGCAAACAGTTTGACGATAAACAAAAGCAAGATGCTTTAGTAAGCGACTTGTTGAAAGATGTGAAATTGAACTAGTATATAGTTTTCAGTTTGTTAGGTTTCAGGCTTATTGGCGTGCATTTCCTAACAAACTAAGCAACTAAATACCAAACCAACTGGAATTATGTCAGAAATAAAAGTAGCATCCAGGTACGCGAAATCTTTGCTTGATTTAGCTTTAGAAAATAACGCTCTAGAAGAGATTAAAGGCGATATGGATCTGTTTGTTAAAACGCTTAGCGCTAACAGAGAGCTGCAAGCGGTAGTTAAAAATCCGATTATCCCTTTGGCAAAGAAAAACGCCATTTTGAAAGCGATTTTCGGTGAAAAAATCAACAGAATCACTGCTTCGTTTTTTAAGATTGTAGTGGATAAAGGCCGCGCCGATATTATATTTGGGACTGCTAAAGAGTTTTTAAACCAATACGACAGATACAAAAACATTGTTACTGCAAAGGTTGTTTCTGCCGCAGAACTCAGCGAAACTGCAAAAACGGAGATTGTAAACAAAGTAAAAGCGGTAACCGGTGGCGAAGTAAAATTGGTTACACGGGTTGACCCGAGCTTAATAGGTGGTTTTGTACTCACCTTAGGCGATAAGCAGTTTGACGCTAGCATTGCAAGCAACTTATCAAAACTGAAAAAAGATTTTGCGCAAAAGGTTGTTGCATAAAAAACGGCGCAAAGCATTAAACAAACGTTAAAAATAAAAATCTTAAATAAATAAAGATGGTAGAAGTAAGACCAGATGAAGTATCGGCAATTTTACGTCAGCAATTGTCGGGCTTTAAGTCAGAAACTGAATTAGAGGAAGTTGGTACTGTACTCCAAGTAGGTGACGGTATCGCCCGCGCTTATGGTTTAACAAAAGTACAAGCAGGTGAGCTGGTTGAGTTTGAGAGCGGTTTGCAAGGTATTGTTTTGAACTTGGAAGAAGACAACGTTGGGGTAGTATTGTTGGGTGCTTCTGACGAGATTAAGGAAGGTGATACCATTAAGCGTACAAAACGTATTGCATCTATCAAAGTAGGTGAGGGTATGTTGGGCCGTGTGGTTAACACTTTGGGCGAGCCTATTGATGGTAAAGGGCCTATCACTGGTGAAACTTACGAAATGCCTTTAGAGCGTAAAGCACCAGGCGTTATTTACCGTCAGCCGGTAACCGAGCCTTTACAAACCGGTATCAAAGCTATTGATGCGATGATTCCGATTGGCCGTGGCCAGCGTGAACTGGTAATTGGCGACCGTCAGACTGGTAAATCTGCGGTTTGTATCGATACCATCATCAACCAAAAAGAATTTTACGATGCAGGTAAACCTGTGTTTTGTATATATGTTGCCGTAGGTCAAAAAGCAAGCACGGTTGCTAACGTTGTTAAAGCGTTAGAAGAAAAAGGCGCAATGGCTTATACTATTGTTGTTGCTGCTTCGGCATCAGACCCTGCGCCAATGCAATTTTATGCTCCGTTTGCTGGTGCTGCTATTGGCGAGTATTTCCGCGATACAGGTCGCCCGGCTTTGATTGTTTATGATGATTTATCTAAACAAGCGGTGGCTTACCGCGAGGTATCTTTGTTGTTAAAACGTCCTCCGGGCCGTGAGGCTTACCCAGGTGACGTGTTTTACCTACACAGCCGTTTGTTAGAAAGAGCAGCGAAAATCAACGCTAACGATTCAATCGCGCAACAAATGAACGATTTGCCAGAGTCTATCCGTTCAATTGTAAAAGGCGGTGGTTCATTAACCGCACTTCCTATTATTGAAACACAAGCGGGTGACGTTTCTGCGTACATCCCTACCAACGTAATTTCAATTACCGACGGCCAGATTTTCTTGGAGTCTAACTTGTTTAACGCAGGTGTTCGTCCGGCTATTAACGTAGGTATTTCTGTATCCCGTGTAGGTGGTAATGCGCAAATTAAATCAATGAAGAAGGTTGCAGGTACTTTAAAGCTAGATCAGGCGCAGTACCGCGAGTTAGAGGCCTTCTCTAAGTTTGGTTCTGATTTAGATGCTTCAACCAAATTGGTTTTGGACAAAGGTGCACGTAACGTTGAAATCTTAAAACAAGGTCAGTTTTCACCGGTATCTGTTGAAAAACAAGTAGCCATCATTTACGCAGGTGTTAAAAACCTGATGAGAAACGTGCCTGTTAACAAGGTTAGAGAGTTTGAACAAGAATATACAACGCAATTAGAGCAACGTCATCCAGAAGTGTTGGCCGCTTTAAAAGCAGGTAAATTTGACGATAGCTTAACCAGCGTTTTAGAAACCGTTGCTAAAGAATTATCGGCGAAATACTAATTGAGATTTGAGTATGGAGATATGAGATTTGAGACCCGCTAAGTTGGCCAAAAAGTCATCTCAGGTCTTAAATCTCAAGTCTCATATCTAAATAAACAATGGCAAACTTAAAAGAAGTAAGAAATAGAATTAGCTCGGTAACCTCAACGCAGCAGATTACCAAAGCCATGAAAATGGTTTCGGCTGCAAAGCTAAAAAGGGCTACCAATGCAATTATCCAGTTGCGTCCGTATGCAAATAAACTGAAAGAAATTTTAGCTAATCTTTCTGCAAGTTTAGAAGATGGCGTTTCTGTATACACGCAAGAGCGCGAAGTTAAAAACGTGTTATTGGTGGTGGTAACCTCAAACCGTGGTTTGGCCGGTGCTTTTAATACCAACGTTATCAAAACGACAAATAATCTTATTTCCGAAAAATACAACACTTTCCATACTTCGGGCAACTTGCACATTGTGGCAATTGGTAAAAAGGCGCAAGATTATTACGAAAAGCGTGGCTACAATGTAATTGGCAACAATAACGAAGTGTACAGCGCTTTAAACTTCCAGAATATTTCTGCCATCACCGAAGCCATTATGCAAGGTTTTGTAGATGGTAAATACGATAAAGTTGAGGTAGTTTACAATCAGTTTAGAAACGCGGCAGTACAAATTTTGACTACCGAGCAATTGTTGCCGGTGCCAAAATCTGAAAACGCAACTGATGACAATGCTAGTCGCGTAGATTATATTTTGGAGCCTTCTAAAGAAGAAATTGTAGAAGAATTAATCCCGAAAAACATCAAACTGCAGTTGTACAAAGCGGTGCTAGATTCGCACGCTTCTGAGCATGGCGCAAGGATGACAGCGATGGATAAGGCTACGGATAACGCCGGAGAATTATTAAAATCGTTGAAATTAGCTTATAACCAAGCACGCCAAGCGGCAATTACAACAGAGCTTTCTGAGATTGTGAGCGGTGCGGCAGCATTATCTAACGGATAATTTGCGGGCTTAAGTTCAAGTATAAAAGAAGCCTCTACTGCTTTTGCGGTAGAGGTTTTTTGTTGGCTTACATTTTATCTGCCTTCGCATAATACCACGTAAAACTCAAGCATCAATATTTATCTTCGCCTAAGCATGTTAAAACAACTGGAGCAAAAACTAGCTAAGCCAATGGGCAAAGTTGCCGTTGAAGAGCTGGCGCGCAATTTAGGTTCTGCTGATGAAGCAGTGCTTTTTCTTATAGCGCAAAGCACACATGACAATGATGCAATTGCTTTCCGTGCCTCTTGGGTGTTGGAGCGTGTGCTTTTATTCTATCCTGAAGTTTTTAAAGATTGGATAGGGGAATTTCTAACTACGTATCCGATAGTTAAAGGTTTTAGCGCGCAGAGGCATTACAGTAAAATGCTGTTGATGTTGTATAAAGAAAAGCTCATCAACCAAAGCAAATTTAGCGAGCCACAATTTGAATTATGCCTAGAAGTCAGCTTTGACCGGTTATTAAACCCGAAAACTCCGGTTGCGGTACAGTGCAATATAATGGACGCTATTGCATTGCTTGCTAAACATTATTTGTGGGCTTATGATGAACTGCAGCATATTTTACAACAAAAACTGGTGTCTAATTCACCGGCTTTGGCCGTGCGGGCAAAGAGGTTATTGGCCCAAAAAGATCTTAAAAAATGATGACCATTACAAATGCGAAATCTCTTAAAACAGGAATCAGGGATATTTGTTTAAAGGCTTTACAGCAAAAAGCTAACGATTTGCAGGCCGAGCTTGGTCAACTTCGCGATGGTATTGCTAACGAATCAAAAAGCAGCATGGGCGATAAATATGAAACGACCAGAGAGATGATGCAACAAGAAATCAACCGCGTGCAAAGCCAACTTGCCGGTGTTGCGCAACAGCTTTTCGCATTAAATGCAATTAATTTTGAGAGGGAGTGTACGTTTGCGGAAAAAGGGGCTTTGATAGAAAGCTCGCAAGGTTGTTTCCTAATTGCCATTGCTTACGGCGCTGTTAAAAGCAAAGGGGTTAATTGTTTTGTTATATCGGATGTGGCACCTTTAGCAAAACTGCTATTGCAAAAACAAGCTGGTGATGGGCTTACGTTTAACGGAAAAGCCCTGAAGATTTTTAACGTGTATTAATTGGCTTGCTGCAACAATTTTATTTTTATTGATTTACGTGTTGCGAGCTGCTGATGCGGAACCTAAGTGCCAAGGCTCTAGAAACCTCGTCCATCAAACCTAAATCCAAGTCTTCTGTTGCGTGTTTTTCTGCCAAAGACCACTGGTTGCCGCTTTTTACAAATAGGTAATTTTGTCCGCCCAAAAATACTTCGAGTTCAGATTTTAAGGAAGGTTTATCGGTAAGCACCTGGAAAATCACATCCTGGCGCTGGTAATTGATTCTTAGTAAAACGGGCATTTCGGTGGCGAATATATCGCTCGTATCCAAACTACACCAATATTAATTATTAACAGCTGTTAAGTATCTAGGTTATTGCGTCTTAATTTTTGCACAAAAAAAGAGCGCCGTGGCGCTCTCTACATTTAATTCTTTACTTTGTCTAGCTGATGCTCAATTGCCCGTTTAATTTTCGCCAATCCATCGTGCAATGCTTTCGAAATATCGTCAGACTGTGAACTGATGAATATCGGGTCCAAATTTTCTAGCCGCGCCTCAATGTTGCATTTTTTATCATCTGCGCCAGCTTTTCCGCCTCCGTTTTCATCGCTCAAATGCACCTCAATACGGGTTAGGTAACTGTCAAAGCGTTGCAGTTTTTCATTAAACAAATTATTTACGTAGGTGTTCAACTCCTCTTTTCCTTGAATGTGGTTGTCGGTATTTACTTGGATAATCATAATAAAAAAATTTAGAGATTTAAATCAAATTGTGTACCCAATATTAATGTTGGTATGGCTAAGTTGAAAAAATAAAAGGATCAAAAAAAATGATAGTGGGCATTTAAAAGGCATCAAAGTTGATTTACAGCACAAAATAATGTTGAACCATTTAAAATAGAAAAGCACACATGAAAATAAAGAATTTATTGATGTTGATAGCAGTCACGTGTTTTATGGCAATGTCCTGTTCTAAGGGCAAACACGAAGAATTTGGACGCGATTTAGCCAAAGCTTTTAAAAGTAAAAAGTACAAAGATTTTGACACTACTGCCTATAATGAAGTTTTTAAAGCCGAGTATAAACGGATAAAACCAAACCTGCACGATCCCATCTGGATCAGTAAAATTTACAAAGAAGAAGATAAGGGTTTAACGCTTTTAGGCGACTTTTTAGTTAACGGAGAGCTGGACACCCTGCACCAATATTTTTTGAATGCTAAATTTCACGGACTTAATCCCGATTATTTCCACGCAGATAAAATCACGGCGCTACTGCGCGATGTAAAAACCAAAAAGTTTAAAAAGGTAGAAGATAGCTATCCTTTGTTGGCCCAACTGGAGCTTTATAGCGCCGACGGCTTAATAAATTACGCCGGTATTTTAAAATATGGTGCAGTAAACCCTAAAACTGTGCTTAGCCGTTATTATGTGGATGTAAAACGTCCCCAAATCATTGAAGCGCAACAAGCGTTGGAGCAATTGGATTTAGGTAAGTTTTTGCGAGATATCCAGCCTAAAAACGGATATTATCAGCGCCTCATGAACCTACTGATTAATGATGTTAAAGCAGATGCTGATAAGAAGCTAACTGCAGATGAAAAACTGAAGATTTATCTGTCTTTAGAGCGCCTGCGTTGGCCTGTTAAAGAATATAAAGGCAAATATCTGTTGGTGAATATTCCAGAGTTTCAGCTTAGGCTGATAGAAAACAACACTACAGATTTTATGATGAAGGTTTGTGTTGGCGAGGCTGGCGGCCATGAAACGCCGATATTAAGCGGAACTATTGATAGGATGCAGGTAAACCCTGTATGGAACATCCCTAAAAGTATAGCAACTACCGAGATTTTAAGCAGCCTTCGCAAAGATCCGTACTACTTGGAAGCAAAAAATATGGTGGCTTATAAAGACGGAGAGCTAGTTAACTCGCCAGATGTAGATTGGAATAATGTCGACATCTCGCAGTATTCTTTTAAGCAAAACCCAGGTGCAGATAATTCGCTGGGGCAAATCAAGTTTATTTTTCCAAATCATTATGCCATTTACCTGCATGATACACCAGCGAAAGCTGCGTTTAACCAAGAAAGACGCGATGTAAGCCATGGTTGTGTACGCGTGGAAAAGCCGATGGAACTGGCATCCTTCCTATTAAATGATAAGGCTAAAACCGATCGAATTATTAAAGAAACACAAGCTGCGGCGCGTGGCGAACAAGTGGATGCCCGTTGGGTAATGGCAAAAAATCCAATCCCGGTTTTTATTTCCTACTACACCGCATGGACCAATGACGACGGCAGCTTAGTAGCTTCTAAAGATGTTTACGGTTATGATAAATTGCTTTTGCCTAAGTTTAAACCCTATATGGCATCTATCTAACAAACCTTTTGCTAGCGGTATTTAAGCTTGTAGTATAAAATAGTGCTAGCAAAAACCAAAGTTATGGCGTTAGCTATAATTACGGGCGCGTCATTAATCAGGATGCCGTAACACAACCACATACTAACACCGGAGACAAACAAAATGTACATGTACAAAGAAATGCCTTCGGTGTTTTTGCTTTTGATAACTTTTAGCGCTTGCGGTACAAATGATATGGTGGTACAACAGGCCGCAATAAGGCCAATTGAAGTAATTGCGTGTTCCATTAATGTTTTTTGTCGAAATCTAAGCGGATAGAGAAGACGTTGCTATACAAGCCATCGTCTTGGTTGCCTATATTGGTAAGGGCATAGTCTAAAGAAAAGTTTTTGATTTTTATGCCCAGTCCCAGATTTGGCTGGAAAGTGTAGCTTTGGCTGCCATCAAAATCTGTAGTTTTTTGGATGTTACCCAGGCCGCTTCTTACAAAAATAAGTTTTTTAAAATTCGCTTCTATACCAACGGTTGGATCCATACTCACCGGGTCGGCGGCAATTAAAACGTTACGTTTCCCGTCTGTGGTAAGGTTCAGGTTTACTTCGCCCAAAATCCCGAATTTTTCAGTGATGTCGGTCTCATAGGCCGTTCCTAAGATTAAACGGGGCATGGTGGTTTCGGTAGAGTTTTTTGGGATATCATTTCCGGTAGCTGTATAAATGCTCGAAAATTTATCCGGGTTATAACTCCAAGCGTTAAAGGTGGTGGTAATATCACGACCAACGGCAGCAAAAGTGAATTTATTTAGTTTGTAACGCGCCCCTACATCAATTCCAAAACCCCAAGATTTTCCATATTCGCCAACCTTGCGGTGGATGATTTTGACATTTGCGCCGTAGCTTAAGCCTTTGTTGTCCTCCTTGCGTTTGTTGCGCGCATAACTGAATAAAAACGCATAATCTGCCGCAGAAAAAGATTTCACCCTATTGTAATTGATGTTGCCGTCGGCGTCTATCAGTTCTGAGGTATCTGGGATATCGTCAACACCAAAACGTATAAGCGATGCGCCAACTACCGCCGTATTGTCTGCTACAAAGGTAGCGAAGCCAGCATAATCGTATTTTGCTATGCCCGAAAAATATTCAGAGTGCATTAAGCTGGCTTGTGCGTTTGTTCGCATCTCGGTTAATCCGGCTGGGTTCCAATAGCCCGATGTTACATCATCGGCAGAAGCCACTACAGAACCCGCCATACCAAAAGCCCTTGACCCAACGCCAATCTGCAAAAACTCGTTCGAATATTTTCTGGTTTGTGCTTGTCCAAAAAAAGGCAGTCCCAGCAATAAAAAAACCGAAAGGCGCTTGATCATCTATTTATCTGTGCATCAATTTCGTCAAAGATAACCATAAAACTTTCACTCAAAGTTTTTTTATAATCTTGTAAGCCTAAGGTGATAGCCTCTTCCTGTTGCGCAGAAAGCGTAAAAGGCCAAATTCTTTTACAAATATTTTTGATAGCGTGGCTTATCTGGTTAACATCGGCGTAAGTGTAAATATACTTTTCGGCTAAAAAGCGCTGGTAGTAGCTGCAAAATTTCTCCACATCGTGGATGTGGTTTAGTTTTAAAAATCTGCGGATTTCGTCTAAGTCAACTTTAGCTAAGTGCCGATAAAAATCATTAACATTTACCTTATTTTGGGTGATAAGCAAGCTGTCTAACAAAAGCTCAATGCCAATATGTCCAACAAAAAAAGGCTTAATAGGCGTTCCGTTTAAGCTTTCGCGGATGCAAAGTTTAAGCTGATGCTGGTGATAACGGAAAAACATGGAGCTGTGGAAAACCCGGTCAACCTTTAGATGGCGCTGCCAACCCAGCATGATTGCTTGTTGGCTTTGGCTCCCAAAAACCGGCGCTGTTAACTTTTCGGGATGCAAATTCCATGATTTATCTGCATTGCGTATCAAATCGGGCAAAAGCATTCCTACAATCTCTAATGGATTGGTTTTGGTCTTGTCAAAATAATAATGCGACAGAAAATTCATAAAAAAACGCATTAAAAATAGCCATTTGCCCAGCCTTAGCTTTCGGAGCGAAATCCTATATTTGCGTTTTTTGAAGATAAAAACAAATTTTAAATAAATACGATATGAATTTTGTTGAGGAACTGCGCTGGCGCGGATTGTTGCACGATATGATGCCCGGAACCGAGGAAGAACTGCAAAAAGGAATGACTTCGGGCTACATCGGGTTTGACCCTACGGCAGATTCGTTACACGTAGGCAGTTTGTCGCAGATTTTTACCCTGATGCGTTTCCAAAAGGCAGGCCATAAACCCTTCGCTTTGGTGGGCGGCGCAACCGGGATGATTGGCGACCCCACCGGGAAATCGCAGGAACGGAACTTACTTTCTGAAGAAACTTTAGAACGTAACTTACAAGGTATTAAAGCACAGTTAGAGCGTTTTTTAGATTTTGATTGCGGCGCAAACAGCGCCCAGATTGTTAACAATTTCGATTGGTTTAAGGATTACAGCTTCTTAGATTTTATCCGCGATGCCGGAAAGCATATCACGGTAAATTACATGATGGCTAAAGAGTCGGTAAAAAAGCGTTTGGACAGCGATGTGGGCATGTCTTTTACTGAGTTTACCTACCAGCTTATTCAAGGTTACGATTTTTATTATCTGTGGAAACATAAAAATATGATGTTGCAGATGGGCGGATCGGACCAATGGGGGAATATTGTAACCGGCACCGAGTTTATCCGCAGAAAAGAAGGCGGACAGGCTTTTGCACTCACCTCTCCGTTGATACGTAAGGCAGACGGTACTAAATTTGGCAAAACCGAAGGCGGAAATATCTGGTTGGATGCCAAGCGTACAAGTCCGTACCAATTTTACCAGTTTTGGCTCAATTCTTCTGATGAAGACGCCGCCAACTACATCAAAATATTCACCTTTTTTAACCAAACTGAAGTTGAGGAGCTGATTGCCGAACATGCGAAAGCGCCACATTTGCGTGTGTTGCAAAAAGCTTTGGCGCAAGACGTTACCCGCCGGGTGCACGGAGAGGAAGCTTTACAAACTGCTTTAAATACTACAGATTTTTTATTCGGTAACGGTTCTTTAGATTTTTTGCGCAATATGAGCGCGGCGGAAGTGTTATCCGTTTTTGAAGGTATTGCCCAGTTTGAAGTTTCTAAGTCTGACTTTGAGCAGGGTTTAGATTTACCAACCTTGTTAGCCGAGCATACTAAAATATTCAGTTCAAAAGGCGAAGCTAAAAAGATGATTGCTGGAGGTGGCGTTTCTGTTAACCGGGTTAAATGCAACAGTGCCGAAGCTAGCTCAAAAGACGTTGAAATTATTGCAAATCAATTTATTGTGGTGCAAAAAGGAAAGAAAAATTACTTTTTAATAAAATTAAAATAAATTTTTATTACCGACATTTGTTCGTTATTTTTGTGTGAATGTCTGATAGTAATAAAAATATCTTAAATGAACCCGCCGCGGAATACCTAACTGCGGTGCCGCATATTGCCCAAACCATGATGCTTTTTTTCGGCGGTTTGGGTACTTTGCGTTTGAGTTCTAAACTATCTTCAGATTACGATCTTTTAGAGCTTACGCGCCGTGGCTTGCCTAAAAAAGCAATGCTGTCGCTTATCCAAAAAATATCTTTTACCATTCAGGAGCTGGCCGGTGTAATGCACATCAATGAAAGAACCTTCCAGCGGTTCAATGATACTGATTTTATAAAAGGAGAATACTCAGAAAAAGCGATAGAGCTGGCAAAGCTGTATGCGCGTGGTGAGCAGGTTTTTGGCTCCTTAGATAAGTTTAAAACTTGGATGCGCACGCCTTCCATCATCTTTAAAAACAATACACCGCTCTCCCTCTTAGATTCATCCATCGGTTTTAGCCTGGTAAACAATGAGCTTGGCCGGATACAGCACGGCTTATTTGCTTAGATGGAGCTGTTTAGGTTAGGCAACTGCTTATATGCACACCGTTTGGACGGTGAAGGCGCGCGTATTTACGGCGGACGCTGGAATACGGAAGGTATCCCGGCGGTGTATTTTGCAAGTTCGCGGGCCTTGGCTTTGTTAGAAGTTTTGGTTCATTTGCCCACGGGTCTGATGCCCGATGATTTTTGCATGGCAAATTTTGAAGTTGAGACAGCTTATACGGAGATCAGTGCCGAGAAGCTGCCCAACGGTTGGAATAATATCCCTTTTGAACAAAGCACTCAAGTTATCGGCAATCGGTTTTTAAAGCAAAAAGAGTTTTTATTGCTGAGAGTTCCTTCTGCGATAATCAAAGGAGAGTACAATTACATTGCAAACCCTGCACATCCGGATATTTCAAAACTGAAATTATTGCAAAAGGAACCTTTCTCTTTTGATCAAAGGTTAATCTAAGTTATACCACCATCAGGTTGCAACCACGGATATCGGTGTTATCAAAACGTCCGAGTACTTCAAATGAACCGTCGGAGTAGGTTTTCCCTAAATCTTGCGTGGCTATAAATGAACAGGAATTTACGTTTGCCAAGTCAATTATGTTTAGTCCTCCAGATTTTCCGGCATCTAACAAAGTAAGCGGGTCGTTAGGGTCGCGGGCGATTATTTTCATCCAGGGCGGGCAGGTGAAAATACCGTCGCCATAAGAGTAAGCTTGTGATAAAAGTTCGGTCATGCCGTACTCCGAGTGGATTTTAGCCACACCGAAACCCTGGGTGAGCTGTTGGTGCAATTCTTCGCGCACCATCTCTTTGCGCCGGCCTTTCATCCCGCCGGTTTCCATCACCACCAGTTCTGGAAAATTAATGGTGAAGTGTTCTACAAAATCGAGCAGGGCATAGGTAACACCTATCAAAATGGTCTTGGTTTTGGATTGTTGCAGCTGTACTAAAGTTTCTTTCAATTGCGCATGTTCGTTTAAAAAGAAGCCACTGTTAGTGTTTTTAGAAAGCTTAATCAGATCCTCAACCATATAAATTAAGGATGAGCCACCGCGTTCCAAATAATTGGGCAGTAAAGCTAAAACGCAGGTGCTTTCAATATCACCATAAAATCGCGCGAAAGCGTTACGATAGCTTTGTTCGTAAATGTAAACGTCTTGCACAAAGTGTTTGCTGTTAACGGTGCCGGTTGTGCCAGAACTGGTAAAAACCACGTCGGCAAAGGCTTCGTCTTCAATAATTGCGTGGGTTTTAAAAAAAGAGATGGGCAAAAAAGGTATCTGCAAATAATGCTTAACCTGCTCGGGCTTAACGTTTAAAGCATCCACAAAGCGTTGGTAAACAGCAATAGTTTGGTATTGCAACTGAAAAATATCCAAACAGGTTTGGTTAAATTCCGTTTCGCCGTGGATGTTAAAAATATTCATATCCAAATTTAACAAGCTTTTGTAAAGTATAAAGGCTTGTGGCAATTGTGTTTTTAAAAATGGTAAAAAAGGAAGCTCTGTTATTTTAAGGCAAATTTTATAGCTTTGGTTTTCAGTAAATTTTACGAATTGAGCATTGTTGTTACATCTTTAACAAAAGTTTACGGCCAGCAAAAAGCGGTTAACGGCATCAGCTTTGAAGCTAAGCCTGGTCGCATTTTAGGCTTTTTAGGGCCTAACGGCGCCGGTAAATCAACTACCATGAAAATGCTGACTTCTTACATTCCGCAAACCAGCGGTAAAGCCAGCGTTTGCGGTTTTGATATCAGCGAAGAAACTTTGCAGGTGCGTAAAAATATTGGCTACCTGCCAGAAAGCAACCCCCTTTATTTAGAGATGTACGTGAAAGAGTTTTTGGCTTTTATTGCCGAAACACACCAACTTAGAAATATTAGCGAAAGGGTGGCGGAGGTGATTAAACTTACCGGATTGGGCAAAGAGCAGCACAAAAAAATCGGTCAGCTCTCAAAAGGATATAAACAAAGGGTGGGTTTGGCGCAGGCAATCATCCACAATCCGTCAGTGCTGATATTAGACGAACCCACATCGGGCCTGGACCCAAACCAATTAATTGAGGTGCGTGCTTTAATTAGGGAACTGGGCAAAACCAAAACCGTAATTTTATCAACCCATATTATGCAAGAAGTTGAGGCCGTTTGCGATGATATCGTGATGATTAACAAAGGCGAAATTGTAGCTAACGACAGCCTTAAAAATTTGTTGGCTAGTCATCAGCAAACGGCCTTAGAACCTATTTTTGTTAAACTTACCAATATCGCCTAGCCACTATAAAGCATGTTTACCATTTTTAAAAAAGAACTTTTTGCTTATTTAAATTCGCTGGTAGCCTATATCACCATTGGCGTGTTTTTACTGGTGCTTAGCCTTTTGCTTTGGGTTTTTCCGGAAACAAGTGTTTTAGATTACGGCTATGCCAGCTTAGAGAGTTTATTTTATTTAACGCCTTATCTTTTTATGTTCCTGATACCGGGTATTACCATGCGCAGTTTTGCCGAAGAAAAAAAAGAAGGTACGTTTGAGCTGCTGGTTACGCGGCCATTAACCGACTGGCAAATTGTTTTTGGAAAATATTTGGCCGCTTTGGCGCTGGTGCTGTTTGCGCTGTTGCCTACGTTGGTATATTATATTTCGGTTTACCAACTGGGAACTACGCTAGGTAATATTGATACGGGGGCGGTTATTGGCTCCTACATCGGTTTGTTTCTGCTGGGGGCAAATTTTGCGGCCATCGGCATTTTTTCATCTGCACTCACAAAAAATCAGGTGATTGCTTTTGCCATCGCAATTTTTCTGTGTTTTTTCGTTTTTAGCGGATTTGATTCGCTTAGCCAACTGTTGTCTTTGCAAAAGTTTGACGGCGTTTTAATCAACCTCGGCATTAATGAGCATTACCAATCTATAAGCAGGGGTGTTTTGGATACGCGGGATCTGGTTTACTTTATAAGTGTGATTGTTTTATTCTTAAGCATTACTAAAACCGTACTGGGAGGCAGAAAATGGTAAACCGCAAAAAAAATAAAGACTTATTACAGCTACTGGCGGTTTTTGTTGGGATTGTTGCGCTCAATTTTATTTCGGGCTTTGCTTTTCATCGGATTGATTTTACGAAGGAAAGGCGTTTTACCATATCGCCGGTAACGGTAAATATTTTGCAAAGCCTAAAAGAGCCGGTAAAAATCTCCGTGTTTTTAGAAGGCGAATTCCCATCAGGATTTAAGCGTTTGCAGCGCGCCACCAAAGATTTGCTAACGGATTACAAAGCTTATGCAGGCAATAATATTAAGTTTGAATTTATAAATCCTTTGGACGGTAAAAACCCACAGCAACAAGAAGAAGTTTACAACGAGCTGGGCGCAAAAGGGATAGAACCCACCAATTTGAGTGTAAAAACCGAATCGGGTTTAAGCCAAAAAGTGATTTTCCCTGCGGCGATGGTAAGCTTTAACGGCGAGCAAATCCCCGTACGTTTGTTGCAAAATAGGATGGGTTTATCACCAGATGAAGTGCTCAACAACTCCATCCAAAATTTAGAATATGCTTTTTCATCGGCCATAAAAAAAGTGAGTTCGGGCGGCAAGCCACGTGTGGGTTTCACAGAAGGCCACGGCGAGTTAAGCGACTTGCAATTGCAAGATGCTATGAAAGCTTTGGCCGACGGTTACGAAGCTGGTCGCATAAACCTTACCGACATTACCGCCAGCGGTTTGCAAAAGTTAAAAGTGATGGTGATAGCCAAGCCACAAACTGCGTTTACAGAGCCAGAGAAATACAAAATTGATCAGTTTTTAATGGCGGGCGGTAAAATCATTTGGGCTATAGACCAAGTGAACGCCGATTTGGACAGTATGCGCAGTACCAAAAGGGAAGAGCAACTGGCGTTTCAAAAAAAGCTGAATTTAGACGATCAGCTTTTTACTTACGGTATCCGCGTCAATTATGATTTGGTGGGTGATATGAACTGTGCGCAAATCCCGGTAAACGTGGGTTCGGTAGGTGGCCAGCCACAGTTGCAGCTGGTTCCTTGGCTGTTTTATCCTATTATTATGCCGGTAAGCCCGCACCCGATGGTGAAGAATTTAGACGGTATAAAAACAGAATTTATCAATACCATTGATACCATCGCGGTAGCAAATGTAAGGCATAATGTATTGTTAAGTACTTCTCCATTTAACAGAGAGCTACAAGCGCCCACTATCATCTCATTAAAAATGATAGAAGACACGCCCGATCCTAAGCTTTTCCAGAGCGCACCAAAAGCCGTGTGTGTTTTATCCGAAGGGATTTTTAAGTCTAATTTTTTAACGCAAGCCATCCCAGCAGGGGCAGATTTAGGCACCCAAAAGCTTCAAAAAAGCACTTTTACTAAAATGTTAGTATTTAGCGACGGCGATGTTTTTAAGAGCCAGGTGAGCGGCACAGACGGTTCTGTTTTTCCTTTGGGTTACGACAGGTTTAGCCAGCAAACTTATGCCAATAAAACCTTCTTATTAAACGCAGTAGACTATTTAACAGATGATTCGGGCCTAATAGCCTTACGCGGAAAAGAGCTGAAATTGCGTTTGCTAGACAAAGGTAAGCTGGTTGCCGAAAAGTTCAAATGGCAGCTTATAAATACCTTAATCCCCTTAATATTATTGTTGCTTTTCGGAATTTTTCAACATCTTTATCGCAAACGGAAGTATGCATATTAAAATTCATATTTTTGATTTTTAAAAAGCCCTAAAAAAATAAACAACGAGATGAGATTCATTGTTTCTACGTCAACTTTATTAAAGCATTTACAAGCGGTAAGCGGCGCCTTAAGCAATAGTGCGGTGTTGCCCATCCTAGAGAACTTTTTGTTTGAGATTAAAGATAACAGCTTAATTATTTCTGCTACAGATTTGCAAACCAGCATGACTACCTCATTGGCTGTAGAATCTAAAGAAGGCGGAAAAATTGCTGTTCCATCTAAAATATTGTTAGATACGCTTAAAACTTTGCCAGAACAGCCCATAGCTTTCTCGGTAGATGACAGCACTTTTGCCATTGAAATTAGCGCCGGCGACGGTAAATACCGTTTAAGCGGCGAAAACGGGGAGGACTTCCCTAAAATCCCTACCGTAGAAAATGCTTCGTCTGTAAACTTGCCTGCTTCTGTTTTGGCAGAAGCCATCAACAAAACTGTTTTTGCGGTTAGTAATGATGAGTTAAGACCAGCTATGACAGGTGTTTTTTGCCAACTGTCTCCGCAAAACGTTACGTTTGTGGCAACAGATGCACACAAATTGGTACGTTACCGCAGAAATGACGCAAAAGCAGAGGAAGCAACATCTTTTATATTGCCCCGTAAAGCACTAAACTTACTTAAATCATCTTTGCCTGCCGAAGATGTGAATGTTTCTGTAGAGTACAACTCAACCAGTGCGTTTTTTAAGTTTGCCAATATCAATTTGGTATGCCGCTTAATTGACGAGCGTTACCCAGATTATGAAGCGGTTATCCCTCAAAACAACCCTAACAAATTAACTTTAGACCGCAGTTTGTTTTTAAACTGTCTTAAACGTGTGGTTATCTTCGCAAATAAAACCACCCACCAAGTGCGTTTAAAAATCTCGGGTGCCGAGTTGCACATATCCTCCGAGGATATTGACTTTGCAAACGAAGCCCACGAAAGAATTGGTTGCCAGTTTGATGGCGAAGATATGGAGATTGGTTTTAACGCCAAGTTTTTAATAGAGATGTTGAACAACCTTTCTGGCGATGAAGTTACCATTGAAATGAGCACACCAAACCGTGCAGGTATCTTATTCCCAAGTGTGAAGGATGAAAATGAAGATATTTTAATGTTGGTGATGCCGGTAATGTTAAACAATTACGCATAAAATTATCTTATTTAATTAAGAGGGGCTTGGTATCAAAACCAAGCCTTTTTTGTTTATTTTTGGGCGATTTTAAAAATGACTACCAATATCAAAAGCTTATTAGTTAAAAGTTTGGCCTTAGTGCTTATGGCTGTGGTATTTTTTTCTTGTGCGCCAGAGGAAGTTCCGGATAGGGTAGGCGAAGCGCAGTTAAGAATTGTGAATGCGGTTGCCGATGATTTGGCTTACGGATTTTACATCAACGATACCTTAAAAACCGGAGCGCCTTTAGCTTTTGGCGAAGCTAGCGGTTATTTAAACGTGTCCGCGGGCACAAACCACGTTTATACCGAGCGCAAAGGACAACTTCTGCCCACCACAAAGTTTGATTTTTACCTGGACCAAAACAAGCGCCATACCTTGTTTTTAGCCGGAAAGCCGGGCACAGATTCTTTAATTTATATTGCCACCGTAGATAGAAGTACAGCTTTGACAGACACTATGGCCACGGTAAGGTTTATCAATGTATCGGCAGATGCTAAGGATTTAAATTTAGTGTTTCAGAAAAACTTGGTAGATAGCGTGAACGCCATCAAAAATATCAATTACCGCACCGCATCCGCTTATACCAACGTAAGGGCAGGAAACTACTTTTTGCGTTTAAAACCAACTACCGGAAGCAGCAGTTTGGCTAATTTGGATAATATCAGCTTGGATGCTGGTAAAGTTTATACCGTTTGGACAAAAGGCTTAGTCAAAGGCGCCGACGATAGAGCGGTAAGCTTGAAAATTTTAGCCGATTAACAATATTTACCCAAAAAAACATTAAAAGCAATAGACGTGGAAATTATTACGCACATTATCGATTTTATTATCCATATAGACGTTCATTTGAGCGAGATCATTAGAGACTACCGCGTTTGGACTTACTTGATTTTATTCCTAATTATTTTTGCGGAGACCGGTTTGGTGGTTACGCCATTTTTACCCGGTGATTCTTTACTGATTGCTGCCGGTGCTTTAGTTTCTGTAGGCGATACCGGGATGAATATTTATCTGCTAGCGCTGTTGCTGATTATTGCCGCAGTTGTAGGCAATGCCGTAAATTATGAGATTGGACGTTATTTAGGCGTTAAAGTCTTTAAACCCGGGAATAAAATTCTGAAGCAGGAATATTACGAGCAAACGCAGGCCTTTTTTCTAAAACATGGCGCAAAGGCAATTATCATTGGCCGGTTTTTGCCCATTTTACGTACGGTAGTGCCGTTTGTGGCCGGCGTAGGTAAATTACCACGTCCGCGTTTTAATTATTTGAACATCATTGGTGGTGTAATCTGGATTGTGCTTTTTCTTTTTGCAGGCTACTTCTTAGGCAGGTTCGAGTTTTTTAAAAGAAACTTTTCAATGATTGTTTTGGTGATCATATTTGTGACTATTTTACCGGCAGTGTATGCTGCGGTGGCCAGTAAATTTTCTAAAAAAGTAGTTTAAACAGCCAAGGTTTAGCTGTCGTTTTTCTCCAACAACTTTAAAAGCACCGCAAAATCTTTGGGATATTCGGCGGTAAAAGTCCGCATGTCGTTTTCTGCAATTTGAAAAGTCACTTCTCTGGAGTGTAGCGCAAAACGCTTCATGATGGGTTGTTCTTCCTCGTCTTTACTTAAGCGGTAATTGCGTTTAATTTTTGATAGATAAACAGGTTTACCGCCATACATCTCGTCACCGCTTATGGACGCACGTTGCGTGGCCAAGTGTATGCGTATCTGGTGCATACGGCCGGTTACGGGGCGTGCTTCAATTAAAGTATAATGCTTAAAATAAACCAAAGAGCGGAAATAAGTATCGGCGCGTTTACCCTCGCTTTTGCTAATTAATACGTTTCCTTTCCCTGCGTTTAAAATGGGTAAATCAACCAGTAAATCGTTAAAAGTATGGGTGCCGTCAACAATAGCGTGGTACACTTTTTTAACTTGGCGGTGTTCAAACTGCATCGACACAAAGCGGTAAGTTTCTGGGTTTTTTGCAATAATCATGGCGCCAGAAGTGTCTTTGTCTAAACGGTGGCAAATCTGCGCATCAGCGTGATATTTTTTAGCCAAGCGTAAAATATTCATCTCCGAACCTTCGCGTTCATCTAAAGAAGCGATAAAGGGCGGTTTGTTAACCACAATCAGGTTATCGTCTTCAAATATGATTAAGTCTTCTAGTTTCGGGATTTTCATAGCGGCAAAGATAAAGAAATGAAGCGTTTTTGAAGACTTCTGCTTGCAGCGCTTGGGCATAAGCGCGTTTTGGGTGGCTATTTTTTGGTTTTCAGGTATTCGCTAGGTGATACTTGGTAAGCTTCTTTAAAGCAGGTGGCAAAATATCCCGAACTGCTAAAACCAACCATATAAGCAATCTCCGAAACGTTATGCTGGCCACTATCTAACAACTGTTTGCCACGTTTTAGCCTAATGTCCCGAACAAATTCTACTGGGCTGCGTTGCGTTAAAGATTTTAGTTTTTTATAAAAGGTTGTTCGGCCTAAACCCATTGATAATGCTACGGCATCAATGCTGAACTGCGGATCCGTCATGCCTTGTTCTACCGTCTCAATTACGTCATTCAAAAACGTTTCGTCTTTATCGGTAATCAAAGGCTCGCTAGGGCTAAGCACTAAATTTGGTTTTTTATCCAGCAATTGCTTGTAAAGCATTTTGCGTTGCTTAATCAGGTTGGCTACGCAGGCCAGAACATGGTTTAGGTCAAAAGGTTTGGTAATGTAAAAATCGGCGCCATAACGTAAAGCTTCAATTTGATTTTCTACGGCAGATTTTGCCGTGAGTAAAATCACCGGTATATGGCTGGTTTCTTGCTGGGATTTCAGCTCATTTAATAAAGCTATACCGTCTTTATTGGGCATCATGACATCGCTGATAACTAAGTCTGGAAGATGGTTTTTCGCTTGCTCCATACCTTTTACGCCATCAGAGGCTTGCAAAACTTGGTAATGTTCGCTCAGCTGATCGGCTAAAAAAAGGCGCAATTCATTGTTGTCTTCTACCAATAAAACCGTAAATTCTTTGTCTTTTGCTATTTCAACAGCGTTTTCATCCTCAGCGCTCGCCTTTGCAACGGAACTGACTTGTAGGGTAAAAGCCTGGTTTTTAGGCTGTGGATGGTTAACAGAAGTTTTTGGTAAGGATACGGTAAAGCACATGCCCACCGGATTGTTTTGTGCCCATATTTTCCCGTTATGGCTACTGATGATATTTTTAGCCAGTGCTAAGCCAATGCCGCTGCCTTTTTGGTTTTGGTGTTCTGCCTCGTAGTAAAGCTCAAAAATTGCTTCCAATTGGTTTTCGGCTACGCCTATACCTTCATCAATTACTTGGATGGTCACAAAATCTGAATGATCTAAACAGCTTATTTTCAGGGTTATTTTCCGGTGCGCCGGGGTAAACTTAAAGGCGTTAGAGAGCAGGTTGTAAATTACAATGTCCAGCTTTTCTTCATCCGCGCTAAGCGTAAAAGCATCCGTATCTGCCTCTAAAACAAAGGTGATGTTTTTTTCTTCGGCAATTTCTTTAAAATGCTCGGCAACGGTAAAAGCTAAACTAATCACATCTACCGAAGTAAACTTTAAAGGCATTTTACCGCTTTGTATCTTTCTAAAATCCAACAGCTGATTAACAAAACGAACCATCCTATCGGCGTTTTTGGTAACAATATTTAAGTGTTTAGCGCCTTTTGTGCTTAGGGTTTCACTTTCCGCGATTTTTTTAAGCGGGTTAATGATTAAGGTGAGCGGCGTGCGTAGCTCATGCGAGATATTGGTAAAAAACTCCAGTTTCAGCTCGGTAAGTTTATGCTCTAAAACCACTTTATTGCGCAGGCGGATAACGGTAATAATGATATTACGCGCCACAAAAAACAACAGGATGGCCAGTATCAGATAAACCAGGTAGGCCCATCCGGTTAACCAAAAAGGAGGTGCAATAATTATTTCTATGCTTTTGGAAGGCTGGTTGGCAAATAAATCGTTGTTTAAACTGCTCACCTCAAAAACGTATTTGCCCGGTGGCAAACGGTTGTAGGCAGCGCGTGTTTGGTTTTTTACGTAATGCGCCTGTTTGTCGTAGCCTTTTAAAATATAAGCATAAGAAAGGCTATGGTTAGAGCGGTAATCCAAAACCGCATAATCAATATTGATGACGTTTTGATCGTATTTTAGGTTAATTTGCTTTGCCTGGTTTAAAGAAACGTTTAATACCGAAGCATCTGCACCTACGTTCACATCGTGATTAAACAGCTGCAAATTGGTAAAAGCAAGTTGCGCCTTAAATTTGTTAGATTTAATTTGTGAAGGCACAAAAGTGATATAGCCGTCAATACCGCCGAAACAAAGCGCACCCTTGCTCAGTTTGATGCTTTTACCTTCAGAAAAACCTTCTTTTGGCAAACCCTCGTACGAGTCGAAATTGCGGAAGCTTTCGGTTTTTTTATCAAAACGGCTGAGGCCGTACTCGGTAGCCATCCACAAATGGTTGGCGCCATCATCAATAATATTTAAAACAATATCGTTGGATAGCCCCTGCTCTTTGGTAAATACCTTAAATTTTACGGCTGTTGCGAGGGGCTGTTGTTTAATTACCTTATTTAAGCCTCCGCCAAACGTACCCAGCCATATATCGCCACTTAAATCTTTGTAAATGTATTGGATGTCGTTATTGCCCAAACTTGCTTTATCTCCCGGTATTTTTTGGGTACGATGAAACTGCGCGTTTTTTCCGAAGCGCGGGTCGAAACGCAAAAGCCCATCTGTTGTAGCAACCCAGATGATGCCATCATCATCCTCAAACAAATCTCTGATAACATTGCAGGTTTCAATAGGGTAGCGGCCAAAATAGTTTTGTGCGTTTAAGAATTCCAACTCGCCACCTTTTTTAACGGCCAAATTTAAACCGTTGCCAAAAGTACCTATCCACATGCGCCCATTGCTGTCTTCCAGCAGGGCATAAATCATATCGCTGCTGATACTTTTTGGTTCATTGGCCTTAGGCATATAATGCTTTACTTGGTAGCTGTTGCCATTGGTGTTGCTGGTGGCCACCCATAAACCGTCGCCCTTGGTACCCATCCAAATGCTGCCGTCTTTTGCTTCGGTAATGGTATAAATACGGCCAAAACTTTTGGTGTTTATGTTTCCAAAAAGCTTGGCGCTGATATCCACACCGTTATCAAAAACATATAATTTTTCGGCTTTGGTAGCTACCCACAGGCGTTTTTTGCGGTCTTCAAATACTGCGCGTACCTCGTTTTCTAATTTATTGTTACTGTTGGCGACAAGGGTTTTGGTGGTGAAATTATTTAAAGGGAAAACATATTTATTAACGCCACCAAAGCGGGTGCAAAGCCACAGTACGCCGGTTTGGTCCGAGTAGGCGTTGATTACATCGCTAAAATATTGCCGTTCTTCCAAGCTATTGCTTGCGGGGGTGTAAAAAGCATCTTTTTCGCGGTCGAAATAAGCAAATCCTCCGCCTTTGATGATCGCCCACAAATATCCGTTTACATCCTCGTAAACCTGGTAAACTGGCGAGCCTACGTTTGCGTTTGACAGCATACCGTTTACCGGCGACAAGTAGCGATTAAAGGTAGTGTTGCGCGGACTGTATTTTACAATGCCGCGGTCTGCAGGCTCGAGCCAGAGGTTCTGTTGCGCGTCTTCGTAAATAGATAGGTACGTGTTGGAAACGTCGCCTGCCGGTTGGTTAAATGTTTTGGTCGATGGGTTATAAATTACAAGTCCCTGTTTGGCTGTTGCCAGATAAACTAAGCCTGATTTTGTAACCTTAATAGCATTAATTTGATCTTTTTGAGGGAGCTTTTTTATCTGGAAGCCCGCTTTCGCGTAATCAAAATAAATGAGCCAGCCCTCGTTAGTGCCAAAATAAACTTGTGTGGCATTACCATCTGCACAACTGATGTTTTGCTGTGGCACAAAAGTGTCCTTACCGTTTCTTAATCGAAAAAAGTGGCGGTAGGCGCTGTCTGTTTTACTTAGGCAAAACAGGCCTTTATCTGTACCTCCCCAAATTTTGTGTTGCGCATCCTCAAATAAAAAGTTGACCTGTTTGCTGGGGATGTGCAGTTTGCCCCTCTCTTCTGGCAGGTATTGGTGCACGCGGTTCACCTTTCCGTTCGCATTGTTTCCAACTGCAATTAATCCTTGGTTTTGGGTAATAAGCCAAGTATCGCCAAGGCTGCTTACCACTGTTTTTTCAATCGATATTTGCCCAACAGACCGGCCTTCGTTGCTGAGGTTAAGGCCGGTAAAGCTTTCTGTGGCTTTGTTAAAAAGATATACCTTATTGTCGTAAGTTTTTACCCATAGAAAGCCGTTGCCAGCTTCTAAAATGTTACGGATCTTATTGTTTTTTAGGATAGAGCGGTCGCCGGGCCGTGCTTTGTAGGTAACAAAGTTTTGTCCGTCAAAACGGTTTATACCATCCCAAGTGCCAAACCACATAAAACCTTCGCGGTCTCTAAACATACACAAAACCCCATCATGAGAAAGCCCTTCCTCCGTAGAGTAATGTGTCATCTTGCTTTTTATAGGCTCATCCGCCACAGCGTTAAGCGCAAGCAAGAGGCACAAAAATGTGATGCTTTTAAGTTTTTGGTTCATCATGGTTCAAGCCTTAATTTAGGGATAAATAGCTAAATTCTGCTTGCGTAATTATTTATCGCCTTACGGAAAAACAATATTGTTAGCGTCTTTAAGTTCAACCTTAGTATTGTCTTTTGTTTTGAGGCTAAAGTTGTTAAAATGCCAGTTGTTGCTGTACTGTACGCCTCCGGCAGTGGTAGCCTCGATGCTTACGTTATCAAAATAAATATCTTGTACCGGCGAATTTTGCATACCCATTACGTTTATGGCCCTACGAGCACCTTTAACATTGATGTTTTTAAGATAAATGTCTTTGAACGTTGGCGTACCATCCTCGGGTTTTACCTGCATCAGCAACTTTTTCCAATGTGGCGGAATGTTTTGCGGATCATAAGCCGGTGGTAGGGTAGAGTAGCTGTAGCTGGGGTTCCAGTTCATGTTTACCTGCAACACAGTGCCAACGCTATCCATAGTTACGTTTTCTAAATGTATGTCTTGTACGGTGCCACCGCGGGTAAATGCCGATTTTATATTTAAGCAGTTGCTGGTTGCGCTCCCTTTGATGTTGCTGGCGTAAATATGGCGTATGCCGCCCGATGTTTCGCTGCCACAGGTAAGCAAACCCGCACCTTTGCGTGCAATACAATCTTTAATAACCACATATTCTGTCGGGCGGTTTACGCGTAAGCCGTCCCAGTCTCTGCCGGCTTTTAGGCAAAAGTTATCATCGTTACAGTCAATATCACAATTTTGTACCAATATCCACGATGAGGAGTCGATATCAATGCCATCTGTACTTGGACCATGGCCACCGACATTGTTTTGGATGGTTAGGCCATCTACCGTTATGTACGACGAGTATAGGACCTGCACTGTCCAAAACCCGGCCTGCTGCACGGTCAGCTCTTTAAGGGTAACATCCCTCGAATCGGATATTAAGATGGTACGCGGACGTTTAGCATCGTAATCTACAATCCAGCGTAAGCCTTTTGGGTCGTAATCTTCTTTGCGCAATTTCCAATAATAATCCCAAAAAACCTTGCCCTGTGCATTAATTAAGCCTTTGCCACTAATGCTGGCGTTTCTTTGCTCTATCACATTTACCAAGGCTGCCGGCCAAAGCATCTCTATACCGGCTACGCGTGTGTTTATTTCTGGGTAATCTTTTATGTTTTGGCTTCCCAGCAGGGTTACGCCTTCTCCAATGTGCAAATCCACACCATTTTTAACGAAGATAGAACCGGTTAGGTAAGTGCCTTTTTCAAAAATTACCTGTCCACCGCCATTAGCTTCGGCCGCGTCAATTGCTTTTTGAATAGCGGCGCTGTTTAAGGTTTTACCATCCGCCACAGCGCCGTAATCTTTAACGTTAAATGTTTTGGTAACTGTGGGCGATTTTTTGGCGCCAACCAAGTGTATCCAATCTAAATTGTTGCTTGCATTCTGTTGTGGTGTTTGGGCTGTTTTACAAGCGTAGGTTAAACTTAGTATGGTACAAAAAATTAAGCTTCGGCAAATTATTTTTTTGATCATTGTTGCAAAGATTATAGGGTGCTGTGCTGTAAATTAATCTGTCAGGATGTTTTCTGTTGGCATCACAAACTGCTTATTTTCTTCGTCTTGCTGTTGCAGGCCAAAGTAAAACCACAGTGTACGTTTTGTTTCGCCATTAAATTCGGCAGGTTCCCCGGCAGGGCCGTAGCGCTCTGGATGCGGCGTAATTTTTAAACCCAGTTTGCTACCTATCGCTGGTATTGCATCTAAGAAAGAAATATCGCCAGCAGGCAAAGCAGGATGCGGTTTAATTCCTGTTAAACCATAAAAATCAAACAAGCGCAGGTACATATTTTCTTGTGGCGTGGCAACAATAAATTTACCTTCAACGGTGTTAAACTGCACCCAGCTTACGTCAGAAAAATAGCCTTTAAATTCTGGAAAAATATATGGAAACGAGCCGGTTTGGGTATTGTTTTTAAACGATTCCCATGTGTTAAAGGTAACGCCCTGCAAGCGGTTTTTCCACACGCGGTAAGGGCCTTTGCCCAACCATTTGGTGCCTAAAATAAAATTCTCTGGATAGTCAAAACTGATACCGGCAAATGGGAATTTTCCGTTTAGGGTATAGCTGTAGTCCATTTGCAACCAACCGCTTGGGTACATGGTCCAGGTTACGCTGTTTAAGTTACCTTCGTATTTAGCGTTTACAATAACTTTATCGCCATCTGTAGTTTGGTTGATAGCGGTCAGTTTTGCATCGCCGCTTACCAATACCGGTCCATTGTTGAAAGATAAAGGCATGCTTTTGCTGTTGCCCAAGGCTACAATCCGGCCGGTGCTTTTGCTTAAGCTTACGCTGATATCGCCGCCGCGTAAAGTAATGGTGCTATCGTCTTCACTGGCGCTAGCTTTGCCGGTGTTTTTTTGCTCTGCCCCGTACAATAAAGGCACAATTTGGCTGTTGGGCGCAATTTTCCAAACCCAACGGTAAAGCTCTTCGCCATGTATATCTGTTGCGGTGAGCGCTAAAGCCTGTGCCTGTTTCCAATTTTTTGGCAGGGGAAGTTTAAAGTTGCCTTTGCCATAAGCCGGAATATTGGGCGCTTTGGCGGTGCCACTTTCAAGCACGGTAAAGCCAGCCGTTTCATCTGTCGGGAGTTTAAAGTTGATTAAATCCCACTTTAAAGAAACCGTGTTTAAGTTTAAAAAGTTGTAGCGGTTTTCTACTTCAATGGTGCCGTCAAAATTAATGGGTAGGGTTTCCATGCGGATTTTGAAAGGCGAGTAAATTTCTTTGATAGCATTATAACTGCCTTCCTTTTCGCGGTGTGGGCCTAAAACCCCATCAGGTGCATTTACGCCGTTTACGTCAATCATCCCGTTGCGGTCTGTGCGCACAATGCCCTCATCTACAAAAGCCCAGATAAAACCGCCAGCGCCACGTTTAGCGTTCCAATGCAAATCCCACATGTCCGACAAGCCTGCGGCGCCGGCTCCGTCATCTTGCGCGTGCATAAATTCGGTTACCATATAAATGTTAGAGTCGGCCAATATTTTTTGTGTGCTGTAAAAATCTTCGTAGTGGTTGCCATCGATACCGTTAAAAGCATTGCCCGGTTTATGGTGCGCATGAATTACAGGGCGGTTTGATAAATCGTACTTCCCATAATCATCGTCTAAATCAAAGTTATGCCCGCCCTCGTTGCCGTTGCTCCAAAAAATAATAGAAGGGTGGTTGGCATCGCGTATCACCATCTCTTTCACCAAAGGCTCGCCTGCTTTGGTGCTGTAAGCCTGTTGCCAGCCTGCCAATTCATCTAACACATATAAACCTAAAGAATCGCAATAGTTTAAAAATGCCTTGTCTGGCGGATAATGCGAGCAACGTACAGCATTCATATTCATGCCTTTAATCAGCTTTACGTCCATCAAATCCAATCGCGGATTCACGCTACGTCCGGTCTCGGGCCACCACACATGGCGGTTAATGCCTTTCATTTTTACTTTTTGGCCGTTTACATAAATGCCGTCGCTTTTGCGGATTTCAATGGTGCGGAAACCGAATTTATCTTCCGTGTGATAAGTTAAATTGCCGTTTGCGTTTTTCAAATAAACCTTAACGCGGTACAGATTTGGCGTTTCAGCTGTCCATAAGGCCGGTTTTTTTACCGATGTTAACAGCTTTACTACATCACTACCGTTGCTGTTAACGGCTTTAGCGGTGGCTACAGTTTTTCCCTGTGCATCAATGATGTCTGCCGTTACCTGAGTGTTTTTTTGTGCCTGTTGCAGGTGCACGTTCATGGCAAAAGAACCATCGGCCTTCGCGTCAATAGAAGTCCATTCAATATGTTCTTTAGGTGTTGCTTCCAAGTAAACAGGGCGGAAAATCCCCCCGAAAATCCAGTAATCTGCTAAACGCTCGGCATTGTTTACAGAGCGGTCTGCCGACATTTTACTTACCGTTACTTCCAGCAAGTTTTCTTTGCCAAAATTCAGCTTATCGCTGATGTCGTACTTAAAACGGTAAAAGGCACCTTGGTGCATTGCTCCGGCAGATTTTCCGTTTATTTTTACTTCGGTATCCGTCATCGAACCTTCAAATACGATTTGTACGGTTTGGTTTTGCCAATCTGCCGGCACGTTGAATTTGTATCTGTATAAACCTTTCTCATCGGCAAAGCGGAAATTTTTGCCGTAGGTTACATAGTCGCGGCCGTAATTGTAGTTGCCAAAGCCCTGTTGTTCCCAGTGGCTAGGCACCTGTATTTTGGACCATTTGCCCGAGTTACGGCCTCCGGTACACCAAAAATCCCAGGTTACGGTGTTTTCGTTATCCGTACCTGATAAGTACTGAACCTGTTTTTGCGTTTGCGCGTTTGTTAGCAAATATGAGCTAAGCATGAAAAGCGAGAAAAGTAATTTTCTGAACATGTTTTTGCGAATATGGTTTTATTGGATTCCTAAAGTAAGGATAAATAACGGGAGGGGTGTCCTGTGGTATCCTGATTGGCGGGATGGCGCTCCGTAAAAAAGGCTGCGGAAGGAATCCGCAGCCTTGCTAAAAAATACTTTTTGTGCTTAAATTGGAGGCTAAGGACGGGGGGCTTTTAAAGTATAAGTTTGGTAAGCGAAATATTTGCTGGCATCCGCATTGCTAACCCAAGGTCCTCCGAAAGGCCAGCCAGAAGCTTGCGCCATGTCAATGCCTGAGCCTAAATCTTTAGCTTTGTTTAAGGTGAACACTAACATCTCCATCCATTTTGGGGAGGTGAAATTGATGAATTTATTCTCCGCACCTTTTACCCCATAAATCGGGGTAATTTCCAATCCCCCTAAACCGGCTTGTTGGTACTGTTTTAGCATCCACGACAAGTTTGCCGTATCCACAGCGCTACCTTGCCACCACCAACGCGCCCAAGGTTTGGTTTGCATGGTTTGTGCAGGCCAGCTTAATTGTTTTTGTGCTTTTGCAATTGGTAACTAGCTAGTAATAAAAAAGAAAATAATGTTATATATTTTTTTGAAATACGTTTAATAAAAAACGAGGCTGTCAAATCAATGCAGCCTCGTCTGATAAAGTATTAGTTATATCCCTTATTTTGGGTGTATAAATCTTTTTTAAGATTGATTTGATTATACGGGATTGGGTAAATCACAAAATCCTTAGTAAACGGCTCCATTTTGTTTTCAATGTCATCGGCAGCATCCCATGCTGGGATAACAGTTGTTACCAGGCCGCTTCTAACCAAATCGTGCCAACGTAAGCCTTCGCCGGCAAACTCTAAACGACGTTGCTCCATTAATTGTGGAATGGTTAAGGTAACCAAAGGAACGGTTAACCCAGCGCGTGCCCTAATTTGATTAATTGGCGCAATAACTTCCGTAGCTACGTCTCCACCGCCACCGTTTAAAACACATTCTGCACGCAACATTAGTACATCTGTATACCTCAACACAATATAATTGATAGGCCAGTCCACACGGCTAGACGGTACCTTTGTTAAATCAATATATTTTTTGAAAAACGAACGCGTTTCTACTACACCGCCGGTACCTGTATAGCCGTTTTGTATAGAGAACGCTTTCCGAGTATCGTTTGCAGGATATGCGCTTAATAAGCTGTTTGAAATTGGGCGGATGGTTAAACCGCCTTGAACAGGTTTTCCTAAAGAAGTAAACCAATTATCCGGTGCCAATAGCCAAGGGAAAGTTGCGCCAGTAACCGGATTTGAGCCGGTATTATATTGTACATCAAAAATAACTTCTGGATTGTTCTCATTGCTGTAAGAAAAGATATCCGCATAATTTGAAACAAAAGCATACTTATTATCTACTACAATTTTGTTTAGCAAAGTATATGCTTTGCCCCACTCGTTCGATGCCAATCCGGGCCCTTCTATGTCATAGGTGGGGCCAGATTTAGTCATATAAACCAAGGCTAAAATACCTCTTGCAGCATAGCTGGTTGCTCGGCCTCTGTCTGCTGCGATAGTATATACCGGTGGCAGGTTGTCAACGGCAAATTGCAAATCAGATTCGATGAGTTTGTAAACATCTGCAACAGCGCTTCTCGGGATAGCTAGGGCCTCATTGGCGGTTACAACCTTGTCAATAATAGGCACTTTTCCGAAAATACGGACCAGATCAAAGTAGAAGAAAGCACGTAAAAACTTGGCCTCAGCTTCTAAGCGTTTCTTTAATACTTCGTCCGTAATAATACTCCCGTTTTTTTCTATCTGCCCTAATAGCACGTTGGCTTTATATATGCCGTTATAATTGGTAGCCCAAGCTTCTTCTATGTAGGGGTTAGTAGAGAGGTTTTTATAAAAGTCATTTATGCCTTCCCAGTCTCTTACCCCACCGTCTGATATAGCGTATAAATTATCAGATCGGGTTTCTGAGAGGTTAAGTAAACGATCTGGATAAGTACGCAAGTTGGAATAAATTGCGTTAGTACCTTGTATAAAATCGTTCGGGATTGCGTAAAATGTTTCTGTGGTGGCTTGAGAAAAAGGTACTTGGTTCAGTTCTTTCTCGCAGGCATTAAATAGTAATAATACTACAACAGCCCCTATGCTTAATATCTTATTCATAACAATTATCTCTTTATTTAAAACGTAATATTTAAACCAAAAATCAGCGATTTAGCTAGAGGAAGACCTCCGTAATCACCGGTTTCTGGGTAAGCCGAGCTACCGCTCACGTTCGTATTGGAGGCTTCTGGATTAAAGCCACCGGTATACTTGTCGTGTCCGAAAAAGTTTTCTGCCGAGATATAAATACGGGCGTTGTTAATTTGTTTAACTTTTAACGCGCTTCCGAGATTATAGCCTAAGGTGATATTGCGTACACGGATGTAATCTGACGAATATAACCAATCGGTGTTTTTGATACGGCCAAAATTACCTGTGGTTTTTCCAACCTCCCCATCGCCAGGGTCTGATGGTGATCTCCACCGGTTTGCCCAAGTACCCAACACGTTATCTGTAATACCAGTACCGGTACGGTTAACAGAACGGCCAAAAAGCGAGTAAAGTGAACCGCCGGTTTGACCTTGTACTAACACACTTAAATCAAATTTTTTGTACTTGAACTCATTAGTGATTCCGTAGGTATAATCTGGATTAGGATGGCCAACAATCACACGGTCATCAGCATCAATCACACCGTCTTTTTTTGCATCAAAATACTTAGGATCGCCTTCTGTTTGGTTCCCATAGCGTGCAGCACCATTCGCAATATCTTCGGCGGTTAAAATACCTATCTGTTTAACCACATTAATGCTAAACAACGGTTCGCCAACGCGGATTACGCTGTGCGGAATATCAAAACTAGAGGGCACAATGATTTCTGTTTGGCCGTTAGGTAGTGAGGTGACCTTGTTAGAGTTGTGGGCAATATTTAACGAAGTGTTCCAGCTAAAATCTCCGGTTAAGTTTCTAGACGTCACCTCAAACTCCCAACCTTTGTTTTGTACTTCTCCAGCGTTTGTTAGTAGGGTGTTAAAGCCTGTGGTTTGAGGGATGGAAACGTTCAGCAATAAGTCCGAGCTTTTTCTTTTATAGATATCAAACGAACCGCTAATACGATTTTTTATCAAACCAAAATCAAAACCGAAATTGATAGTACGGGATTTTTCCCATTTCAAATCGGGGTTAACAACCGTACTTGGCGCCTGTCCTACAACAGAGACCCCGTTTAAAGAGTAATTGTAAGTTGCTAAAACGGGTATGCTAGAGTAGTCACCTATATTATAATTTCCGGATTCGCCATAGCTTAATCTTAGTTTCAAATCAGACAAAGTTTTTTTGATGTTCTCCATGAAATTTTCTTCTGTAACGCGCCAAGCTAAAGATGCTGCCGGGAAAATACCCCATTGTGTGTTAGCGCCAAATCTAGATGAACCGTCTCTACGGATACTTGCTGAAAACAAATATTTCCCTTTATAATCGTACTGCGCTCTTCCAAAATAAGAAAGTAACACGTTCTTATTTTCGGTGGTATTTCCTGTTAAAGAGTTTGCTGCATTAAGCGTAGTGATAACGCTGCTGCTAAAACCGCCTGTAGAGCTTAGACTTGCATTTTCAAGCTTATCTTGGTTGTAAGAATAACCCGCTAATAAAGAAAGGTTGTGGTCTTTGTCGAATGTGGTATTGTAATTTAAGGTGTTCTCGTTTACCAAAGTTTGTTTTCGGTATGATGAAAAAGAACCTGAAGTATTTTTGGTTAAATCTGTTTGGCGTGCTGCTAAGGATCCGGTAATGGTATACGGGCGGTATACTTTTCCTTCAAAATCAGTGTTGTCAAAATTTATAGTGGTTTTAAAATTTAAACCTTTCAAAATCTGGTACTGTGCATAAATACTGGTGATGTTACGCATGGTAGCATTACGTGATAGCGTGCTTTCCAATTTAGCGATAGGACTGTTGGGAGAAGAGCTCCAGGCATATTTGTCAAAGCCATATGCATTGGTGTAAATACCGCTTGCTTGTTCTTGTACAGGAGTTAAACTGGTAAGCTGATGTAAGATGTTATCTTTACCTTCCACTCCTGGGTCGCTACCTACAGAATAGGTAGGCGCAAAGTTTAAGCCTACTGTTAAATCTTTGTTAGGCTTTACTTCTACATTTGCTCTTGCAGAATAAGCTTTGTAGTTAAGTCCTATTAGCATACCCTCTTGTCCAGCGTAGTTTCCAGAGATATAATATTTAACGGCCTCGGTTCCGCCACTGGCAGAAAGCTGATAGTTTTGGGTAAGCCCTTTTCTAAAACCCTCATTTTGCCAATCAATAGCCACTAAGCCCGGCATCCCAGGTTGGTACCATCTGTCATCGTACATCAAAGTGGTGTTAATTTGGCCAGGTTGTAAACCTAAAATAACACGTCTTTGCTCGTTAGTTTGGCTTGCTGTTCGGCCAGGGGCAGAAGTCACCCAGTTGTAATTAATCATCTCCGTAGCGCGGTCTATCCACTCGGTAGCACTTAACATATCAACATGGCGTTGTGCCTCATTATAACCTACATAGGTGTTAACGTTAATTTTAGCTTTGCCTTGTTTACCGCTTTTTGTGGTAATTAAAACCACCCCATTTGCCGCTCTTGATCCGTAAATTGCGGCCGACGCGGCATCTTTTAAAACCTGGATAGATTCGATATCATTGGGGTTGATGTTGTCTAAAGGATTGCCTGTGGCATAATTCCCAGATCCGTTTGGCGCTGCGGTAGCTAAGGGGAAGCCGTCGATAACGTATAAAGGCTCGCTTCCGGAAGAAATAGTGCCCGTACCGCGTACCTGTATGCTTAAACCTTTTCCAGGCAAACCGGTAGTTTGTTTAACGGTTACACCTGCCATTTGACCAACCATGGCTTGGTCCACACGACCTACAGGACGTTCCTCGAGCTGATCGGCTTTAAAAGAACTTACCGCACCGGAGACATTTGCTCTTTTTTGCGTGCCGTAGCCAATTACCACTACTTCTTCTAAAGATTTAGTGTCGGCACTTAGGATGATATTTAAATTATTTGTTGTGTTTCCAACCTTAATTGTTTGTGGCTTAAAGCCGATGTACGAAATGTTGAGTACGTCGTTAGTGTTGGCCACCATCGTAAAATTCCCCGACAGGTCTGTTTGGGTTGTTTTTTTTGTGGTGGTGTTTTCAACGGTGACGCCCGGTAAAGGTTGATTAGTTGCTTCCACAACTTTTCCTTTGATGGTCCTTTCTTGCGCTTTGCTTGTTGCCGTATTAAAAAGGCAGCAGCTTAAAACACATAAGCCAACGAAAGAAAATTTTCTAGAAATTCTCAGTCTCATAATACAAGTGAATTAAGGTTATATATTGGATTCCAGCATTGCTGTTAATCCAAATCTAAAAAACACATGTGGGTCTGGCAACCTGTGGTGTCCTGCAAAGAGGCTTTATCTGCAAAACACCGATATAGATTATCAGCTAATAAGTCCCTAGAAACTCCCTATAAAACCTTACTAGTTACCTATAAAAATGAGTTATAGCTGAAGTTAATATTTTAGAAAGTTTTGCTTCTTTAAGTGTTAGGATGCTGTGATTTTCCTGAGAAGGAAAGATTGATTTAGGATACATGGAGAAATAAAAAAGCCGTCTGATTAGACGGCACTATTTCGGTAGTTCTAACAAACAGTTCTTTTCAACACGTTAATGTTATTCTTCTAACATAATTCCCTGCTGGAGAATAGAGTTGATATGCAAACTCAATGAATTTAATGGTTTTTCCCGAATCGATATCCAAATCGGTGTTTAATGTAAGGTCGTCTGCTCCGCAAAATCCATATGAATGGTCTTCAGTATAGACATCTAATTCTACTAAGTTCTTTCCGAAACCTTTGTTATGGTTGTGTAAGCTAGGACTTTTGCGTAAGTATATAACCTAAGTTATTTTGAATCACTTGTAAATAATATGGGAGCTATATCACGCAAATAAATTGTATCCTTAACAATTCAAATTTTATTTGTAAAATCGTCGGTTAAAAAATTATATTATTTTTTCTCCGATAGCCAATTAAACATTTTGCCACTATCAAACTTTTGAAAGTTTAACCTAAGAATTGAATTGATGAAAAAGCTGATTTTTTTCTCGATATGCCTGCTGGTTTATTTAAACGGGGCGGCGCAGGCACCAAGTAAAACCAAACTTTTTTTTGAGAAAGCTTATTTGCGTACAGATCAAGACGCATATATAGCCGGTAATACCTTATGGTACAGCGCATTTTTAGTAAATGCGCAAGATAACCACTTTATTAATACCAGTAAAACTTTGTACGTTGAGCTGGTAAGTGCGGATGATAATTACCAAGTGCAGAAGCAAATTATTGAGCTAAATGAAGGTAAAGGTTTTGGTGATTTTGAACTGGACGACAGTTTAAAAACCGGTACGTACTTTTTACGTGCTTGGACCAATTGGATGCGCAATTTTAACGACAATTTCCTTTTTGAGAAGCATTTGGTCATCGCTGCGCAAAAGCCTAAAGTTGGTCATGATAAATTAACCAAAAAAAGCACTCCTGTGGCAACTGGAAATAAAGCAGTTAATGAAGTTAAAAGTGATGCAGTTTTAGCTTTTTTCCCGGAGGGAGGCTCTTTGTTGAATGATGTGCCCAATATTGTAGCTTTTAAAGCTTTGAATAGCAATGCCAACGCTTCCATATCGGGTACGGTTTATAATAAAGAGAATGAAGCAATAGCCGAATTTGAATCTAAAAGTAACAGAGGTTTATTCCTTTTTCAACCGATAGCCGGGGAGGTGTATTATGCGAAAGGAAAAATCGGTGCTTCTTCTTTCAGAACAGATTTGCCAAAAGCTTTAGAAAAAGGCTATGCTTTACAAGTCATCGAAAAGGACAGTTTGTTTCAGGTTGTGGTTAAAACCAATCAACAATCTAATGTGCTTAATAAAGATGTTTTATTAACTGCAAGCGCGAGAGGCTTAACCTATGTTAGCCAGCAATTTAACCTTAAAAACCTTCAGCAGGGATTAAAAATATACAAAAACACGCTTCCGCAAGGTGTGGTAAGCTTTACACTTTACGATGCGGAGGGTCGGCCTAACTGTGAGCGATTGGTATTTGTAGAAAACACGAATAAATCTGTTAACGTAGAAATTGCAAATTCATCCAGTAGCAATAAAGAATTGATACAGGTGAAAACAGGCGATGATAAAGATAACCTTTCAAAAAGTGCTTTTTCTATAGCAGTATTAAAGAACACATTAGCTCTAAACGGCAATACCGACATATATTCTTATTTATTTTTAACGTCCGAACTGCGGGACGAAATAGAAAAACCAAACCAATATTTTAGTTTGGCAAACACCGCGCGGAAACAAGATTTAAATTTACTGCTGTTAACCCAGGGTTGGCGTAATTATTTATGGCAACGTATCGCCGACACTTCTTTTGTAGTAAAAGACATTCCCGAGCAGGGTATTACTTTATCCGGGACGGTAAGCACAAAAGTAGGCGATAAACCTATAGAGGGAGCAAACGTTACCATACGCGCCGCGGGTAAAGAAAAAAGCGGTTTGTTTTGGGCAAAAACAGATCGAAATGGAAACTTTTTTGTTGACGATGCTAAGTTTTTGGGCGAGCAACTTTTTAGAGTAAACGCTGTAAATGATAAGGCAAAAAATGTGGGTTGGTTAAAGTTGGATCCTCTTTTTAAAAGCAATGCCGTTAAACCGTCTTTAAACAAAGTTTCCACTGAGCTACCCGAAAACGTAAGCGATAAATTGTTTGAGCAGCAAGACTTGCTTTCTAAAGGGAAAAGTATGACAGAGAAAACCATCGAATTAGAAGAGGTTAAAGTAAAAGGAAACCAACCCATAATTGTGGCTGATGTGCTGCTTAATGATTTCGGATATAAAGACGAGGTTTTTGATATAACGGATAAAGACCATGATTATCAGAATTTAAGCCATTACTTGCTAGCAAACTCCAAACAGGCCGGTGCAGATACTGGGGCAAATAATTACATCGTTTTCAGATACGGCGGACAAATTATTTACCCCCGTTTTGTGATCAACGGCCGAAGCAATGATTTTTTTGAGGACGATAATGAGACCTTGGATGAGGAATCTATGGCAGCCGATGTTGAGGTCCGAAACAATATTTACGACACCTATTTAAATATGCCCATGTCTGATATTAAGAATGTCACCATAAAGCATTTGGTGCGTGCAACGGGTGGTGCTTCAAAAGACTATTTTGTGGTTTTTTTAACCTTGCGCGAAGGTGCTACCCTCGGAGCAAAGGTTAACCCGGTTATAGTGAGGTTAGAGGGTTATTATAAAGCTAAGGAATTTTTCCCTTCGGATGTGAACAAGCCCAACCAGCCCCAGAACGCTTTGGTTTATTGGAATCCGATTGTAGAAACCGACGCGAAGGGAACTGCTGAAATTTCTTTTCAGCCACCTGCAGACAAAACGGATTATTATATAAATATTCAAGGGATAAATGCTAGAGGGATACCTTTTGTCTTAGAAAAACGGCTGGACAAATAGAAACTTGCAAATCGATATGGAGTAGTTTAACCTATTTCCTAGATTTTAACTTACGCATATAACAAAGCGGATTGGTATTAAATAGGGGGCATCTGAAAAAGAATGGGCGTAAGCTAAAGTTCATACGGGGCAATAAAAAAATAAACGACTTAAAGTCTCCTGAGACCGAATACCTAATACCTCATACCTATTATTTTAGGCGTCAGCCTTCTTTTGCAGGACAGCACAGGTTGCCATTGCCGTTTGCCTATTTTATATTAGCCTTTTAATTGTCTAAAAGACACGATAACCAATTTATCTTTTACTCAGTTTCACATCGTTGCACAGTAGTAAAGTCCTGTGCTTTTATGTGGGCCAATAGAAACCAAATATGAAGAAACCTTTATCTTTTTTAGGGGCATTAATGTGCATCATTTTGCTGTTTAACAATAATGCCATTTCCCAAACCTACACGTGGACGGGTGTGCAGGATACTGTATTTTTTAACTCCGCTAACTGGGATGGCTTACCATCGGCAACTGATCTTAAAACCGCCTGGCGCAATTATGTTATCCCCAACGGAACAGCAAATTATCCGGCGTATACAGAAAATGTTTTCGGAAAAAGCGGTACTGTACAAGCCGAGCAAATAACGGTTGATGCAGGTGCGCTTTTTAAAATTTACTCTTATACCATTTATACCAATTATGCTACCGTAAATGGTAATTTAATTTTGAGTAATGGCTCACTAAATATTCGGAAGGCAGCTGCAACCAGCTTATTTACCAATGGCAATGCTGTATTAAATATGACGGGTTCCAGCCTAAACACCAAATATGCGTTAAACTTGGCCAATGGAACGGGTAACTTAACGGCAAACCTGATCAGTAGTACAATTAGTACAGAAAATAATAATGACCTAAGCTTAGGAAACAGTGGCACGTCCACTGCAACCATCAACGTGAAACAGGCCGGAAGACTTGCTTCGGCGCGTAATTTAATTGTAGGGGCTAACACAACCATTAACCTAACGTCTACGGCGACCATAGATGCAGTTGGCTTAACGCTGAACGGAAGTATCAAATTAGCCGGTTTAGCCACCATAACATTAGCCGGAAATCAAAAAACAGCAATGGAAGCTTTGGTAACGGGCGGAAAGATAAGCAGTTCTGAAGGGAAAGCTATTACTGTTACTTATGATGCCGCTTCAGACAAAACAAATATTGTTTCTGGCAGCAGTATGCAGTGGGTACGTAAAGAAGGTGCATTCATCGTTTTAACAAACGGGGTAGTTACGGCAAAAATTGAAGAAACAACTTCAAAACTGAAGTCATTTGTGGTAAACGGGACAGAGCTTTTGGCTCAAACTAATGCCGGCAATGCAAACCGTGTAGGTGCATACCACGATTTTACTTATGGTTCTGACGACGCTGGGGGTTTTGAAGTTATCGCAAACACGCTTTTCTCTATTAAAGAGGTAAATGAAGATTATATTGATATTTCTTTCAAAAAAACATACAGTGGCACAGGGATACCTTTAGATGTAGACATCCATTATGTTTTGAAAAAAGATGATAACGCATTATATACTTACAACATTTTAAGCCATCCGGCATCTTACCCGCAAACGGATATTGGTTCTTGGCGACAAGTTTTTTGGATTGCAAACGATGGGTCAAAATTTACCACAGAAAAGATTTTTGTTACAGAACAGAAGAAATGGGAGATGCCAAGTTTAACGGACACCTGGCAACCTACCGCCATTGCAGAAATTATAAAGTACACTAGCGGGGTTAAGGCGGGCAAATATGACGGGAAATACGAGTACACGGAAAATTTGATGGACATTCCGGCTTACGGTTTCGCTAGTGATATCAACAAAGTTGGCTTGTTTGCTGTGTTAGGTAGCCATGAGTATTTTAACGGTGGGCCAACACATAACGATTTAAATGCGGCGGCGGGTATTATACATGTTTGTATGAACGGTGTGCATTATGGAGATGCCGGATACTCAATTGCTGCCGGCGAAGAATGGTCTAAAATTTATGGTCCGTATTTACTATACGCGCCTACAGAAACCACTGCCGAAGCAAACTGGATAAAAGCAAAAGAAAGAGCGGTAATAGAGAAAGCACAGTGGCCATATAGCTGGTTAACAAATACACCAGAATATCCCTTGGCCAATGCGCGTGGCCATGTTAAAGGGAAATTGACGATTACCGACGGTTATAAGCCAAGCGCAACCGGCGCAAATGCTTGGGTAGGTTTAACAAATCTTTCGCCCGGAAACACAAAGGGCTGGGAGATGGAGGCTAAAAACTACCAATATTGGGTTAAAACTGATGCAAATGGTAATTTCGATATTTCTGCAAGGCCAGGAACCTACACTTTATACGCATATAGCAACGGAGTGTTAGAAGAGTTTAAGATGACAGGGGTAAATGTCACGGCAGGTACAGATAACAACCTTGGCAACCTAGATTGGAATTTACTGCGCACTAAAACCCTTTTATGGGAAGTTGGCGTTGCAGACAGAAGCACCGCAGAATATAAATTGGGTGATTTAGCCTATAGCCAAGGTTTTATTCATGAAAAGTTCCGCTCGTTGTTTAGCCCCACCATTGAGTATAATGTTGCCGCCAAAAATTGGAGTGATATTTTACCTTACGTACATGCGCGTTACCCTTTAGATGATGCAGCTACAGACTTTACGCCATGGGTATGGCATTTTAATTTTAATTTGCCTGCTAATTTCAACCCGAACTCAGGAGGAGCAGTAGATTTGAACGTAGGCTTTGCGTCAAACGCTAAAGCACAATACTGGATATATGTGAATAACAGGGACCGCAGCGGAAGTCCAACGTTTGCTGGCTATCCAGAAGGTGTAGAGTCCAATACCTATATACGCCAAGCAAACCACGGAAAGTATAGCTATAAAATTTTCTCTATTGCCAGAAACAAACTAAAAGCAGGCGCAAACACCATCACGTTTGTTATGCCTTCAGGCAATGGAAACGTATCGCACGTGATGTACGATTACATTAGCCTAAGCGGCGATAACTCTATGCTTTTGCCAGTTACTTTAAGTAAGTTTTCGGCAAAAAAAGATGGTAATTATATAAACATCAGTTGGGCAACTGCTCATGAAGAAAATGCAGATAAATACATTGTAGAGCGGGCAGACGAAAACGCAAACTTTGTAAAAATTGCAGAGATACCGGCCCTAAATAAACCTTCTTCATACAGTTATAATGACAAGCAGCCTTTTGCAGGTATTAACTATTACCGTTTAATACAAAGAGATTTTGATGGTAAAGAAACTGTGTTTGAACCTAAATCTGTTTATATGGGCGTTAATCCGGACAATGTTTTTGAGGTTTCTGTTTCGCGCGAAGGTAATATCAACATCCAAATTAAGGATTTGGCGAACGCTAAAAAGATTGCTTTAATAGATGTGAACGGCAAACTTTTATGGGATCAACAGGTAAATTCAAATAGTATATCCATCAACGGAAGCAATTTTTCAAAAGGGATATATTTAGTGCGATTAGAGGGAGCTTACGAGAATTTTATAAAGAAGATAGTGTTGTAACAAAATAAAAAAATCTAAAAAAAAGAGCCGAGCTACCAAATAACTCGGCTCTTTCTATAAATTATATAGGCAATTAAATGTCACCTACGGCCAATTCACTATTCGCTTCTCAGTACTCACAGCCTCCCACAGGACGGCTCAGGATGCTCAAGCGAGACAAAAAATTTACATTAGCCCAGACTGTGACTGTGCAGTTTTATCAGCAATAACCAATACAACATGACCAAAGCTTTTCTATTATTTCCCTTATTATGGCTAAGCAACACCCTCGGTGCCCAAACAAAGCCAAGCTATGCTTTTGACTTCGGTGCCGGTAAAACAAAAAAGAACTGGCTACCGATTTCTCCACAAACAATTTACAGCGATAAACAAACTTATGGCTTTGATTTCGGCACGCTCCCGCAGTTTGTTAATTCTGGCAGAGGTAAGGCCTTAAAGCAGGACGCCGTAAGTAGCAATGCCCCTTTTTATTTTTCGGTAAAGTTGCCCGAGGGCAATTACAAAGTTACGGCTTACTTAGGCAGCAGAACCGACGCCTCAAACACTACGGTTAAAGCAGAATCGCGTAGGTTAATGTTACAAAATTGCGCAACAAAGCCGGGGCAGTTTAAAAAGGAGACTTTTATTGTTAATATCAAAGACCGCAAAATTAACGACCAAGAGAGCGTAGCGCTAAAACCGCGCGAGTACAACAAGTTGGATTGGGACGATAAACTAACCTTAGAGTTTGATGGGAACACCATTTTGTATGCGCTAACCATAGCGCCTGCCGAAGATCAGGTAACTGTATTTTTAGCAGGCAATTCAACGGTAGTTAACCAAGATGAAGAACCCTGGGCATCATGGGGCCAAATGATTCCGGTTTTCTTTAAACCGGGAGTAGCCATTGCAAACCATGCCGAATCGGGCCTAACCTTGGGCAGCTTCTTAGGCTCGCGCCGATTGAACAAAATTTTGTCTGTTGCAAAGCCGGGCGATTATTTATTTATTGAATTTGGCCATAACGACCAAAAAGAGAAAGGCCCAAATGATGGAGCCTACAAATCGTATACAGAACGGCTAAAGCTTTTTGTACAGAAATTTAGGGAAAAAGGTGGCTATCCGGTAATCTTAACCTCCACCAGTCGGCGTGCTTTTGATGATAACGGCGAACTATTATTCACCTTAGGTGATTACCCAGATGCCGCTCGCAAAGTTGCGAAAGAATTGGAAGTGCCATTGATAGACCTAAATGTTTACACCAAGAAATTTTATAAAGCTTTAGGTGTAGAGGGCTCAAAGAAAGCATTTGTACATTACCCGGCAAATAGCTTTCCAGGGCAAACAACTGCACTGGCAGACAATACCCATTTTAGCCCCTACGGCGCCTACGAAATTTCTAAAATAGTTGCATCAGAAATAGAACGGCAGCAACTGCCTCTTAATAAATTTTTAAAAAATAAAATATTTTTTGACCCCGCAAAACCCGACAGTTTAGACAGCTGGACGTGGCTAGCGAGTCCTAGAGCCGATTTTTTGAAACCAGATGGAAATTAAAGGCTAATTTTTATCAAAAAAAAGACGCTCATACAGGACACCACAGGTTGCCAAGCATTTTATGATATCTTATCTTAGTATAAATAACCAATTAACTGTAAACCCGACACTAATAACGCTATGCTAAACCAATAGTACTATGGAGATAAACCACTACTTGAACACAGTCTTTATAGAATAAAAGACGGCCAATTAAAACCAAACTGCGTATATGTTTATTCAAAGAGTTTTCCTCTTTTTTAAGCATAGTTAGCACTTATTACTTAATTAAAACCTAACAAAAAATTATGCTAAAAATTTTTAAGGCTAGCGGTATGCTTGCGTTGCTCGTGTGCGTGATGATTGCAGGCTGCCGCAAAGAAGAGTTTGATAAGTTTTATGCTAGACCTGCCGGTCTGGCTAAACCTATTTATCAGCAATTGGACTCGATGGGGAATTTCAAAAACTTTCTGGTTTGCATTGAAAAAGCGGGCTATAAAAACACGCTAGGTTCCGCTGGCTCCTGGACAGTTTTTGCGCCTACCGATGAGGCTTTTACTGCTTTTATGGCAGAAAACAACATCACAAACATCAATAATATCTCAGATTCTCTGGCTATCCAAATTGTAAGGACTGCAATGATTTACGATGGCGAGAAAATTGATAAGCTAAAAGACAATTTTACCAAAGCGGGTTTTGTAGAAGATGTTGCTTTTAGAAGACGTACCGTTTATTACGATTTTGTAGAAACATCAGACACTCCTATACCCGGCTTTAAAAGCAGAAAGTATATTTCTACAAACCGCAGCGCGGGCGTAGCTTATGTTCCGTCAGAAAATAACAACAAACATATTACCTATTTCTTTCAGAGCTATATGGATACCCGTGGTTTGGGAGCGCCAGATTATAATGCGTTTTATCCACAATCCAATTATACTGGACTAAATGTTGGACCTGCAGAAATTGACCCGGTTAAACACGATATTATCGCAGAAAACGGCGTAATACACGTTGTGAACAAGGTTTTATTGCCGGTAAAAAATATCGATCAATACTTAAAAGGCAAAGCAGAATATTCTTTATTTAAGAGCATATTGGATGGTTTTGCCACCTATACTTATAATGAAGCGGTTAGTCACCAGTACAAAGTTTTAACCGGCAACTCTGACAGTGTATTTACCAAAAGCTACTCGGATATTAAGTTGGCTTTAAACAACGAAAACTTTGATAAGGAAGATCCGAATGATGCGCAAGTGAACAACAATTCTATTACAGTACCAACTAACACCGCTGTTGAAGAGTACGCTAATAATGTACTCTTAAAATATTATGCGGCAGGGACTAAAGTAACAGATTTACTAAAGCTTAATAAAGAGGTATTAGTAGAGTACGTGAACTCACATCTTTATAATGGGCAACTTTGGCCTTCGAAGTTTAACACGCAAAAAAACATCTTGGGCGAATCTCCGAAAATAAACAGCTCAAACATTGTTGAAACTAAACTTTTAAGTAACGGTGCATTCTACGGCGTTAACAAATCCCAACGCGCAGACGTATTCCATACGGTTTACGGCAACGTTTTGTTAGATCCAAAATATAGCTTAATGAGCAAGGCTTTGCAATTGGAAGGATATAACTTAACGCTTAAAATCCCTACCATTAGATATATGCTAATTATGGTTCCGGATCAAGTATTACTTGATTTAGGTTTTAGTTACGACACCTATTATCCAACTGACCCTATACGTTATACTGAACCCGGTACAACTACTATGGTGAGTGGCAGAGCCAGGCTGAGACGCATAATCCAGCAACAAATAGTTCCTTTAGAGGCTTACCCTATACCTAGTTTATCTGGAACCGGTATATTAGAAACTTTGAATGGTGATTATATCCGTTACGATAACGGTCATCTAATATCAAGAGGAACCTTAGACAACGCCTTAAAAACAGGTCCAACCTATGCAAATATTACCAACACCGAAATAGGTACGCCTAATGGCTCGGGACCTTTAAATGGTATCGCAGTTTATGCTGATTATCCGATGACCTACTCTGAAAGACCCATCGGCGACATATTAGATGAGATGGTAAATAACAATTCTGCCCATCCATATTACAAATTTCTGCAATACTTAAAAGGCTCCGCAGCCATGTACAGTATCGATAAAAAAGAAATCACGGGCGTATCTGTAGGTGTTAACTATACTATTTTAATTCCAGATAACAATGCCATAACTGCTGCGGTATCCGCAGGTCTGCTTCCATCTTCAACGGCGCCAACAGACCCTTTGCAAAAAGACCAGGTTACGCGGTTTTTAAAGTATCATATACTTAAAAATACATTCGCAGTTGACGGCAAAAAGAAAGGTGCTTTTGAAACATTGTATAAAGATTTTAACGATGATGTAGTTGTGGTTACGGTAAAAGATAACACTACAACAAGCGTCACCTTGAAAGATGCTACCGCTACACGAGAAATTCACACTCGTTTAAGCGACAGCAATAAATTGGGCGATAGGATTTTAATTCATTCTTTAGACTCTTACCTAGATTATAGAAATAACTAAGATATGATGATGGCTAAACGTATAACAAATTTTTTATGCCTAGCGATTTGTTTTGTGCTTTGTGCCGGACAAGCACTAGCACAAACACAACCCGTAGTTACAGTTACGGGAAAGGTAACAGACAGAGGCGACAAATTACCTATTCCTGGAGCATCTGTTTCGGTATTGGATAAAGACAACCGTACCGTATCAGCCGCAGTTACAGATATCTCTGGTAACTTCGCGGTGAAAGTAAAAGATAAAGAATATCGCATAACCGTATCTTTTATTGGCTACAAAACTTCAAGACCTGTAGTGGTTGGAGATAGAACAACTTTAAATATCACTTTAGAGTCTGACGTGAATGCGTTAAATGAAGTAGTGGTAAAAGGCGAGGCTACGGTTGATAACGGGACTGGCCTTCCAATTTCAAAAATCAGAAACACTTCCGCTATTTCTTCTATCAATGCTAGAGAGATGCAAGAGATGCCATCTGCATCTATTGATCAAGCTTTGCAAGGAAGGCTACCCGGTGTGGATATCGCTACAGTATCCGGCGACCCAGGATCGGGCATGCAAATCCGGATTAGAGGTACAGCCTCTTTAAACGGGTCTAACGACCCTTTAGTAGTTGTAGACGGTATGCCTTACGAAGTTACCATCCCAGACGACTTTAACTTCGCCACTTCAGACGATAATGCCTACGGACAGTTGTTAAATATTGCACCTTCGGATATCAGCGAAATTTCTGTACTGAAAGACGCTGCCGCAACCGCAGTTTGGGGATCGCGTGCGGCAAATGGTGTTTTGGTAATCACCACCAAGCGTGGCGCAATGGGGCCACCTACCATTTCTTACAATTTCAAAGGCTCTGTTTCGCCAGAAACTAAACCTATTCCTATTTTAAATGGGGACCAATACACCACCTTATTATTGGAAGAGTTTTATAATGCGGGCAGGTTATTTTCTACAACAGAAAATGCTAAACAGTTCCAGTACGATCCTAACGATACCTACACTTATTATAATTTCAGTAGAAACTCCGACTGGACAGATGCCGTAGTGAGAACCGGTTTTTACCACGACCATAGTTTACAAATTAGCGGCGGTGGCGAGAAAGCAAGATACCTTACCTCAATAGGCTATTTAGGCCAAAAAGGTAACCAAGTTGGAACGGACCTTGGTCGTATTACCACCCGGGTTAACTTAGACTATAACGTATCAGAACGCATCAAATTTCAATCAGACGTTTCTTACTCGCATGTGGACAATAACCAACCATATTCAAACAAAATACGTGACGTGGCCTATCAAAAAATGCCCAACCAATCTGTTTATGAGTATGATGAATACGGCAATTTAACCGGTAACTTATTTACCCCGGCCAGTACTGCTCAGGGCACTTATGCTGGTACTTATAACCCTTTAGCCTTAGCAAGCAGAGCGGTAAATCATCAATTAGGAGATAATTTAAACACCCGGTTTAATTTACGATATACGCTGGTTCCAAAGTTGCTAACTTTGTCTAGCAACCTTAATTTTTACGTAAATAACAACAAAACCAAAACCTTTTTACCACAAAACGCTACGGGAAGACCGTTTACAGAAAGCGTAGTAAATAGTGCGTCTGACGCGGATATCGATCAATTTGGTTTAACCACTAAAACCGATTTGTTTATTACGCCAGACTGGGGCGAGAACCATCAATTTACCGGTGGCTTGTCTTTTCAAAGTTATGATGGGCGCTATACCATTCAAGGCTTACAAGCCAGCAATACCGCATCTTCTTATTTACAAGACCCAAGTATTCCGGGCCGTACAAATTCGGGAGGTTCAGCACGTTCTACGGTTACACAGTCCCGCTCTATCGGTTTATTGGCGCAAGCCAACTATTTTTTAATGAAACGCTACACCTTTGCGGCTAGCGTACGTATGGACGGAAACTCTAAGTTTGGTCCAGCAAACCGTTACGGCTATTTCCCAACCCTTTCTGCTGCTTGGCGTATGGGCGAAGAAAAGTTTATCAAAGACAACTTTAAGTTTGTAGATGAATTTAAAGTGAGAGCGAGCTGGGGACAAAGCGGAAATGCTCCTAAAAATGATTATAGCTATTTCAATACCTATACCACTTATAACTACAGCTATTTAGGGGAAACTGGTGTATCGTCTTCTAACTTAGAATTATCAGATTTAAAATGGGAGACCAACACCCAAATGAACTTAGGGATTGATGTGGAATTGTTAGAACACAGGTTGCGCATGGGTGCCGATTTTTATAAGCGCAGGACTACCGACTTGTTCTTTAGTGGTTTACAAGTAGCAAATTACAATGGCTTCAACTCGTTAACGCTTAACGCCGGCACCATGGATAATGATGGTTGGGAGGCAAGTTTTGGTTACACCGCTTTAAGAAATAAAACTTGGACTGTAGATCTTAACTTCAATATTGCGCATAACCAAAACGTAATTAGAGAAATTTCCAGGCTGTACAAACGCGAGAGCGCGAAAGGTATTACCAGAAATAAAACTTATTATTCTTTCTTACAGGAAAACAACCCATTTGGATCTTTCTACGGATGGCGTGCAACCGGTATTTATGCTAACGAAGCTGCTACCGTAGCAAAAGACAGAAGCGGCAACCCTATTTTAAGCCCAGACGGTGAGGAAGTTTATATGCGCTTTGGCTACCCAACAGTTGATTACCAGTTTCAGCCGGGCGATGTGATGTACGATGATATTAACCATGATGGAGTAATAGACTATAAAGACATTGTTTACCTAGGTAATTTTAATCCTAAGCTAACAGGTGGTTTTGGTGCTTCTATCAATTACAAATCACGTCTTAAATTCACGATGTATTTCACTTTCCGCCAAGGTATTGACGTGATTAACGGTACCAAGATGAATACTACGGATATGATCAGTTACAATAACCAAAGTACTGCAGTATTAAGACGTTGGAGAAATGAAGGCGATGTTACGGATATGCCACGCGCTGTTTATGGTATCGGTTACAATTCTTTAGGCTCTAGCCGTTATGTTGAAGATGCTTCTTTCTTGCGCTTACGCACCACTACAGTACGTTACGAGTTTGCAGATAAGTTTGTAAAGAAAATCGGATTAAAATCATTAAGCTCTTATGTGACATTGGATAACCTATTAACTTTCACCAACTATACGGGGCAAGATCCTGACGTTTCCGTGAGGTTAACAAACGCGTTCTCTACATTGGTAGACTATTCAAGAACGCCACCTTCAAAAACAATCACACTAGGTATTTCAACAAGATTTTAATATTAAGTTATGATAAGGAAAATATTTAATACCACACTGGCACTAGTTGTACTGCTTTCCGCTAGCTCTTGCAATAAGTGGCTCGATTTGCAACCACAAGACGGCATTACCAAACAGGAATTTTGGAAAACTAAAGAAGATGTGAAGGCTGCCTTAACAGGGATATACTCGTCACTCGTGGGCGGAAGCGTTGAAGAACGCATATTTACTTGGGGCGAATTACGCGGAGATATGGTTACTTTAACGCTATCTGCTTCAGAAGATTACAAACAAGTACGCAACTCTAACATACTTTCTACCAACAGCGTTTCCGATTGGGGAAGTGTGTACACCGTAATTAATAACTGCAACCTCTTAATTGATTTTGCCGGTGAAGCTAAGGCTTTAGACCCCACTTTTACCGATGCCTTGTACAACGATTACGTAGGGGAGGCCCTAACCATTAGAAGCTGGATGTACTTTTATTTGGTACGTGCTTTTCGCGATGTTCCTTTAAAACTGAAAGGTTCCTACAAAGACGGCGACATTGTAGAGATAGGAAAAACCCCTGCGGCTGATGTGATTAAGCAGATTTTGGCCGATTTAAATAAAGCCAAAACGATGGTGCCGCATCAAGTGGGTTCTGGCGCACAAGTAAATAAGGGTCGTATTACCAGATATGCTGTGTTCTCTTTATTAGCGGATGTTTATTTATGGAACGAGCAATATCAAGAGGCGGTTACTGCGGCAGATTCTGTTTTGGTAAATCCAGACTTTAAGTTAATCAACAATTCAGGCGGTTGGTTTAATACGGTATTTGCTACCGGAAGCAGCGCCGAAACTATTTTTGAGTTAAACCATCAAGCGTCCGTATCTAATATCTTTTACGAGATGTTGGTCGCAAGTAAAAAGCCGTACACCACTTCCGAGTTTGTTGCGACAGAAATTTTTGAACCTAATACTCAAGTAGGTGCCGAATTAGTTGATGGCCGGTCCGCGTTTTACAGCTCATCTGATATTGTTAAGTACACAAGAGACAACCCCAACTTTACCAATTTTCAGGTTTACCGCGTGTCTGATTTGATGTTGATTAAAGCAGAAGCATTAAATCACTTAGGTGGTACGGCAAACGGCGACGAAGCTTTAAACTTGGTTAAAAAAATAAGAACTGCCCGTGAAGCTTTGGCGGCAACAGAGCCAGATAATATAGACGGCGATGATATTGAAGGGATAGACCAGTTTATATTAGCAGAACGCGCCCGCGAATTTGCTTTTGAAGGCAAGCGCTGGTTTGATTTGTTGCGCTTTGCCAAACGGGATAATTATGCTAACCTATCTATATTAACAGATTTGGTGTCAAAAATATCCGATACAAAAGTGCAACAGAGCGCCATCAACAAAATTAAAGATTCCAACAGCCACTACTTCCCAATTTTGGAAACCGAGCTGTTTGCAGATCAAAAATTGGTTCAAAATCCATTTTACTTAAACTAATAAAAGACATGAAACGAAATTTTATGACCGCAAAAGGGGTGCTGTTAATGACGGTTATGTTACTTGTCATGTACTCTTGCAAGAAAGAGATTTTTAAACTCTCTACCACCAGCGATGTGAATATTACGGGTTATCTGGAAGAAAACCCCGAGCAGTACTCTATGTTGCTTCAAATTTTAGAAAAGTCTAAAACGCAAGGCTACTTGGGCGCCTACGGCACCTACACCTTATTTGCCCCTACCAATGCCGCTATCCAAACTTGGCTGACCGAAAATGGCAAAAATAGCGTTGCTGACATTGCTGATGAAGATTTGTTAAACTTCGTAAAATACCATGTAATTAAAGATACGGTGAGCACCGTACGTTTTGCCGACGGGAAAATTAGAACGCCCACGCTCTTTGGCGAGTATTTATATACCGACGTATCAAACGGGCTTTACAGAGTAAACAAAAGTGCAACCATTAGCAAAAGCAATATTGTATGCGGTAATGGTATCATCCAGTCTATAGACCGTGTGCTAGTGCCGCCCACAAAAAGCTTAGCACAGTTAATAGAAAGCAAAGCCGACCGCTATAGCATCTTTTTAGAAGCTTTAAAAACTACCGGCTTTTATGATACCCTAAGCTACCAACGCGGCGATAATGTAACACCGCAAAAACGTTTTCAAACCGTAATTGTACAGTCTGATAGTTTATATGCAACCATGGGTATAAACAGCTATCAAGATTTAGCGGATAAATATTCTACCAAAAACGATCCACAAAACCATGCAGATAGCTTATGGTTGTATATTGCTTACCATATTAGCAACGGTGCAAATTTTGTGCAGGATATTGGTAGCGCACAAAGTATTTATACTTTGGCGCCGGGCGAGATTGTGAGCACAAAGTTGGTGAACACCCAAGTTTTGCTAAATGAAGCCGAATTTAATGGTGTGCTTGAGCCGGGTGCGCCTTTAATCCGCTCGTACAGTGATATGCAAGCCAGCAATGGCGTACTGCATGAGGCGCGAGACAATTTTTATATAAAAGTACGGAAACAAGTACCGGTTTATTTTGACCTTGCCGACTCGCCAGAAATGATTGCGGCACTTGGCTCGGCCTATCATAACGCAGGTTTGGAGATTATGACTAACGGCGCCAGTATTGCCAGTTCGGTTATTTTTGAAGACCCAACCAAAAGCCAAGGCAGTAGCTACGATTATGCACCTACTCCAGATGCAAGAAGACCGAGGGCGAACGGGGACATGTTGAATTTGTCATTTTGTAACTCAAGTGCAGCACGTCAAAAATATGTTGAATTTAAAACTCCATATTTAGTGAAGGGCCGTTATAAAGTTTGGCTATGTTATATACAGTTCAATTATGGTGCACATTTGCAGGCCAGCTACGATCCAGGCACTGATCACGAACAAATTTTACCAAACATTGCCTACACCACTACAGATTTAGGAGGATTAGGAATCAGCAGTACCGATTTAGCAGGACCAAACTCTGATAACTTGCTATTAGCCCAAGGCTATAAACGCTATATGGCTTTGAAATCCGAAACAAGCAGGAATGGGGCAAGCGGTAATAAAGACGCCAACGGCAATAACGGAGTTTCAAATGTTGGCCGTTTAATGGGAGTCATCAATGTAGAAACCACAGATAGGCACATTATCAGACTAACCGCCATAGGCGAGGGTAGGTGTGCCACTAAAAACACGTGGTTAGATATGTTGCACTTTATCCCGGTTGATGATAACGAACAAAATTATCCGCGTTTTTCTGCCAAACCGGGAGAAATTTTCGATAGACCATAATAAGAAATTATAAACAAGGAGGGCTGTTGCATCTGCCCTCCTTTAAAGAACTGACGAATGAAAATATTTACGCTACAAAAGGCAGCACTGTTTATATTATGTGTTATAGGCTTCGCATCGTGCCAAGATAAATGGGACGACCATGTAGAAGGGCTTGGCAACAATGCACAAAACAACTTATATGAGGTGGTAAATAGCGACGCCAAATACTCCAAATTTGCCGATCTTTTGCAAAAATCTGGTTATGCCGATGTTTTAAAATCTTCTAAAAATTTCACGCTTATTTTACCAAACAATAGCGCTATTGATGAGGTGGCCAGCACGGTTGATTTTACTGATAGCTTGGCACTACGCGCATTTGTAGGCTACCATATCATTAACTCGGCCTACCCGGTTAACAACACCGCAGATACTATCAGAGCTAAAAACATCAGAAACAAATACATTGATTTTGTTAACGGGAACTTTAACAATATCGAACCAGATTTAGCTAATCAAGTAGCTCAAAACGGAATTTTCCACGTAGTGTCTCATGCTTTAACTCCCTACAAAAACATCTATAACTTTTTAATGAGTTTTAATGGAGGCTTTGCACAAAAGATGGCTTTACTGTCTTTTGATACCCTAAAACCGGTAGGAGATACCATTTTGCCGTTCAGAAGTCCGGCCGTTATTTCTACCCTTCTGTCGCCAATGCTTTTAGAAAAACAGAAATATACCTACTTTATTTTAAAAGACGATTTCTTTAATGCAGAGTACAGTAAACTTGAGCCTTATTTTACAACATCATATGCCGAAGATGGCCCACGTCCAGACAGTACTACCGTGTATTTTAACAGGTTAAATATGTTGCAAAACCTTATTGTTCCTGGAGATTTTTCGGAAAGTAATATGCCCGATAGTTTGACAGCGGCTAATGGTTTTAAGTTTAAAGTGGATAAATCGCAAATCATATCCTCGCATGTGGTGAGTAACGGACGCGTTTATTACGTAAACAGCCTACCTTATTCTTTAAAAGATCAAATCCGGGAGTTTAAGGTACTTGGGAAATCACCTAATAGTTTTATCCAGGGATATAACAGTGGTAACGTGTATTACCGCACCAAACGTGATTTATATAATAATACCTATACAGACATTGAGGTTTATGCTCATAAAACTTCAGAGTATTATATTAATTATGTTAAAAATGGCGCATATAAAGTGAAATATAAGGTTTACGGCCGTGCCATATCCGGACTAATGGGCGACCCCCAAACTAAAGAGTTTACCCAATACATCCAGTTTTTCAATCCTGCTACCGGATTATTTAACCTAAGCGTAACAGACGCAAATAATACAACTGTCGCCAAGTTCCCATACGTGGTAATTCCGTTAAACCATGACGAGGTTTATTTAGGCGAATACGATAGGCCACAATATGGCGCATTGAGATTACGCTTACAGTCAAAAGCAACCGTGACAGACAATGACAACACGTTGATATTGGAATACCTTCGATTTGAACCTATTTTACCTTAACCTGAAATTATATGTCTAATTATAAAATACTAAGTCTAAGCGCCGCGCTTGTTGTGGCGCTTGGTTCTACGCAACCTATTTATAGCCAGAATAAATCTGCTGAGGCAGTTGAGAAGAGTAAAGAAACAAGTAAGCTGAAAGTAAAAGGTAAAGTGGTTGATGGTTTAACTGGCGCGCCTATTGTAGGCGCCAGTGTAAGCGTTCCGCAATACACCGCAAAAATAACCGACCAAAATGGTGCTTTTGAAATAAGCGTGCCTACCATGCAAATCAATTTGGAGGTTGCCATTGTGGGTTACCAAACGGTTGTTGTTCCCGCCAATAAAACAGATTTGACAGTTACCCTTTATCCAGAGGGCACAAAATCATTTTATGCCGAAACCTATACGCCTTTTGCACACGATGTAAAACATGTGTCGCAAATGGTGGGCGCGGTTGATGTAGTAGACTTCCAGGGCGCTTGGGAGCAAAACTCTGAAACGGTAGATAATTACCTGCAAGGCAAATTGGCTGGTGTTAATGTCACCCGTAAATCCGGAACGCCATCTATGGGGGCAAATATTGCAATCAGAGGGCTTAACTCTTTATATACCCAGAACCAGCCTTTATATATCATAGACGGTTTAATCTACAATGCAGAAATTCATAGCTCATCTATTACTAACGGACACGAGAATAATCCTTTGCAAAATATCGATGTTAGGGATATTGAAAGCGTTACCGTTTTGAAAGATGCGGTTGCAACTGCTATTTACGGTGCTAAAGCCGCAAACGGTGTAATTGTAATTACTACGCACCGCGCAAAGGAATTAACTACAAAAATTGACTTTGAGGTAAGCAGTGGGTTTAACCAAACGCCAAAACGCATCCCAGTGATGAATGCTTTCAACTACCGAAGCTATTTGAATGATGTATTGGCGACGTCTACGCTTACCGGCGAAGAAATTGCAGCTTTACCTTTTAATAATGATAGTAAAGGCTTTATTGATTATCCGGTATATCATAACGAAACGGATTGGCAAAATAAGGTTTTTAAAACCGAGCTAGATAAAAGTTATTACTTACGTGTAACCGGAGGTGATAACATCGCAAAATACGCGCTTTCCGTAGGTTTTAACGATGATAATGGGGTAATTGCGAATACGCAACAAAACAAATACACCGCACGTTTTAATTCGGATTTGAGTTTAACCAAACGTTTAAAAGCCCAAACAAATATCTCTTTAGGCTACGGGCAGCAAAAACTGAAAGACCAAGGTTTTGCGCCTAACACCAATCCGATATTTTTAGCATTGACCAAGGCGCCATTTTTTAACACAAATGAACTAGCGCCAGACGGTACCGTTTCGCCAAATTATGCGCCGGCAGATTATTTTGGCTACTCGAATCCGCTACAGTTGATTTACAACGGTGTAAACGATAAAAAATCGTACAGGTTTTTAGGAGGTGTAAACTTTGATTTTAAATTAACAGACCATATTAACCTCAGCAATACCACCGGCATTACCTATGATAAAGCCCAAGAAAATTTCTTTATTCCGGCAAAAGGTATCGCTTCAGAAATTATTAATAATACAGTGGTTACCAGTAGACTGGGTACGCAAGTGGCCAGGTATTTTTCGATCACTAATGATTTTAGAGCAGCTTATGCAAAAACCATTAATGATAAAGATAAGTTTAACGCTATCGTAGGTTTGCGCTATCAACATCATGATGCAGAGCAAGATTATGCTTTGGGCTATAATTCGGCTACTGATGACTTGGTGAGTATCGGAAATAGCGATGCCGCTAAACGTACTTTTGGTGGCAACATTGGCGAGTGGGCGAATGTTACTTTCTACGGCTTAGCTAATTATGCCATTGACAACCGCTTTATTATTAACGCAGCCATTTCTTTGGATGGTTCATCTAGGTTTGGAAGCGAGGCAGAAGGCGGTGTAAATGTTTTTGAAGATCATCCTTTCGGCGTATTCCCGTCTATAGGTGGTGCTTGGATCATCTCCTCAGAAAACTTCTTAAAAGACAACAAGAACATCAATTTATTAAAATACCGTATAAGCTACGGCTTAGTTGGTAATGATGATATTGGAAACTATAATGCCAAGCAAAACTATGTATCGCAAAACTTCCTAGGCGTACAAGGGTTGGTTAGGGATGGCGTTTCAAATCCATACTTAAGATGGGAAACCGTACGGAAGTTTAACACCGGTTTTGATTTGTCGATGTTTAAAGAGCGTTTTAACCTAAGTATCGATTATTACAACAACCAAACAGATAAAATGTTGGCTTACCAAAATGGTAACACCCTATCTGGCATAGCGTATTATTTGGATAACAGTGGCAAAATGGAAACCAACGGTTTGGATTTAAGTTTGTTCGGAAAAATAACAACCGGGAAGGTTAAATGGGATGCCGGCTTGAGTGTGGGAACCTACAAAACTAAAGTGACCAGCTTGCCAGAGACAGTGTACACCAATATTGGCGGCGCCACTTACATCACCAAAGTGGGCGAGGCACCAAACGCATTTTACGGATACCAGTTTAAGGGCGTATTTAGTACGCAAGCACAAGCTAGCGCAGCCGGCTTATCAAGATATGATGAGGCCGGAAACAAAATAGCGTTTGAAGCCGGTGATGCTATTTTTGCCGATAAAGACAATAACAAGGTAATTGATGAAAACGACCGCTACGTTATTGGAGACCCTAACCCAGATTTTTACGGCGGATTTAATAACAGCATATCGTACAAAAAATGGTCGTTAGGCGCATTGTTTACTTTTAGCGTAGGTAATGATGCTTATAATTATACACGCGCCAACCTTGAATCGGGCAACGGACTTTATAACCAAACCGATGCTTTGTTGAACAGATGGAGAGCGGACGGACAGGTTACGAACATCCCGCGTGTAACTTATGAAGACCCAATGGGCAATGCACGTTTCTCTGACCGCTGGGTGGAAGATGCATCTTATCTGCGTTTAAGGCAATTGTCTTTGGCTTATAAATTCACCTTTAACAAGAGTATCGTAAACTATTTAAACATTTATGCTACGGCAAACAATCTATTTACCTTAACTAAATATTTGGGTTACGATCCGGAATTTAGTATGAATACAGATGTGTACAGACAAGGTATAGATGCTACGTTAGAACCTCAATTTAAATCGTTCCAATTAGGTGTACGTTTAGGACTTTAATACAAAGAACATGATCAAGATATTTAACAATAGAAACATTAAGCTTTTTGTAGCAGCAATTGGATTGGCCATGTTCGCCACCGCCTGCAAAAAATCTTTGGAAATTGCACCGCAAGATAAATTGGAGAAAAAGCAAGTGTACAATACACTTGCCGATGCCGATGCTGCTGTAATGGGTATTTACGGACAATTTGCCACTTTGGGCGAACAATATGTTTTGCTTAACGAGCTAAGGGCAGATTTAATGGACGTTACTGCCAATGCAGATCCCTATTTACAACAGCTATCAAACCATGATGCAACGGTAAATAATCCTTATATAGACCCAACCAATTTCTATAAAATCATTTTTAACTGTAATGATGCCATAGCTAATTTTAAAATTATGGGCAAAGAGGGTAAGCTGAAAGAGGACGAGTTTCAACAACGCTACTCGGACGTAGTGGCCCTACGGTCATTCTTGTATTTGCAACTGGCTATACATTTTGGACAGGTACCTTATATTACCGATCCTGTTATTAGTGTAGACGATTTAAAAGCAATAGAAAACTTTCCGAAAATCACCTTCGATGTGATGATTGACTCTTTATTGGCTGCAACTACTAATTTACCGTATAAAGAGTCCTATGCTTACCCTACGGCATCATCTTTAAACTTTAGCACAGACGGGGTAAATACCCGCAAAATTTTTATAAATAAGCCGGAACTTATTGGAGAGCTACAGCTATGGAAAGGGAACTATTATGAAGCTGCAAAAGCCTTTAAAAAAGTATTAGACACCGAGGACAACAATTCCGATGTTAACTATCAGGTGGAAGGTTATCGTATAGGCTGGCAGTATAATGTTATTTCGTTTACTAAATCGCAGACTGCTTCATCATTAGTAAATTCCACTTCAGATGGTTGGCGTGCCATGTTTGCCCAACCTAACACTTCCAGAAACTGGATTTACGAATGGACCTGGGGTATTCCTTACAATAACAGCTTTGCTCCGGGAAACCCATTTATAGAGTTGATGGGCGGGCCAGAAAAAGGAGGCAAGTACTTAGTGAAACCTTCGCAAAAAGTAATTGATTTATGGAATGCACAAACGTTGACCAACGGGGTGCCCGGGGATGCCAGAGGTACGCTGTCTTATAAAGTGACTAGTGAAACAGATCCGAATCCGATTATTACCAAATTCACGGATGGTGTTACTACACTAAGTGTAATTAATAAGGGTGGAAGCTGGAATATTTGGCGTGCCGCAGGCGTACATTTAAAATTTGCCGAAGCCGCAAACCGGGACGGGCAGGGCAAAGTAGCATATGCTTTATTAAATAATGGCTTACTAAATACTTTTTACGATGGCACATATAGTGGAGCCGACCAAAGCGGTACTACAAAAGTTCCAGCCAATTTTGATGAAGCTAACAGCGCGATTACGCCGTATCCAGAAGGTTCACCTTATTATTTTGACGCTAGAGACTTTGCTATTGGGAGAGGTCTTTATTGGTACCGCAACCAAGGGATAAGGGGGCGCGCAATGGAACCGAGATTAGAGTTGCCGGGAATTACCTACCGAGATCCTTACGAAAGACGGATTTCAAGTTTTAACGTGGACCAGTCTTTATTAGAAGACAAGATTATTGAAGAAGCGGCAATGGAACTTGCTTTTGAAGGTAGTCGTTGGGGAGATTTGATGCGCATTGCCCGCAGAAGGAACAATCCAGCCTTTTTAGCCGATAAAATTTACGATAAACTAATGAAGGCAGGCAATCCTAAAGCAGCTGAAGTACGCAGCAAATTAATGGATCCAAATAACTGGTACTTACCGTTTAAGATAAAATAAATTTTGTTGTTTGTAATTGGAGAAGCATCGCTGTAATGGCGGTGCTTTTTTTGTTGTTAGGTGTGAGAGGCAAGTACCAAGTATCAAGTGGTAAGTAGCAAGTAGCAAGACTAAAACCTTACGCCCTACACCTCTAACCTTACACCTCTAACCTTACACCTCAAACCCTACACCTCAAACCCTACATCTTCCACCTCACACCTATCTAATCCGCATTACAAAAGGAGAGGAGCTTTGGTATTTACCGCCTTGTGTAGTTAAAAAGAGGTGGGTGGGTTTTCCATCATGATTTAACAGCAGTTGCGGCCGCTCAAAACGGCCGTATTTGCTCAGATGCTTAGGTTTTGGGGGCTGGCTGATGTAATGCGAAACTTCGTCAAAAGCAAACTGGGGCTTGCTCCATTCTAATCCGGTTTTGCTGTGCATAATAATGCCCTTGCGGTCGCCGTAATAGCCCATGTCTCGGCATACTAAATTAAAACGATGATGCTCCCACCAGATGTAGGCATCTTCTAACTGTTCGTTATTGCCTAACACCGAAAAATCTATCACAGGGTTTACTGATAATTTGATGTAAGGTCCTTCTAAGGCATCGGCCACAGCCAAACCATATTTACGGTTGCCTTTTATAGCAAATTTCGGATGTTCATATTCCTCGGTATTCCAGCTTTTATAAAAAAGATAATATTTGCCGTTGGGGTGTTTTACAAAAGCCGGATTGGTGGTGCAATGGTCGTCCCAAGCGCCGGTGGGGCCAGGCAAAAGCAGTGGTTTACTAGGATGCCTGAAATCTCCATATAAGTCATCTGCCACGCTTAAACCTATGCGTTTGGTGTTGGTTTTTTTGTTGGCGTTGCCCATGTAAAACAGGGCATATTTGCCGTCAACTTTTTTGATGAGGGGATTGTGGCAGGTAGTGCCGTCCCAAAAATCTGGGCCACGCGGTTTTAATACTACGCGTAAATGTTTAAACTCGGCTTCGGCATTATCGGCCACGGCCTGACAAATTTCTGAACCGTTTAGCCAACCGCCCATGCCTTTGTTGGCATCCCAGCGCGAGTAAAATACATGCACTTTTCCGTCATCGGCTAAGATAGGGCTACATCCCCAAACGTAATAGCCGTCTTCTTCTAAAATACGATGCAAGGGTTGCAAATGCTTATAAAGCCAAGAATATTTGCCTTTACGGATGCGCTCAGTTGCCCAAGCCATATCGGCGACAGCCAAAGCGCAAGCGCCCGTTGCAAGGTATTTTAGAAAAATTTTACGGTTCATTTTATCAAGGCATTTTTTGTAGGCCTTCCCACTTCACATTCCATTTGCCATCTTTCGGGAAACCGGGGTTATTTTCTGTACTGCCATCCCAGCCGGCGCACATCATGGCTATTGCAGTAAGCAGGCCTCCGTTGCCCGGCATGTAAATAGAAAGACGTTCTTCTTGGTAATTATGGCCATTTACCAAATAGGTGTTGGTTTTAACATCCATAAACAGCGCGTCTAGGGCTTTTTCCGGCATTCCTAAACGTGCGGCGGTCATGGCGGTCATCGGGAAGTCCCATCCCCAAGTTTCGGCCCAGCTCCAATCTCTCCATATCAAATTAAACGTGTTTTTCATGATGGTGGTATCTACCATTCCGCTTTGTGGCAACATCCCAAAAGCACCGAAAACGGAAGGGTGGTCTGTTTTATATTCGGGATTGGTGTACGAGTCGGGCGCGCTTTCTGCTGCCAAATAAACATCGCCCTGTACCGGCAAAGGCGCCAAATTGTCTATTACCTGTTGCCATTTTTGCACCTTAGGCATCCCTAAACGGCCGCGCCACTGTTGGGCAATTTGTAGTGCCCATTTCCAATAGGCCAGCTCGTAGGTAGGGTTAAAGGTATCCTCTGCTTTAAAGCGTTCTTGCGCCGGAATTAATACTGGACCCAAATCGTATTTTTTGGTTTTAGGGTTAAAATGCGCAAAGGAAGCCATAAAATCTGCGGTCTTAAACACCAAATCTTGGTAACGCTCTAACACCTTTTCGTCCTTTTTGTTCCGATAAAGCATCTCGGCAAAGGTAATAGGATGCGGTTGTTGCCAAATTAACATGGCGCCCACGCTAGATGGACATTCGTTCCCCTCATTGTCGGTCATTTTTTGCCAGCGCACGCCCTCAAAACCTTGGCGTTGGGCAATGGATTTAGCGATAGTTTCTGCTTTAAAATACCAATCGGCACTTTTCTCCAATAACTCGGGCCTGCCCCATAAAGGATAATGCATGGCATGCCACCAGTGCATTTCCAAATGTTCTTTACCAAACCAGCTGTTATAGGTTAAGCCGGTTTCTTGAGGCGGAAAGTGCCCTGCTTCTTGCGTACGCATAAGGTATTGCGAAAGTACCACCCGGCGTTCCAGCTCTTTTGCGCGCGGATCGGTACATTCCGAGAAATCTACTGCTGCACCGGTGTTCCAGAAATTTTTCCAAGCTTTTGCACTTGCTTCTTCTTGTTGTGCCAAGCTAACTTTGGCAGCCGTAGCTTGCGGCGTAAAGCGCACGTTAAGGGCAAAAGTGTTTTGGCTTTTATCTGGGCTAATTAAAAAATAATGCTTTTGCTTTTCGGCGATTGTTGCTTTGCCTTCCCAGTTAAACGTGGCATAATAGGTAGTACCTTGCAACTGGTGTTTTAAGCTCGCACCATCTTCTTTTTGATATTCAATGTTGCTTTGGTGCTGGTTGTCTTCGCCGTAATAGTTGCCTGCATCTTTCCAGGCGGCGGTAGGGTAAGGGAAGCGCATTTTAATTTTGAGCTTTCCTTGTTTAATCAGGTCAGATTTTACCTCGGCATATATACCGTCGGCATCTGGCTCTGCTAAAGTTTTTACTTCCACTTTTTCGCCGTTTACCTCATATACAGAATGGATAATGCCGGTGTACATATTCAGCTCTTGCTGGATGTTTTTGATGGCGCTAATAGGTAAAACTTCGCCGTTGTTGCCATAAAATTCAAAACCGAAATTACCCATTTGCAAACGGTGCGCATTGGCGCGGAACCATTCTGAAGTTTCTTTGGCACGTTGCGGTTCTTTTCTTTGCACCATGTAGGTTACCTTACGGCCGTATTGATCATAAGCTTTTAAAGATTCTTCGCGCTGGTAACCCACGGTGTCTTTAAAACTGTCCCAAGCCCATTCAGACTGTGTACCCAAAGGCACGCCGCGGGCATAAAAATCAGGGAACGATTGTAGGCCGGTAACATCTACCGTCATGGCAAACTCGCCGTTTCCTACGGTAAGCGAATTTAATGAATCTGCTTGGGTTATTTTAATGCTGTGCCTTTCTACCAAAGCTTTACGGTCTATTTTTTGGGTGCCGTTTTGGCTGCAGGCCGAGAACGCGACGGTAGAAAAAGCGGAGGCCAATAGCAAAAGCGATTTTAATGTGGTGTTCATTTCTTTAATGTAGATTGAGGGATTAAACTGTTGGCATAAATTTCTATTTGGCTGTAGCCCGATGTTGCAATCGTACTCGCATCTGTTGGGTTCTTTTTGTCGAGCTTGTTTTTGCGTTCCCAGCTATCGGCGATGCCGTCGCCGTCTTTGTCCTTAATTGTTTTACCTGTTTTTATAGGGGGCTGTCCGCCGGCATCTTGCTCGTTACGGAAGATGATACCTTGTGTACCCAAGCTTTTTAAGTAGGTAATCAAGCGCTGGTCAATAGCATCGCGTTTATGGCTGCAACCAGCTTCGGCAATAATATTTTCAAAAGCTTCTTCGGCGGTTAACACCCGGTTTGTTAGGTCAAAAGTTGCTGGTGTTTTTTCTAGGGTAGCCTTCATTTCGATAAAAGGCGCATCGCTAACTGCTTCGCCGTCCAGCTGGCCGTTTTTATTTAAATCGGCTTTGTTACCACTGTGGTAAACATGGTCTGTTTCGGTAAACTGGCCTACAAAAGAATTGTTGGAGTTTGGCCCTGCGATAAAATAGTTGTTAATTAAATCCTGATAATGATGCGCACTGGAGTGCCCGCCCACAAATCCGGTTACGCCCCAATTGTAAATAACGTTGTTAACAAATTCTATTTTCGCTTTGGCTTTTGGGTTACGGCTTTGGTTATCAATCCACAAAGTGTTGTAAATGCTGATGTTGGTGGGCACTTCTAACAGTGCGCCAAAACGCTGCGGGTCAATAGCTTCGCCAATAATGCAGTGCTGCAGGGTAATATTGTTGCTTTTTTTGATGTGCAGGTTATCCCAGCGTCCCCATTGTACAGAGATATGATCAAAAATCATGTTTTCGGCATTATCAATAATGAGGGTGCAGGTGCCGCGCGACATGCCAATGCTTCCGCGCAAGCGTAAATAACGTGCAATTACATTGCTTGATCCAGAGAAACTGACACCATCGCCGTAAATCACCACACCATCACCGGGTGCAGTTTGCCCTAAAATGGTGATGTTGGACGCTACCTGCACTTTGGAGTTTATTTTGATGACCCCGCCGGTATCAAAAACTACCGTGCGGTTGGGTTGGCTCACGGCATCTCTAAAAGAACCTTCACCATCATTATTTAAATTTTTGACGTGGTAAATTTCGCCACCACGGCCACCGGAAGCGTATTTTCCTTTTCCCATAGCACCGGGGAAAGCCAGTTGTTGGGCAAAGCCGGTTTGGAATAAAATGGCCATTAGGCCTATTAAAAATAATCTTTTCATCAAAATCTATTTTATCAGTGTAAGCGCCATTAAACCTATTACTACATCATTTGCTTTGGTGGCTATTACCACATTTTTTAAACTTTTATCGGCACGTAAAGGCATGGCCAATAAGGTACCCGCGCCGCCGTCAACCGCCCTATCTGTAAAACCTTTTATACTGCTGAAGTTGTTAAAGTCTTTAGTGATTTCGCCAGTTTTAAAATACAGGCGGTAAGGTTTCGGCGCATCGGTGTTAAACGCAAAGCCGTCATTTAAATAATCTTGCTCAATTGGCCACCAATTTTGCGGATTTTGGAGCGCTAAAACATCCGCTGTGCCATCGGTATAATTTACGGTAAGCGTACCGTTTGTAAAACGGCTTTGCATAGGGTTGGTAGAACCCGCCATGATGAAATGCGCAGCTTTTGCTTTTCCGCTTAAGGCGATGACGGCCGAATCTGGATAGTTATCCCATTGCGAAGTGTAAATGATGTTTTTGCCGTTTGCCGGCGAGTGGAAAATGACGCCTTCGGGCGAAGTTATGCTTCCGTTCTGCAATTTTTGGCGGAAACCGCTGTCGTCAATATTTGCCGTTACCAAAGGATAGCACCAGTTGCCAATCCCTTGCGTAGGCAACTGAAGGGTTGTTGTAACCGGTCTTGGACTAAGGTATTCGTTTTTGAAAATATCAGTTACAGATGCGTTAAAATAGCCGCTTAAGTTTACCGAAATCTGTTGATCCGTGGGTTGTAAGCCAGGCAATTGCTGCGGGGTTTTGGTGTCTGGTTTTACAAATTTTACCGGAAGTTTCCAGCTTAACGCGCCTTGTTTTACCGGAATAAAAATATAAGCCGAATCTGATTGCTGTGCTTTCGCCATGATTTGGTTTAGCCAAGTTTTGCTATCATTAATGCCAAAAGCTGTCAAATCCAAACTAGGGCTTCCGTCTAAAATCACACGCTTTTCAATCGCTTGTGGCGCCGGGCCGTCCCACTCGACAGTAATCTGATAAGTTTTTGCTTTTGGCAAGTTAAGCTGTATGCTAGGGTATTTAACCGCATCCGTCAAAACTTGATAGCTTACTTTTTTTCCGTTTACCAGGATATTTTTGATTTGGGTAGCTTTTGCCACAAGCTGCAATTTCAAATTCATTAAGCGCGAATAATTTTGCGTAATGTTATAGTGCGATTGTTGTCCAGTTTGGCGAAAATCGAAACTCACATCGGGCAGGTTTAAACTTGCATATTCCCATTGGCTAGGCAAACCGGGTTTTATAGTTAAAGTATCGTTAATCACATCGGTCTTAATGCCAAACAAACCTTCGGTGAGGCTACGCGCGGCCATCCCGATAGGGTCGGCAAAATCGCGGTAAAGTTCTCCACGGTGCGCATCGTAAAAAGAAACCTGCCCAAAATTACCCGGGCTTGCACCCAGATACATATTCTCTAGCACGCTGCCTTTCCATAACTTATAAGCTTCATCGGCTTGGTTAGCCTGCCAAAAGGCCAAAGCGGTATGTAAAACCTCGGCAGTTGCCACATTATTGATGGACCACGTGTAGGGTTGCCAATTGGTGGTGCTGATGGTGTATAAATCTTCATTTAAGCCATTGGCCAAAATTGGAATGTGTGGGATATGATCGTCCACGTACTTTACCAATTGAAAAGCCTGTTCTTTGTTGGGCACGTCTGAGTCTATGGCGTGATAAACCGTCCACAAGCCTGCCGCTGGATGCAGGAGTTTTAAACCTAAAGCATCTTTGTACTCGGCATAGCGCCCCAAATTTTCCATCCACAAGTGCTGGTTCAGGGCTTTTTTGATTCTTTCGGCTTCTTGGGCGTAACCCGAGCCATCTTCGCCCATCAGTTTTGCAATTTGCGCAGCTAAAACATTAGCGCGGTAATTATAAGCCGAGGAATGTGTCACCGCGCCGCCGCTATATTGTAAGCCATCGCTGGCCCAAATAGCCGCGTAGGCATCGTACAAGCCATCATTATCGCTGTCGTAATTGCGTTTTTCCCATGCTAAATGTCTTTTAACCACTGGCCAAAGCGTTTTAATTTCTTCTAAATCGCCGGTGTAAAAGAAGTGGCTCAGCATCTGGTCTATAAAGCCCAAATTCATATCGTAATGGTGCGGTGGCGATTGTTTTCCGGGGTTTCTGCCGATGTAGCCTTCGCTAAACATGGAGGTGCCACGCTCTTCTTTTTGCCGCGCCAGATGCAAAGCGGTATCTGCCACTACAGGGCCGTTTGGTGGCGTTAGATATTGTGATGCCGCATAGCTGCCGAAGTGTGTTTTTGCGCGCTTGTGCCAGCCTAGCGGATCGGCAACGTAAGCGCCGCGCCAGCCGTTGAGGTGCATACGCCAAGCCACGGCACCGTGGATGTAAGACGGCTCTTCCCAAATTCCATCGGCCGCCACAGCCAATGCGGCGCCATAGTTATTGAGCCATTTATCCGGAGTTTTTAAAGTTACCCGGCCGGCTAAAGCGTTGGTTTTTGCGTTGGCTTTTGTGAAATCTTGCGCCAGATTAAACTTGTTTTGGCGGTTGATGGCCAAGTATTGTGTTTTGTTGTTAGCTAATGTGAAATTGGCTATTAATGTTGGCGCATTTTGCGCTTTACCGTTTAAATAGGCGGAAATATTGCCCCCTAAACTAGCGTCGCTTAGCTTTAGCTGTGATCCTTGCGGAAAGTAACCGAAAATCTGGCTGGTCTCGGCCTTGTTTCCTTTGGCCATTTCTTTGCGCGCCGTGGCGTCGTAAAAATCGAGGCGGAACTGATTAGCTTTTATTTGATAACGGTTGTCTTTGCAATACTCGGGCTTTAGGTAAAACACCGACTCGGGATCGGCGCCTAAATCGCCATCGCGAGAAAATTTTTGTCCGTTTACCCCGCCATAGCTTGCAAAAAGTTGTAAAGTTTGGTTTAAGCCTTTTGCATCCATTTTTACAATCATCCCTTCGCTATCGGCGTAAGCCAAAACCGTGAGGTAGATGCAGGCGTTGCCGAGTGCTTTATCGCGGATTTGGTAAAGCATTTTCCCAGGATTGTAAATAGCCACAACAGAGTCGGCCTGGGTAAACCATTTTGTTGTTTGGCCAGTTTTGAAACCTATTTTAAGGTTACCGCCCATGCCGGGCAGGTAAAGTGCAAATTCGGGCTTGTCGCCAGTTTCTACCCTAAACCCGGTGTTGGTGCCGTACAGGGCACGGTTAAAACGCCTTTCGAGGTTGACGCCCACAAAACCTTCGTGGCTGGGCTGATAGCGCACGCTGCGCGTTTTGTTATGCCAGAGCTGTTGGTTTTGGGCGTGGGAGGGTAGGGCGGTGCTGGTTAAAACTATTAATAAGCTCAAAAGTTGAGCAAAGTATCGGCAAAAAAAGTTAAACATAGTAAGGCTACAAAAAAAAGGCAGGCCTAAACCTGCCATCGATAATTATTTCCATTTAAAGGGTAGGTACCAATTTTTTTCATCGGTAAGACGGGCTCTTACTGCCGCGCCATCGCCATTATTAGAAGCATCAAATTTAGCACCTATTTTATTTGCCAAATAATTAGGGTCTGTTGCTTTTCTTCTTAAAGCAATGCGCAACAAATCTGGCCAACGGTAACCTTCAAAAGCACTTTCTAAAGCTTCTTCTTCGATAATTTTATCTTCAGTATCTATCATTAAATTGTTTTGATCAAAGGCTACGTTTCGGTCAACCGCACGACCTCTGATGCCGATATTGCGATACCAATTTCCGTTTACTGTTCCTTTAAAAGCATTAAAATCAAAAGGCGTCGGGTTATTAGCGTAGGTAACACCTTTGTCTGCAAAGCCGTCGTTAACAATAACGCCAGCAAGTTCGCTATATCCAGCTCTGTTGGCTGCTTCGGCGTAACGTAGGTGCAATACGGCCGCGCGATAAAGCAACCAGATGCCAGTGGTTTCAAACGGTTTGGTGATATCGTATTTAGCTACAAATTTGTACACTTCGGGTTTGCCTGCGTTAAGCCAGTAAGAAGCATTTAAACCGCGACGGTCGCGTAATCCGCCATCTAACCTCACTTGATCGTCCCATTTTTGAATAGCCAAGTCAGATGGTTTTAGCAGATAATTGCCGGTTGAAGAAAACAGCTTGATGAAAGGGTTGCCTGGTGCAAAATCCTTATTTAAAGGCAGGGTCCACATCCTTTCGCGGTTTGTTTCTCTCTCATCTAGTGCATTTGTGAAAATAGTTGGCCATGGGTTATTTGTGCCGATGGTTAGCAAGGTGTTTTTACCGCTATTGTCATTACTTACACGATAGGTGTCGTAAATTTCGATGTTTTGGTCGTTGTTAGAGGTATTTGTGGTGCCTAGCTCCATTACTTCTTTATAGTAGGCCGCCGCTTTCTCATAATTTCCTTTCCATAGATTAATGTCGCCCAACAAGCTTTTACGATGGATGAAGAATTTAAAAACGCCGTCTTTTACGCTGTAGCTGTTCATCGCCATTATTAAAGTTGGGCTAGCAGATGAAGTGTTTTGGTTAAGATATACCTTCGGGATGGCTTCTGTAAAGCTGATCAGCTGATCCAGCAGTTGGTCAAAACTTAGTTTTGGGAATTTGGTTTCGTCTTGTAAATCATTTACATTATCTAAAGCATCCGTAACGTAAGGCACGCTGCCATAGTGGATGCCCAGCTGTAAGTAAAGCCATGTACGCAATAAGCCAACCTCGGTATAACGTTGATAGTATTGGTTTTCATCCAATATTTTTTTCTCGCGCATTATGCCGAAGTTTTTTATTGCATCATTACAATTGATAATGATTTCATAAAAAGGCCGCGGGTCCGCATAGGGGTTATCTACCGATACGTTATGGAGGTTTATTTGGCGCAAATACTCATTTGCGTTTGGCGTTACGTCCAATAAATCGCCCCTTAATTCATTTAAAACAATGTAGCGTTCGGCCAAGCCAGAGAATTTTCCGTAAATGCCTAAAACTACAGCGTCGGCATCGTAAATATTGCGATAGGTTTGTTTCGCTTCTAAAACATCTTGCGGTTCCATATCAAACATCTTTTTGCAAGACATTGTTAAAGTGCTTGTTGCAATTAGCAACAGACCGGCTAACCTTATATTTTTATATATTTTCATTCAGATTTATCCTTTCAAAATTTTTATAAGCCAATGCGTACACCTAATTGCATTGATTGGTATAAAGGGTTCATTCCTAAATCTACCCCACGGGCAAACACACTTTCATTTGCATTAAACTCTGGGTCGTAACCTAAGTATTTTGTAGCGGTAAAAATATTGTTTGCGATAGCGTAAACTGTTGCGCTTCTGATAAAGTTAGATTTTGTTGGAATGTTGTAGCTTAAAGAAAGCGAGCGCAGGCGCAGGTAGCTTCCGTCCTCAATCCAACGGTCAGAGAAGCGGCTGTTTTGCATCGGGTCTCCAAATCTGGCTGCCGGTACATCTGTAACCTGGCCATTGTTGCGCCAACGGTTGTTAACATTTGGCGTTTGATTTTCGTAGCCGCTTAAGCTCTCTAAATTTGCCCGCAAACCATTGTAAATGTCGTTACCAATACTGAAAGTAAATAGTGCGTTTAAGGTGAAGCGTTTATAGCTTAAAGTATTACTAAATGAGCCGAACAAATCTGGGTTTGCATCGCCAATAATCTGGCGGTCCTGCTCATCAATAACATTGTCATTATTAGTGTTTACAAAACGAACATCGCCTCCCTTAAAGGGTACTAACGCACCTTCTGCAGTTTTATTCATCAATCCAGTGCCTGCGGCTTCTGCATCGGTAGCGTAAACGCCGTTAGTTTTGTAGCCATAAAACAAATTTGCCGGTTGGCCAACGCGTGTTAATATGGTTGCACCGCCGAAGTTGGTCATCAAATCTGCGTTGCCGGGCAACGTATTTATCTCGTTTTTGTTGTGTGCAAGGTTTACACCCAAATCCCATTTAAAATCTTGTTTATTGATCGCGCGAGCAGAAATTCCCAACTCGACACCGCTGTTTTGCATAGCGCCGTTGTTGGTAATGGCATAATCAAAACCTGTTGCCGTAAGCGTAGGTTCGTAAATTATCATGTCGGTGATGTTATTATGGTAAAAATCGAAACTTAAGCTTAAGCGTTCTTTTAAGAACGATGCGTCTAAACCTGCGTTAAACTTAGCGATGGTTTCCCATTTAAGTTCCGGATTTCCAATGTTGCCACGTACCAAGCCTTGGCGGCCTAAGAAATTTTGCGATACATAGTATGTTTTGGCAGTGTAGTTTCCGATATCATCATTGCCGTTAAGTCCATAACTCAAGCGCAATTTTAGGGTTTCAACAAATTTATTGTTGGCCATGAAATTTTCTGAAGAAATTAGCCAAGCACCCGCTACAGACGGCAAAACAGCGTAGCGGTAATTGCCCAAGCTTAACACATCAGGTATCTTTTGACCAAACCGAGAAGAACCATCCACCGATAAATTGGCACTTAAAAAATATTTACTGTATGCCGAGTATTTAAGGTTTAAATAGGTGTTTAGCCAGTTCCACTGCCCTAATGAGCCACCTATGGTGCGTAGGGTGTTTTGGCCACTATTTAAGGTTACAAAATCATCGCTTGCGGTGTTGTAGCTTAAACCAGTGTCGTACTCAGATTTGCTGCTGTTGTATCTAAAGCCAATGTTAGCATCAATTTTTTGACTTCCGTTAAAGGCGTGCTTAAAGTTTAACCAGGTGTCGTTATATACACTAAACAGGCGCTGTATTGCAGCCGCGGTTTGGTTGTAACCTACTGCGGTGCTTAAGGTATCTGAAGCAATGCCCACACTAGGTAAAAAAGAGTTTTCCCTAACTTTATTGAAGGTAATACCTAAAATGGTGTTCAAGGTAAATTTAGGACTGATGGCATAGTTTGCACCAACAGAGCCATTAAAACGGTAGCTAGCGCTTTTTGCAATTAAGCTGTTTGATACTGTGGCTGCTGGGTTGCTAAATCCAAAAATATCTATATCAGAAAGGTTTGGAGAAGCAATTCCGGTTTCCGACATCTCATTGGGCGATAAAAATGGCGATTTGATAAGCGATAAAAAAACAGGCGCTTTTTTGCTTCCTAAACCTTGATGGTTTAAGTCTTGCTCGCTTCGGCTAAAAGCCAAATTTGTGAAAGCCTTTATTTTTTTGCTTAGGTTTAAGTCTGCGTTAAAGCGGGTTTGATAACGGGTAAGGTTATTATTTTTGACAACCCCGTCGTTATCTGTATAGCCTAATGATAAAGCGTAAGTAGCAATGTCATCGCCCCCGGTAACTTTTAGATAATAGTTTTGCGACGTGCCACTTTCCCTTACTTGGTTTTGCCAGTTGGTATTGTTATGGTAGGTGTAAAAATCTGGATTCGCATTGTCGTCCATATAAGGTTTTGCTTGGATCTGTGCATCGCTTAAACCTTGGCTTTTCAGTATTTCAGATAGGTAAATGCGATAGTCAGCAGCATTCATCACCGGAAGGTTTTTAGGATTGATGTTTATCCCGCCGGAGGCCGAAAAATCCAAACGTGTGGCCGCATCTTTGGCCTTGTTGGTGGTAATTAATAGCACGCCGTTGCCACCGCGGGTTCCGTACATGGATGTGCCGTCTTTGATGAGGGTGATGTTATTTATATCTTTTACATCTAGGTTGGCTAATGGGTTATTTTGATGCCCTTCTATCAAAGAAGCGCCATAAGCGTTGTTATCAAATATTACCCCATCAACTACGATTAAAGGCTGGTTGGTTGCGTAAATAGAATTATAACCACGGAGGTACATATTTGCGCCAATATCTGGCGTGCCCGATTTGCGTTGTACGTTTAAGCCTGCAAAACTTCCTTGTAAATAGGTATCTGGTGTTTCGTTTGATTTATGGTAAGCACCGTTAACGTTTACCGTGTTTACTGCGTAGGGAATGTGGTTTTTTAACTCGGGGCCGAAAGGCAGTACTGCTAAATCATAAACAGAGTTGAAGCTTTCATCGTACAACCGTACAGAAACTGATGATTGTCCTTTTAACGCGACTTCTTTTTGTTGGTAATTAGCGCCAGAAACAATGATAGAACCGCGTAAATCTGGAACATGCACGGTGAATTTTCCATTATCGCCAGTGATTGCGGCAGAGAAGCCGGGTACGGTAATATTGATACCCGTTAAAGGCTTTCCGCTTATCGCATCTTTTACCTCACCGCTTATCTTTATCCCCTTTTTGTCTGTTTGGGATGTGTTTGTTTTTTGATTTTTAGGAGTTTGGGCAATTGTAGGAGTTGCGCTTAATAAAAGCATTAAGCTGGGCACCCACAAGGCTTTGACCGATTTTTTAGATATATGCATAAAATTTTTCCTAACGTTTAGTTGATTGGTACCAGTTTAATATAATCGAGGGATAGTGCCGTTGGCGCGGTACTAGTTGCGCCGGTAGACTGAATTAAGAACGAGTAAAGCGTGCCGTAACGTTCAGCGGTATATTCGCCCAGATATGTTTCGCGGTAGGTTTCTGGTATAGACGGGTCAAACGGTAGCACTTCTTTATAATCTGTGCCCAACAGGGTATCGTTTAGCTTTTTACCCACACTAAATTTAACGGCCATTGAAAATGGCGTGGTCAAAATATCGTTGATACTGCGCCAGTAAACCGCATATTTTACCGAGTTAACTTTTGTTTTGTACCGATAATGGTATAAAGGGCTAGGTGAAGAGGTAATGCTGGTTGATTGGATTTCATCAAACAAGAAACCGTCTGGAGATTTTTGTTTTTTGTACACCACCGCAGATTGCGAACGTATAGAGTCTGTTAATTCACCTTGGATAATTACCGTAGGAATTTTGTTTTCTAATACTTTATAACCGATGGCATTTACCACATAAGCTACGCCGTTGCTTAGCTGTTTGGTTTCTACCACGGCACTTTTATCTAAATGTACTTGTACGCCTGTAACTGCGCGTAAAGAATCGGGTAGGTTAGCCAAATCAAATCTGCCTCTAATTACTAAATCTTTAACCGCGCTAAATTTTGCGTCTGCCTCTGTACTGTCGGCGCTTAAACCCTGGTAATAAGGTTTAAGTTTATTCACCTCGGTATCAAAAGCATTATCATTTAAAATGATGACTGTAACGGTGCTATCCTCGCTTGATAAATCGGCCACCTGCCTAAAATATCTGTTGCGTGTAACCGGAAAGGTAGTGCCTTCTTGGAAAACAGTTTGACCTGTAATTGGGTCTTTAAAGAGAGGAACGCCTTGTGTAGTATCAATCTCTGTAAAATCTAAACTAGCAATGTACGAGGCCTGTTTTTGCGTATTGCTGTTAGCTTGCAAAAACTCCCAAGCGTTAGGTTTAGGTAATGCAGTGCCATCTACAATGTGCAATGCACCATTTTTCAAAGATAGTTCGGTTTTTACCAAGTTAGCGTCTTCAAAACTGGTAGCCGTGAAAATGACATTTTTACCGCTCAGCGCGCGCAGGGTCAAGGGCTTATTAGCCTGTTGCGTAAAGTAAGCTTGGTTAGCGATGTGGTTGCTAACAAAAGCTTTTAGCTTTTCCTCATCATTCACAACGCTTGCATCTAAGTTAGCTAAGGCAGTATTGGTTGGCGCCCATACGGTGTATGTTTTGCTACCGGCCAATATTTTGTCATAGCCTGTTTTTACCAAGTAACTGTTAAAAACACTCAAATCTGCATCCTCGCTTATTTGTGTCGCAATGGTTTTATCTAAGGTTTGTAGTTTAAGTTCATTATGGTCTTGCCAAGCATCTTTACAGGAACTAAACATTCCGGCAAGTATCAAAGTCGCGATGGCGAAGTTTCTTTTTATACAATTCATTCGCTTAAGTATATGGTTTTTAGCTCAACCGGGGATTATACCGGTTGAGCAATGCTATTTTATGGTCTTGGAATTAAAGTGCCGTCTGTTTTGAATTTCGGATACTGTTGATCATCATCAACCGGGATAAACTGGATTAAATCAATGTTGTTGGTAGTTTGCGAGCCGTTAATAGCCGTTAAACGCAACCAATATCTTCCGGTTTGGTCAATGGTAGCAATGCCCATTTGGCGTGAAACTACTGAACCCGAAGTGTTTTCCATATAAGTTTTATAACCAATGGCTTCCTCAACATCTGACGGTTGGCCCGGCCTTTTAGTAATAAAGCTTAGTACACGGGCATTTGCCAGCACTGTTCTTTCGGCTTCAGCACCTTCCTCTCTGCCAATGGAAGCTTGAACCTCTGTGGTTGTACCGCCGTTGCTTGATGATTGTTTTTGGGTGTAGTAGCCAATCCACACCTTGTATTTTCCTTTAATCAAAAGCGGCGTTTTAAATTCTACCCATGCAGCTCTTGATGATGTGCCACCTGTTGCAAGAGGGACGGTTAGACAATCTTGATTGTAACCGTATTTTGATACAGATTTCCCACTTCCGTAGTAGTAGATTAGTTGTTTTTCAGTTCCAGAAAACTTGATTTCGGTAAATTCGGCAGCTTCTTCAGGAGTAAACTCATAGTTCTTCTGGCCGTAATATTCTTTGTTTTTTACCAACTCCGGGAAAGTACAAACATCAAAATCAACACGGTATGGCGAGCGTTTTTTGATGTTGAAATTTTGCGCCGCATTATGTATCACGCCATTGGTAGCAGAAACGTCGCTGGTGTTGCGCACAAGTTCAATTCCAGGCTCATACACGCCGTTGAACATATCGTCGTTTATCAACACCGTTTCGCCTTTAAGCTTAGAAGTTACAACTTCTAAAGGTGCCAGGGTGTTGTGTGCGGTACTGGTAACAATATCTGCCAGATATTTAGCATCGTTTAAAATATGATATTCTAAATATAGATGAAGACTGTCTGTGGCTAAAGTTGGATCATTGGTGTTAGAGTATTTTGCCAATAGATCTGCATAGCTGTTAATTCCGGCTGCCGCCAAAACATCATTAGTCTGCGCAATAACGGTTAAAAATTGCTCGTTGTCATTGGTATTATCTGCCGGTGCTTTGTTTAACCTTTCAAAAAGGTTAGCCTCTTTGAGCGCTTCGGTAAAAATACTGTAAGCAGGGTTTGCTTCTAAGGTTTGCGCTAAGGTTAAACTTGCCGGAATTAGCACATGGTCTATACTGTGGATTAAACCGTTACCTACCGAAATATTTGCCGTAATAATGTTGGCTTGCCTGTTTACGCTAATTTTAGTTGTACCGTTATTGGTTTCGGAACCAGTGATAAGGTATTGGCCGTACATGGTGAGCTTAGGGAGTTTGCCATCGGTAAACTGCTCGGTAGAAACAGAATCTTCCAATAGATGAAAACGGATAAACTGTTTCCAATCATCGCCAGAAATATCTTCTACTGCAGCCTTGTTTTGGCTTGTTAGATAATCTTTAATGGCCGCATTGTTTGGCGCAAAAAAGGTATAACTGCCGTAGGCATTCAAGAAAGAAGCCGTACCCGAGAGTTGCAAAACCTTAGACAGCTCTGAAAACTGGTCCGGGTGTTCTTCCAAATATTTGGTAATGTTGGGCCGGTTTACTACGGTGGTTACCAAGGTTGATTTCCGGCAGGCGGAAATGATGGCCAATATACCCAGGACGAGTATGAAGCCGGTCGGAATTTTTGATAAATATCTCATAACTTTGCTATTAATTAACTGTTATTGATAAAAAGGATTTTGAACAAGCGCTTTGTTTGTTTGCAATTCATTAAAATAAATTGGTAAATAATGGCTTCGGTGGTCTTTGTATTTATTGATCACGGTTTGCTGTTTACTTGGGATTGCCTTGGCTGCCACAATGTTTAATAGCAGTTGCTCGTTTTCATAATTGTTGCGTTTAGCGTTGCGCAATATATCGTACCATCTTTTGCCTTCAAAAGCAAACTCTCTGGCGCGCTCGTTAAACACAAACCTTGAAATTTCTGAAGTGCTTGCCGTTGGCAGTGGGATTTCGACAGTTCCGCTGTTTAAAGCAGGCAACGCATTCCGTACCATACGCAGGTTATTAACAATATCAATAGCGGTTGCGTTATTGGTTTCATCGCCGGGGTTTAACCACACCAATGCTTCGGCTTTCATCAAAAGTACATCGCTGTATCTGTAAACAAACCAGTGCGAAAAAGAGGTGCTACTGGTACGGTCTCCGGTATACTTCACAATGGCGCTGGTAGCTTCAGACATAGAAGTGTTATTTCCGCGAATGTCCCGATTATTCGGGTCAAGAACATCAACCCCAAACAAATCGCCTTCTGCTATTGCATCTACAGCTTTAAATTCTTTGGATGCAGAGCCAAACATATCCCAAAAAGGATTAGATACTTGTTTATCAAACTGGAATTCAAAAATTCCTTCTACCGAGTTACCGTTATAAAAAACCGAATTGTACCAATCTTCTTGCTGTGTGCCTATCGGGAATAGCTGGTAACGCTTAGAAGCAATTACCTTGTCACAAGCGTCGATGCAGTTTTGGTAGTCTTCCATCCATAAATAAGCATCGGCTAGAATGGTATAGGCTGTATATTTAGTGATACGGCCCCGGTCGCTGGCCATGGTTCCGTAGGTTTCTAAAGCATTATCTGCAGCATATTTTACATCGGCTATAATTTGCTTGTAAATGTCTTCCTCTTTACTTTTCGGTAACTGTTCAATATCCGTATCGCTCTCTGTAACGTTCAGTTTTAAAGGTACTTCTTTAAAGTTTCTGAGCAGGTAGAAATACATTAAACCGCGTAAAGCATAAGCTTCGGACAGATAAGCTTTAAACTGCGTTTCGGTAAGCGTTTTATCGCTTTCTAAAACTTTGGGGCCGTTTTGTATAACATCGTTACAGTAGTTGATGGTTTTATACACGGCCTCCCAGTTTACCAATTGGTTGGTAGATGAAAGCTCGGTACGTAACATGTAAAGCTCATCACGTTTTAAGTTGTTCAAGCTAGATATGTCTTCATCTCCGCCAGTATCGCTACCTGTTGTTACTTGGTCGCCGCGTAACTCGCCCCAAATAAATAAATATTTGGCTAAAGGCATTGATGAGCCTTTGAGTAAAGAAGCATAGCAGCCCATTACCGCGGCTTTTAGCTGTTCTTTAGTTTGCCAATATTCTTGGTCTATCAAGCCGTCTTCGGGCTTTAATTCCAGCCATTTTTTACAAGAACTGGCCGTTGTGCAAAGCAGCACCAAGCAAAGCAAAAGTATTTTGGTGTTTAATAAATATATTTTTTTCATGTTGCTGTTTCTTTAAAATCCTACCGTTAAACCAAGGGTGTATGTTCGTGATGGTGGCGTTAACGCATTGTCTACCGGATAGGCAAACGGCGTATTTTTTCCTCTGATATCCACATCGGGGTTTTGGCCGGTGTATTTGGTCCAGGTGTACAGGTTTTGTCCGGTTAAATAAACCCTTGCACTTTTTAAGTTGAGCGTTTGCAAAAACTGCTTGCCTAAATTATAAGTAAAAGTTACGGTTGAAAGTCGGATGAAGGATCCGTCTTGGATGTAACGGTCAGAACCTAACCAATTGTAGCCATCGTTATACAGTGCTCTTGGCATATCAGTATCGTCGCCCGGGTTTCTCCATCTGCGCAAAACAGCGGTACTTTGGTTATTAAATCCGTAAAGATTGGTAGTGGTAATTTGAGCTCCGTTTACCACATCAAAGCCATAACGGTAGCTAAAGAAAGCAGAGAGCTTAAATTGGCCTTTGTAACCTACGGCAGCACCAAAACCTCCGTTAAATTTAGGGATACCGTTTCCGAGATACATCATGTCGGCTTCATCAATGTTGCCGTCTTTGTTCACGTCTTCGTATATAGCATCACCGGCTTGGAAAACGTAGTCAACGGTAGGGTAGTTGTAACGCATGTACTTATCTTGCCCGTTTGGACCAACTATTACATTTCCATCGGCGTCTTTTGCTTTGGTGTCTTCGGCGGTTTTGTAAACGCCCAAATATTTAAAGCCGTAGAACGAGCCAAAAGGATTACCTTCTACTAAATAAGATTTGTATTTGCCCAACCCCGGTAAACCAACTACGCTTTCGCGAGGGTAAAACTCGGAGATAGATTGGATGCTGTTGGCGTTTCTGGAGATATTGAAATCTAAATCTACCTGCCAGGTTTTGTTTTTAAGCGGCGTAGTGTTTAAGCCAATTTCCCAGCCGTCGTTGTTCATGGTGCCAATGTTCATATCCACACTGGTGTATCCGGTGATGTTTGGTATGCTTAAATCATTAAAATAAAGATCTTTTGTGGTGTTTTGATAAATCTCGGCATCTAACCTTACACGGTTGTTAAACATCCATAAGTTAAAACCTAAGTTTTTACCCACAATAGTTTCCCATTTTAGTTGGGTTAAGGCCATGTTGTTACGGCCAACCGCGCTATTGTCTAGGTAAGTATAAGAGAAGGGCGAATAACGGCTATAATAGGCATAATTGCTACCCGGAGCGTTTGGTGTTGAACCGTAGCTGGCTCTGATACTGAAATCGTCTAAGAAATGCTCAAATTTTTTCATGAATGGTTCGCCAGAAACGCGCCATCTGGCAGAAATTCCGGGGAAAATTCCGAAACGGTTATCGGGGCCATATTTCGAGTTTCCATCAATACGGGCGTTTAAGCTAAGGATATACCGATCTAACCACTGGTATTGTGATTGAAACACCAAACCCATTGAACGTGATTGCGACTGACCGGAATTTAAGCTTAAGCCTGATCCGTTAGTTACCGACGGGATGGATGGATCTTGCAAATAGGAAGAAGCCGTATTGGATGTAGTTGCGCTGTACGACGATGAACGCGAATCGCTGGTTTGGAACGATATCAAGTTTTGCCAAGAGTTTTTCTCTGTAGAGAAAGGGGTGTACACCAGGTTCAGTTTTGTTTGGATGCTATACGAATCTCCGTCAGAATCGGAAGCTCTATTTACTGAGGTTTCATTGCTTGGGCGTCCGGTTGCAATTTGAGGCAAAAATGTTTTCGACTTATTGTTGTTAATGTCAAAAACAACGTCGCCGGTAAAATAAAGCTTGTTTTGTGGTAAAATATTATAGCTTAAATTGAAGCGCGGTGTAATACGCTCCCCGTAAAGCTTGCTAGAACCTTCATTGGCCATTGCCAAGGGATTGTAAGTGCCGCTGTATTTTCCTTGGATGTTTTCTTCGGGTGAAAAATAAACACCTGTGATATTGCCGTACTCGTCATACTCGAAAGGCGACATATTGGGCATTTTATTATAGGCTACATTTCTTAAGCTACTGGTATAGTTTAGATTATTATTTACATGCGTATAAGTTAAATCGGTACGGAATTTCATCTTATCTGACACCTCGTAATCCAAATTGATTTTGGTAGTTATACGCGTTAAATCTGTACCTACGGTTGTGCCTGTTTGGTTTAAATAACCCACAGAACCGTAATAACGGGTTTTATCACCACCGCCACTAATAGATATGTTATGGTCTTGTGTTACGCCGGTACGGGTAATTAAATCAATCCAATTGGTGTTGTTGCTGTAATTGTAGTAGTAATAAGCATCCAGCGGATCGTATTGGAAAGCTTTGTTTTGTCCGTTCTGTCCTAAAAAATCTAGAGGAACACCGGTAGCGTTCATCACTTCTTCGGGTATTAAGGTAGCGTATTGATTTCCGGTTAAAAACGGCAAGGCGTCTGGCTGGTTCGAGAGCGCACCTTTAAAATTGTAATTTACAGATGGTTTGCCCATTTTCCCGCGTTTGGTGTTAATGAGCAAAACCCCGTTTGCCGCACGGCCACCCCATAAAGCTGTTGATGCCGCATCTTTTAAAACGGTAATATCTAAAATATCCGAAGGCGCGATGTTTAACAGTTGGGCGTAGCCTTGGTCATCGGCAGTGCCAAAATTAAAATCATCTGGTATTTCTGTTTCATAGGGCATACCGTCTAATACGATTAAAGGTTGCGATGAACCGTTGATAGATGATGTACCACGGATACGGATAGACATCCCTGCGCCGGGATCACCAGAGGTGGTTCCAAAATCTACCCCGGTTAATCTGCCTTGTAGGGCTTGGTCAATAGAACCTACAGACATCTGATCTATTTTCTCTGCATTGATGGTTGACGTAGCTCTGGTAGAGTTACGTGCAGAGATAGGCAAATCACTAACCGTTGCTTCGTGCCGGCCAACAACGCTAACCTCTTGCAACTGGTTTGATGCGATATCTAAAGCAACATTTATTTCTTTACGATCTTTAACTGCGCCCGATAAGAAGGTTTTGTATCCCAAAAATGAAATAGATATTTGGTTGTTAGGATTTGATAGCCTTAAAGAATAGTTGCCGTTAATGTCTGTTGTGGTTGCGGTTACGGTACGTTTGTCTTTATCCAGCTCGGCCACGTTTGCACCCGGCACCGGTTGTTTGTCAAGTTTATCGGTTACTTTTCCTTTGACAACTGTTGCAGGTGTTTGTGCAAATAAGTTTGAGGTACTTAATGCGCAAAAAACAAAAGTTAAAAGTAAAAGCTTGTTTATAAGAATTCTTTTCATACTTAAAATTCGGCTTAGGCTTAATTTTTATTATAGTCTAGGTAATTGTTGATAGAGTGGATTACCGATCTATTTCCGAGCTGGTTACTGGCGGCCTCAATTACCTTTGCGTTGGAGTTGTGGTAACCAATAACAGTTAAATCGCCGGGATCATTAGATACGCTTAATAGGGTAGGGCTGCCGTCATCAGCTTGTAGCAAGGTAAGGTAGCTGTCGGTTTTTTTACCGTCTGATGCGATAGATTCTCCATTTACAATATGGTATAAAACAAATTTTCTTATCAGTTCGAAATCTGGTGCTCTTAAATCTTTGGTTTTTTTAAGTACGCCGGTGCTTGTATTGCCAGATAATACCCCGTCTTTTACAGCTTGCGTAATTGCTGCGTTGCTAGGGATAAAAAAGGTGTACTTATAATCTGTTCCGGTTTTTACTCCGGTAACAGCTTTTGTCGTTTCGTTATACACATCGGTTCCTCCGTCTTTAAGCAACTGTAAGAATAAGCTATAATTAGCAGGGTACAAAGTGGCCAATTTTTCAATCTGATCTCCCACGTTTTTTTCAGTGAAGGAAAGCAAGCCATCTACATAGTAAACAGAACCATTGATAGAGCTGTTGTCAGAACTGGTGATGTTTAAGTCTACGCCAGTGTCTAAAGTTCCAGAAGTCTGGATTTTACCGTTTTTATATTTGATGTAAGCACCATTTTTGGTTTCCACAATTCCTTCGCCGGCAAAACTTGTTAATTCTGCGGTTGGTGTTAACAAAACCCCGGTAGATATCATGGCCATGATATTTTCTTTATGGATTGGGCTATGCGAGTAGCTAGAGGAACTTGCTGATTTATAACCCCAAGCGGTGTTAGATCCGCTCGCGCTCGATTCATTATACCTCCAGCCTGCTGCGGCTAAAACATTATCAGGCATTACTAAAATGGTTTGCCTAACTCCCGGCTGTAAAGTATAAGCTTTTATTCCGGTACCTAAATCTTTAAACGCATTATATGTCATGCTAGCTTTAGGATCCAAATACGGCACGCCATAAACCGTGCGGAAAACGTTTGCTTTATTGGCCTCATTAACACCATAAAAAATGCCGTTGCTTAATACCTTTTTATCAACAACGTTGTTGATGCTTATTGAAGCGTTCTCTTCCAAATAATTAGGATTAGTGGAGAACTGGCTTGGCCAAAGTGCGTCTGGCCACATATGAGAATTTAAAAAGTCTATTAAAATGCTTGCCGGTGTGCTGCCAAAAAAGGTGTTGTTGTATTTTCCTAATATTTTAGCACGGTAAGCCGCTAAAGCTGCGTTGGTTGGCGCCATCATGCTCCAGCTTTCCTTTTGTGCCAGCGTATTAATAAATGAGCTAACGCCAGGCGTTTGATAGTTTTCGTTGTTTGCAGAAAAAGCTAAACGTCCGTCATAGCCTTTTACGTAAACAGAATCAGAACTTCCTGTTGCTACCTGGTTTTGGTGCGTAACGTAAGCATTTACACTATAATAGCGTAAGGAATCTAAGAGTTTTGCAAAATCGCTGTACTGGCTATTTCTGTTAATGTATTGGTCTAAACTATTTAAAGGAGTGATTACACGGTCAACCGCATGGATAATTCCGTTTTCGGCTTCCACGTTCTTGTAAGTGGGATCCACCTGTGCATTTGCAACACTAAAGCCGTTAAAGGCAGAGGCGTTTGGATAAAAAGAAGTGTAATCTGCTGCGGTCAGATTTTTTGTTGCCAAAAATTTATCTGTAAAGTATGGGATATACTTATTGTTATTGTCGCCTTCTTTATAGTTAGAATTGTTGGTGAAAACATTTCCGCTTGCGCGCGATAAAACATTTCTGTTAGTGGCTATTGTTTTGCTGTGCACATCGTCGCCTTGCTGGTTTACGCCATCATAATACGCTGTTTTGCGCTTAAAAGCCATGCCCTCGGCAATAACAGTATTATCGGTTGTCTGGTAATTGCTAAGCTGATCTTCGCGGTAAGCGTTATAAACAAGCGCATATTTTACAATGGCTGTTGCCAGAGAATCGGAAAGCGCATCGTCGCCGTTAATGTTGTTTTCTTGGTAAAAGCGTTCAAAAGCAGCGTCTGTTGGGGCAAATAAGGTCCACCAGCCTGTTTCAGATAAAATAGGTTTATAACCCGCCTTATCTACCGCAGATAATAAATGCTTGAAGTTTCCTTTTTGCTCTAATTGTTGGTAAATGGGCGGGCCCAAACTTTCGGGTCTTTCATAAAATTTACTGAACTCTTTTTTGCAACCCATCAATACACTGGTAGCAAATAAGAGCAAGTAGTAGCTTCGCGAAAATCTAATCATCGTTTTTGAGTAGTTTATTTAATAATCGGTTTTTTGCTGGTTTAAAGATTGGATGTTATACAATCTAAATCATGGCAAAACTTTAGGATAATTAAGCGCACGTGCGCCCCATTGGTGTTTAGTTAATAAGTTTATACTTGGTTTATTCTCTTACAAACTTCGCTTTATGTTGAGCTTTTTTGTTTAAATTTTTGACAAATTATCTTTAAAAATTGACACTTTGCCGTCTTTAGATACCCTGAAAGCACGATTTGAGACTTTTGTTTTAAGGTTGCCAAAGTTAGAGGCTAAGTTTTTAATAAAACAAAAACACCGCTCCTTTAGAGCGGTGTTTTATAGGGAAAATAGCTTTTTACAGCTTAATGAATTTTTGTATGGTATCACCGTTGGTGGATGATACTTTAAGAACATAAGTTGCTGGTATGAGTTTGTTAATGTTGTGCCAAGCATTGTCAGCGCAAAAAATCCAATTTTACTAGTTTCATATTTGTTTTTATTGATTTTTTAACTGATAAAAGGCATATCTTCCTAAATAGTGAGGATATGCCGTATTCATTATTACCTCACCACCACCTTCACTGTTCTATTAAAATCCGTTCCGCTTAGGCTCAATACATATACACCTGGCGCAGGTTTATTTTCTAATTCCACCTTCAACAATCCGTTTTCCGAAAGCACTTGTTTGGAAAACACTGCTTGGCCATAACTGTCAAATAGGCTCACCTTCGCTTGTTGCAATTTTGCCGGAACCTTAATGTGCAAGCTGTTTACAATGGGGTTAGGGAATACCAAGAATTCGCCAGCAGTGAAACCGAATTTTATGGCTTGTGTACCTAAAATTTTGCCGTTACCGTCAAAATCTACTTGGCTTAAGCGGTAGTAATTGATGCCGGCAACCGGACTGCCATCTTCCATCATATAGTTGGAAACAGCTTGCGTTGTACCGTGGCCGGTAATGGTTTTAAGCTGCTCAAAATTTTGTCCGTCTGTAGATCTTTCGATGATGAAGTAGCTGTTGTTTTGTTCTGATTGTGTAGTCCATTTTAGTAACACGCCCCTCTCTTGGGCTTTTGCAGTGAAAGAAGTTAAGTTTACAGGCAGTGATTGGGCGGCCGCCAACTTGGTTATTTCTTCTTGCGATAGCGCGTAGTTGAAGATTTTGATTTCATCAAAAAAACCAGTGTAAGGAGCGCTTAAACCATACGCATTTCCGAAGTAAAGCGGATCATTGTTCCCAATACCGTTAGCAAGGCTAGTGGCATTTTCGGTGCCAGATACAGCTAAAATTCCGTTTTGATAAATTGAAAGCTTTTTGTCGCCCACGTTTCTAACAACTACAACATGTACCCAGTCATTGGTAAAGAAACTCGCATTATCAATACTGATGCTCGTTTTGTTTTTATCATCGTCTACCGAAAAATAAAGCAAATCGTTTTTGGCTTCTATGCCGTACCATCTGCCGTTTGTACCAATCGCATCATTTTTTGAAAAAGAACCTTTGTTCATTAAATAAACTGAAACTGTTCTTACCGGCCGAGTTGCTTTCATCCAGAAAGAAACGCTAAACGATGTTTTATCAAACTTGATTTTTGCGTTATCAGCTAGGGTAATTGCGCCACTGGTACTGGTTTTAATATTTAATCCATTGTTTAAACGTCCGGCTTCCCAAGTGTAGCTGCTTACGTTATCAAGGCTTCCGTTTAGCGCATTCGGGCTACTGTCTGTAATTGTAGTCCCGCTGCTTGCATCTAAATGCCAATCGGCAACTATCTCGTTGTCAAATGCGCCGGTGGTAAAGTTCCATTCTACACCGGTAGTGGTGCCTTTTTGTCCAAGGGCGTCTATCCTCCAAAAATATTTGGTATTAAAGCTTAAGCCCGTAAATTGGTAAGAGGCGGTGCCCACCGGCAGGTCGGCCACTAAATTTAGCGCGCCGCTGCTGGTTCCAAAATAAACCTTGTAAGTGTCGGTGTTTATACCGCCCACCCAGCTGGCTTTTACCTTAGTGCCGCCATTGGCTATGCCGTTATTTGCCGGTGTAGGAGCCAGGGCTTGCAAAGGCATCGGCCCTGCTGCTAATTGTTCTAATACCTGTTGCCCGCTTAAAGGGTAATTGAAAATTTTCAATTCGTCTAACAAACCTTTATATGGCGCTGGTGCATTTGTGTTGCTCAAAAATTCCAGTTCTCCAATATTTCCGATAATCAGCGAACTTACTTCACCTATGCCCCCTGTAGCGCCTGTGCTTTGGCTTTTAATATACCTGCCGTTAATAAATAATCTCAAACTATCCACAGATACATCGCGCATGACCACTACGTGCGCCCAATTGTTATCAAACAAAGAAGTCGCGTCTGCAGCTAGTTCAGATTTTGTAACATCGTCATCAATCGCAAAGCGGATTTGCTTATTTTTAAATTCAATGTCAAAACGTTTTCCGGTAGCGCCGGTGGTGGTATTTTTAGTGATAGAACCTTTGCAAAGCAGATAGGCGCTGCTGTTATTATCTGGCGGCAGCAAAGAGGCATCGGCTTTCATCCAAAAAGAAATGGAAAAAGAGCTTTTGTTCAAAAACAGCTGGTCCTGGTTGGGCACGCTTACCACAAACATATCCGTGCGCGCGGTGGCAAAGTTTAAAGCATTTTTTGCTTTTCCGCTTGCGCGGATGCTGGCATCGTCATCATCCAAACCTAAAACACCGTGGTTTTGGTAGGTGGTAGAGTCGGTGATTTGCGTACCGTCTGATAGGGTTTCGTCAAAAGCGTAATAGCCTACTATACCTTGCGGGATGTTGTTGATGGTTTTAAAACTCCAAACATCGCCCGTAGCCGTTCCTTTGTTATTGGTAGCATCTACGCGCCAAAAATAAGTGGTCCCGGCGCTAATACTGCTGGCGATAAAGCTTGGGTTGGCGTTGTAAGCTACATCGCCCAGTTTGTTTAAAGCACCGGCATCTGTACCAAAATAAATGCTATAAGTTGTGGTGTTTGTGCTTCCGCTCCATTTTAGTTCAAGGTTGTTTGCGCCGTTTAGCTCTGCAAATTGGTAGCCGTCGCTAGGGCTCAAGGCCGAAGTTTTAGTTGGTGCAGCCGGGATAGGATTGGTTTTAACGGTTAAAACGGCGCTGTACACAGAAGATTCTGTGGCATTCAGCGCTTTTATGCGGTAATAATAAGTGCTGTTGGGCGTTAATCCGCCATCGGTATAAGTTTTTATGTCTGTGGCTACTTGTGCAATTTCAGTGAAATTTATATTGTCTGAGGATCTTTCTATCGAGAATCCCGTTTCGTTGTTCGAGTTATCTTTCCAGGTTAATACAACCTCGCTGGCCGGTGGCACTTCGGTAGAGCTGGTGCTATAGCCTAAGTTGCTGGGCGGGATGGTGAATGCCGGAGGTGCAGTATTCATCAGGCCGTTTATATACACCTCAATGTTTAAATATTCGGGGTCCAAAGTTTTTGTCACCGCGTCAGAAGCATCATTTTTATTTAAACTATGCGCGTCTTCCCAATCGTCGGGCATACCGTCTTGGTCGGTATCTAAAGGTGCCGGCGCGTTAAACACATTGCCCACGCCGCCGTTGCTAAAAGGCAAATCGGTTTCGCGGTATAAATAAATACCTTCCACGCCTTTACTGTTTAGCTGTGCCACAATTAAGCTGTCCACTTGGTCGCGTTTTGGGTACGATGCGCCCACACTTGCTACCACCTTGTCAAATGCTTGTTGTGCCGTTAACGCGGGGTTCTTCATCGGATAATCATACGGGGCAGATAAAATGGTGCTGGCATCGCCGGTAGGGTAGCCGGTTAAGTTTTCTGGCACTAAATTCCCGTTTAACGCACCGTCGCGGTTGTTATCGTAATAGTTTCCAGATCCGTACAAATAAAAGTTAGCGTTTCCGCGATTAAATGGCGTACTGGTGGAAGTGCTGGTTAAAGGTCCGCCGATGAAGTAGTTGTTGATGATGTTTACGTCAGAACGGCCTTCAGAATCGCCACCCATAATGTAAGCTTCGCCAGATTGCGTGTGCCCATAGGTGTTGCCGAAGTTTCCCCAGTTGTAAACCACGTTGTTTACAAACTCGTTAATACCTTTTACTTTAGGGTTGCGGGTTTTATTGCTGGAGTATAAGTTTCCGATTAGGCTAATTTTACCTCCCGAAGGTTGCATTAAACCGCCTGCCGAGTGATTGTTGCGGTGCAAACCTTGCGCAATAATGGAGTTTTGTATGGTGATGTTATCCGGGCTGGTGCCTTTGTTATCCCAGTTGATAGAGAAAACTTCATCCATACCCCAGGTAAATGTCATGTGGTCAAAAATCATGTTTGCGCCGTTAGAAATTCCCGAAGCATCTTTCCCCGCATTATCAGTAGCACCTAAGCGGATGCGGATGTAACGGGCAATGGTATTGCTGGACGAAGAGAAAGTCACACGTTTCCCAAAAAGCACAAAACCTTCTCCGGGCGCAGTTTGCCCAGCGATAGTGGTGTTTGGAGAAACCACAATGTCTGATTTCAAGTTTACGATACCGCTAATAGCAAAAACAACCACCCGCCCCGGCTGGCTTACGGCATCGCGGAAAGAACCCGCACCACTATCGTTAAGGTTTTTAACAATATAGACCTGCGGACTGGCTGCCGCCCTTGCGCCCTTAGCAAAGCGGCCAAAACCCTGCGCTTCGGGGAAAGCCAATGTTTGCGCCTGGCTTTGGGCACAGGTAACCGAGAATAAAAAGAATGCAAAATGCCCTAGGGCAGTACGTAAAAATTTCTGCTTCATATAAGTTTATAATATTGGTTTTCGTTCAGACAATCCTTTTCGGCGGTGTGGCTTTTAGGAATTTCAAAGCCTGAAGTTTTTGGGTAAACCCAGACTTTGAAAATTTCCAGAACCAATTAATAACCGAAATACTAAAGATTATCTGAAGCAAATGTAGAGGAGCAGAACCTAAAGGATGTTCAATAATTGGTGAAAAGATTCTAAATTTTGGTAATAAAGCTTTTTTAAAATAATGAAGTCATACTGCGCACGAAAATTTGCGTGCTACCATGACGGGGCATGACGCGTAAGCCAATCGCCTTTCCTATCTTCATAGCTCCAAAAATCCAATAGCCAATTTAACGTCACATGCGATTTTGCGCCTTTAAAATTCTTTTTATTTGCTTGTGCTTTGCAAATCAGCTTTTTGCGCAAAGACAAATGGAGTTTTTGGACCGGGGTTTAATTGCCATACCAGCACAAAATTCGGGCGTATATCTAAGCTGGCGTTTATTAGCCACAGATGCCAATGACATCTCTTTTAATATTTACCGTGTAAATTTGAAGGGTGCCGCAACAAAATTAAATAAGCTACCCATCAAGCTTACCACAGATTTTGTTGACAGCGAAGGAACCGCGGAAAGCGATTATAAACTCACTGCCTTTATCGATAAAAAAGAAGTAGAACTTGCCACCGCGCACGCGCAAAAAGAAGCGTATCTTAAAATACCGCTTCAAGTACCAGCCGGTGGCACAATTGAAGGCTCCACTTATTCTTACAGCCCCAATGATGCTTCCGTTGGCGATTTAGATGGCGATGGCAAATACGAAATTATCTTAAAATGGGAACCTTCAAACGCTAAAAACCCGCCTCAGAAAGGTTTTACCGCTAACCAGCTTTTAGATGCTTATACCTTAGACGGGCAATTTTTATGGCGGATAGATTTGGGCAAAAACATCCGTTCGGGCGCGGCCTATACCCAGTTTTTGGTGTACGATTTTGATGGCGATGGCAAAGCGGAGCTGATCTGCAAAACCGCAGACGGCACAAAAGACGGCCTTGGAAACGTCATAGGGGACGCCAAAAAAGACTGGCGCAATTACGATAAAAGCAGTCCGTTCTACGGGAAAATTAGCGAGGGCCCAGAGTATATCAGCGTGTTCAGCGGCTTAACAGGTGAGGTTTTGGCAACCGAAACTTATACACCTTCGCGTTATCCTTTAAACGGTTGGGGCGGTATAGGCGGCAATGGCGGTAATGATAGCAATGCGAGCCGGGCAGATCGTTTTACCGCTTGCGTAGCTTATTTAGACGGCCTAAAGCCCAGCGCAGTAATGGTGCGTGGCTGGTACGGGCGGTCGGTGCTTTCTGCTTGGGATTTTGACGGTAAAAATTTGAAACAGCGCTGGATTTTCGACTCCGAAAATGCAGAAAATTCCTACTCGGGAATGGGGAACCACAGCCTTTCTGTAGCAGATGTTGACGGCGACGGCAAAGATGAAATTTGTATAGGCGCCATGACGGTGGATGATAACGGAAAAGGCTTATACACCACCGGATTGCGCCACGGCGACGCCATGCACTTGACAGATTTAGACCCGAGCAGACCCGGTTTAGAGGTCTACGGCATCCACGAAAGTGAAGGGAAAACTTTAGCATTAAATACGCCTGGCGTAGCTATGTTTGATGCCAAAAGCGGTGAAATTATATGGTCCAAATTCCCTGCAACAGATGTTGGGCGTGGCGTGGCCGCGGATATTGATCCGCGTTATACGGGATTTGAGAATTGGGGCGGTCCGGGTGGTTTGCGCGACGTTAAAGGAAACAGCATCAGCGAAAAAGCACCCCGGTCTACCAATTTTTTAGTTTGGTGGGATGCCGATTTAACTCGCGAACTGCTCGATAAAAATTACATCGAAAAATGGGATTGGCAGAAAGAGGAAACAAAGCGTTTGCTAACCGCCGAAGGCTGTTTAGCTAACAATGGCACAAAAGCTACACCTTGCTTAAGCGCCGATATTTTTGGCGATTGGCGCGAGGAAGTCATCTGGCGCAGCGCCGATAATAAAGAGCTGCGCATTTACAGCAGCAACATTCCGGCAAATAACCGCATCACCACGCTCATGCACAATCCGCAATACCGCCTGGCCATCGCTTGGCAAAACGTTGCTTATAACCAACCGCCACATACGGGCTTCTACCTAGGTGCCGAAACCAAAACATATCCAAAACCACAAATTAAACTTGTTAAAAGATGAAAAGAGTAACTATTGTTTTCATTTTAGTGGCTTTTAGCACGCTTGCATTTGCGCAAAGGCAAATGGAGAACTTAGATAGAGGTATTGTTGCTGTGCGGCAGGCGGCAGATTCGGTGTTTGTCAGCTGGCGCATTTTGGGCACAGAAGATCCAAACATTGCTTTTAACATCTACCGCAACACAGGTGCTATCAAAAATAAACTTAACGCAAAGCCCTTAACGGGACCAACCTTTTTTGTTGATACCCAAGCCGATAGTACAAAAGACCATGTTTATGAAGTTAAGGCAATCGTATCCGGAAAAGAAGTAGCTAGTAAAGGCAGTTTTTTGCTGAAGGCCAACACGCCGGTACAGCAATATTTAAATATTCCTTTAAAAACACCGCAAGGTTACCGCCCCGGTGATGCTTCTGTTGGCGATTTGGACGGAGATGGGCAATATGATATTGTGCTGCACCAAACCGGTCGCGGTCGCGATAACAGTTTTACGGGCTTAACCGATCCGCCAATTTTTCAGGCTTATAAAATGGATGGCACCATGCTTTGGGAAATTAACCTGGGCAAAAACATCCGCGAAGGCGCACACTATACACAGTTTATGGTGTATGATTTGGATGGCGATGGCATTGCCGAGTTTGCTTGTAAAACTGCCGATGGAACCGTGGATGGCAAAGGTAAAGTGATTGGCGACCCCAATGCGGATTGGCGCGATACCGTCCCAACATCCAGAACTTTCGGGAAAATTATGACCGGTCCAGAGTACTTCACCATTTTTAACGGAAAAACCGGCGAAGCAATGGCAACTGCAGATTATATCCCTTCGCGCGGGAATACGGCCGGCTGGGGTGGCCATGGCGGAAACGGCGGTACCGATAATTCTGGCAACCGCGTTGATCGCTTTTTGGCTTGTATTGCTTATTTAGACGGCGAACGGCCGAGCGTGGTGATGTGCCGTGGCTATTACGGACGTACGGTTTTGGCCGCGTGGGATTGGCGCGGTGGCAAGCTTAGCTCCCGCTGGGTTTTTGACACCAAAGATGGCGAAAATCCATTCTCGGGCATGGGCAACCACAACTTAAGCGTGGCCGATGTAGACGGCGACGGTAAGGATGAAATTATTTACGGTTCTATGTGTGTGGACGATGATGGTACGGGCTTGTACAGCACAGGCTTTCGTCACGGTGACGCTTTGCATGTTGGCGATTTAGATCCGGATAGGCCAGGTTTGGAGGTTTTCGGCATCCATGAAATTGAAGACAATACAAAAGGCCCTGGCGTGGTAGTTTATGATGCTAAAACCGGAAAAACTTTGGTACGCATGGAAGAAGACAATGATATTGGCAGAGGCGTAGCAGAAAATATCGACCCTAATTATAAAGGCGCTTATATGTGGTGGGGGCGCAATTTATACAATATGAAAGGCGAATTGGTGGGGCCAGCACCACGCTCGGGCAATTTTTTAATTTGGTGGGACGGTGATTTAAGTCGCGAATTGCTGAACGCAAACTACATTGAGAAATACCAGAAAGGGCGCATATTTACCGCAACAGGCGCTTCATTTGCAGTAGGTTCAAAGGCAACGCCAGTGGTTAGTGCAGATTTATTTGGCGATTGGCGCGAGGAATTGGTGTTGCGCTCCGAGGATAACCAAAGCCTGCGCATTTACACCACCACTATACCAACAGAACATCGCAACTATACCTTAATGCACGATCCGCAATATCGCTTAAGTATTGCATGGCAAAACGTAGGCTATAACATGCCACCGCATACCGGGTTTTATTTTGGTACGGGTATGCAGAAAGCACCTAAACCGAATATTAAATTAATTTCAGCTCCTTAAATATGCTTGGTAAAATTTGGTTATTATGTTTGTTTTCAGCGTTTTATTGTTGTATACAAGCGCAAGTTTTATTAGCTCCGCAAAATTTGCTAGCTCCAGAGGCCGGCATTAGTGCCACATCCGTTGCCCTGTTGTGGGATAAACCCGAACAGTATGACGGTGTAAATGGTTACGAAATATATTTAAATGGTAAATGGCTGGCTTCTTCAACTAAAACTAATTTTACAGCCAAAGGCTTAAAGCCGAACAAGCGCTACGCTTTTTCTGTAAAAGCTAAAGGGGCGGCGCAACAAGTATCGGCCTTTAGCAATACTGTCCGCTGTAAAACAAAACCTCTTGGCAAAATATATAACGTTGTTGATTTTGGCGCCATAGGCGACGGCAAAACACTAAACACCAAAGCCATACAAAAAGCTATTGACGCTTGCGGTAAAAATGGAGTTGTACTTATACCTAAAGGCAAATTTTTGAGTGCTGCGCTTTACCTAAAGAGTAATATGACACTACGTGTTGAAAAAGGCGGCGTTTTAAAAGGAACTAACGATGCTGTAGATTATTTACCATTTTACCTAAACCGTTTTGAAGGTTGGGAGTTAGAAACTTACGCAAGTCTTATTAACGCTGGAAAATTGGACCGGCGAGAGGTGTATCATGTAGAAAATTTGACGATTGATGGCGAAGGAATCATATCCGGTGGCGGAAGTGAGCTAGGGAAAGCGATGATAGCGGCACACGGTATGCGTAGCCGTGGCCGTTTAATTTGTATCATGAACGGGAAGAACATCAACATCAGCGGTTTACGGATTGAAAACTCCCCTTGCTGGACGATACATTATATCTACAGTAAAAATGTGGTTTTAAATGGTTTGGATATCAATAGTACTGCGCGTAATGGTGATGGCATTGATCCCGACTCATCAATAGATTCCTATATCCTAAATTCAAAATTTTCTACGGGTGATGACTGCATTGCCATTAAATCGGGTAAAAATCCGGAAGGGAACGTGGTGAACAGGCCAACTCAGAATATTAGGATAACGGATTGCGAATTTAATAAAGGACATTCTTTAGCCATAGGCAGTGAAATGTCTGGCGGCGTAAGCGGCGTATTTATTCAGGATTGTAACATTGGGAATTTGCTGCACGGCTTACAAATTAAAGCAACAAAAGATAGAGGTGCTTATGTGAAAGATGTTGTTGTACGTGATTGCAACCTGCAACAGCTTACTTTGTACACGCAACTGAATTACAACAACGATGGCGACCCTGCGCCAACTTTACCTCAGTTTTCTGATATGGAGTTCACAAACTTGGATTTTACCCAAGCAAAAAACAATAGCGTTGTAATAGATATAAATGGCTTTGCAGATCCTAAACATTACACCAGAAATATTTTATTAGAAAATTTTAAGCTTCCCGAAAACAGCGTCGTGAAAGTCAAAAACGCAGAAAATGTTTTTTTCAAGAATGTTATGTGCACAGACGGGAACGCGCCAAAATATGAAATTGTCGAATCTTCAAATATCAATTACTAGCAATTAATTATGGACAAGAAAAACTATCTCTTTATCCTCACCTTCCTCATCGCAGCTTGCGTTGCGCTAAAGCCTGCGGATAAACCTAGCATTTACATTATCGGCGACTCTACCGTGCGCAATTCTAACAAAGAAATGTGGGGCTGGGGAACGTTGCTTCCCGAGTTTTTTGATACCACAAAAGTGAACATCAACAACCAGGCAATGGCCGGCCGCAGCACGCGAACTTTTGTGAAAGAACAGCGCTGGGCCAAGGTTTTAGAAATGCTAAAGCCGGGCGATTACGTGCTGATGCAGTTTGGCCATAACGAAGGTAGCAAGCCAGATACCACCAAAAAAGGTTACCGCGGCGTATTGCGTGGCATAGGTCAAGATTCTGTTAACCTGGTTTGGCCAGATGGTAAACCCGAAACGGTTTATACCTATGGCCATTACCTCCGCAAATTTATTGATGAAGCAAGAGCCAAAGGCGCTACGCCAATTGTGCTTTCTATGATTCCGCGTAACGATTGGAAAGACGGAAAAGTTATTTTGGCCGACAAAGATTTTGGCCTTTGGGCACAGCAGGTGGCGGCAGAAAAAAATGTGACCTTCATTAACCTTAATAAGCGAACGGCAGATAAATACAATGCCATGGGGCCCGATGCCGTAGCAAAACTATTTCCGTTTGAACATACCCATACCAGCAAAGAAGGCGCAAGAATTAACGCCGAATCGGTAGTGCAAGGAATCAAAGCCTCCAATGAAAAAAGACTAAAGACATTTTTGTCCAAATAATAAATCCATCACAACAAATTAAAATCGGCCACCGGCAAGTTCTTCTTTTTCTGTAAAGAAGCTCTTTTAGAAGGAAAACTTACTGGAGGCTCAATAAAAATCCAATGAAATATTTACTTAAAACCAGCGCATTCGTTTTAATTGCAGCATTAGTGGCCTGCGCCGCTAAAAAGCCACTTCAAAAACCCACTTTATTTTTAATTGGCGATTCTACCGTGAAAAACGGACGGGATAACGGCGCCAACGGCCAATGGGGCTGGGGGCATTTTTTACCAGAGTTTTTCGACCTGGGCAAAATCAACGTAGAAAACCACGCTTTAGGCGGCACCAGCACACGCACTTTCCGAAGCAAAGGATTGTGGGATAGTGTTTTAGTAAAACTGAAAGCCGGAGATTATGTGATGATGCAGTTTGGCCATAATGATAGCAGCCCTTTGGATGATACCGCCCGTGCCCGCGGAACCATCAAAGGCAATGCGGATGATAGCAAAGAAATTTACAACCCCATCTTAAAAAAGCAAGAGCGGGTTTATAGCTACGGCTGGTACATCCGCCAGTTTATTCGCGAGGCTAAAGCCAAGGGCGCAACGGTAATTGTTTGTTCTTTAATTCCGCGCAGCTCCTGGAATTATGCCAACAAAGTAAACCGCTCCGAGTATGTAGAGTGGGCACGCGCGGCCGCCATCCAAGAGAATGCTTTTTACATTAACCTTAACAAGCTAATTGCCGATGAATACGATAAGCTAGGTCAACAAAAAGTGGATGCGCTTTATTTGGTAAAAGACCACACCCATACTACCGAAGCCGGTGCTAAGTTTAATGCACAAAAAGTAGCAGAAGGTATCAAATCCACAAAAGGCTTATCTTTAGCTAAATACCTTAAATAAGTATGAAGTTCTTTTGTCTCTTTTTGTTTTGCATAGCTAGCATCGCAAGTTTTGCGCAACAGAAAATTGCCGTCTTTATTTTGGCAGGCCAATCAAATGCAACGGGCCAAGGCTATATGGCCAATTTAAATGCAGGGCAAAAAGTGGAAGATAGCGTGCTGATTTACCACAGCGGCAAACCACATTTAGAAGGCAAAGGTCCGGCTAATCAGTGGCATCCCTTAGCGCAGGCTTCAGAGTCGCCGGACCGTTTTGGTCCCGAGCTGGGTTTGGCTCACAGACTTCAGCAGCTCATCGGCAAAAGCCAAAAAATTGCCTTTATCAAACACGCGCACAGCGGAACAGATTTGGCCAGGCAGTGGAACGCCGGCACAAAAGGAGATACCGCAAGCCACGGTGAGCAATACCAAGTGTTTTTACAAACTGTTTTGCCGGCTTTGGCCGATTTAAAGCGCCAAGGATACCAGCCGGACATTAAAGCTATGTTTTGGCAACAGGGCGAAAACGATGCGAACAACATAGCCGATGCCGAAGCTTATGAACAAAATTTAAAACATTTTATTTTGCGAGTGCGCGACGATTTGAACGCCCGCGATATGCCTTTTGTGCTGGGTTTGGTGATGCCACCTCCTTTAAGCGGTGCAGGCAGAGATTTGGTGCGCAAAGCCCAAATACAGGCAGGCACTTGGCCAAATGTAGGCTTGGTGCAAACAGACGATTTAAGTCGGCGTGCCGATGATAAAAACAGCCCGCACCCCACAGATCATTTACATTTTGGCACCGCTGGCACTTGGGATTTAGGCGTACGGATGGCTAACACTTGGTTTTACCTTAACTGCAAATAATGGCATAACATCATTTATGTGTGTTACCATCTTTTTTTTAAACTAACCTAATTGGAGTAATTAGCCTTAAAACGCAATATCAAATCAACCTTAAAATTAAATAGCCATGTCCAAACCAGCTTTACTAGCCTTTATCATCTGTTTTTTTGTTTCCAACAATTTTGCTCAGGCGCAAAAGAAGCAACCCAATATCGTAATCATTTTGGCAGATGATATGGGCTATTCAGATATTGGAGCTTTTGGGTCCGATGTGCAAACGCCAAACTTAGACGAGATGGCAAAAAACGGCCTTACCTTAACCAATTTTTACAATGCTTCTAGGTGTTGTCCATCGCGCGCAGCTTTGTTAACAGGTCTTTACCCACACCAAGCAGGCGTTGGCGATATGATGAATACACGTCCGCAACCGGCCTATCAAGGTTATTTGAACAGCAACTGCGTTACCATTGCCGAGGCGCTAAAAGAAAACGGTTATCAAACTTTTATGGGAGGCAAGTGGCATGTAGGGCAAGCGAAAGAACATTGGCCTTTGCAGCGTGGTTTTGATAGGTATTTTGGCTTAATTGATGGTGCCAACAGCTATTTCGAAAACAGGCCTTACCGCCCCAACCAAAAACTGACCATTGCTTTAGGAAACGAAGCTTACACACCCGGCGAGAACTATTACTCTACCGATGCTTATACCGATTTTGCCATTGATTTCATCAAACAAAAAGATAAAAGCAAACCATTTTTCTTGTATTTGGCGTATCAAGCGCCGCATTGGCCTTTACATGCGCTACCACAAGATATTGCGAAATACAAAGGTAAGTTTATGAAAGGTTGGGAAGCGATGCGCCAACAGCGTTACCAAAAACAGCTAGCAAGGGGAATTATCGATAAAAGCACTAAGCTTTCTCCTTTAGATGAGGCTTGCCGTAAATGGGAATCGCTTTCTGAAGATGAAAAACAAAAATGGGACGAGAAAATGGCGGTTTATTATGCGATGATTGACAGGCTCGACCAAAACATCGGGAAGTTGCGCAGCACCCTAAAAAGCATGGGCGAAGAACAAAACACCGTGATTATGTTTTTGTCTGATAACGGCGGAAGCAATGAAACCATTACCAACACAGGCTTTACGCCAGAAATTTTGGAAGCTAATTTTATGTCGCCCAGCAACCCAAAATCTTTTACGGCCATCGGCATAGAAGGGGCAAATGTGAGCAATACGCCTTTCCGTTTATTTAAACACTGGGAGTATGAGGGTGGCACGGCTACTCCTTTTATCGCCTACGGTCCCGGTGTGGTTAAAGCGGGGAATAAATCGGCGGAACCGGCACATATTATTGATTTAATGCAAACCTGTTTAGATTTAGCCGGTGCAAAATATCCCGCTCAATATCGCGGAAATGCCATTACGAAAACTGAGGGTTTAAGTTTGGTGCCGCTGTTTAAAGCTCAAAAATGGACCGGCCACCAAGTGTTAGGTTTTGAGCATGAAGGCAATCGGGCTTTAATTAAAGGCGATTGGAAACTGGTTTCCGAATATCCGCAAAATAAATGGGAACTGTATAACCTAAAAACCGACCGCTCTGAGCTGAACAACGTGGCCAGCAAATATCCCGATAAGGTGAAAGAATTAGCAAAAGACTACCGGCATTGGGCAGATGGTGCAGGGGTAATCCCTTTTGAACAGTTAGATAAAAAAAGACAACAAGATAAATACTAAACAATTGCGTCTTTTATGAAAATGAAAAACTACCTAAGCGCAATGGCGCTTTCCGTGCTAGCAACGGGTTTGTTTGCACAAGATTTAAAAGTTGACACCACTTTTAAAAATACCGGAAACCCCTTAATTAAATACAAGTTTACGGCAGATCCGGGCGCACTGGTTTATAAGGGCCGTGTGTACATTTATGCCGGGCACGACCAGGCTAAGCCCGGCGAAAACCGTTACGTGATGAACGAATGGCTGTGTTTTTCATCTGCCGATATGCAAACCTGGTACGAGCATCCGGTACCTTTGACCTACAAAGATTTTGCGTGGTCAAAAGGTGATTGTTGGGCATCGCAAGTGGTAGAGCGCGACGGTAAATTTTACTGGTACGTTTCTACATCGCACAAAGATATTCATGGGAAAGCCATTGGTGTAGCGGTTTCCGACAGCCCCGTTGGCCCTTTTAAAGATGCTAGAGGAACAGCTTTAGTGACTAACGATATGACCACCGTTACCAAGCACTCTTGGGAGGATATTGACCCAACCGTTTTTGTAGATGACGACGGCCAAGCTTATATGTTTTGGGGCAATACCACCTGTTATTATGTAAAGCTAAAAGCGAATATGGTTGAGCTTGACGGGCCAATTAAACAAGTACACATCCCAAGCTTTACAGAAGCGCCTTGGGTACATAAACGTAAAGGCTGGTATTACCTTTCCTATGCTTCGGAGTTTCCAGAGAAGATTGTGTATGCCATGAGCAAAAACATTAATGGACCTTGGGAATATAAGGGTATTATTAACGAAATTGCAGGTAATTCCAATACTAACCATCAAGCTATTATCAATTTTAAGGGTAAAGATTATTTTATTTACCATAACGGTGCGCTGGTGCCAGATGCGGGCAGTTTCCACCGTTCCGTTTGTGTAGATTATTTGTATTACAACAAAGACGGCAGTATAAAAAGGGTAATGATGACGAGTGAGGGCGTAAGCAACGAGGGGAGGAAGTAGAGACCAAAAGCTTTAAATGTTACAGCAATGAAGAAAGTCTGTTTTATTTTGATAGTGTTGCTTGCGCAATTTAGATTGTTCGCTCAAGACAGTTTAGATTATCAGGTTGTCCATTATTTTGATTTAAAATGCGGACCTGATACTAAAAAAATATTGTTTAAGGTTTTGGTCCCTGCCGATATGCCACACCGGCAACGGGTTTTAGAAATGACTTGCTCTGCACAGCCTTTGCGCATATTTAATGATGGCGCTAACAGTTACGCAGAATTTGAGCTGCTAAACCCGGCAGAAAAAACAAGTCTGACCATATCTTATAAAACCCGTATCTGGAAAAATGATTACGCAAGCGTCGCCAAAAAAGGAACGCGGTTTACACAAATGTATGCGCCCGAAGATTTGCTTCCCGAGAAATACATCGAAGCAGATAATCCGGCTATAATGCAAAAGGCAAAAAGCTTAGCCAGCAGAGATACCACAAAAATGTTGAAGAATATTTATGAATATGTTGCAAAATGGATAAGCTACAAAGAAACACCATTTACTTACGGTGCGTTAAAAGCATTTGAAAACCGCTGGGGCGACTGTACCGAGTTCGCGAGCCTATTTGTGGCTTTGTGCAGGGCTAACGGGATACCGGCGCGGGTAATATCCGGACTGACAACAGACTTCGGGAATACGCCTTTCCACAATTGGGCCGAAGTTTATATGCACAAATACGGCTGGGTAGCCTTTGATCCTACCGTTGGAAACGAGGCTACTTTTAAAGAAATGAAGAACAAATATATTTACCTCTCTAACCAACAGAATGATAAAAACTTAAATCACCATTACTTTTATGCGTATAAAACTTGGGGAGACCATGTGCAGGCTAAAAGCTCGGTTAAAATGTATTTGATTAAATATCCTTATAAACTAAGTGCAAAACAACCCTAAACCTAACACCTCAAACCTAACACCCTACACCTCATACCTCAAATCATGAAATCAACCAACCTGCTAACCACTGTTACACTTTCTGTCATCATTATTATTTTAATTGCTTTCCGTCCCGAAGAAAAACCGCAAATTGTTTGCTTTGGCGATTCTATCACTTACGGAGCGCGTGCCGAAGGAAAAAGCTGGGTTTATTTCCTTAACAAAAACCATCCGGACGTAGAATTTATTAATGCCGGAAGAAGCGGACGCAGGACCGCCGATAAAAAAGAACTGTTACCCGTTTTAGAAAAATACCCCAATGCCGATCAATACCTGATTTTTTTAGGTGTTAATGACCTTAAAAACGGGAACGATAGTTTGGTACAAGGTAATGTCGAGAACATGCGCTGGATGATTGCCGAGATCAGAAAAATCAATACTTCTGCTAAAATTGTTTTGCTTGCGCCAACGGACATCAACCTAAAAACGATGGACAGTGTTAACATAAAAAAGCAATACAACCAAAACACCAAAACGTCTTTGTACCACCTCAAAAAAGCTTATCGTAAATTGGCTAAAGCAGAAAATGTGCAATTTATTTCTTTATTGCACGCGGTAGGCGAAGCCAATTTTGCCGATGGTTTGCACCCAAACGTGGCCGGCCAGCAACAAATTGCCCATGCCGTTTGGAAGGGTTTACGTTTTTGAAACAAGATTTTGACGTTCTAAAACGCGTTTAAAGCACGCTTGCAGGATGCCACAGGTTGCCCATTAAAATATAAAGCGCTATCATAGTAGCCGTAAACCAAATACGTCTATAACTCCAGATTATGCGCCTAAAGAAGCACCTTGTATTTTTATGCCTTTTCAGCATCTTTAATTGTGTTTTTAAAGCTTTCGCCGATGAACCTCAGCGTATTCCATTGGCAGGCACGTGGCGTTTTAAAATGGATGCGGCCGACCGTGGCATTAACGAAAAGTGGTTTGCTAAAACTTTAGATGAGCAGGTAAAATTGCCGGGCTCTATGGCAGAAAACAACAAAGGAGAAAACATTACCCTTAAAACCCAGTGGACGGGCAGTATTTACGATAGCTCATTTTTCTTTAACCCGCGTTTAGAAAAGTATCGCAAAGAAGGAAACATCAAAATTCCGTTTTGGCTAACGCCAAACAAGCATTATGTGGGCGCGGCTTGGTACCAAAAAGATGTGGAAATACCAGCAGGATGGGCAAAAAAGCATCTTATTTTATTTTTAGAGCAACCGCATACCGAAACCATCGTGTGGATTGATGATCAGCAGGTAGGTATGCAAAATAGCATGGTGGCGCCCCACCAATATAACATCAGTAAATTGCTGTCGCCGGGCAAGCATACCATTACCATCCGGGTAGATAACCGGATAAAAGAAATTAACGTAGGACCCGATTCGCATAGCTTAACAGACCATACACAGGGCAACTGGAACGGCATCAACGGCCGCATGGAAATTATTGCCGATAACCCGCTTTATGTTGAGGATCTGCAGGTTTACCCTAACCTTAAAGAGGCAACTGCTCAACTGAAAATAGTGCTGAACAATGAAATTGGGAAAGCCCAAAAAGGCGAAATACACATCAGCGCGCAAAGTTTCAACAGCAGCAAAAAACACCAGGTAAGACCAATCATTATTAAGTTCAACAGCAAAGGCGCCAGTGATTCTTTGGTTGCAGATTTGCCCATGGGCGATTTTTTAACTTGGGATGAATTTTCGCCTGCGCTATACCGCCTAACTGCAGCATTAATGGTGAAAGGCAAAAAAGTAAGCGAAAAACAAGTGACCTTCGGTATGCGCAGTTTTAAAGCCGATGGCCACTATTTTACCATCAATGGGCGTAAAACTTTTTTACGGGGCACGGTAGATAATGCGGTTTTTCCGCTTACGGGCTACCCCGCAACAGATTTAGACTCGTGGTTGCGCATTATGCGTAAATGCAAGGCTTACGGTTTAAACCATGTGCGCTACCACTCTTGGTGTCCGCCAGAAGCGGCTTTTGAAGCGGCAGATTTAGTAGGCATTTATTTACAGCCCGAAGGGCCAAGTTGGGCAAACCACGGCTCGTCTTTAGGCTACGGCGCACCTATAGATCAGTTTATTTACGATGAAACCACCCGAATGGCCAAGCAATACGGCAACTATGCCTCTTTTTGCATGATGGCTTACGGCAACGAACCTCGCGGCAGGCAAGTGGAATATTTAACCGAATTTAATAATTATTGGAAAGCTAAGGACAGTCGCCGTTTATACACCGGCGCTTCTGTTGGTGGCAGTTGGCCGGTAATCCCAAATAACGAGTTTATGGTGCGTGCCGGCGCGCGCGGTTTAGATTGGAACCGCCAGCCCGAAAGCTACTCGACCTACGCCGATAAAATCAGGCAATTTGCAGTTCCTTTTGTGGCGCACGAGATGGGGCAATATTGCGTATTCCCTAATTTTGATGAGATAAAAAAATATACCGGCGTTTATCGGGCAAAAAACTTCGAGCTTTTTCAAGAAGATTTGGCAGACCACCACATGGCAGATCAGGCACATCTTTTTATGATGGCCTCTGGCAAATTGCAGGCCCTGTGTTATAAGTACGAAATTGAAAAAGCGTTGCGCACGCCAAACTATTCGGGCTTTCAATTGCTTTCACTTAACGATTATCCTGGGCAAGGCACCGCTTTAGTAGGAGTTTTGGATGCATTTTGGGACGATAAAGGTTACATTGATTCCACAGCCTTTACCCGCTTTTGCGATGATGTAGTGCCTTTAGCCAGCCTAAAAAAGTTTACCTTCAATAATTCGGAAACCTTTGAGGCCGAGATACAGGTAGCCAATTACAGCCAAAACCCTTTTGATAAGGCAACAGTGATTTGCTACCTCAAAGATGAGCTGGGTAAAACTTTATTCACTTACACCTACAAATCTAAACTGGCCATCGGGCTAAATACTTTAGGGAACATAAGCTATAGCCTATCAGCGATAAGCAAAGCCGCCAAACTTAATTTAGAAGTGGAAATTGCCGGCACAAAATACAGCAACAACTGGAATGTTTGGGTTTATCCGGCCAAACTGCCACAGCTACAAACCGATGTTTACTATACCACCGCCTTAGATGCTAAGGCAAAAGCGGTTTTAGCCAAAGGCGGAAAAGTGTTTTTAAACGCCGCCGGCCAAGTGGTTAAAGGAAAAGAAGTGGTGCAAACCTTTTTGCCTGTTTTCTGGAATACCTCGTGGTTTAAAATGCGGCCGCCGCACACGCTGGGTTTTCTGGTAAATCCTAAGCATCCGGCTTTCGCCGATTTCCCGACCGCATACCACAGCGAATTGCAATGGTGGGAGATTGTGAACAAGCAACAAGTGATGGTGCTGGAAGATTTTCCGGCAGATTTTCGTCCCATCATCCAACCTATTGACACCTGGTTTATGAACCGCCGTTTAGCTTCTGTTTTTGAGGCTAAGGTAGGCGGAGGCAAATTGGTGGTTTCCAGTTCAGATTTATCGCCACAGAAAGCCGACGGAACACCCGCCAAACAACTTTATTACAGCATTGTAAAGTATATGGCTTCCGCCGATTTTAATCCGAAAAATGATATTAAAATAGAGTTGGTAGAAGATATCTTTAAAACTCCTACCAAACAACAGTTTGATACTTTTACCAAAAGCAGTCCGGACGAGCTACGTCCGAAATCCAGTTTACAAAACAAAAATTAAATATATCTAACAATGAACTTTATCAGACCAGCATCCGTGCTTCTTTTGTCAGCAAGCTTGTTAGCAAGTTGCGCATCCAAAAAAGAAATTAAAAAAGACAAGGTTTTAGATGCCATGCGCAAAACCAACCAGTATTTTATGGACAAATGGCCTGATACAGGGAAGCCCATTTTCACCAATATTGAGCGCCCCAGCAACATTTGGACGCGCGGCGTTTACTACGAAGGGCTGATGGCTTTATATACGGTAGATAAAAACCCAAATTACTACAATTACGCGGTTGATTGGGGCCGTAGCCATAACTGGGGCTTGCGCGGGGGCATAAAAACCCGCAATGCCGATAACCAGGATTGCGGCCAAACCTATTTGGACTTGTACGAGATAGACCCGCAACCCGAGCGTAAAAAAGATATCAAAGCTTCTATTGATTTGATGAAAGCATCGGGCAAGGTGGACGATTGGACTTGGATAGACGCTATACAAATGGCGATGCCTGTTTTTGCCAAATTGGGTGTAATGGAAAAAGACACCTCGTATTTTGAGTATATGTACAAAATGTACCACCACAGTAAATTTGTTGAAGGTGGCGGTTTGTACAACAAAGCCGACGGTTTGTGGTGGAGAGATAAAGATTTTGTGCCACCATACAAAGAGCCGAACGGTGAAGATTGCTACTGGAGCCGTGGCAACGGTTGGGTGGTAGCCGCTTTAGTACGCGTAATGGATTTAATACCTACAAACGAACCGCACTATGCCGAATACTTGCAAGATTATAAAGAAATGATGACCGCATTAGTGCCTTTACAACGTCCGGATGGTTTTTGGAATGTGAGCTTGCACGATCCTAACCACTACGGCGGTAAAGAAACTACCGGAACAGCTCTGTTTGTTTACGGAATGGCTTGGGGGGTTAACAAAGGCATTTTGGACGCTGCAACCTATAAACCGGTAATTGCCAAAGCTTGGAACGCCATGCAAAAAGACGCGGTACACCCTAATGGGTTTTTAGGCTATGTACAAGGCACCGGTAAAGAGCCAAAAGACGGTCAGCCGGTAAGCTATACCAGCATGCCCGATTTTGAAGATTACGGCTTAGGCTGTTTCTTACTAGCCGGAACCGAAGTATATAAAATGAAATAGATTTGAAAGTTTTAATCCCCATAGTTGCCATTTTTTTTGCTTTTGCGCAACCCGTAAGGGCGCAAGATGTTTTGCGCGTGGCCCAAAAGTATAACCGCAAACATTTTCCGTTGTTGCATCAGCAAAAAATGGCAACTATTTGTTATGATCAAAATGATGCAGCCGTGGTGGCCATTGCTGCCAAAGCTTTTGCCGGAGATTTAAACCTGCTAAGCGGTTTAACGCCCTTGATAGATAGTACGCGGTCCAGCAAAGCAAAATACCAGATCATCATTGGTACGGCCGGTAAATCTAAACAGATAGACCAGCTATTGGCAAAGAAAGCAATTGTGGCATTCCCGAATGGGGCTTGGGAAAATTTCCAGATTGCGCTGGTTGACGAGCCTTTTGCCGGGGTAAAACAAGCTTTGGTTATTGCCGGTAGCGATAGGCGCGGTACCGCATTTGGCGTATTTACGCTTTCGCGGATGTTGGGCGTTTCGCCTTGGGTTTGGTGGGCTGATGTTACGCCACAGCGCCAAAAACAACTTTACATCGCCAAAGGCAAAGCCATCCAAGAGGCGCCTTCGGTACAGTACCGTGGCATCTTCTTAAATGATGAAGATTGGGGCTTACAACCTTGGGCAGCTAAACATTTGGATACCGATGTAAAAGACATAGGCCCAAAAACTTACACTAAAATATTCGAGCTGTTGCTGCGCCTAAAAGCAAATTACATTTGGCCGGCCATGCACCCATCAACAAAAGCATTTTATTACTACCCCATGGACCCAGTAATGGCCGATAAATATGCGATTGTAGTAGGATCTAGCCATTGCGAACCCATGCTGCGCAATAATGTTTTTGAGTGGAGCGAGAACTTTGAAGCTGAATACGGTAAAAAGCCCGGCGAGTGGCGCTACGATTTAAATAAAAATGAGATAGACCAATACTGGACCGATCGTTTAAAACAAAGCAAAAACTACGAATCTGTTTATACCGTTGGTATGCGCGGTATTCATGATGGTAGTATGCCAGGGCCAAAAGATCCTAAAGAGAAACTTAAACTGCTGGACGAGGTAATCCAAAACCAACGGCAGCTGTTTAAAAACAATTTTGCCACACAGGTAGATCGCATTCCGCAGATATTTTGTCCTTATAAAGAAGTGCTCACGCTGTACCGCATGGGGCTAAACCTGCCCGATGATGTCACCATTGTTTGGGCAGATGACAACCACGGTTATGTACGTCAGCTTTCCAATCCGCAAGAGCAAAAAAGAGTTGGTGGCGCAGGCGTGTACTATCACTTATCTTATTGGGGCAAGCCAGAAGATTATCTTTGGCTTTCTAGCACTTCACCCAGCTTAATTTCTTACGAGCTGTCCAAAGCATACGCTTATCAGGCGCGTAGGCTTTGGGTAATCAATGTGGGCGATATCAAACCCGCCGAGCTGGAAACTACTTTTGCTATGGATTTAGCTTGGAACGTTGAGCGCTGGAAGCCAGAAAACGCGCACAATTATACTTTGGCTTGGGCTAAAGAAACTTTTGGCGAGGCTTACGCCCAACAAATCGCAAATATAAAAAATGAATATTACCACTTAGCCGCATCGGGCAAACCCGAACATATCAACCGCATTAACTTTAGCGACGCCGAGAAAGAGGCGCGTTTACAAGCCTACCAAAAATTAGCACAGCAGGCAGATAAGTTAAAAAGAGAGATTCCAGCCCGTTTGCAAGATGCTTATTACCAGTTGGTTTATTATCCGGTAATGGGCGCCAATTACATGAACCAAAAGATTTTTTATGCGCAAAAAAGCATTAAGCTGGCACGGGCGGGCAAAGAGGAAGCCTTAACCTATGCCGATTATGCCACCCAAGCTTTTGAGCATATTAAAGAAATCACAAAAACTTATAACCAAGAAATTGCTGGAGGCAAATGGGACGGTATCATGGATTATCGCCCTCGTAAACGCCCAATTTTTGATATGCCAGAGATAGCCACAGAAGCTATGGTAAGCGCAGGAAAAGAGAATCCGGTTTTAGAAAAGCCAGCTCCGCAACCGCGTGTAATACCGGCAGGGAGTTTTACGCGTTCGCAAAACGCTTCGGCCACAAAAGTGAATAAAGTAAGCGGTTTGGGCGTTTCTGATAGCACTGTTACCTTATTGCCTTTTTATTTTGAGGCTTTTAGCACAGATAATTTAAATGAAGCGCCTTTTGTAGAATATGAGCTGGAAGGCCTTACAAGTAAACACTTAATTGAAGTAAAATGTTTGCCTACACAAGGCGTTTATGATGGGCGCGGGGTGCGTTATGCCATCTCTGTTAACAATACGCCGGCAGAAGTTGTAAACATTACGCCAAAATCCGAAAACGCAGTCTGGGCGCAAAACGTATTACAAGGCTACGCATCGGGTAAAACTCAAGCCCAGTTTAAAACGGGCAAAAACACCATCCGGATTTATCTTTTGGACCCGGGAATAGCCATCAACCAATTAGAAATTTATTAAGTTTATTAAAATGAAAATCGCGTTTAAAATGAAACTGAAACCGGGTTTCAAAGAAGAGTATCAAAAAAGACATGCTGCGCTTTGGCCCGAATTGCGCGACTTGCTGAAGGCAAATGGAATTAGCGATTATTCTATTTTTTTGGATGAAGAAACCCATATCCTTTTCGCCGTGCAACAACAAAGCGGCGCTTCTTCGCAAGATTTAGGCAATACCGAGATTGTACAAAAATGGTGGGCCTACATGGCAGATATTATGGAAACCAACGCAGATTTATCGCCGGTTAGCATTCCCTTGCCCCAGGTTTTTCATATGGATTAGCTTTAAAAACATAAACTATGCTAAAAAAAACAACAATTTTTGCTTTCGCTATCGCCTTTGGTTTAAACGCAATTTACGCGCAAACAAACCCTTGGCCACAACCAGAAAAGCAAATGCACCCTTGGACGCGCTGGTGGTGGCCAGGCAGCGCGGTAGATAATAAAGACATTGATATTTTGCTAAAGAAATATCAGGAAGCCGGTTTTGGCGGCGTAGAAATTACGCCGATTTACGGCGCTAAAGGTTTTGAAAACCGCTATATCGACTTTCTTTCGCCAAAATGGATGGATGTTTTAAATAACACCGTACAAACCGGTAACAAATTAGGCTTGGGTGTGGATATGAACACGGGAACCGGTTGGCCATTTGGTGGCCCGCAGATTACACCAGCAGATGCCGCATCGAAGCTGATTGTACAGGTGTATCCGCTAAAAGCGGAGAAATTGCTCGGCGAAAAAATTACGGTTAAAGAACCCAAACAAGAGGCGGCGGTTTTACAGCGCGTAATTGCCGTAGGGCCAAAAGAGCAAAAAATAGATGTTACAGCACATGTGGACGCCAATGGAAATTTAGGTTGGCGCCCGCAAAGTGGCGATTGGCAAGTTTACGCCATATTTAACGGCAAAACCCGCCAGCTGGTTAAACGCGCGGCGCCAGGCGGCGAGGGTTTTACTTTGGACCATCTGAACAAAACTGCGGTTGATGATTATCTAAAACGCTTTGACAATTCTTTTAAAGGCAAATCGCCAGGTGTACGTGCTTTTTTTAACGATAGTTACGAGGTTTATGGCGCAACTTGGTCGGCTGGTTTTTTAGATGAATTTAAGCGCATAAAAGGTTATGATTTGGCCGCGCAGGTGGATAAACTGATAGCTAAAGACGGTGGAGATGACGTAGCGCGCGTTAAGTCGGACTATCGCGAGGTGATGAGCGAAATGTTGCTGAACAATTTTACCAAAGAGTGGACAAATTGGGCGCACCAGTACCAGGCAGTTTCTAAAAATCAATCGCACGGCTCGCCGGGTAATTTGTTGGATTTGTACGGCGCCGTGGATATTCCAGAATGTGAAACTTTCGGTTCCAGTTATTTCCCAATCCCGGGTTTACGTCGCGATAGCGGGGATATACGTAACGTAGATCCGGATCCAATGATGTTTAAATTTGCCACTTCGGCAGCGCATGTAAACGGTAAAAAGTATGTTTCATCAGAAACTTTTACTTGGCTTACCGAGCATTTTAAAACCTCGCTTTCGCAGATGAAGCCCGAGGCCGAGCAGTTGTTGCTTACCGGTGTAAACCATTTGTTTTACCATGGCACTACCTACTCTCCGCAAGATGTTCCTTTTCCGGGATGGCTGTTTTATGCTTCAACAAACGTAGTTCCTGCAAACCCTTTCTGGAACCATTTAAGAGGATTAAACGATTACATCACCCGCGTACAATCTGTTACCCAAAGTGCCAAAGCAGATAATGAAATTTTACTGTACTGGCCGGTTTATGATGTTTGGAATGATGCAAACGGTTTGATGATGCCTTTGGGCGTGCATGATGTTGACCGATGGTTGCATCCTACCGATTTTTATAAAGATGCCGTTAGTCTTAACAAAAAAGGCTACAGTTTTGATTTTGTATCTGATAAGGTAATAGGACAAACCGTAGTAAACGGCAATAAATTGGTAACGCATGTTAATGCGCGCCCTTATCAAACATTGGTAGTGCCAAGTTTAAAATTGATGAGCAATGTAACGTTGCAAAAACTGATTGATTTGGCTGGCCAGGGCGCTAATATTATCTTCCAAGCTTTGCCAACAGACGTACCCGGTTATCACAATCTAGAGCAAGAACGCAAAACTTTGCAAACAACTTTGGCTAGCTTAAAATTTGCTGATAATGGCAAGCTGAAAGTGATGAATACCGGTGCCGGTAAAGTTATTTTGGCAACGCAGATTGATGATGCTTTAAACTTTCTAAACATCCACCGCGAGCAACTTACGGACTGCGGCCTGCAATTTTTACGCAGAGCGGATGGCGACAAAACTTATTACTATTTGGTGAACCACACCGCCAATACGATATCAGAAAATGTTTTGCTTAATAAAGCGAGCGATACAGTTTTATGGATGGATCCGCAAAACGGCGCTTACGGCTTAGCCGATGCACATACACAAAACGGGCACACCAGTGTGAAGGTTTCTTTAAAACCTGGCGAGGCATGTATTTTACAGATGGGTGGCAACTTTGCAGCTAACACGGCCAAATGGGTTTATCAAGATACTTTACAACGTAACATCCCTATAGAAACAAAATGGGATTTAAGCTTTGGCGAGGGCGGGCCAGAGAAGCCAGAAAACCGCAGCAAAATTGATTTGCAGCCGTGGACAAGCCTCGACGATAGCAAAGCAGAGGCGTTTGCGGGCTTAGCAACTTATAGCACAACCTTCAAATTTAAACCGAAAGCTAATGAAACTTACGTGTTAGATTTGGGTAAGGTAGCTGAAAGTGCCAGGGTTTGGTTAAACGGAAAAGACCTTGGTTTGGTGTGGAGCTTTCCTTTTGAAATCCGCTTGAATGAGACGCTTAAAAAAGGCAAGAATGAGCTGAAGATAGAAGTAGCCAACCTAATGGCCAACCGTATCCGTTATATGGACCAAAAAGGAATCCAGTGGAGAAACTATCACGAAATCAACTTTGTTAATATCAATTACAAACCTTTCGATGCTTCTAGCTGGCCAGTTATGTCCTCCGGTTTAAGCGGGCCAATCAGTATTAAAGCTTACAAAAAATAAGATAAATTATAGAGAGTTTCAAAAGCGCCGGACATAATTTCCGGCGTTTTTTGTTTTATGGGCTTTGGTATAATATTGGATGCGTTTAAAGCGATTAACAAATCGATTTTAAATATATTTTTATGGAATACATAGATTACTACAAAGTACTAGGTGTTGATAAAAATGCAAGCGAAGCCGATATTAAAAAGGCGTACCGTAAGCTAGCCCGTAAATACCATCCGGATATAAACCCAAATAATAAAGAAGCTGAGAAAAAATTTAAAGAGGTAAATGAAGCTAATGAGGTGCTGAGCAAGCCCGAAAACCGTAAAAAATACGATAAGTACGGTAAAGATTGGAAACATGCCGAGCAGTTTGAGCAAGCCGAGAAGCAACAACGAGCATACGGCGGCGGCAGGCAACAGCAAGGGGGCTATCAACAAAGTTACCAAGGCGGTTTTAACGAATCTGATTTTTCGGATTTCTTCGGCTCTATGTTTGGCGGTGGTGCAGGTGGCGGCTTTGGCGGCGCAAGGCAAAGCAGGTTTAGAGGGCAAGACTTTAATGCCGAGTTGCAATTGAGCTTACGCGATGTTTACGAAACGCACAAGCGCACTTTAACGGTAAACGGAAAAAACATACGGCTTACTATACCGGCCGGTGTTGCAGATGGGCAGGTGATAAAAATAAAAGGTTACGGAGGTGCCGGTGCAAATGGTGGCGCCAATGGCGATTTGCATATCAAATTCAATATTGTTAACGACACGTCTTTTAAGCGGGATGGCGACAACTTACTGGCAGATGTAGATTTGGATATTTACACCGCAATTTTGGGCGGAGAACTATTGGTAGATACCTTCACCGGAAAAGTGAAGCTTAAAGTAGCGCCAGAAACAGAAAATGGAACCAAGGTAAAACTCAAAGGAAAAGGCTTTCCGATATATAAAAAAGAAGGTTCTTTCGGCGATCTTATTATTACCTATCGATTAAGCTTGCCAAAAAATTTGAGCACCGAAGAGAAAGAACTTTTTGAGAAACTAGCAAAACTCAGAAGCCATGACAAATAACGAATACATCACCTTAGCATCGCTTTGCGATCATTATCAAATTGAGATGACCTTCATTGAAGATTTGAAGAATAACGACTTACTGGAGATCACTTATCTAGAGAATGCGCCTTGCATACACCAGGAAGCCTTGCGCCATTTAGAGAAAATGTTTCGCTTGCACCAAGATTTGCAAATTAACGTAGCAGGGATTGATGCCGTTTTCCATCTGCTAAATCAGGTGGAGGACTTGCAACACCAAATCCAAAACCTGCAACACCGGTTGCAGATTTATGAGTGACGGGTTTTAGAAAGGTTCTAAAAAAAGAATAATTCACAAAAGAAAAAATTAAGGACTTTACTTTGTGTTATCTTTTAAACCAAATTTTTAAGAACCATGAAAAAAATACAAGTTTTAAGCGTTGCCATTGCAATGCTAGCAGGAAGTGCTTTTTTTTCGTCTTGTGGCGGAAACAGCAACAACACTGACTCATCAAACACAGAAGCCAACAGCAGTGCTACAACAGACGAGGCAGATGCAAATGACGATGCCGTTTTAGATCCAGACGCAAAGAGCGACAGTAAGGGTGTAGGCCGTTTTACCTCGGTAGATGTTGGTGCAACCATAGATGAAGCGATGGCTACAAAAGGTCAGGCTATCTTTGATACTAAATGCACGGCCTGTCATAAAACTACCGACGAAAAACTGGTAGGCCCAGGACTAAAAAACATCACCAATTTACGTACGCCAGAGTGGATCATGAACATGATTACCAACCCGGAAGAAATGACAAAAAAAGATCCGGTTGCCAAAGCTTTATTTGAAAAGCACCTGGTGCAAATGACGTTCCAGAACGTATCTGACGATGAGGCCCGCCAGATTTTGGAATTTTTAAGGAAAAACGATAAAGGCTAGTTCCAATGGTCTCCAAAAAAAAACCTGACTTTCAACCAGTCAGGTTTTTCTGTTTTATGCAATTCTGTTAAATTACTCACTACTCAACCACCACTCCGCCTACGCCCCAAACCAGGCCATCACCTCTTCTTTTTGAGGCATGGCTACATCAAGCTTCATTTTTTTGCGCATACCGCCCAAATCGTTAAAAACTTTGTTTGGGTTTGCTGCCTTCAAATCTTCCGGACTGTTGATGTTCATTTTACGCAACACCGGAACCCAAACCGCCGGAATACCTAAAGCCACAAAATCGTCATCGCTAAATACTTTCGCTTTTTTCTCTGGGCGCATCTGCGGGAAAAACAGCACTTCTTGGATGCTCTGTTGGTTGGTCATCATCATCACCAAACGGTCAATGCCGATACCTAAACCCGCGGTAGGAGGCATGCCGTACTCTAAAGCACGCACAAAATCATCATCCATAGCCATAGCCTCGTCATCGCCACGCGCCGCCAATTTTAGCTGATCTTCAAAGCGCTCTTTTTGGTCAATCGCATCATTAAGTTCAGAGTAAGCGTTGGCTATTTCTTTTCCGTTTACAAAAAGCTCAAAGCGTTCTACCAAACCTTCTTTACTGCGGTGTTTTTTCGCCAAAGGCGTCATTTCAATAGGATAGTCGGTAATAAATGTAGGCTGAATCAGGTGATGCTCTACCTTTTCGCCAAAAATGGCATCTACCAATTTACCGCGACCCATACTGGCATCAACGGCAATGTTAAGGCTGGCGCAAGTGGCGCGTAAGGCATCTTCATCCATCGCGGAAACATCAATTCCTGTGTATTTTTCAATAGAATCATACATGGATAGTTTGGTGTAAGGCCCTGCAAATTCAATCAGGTTTTCACCAACTTGGGCGGTAGATTTTCCGTTTACCGCAACAGCCACTTTTTCTAAACACTCTTCTACCATGGCCATCATCCAGATATAATCTTTGTAGGCCACATAAATTTCCATTGCGGTAAATTCAGGATTGTGCGTACGATCCATCCCCTCGTTCCTAAACATTTTTCCAAACTCGTACACCCCTTCAAACCCTGCAACAATTAACCTTTTTAGATAAAGCTCATTAGCTATGCGCAAAAACAAAGGCATATCTAAAGTGTTGTGGTGCGTGTTAAACGGGCGCGCTGCCGCACCGCCGTGTACCGCCTGTAAAATTGGAGTTTCTACCTCCATCCATCCATGCTCATCAAAATAATTACGCATGGTGCTAATTACTTTTGAGCGGGTTTTAAAAATTTCTTTATACTCTGGGTTTACGGTTAAATCCACATAACGCATACGGTAGCGTAGCTCTGGGTCGGTAAAACCATCGTAAACATTGCCTTCCTCATCGCGTTTCACAATAGGCAAAGGTTTTAACGATTTTGATAGCAAAGTCATTTCTGTGGCGTGCAAAGAAATTTCGCCGGTTTGGGTGGTAAAAACGTAACCCTTAACACCAATAAAATCGCCAATATCCAACAGTTTTTTAAACACGGTATTGTAAAGCGTTTTATCTTCATCGGGGCAAATATCATCACGGCGGATGTACACCTGTAAACGGCCCGTGGCATCTTGTATCTCAACAAAAGAAGCATTTCCCATGATACGGCGCGTCATGATACGGCCGGCAATGCTAATGTTCTTATAAGCGGTCTTTTCTCTTTCGTAGTTAGCCAAAATATCCTTCGCATTGGCGTTAACTGGGTATGCCTCTGCGGGGTAGGGGTTTATCCCTAACCTCCTTAATTCGTTTAAAGACTCGCGTCTTTGGATCTCTTGTTCTGAAAGTGCGCTCATAAATTAAAATTTGCGCAAATTTAAAATTTAATCTTGATTTAAGCAGGTAAGCGCTTTATCTTTAAGTCAATTAGCGCTATTTGGGCGTTTAAACACGCTATCCGCTCATACTGCACAGGCCTTAGCCACAAGGCCGGTACCGCTACTATCGTTAACGCAGCAGCCTACACAGTTTCATCAGAAAATTTTAGATCCGCCTAGGTTAACAATCAAGCCGATGGTGAACACAGAGCTTCCGGCGGTTAAAAAATCCCGGTTTTTTAAGCCTATATTGCTTCCTGTGGTATATTGTAGCTGAAAATTTTTGTTCAGCTTCATCCGCGTAAAAAAAACAGGTTCAATAAAAATATTGTCTTCTAATGGTTGATTGATACCGTTTCGGTCAAACTTTGTCATGCTAACATGGCTCAGCCTGAAAATAGTGCCGTAGTTAAGCGGGAATTTTTTGGAGAATAGCGTGACCGAGTTTCTTTCTTTGGTACTGTAATTTACCTGCAAGAAGCTTTTGTTAAAGCGTACATTTTGCAAGTCAGTACTTATGATATCGTCTTTTTCAAAGCTGCGGTAAAGTCTTTTGGTAGTGCCGGCGCCTAAGCCACCGTAAATTTCTAAAATCCGTTGGTTGTCTTTGCCAAAGGTGGTAAAATAGCCCACGCCCCCCTCTACCAAGTCCTGACTAAAATCTTTTTTCCGCCGGTTTTGATCAATAAAAGCACCGTTGAACAATACCCCTATGTGGTCTGATACCGCGTATGCCGTATTAAAACTCAGATTCCCTTTTAGGGAAACATGTCCCGAAGCATGGATCTCATTTTTTGCGCTCAGCATGGGGCTATTGGGTACATTGGGCATGTAAACGGAAGAGCAGGAAACAAACAACGCGCTGGCTATAAAAATAAAACATGCAAGATACAAGGGCTTAAAAGGCATAGAAGCTAAACGTAATAAAAGGATTTTATTGCCACAATTGAAAGTTAATTGCCGAAGCTGGGAGCAATTTGAGTGCCTAAATACCGGTCTTAGCATCCCTTTAGGCTCAGTGTGATACACGAAGACCTTTCTGTAACCTTCTCTTATTTGGCTAAAAGATTTTTTAAGGCTATGTGCACCGAAGCCGCATCATTGCGATACCGCCTAAATACGTAGAAGCAGGATACTGGTTACAATCAATTTAGATTGAGAAAAGTACTTTTCGAACTATCAAACGCGTTTAAGCTTCGGTGTAGATAGTTAACAACCATACCGAGCAACTGAAAAATCCGCACAAGCTTATTTTAAGAGGTTCTTTATAATATTTTAATATAATTGTGCAATTATATAATTTGTTAAATATGTTGTGTTTTAAAATGATGCCGTATATGGCTTTGGCGGCTTTTTCTGTTGTAACGGTAGCTTGCAGTCAAAATAAAAAGCCACAAAGTGCAACGGAAAACGCTAGCGCGGATAAAGCCCTTGTTGGTATCAACGATATAAAATTTAGTGGGGATACCTCAACCGCTGGGATGGTTAAAATCCCCGGCGGAGAGTTTATGATGGGCGGAGACAATGCACAGGCAGACCCTGATGAATACCCCAAACATTTGGTGATTTTGGATGGCTTTTATATGGATGAACACGAGGTAACTAATGCTCAGTTTGCAGAATTTGTTAATGCAACCGGTTATGTTACCACGGCAGAGCGCAAGCCAGATTGGGAAGAGCTGAAGAAACAATTACCGCCCAACACCCCCAAACCAGACGAGAGTCAGCTGGTTGCTGCGTCCTTAGTTTTTACGCCGCCTAACCACCCCGTAGATTTAAATGATTACAGGCAGTGGTGGAGCTGGATTCCCGGTGCAGATTGGAAACATCCGGAAGGGCCGAAGTCTGATTTAACAGGTAAAGAAAATTATCCTGTGGTACATATAAGCTGGGACGATGCCATGGCCTATTGCAAATGGGCCGGTAAGCGCTTACCAACCGAGGCAGAATGGGAATATGCCGCCCGCGGAGGACAAACTAATAAGGTTTATCCCTGGGGAAATGAAGGCATAGGCCTTGGTGCTAGCAAAGCAAACTCTTGGGACGGAAATTTCCCCTACGAAAACACCGGGAAAGACGGCTTTGAAGGTTTGGCGCCCGTGAAGCAGTATAAACCCAACGGATACGGGCTATACGATATGGGCGGCAACGTTTGGGAGTGGTGTTCCGATTGGTACAGAAATGATTATTATGCGAAAGTGGCCAATCCCATGGGCGTCAAAAATCCGAAAGGCCCAGCTGATAGTTATGACCCCGACGAGCCATATACCCCAAAGAAAGTTACAAGAGGCGGTTCTTATCTGTGTAACGATAGCTACTGTTCGGGTTACCGCGTAGCAAGACGGATGAAAAGTTCAAGTGATTCTGGACTTAGCAACACCGGATTTAGATGTGTAAGGTAGATTTGTGAATTCTGCCAAAATATTGTGGCTTCAAATTGGTCCTTATTTCAAAAATAGAAACTACATAAAAAGACCGAATACATTTTATTATTGACGGACTATACTGGTTGTGGCGTCCCGCTACGACCTTCTTATAATCTTATGTGAGTCGCGTCATGTTGAACGATAGTGAAACATCTCACAAATAGGTTTTTCACGCCATATACATCCCATTGATACTAGTCGTAGCGTTTAGTTTGGTTGTAGCGTCCCCGCTACGACCAGCTGGGCTTCTTCGCTAATAAAGTTCATGAGATAAGAGGATAAATAGATGCTTTTGGGCAATTATTAATTCCATTTTGTACCTACTTAAAATTCCTCCCCTTATGAAAAACCTCCCTCTGTCTGGAAGTACCATCCAAACTACTTTTCCCTTTTAGCTGACGCAGAAGTCCCGAAAGATCAAAACAGCGTTTGGCCACGATATGTACCACTTCGCCCTCTCTCTGCAACTTGCCCTCCACCATCAGCAGGCGGGCACTAAGTATTTCCTTCCGGTATCTATCGAACAGGTTCTCCCAGACTACTATGTTGGAATATCCCGTTTCGTCCTCTATGGTAATGAAGCAGACTCCTTTAGCCGTACCCGGTCGCTGCCGGACAAGTACTATACCGGCAACCTTGACCCATGAACCATCGGAAACCGCATCCAAACCTTTGGTACTAGTGACATGCAACAGGTCCAGTTGCCCGCGAATAAAACTGAGGGGATGCGCCTTTAAGGACAGTGAAGTAAAGGCATAGTCTTGCACCACATGTTCGCCATCCGATAGGAGAGGTAGAGCAATCTGCGGTTCCACCACACTTTCCGAAGGCTGTCCTTCAAATAGGGCATGGGGGCTATCTGCCAAAGCTGCAACCTCCCACAGTGCCTGCCTCCGGTCAAGCCCGATAGAACGGAAGGCGTCCGCATCCGCCAATTTCTCCAAACAGGATATAGAAAGGCCAATATCCAACAGTTCAGTAATATTTCTGTAAGGCCTGCTGCGCCGAGCAACCAGCAAATCCATATCCTCTCGTTTCATCCCGTTCACCTGTCTGAAACCTAAACGCAAAGCCTTGTATTTTCCAGCTTGTTGCTCCAGTATATAGTCCCAAAAAGAATGGTTAATATCAACCGCCCGTACTTCCACACCATGCTTGCGGGCATCAATCACCAATTGTGCAGGCTGATAAAAACCCATAGGCAGGCTATTGAGGATAGCGGCCGCAAAAACATCAGGATAATGACACTTGATCCAGGAAGATACATAAACCAGTAGTGCAAAACTGGCCGCATGGCTCTCGGGGAAGCCATAGCTCCCAAAGCCCTCAATCTGCTTGAACACCTTTTCCGCAAATTCCTTTTCGTAACCCTTGCCTACCATACCGTCCACCAGTTTCTGCCTAAAGAGAGTCACCTTGCCATGCGATTTGAAAGTAGCCATGCTGCGCCTCAGCTCATCCGCCTCGGCAGGCGTAAACCCCGCGGCAACAATGGCAATCTCCATGGCCTGCTCCTGGAAGAGTGGGACACCCATTGTCCTTTCCAGTATTTTCTCCAGTTCCTTTGAAGGATAATCTACCGGATCTTCCCCGTTGCGCCTGCGCAGATACGGATGCACCATATCCCCCTGTATAGGCCCCGGGCGGACAATAGCAACCTCCACTACCAAATCATAAAACTTTTTGGGCTTTAAGCGGGGCAGCATAGACATCTGTGCCCGGCTTTCAATCTGGAATACCCCAATGGTATCGGCATGGCTGATCATTTCATAAACCTTCGGATCGTCTGGAGGGATATTGGCCAGCGTAAGATCCACACCATAATGCTCTTTAGCCAGATCAAAAGCTTTGCGGATACAGGTGAGCATGCCCAAAGCCAGTACATCTACCTTGATGAACCCCAGAGCCTCGATATCGTCTTTGTTCCATTCAATGCAGGTACGTCCTTCCATACGGGCGTTCATAATAGGGCACAAATCAGAAAGTTTGCCCTGTGTAATCACAAAGCCGCCCGTATGCTGCCCCAGCTGACGCGGGAAACCCATCAGTTGCCGAGTAAGCTCCAGCGTTTTGCGCAGATGGGGATCCTTGCTGTTCAAACCCTGTTCAATCAGGTCTACATTTTCCAGCCATTCCGAGGAATAACGCCACACCCGCGAAGACAGGTTGCTGATGGTATCCGCCGAAAGCCCCATAGCCTTGCCCACATCGCGGACAGCTCCTTTATAACGCTCCTGTGTAACGGTTGCCACTACGGCAGCCCGGTGGCGCCCATACTTTTCATAGATATACTGGATAACCTCCTCTCTGCGCTCATGCTCAAAATCCACATCAATATCTGGCGGTTCATCCCGGGCATCCGACATGAAGCGGGCAAATAGCAGCTTGATACGGGTAGGGTCAACAGAAGTAATCCCCAGACAATAGCAGACTACCGAATTGGCCGCCGAACCACGGCCCTGGCACAGGATATTCCTGCTGCGGGCATAACACACCAGATCATGTACTGTCAAAAAATAACTGGCCAGGTTCTTTTTCTCCATAAAGGACAGCTCTTCACCAATCTGTTGGACAACATCTTCAGGAACAGTCTCGCCAAAGCGTTCCCGGGCTCCAGCCCAGGTAAGGTAAACAAGCTCCTCCTGTGGCGTACGTCCATCACTGGTCAGCTCATCAGGGTAGATATATTTCAGCTCATCCAATGAAAAGTTACAGGTATCGGCAATTTTTTGGGCATTGGCAAGGGCATCGGGATACTGTCTGAATAGGCGCTCCATCTCCTCCACTGGTTTCAGGTAACGCTCGGCATTGGCATGTAGTTTAAAGCCAGCCTGATAGATAGTGCACTTCTCGCGGATACAGGTCAGGATATCCTGTAATTCCCTGCGTTCAGGAATATGATAATGCACATCATTGGTAGCAGCCAAAGGAATACCCAGCTTATCGGACAGCTGGCGCAGGCGGTACAGCCTCTTTTGGTCGTTTCCCTGATAGCTGCGCACAGTAGCCAGAAAGAGGTGAGGGGAGAGATGCTTTTGGTAATCCTTTAGATCATCCACAAAAGCAGCAGAAAAATTAAAGCTGGTATCCAGCTCCGCGGGAGGAACGGCAATGAAAAGGATGCCCTTGGCATATTCGAAAACATCCCGACGGTACAAAAAACATTTCCCCTTTTCTGCCCGGAGATTGCCTACGGACAATAAAGAAGATAGCGTGCTGTAAGCAGGTAGGTTAGTAGGATAGGCCAGCAAGCTGGGGCCATCCAATAAATCCAGCCGACAGGCCGGGACAAACTGGATATCATGCTTGCGGGCGGCCACATGCCCACGTACAATACCTGCCAGTGTGTTGCGGTCGGTAATGGCAATCTTGCGGTAGCCCAGCATCGCGGCGGTCTCTACCAACTCCTCAGGATGCGAAGCCCCCCTTAAAAAACTGAAATTGCTGGTTACCTGTAATTCCGAATAGTCCATATCCACCTCCCTCAAGCAAAAAATCCATGCAAAAACCATTGGTCCTGCTGCCCCTGATAATGCCCTAACCGGAACAGCCAATAACGTCTGCCGGCATCATCCTCAACCGTATAATAATCCCTATGCTCTCCGGTATCCAGCCACCATTCTCTTTCAATACGTTCGGGGCCATCCGCTTTTTTAATCGCATGTTTCTGTCCCTTATGGATAAACAGAATAGGCGGATAATCGGGAACAGGGGCAGTCACACGGATAGGCTCCGGACAGGCAAGTAGGTGCGTAGGTCGTGGCCTGTCCGCAGACCATGGAATAGAGGCTTGTTCATCTAGATTGCTGACAGCCTTCACCGAACGTTCGGGCCAGTAATGCTCCTGTGGAAGATAGCGCTGTATGGCATTCTTTCCAACTCGCAAGGCAATCCGGTCCATCAGCTCAGTAACCATTACTTCATCCTTTTCGGAGCTGTTTGCCCAAATAGCCTGTTGCGATACTTCCACCGCTTCAATTCCAGAAGCTTCCAATACAAAAAGCTCAATTCCCAAAGCAGGCTCTATACGGGCAATGCGCATTTCTAGTAGTTTGCGCAAGTGTCCTGTATGATGAGAAGGTTTGTGAGTACCAATACTCACCTTTACCACTTGTCCGTCTACCCGGTAACATTTCAATACGGCCTGTCGCAAGCCCATTCCTTCGCCGTATAGGCGGATACATAAGCTTTCCAGCAATTGGCTAATGGCAAGTTCAATCCCTTTTGCAGTGCGTATCGGCTCCAGGCAGGGCAGGCGTTCGGTATAAGGTTCGGGAGCAGAAATAGGCTCAATGAATTCATTGGCATTGCCCAGTGCCTGAGCAATGCGCAACAGCAGAGCCTCTCCGAAACGGCGGCGCAGTACCGAGCAGGGAAGGTCTATGAAATTTTCAATACGGTGCATGCCCAGTTTGTGCAGGCGCTGTACTATAAGAATGTCCAAACGGAGTGCAGCAGGAGGCAGGGATAGCAGGAAACGGTACTGTTCTCGTATTGGAATGATGGCTTTTTCTTTGCCAAAACGGGCAATAGCCCAGGCAGAGCCTATCGTATCGGTAATAGCTCCACGAACCTGATAGCCTTTAGCTTTTAGCCTGTCTAGCAGGTCACGCAGATAGGGAATTTCTCCCTTCCACAGATGGCTGCAGCCCGTCAGATCGATGAGGAGGCCATCAGTGCCATCAACGGCCACAATAGGCGAAAAGCGGATGCACCATTCCCCCAGTTCCTTCAAAACCAGCTGTTCACTGCCTTCCCGGTAACCTTCCAATATAATAGCAGGGATTAAAGCTTTGGCATCTGCAACCGTCATGCCGAGCCTGATACCCTGCAGTAGGGCAGGTGCATTGCAGTACTTCACCAGTTGCCTTCCCCTTTCCTGTACCGTTATGACCAAAGGGGATTCCTTTAGCTCCGGCCTAGAAACAGCCAGATGGTTGGGCAGCAGGAATTTGAACCATACGGATAGATAACGTTTCTGCATCAGCTTCCGGTTTGTATACTTTCCCTGTTTTTCCAGGGGAATTCCCCTGTTTTCTCCTGTCTGTCAAATACAAATCCTTCCGGTGTCCATGCCATGTTCCAGCTGTCGGGCTGTCCGTTCTTGACTTTCAGCAAATCTACCTGCCACTGCGGAAAGCCCACACCCGGCAGACCGTCTTCCAGCAGACTGGGCTGCGGGCTGATACGCCAGCGGGCCACGCAGGCAGTAGTATTGATTTTTTTGACATCACGGCGCAGTACAAAGCCGGTTACCCTGCTATGCTCCACAGCCAGCTGCAGACGCCTGGACTGGGAAAAACTGAGCTCACGGAGCTCGGCGACCACAGCAGCAAGGCCGTTACACTTCAGGGCTTCCTCCATAGCCCACAGAATATCACGGTCGCGGTGCAGCCGGACAAAGATGATACGGTCCGGACGGATTCCGAAAATTTTAAGGGCAGGAGGGAAGACCATTGGAAAAGAACTTATCCAGATACAGGGTTTCTGGTTCTGCATCAAAAGGCCTAACAAAATGGAAAGAAAACCACTGCATGCGGCAGCGTCTTCATCCTGTTCGCACAGAAACTCATGTAAGGCGGCCGTAGGGAATACCCCATACGGAAAAGCATCTTCCAGAACACCCAGACCAAGGCGAAGGGACTTGCTTTCACTTTCGGGCCTGAACCCTTCCAGATGGAAGATGTCTCTGCGAAGCTGCGAAATGATTTTCTTTTGCTTTTCTCTTACGCACATGCTGTCTTTTTTATAATAGTCTTGATTACATCACAAAGTTAATACTAAAAATTTTAGCAAAATAATTTTATTTAAGAGCAGCTGTTCCGTGGCCGTCCGGATTAATTTGCGAGGTAACTTAACCCTGAATGGCAACCACGATTACGTTAGAGAATTTTATTAGAAAGCATAAGAAGAAGGTCAAATATCTGATTGTTTTGGTCCACAAGAGATTTAGCAGAAATCTGCCGAAAGTTCTACAGAAGATAAAATCTCTGGAAAAGAAGCATGTTTAAAAGTAATAGAGGCTAGTGAATACCGGAACCCATTTGTATTTCTTTAAATACTTAATATCTATTAACGGGCTTGCTGTTTTGAAGAAGTTTTATTGAACCAGCGATACGCTATTTAGATGAGGTGTTCAAAACATGAAGAACCCATTTTCAGAGATGGGATGTTTAGAATACATCGTGTAAATCCTAATTTTAGTCATAACCTATTGAGGTTCAAAAGAAAAGGGTTGTTTTATGTAGAACAACCCTTTGAGGAAATTTACTCAATTCCATCTTGCGGAGAGAGTGGGATTCGAACGCTACATTTAACAGCTTGTGTTTCAAATCAGTGCGATTTAAAAAAAATCGGACTCTCGTGTTACTCTACATTATCTTGATTTTAATTGACTGCGTTTATATTATCCAAAGATAAAAATTGCAAAGGTAATAACAAATCCTAAAGATAAAGTGGTAATAATCGCCATTTCAAATTCTGAGCTAACTGTGCTCATATGAAAAACTTGACGCTTGTTCTTCAAACTCGCTCAAAACTGATAGTTTTACGGTGATAATTGATTAGTCCATCTAAAGGGTTGCGTACGATGTTACCAATTTTCATCCCATATTGTGCAGCAACCTCTTTTAATTGGGGCAAAAAGCTGTGTGCTATAGATCCAACACAATTGAATTCATAATCCCTATAGTTTGCATAATTACTAACTATTCCTTCAAAAAAATCTGCAAAAGCCGATCTAACTAAATTTGATATAAATGGATGCGAAATGTTGTCCCCTACAAATATGCAAAAATTTGCACAATAGGTGTTTGGGAGTTCGCAATTATAAACTCTATCCACAACATTTTCGGGTGCTAGTCTGTAAGTTTCATAAAACTTCTCTTTTAGATCGTCGGGTAAAAAGCCACGAGCATACCCAACTAACAATTGTTTCCCTATATATGCACCGCTACCTTCATCGCCCAACATGAATCCTAAAGAGTCTACAACGTGTTCAATATCCTTCCCATCGTACATGCAACTATTAGTTCCTGTTCCTAAAATGCCTACAAAGCCTGCTTTGTTCCCCAATACAGATTTAGCTGCTGCCAATAAATCGATTTTTACTGAGATTGTGGCATTAGGAAAAACACTAGTGAGCGCTTTTTCCACGATAAAGGCTTTTTCTTGAGAGCACCCTGCCCCATAAAAATGTACAACTCGAATCCGTTCGGTGAACACTTCTAAAGGTAAAGATTGCATTATAGATGCTATGATGGTGCCCGCATCCATATAATAAGGATTATAGCCTTGAGTGCTAAAGTGAAAATCCTTTCCTGGCGGATTTAGCAAACACCAACTGGTTTTAGTTGAGCCACTATCGGCTATTAAGATCATAAAGTTAGATTTTTAATTGGATGAATCTGATTAAATATACCTCACAAAGTTATTAAAAAAAATTATTAATTGAGCTGTGTTTTTAAAATAAAAAGTATAAGTTTGAAGTTTAACATAAACCTTATTCATGTCTCGTTTAAATCTATTAGAAGAAACACGTTTTGAGAGACTTTCAGTTAAAGTGTATGACAACCAGCAGCTGGCCTCAAAAAAAATCGCGCAAAGAATCGCAGCTTTAATCAAAAAAAATGATGAATCTGGCAAAAAAACAGTACTAGGATTGGCAACCGGTGCTAGTCCCATAAAAGTTTACGCCGAGTTGATAAGGATGCATAAAGAAGAAGCTTTGAGCTTTAAAAATGTAGTCACATTTAATCTGGATGAATATTTTCCGATGAAGCCAGACGCAGAGCAAAGCTATGTAACGTTTATGAACCGGCAGCTATTTGACCACATCGACATCGTGCGTGAGAATGTACATATTCCAGATGGTACCTTAGAAGAAAAGTCTGTTGCAGAATATTGCCTCAACTACGAGAAAAAAATCACTTTTTATGGCGGGCTTGATTTTCAGCTCCTTGGGATTGGCCGAACCGGTCATATCGGCTTTAACGAACCTGGTTCGGCTCCAAATTCTGGTACTCGTTTGGTTACCTTAGACGACCTTACCCGTAGAGATGCGTCAAGAGATTTTGGTGGAAAAGAAAATGTGCCCACCAAAGCAATAACGATGGGGGTAGGTACAATTTTTAAAGCTCGCGAGATTATATTGATGGCTTGGGGCAAGAAAAAAGCCAGTATAATTAAGAAGGCTGTTGAGGGCGAGATATCCTCAGATGTGCCGGCAACCTATCTGCAACTTTCTCCTAACGTAGAGTTTGTGTTAGATAAAGAAGCGGCTTCTGACTTAACAAGATTTGATACACCGTGGCTGGTAAGAGATTGCATGTGGGATAGCAATACCATAAAGAAAGCAGTAATTTGGCTGGCAGACATCACACAAAAGCCGGTATTAAAACTTACCGAAGACGATTATAACAACAACGGAATGGCACAGCTGGCAACGGAAATGGGGCCGGTGTACAATCTAAACATAGACATTTTTAATCAGCTACAACATACCATTACAGGTTGGCCGGGTGGCAAACCAAACGCGGACGATAGTCAGCGCCCAGAGCGTGCAAAACCAGCGCGCAAAACCGCTATCATCTTTTCTCCCCATCCGGATGATGATGTGATATCTATGGGCGGTACATTTATTAGACTTGCGGACCAGGGCCATAATGTACATGTAGCTTACCAAACTTCTGGAAATACGGCGGTATGGGACGAAGATGCCCTGCGCTTTGTTGAGTTTAACATAGATTTTGCGAAAGCACGTCAGGAAAGCTGCACTGATTTAGAAGCCACCTATCAGCGTATGAAGGATTTTTTGGCGTCAAAAACCCCAAACCAGCCAGATATTCCCGAACTTTTGATGGTTAAAGGGCTTATCAGAAAAGGCGAAGCTATTGCCGGAGCCCGGTTTGCCGGTTTGCCCGATGAAAATATCCATTTTATGGATTTACCTTTTTACGACCGTGGCAAAACCGCTAAAGATCTAGTTTTTGAAGACGACATAAAGCAAACCATGGATTTATTGCAAAAAGTAAAGCCACATCAGGTTTTTGCAGCCGGTGATTTTGCCGACCCACATGGCACCCACAAAGTTTGTTTCAATATTATTTTAGAAGCGCTAAAGCGTTTAAAGCAAACAGAAGAATGGGTGAAAGATTGCTGGTTGTGGCTTTACAGAGGTGCATGGCACGAGTTTGAGATTCATGAAATTCAGATGGCCGTACCGCTATCGCCACAGGAGGTGCTTAAAAAAAGACAGGCGATTTTCAAGCACCAATCACAGAAAGATATGCCGGTTTTTCCGGGAGAGGATGCACGCGAATTTTGGGTACGTGCCGAAGAGCGCACCAGTGAAACAGCTAAAGCGTATGACCGGTTAGGTTTGGCCGAGTATGAAGCTATGGAAGCATTCGTGAAGTGGGAATTTTAAATATTAAAACATTTTTATGAACAGTTCTACATCATCTGCTGCTAAAGGACTTGGGCCGGTAGCCATTATTGGAATACTTTTTTTCGTGTTTGGCTTTGTTACATGGCTAAACGGTACGCTTATACCTTTTTTACAGCTCGCCTGTGAACTAAGCACCGCACAAGCATTGTTAGTCACTTTTGCTTTCTACATGGCCTATTTTTTTCTGGCTATTCCGTCTTCTTACATTTTGAAAATGACCGGTTTTAAGAAAGGAATGGCAGTCGGTCTAATGGTTATGGCGGTTGGTGCGCTCGTTTTTGTGCCAGCCGCATACATGCGCAGCTTCCCCTTGTTTTTAAGCGGCCTTTTTGTGCAAGGAATGGGACTTGCGTTGCTACAGACCGCATCTAATCCTTATATTACCATCGTGGGCCCAATAGAAAGTGCTGCGAAAAGAATCAGCATAATGGGAATCTGCAATAAAGCGGCAGGAGCACTTAGTCCCATCGTTTTAGGTGCTTTGGTATTGAATGGCGCTCAAGAAATTGAAGATAAAGCCAAAACAATTACAGATCCTTTGCGACATAGTTTATTATTGTCTGAGCTGGCTCAGCGTGTGATACTGCCCTATGTCGTTATTGCAGCGGTGTTGCTTATTCTGGCGTTGCTCATCATCTTCTCTACACTGCCCGAAATAGACACGGATAGTGATGAGATTGGCGACGATGGCGTAACCGTAGCGCCGAAAAAGAATGTTTTTAGCTACAGAAATCTTAATTTAGGAATCCTCTGCTTATTTTTATACGTAGGTGTTGAGGTTATGGCCGGCGACGTAATTGGACCTTATGGGCAGTCGTTGGGCTTAAGCTTAAATCAGACTAAAATTTTCACCTCCTACACCCTTATTGCTATGGTAGTAGGCTATATTATAGGTATTGTTTGTATCCCAAAATATATCAGTCAGCAGCGAGCATTAATGGTTTCTGCAGTTACAGGCGTTGTTTTTACTTTAGGAGCTTATCTAAGCGTAGGTTTTACCAGCATTTTTTTTATTGCCTTGTTGGGTTTGTCTAACTCATTGATGTGGCCAGCCATATTTCCGCTGGCCATTAAAGGACTTGGACGTTTTACCAAAATTGGTTCTGCACTCTTGGTTATGGGAATTTCCGGAGGGGCCATTATTCCCCAAATTTATGCCGCCTTTGAGCGTTCCGCGGGGCCACACTCAGCCTTTCTGTGGTGTATGCTTCCGTGTTATTTATATATTCTTTATTACGGTGCGCAAGGGCACATAACAAAAATTACAAAATAAGAATTCCAAGCGCTTTTTACTCAGTAAAATTGTAATTTATGACAATAGCATATCGGAAACAGCTTTTTGTAACCAGTTGTTTCGCCTTATTGGTGACCTCCTTATCCTTTGGAATACGGGCAGGCATCTTGAATCATTTAGGTGCAGATTTTTTATTAAACACGTCTCAGCTTGGGTTGATTACCGCAACAGCTTTTTGGGGCTTCCCATTGGCAGTAATTTTTGCGGGCATGTTGGTAGATGTGATAGGGATTAAGCGCCTACTCATCTTAGCCTTCGTTTTTCATCTTGTAGGTGTTTTGGCAACTATTTTTGCCCAAGGTTACCTCACCTTATTCTTTTCAACGCTACTTATCGGCATTGCCAACGGAACAGTTGAGGCTGCTTGTAATCCACTTGTAGCAACCATTTATCCTGACAAGAAAACAACGAAACTCAACCATTTCCATCTTTGGTTCCCCGGCGGAATCTTTTTGGGTACTGTGCTAGTTTTTGTAGCAAACCATTTTAATATACATTGGCAGTTTCAGATAGCAGTCATGTTAATCCCTACGTTAGTTTACGGAATATTGGTGTTAAAATATCGTTTTCCGGTAACCGAACGTGTCTCTGCAGGAATTTCAACAGCAACCATGTACAAATCTGTTACATCTCCTCTATTTATCTTTATGTTTATATGCATGTTTGGGACATCTATCACAGAGCTTTTTACAAGCCAGTGGATAGATGTATTATTGGCAAATGTTACGGACAACGCAATTCTGATATTAACTTTAACTACCGGAGTAATGGTGGTTGGACGTGCACTTGCGGGACCAATATTAAATAAATTCTCTGCAGAAGGAGTGTTGATTGCTTCAGCGGCGCTTTCTGCAACCGGGTTATATTTATTAAGTGTTTTAAAAGGTGAACCCATTTTTTTTGCGGCACTGGTTTTCGGTTTGGGCGTATGTTATTTTTGGCCAACTATGATTGGGTTTGTAGCAGAGCGCATACCCAAATCGGGCGCACTTGGTTTAAACTTAATGGGGGGGCGGGTATGTTTGCAGTATCTATTTATACCATATTTATAGGCGGGTTTTATAATGAGCTTATTATGAGCAAACTTCCGCCCCAAGCAGATTTACAAAGTTATTTGGAAGCGCCTAACGGTTCTGATATGGCAAATGTTTTGGCCAGCGCAAAAAATTTAGCCGGCCCCGAGGTGTTAAGGTCCACGCTTATTATTCCGATAGTGTTGTTCGTAGCTTTTTTGGGGCTGTATATTTTTATACGGAGGTCCAATCTCTTACAACTAAGAATAGTACTTTGCAGGTTTAATTGCTTTTTGCGATGAAGAAAATTAAAATAGGAATGGTAGGAGGTGGACAAGGTGCATTTATAGGTGCAGTTCACCGAAATGCTTTGCTAATGGACGGTCTTTATGATTTTTGTTGCGGTGCGTTCAGTAGTGATGCCACTAAATCAAAAGAAAGCGGAAAAAGTTTTGGATTAAATGAATCTAGAATTTATAGCAATTATCAGGAGTTGTTTGAAAAGGAAAGTTTGCTACCCGCTCAAGAACGCATGGAGGCAGTTGCACTTGTGACACCCAATCATTTGCATTATCATCCCGCGAAATTAGCTTTAGAGTATGGATTCCACGTGGTTTTAGATAAACCTATTACCTTATCGTTAAAGGAAGCTAAACAGTTGCAAAAAGTGTATGAACGTAGCGGAAAAAAGTTAATGCTTACGCATACATATACCGGTTATCCAATGGTAAAGGAAGCTAAGCAACAGGTAAAAAAGGGAGCCATTGGTACCGTCAGAAAAATTTATGTCGAGTATCCGCAAGGTTGGCTTAGCACCCAATTAGAGAAAAAAGGAAGTAAGCAGGCGCAGTGGCGCACTAATCCGGAAACCAGTGGCCTAGCCGGGGCAATGGGCGATATTGGAACACACGCCTTTAATTTGGCAGAATATATTAGCGGTTTGCAGCTAACCCAGGTTTGTGCAGATATTAACAAAGTAGTGGAAGGCAGGGTTTTAGATGATGACGGAGCTGTTTTGTTAAAGTTTAATAATGGAGCAAGTGGGGCGCTTATAGCCACGCAAGTAGCTGCAGGCGAAGAGAATAATTTGAACATAAGAATTTATGGGGATAAAGGTGGCCTAGTATGGGAGCACAATAATCCAAATACATTGCGCATAAAACTGCTTGACAAAGCCGAACAAATTTACCGCACCGGAGGCGCAATGCTTCATCCACAAACAAATTTTAACACACGTACGCCTGCGGGCCACCCAGAAGGTTACATCGAAGCTTTTGCAAATCTGTACAGGAATTTTGCATTCAGTATAAACCAACAGCACGATTTGGTAGAATATCCGGGCATGGAAGAGGGTATCCGTGGTATGGCATTTATAGAAAGTGTAATACAATCAGGAGAATCTAATTTGAAATGGACAGATTTTAAAGTTTACGATGGCAACAACAATTAAAGGCCCGGGAATTTTTATTGCGCAGTTTATAAGCAACGAGCCTCCTTTTAACAGTTTAGATCAAATTTGTAGTTGGGCAGCTGCACTAGGTTATAAAGCATTGCAACTACCTACAAATGACTCGCGATTTTTAGATTTAGAAAAACTTGCAACGAGTAAAGACTATGCTGATGAAATAAAAGGTGTAATTTGTGGATATGGCTTAGAGATTTCTGAGCTCTCAACCCATTTACAAGGCCAATTGGTGGCGGTTAACCCTGTTTATGATGACTTTTTTAAAAATTTTGCACCAGAAAAATATTCGCACAGCAAAGATGCCCGCACTCAATGGGCCAAAGAACAACTATTGTTAGCTGCTAAAGCTTCTGCAAATTTAGGTTTAAAAAACGTTGCTACATTTAGCGGATCGCTACTATGGCATACAGTCTACCCTTGGCCACAACGCCCGGCAGGTCTGGTAGAAGAAGGGTTTAAAGAATTGGCGGACCGTTGGGAGCCTATATTAAATGTTTACGAAGATTTTGGGGTAAATTTATGCTACGAGCTTCATCCAGGGGAAGATTTATACGATGGCGCAACTTACGATCTGTTCCTCGACAACCTAAACCATCATCCTCGTGCCTGCTTGTTATACGATCCCTCACATTTTTTATTGCAGTGCCTAAATTATCTGGACTTTATCGATATCTACCATGAACGCATTAAAATGTTCCATGTTAAAGATGCAGAATTTAGGCCAACCGGCAAGCAAGGCGTTTATGGAGGCTATCAGTCTTGGGTCAGTAGGGCAGGCCGGTTTCGATCCTTAGGTGATGGCCAGATTGATTTTAAGGGCATATTTAGCAAATTGGCGCAATATGATTTTAAAGGATGGGCAGTATTGGAGTGGGAATGCGCACTTAAAAACGCTTGGGATGGTGCAAGAGAGGGAGCCCATTTTATCAATAGCCACATCATCCGTGTAACGGATAAAGCTTTCGATGATTTTGCGAGTACCAAAACTAACGTTGGCCTGAACGAGAAGATTCTCGGTATTTAAGCGTTATTTTAGACAAAATCAAATCGCTAAAAATTCTATTTTAAATATCTTGTACAATTTTGGCAACATCCGTTAAAATATCTAGCTTATATATATTCTTGTTAACCCTTTTTTCTGGGTGCTTTATAAAATCAGATTTGAGTTCTAAAAATATGCAGGCTACTAATCCGGTGATTGCGCACCGCGGGGCGTGGAAAGGCAAGGCGCTTCCGCAAAATTCCATAGCTTCCTTACAAGAAGCCATCCGTTTAAACTGCGCAGGTTCAGAGTTTGACATACATCTTACAGCAGATGATGTGCTGGTTGTAAACCATGATGACAAATTTTACGGAATGGAGATCGAAAAATCAAGCTATGCACAGTTGCTAACTAAAAAACATAACAACGGAGAGTCTATCCCAACTGTGGAAGAATATTTTAAAGCAGGTTTAAACCAAAAACAGACTAAATTAATTTGCGAAATTAAACCGTCTGTTATCAGCAAAGAAAGAACCCTTAGAGCAACAAGGATGGTAGTTGATTTGGCCAAGAAGATGGGTGGGCCGGATAGGATTGAATTTATATCTTTCGACTACGATGCCTTAAAGTACATCCAGAAAGTTGCACCAAAATTTAAAACAGCTTACTTAAACGGCAATACCATGCCCCAGCAAATAAAATCGGACGGGTTGACCGGATTAGATTTTCATATGTCCTTTTACAAAAAGTTTACAACCTGGATTGCTGATGCGCATAAGATGGGTTTAACAGTAAACGTTTGGACAGTGAATAAAGAGGAAGATATGTCGTTTTTTTTAAACCGAGGTGCAGATTATATTACCACAGATTATCCCGAGCTTTTACTTAAAGTCTGGAGCCGGCACGCCCGAGTTCAGAGGCCTCATTAAATGCCCTTGTCAAAGAGCAACCGTATCAATCTTTATTTTTCTTGAACAATAAATAACGCATTAGCTACAGCGCGCTCGCTACCATCCGAAACTTTATTTTTAATTCGGTACTTATCCGTATTTTTGTCTTTGCTAACTAAAACGCTAGATCCGCCCCCATCTAAATTTACCGCATCTTTTACACCAACTGCTCTCAATATATTAGCGCATTCTTCAAGCGTCAGCCCCACAGAGTGGTCGTTTTGTCGACCATCGGCCACCATAATTACCGCTTTTTTAAAATCTCTAAGGCCTATAGTTGTCCGGGGAGCAACACTCACATCTGTTTGTGTAATCACGTTTCCTTTAGTAAGCAAATGATGCCGACCGCCAATCACTTCTAGCAACCGGTCTTTGTAGGTGATATAGTCGTCATAACCTCCAATCATATAATTGCCGTTATCTAAAAGGCCGAAATATTTATAGCCACTGCTTATGCTTGTGCGCAACTGAACCCCGTTTTTATGTACCGGTCCCAAAGGAATACCTGTAGAGAAGTCGAAATAGTCGCCATTTATTCCAGCAAGAACGGTGTTGCTTGCTTCATCGGCGTTTCTTGCGGTTATCATAGACGATACGCGCTGTGTGCTTCCCAAGCTGTTTACATTGTTGGGCGTGCCAACTGCTATAGATAGTTTCGGGTTATTTAAATCTACCGTTAACAAATATAATGCAATTGGTTTGTCAGCCTTGTTAAGATAGTCAATGTAATGTTCTTTAAATCCCGAAAAGTTTTCTACTGAACTATCTTTTAATATTTTTTTAACAGCTCCGGTATTTTTGGCAATTAAAACAGAAAGAGAATCGCTCTGTGATGGAAGCGTGGTAATCGGAATAGAACTGTCATTTCTTTTCGAGCAAGCTATAAATGTAAGTACCAACACTAAATGTGTAAAAAAAATTATTGACCTCATTGGAAAATTATAATTATTGGAGTACCGTAAACGTATAAAAATTTTTAATAAGTTTTAAGTTACTAAAAAAAATTAATATCTTTAGCTATGTTTCTTGGAAAAAGAAGAAACGACTAACCAATTTTTTTATTTAAATCTTATTTTATGAAAAGATCTCTCCTCTCTGTAGCACTGTTCGCGCTAAGTAGCGTATTTGTTTATGCGCAACCTGCCCCATCCGTGGGCGAAGTTCCGTTTACGCCTGGAAATTTGGCTATTTACCGTTTTACAAAAAGTGCTGTAAACAATGGCATTGCGCCAGGTTTTATTGATGAAATTACACCTGAAGGGGTTTTGGTTCGTTCTATCCCTTTGCCAACAGCGACCGATGGAGCAAACCGAAGAATGATGGCCGGCTTGTTTGGCCAAGCGCGTGAAGGTTTAATGGATTTATCGGCTGACGGACGTTTTTTAACCGTTTTCGGACTTGATGGGCCTGCAGATGGTCTCGATTATGCAAACTATCCAAAAGTGATAGGTACCGTCTCTGGAAACGGAAAGGTAAACACCACAACGGCAATTAAGACCGACGATGTAGGAAACGTTGGGCGCCAAGTTACTTCTGCAGATGGCAGCGGATTTTACACTGTTGGCACCCAAGGCGGGGTAAGATACGTGCCTCTAGGCTTTAATAGCGGTGTGAGCGCGATCGCAGATTTTGAATCATCACCAGGTTTGGGTGGAAACGGAGCCAACTTTGCCCTCAAAATTTTCAATAGTAAATTGTACATCTCTGCTGGTACCGGTAGCTCTTCAAGTTTAGCTGGTGTAATAGGTAAAAAATCTGATAATTTGCCTACGCCAACTACTGACGCTTCTACGGGCTATACTGATTTTCAGCTGCCAGATTTGGTACAACCCAATGACTTTGTTCTATTTGACACTAACAGCGACGGTACGCCAGATTTAATATACGTGCTAGACGTAGCTACTGGTGCTAACACCATTATTAGAAAGTATTCATACGGAGAAATAGTTCCTGGTGTAGGCAACTGGAGCGCATTAGGTAATTACACCCATGCAAAACTTAAAGACGCTAAAGCCATTACGGGCAGGATATCAGGCACGGATGCACAGCTGTTTATAACAACAGCTCCATCAGGTGGCGCGCCAACTGTTGCACGCTTGAATGATCCTGTATCGGCTAACATGAGCGGTACCACGTATACCTCAGCCCAGCCGGCGACTGACTTTAATGCATCAAAACAGATAACAACTATTCTATATGCAAGTACAAGTTACACCCCTGTTTCTGCTTCTGTAAACTTTAGAGGCATCGCTTTTGCGCCAAAGCCTTTCACAGTTACACCTGTTAAAATGACTTCTTTTAGTGGTAAAGCTAACAACAACTCGGTAGAACTTAGCTGGGTTACCGCTTCGGAAAACAACAACTCGCATTTTGATATTCTGCGTTCTGTTAATGGCAAAGAGTTTTCCAAGTTGGGGACAGTTTCGGGCAACGGAAACTCGGCTCAGGTGCGCAACTACAATTACGTGGATAAATTCCCTGCCGACGGTGTAAATTACTACCAGTTAAATCAGGTAGATTTTGATGGTAGCTCAGAAAAATCTGCGCCAATTGCCGTAAACTTTGGTTTAAATGGCAAAAGCATTAACGCTTATTTTGTTTCTGATAGTGAGATACAGCTGGGGGTATTTTCTGAGGTAAACACCCTTGGCCAAGTAAAACTTGTTGGTTTAAACGGCCAAATTGTTTGGAGCGACGAAGTAACGCTGCACGATAGCAACAATAGCATTACGCTACGCCCAGGAAATATAGCGCCTGGTATGTATGTGCTTACGTTAACAGCAGATAATGAGGTTAAAACAGTTAAAATAGTGAAATAGGTTTTTGCAATAATGTGTGGATCCTCCGGCAAACGCCGGAGGATTTTTTGTTTAGTTGTATCTCTTTATTTATAATCTCATTTTATGATGATTAAGCAATTGTATCAATCCTTAACTAGGACTATTGTCCTTTCTTTGCTCTTGTTTTCTGCTGTTGCCGTTACGGGCAAAACGTTGGGAGTTAAGCATTCATTACAACATCAAGCTGATAGTGTAGTGCGTATTTTGGCAATTGGCAACAGTTTCTCTGAAGATGCCATAGAGCATTTTTTGTCCGGTTTGGCTATAGCGGGGGGGCATAAAATAATCGTCGGAAATTTGTTTATTGGCGCCGCAGACCTTGATTTGCACTGTAAAAATGCGTTGGATGATAAGCCTGCATATAATTATCGGAAAATAGATGTGCTGGGGAATAAAAAGAAAAGAGCAAAAACTTCCATCTCGTATGCATTGGCCGATGAAAAGTGGGATTACATCAGCTTACAACAGGTCAGCAACAAATCCGGACTGGCAAAAACATATGAAGAGCCTCTTCCCCAGGTGTTGCGATATTTGAAGAGCTATGTTTCTAATCCGCATACGCAATACATTCTGCACCAAACTTGGGCATATAAACAATCTGCAACAATTCCGGTGTTTGCTGTTTACGATTTTAGTCAGATTAAAATGTATAAATCTATTACAAAGACATCTAAAAAAATTTACTATAAATATCATTTTGATCTGCTTATACCTTCGGGCACGGCGATACAAAATGCCAGAAATTGGTTTTCTGACGATGAAATAAACAGGGATGATATTCACTTGAGTTATTTAGTGGGGCGATATATAGCTTCGTGTACATGGTATCAAAAGATATTTAAGGAGCCTGCGTTGGGCAACGGTTTTTATCCGCAGGGGCTAACCTTAAAAGAAACAGAGCTAGCTCAGAAAGCCGCAGATAGCGCATGTAAGAAACCTTTCAGAATTAGCTCGGTTAAATAATTCCTGCCCTAACAGAAACAAAATCTCTATAGTTGTCCTGCTCGAGATAGCCTTACTGATATTAAAAAATATTTAAATTGAGGTCTTATAAACCGATTTCTTAAAATATCTTTTAATGTGTTAACTACAGATGGCAGGGCATGTTGAACATTCTGATGCTGAGCTTTTTCTTTTATTGAAAGAAGGCGACCAGGCCGCTTATGCTGAAATCTATACCAGGATAAAGGGCCTTTATATATTTTTGCATATAAAAGGCTAAAAAATAGGGAAGAATGTAGAGACGTAGTGCACGAATTATTTGCAAAACTATGGGCCGACAGGGAATCCTTAGTACCAAATTATATTCTAGCTGCATATCTTTATTCGGCTCTTCGCAACCGGATTCTCAACTCGCCTTTTTCCCAGTTGGTTGTAAAAGACTGTGCGTTTGCGTTTAGATACGTAAACGCCAAGAATAAAATTAGTAAAGATTTCAGCTTCATAATTAAGTTTTTAGTAATACAATAATTGATTTAAAATTGGCAAAGTGATTTTCCAGCACAGTTTTGCGTATGTCAGCGTTTTGGAAAGCCGGATAAATCATTTAATCACTACAACAACTAGGGAGCTTTAAAGGGTGACTGCAATTGAAAAAAAATCTCCTGAAGGCCAGGCATTTCTAATGGTCATCTTTTAAGATTTATTTAAAATATGGCTGGTTATTGGGGATTAATATATAATTTACTGCATTGCAATAAAAGGTTTTTTCTTTTGCAATCCTCAAAAATCATTATCATTAAGTGTTCAGGAACCAACGCTTTCAATCGACGGAGCACACTAAGCCAATATTCGCTATAATATGTATCTCTTAGTTTAGCCTCTATTTGGTCCAGCGTTGGAGTGGATTTAATACGTATTAAGCCAAAATAATTATAGACCGACAAGTGGGCGTCAACTCTAACTAAACAAAAAAGCAAGAAAGATTAATCTTCCTGCTTTTTCGTTATAAATCTATTTCTTTACCTACGCGGAAATGCTAGTCTGTTTTCCGCATCAAAAATAAAGCGTTGGAGACCTTTCGCGGACTTCCATCAGACGGAGCGTTCTTTATAACAGAATTTCCATTGCTTTCCCTAATCACAAAGGTGCTAGAACCGCCCCCGTCAAGATTAACGGCATCTTTTGCGCCCAACGCCTTCATTGCCTCTGCCAATTGTGGCAAACTGTAACCTACAGAATGTGCCTGACGTCCGTCGGCTACCATCATGATAGCTCTTTTTTCGTTAATAAGGCCAATAGCGGTACGCGGAGCTATTGCACCGTCCGTAGAATTGATTATGGTGCCGTTTAATATCAAAGGATATCTGCCTCCAATTAGCTCTTGAAATTTATGCTTCAGTTTAATGTATTCCGGCTGTTCGCCAATTTTATAGGTTTTATTATCCAGTTGCCCAAAAAACTTATAGCCCGCGCTCATGTAATCTCTTACGATGGTTCCATCTTTAATAATAGATGCATTTGCAATGCCAGTAGAAAAATCAAAATAATCGCCGTTTATACCTGCTATTACGTGTTTTTCAAAAACATTTGCATTTTTTGCCGACACCATATCCAATACGGTTTGTGTGCCGTTAGCTACAAACTTGTCATTTTGTGTTCCCACTTCTATACTTAATTTAGGGTCGGTTAAGTCTATATCCAAAATGTAAAGCGTCATATTTGCGTCTGACGCAGTTTTATAAGTGATATAAACCTCTTTCACTCCTGGGTAATTGTATCTTATATTTTCATTAATTATAGTTTTAACCAATGTGGAATTATTTTTAAGCTTTTGCGCCAAAGACTCGTTGTTGTTAGCTGGCGGGGTATAGATTGGTGGCTTAGGATTGGCGCTGGTGCCGGCAATTGTAGCATAGTCAGTTATGTTTTTGTTTGCCAATTTTGCATAAGCATAGCCGCCCGCAACTGGGCCCGAAGTGTGGTGCAATTTTGGGGATGCAATGCCGGCAAAGTGAGCAGAAGATGACAGGTCTCCGTAAGCAAAAGCATGAACAGCATTGGCAGAGCCCATTCCCTCACCAAATCCGTCATCCCAACGTAGAAGCACTAGTTCCGTGCCACCCAGGATTAAATCTTTGTGCGAATAAGTAGGCGGGTTTGCAACGTTAGGGCTGGCCAGTGGCCTAAGCAAGGTCTTATTGTGTGCGCTAATATCAATTGTAAAATCAGAAGCATTCGTGTCTTCTTGATATAAGGGGTCTGGTGACGGGTTCTGCCCGTTTGCGTCGCCTTTTCTGATAACAATTGTAGTTCCAGATCTAAGATTTTTCCAAAGTGCTTTATCTTTAAACCTTAATTTTGCTCCCCAGTCTCCATCTACTCCGGTACGTGCATTGTTTGCGTAATCTTTTAAAATCCAGTTGCGCATATCAATATGATCTTCTACAACCAGCAGTTCTATCGCGTCATATTGTCCGTCGCTTCCCGCTCCTTTAAACACTCTGTTTATAACTACGCTCTGCGCAAATGCCGAAAAAGAGATAGATGATAGAATAAAGAAGGTAAGTGCGTTGTTCATAAGCGATATTAATTTATATAAAAATTTGTAATAGCACCAAGTTATTAAAAAAATTTATAAATTGGCTTTGTAATTAATGAACCTCTATTTAAAATCCTTTATGAAGCTAATTGTATGTTTTATGGCGGCCGCGTTTTTAGCCGCCCCTTCGGATGACAAGGTTGGGTTAAGTGGTATAATTAGTAATGAATCTGAACGGAACTTTGGTTACGGGCACGCCGGAAGCAATGCGGATTATATTTTGAAGCTAAGAAATGCTACTCTTCCGGTAACCCTGCTTGATTTTTCTTTGAAAACCTTGTCGCAATCCGTAAAGTTATACTGGGCCACTGCGGCAGAAAAAAACACTTCGCATTTTGTTTTATGGCGCTCTGCAGATGGGAAAAGCTTTGAACAAATTGCACAAATCGCCGCCAAAGGCAATACATCTGCTGTAACAAACTATCAATACACAGATAATGTTCCGTTTGGTGGCCGTAATTATTATGCTTTAGAACTGTTGGATGTGGACGGCACAAAAAGCAGGTTGAAGGTAATAACCGCCAATTTCAGTTTAGCGCAAGAAAAATTATATGCTTCTTTCTCTTCAGGAAAAAGTCTTGGAGTGGCCATTGTTGCGTCTTGTGCTCAAGCTAATGCAAGCGTAAGAGTTTATAATGCGAATGGTAGCTTGGTTAGAAAAGCTAATATTCCTATAATTATTGGGCGTAATAATCTGGAATTTGATACTTTTGATTTTTCTCCGGGGGTGTACGTGGTTTGTGTTCGTCTGTCTGATGAGGTGCTCACTCAAAAAATCAGTTTTTATTAATCTAAACAGCTGCGTAATAATCTTTATGCTTTTTTAAGTTACGGGTTAAACAGTTTGCAGGTAAAAGTTCGCGTTAATAAGCACATAGGCTAACTCCATAAAATTATTATTATTTGACAAGTTCATCTTTATTTTCCTCAAGAATCTCATCTTTTCCTTTTAACTATAATCCTAAATAATGATTAAAAAAGCACTTCTCGCATTTTACATATGTTTAATTGTAAATACAGTTTGCGCACAAACAACTACGAGCCAAGTTATTATTTGTTCAGACGGTAAAAACGATATTGTGAATATTTTGCGTTCCAATAACTACAGCTTTCAAAATATAGAACGGCAGATAGATGCCGTAAATGCAGCTAAAATTGGTGGAGCAGTTATCTTTGTTGCTAACCAATACCCTCAAAAGCGTTTTTCTTATACTCCGGGAGTAGCAAAAATTATAAAAGAAAAGCAACTAAAGGTATTTGTAGAATATCCGGATGTGCAAACAGGTTTAGCGGTAAGTAAAGATACTGTGCAAACGCAATTAGAACGTGGCGTTGTGATTACAAATATCATCCCAGGCGTAGATTCGCTTGATTTGTTTGCAGTTCATAATGCCTATTTTGTAAAATCCAAAGCAAAGAACCCTCTAATTATTGTTGCTAAGGTTGCCGGGTTTGATGACGCGCAGTACGGAGTCAGCGACGTTAGACACGATCCACTGTTATTTAAAGAAGGAAATGCGTTGGTAGCAACTACACGCTTATCTAACCTGCTAACGTCCCGATTTGGGCCGGTGGATCATCTTAAGCCAGTTTGGGAATACATATTCAGTTATTTACATCCAAAAACGCAATGGAGTTTTAAGGTTTGGCCTTTGCCGGTTTCGCCTGTATTTGCTAAAAACTATACTGTTACCGCTAAAGACCACCAAGAAGCCATTAAACGTGGCAATGAATGGTTTTATAAAGGGAGATTTTTTGTTCACCCATCTTGGGAAGCGCAGTTTTTGAAAAGGCAGGGGGATGGCCTTAACCCGGCGGGGCCGCCTTTGAGCCAATCTGTTCCTGTTGGAGATGGGTCTTTAGGTGTACTTGAAGGGCATTTGTCCCGTATCCAGATAGACGGCTCACAGATATATAGATATTGGATGCGTGCGGATTGTAATGCTGAAGTAGCTTATTCGCTTACATCTGCAAAAAATGCATCCGAAAGAGATAAAACCGTGGCAAAAAACCTACTCAACTACGTCTTTAAAACTTCTATTTTGAGAGGCGACAATCGGAACAACCCACAATCGCCGGCTTATGGTTTGGTAGGTTGGAGTATGACGCACCCCTACATTTACTACGGAGACGATAATGCGCGAGTGATCTTGGGTGCGCTTGGTGCATCTGCCAGACTTAATGATAGCCAATGGGATAAATATATTGCTGAAGCCATTATTGCCAACTTTAGAACTACAGGCAAAAACGGTTTCCGGGGAGAGCGGTTAGAAGATGTTGATATAGTGAAGAAGGGGCTTAAAGCGCTTCAAAATAGAGATTTAATTTATCCGCACCCTCATTTTGAGTCTTGGATGTGGGCCTGTTATCTGTGGTTATATGACAAGACTGGCTACAAACCATTTCTAGAGCAGGCCAAAAAGGCTATAGCTATAACCATGGGAAAGTACCCGGACTGGAAATGGACAAACGGTATACAGCAGGAACGCGCCAGAATGATATTGCCGTTGGCTTGGCTAGTACGGGTAGAAGATACGCCAAAGCATAGAGAATGGCTAAGTTTAATAGCCGATAAGGTTTTAGAAAACATGGATGAGTCGGGCGCTATTAGAGAAGAGCTCGGATCTTCATCGGAAGGTATGTTTGGTGCAACCAAAACCAACGCCGATTATGGAAAGACAGAGGCTCCTTTAATTGCCGTAAACGGAGATCCCGTTGCAGATATGTTGTACACCACCAATTTCGGTTTTTTTGCGCTTAATGAGGCTGCAAGGGCAACCGGCGAAGATAAATATAAAGTTGCGGTAGATAAAATAGCCGATTTTTTAGTGAAAATTCAGGTGAAAAGTAAAACGCATAAAGATTTAGACGGAGCGTGGTTCCGCGCATTTGATTATAACAGATGGGAGTATTGGGCCTCAAATGCCGATGCAGGTTGGGGCGCCTGGGGCACACTTACCGGCTGGACTCAAAGTTGGATAGTAAGCACTTTAGCTTTGCATCAGGAAAATAGTAGTTTGTGGGATATTAGCAAAACCTCGAATATTAAAAATGAGGCACAGCAGGTTATTGCATTGATGATTGCAGATTAATTGGTGCCTTAAGTATTAATGACTGCATATTTTAAATAAAATTAAAAAGTATTTTAGTTTTTTAAAAAAATTACTAATTTTAGCATTGGAATCTAAACGTATTGCTTAACTCCTTAGCGCGGAGGTTTAGCATCCAATTATTATTTTTATTTAACTAATCATCATCAATGTCAAAAACTCTCGCTGCATATAGGGATATGTATCGCACAAATCTTCTAGACGATGTTGTGCCTTTTTGGGCCGATCATTCAATTGACCGTGAATTTGGAGGTTATTTTACTTGCTTAGACCGCACGGGTAAAGTGTATGATACCGATAAATTTATTTGGCTACAGTGCAGGCAGGTTTGGTGTTTTGCAATGCTTTATAACCAAGTAGAGCAAAAACAAGAATGGTTGGATATTGCACTGAACGGCGCCGATTTTTTAATGAAGAACGGACGCGATGAAGCCGGCAATTGGTATTTTTCTTTAAACCGCGAGGGTAAAGCTTTGGTACAGCCCTACAATATTTTTTCTGACTGTTTTGCAACTATGGCTTTTGGGCAACTGTACAAAGCTACAGGACGTAAAGATTTTGGCGATATAGCCACCCAAACATTCTTCAATATCTTAAAACGGAAAGATAACCCTAAAGGCATTTATAACAAGGGAGTAGATGGCACGCGTCCCATCCAAGGCTTCTCATTACCAATGATACTGTCTAACCTGGTATTAGAGGTAGAGCATCTTTTAGATGAAAAACTAGTTGATGACACCATTAAAGACGCTATAGGTTCTGTAATGGATGTCTTTTATCATCCAGACCTAGGTTTAATTCTAGAAAACGTAGCTCCAAATGGAGCTTTCGTCAACTCTTTTGAAGGCCGTTTAATAAATCCGGGCCACGGTTTAGAAGCGATGTGGTTTATTATGGATTTGGCAGAGAAAACTTCCGATACAGCATTAACAAAAAAAGCAGTAGATATTTCCCTAAATATTCTGGAGTACGGGTGGGACAAAGAACACGGTGGCATATTATATTTTAAAGATGTGAAAGGTGCGCCGCCACAACAGCTAGAGTGGGACCAAAAGTTGTGGTGGGTTCATATAGAAGCAACGGTTTGCATGCTTAAAGGATATCTGTACACTGGCGATGAGAGATGCTGGCAGTGGTTTGAAAAAATACATGAATATACTTGGAGCCACTTCCCTGATCCAGAATATGGCGAGTGGTTTGGCTATTTAAACCGAGAAGGCAAAGTTTTGCTACCTTTAAAAGGAGGCAAGTGGAAAGGGTGCTTTCACGTACCGCGCGGCCTTTATCAATGCTATCAAACACTAGAATTCATCGCGTCAAAAAAAGCGGCCACAACTTTACAAGATTAAAATGGCAAATATCCCATCAACAGCAACACAAGCGCAAGTTTCTTCAGAGCCGATAAAAGTTAATTATACACCGGCTTTAATATCGCTTGCTGTACTTTATTTTATGATGGGCTTTATTACCTGTTTAAATGATACGTTGGTGCCTTTCTTTAAAAAAGGTTTTAACCTAAACTATTCGCAATCATCCTTAGTTCAATTTTACTTCTTTTTAACCTACGGCATTATGTCTATCCCGGCCGGAAAATTAGTAGGACGAATCGGCTACAAAAAAGGAATGGTTACCGGTTTTGGTATAGCGGCAATTGGGGCGGCACTGTTTTATCCGGCTGCGGTGGTACACCAATATTATCTGTTTTTGGCGGCGCTTTTTGTTTTGGCTATAGGTATTGTGCTTTTACAAGTTGCGGCAAATCCATACATTACAGTACTGGGGCCGGCGCGTACTGCTTCTTCTAGGTTAACGCTTATACAGGGCATTGGTTCTGTGGGTACAACAGTAGCGCCAATTTTTGGTGCTTACTTTATATTGGGGCAAATACAAGAATCAGCTTCGTCGGATGCGGTAAAATCTCCCTATTTAGGTATATCGCTGTTGCTGATATTGATTGCTCTTGCGGTGCTGATGCTAAAGCTGCCTGTTGTATCTACTTCATCAGATGAACAGGAGAAACCGGCAGATGAGCCAGGAAGCCAGCAATCGGCACTTAGTTTTAGGAATTTGCGGTTTGGCATTGCCGGTATTTTTTTCTATGTAGGCGCAGAAGTTTCTATTGGTACTTTTTTAACTAATTACATCGCAGATTTACTCAAGATTTCCGAAGAGGCAGCAAACGCATACGTAGCATTTTATTGGGGCGGTATGATTGTTGGGCGGTTTATGGGCTCATTGTTATTGAATTATATCAAGGCGTCAAAAGTTTTGGTGTTCTGTGCGTTATCAGCCATAGCCGTTATTGTACTTTCCCTATTAACAAATGGTTTGGTAGCTTCTTGGGCAATGATTAGTGTGGGTTTGTTTAACTCCATCATGTTCGCGGTAATATTTTCGCTGTCCGTAAACGGTCTCGGGAAACACACCACGCAAGCATCCGGTTTGCTATCTACCGCCATTGCCGGCGGAGCCGTTATTTCTTATTCGCAAGGTTTATTGATTGATCATTTTAGCTGGAAGGTGGCTTTTGCTTTGCCGATCATGTGTTATTTATATATAATGTTTTACGGTCTAAGCGGCTATAAAATAGACAAATAAAAAAAACAGGGGCTTGCTTTAAGGTTTTATTTGGAGTAGGTTCCCTGTTTATTAGATGTGCAATCTGATATGAAACGCAGAAATTTTATTGAATTACTTGCTGTGGGCGGTGGCGGTGTAGCTACAGCATCGTTTATAGGTTTACCCGCAAATGCCACCGAGAAAGCGCATAACCAAGTGTTTTGGGGTCCAAACCAAGCATTGCATGCTGATGTTGTGATTATCGGTGCTGGTTTAGGTGGTTTCGCGGCCGCTATGGCCTCACTAAGAAATCATAAAACCGTTGTCTTAACAGAAGAAACAGATTGGATTGGCGGTCAATTAACTCAGCAGGGAGTACCGCCAGATGAGCATCAATGGATAGAAACCCACGGCTCTACAAAATTATATCGAGATTTTAGAACGAAGGTACGTCAATATTATCAAGACAATTATCCGGTAACAGAAACCGCAAAGGCCAATCCTATATTTAATCCGGGCAACGGCGTAGTTTCCAGACTTTGTCATGAACCTCGGGTTGCTTTAGAAGCAATGCGAAGTCTAATTGCTCCTTATATTTCTAACGGTAAACTGATATTGCTGCTACAACACAAAGCTGTTGGTGCAGATACAGTTAATGACGAGGTTAAATCTGTGACGGTAAAGAGCTTAAAATCTGGAGAAAAGATGGTGTTAAGCGCGCCATATTATGTAGATGCCACCGAAATGGGCGATTTGCTGCCTATGACCGGGACTGAGTTTGTTACAGGTACAGAGTCAAGAAAAGATACCGGAGAACTGCATGCGCCTAAGCAAGCCAACCCGAAAAGCAATCAGGCTTTTACGGCTTGTTTTGCCATAGATTACGTCCCTGGCGAAGACCATACTATTCCTAAGCCGGCTGACTATGATTTTTGGGCTAATCATGTGCCTGATTTAGAGCCCGCTTGGGCTGGAAAATTGCTCGATCTCCATTACTCTGATCCACGAACCCTGAAGCCCAAAAAATTGGGATTTCATCCCGAAGGATTGCCGACAGGGGATATGTTGAACTTATGGAACTACCGTAAAATCATTGACAAAACAAACTTTAACGATGGATTTTACAAAGGCGATGTTACCATTGTGAACTGGCCACAGAATGACTATATGCTGGGTAACCTAATTGGCGCATCTGAAGAAGAGTTTAGCAAACATTTTAACAGTGCCAAACAGCTTAGCCTTTCTTTACTTTATTGGCTGCAAACCGAAGCACCACGACCAGATGGTGGAAAAGGCTGGAGAGGCTTAAGATTACGAAAGGACATTATGGGCACCGAGGATGGGCTGGCAAAATATCCATATATCCGCGAGGCAAGAAGAATCAAGCCTGTGTTTAGGGTACAAGAGCAACACGTAGGAAGAGAGAACAGACGCAAAACGGCTGAAGCTTGGGAAGATAAAAACAAAGCCTCTGTTTTTTACGACAGTGTGGGCGTCGGATATTACCATATTGATTTACATCCCACATCTGATAGAGTAAATTATGTTGACTTTGATTCTCTCCGTTTTCAAATCCCTTTAGGTGCATTATTGCCACAACGCATGAAAAATATCTTACCAGCAAATAAAAACATAGGCACAACGCATATTTCTAACGGGTGTTTCCGGCTTCATCCGGTAGAGTGGAGTATTGGCGAAGCAGTGGGTATGTTGGTTACGTTTGCTGAAGAAAAAAATGTTATCCCACGCCAAGTGCGTAGTGATAAAGCTTTGCTAAAAGAGTTTCAGGCGTTTATACGCAGCCAGGGTTTGGAAACAGAGTGGCCAAACGATGAAGTTATTTATGAAGATTAAAACCTTACTGGGCTTTTGCCTTTTATTTTTTATTTCCTGCGGCAGCTTTCAACAGAAGGCTGATTTTCCTGTTGTAGCAAATGTACAACTAAACAAAACCTTACTTGCGGTAAGTATAGTTGCAGATAGCTTGAACGTGCCTTGGGATATACAGCTGATAGACGATCATCAGATCATGTTTACAGAAATAGCTGGCAATATTAGTAAGTTAGATTTAAATACCGGCAGTGTAAAACATTTGTACAGCGTGGCCGATGTTTACCATAAGCGCACTTTAGGGCTTTTGGGAATGTGCCTTTCGCCAGATTTTAAAGAAAATCCGTACGTGTATATCAGCTACACTACAAAAAACAGCGCGGGTATTTTCTCAAAGCTGGTAAGACTAACTTACAACGGCGACACGCTAGGTAATCCGGTTACACTGCATACCATCCCGGGCAGTACCGGCCACAATGGTTCGAGGGTAACATTTTCTAAGGACGGGAAATTGCTGTGGGCCACAGGCGACGCAGCCAGCGATACTTTTGCGCAAGATAGTACATCCTTGAACGGTAAAATACTGAGGATGAATCCAGATGGCTCTGTGCCGAACGATAATCCTATACGGGGTAGCTTGGTGTATGCTTGGGGTTTCCGTAATATGCAAGGCCTTACCGTATCAAACAAAGGGAAAATTTATACATCAGAGCATGGCGATGCCATAGAGGATGAAGTAAATTTAATAAAGCCTCTCCATAACTACGGTTGGCCACAGATTGAGGGCATACACGATTTGCCAAGTGAAATAGCAATAGCTGAAAAATCTCCTCGTACAGAACCTATTAGATCTTGGACTCCAGTGATTGCGCCGGCTGGCTTGCAGTATTATAATTCATCCGCTATACCTGAATGGCAAAACTCTTTGTTACTGGTAACTTTAAAAAGCCAAAGCTTTAGAGTTTTAAAGCTAAATGCATATGAAGAAAAAATTGAACAAGAACAGGTTTTTTTCTCAAAGCATTTCGGCAGGCTAAGAGCTGTTGCTGTAGCTGCCAATGGCGACGTCTTTTTAGCTACCAGCAATCAAGATTGGAATCCGCAACCGGGTTTTCCTAAAAATGATGACGATAAAATCTTAAAGTTGAGTCCAGCAAAAAATGCTGTTCACAAACCTTTGCGTGCAGAAGACCAAGAAACCATAGGCGCAAATACAAGCGGCGCAGCGTTATACAAAGCTTATTGCGAATCGTGCCATAAAGAAAACGGCCAAGGTGTATCCAATACATTTCCCCCACTATCAGGCGCAGAACAAACCTTAGGTTCTCCAGAACAACTTTTGCGTATAGTTTTAGATGGTTTATCAGGACAAATTACAGTCAAAGGCAAAACGTATGACCAGCACATGCCCGCTTTCAATTTTTTAAAGGATGAAGAAATCGCTAAAATTTTGACTTATATAAGAAGCAGTTTTGGCAACAAAGCCGGCGCAATTTCAGTCACTGATGTGACAAAAGCACGTAGATAAATGACAAAAAAACACTTTTCTGATGTACTTAATCGCTTTCAGGTATGGCTATTTTCACTGGGGCCTGGTATTATTACTGCAGCACTGGTCTTTGGCCCTAGTAAAATGACCATTACCTCTAAAATGGGTGCAGATTATAGGTACTCGTTACTTTGGGTGGTGGTTCTTGCCATTTTCTTCATGATTGTCTTTACCCGCATGAGCACCAGGATAGGGATGGTAAGCCCAATCTCTCTGTTGAGTTTGATTCGGAAAAAATTTGGAAACAAGATAGCTGTGTCCATAGGATTAGGTATATTTCTGGTTACGGCGTCGTTTCAAGCGGGTAATTCTATCGGTGTAGGTATCGCAATCGGCGAGGCCACAGAAACTAATCCTTTAAATTGGGTTGTGATATTTAACCTGCTAGGCATCGTTCTGCTTTTCTTCCGCTCTTTTTATAAGCTGATGGAAAAACTTATGATCGCATTAGTGGCAATCATGCTTTTTTCTTTTCTGGCAACTTTTTTCTTAATAGAGCCTAATGTCGTAGATGTTGCAGAAGGTTTTGTGCCTTCTGTCCCGAGCGAATCAATGGGTTTAATTATAGCATTTATTGCATCGTGTTTTTCGTTAGTTGGCGCTTTTTATCAATCTTATTTAGTTCAAGAACGAAAAAAATCCAGAAAATCGGACGCTCCGGAAGAGAACCCACAATCCAGCAGCACCACTGGTATCGTGATTTTAGGACTCATGGCTACAGTTGTCCTTATCTGTGCAGGAAGTGTGTTAAATCCGCAAGGATTAAAGGTTAATAGTGCCTCAGAAATGGCATTAGCTTTAGAGCCTCTTTTTGGTAGCAGTGCTGCTGCATTGTTTTTTGTCGGGTTGTTTGGAGCTTCATTTTCGTCACTTGTTGGCAACGCAACGGTAGGAGGCACTCTTTTAGGGGATGCTTTAGGCTACGGAAGCAATTTAAATATTAAGGCTGTAAAAGGTTTTATTGCTTTAGTAATGATAGTTGGAGCAGGCGTAGCGCTAAAATTCGGAAAGTTGCCACTAGAACTTATTGTTCTGGCTCAAAGTGTCACCATATTTTTGGTGCCTTTTATTGGAGTAGCGCTTTATCTTATTGCTAACGATCCGAAGATTATGGGTAACAAAAGCAACAATACCTTTGCGAAAATTACGGGTGCAATTGGTTTACTAATTGTGGCTGGCCTGGCCATTAGCAGCCTCATCAATATTTTAATTTAAAATAAAACAGACTAAAAGCTGATATGACAGATTTAACATTATTAGAGAACGAGTTTACGAAGCCTTCGGCTGCCTTAATTGCAGACTTAGCAAAGATTGAAGGAGATATTATTATTTTAGGTATTGGCGGAAAGATGGGACCAGGCATTGGAAAACTGGCCGTAGAGGCTACCAAAGCCGCTGGAGTCGATAAGAAAATCATTGGGGTGTCTCGGTTTTCCGACAGTAGGTCAAGAGCTGAGCTTGATGCTTTGGGCGTAAAAACGATTGCTTGTGATTTGCTTGACGAAAACACTTTGCAAGCATTGCCGTTGGTTAGAAATGTAGTCTATTTAGCCGGGCATAAATTTGGAACTACTGGTAATGAGGGTTTTACATGGGCTATGAATGCGTATTTGCCTGGGCGTGTAGCCGAGAAATACAAATCGTCTAATATTGTTGCGTTTTCTTCCGGTAATGTTTTACCGTTTGTAAAAGTCACTTCTGGAGGCGTATCAGAAGAGACAGCGCCAGAGCCAATAGGTGAGTATGCTCAATCTTGTTTGGGTAGAGAGCGTATATTCGAATATTTTTCGCGAAAAAACCAAACACCTACACTTATTTATCGTTTAAATTATGCCGTAGACTTTAGGTACGGTGTGCTTATGGAAATTGCAAAGTCTGTATTAAGCGGTAAAGAAATAGATTTACGGACAGAAAATGTAAATGTCATATGGCAGGGCGACGCGAATGAGATTGCGATCCGTTCGTTGCTTCACTGTCAATCACCTGCAAAAATATTAAACGTAACGGGGCCGGAGACGCTTTCGGTGCGGTGGGTTGCAGAACAATTTGGAAAAAAATTCGCAAAGGAACCAAAGTTTATTTACGAAGCCGAAGGATCGGCGTTATTGAACAATGCTTCCGAATGCCATCGCATGTTCGGTTATCCACGTGTTACCATTAGAGAGATTATTGACATTACCGCCAATTGGGTAAAACAAGGCGGTGAAGAATTAGGTAAAGCCACTCATTTTCAAGAGAGAGGAGGAAAATTCTAATGAAAAAGTTATCAAAAGAACTGGTTGGCCACTTACATAATGGGACGGTAATTCCGGCGCACCCCTTAGCGTTAGACGCCAACCGTATATTAGACGAATTTAAGCAAAGACAATTAACTAGGTATTATATGGCCAGCGGTGCAGGCGGTATTGCGGTGGCTGTCCATTCTACCCAGTTTGAAATAAGAGATCCAAAAATAAACCTTTATGAAAAGGTTTTGGCTTTGGCAGCTGAAGAGGTTGATAAAGCCAATTTACAACGCCCTTTTATTAAGGTTGCTGGAATTTGCGGGCCCACAGCCCAAGCGGTAAAAGAGGCCGAAATTGCTTTAGCGCACGGATACAATATAGGGTTATTAAGCATGGGGGGCCTCAATGATTGGTTAGAAGAAGAAATACTGGATCGGGTAAAAGCGGTTGCTTCTGTAATTCCAGTATTCGGTTTTTACCTGCAGCCCTCTGTCGGCGGCAGGATATTCAGTTATGATTTTTGGTTGAGGTTTGCCGAGATTGAAAACGTTGAAGCAATTAAATGCGCTTCGTTTAATCGTTATCAAACCCTAGATGTAATGCGCGCCGTTGTTAACTCAAGCCGTAATAATAAAATCGCAATGTATACCGGCAATGATGATAACATTGTGGGCGATCTACTTACGACTTATAGGTTTGATGTAAATACCCATACCGTTGAAAAGAAATTTGTTGGTGGACTGTTAGGGCATTGGGCAGTATGGACTAAAAAAGCCGTTGAGCTATTAGAAGAGTTAAAACTTTACCGTTTAAGCCCTAATGCTAGTAGTGCAAATGCCTTATTAAGTTTGGGCGTTGAGATTACTGATGTAAATGCGGCTATGTTTGATCCCTCGCACCAGTTCCACGGATGCATTCCCGGAATACATGAGGTATTGCATAGGCAGGGCTTGTTAAACGGCCTTTGGTGTTTAAATCCCAACGAGAAATTATCACAAGGGCAGTTTGAAGAGATAGACAGAGTTTATAAAGCATATCCTCATTTAAATGATGACGATTTCGTAAAAGATTTTTTGGAGAATGATAATGGATAATCTGTTTGGACTAAAACGTTGGATGTGGTTTCTAGCGTTTTTACCCTTCATCACTTTCGGGCAAGAAAAGCAATCCAAGTTTAAAAACTTAGGACCCCAAATTTTTACCTCGCTTATCCAAGGAAGTGTCTTTGCTGATGATCAAAATGGGAAAAGCTATGTTTATACTGTAGTAAGAGGCAGACCGGCCCACCTGGTAGGTTTTGAAATAGCATCGTACAAAAAAATTGTGGACGTGGAATTGGAAGGTACAGATGGTTCTTGGGACTTAATTACCGGAAATGACGGTATTGTTTATATTGCAGGAGCTAACGGTCATCTATTTAAACATACTCCCGGCACTTTTACTGTGGAGGATCTGGGTATCGCATTACCAGGAGAAAAAGTAATTTGGGATTTAACGGCGGGCGCGGGCAATACCATTTATGGAGGTACATATCCTGGATGTCGGGTTTTTAGCTACAATCCCGACAAAGGGTTTTCTGACGTTGCCAACAAACCACTAGTAGATACTGAAAATTATACCCGTAGTTTAGTATATGATAAACGCGAAAAAAAACTGTATGCCGGCATTGCCACCAAAGCCGCTTTAATAAAGTTAGACCCGGTTACGGGTCAAACTCAACAGCTTTTACCCGATACAAGTCGGCAACAAGAAGCTATTTACCACATTAATATTATTAATAATTTACCGGGTGGCGATAGGGTTTTTGGATGGTTAACCGGCGCCAAACAGCGCGTGACGGTTGTTTACAATACAAACACGCAACGATTTGAAGATGTTTTGCCGTCTTTAGATGTCAAATCACTTATAAAATCTCCTCACCAGGCTACAGTTTATTATTCTTCGGCAGGGAGACTTTTTGCGCTAGATTATACAAAGCGGGTTCGTAAACCGAAGGAATTATGCGCTATTAGTGGCGAAGTTAAGGCCTCAAGCTGGTCAAAGGACGGCTTACTGTATTTAATAACCGCTTCAGAAAAGGTGCATGTTTACAACCCAAAAACCAATGCGCTGGCCACGCACAGCTTAGCAATTCCAAAACAAGCAATTGATATACAATCAATAGGATTTGGACCGGATGGAAATGTTTGGAGCGCCGGATATTTGGCAGGGGGCCACGCAACCTATAATCCAACGACAGGCGAGGTAACGCAAAAACCCGGTCTCGATCAAACCGAGGGAATGGGCAATTTGGGGCCGTTTATTTATTTTGGTATTTATGCCAAATCTCGCTTGTATAAGTATGATACCCGCAAGGCTTGGGATGTTAAAAATGGCAATCCCGAATTCATTGCACAGATAAGCGGGCAGGATCGTCCTTTTGCGGTTTTGGGTTTGGAAAAATCAAATCAGGTTATTTTTGGAACAGTACCTACTTATGGCCACGTGGGCGGAGCTTTGGTGCAGTATGATGTTGAGTCAAAAAAGGTAGCCACTTTCGAGAACCTAATCCAAGACCAGTCTATAATAAGTCTGGTAAAAAGCGGTGATTTGGTAATTGGCGGAACTTCCATTTTTGGCGGATTAGGTGGCGTGCCTACACAAGAAGAGGCGGTTATTTTTGCTTGGGACCCGATTAGAAAAGTAAAAGTTTTTGAAATATCTCCTGGAAAAAATATAATGTCTGTTACCGGCCTAATCAACGGGCCCGATGGTAATATATGGGGTTTTGCCGATGGCGATTTCTTCATTTTAGATGTTAATGCCAGAAAAATAATAGTCCGTAAGCGATTGTTTGCGATCAACAGTAGGCCAAGCCATATCTGGAGAAGCGCCTTCATGCAGGTACATCCAAACGGAAAAGTATATGTAGCAGTCAATGGAAAATTATACTCTATAAATCCCGAAACTATTGAATTTGAGCTTGTAGAAGAGAAAGTGAGCTTGTTAACTATGGATAACAATGGCACGCTCTACTTCCGCAGAAACGCCAATTTGTGGTCTTTTAATCCTTAAAAAATGAATATTTCTAAGCCAGCCAGTTTTACTTTTTGGATACTGCTTATAGCGATGGCAACTTCGTGCAGTTTGAAATCTAGAACAGACTCTTCAACAAAAAAAGTTCCCGAAGGTAGCTTCAGAAATTTGGGCGTACAATTAAGGGCTGCAAACTTACAGGCAACAGCTTTTATTCAGGACCAAAAAGGTGAAGAATATGCCTACACCGTTGTGCGTGGCCGTCCCGGGCATTTGATTGGCTATAAATTAAGTGCGCAAAAAGTTATTGCAGATCTGGAGATAATTACCGCTGAAGGAGCCATTGATATGGTGGCCTCCACAGACCATTGGTTATACATTGGTGCGTCAAACGGGCATCTATACCGCACAAGGCCAGGCAGCAACCGGCTAGAAAACTTAGGCAAAGCGCTAGAAGGCACTGCAGAAATTATGGATATGGAGGCCGGTGCAGATGGAGAAGTATTTGGTGGCACTTTCCCAACGGGCAAAATATTTAGATACCACCCAAAAGATGGGTTTTCTGACGTGGCGGGACAAATAGTGGAAGGCGAGAATTACGTAAAGAGTTTGATTTACCAAAATAGCACCGGAAATATTTATGCAGGAGTAGGGTCGCACGCCCGGTTGGTAAAAATAGATATGCACCTTAAAACGAAGAAAGAACTACTGCCGCGAGAATACCAAGACCGGGAGTTTGTTTATGATATGGGCATTGTCGAAGGCGCTACCGGTGGTGATAGATTGCTGGCTTGGGTAACGGGTTCGCAGGGGAGAGACATTTTGGTTTACAACCTACAAACACATAAGCTGGAGCAAACTTTGGAAACACTTGATGCGCAAACCGTACTTAAAGCTAAAGATGCTAACCATATTTATTATACCGCCAATGGGAAGCTTTATCGTAGTGATATTGTAAAAACGCCGCAAAAAAGAGAGGTGCTATTAAACACAGGTCCGGCAAAAGATATGCGCTGGGGAAAAGATGGCCTATTGCATTTCTTAACTAAATATGGTGAAATTAAAAAGTATAATCCGGCTACCAAACAGCTTATTACCTCTAAAATAGAAACTTCACCCCAGCCTTACGGTATACAAACCTTGGTGACTGGGCCCGATGGAAAAATATGGTCTAGTGGTTATCTGCTTGGCGGAAATGCAGTTTATGACCCCCAAACTGGCGAATCGAAACGTTTAGCAGGATTAGGCCAGGCAGAAGGGATGGTTGCACATAAAAACAGCATTTACTTCGGAATCTATCCAAAAGCGCGCGTTTATCGTTACGATGTAAATCAAGAATGGAATCCTAAACAGCAAAATCCCGCGTTGTTAGGCTACATTAAAAATCAAGATCGACCTTTCGCCACTGCCAGCTTGCCAGATCAAAATAAGGTGTTTTTCGGAACTGTTTCCGGCTACGGTAAACTTGGTGGCGCACTGGCAGAATATGACGTTGAAAGCGATAGCCTGTTTACGTACAGCAACATTATCCCAGACCAATCTATTGCATCTTTGCTTTATAAAGACGGCATTCTTTGGTGTGGCACCACCATATTTGGAGGATTAGGCGCCAAACCTACACAAGCAGAGGGTAAAATATTTGTTTGGGATGTCCACTCAAAAAAAATAGTACGCGAAATAGTGCCAGCCAAGGGCGGTATGGCAGTCACCTGCTTAGCTGATGGTCCAAACAACACAATTTGGGGCTTTGTAGATGGAAGTATCTTTGTGATAAACCCGAGAACCGGAAAAGTGCTCAAAAAGAAAACACTGTTTAAGATAGACACTAATCCTAGCCATATTTGGCGCGTTGGCTTTTTGCAGCTGCATAAAAATGGTCTAATGTACGGTGCAGCCGGAGGCAACTTTTTTAAAGTTGATCCACGCACTATGGATATTACGATTCTTAAAACAGGTGTGGGCTTACTAAGTATGGATCCAAATGGTACTTTGTATACGCGTGATACAGAAAATTTGTGGAGCTATACACCAAAAGGTTACGACAAATAGCGTGCTTTAAGCAAAAAATTGGGTTAATGTTAAAGACTTATTAATTTTTTTTACTATCTTTACTTTACCAATTTAGCTTAATAATGAAACGCTTTCTTCCAAGTTGTGCTCTTCTATTTATACTGGTGATTTTTTCTTGTAAGAAAGAAGCTACCAAATCTTTAAAGGTGCCAGAGCCCTCTGCTGGTATTTTTACCAACGTAGGGCCACAACTTACAGCAACTACTTTACAGGAGAGCGCTTTTGCCCAAGACGTTTCTGGTAAAGAGTATGCCTACTCGGTGATTTCTGGTAAACCCGGTCATTTGGTAGGTTATAATATGGAAAGTGGCAAAATTGAAGTAGATCTGGAGCTGGGCGATGCGGATGGTTCTATTGCCATGGTGTTTACAGATAACTGGCTATATATTGCTGCAAATAACGCGCACCTTTACCGCACTCGTCCCGGTACCAATACTCTAGAAGATTTAGGCCTTGTTTTGCCCGGTCAGTCTACAATTATGGACTTAGTTGCCGGCAAAGATGGCGAAGTTTACGGAGGCACGTATCCCGGTGCACGTGTGTTTAGGTACCATCCGCAGAGCGGATTTTCTGATGTGGGCGGCGGTGCTGTGGTTGCTGGTGAAAGCTATGTAAGAAGCTTAGCTTATCAAGAATCGACCAATAAGCTGTATTGTGGAATAGGTTCTCACGCCGCTTTAGTGGTGATAGATCTTGCTACAAAGGCTAAGAAAAACATTTTACCTTCAACTTATAATAGGCAAGAATTTGTTTATTACATGGGTTTGGCCGAGGGATATGCAACCGGCGACCGTTTATTTGCCTGGGTTACAAGTCCGGAAAAGCGAGTGACTTTAATTTATAATCTTAATACTGAAACGGTTGAAGAAACACTTGGAACTACGGATGCGCATTCCTTAATCAAAGCTCCAAATTCTAACTTAGCCTATTACACTGCAGAAAACAAGCTGTATTCAAAAGACTTGAACACTCCTGCGCAACCAGCCACAGCAATAACGGATTGTTACGAAGCAAAAGATATGAGGTGGGGCAAAGACGGTACACTACATATTTTGACCAAATATTCGCAGGTTAGGCGCTATAACCCGGCAACAGGTCAAATTGTTACTGTGAAATACGAGGTTCCTCCGCAGCCTTACGATATTCAGACCCTCATTACCGGGCCGGACGGTCGTATCTGGTCTAGTGGATATTTGGCAGGCGGAAACGCAGCTTATGATCCAGTTGCAGATAAAGTAGTTCAGTATGCGGGTCTTGGACAGGCCGAAGGAATGACAGTTCAAGGGGATAACATTTATTTTGGTATTTACCCTGCTGCCAATTTTTATGTTTATGATACAAAGCGTCCATGGAACGTGTCACAAGGCAACCCACGAAATTTGGGAAAGATAGAAGGGCAAGACCGGCCTTTTGCAGGTGCAAGCGTGGCTGATAAAGGCAAGCTGTTTTTTGGCACTGTACCGGGTTATGGAAAACTAGGCGGTGCATTGGTGGAATACACAGTTTCTAGCGGAAAGTTAGAGAGCTATACAGGTGTGGTAGAAAATCAGTCCGTTGTAAGCCTACTTAACTATAAAGGTATAATAATCGGCGGGACATCTATATCGGGCGGTTTGGGTGTATCACCGTCGGCTCCGGAGGCAAAGCTTTTCGCTTGGAGCGTTGACGGAAAAGCCAAGCTGTATGAGATAACTCCGGTAACAAAGGCCTGGGCGATAACTAGTTTAATGCTTGGGCCGGATGAGAAAATTTGGGGAATGGCCGACGGTACTCTGTTTGTTTTTAATCCTGAGACCAAAGAAGTTGAGCGAACAAAAAAATACTACGATCTTACCGGAACGCCTAGCCATATTTGGAGAAACGCATTTATGCTTATGCATCCCAATGGAAATATTTATGCAACTTTTAACAGTAAATTTTACAAGATAAATGCTAATACATTGGAGGCAAGCGTGCTAAAAGAAGGCGTGGGTCTGCTAGCTATGGATAAGCAAGGTAGGTTGTATATGCGCGCGGCGCAGAATCTTTGGCGCTATAAACCTTAATTAAGAAGATATATGAAAACTCCATTTTTTATTGCAACTTTAATGTTTGGCAATTTTTTATTGCAGGCACAAAGCAAACAAGTAGCAAAGCCTAGCGCTTCCGTTATTGAGTCAGGAAAAGTTCTAATCTCAAAATCTGATTGTTTGGCTTGCCATAAAGTAGATACGAAATTGCTAGGGCCATCTTATTTAGACGTTGCAAAAAAATATCCCGCAACAGAAGCAAACTATCAAAAGCTTACTAAGAAAGTACTTGAAGGTGGTAGCGGCGTATGGGGAAATATACCTATGGCGCCACACATTAACTTATCGTCCGCCGATGCCAGAAAGATGGTACAATACATTTTATCGCTTAAACCTGTTACCAAGTAGTGTTAAAACCGTCTTTCACTTTATTGTTTCTGATATGGGGCTTTTCTTTGTGCGCCCAAACAAGTGTTAATTTTCAGGGGCAAGTTTTACATGGTAGCCTGCCAGTCGAAAATTCAAGGGTTACCTTATTAAATTTGGGCGTGGTTGCTACCACTGACAAAGCTGGGAATTTTGAAATCAGATCTTTGTCACCGGGAACTTACTCGTTACAAATTAGTGCCTTAAATTATGCTAGTCTTGTCATAGAAATCGCAATAGGGCGGAGCACCGGCAAATCTCAATTTCAATTGCAACCCGTTTCGCGACAACTAAACGAGGTTGTGGTTACGGCTCAAAAAACACAAACAAATTTACAGAACACGCCTACAAGCGTTAGTGTATTAGATGCACAAGATCTACAAAATTCAAAAATTTGGTATACCGATAATTTATCGGCAATAACCCCAAACATGTATGCCGGGCATTCCGGCGATTATAGAACGGTCAACAGTATACGTGGCGTAGTTACCACTTCTTATGATCCAGCAGTAGCCACTTATATAGACGGGGTAAATCAATTTGGGCTAGACACCTATATTGCACAACTCGGCGATTTGGAAAAAGTCGAAATTTTAAGAGGTCCACAAAGTACGTTGTTTGGCCGTAACGCTACAGGTGGAGTAATTAATATTACCACTACAGAGTCCGACAACAAGTCGGGAGGATATATAGACTTAAGTTATGGCAACTACAATGCACAACGTTATGTAGCGAGTATTAAGACGGCGATATTGCCAAATAAATTACTTCTTAGCGCTTCTGGAATGTTCTTAAAGCAGGACGGTTTTTACAAAAATAATTTTACAAATTCATCTTATGATGATCAAACTACTGTTCAAGGAAATTATCATCTTAAGTATAATGTCAACAATCGCCTTTCTTTTGGGATAAATTTCAAGCATCAGCAGCAGAACAATGAAGGTGCTTTTCCCCTTAGCGACGATGCATCAGGTGCGTTTTCGCAACCCTTCGTTCTTGACCAAAATGCTATTACCCAGATGCGCGATCGCACTTTTAACGCATCTGTTAGTGCAAAATATTACCATCCGCAGTTTACGTTGACTACTCAAACCGCTTATCAAGAAAACTATCGTTATTATACAAAACCTATTGATGGTGATTTTTCTCCTTTTGACATTATTACCGTAATAAACAATTACGGCAAGAGTTATAACAAGGTAGGAGCGTTTACGCAAGAGTTTAGATTTGCTTCGCCAGCCACCGATTCTGATTTTAGCTGGCAAATAGGTGCTTACGGCTTTTTACAAGATGACCCGGTAAAACAAGGCACCCATTTTGGCGAAGATGCTAGGATGTACGGTTCGCCAATGACCAATTTTACTAGTATCAATACCAATTTAGGGAAAAGTTACGGTTTGGCCACTTTTGCCCATTTAACTTATAAAATGTCTTCCAAATTGGATGTAACTGCCGGTATGCGATACGATTATGAACATCAGAAACAAAATGTTAAAGGAGAATTTGTGCCAGACGGAGGCGCTATAATGGTAACGCGTACAGATACGTCTTCTGTAGCATCTTTTAATGCTTTGAGCCCAAAACTGGCTTTAAGTTTTAAAGCAACCACAAAGAATTTTTTATACCTGTCTTATAGCAGAGGCTTTAGGGCTGGAGGTATAAGTCAGCTTTCTGCCGAGCCTAGTGAACCGCCATTAGTAGCATACAAGCCAGAATACAGCAATAACTTCGAATTAGGCAGCAAAAACACATTCTTAAACAAAAAATTAAGGCTAAACCTCGCTTTGTTTTACATGCGTTTAAGCGATGTGCAAGTGCCTACCTTAATTTTGCCCGATGCTATTACGGTAACACAGAACACAGGCGAACTTAACAGCAAAGGGGCAGAATTAGAACTTTCAGCGGTGTTGTTGAAAGGCTTAAGGTTAGATTACAATTTTGGATATACCAGCGCCAAATACAAAAATTTGATTTTGGAAAATCAAGGAAACAATGTAAACTATAAGAACAATGCGCAAATTTTTACGCCAAGAACTACTTCTTTCTTAGGTATGCAATACCAATTTGGTCTGTCCAAACAATACAAACTATTGGCCCGCGGCGAGTGGAAAAGTATAGGTAAGCAGTATTTTGATCTAAAGAACACGATTTCACAAAGTAGCTACAATATCCTCAACGCCAGACTTAGCCTCAAAAGCGGGCAGAAAGAACTCGCATTGTGGGGTTCCAACATTACTAATACACGCTACATTAGTTATGCTTATAATTTTGGGGCTGCGCATCTGGGCAATCCCAAGACTTACGGATTAAGTCTAATCTCTAAATTTTAGTAAATGAAATTATTTTTTAAAAGTACCATCTGCTATTCATTGTTCTTATTTATTGCAACAACGTTGTGCGCCATGTCTAAACCGCCCCGGATACTTGTGTTTAGTAAAACGGAAAAATTTCGCCATCAATCTATTGCAATAGGCAACGTGGCGATTCAGGAAATGGGGAAGGCCAATGATTTTTTAGTGGACACCACTACCAGTGCAGGGCAGTTTACCTATAATAACTTAAAACGCTATGCGGCGGTGGTGTTTTTAAGTACCACGGGCGACGTTTTAAACCCAGTTCAGGAGAAAGAGTTTAAAAAATATATCAATAAAGGTGGAGGATTTGTGGGCGTACATGCTGCGACGGATACAGAATATGATTGGGAATGGTACGGAGACTTAGTAGGTGCTTATTTTGGCGGACATCCGGCGGGGCAGGTAGCTACTTTAAACGTAGTTGACCAATCACATATTTCTACAATGCATTTACCGAAGGAATGGATTCGAAAAGACGAGTGGTACAACTGGAAATTTATTCGTAAAGATTTAAACGTGTTAATTACCATTGATGAAAACACTTACAAAGGAGGCACAAACGGTGACTTTCACCCCATGGCCTGGTATCATGAATTTGACGGTGGCAGGTCATTTTATACCGAGTTGGGCCATACAGATGCATCCTACAAAGACCCGCTTTTCTTAAACCACCTTTTAGGGGGAATTAAATACGCAGCAAAATTTAAATAAGGTGTTAATGAGAAAGAATTTAAAACTCGGCTCAATATTAATGGTGGCGGCCCTTGCTTACACATGCAGTACCCCAAAAAAAAGACTTAAAAGAGACCAATCTGGTAAAATTATAGTTAAACAAGATGCGCAGTTTGGGTATCTAAATAAGAAGGAAAGCCTTAATTCTATTTATTTACCTCCCGGCTATCGTGCAGAACTGGTAGCCAGCGAGCCAATGGTTGTAGAGCCGGTAGCAATTGCTTGGGACGCCAGCGGAGCAATGTATGTGGCAGAACTGAGAACTTATATGCAAGATATCTACGGCAATGATCAGGATATCCCTATTTCTACCATCAAACGCTTAGAAGATACCAATGGCGACGGTGTGATGGATAAATACACGATTTTCGTGGATAGCTTGGTATTGCCGCGAATGATTATGCCTTTGGACGACCGTATTTTGGTGAGCGAAACTTATACGCACCATATTTACAGCTATAAAGACACAAACGGTGATGGCGTTGCAGACCAGAAAGAAATAGTTTTTAGGGATGATTCTGTAAGTAAAGCCAATCTTGAGCATCAACGAAGTGGCTTGGTTTGGAATTTAGATAATAAGATATATGTAAGCGTTGAGAGCAGAAGGTACAATTACCAAAATGGAAAGCTAATTCCAGAATTATACAAAGAACGTCCAGGAGGGCAGTGGGGCTTGGCGACAGATGATTACGGGCGTATCTTTCTTTCTTCGGCAGGCGCCGAAACTCCGGCGCTAAATTTTCAGCAAAACCCATTTTATGGCCGGGTTGATTTAAAAGATCAATACAATGCAGATTTTAAAGCGGTTTGGCCTATTGTTGCTACCCCAGATGTACAAGGTGGAAAAATGCGCTTAAGGCCTGACAGCACCCTAAATCATTTTACCGGCGGAGGCGGACAAAGTATTTATCGTGGGGATAAAATGCCGGAGTTACAAGGAGACTTGTTTATTGTGGAACCGGTTGGACGTCTGGTACGTCGCGCTAAAGTCCATCATCATGAAAACGGAAAAGTCACTTTGACAAACGCTTATAACCAGGAAGAGTTTTTGGCTTCTACAGATATGAATTTTAGGCCAGTAAACAGCGCCACTGGCCCAGATGGTTATCTATATATTGTTGATATGCACCGAGGAATTATACAAGAAGCACATTGGACTAAACCCGACAGCTATCTAGGTCAGCAGATTCTGCGTCATAACCTTGACCAAAACATCGGCAAGGGGCGCATATATAGAATTGTTCCGGACCGTAAAAAAACAGACAACACCAAACCCGGCCTATTGGATAAGAAACCGGCAGAGTTGGTAAATTATTTAAACTCTCCAAACGGTTGGTACCGTACCGAAGCACAAAAGTTAATGGTGCTTAAACAAGACAAATCTATCCAGCCCCAGCTAAAACAGCTAACGAGCAGTAGCAATCATTTAAGTAGAATACATTCTTTGTGGACACTAAACGGCATTAAAGCCCTAGATAAAGCTACTTTAGTTACAGCTTTGCATGATGAAGACGCTCGCGTAAGAAAAACTGCTGTTTGGATATCCGATGAATTTTTAGATAGAGATGCCTCTATAATGGAAGAACTGGAGAAACTAAAAAATGATCCAAGTGCAGATGTGCGTTATCAGTTGGGCCTGACTTTAAGATTTAAAGAAATGCCGATGGCTAAAGATATCATTGCTTATTTATTAAAAACTTATCCGCAAGATGAAGCTTTGATAGCATCTGTTCAAAAATATGAAGCAGTGCGGGTGGCCAAAGAAGAGAGCGAAAGAAAAGCTAAAGAACTTAATGAGCAGGCGCGGCAGCTGGTATCGGAGGGTGCCAATATTTTTAACAGTATTTGTGCAACATGCCACGGACCTGATGGCAAAGGTGTTGCAATAGGTGGTAAAGATTTGCCTGCTCCGGCTTTATCGGGTGCAAAACTGGTTAACGGAAATCCTGATAAACTGATTGCAATTTTACTAAACGGACTTCAGGGTCCGATTGATGGGCATGTTTATCCGGATATTATGCCGCCGTTTGGCTATAACAATGATCAATATATTGCATCAATTATCAGCTTTATCCGTACAGATATCGGGAATAAAGCATCTATAGTTATGCCGGCCCGAGTGTCAGAAGTTAGGAAAAAAACAGAAGGGAGAAGTGCTTTTTGGACCGAGGTGGAGCTAAATCAAACATTTAAATAAACATCGGTCTGAGATTTCAGAAAAGGAGACAAACGTATTTTTAAGTTTTTAATAAATTTTAAAAATTTATTTATTTATCTATACTTTTATTAAAAAGAATTGATATCTTTAATTGTTCAATTAAGAGAGTTCATTAGAACACACCAATTAAAACCATATTTTTATGATTGATGTTTACTTGCGAAAAAAGTGCTTTATGGCCTTACTGCTCTTATTCGCCTCGTCTCACTTCGTTACGGCACAATCTATTAAGCTAAGTGGAGTTGTAAAATCTGAAGCCTTTGATATGCCCATTTATCAGGCTAAGATTTATGCAAACGGAAAACTAGCAAGCAGCACAGACCGCGCAGGCAATTTCACGCTGAGTTTAGCAAAAGGACAGCAACTAAAAGTAATTGCGCAGGGCTATCTGGCATTCGCAAAAACAATTGAGCGTGCAGATAGCTTAATAGTTTATCTAAAAGATAATCCTTTAGGAGCAGACACTACCTACCAGACGCTTTACACGGGCGCCTTGAAGCGTAAGCTTTCTACCGCAGCTATAAGCGAGATATATACTTCGCAATTAGAGTTAACCAACTCCAGAAGTACCGGAGGTTTGTTAGTAGGGAGAATGCCGGGATTGTTTACGAATCAGTCTAGCGGAGAGCCAGGCGCTGATGCCGTATCGCTAAGTTTAAGAGGAGCAACGCCGCTCATTATGGTTGATGGTACGCCACAAAGCTTTGGTGCGATTAACCCCGAACAAATTGAATCTATCACCTTGTTAAAAGATGCCGTTTCTACGGCAATGTTGGGCATGCGCGCCTCAAATGGCATACTTTACATCACTACCAGGCGCGGTAGAGAGGAAGCGCAAAAAATATCTTTTAAGGTTCAAAGTGGTATACAAACGCCGCTTGTGCTCCCTAAATCGTTAAATGCTTTTTCATATGCTACTCTGTACAATGAGGCTCTTGCCAACGATAATAAATCGCCATTATACTCATTAGAAGCTTTGGCAGCTTATAGAGACGGCTCTGATCCTTTTACTTACCCGGACGTTAATTGGTACGATCAGGTGTTGAAGAATAATGCCGCTTTCAGCCGTTTCGACTTAGCCGTAAGTGGTGGTGCAAAAACTTCAAATTACTTTGTTAATCTGGATTATCTAGATCAAGGTGGTTTGTTTCGCACCGATCCAAAGAACAGCTACAATACCAATGCAGATTTTAAAAGATACAGCTTTAGGTCAAATGCAAGTATTGATTTAAGTAAGATGTTTACCTCAAGCGTTCGTTTAGGAGCGCAAATTCAAAACGGGAACGAACCAGGGGCAACGGTGCCAACGATATTTTCTAATTTGTTGAGCACGCCGGCAAATGCCATTCCTGTTTTTAACCCTAATGGTTCTTTGGCCGGCACAGATAATTATCTAAGTAATATTTACGGGCAAACTTTTAGATCGGGTTACCGTTTATATAACCAAGTTGAGTTTAAGGTCGACGTAGATTTAAAAGCAAAATTAGATGTTCTAACCAAAGGTTTGTACGCAAAGGCGCTGGTTGCTTATAATTCCTATTTATTTGAGAACATTAACAGGGCAAAGCGTGAAGAAGTATTTGAGATGCAGGTGAACGCAGCAGGCGATACTACCTACACAAGAAGAGGTGCAGTTGGGGTTCCTATGAGTAACATTGGTACAGTGACCGGTAGAAACTCATCTTTATACGGCGAGTTTGCGTTGGGATACCAAAGAAGAATTGGCGTGCACGGCTTTGATGCTTATTTACAAGCAAGTAACGACAAGATGTCTTACAGTTCGTTACTGCCAGAAAACTACCGTGGTATTGCAGCAAAAGCATCTTATAATTATAAAGAAAAATATTTGTTAGATGTAGCTTTCGGTTATAATGGGGTGGAGCGTTTCGCAGAAGGACGGCGCTATGGCTTTTTCCCAGCCATTGGTTTGGGTTGGAATATAACTGAGGAGCGTTTTATGCAGTTCGTGCCTTTTATTGACTATCTAAAACTTAGAGGCTCATATGGTTTAACCGGTAATGTTAGCGCCGGAAGATTTACCTATCTGCAAAATTACGCTAGGGGCGCAGGATATAACGTTGGCACTACTCCTACAGGCGCAAATGGAATTATACAGGCAAGCCTTGCCAATCCAAATATTACTTGGGAGAAAGCTAAAAAACTGAATCTAGGCGTCGATGCCAGATTTTTTAACAATAAGCTTGGGACAACAGTTGAATATTTTGTTAACCATTTCTACGATTTATTGCAAAGACCCAATACTGGTTCGGCAATTTTAGGTGCTGCATACCCATTGGTAAATATTGGCAAGTTGGAAAGAAATGGAATGGAATTTCAGCTGACTTATCAAGACCACATCGGAAAATTCAATTACTTTATACAACCAAACATCAGCTATTTCCGCAGCATCAACACATTTATCGATGAGGCACCTAGAGAATATCCTTGGCAGGTAAGAACTGGTTTGCCTGGCGGGCAGCCTTTTGGTTATATCGCAGAAGGACTGTTTCAAACCAATGCAGAAGCCGCCTCAAGCCCGGTTATTGCAGGTTACACTGCGCGCGCCGGAGATATAAAATATCGCGATTTAAACAAAGACGGAACAATAGACTCGCGTGATGTAGCGCCTATCGGTCACCGCCGTCCGTTAACATTTTACGGCATAAATCTAGGGTTTGATATTAAAGGTTTTGATTTTAGTGCGCTCATACAAGGGGTAGAAAACAGACAGTTTTTTTTTACAGGTGCCAACGTATTTGAGTTCACTAACAATGGGAAAGGACAAGCTTTCGAACATCATTTAGGGCGTTGGACTCCCGAAAATGCGACAACTGCATCGTATCCAAGATTGTCAGTAGGTGCAAATCCGAACAACGAAGTTAATTCAAGCTACTGGCTAAAATCGGGTGACTATATGCGTTTAAGGAACTTAGAAGTAGGTTACACTTTACCGGCAAAAGTTACCAGAAAAGCCGGAATTGCAACTGCGCGGATTTTCTTCAATGGCGCAAATCTATTAACCTGGTCAGAATTTAAAGAAGTAGATCCCGAAAGCAACTCTGGGGGTTATCCAATTCCACGCACACTTTCCGGAGGCATAAATATTAAGTTTTAAGCTGATTATAAGATGAAGAAGTTATTATATATATTTTTGCTGGCTGGGGTAGTTGCCGTATATACAAGTTGTAACAAAGACCCCGAGACCAAACCCTTAGACGAGTTTACTGAAGATTATGTATTTGATCCGAATGATGAAACAGGTGTTTTAGCGGAACAATTTTTAAATAATATTTACACGCATCTTCCTTCTGGATTTAACCGAATAGGCGGAGATGTTTTAGCATCTGCAACAGACGATGCCATCTCGTCCAGAAATATTAACGGTTCTATTGAAGTATTACGGGGTAAAGGAAGGCTCAATAGTTCGGCATCAAATCCGGATGAATTTTGGTCCAGTGGCTATGAGGGTATTCGCAAAGTGAATATTTTTCTTTCCAAAATTGATGTTGTGCCAACAGGCGCTCAAAAAAAGGCTTACTGGAAAACTGATGCTAGGTTTTTACGCGCTATGTTTTACTTTGAGATGTTGAAGCGTTATGGTGGCGTACCAATTGTTGGAGATACTGTTTTTAAGCCGACAGATAAAATCAATCTCAAAAGAAACACATTTGAAGAGTGCGTAAACTACATAGTTTCTGAATGTGATGCCATAAAAGACATTACCCGAAAAGACCCTATTGATAATGGCGATTGGGGCCGTATCTCACAAGGGATTGTATTAACGCTTAAAGCCAAAGTGTTGAATTACGCAGCAAGCCCCTTATATAATGGCGGTAACATAGCTATTTCAACACCAAGTGCTCCTTATCAAGGTTATGCCAGCTATGATGTTTCGCGTTGGCAAAAAGCTGCCGATGCTGCCAAAGATGTTATGGATTTGAACTATTATGAATTGGCTCCTATCCAAAACATTTTTATCCAGCGCAGAAATACCGAAATGATTTTTGCATATCTACGCCCAACCACCAGAGATTTGATGTTAGACAATGGGTTGATTGGTTTTAATGAAGCAAACACGAAAGGTAAAGGTTTAACTAGCCCTACGCAAAACTTGGTAGATGCCTTCCCTATGATTAACGGCAATCCCATTACAGACCCTTCCTATAATCCGGCAAAGCCTTATGATAATAGAGACCCTCGCTTAGAACGTGCGGTATTTTTAAATGGGAAGCAATGGTTAAGGCGCGATGTACAAACATACGAAGGCGGGTTAGATAAGCCTAATATTGCTGGACAGTACCAGACAAGAACTGGTTATTATAGCAAAAAGTATATGAACTTTAACTTTCAGACGTCATTTGAGTATAGTTTGCAACACGTAAATTTCCAAATTTTCAGGTATGCCGATATATTGCTGATGTATGCGGAGGCACTTAATGAAGCCAATACCACCCCTCCGGCTGCCGTGTTTAACGTGTTGCGCGACATTCGTAAACGCGCCGGCTTATCTGTATCAAACGATTTCGGCATCCCTGCAACTATGACTAAAGAACAGGCACGCGACTTTATACAGAAAGAGCGCAGGCTAGAGTTTTTTATGGAAGAGCAACGCTATTGGGATGTTAGAAGATGGAAACTTGCAGAAACCCTTTTTAATCAGGATTTGATGGGTATGAAGATTATAAAAACAGGTAGCACTCTAACTTATGAGCGTTTTAAAGCCGATTCGATTGCTTTTGATTCCCCAAAGATGTACAGCTATCCAATTCCAAATGTCGAAATCCTTCGCAACCCAAATTTGGTTCAAAATGAAGGCTGGTAAAATTAGTTTTGAAATGAGAAGATTTATATTATTTGTATTCTGCTTACTGGCTACGAGCCTGTTAAACGTTCAAGCACAACAAAAAACTGTCGCTGGCACAGTAACAGATAGCTCTGGTCCTTTACCCGGCGCAATTGTATATGAAAAAGGAATCGAATCAAATGCGACTGTCACCGCAGTGGACGGCGGATTTAGACTTGCACTAAAAGGCAATAGTAGTACTATAATAGTTAAATTACTTGGTTATTTACAACAAGAAGTTGATATAGCGGGTAAAACTACGATAAGCATTAACCTAAAAAATGATACCAAAGGTTTAGAAGAGGTGGTAGTCGTAGGCTACGGAACTAAGAAAAAGATTACGCAAACTGGCGCAACCAGCCAAATTACCGGCGCAGAAATTCGCCAAAATCCTTCAGCAAGTTTACAAAATACTTTAATGGGGCGTTTGCCGGGTTTTGCAAGTCAACAAATTTCCGGGCAACCAGGTTCAGACGGAGCGCGTTTCAATATTAGAGGAGCCAACAGCTATACAGGCCAGGTAAACGTGCTGGTAATTGTAGATGATATTGAGTTTGGCCAACCACTGAGTGATATTGACCCTGACCAAGTAGAGAGTATCACCATTTTAAAGGATGCGGCCACTACCGCCATTTATGGTGCAAAAGGCGCAAACGGGGTGGTACTCATCACTACTAGAAGGGGAATTGCCGGTAAGCCACAAATTAGTTTTCGGTCAGAAACAGGTTTACAAGCACCTACGTTTAAATTCAAATATTTAAACTCTTATGAGGTAGCTACTTTGGCAAACCAGGCCGCAGCTAACGCCGGAACCCCGAACGTTTGGACACAAGAAGATTTAGACCATTTTAAAAACGGAACAGATCCGTATGGACATCCGGATGTAGATTGGTCTGACGTTATTTTGCGCAAAAATTCAAATCAGGTACGCAATAACCTAAACATTTCTGGCGGTACGGATAAAGCTAAATATTTTGTAACGCTCGGACAGTTATACCAAAACGGAATCATGAAAGATTTTTCTTCCGATGAAACTGGTTTTAATTCTAATTATTATTATAAACGGTATAACTTTAGAACAAATGTAGATATTAAGGCTACAAAAACGTTTGATCTATCAGTTGATATGTCGGGTTATATGGGCGAGCAAAACCAGCCTTGGTTGCGTGGAACCTCAAACAATCCTTTCTTTGAATTGAATGATTATAAGCGTTTGCCTCCTTTTGCTTACCCTATTTATAATCCAGACGGCTCGTATGGAGGCAATAATTCAAGCCAGCTGGCGCGTTTAGCCTACAATATTGTCGGACGGATGACCTATTTGGGTTACGAACGAGCGAATGAAAACGGCATTGTTACAAACGTTACTGCCCGCCAAAAGCTAGATTTCATAACCAAAGGCTTAAGTGCCAGAGCTGTATTTGGCTATAGTAACGCAAATTCGTATACCAGAGAGCTGAAACGGGGTTCTTTCCCTTCGTTTGTGTACGATTCAAAAACAGAAACGTATAGCCCTTTTGATCCGGCAACCCTGCGTCTTCCCGTAATGACAGTATCTAGCGACCCCGGCAGAATGAACAGAAGGATAAACCTTCAAGGTAATCTAAGCTACGACCGCACCTTTGACAAAAAACACCATGTTAACGGACTCGTTTTGTACAACCAATATACTAGAACACCGGGCGCAACTATTCCAGAAAGTTTTAGAGGCTTTTCTTTTAGAACAGGTTATGATTATCAATTGAAATACATCGTTGAGCTTTCTATGGGTTACAATGGTAGTGATAAATTTCCGAAACAGAATCGATATGGATTTTTCCCCGCGGCTTCTGTAGGGTGGAATATTGCGGAAGAGAATTTTTTTAAAGATAACATTAAGTTTATCGACTTATTCAAGATCAGAGCTTCTTACGGATTGGTAGGCGATGACGAACGCGCGGGTGCGGCGGGATCCTATGAATCACAAAAATACACGGAAGCTACTGGAGCCTACAATTTTGGCGAAACATATAATAGCACTGCTGATAATCAGAGTCGCTTATCCGAGGGGGCGTTGGCTAATACAAATCTGAGATGGGAAAAAGAAGAGTCTAAAAACTTAGGTTTAGATCTAAATGCTTTTAAAGGGAAGTTGCGTTTAACAACCGATGTATTTAGCAGGCTAAGAACCGATATCCTTAGAGCCAGACAAAGTGTGCCAGAATATGCAGGAGTAGGATTTGGAGTGGCAAATTATGCGAAATTAAAAACGGAAGGTTTTGAAATTGATGCTACGTACCGAGATAAAGTGAAAGAGGTATATTTCTCTATCAACGGTAACGTGTCGGTAGCCAAAAGTACCATCATCGAGGCTGATGAGGCAGTACCTGAGTTTCCTTACCAGGCACAAACAGGCGGGCCTTTAGGCCGCACTTTGGGTTATGTGTTTGATGGCTTTTATACTCCAGAGAACATAGCTACAAGTGTAAAGCCCGGAATACCAGTTGGACCTGGTGATTTGCGGTACAAGGATTTAAACAACGACGGAATAATCGATGCGACTGACAGGATGATTTTACCTTATTCTAATATCCCCAATACTATATACGGGGCAAACTTTGCAGTTTCGTACAAAGGAATAAGTTTGGCATTAACCTTACAGGCCGCCGCAAATTTTACTATGCGCGCAATATCAACCCAAATAGTGCCGTTTAACAGCAATTTGAGGCCGATACATTTAGATACCTGGACTCCGGAAAATCCAAATGCTACTTTGCCGCGTATTTTGCCGAATTGGGTGGGTACCGTAAACGACCCTAACACCTATGTTTCTAACTTTTGGGATAAGCGGGCGGACTATCTACGTATCAAAAGCGCCGAAGTTTCATATGCATTGCCTCACAAGCTTGTTCAACATATTTATTTAAAAGGTTTAAGAGTGTATGCAAACGGTAATAATTTGCACACTTGGATGCTTAAAGAGAAAAACGTTTATAATCTTGATCCAGAAAGTGTGTCAGGCACATACGTACAAAGCTATCCGCAACAGCGAATTTGGAATTTTGGCTTACAGGTTACTTTTTAAAATAGTTATGAAGAGGATATATTTAATAATTATAACATTAGGTCTCGTAGCAACGTCTTGTAAGAAAGCCGGTGATTTACTGGATCCTACAGAGACTTCCGAGATTACGCCCGAGAAAACCTTTGCAGACAGTACCTTAACAATGAAGTTTCTTAATGGTTCTTATGCGGATATAGCTTTTAATTGGGAATACAAAAAATATGGCTCTACCCGAAGTGGTAACACGGATGCTTCTGATGACGGCATTAGCGCTGTGGAAAATAACGGACCCATACACACTATTGTAGACGGTACGTTGTCGCCTGCTTTAAGTAGCGCATACAAGTCATCTTGGGCTACACCATACGCCAACATCCGTAGGCTAAATGTTTTCTTAGCAAACGTACAGGAAGGCCGCACCCCAATGCAGCCACAAACGCTTGCCCGCATTAAAGCTGAAGCGCGTTTTTTAAGAGCTTGGTATTATTCTATATTGGTGAAATATTTTGGAGGAGTACCACTTTTGGGCGACCAAGTGATTGACTCTGAACATATGTTTACCGAAAAACGAGCAAGTTATGATGAAACAGTTTCTTATATCGTAAATGAACTGGATGCCGTAGCGCCCATACTACCTTTAAATTATGACACTCGCCCTAATGATTTTGGAAGAGTAACGAGGGGAGCTGCCTTGGCGCTAAAAGCCAGAGTATTGCTTTTTGCAGCAAGTCCATTGTTCAATGGTGGCAACATAGGACAAGAACTGGGCGCGTCACCAGAACAAATAGCTGTTGCTGGTTATACCAATTTTGATGAGAACAGGTGGCGAAGGGCGCAATCAGCAGCTTTTGAGGTAATGAAGCTAAATCAATATGAATTGTATGAAGACCCTGAAGCGGCAAGCAACCCGCCGGGCTATAGTTTCAGTAGGGTGTTTTTACACAGAAAAAACTCTGAATATATTTTCCAGTATAACTTACCTCAAAACCGCGAGTTAGAAGCAGATTTTTTTGCGCCAAGCAGAAACTCATCTCTACGTTCTATGCCAACAAATAATTTGGCAGAAGCTTTTGGGATGATCAATGGCAAGCGCCGGTCAGAGGCCGGTTCTGGCTATAATCCAGAGAAGCCTTTTGAAAACAGAGACCCAAGATTTAACTATACCATCGCTTACAACGGTACTCCATGGTATTATGGGCCTGTGAATGCTAAAATCCCTGTTTATACCTACGTTGGCGCGTATTTAGATGGTTTCCAGAATAGGAAGTATCACACCGGTTATTTCTGGCGAAAAATGCAGGAAGAAAACACCATGTGGAACGGTGGGCCTAATACCGAGCGTTGTTTGCCAATGATTAGATACGCGGAAACACTGATGTCTTACGCAGAAGCAAGTAATGAACTTGGCGAAACAGATAAGGCTTATGATATGATTAAACTGTTAAGAAAACGCGCCGGTATTATTGAAGGTTCTGATGGTTTATATGGACTAAAAGCAAATATGACCAAAGAAGAAATGCGCGAAGCCATTATGCACGAACGCCGTATGGAGTTTGTATTTGAAGAGCAACGCTTTTGGGACGTAAGGCGGTGGAAAGTGGCAGAACAGTTATACAACGGTTTGCAACTTACAGCAATGAAGGTTACACAAAAAACGGCCGGAAACTTAACAGATTTCAATTACGAAGTAGTACCTATTAATCACGCTAACAGTAAACTGAAATTTTTGAAGCCTAATTATCTGTTTCCTATAGATCAGAAAGAAAGGGATAAAAACCGCAACATGGTGCAAAACCCGGGCTATTAATATTTAAGAGAGCGGTTTGCTCATTGATAAACGTTAGTAATAAAAGAAGGCAACAGTGAGAGGCTTAAAACGAAGAACATTTTTAAAACAGGCAGGTATAGCGGGGCTATCATTTAGTTTAACCCCGTCCTTTGCTTTAGAAATTCCTCGGCAGTCCTCTTCAAAAAAAATAGGTATTATAGGTTTAGATACCTCTCACAGCGTAGCTTTTACCAAAGCTATAAACGGAAATCCAGAGCGTTATCAGCATTATAAGGTTGTGGTTGCTTATCCGTATGGTACGCAGACCATAACTAGTGCAGCAGAGCGAATCCCGAAATACGTTGATGAAGTACGTCAGATGGGTGTAGGCATTACCGGTTCTATCACAGAGTTATTGCGACAGGTTGATGTAGTGCTTTTAGAAACAAACGACGGTAGGATGCACTTGCCCCAAGCCTCGCAGGTTATTCATGCCCGCAAACCGTTATTCATTGATAAACCTATAGCGGCTTCTCTTTTAGATGCCGAGAAAATTTTCGACCTAGCTTTAAAAAAAAATGTGCCCGTATTTTCATCGTCCTCTTTGCGTTATATGCCAAATGTACAGGCGGTAGCTAAGGGCGAGTACGGAAAAATTACTGCAGCTACTAGTTACAGCCCGGCCATAAAAGAGACTACCCATCCAGATTTATATTGGTACGGCATTCATGGGGTAGAAACTTTGTTTGCGGTAATGGGCACCGGTTGCAAAACCGTAACCAGTGTGTCCACGTCCCAGGCAGATGTAGTTACAGGGATATGGGATGATGGGAGAGTAGCAACATTTACCGGTATGCCAGCAGGCCCTGCTGTATTCGGTGGTACATGTATATGTGAAAAAGGAGTGGTACAACTAGGCCCATATACCGGCTACGAGCCACTTTTATTGGAAATCATCAAGTTCTTTGACACAGGTGTTTCGCCTGTGTCTAGTGCAGAAACACTGGAGATACTTGCATTTATGGATGCCGCATCAGAAAGTAAGAGGCGAGGTTCTTTACCTATTGCGCTAAAGGATATGTTCAATAAATAAAATCTTAAAGCCTTCTGATTATGAAAAAACCTATTGTATTGGCGCTTGCTGCGTTGTTGCTGTTAAACTTCGCCTGCCAGAAAAAGAAGGAGGACGGCAACCTGCCTAAGCAGCCAATCCCCTCTGCTTCCCGAAGTTCTGATATGGTTTTAATTTACCACGGTGGTGAGCAAAGGCCTCTTTGGAATACGGCGGAAATAAAGCACTACGTCTTTCGCCCCAATGCGACCGGTTTGGATTGGCTATTTGATACCTTTCTTTTTTTAGAAATCCAGGCAAAAATCAATAAAAAAGCTTACGATTTTGGCTCGGCAACATCTTATACCTTAAAACCAACAAAAGCTGAGTGGGAATGGTTAATCCACAAAAATTTTTCAGCGATTTATGGGCCTGCAGCTATTGAGAAAGTATTGGACAGCTTGCACAATGCAGGACATAGTGTGCCGTCAAAAAGAAAAATATTTTTTGGAATACCAAACCCTATTGTTGGTACAAAGTGGGGCGCTTTAAATAAGCAAGAACTGGATTTTGACAACGAAGCAGATCGCCTAAGAGCCGTACAGTGGTATGTAGATCAAACTATCGAGCAATTTAAAAATAAAAACTTTAAATATTTAGAACTGGCCGGCTTTTATTGGATTCCAGAGTCCGCAAAATATGATCTTTCTATTATTTCTTCTGTCACTGCTTATGTGCATCAGACTAAGCACAAAATTTGTTGGATACCGTACAACTATGCTCCTAATGCAGAGCAATGGAAGGAAGTAGGCTTTGACATTGCTTACCAACAACCTAATTACTTCTTTGATCTGGATAAGTCAATTTATATCATGAGCAGAGCACTTACTTTCGCCCGAGATCACGGAATGTCAATGGAAATGGAGTTTGACGCAAAAATATTTAAGCCTGGTTTTATAGATCGGTTCTATGATTACATCAATTTATTTGATAAATATGGTGTTTGGGATTCCCCTTCCGTATCTTATTATGAAGGTGGGGGGGCTTGGATGCAGATGGCTACCGCAAATGATCCATTGGTGTTTAAGGCTTATACAGACCTTGCCGACATAATCGCTCGGCGACAACAAAAATTAAATTTAGAACTTGGTAATAATACTGAATAGCACCTTTCAGCTTGTTTGTGTTGTTATAAATTATCTCAAAATGCTTAGAATATTATTTTTACTGCTATTAACAAGCGCTACATGTTTTGCGCAGGATATTGACGTTTCAAAATTGAAAGTTTCTTGGCAGGTTACAGGGGTAGAGGAAGATGAGGCTAAGATCCATGCCTTGTTAACCATTATTAACCAATCAACCCAGACATTGCCTGCCTCCGGTTGGAAACTTTACCTTAATTACGGCCGCACAGTGTATCACACTCCAAAAACCGTTGTTTGGGAAAGCATTAACGGAGATTTAAATCGGATTATTCCGCAACAACGATTTGTGCCACTGGCGCCAGGCGAAAAAGTGGAAATTCCTTACACCGCAAGCGGTAGAGCCATCAATTTTAGGGATGCGCCGGGCGGATTCTATCTGGTTTGGGATAATAACCCAACTATGGGCTTTCCGCTAGAAGAAATAACCGTGTTGCCACTTAATGAGGCATTTTACACCAAACATCTTTTACCGGAAGATATATATAGAAGAAATTTAGGGATTACCAAACTGCCTGCAGACAGTATTTCCAAAATATTTCCTACACCGCGACATATTGCTATGGGAAAGGGGATTTTTAAGTTGAATTACAAAACCTCTATCGTTGCCGATGTGGCATTTAATGCAGAACGCGATTTGTTGCAGCAAGAACTTCAAAATATTTTTGGACTAAAACCTTCATTTACAAACAAAAACGCTAAAAACAGCATCAGATTGGTAAAGCAAGACACGCTCAAACCAGAAGCTTACCTACTTAATATTACCCGCGACGGAATCAGTATTTCGGCATCTTCAAACGTCGGCGTTTTTTACGGTATCCAATCGTTAAAAAGTTTAATTCCTGCCCAAGCCTTTGTTGGCAAACAGCAAGTAGTAAAGCTGCCGTTTTTAAAAGTTTCGGACAGTCCACGCTTTGGCTACCGTGCCTTTATGCTTGATGTCGCACGAAACTTCCATCCGAAAGAAGAGGTGAAAAAGCTATTGGATGTAATGGCGCTTTATAAACTAAACGTATTCCATTTCCATTTAAATGATGATGAGGGCTGGCGACTTGAAATTCCGGGTTTACCCGAACTTACTCAGGTTGGCGCGCAGCGCGGACATACCGCCGATAATCTTAATAGCCTTCCCCCATCTTACGCTTCTGGGCCAAGCATAAACAAGTTGCCGGGCAGTGGTTTTTACAGCAAAGCCGATTTTATGGATATATTAAAATATGCCACACAAAGGCACATTCAGGTTATTCCAGAAATAGAGACTCCTGGGCATGCAAGGGCGGCTATTAAATCTATGGAAAGCCGGTATAAGCGTCTGATGTTAAGTGATGCTAAAGAGGAAGCGGAAAAATACCTGTTAACAGATTTGCAAGACAGTTCCGTTTACCGCTCCGTACAAAAATGGACCGATAATGTAATTAACGTTGCCTTACCATCGACTTATAATTTCATCGAAAAAGTGATTGATGAAGTTGTAGAGATATATAAAGAAGCCGAAGCACCGCTAAAAACTATACACATGGGTGGTGATGAAGTTCCGGCTGGGGTGTGGGAAAAATCTCCGGCGGTTGTAACGCTTTTAGAATCAGATGCAACGATGCAGTCTGTTGATGATTTGTGGTATTATTTTTACGGCAAAGTGAACGCCATTCTACAAAAGCGTGATTTATACTTGTCTGGCTGGGAGGAAGTTGCCTTAAGGAAAACGAAACTTGATGGTAGGCTGAGGTACATACCTAATCCGCAATTTGTAGATGAGAATTTCCACGCATATGTGTGGAACAATTTAGGCGGGGCAGATTTAGCTTACCGATTGGCGAATGCCGGCTATAAAACAGTGCTAGCGCCCGCTACCAACTTTTATTTAGACATGGCCGCATATCCAGATTTTGATGAACTAGGTACTTATTGGGCTGCATTTTCTGATTTAGATGGTCCTTTTAAATTTGTTCCATTTGATTATTACAAAACAAGCTTTGGAACCACAAATAATTTCAACACTGATCTTGGAAGCAATCACCGGCTAACAGATTTTGGCAAAAGCAATATTGTGGGTTTGCAAGCATTAATATGGTCAGAGAATGTAAGAAGCAATGAACAAGTGGAGTATTTGTTTGCACCTAGAATTTTAAGCTTTGCAGAAAGAGCTTGGGCTGCAGACCCAAATTGGGCAGCGGAACCAGACAGTGTTAAGGCTAACCGCGCCTACTTAAACGATTGGAACAAATTTGTTAATCGTATAGGGCAAAAAGAGTTGCCTTTCTTAGATCAATATACCGGCGGTTTTTTATATCGAATACCAAAGCCCGGAGCTATAGTGAAAGATGGGAAGGTACACGCAAATGTTCAAATACCATCTATGAAAATAGTTTATACGGTGAACGGTGATATACCTACATATTCAGATCAAGAATATCATGAGCCGATAAAAGAACGGGGCATTATAAAATTAAGAGTATTTAACGCGCAAGGGCGCGGAAGTCAAACCGTTACCATAAGTAATTAAGATGTTGTGCCAAAAGAAGGTATGGGTTACCTGCTGTTTGCTTATAACATTCTTTGTAGCACAGGCACAGCGCGTTGTGGTGAACAAGGGTATTGGAGGTAACAACTCTGCTGATTTATTAAAAAGGATTGATAAGGACGTGATTGCCCAGTCGTCGGATATGGTTATTTTAATGGTAGGTACAAATGATATGGTTAATTCTAAAAAGTTTATATCTTATGAAGTTTATCGTAAAAACTATGATACCCTAGTTTCAAAAATGCGGTCGTGTGGAATAATCCCCATCTTGTTATCTTCGCCTCCTATAGATACCGGCTACCTTTTTCAGCGCCATGTGCGTACGCTTTTTACAGAAAATCCAAACCACAAGATTCTTAAAATTAATGCTTTTCAGAAAAACTATGCAGATTCTCTGGGTCTTCATTTTATTGATATTTATCAAGCTTTTACAAATGTAGGGTCGCCTAACGGCTCATGTAAATCTTTGATTATAAATGAGTGCAACAAAGGTATTGCAGATGGCATACATCCTACAGAAAAAGGGTATAAGTTTATCGCGGATAAAATTTATCGCTACTTAAAACATAATAAGTTGTTAAAGCCAGATATGGAAATAATCTGCTTTGGAGATAGCATCACCTATGGTGCTTACATGAACGGTGAAGGTACGGCAACCGGTGATACTTATCCGGCTGCATTACACCGAAAACTAAATTAGGCCATACATAAGTTTTACATTACTAAATGATACAATCTCGCGTTTCTGTTTTTGATATTCTTAAGGTGGGTGTTGGCCCATCAAGCTCTCATACATTAGGGCCATGGAGAGCAGCGCAGGCTTTTCTTAAACTTATAAAACAAAAGTGCGGGGCTTTTTCAGGGGTATCTTCTATCACCGTGATTTTGTACGGTTCTTTGTCTAAAACCGGTGTTGGTCACGGAACAGACAAAGCTATTACCCTAGGTTTAGCGGGCTTCGATCCGGTAGAGATGGATTTAAATACGCTCAATGCTGAAATCGAAAATATCACACAAAGCCAAACAATATTGTTGGCTGGCAAACATACTGTTCCTTTTTCTGTAAAAAACGATATTGTTTTTTTGAAAGACGAAACATTGGACTTTCATCCCAACGGACTAACTTTTAAAGCTAGCATTGGCGGGCATATTTTACAAGAAACTTATTTCTCTATGGGCGGAGGTATGATTCAGAAAGAATCTGAAGAAAAAATTGAAGACCACGAAAATACAGTACCATATCCGATTAATAATGCGACACAGCTTCTAGAGTGGTGTAATAAAAGCGGGCTATCTATTAGTGCCGTAGTTTTAGAGAACGAGAAAGTTAAAAAAGACAAAAATGTCATTTATGCCGAATTAGACCATATTTGGCAGATGATGTTAGCAAGTGTGTATAAAGGCTGTAATACTGAAGGCGTTTTACCCGGAGGTTTAAACGTTCGGCGACGGGCGGCCATACATAACCATCAGCTTTTAGCCGGTAAGCTTTACTTGGATGTTTCTAGCTGGTTAACAGCCATCCGCAATAGTGGCAATGGTTTCCAATACACCTTGGCATGGGTAAGTTGTTTTGCACTTGCTGTAAATGAGGAAAACGCAAACTTTGGTCGTATAGTAACCGCGCCGACAAATGGCTCGGCTGGCGTAGTCCCAGCAGTTTTGTTGTACTATATTATTTTTTGCAAAGGCTCTTCGGAGCGGAAGATTAAAGATTTTTTGCTTAATGCCGCTGAAATAGGCGCTATATTCAAAAACGGTGCAACAATATCTGCCGCCATGGGCGGTTGCCAGGCCGAAATAGGCGTGAGTTCTGCTATGGCTGCTTCTGCCTTAACAGAGGTTTTGGGCGGTAGCCCCGGCCAATGTTTAATGGCTGCCGAAATAGCTATGGAACACCACCTTGGGCTTACCTGTGATCCGGTAGCTGGACTGGTGCAAATACCTTGCATAGAACGGAATACAATGGGCGCAATGAAAGCAATTACAGCAGCTCAGCTTGCGCTTAATGGTAGTCCGGATCTTGCTAAAGTTTCTTTAGACGATGTGGTGAAAACCATGTGGGAAACCGCACTGGATATGAATGCAAAATATAAAGAGACCGCCGAAGGAGGCTTAGCAATAAATATTCCAGTCAGTTTGTGCGATTGCTAGTGCAATGCCAACAAACGGTTGCGAACCAAAAGGCATGCACCAATAACGCCCGCTCTCTCTCCAAGTTTAGACGTTTTTAGTTGCGTGTCGGCATGTACAAGGCTTAAGGAGTATTTATTGATGGCACTTTTAATAGGTAAGCGAAGATACTCGCCGGTTGACGACAGTATACCGCCCATGAGTATAAGTTCGGGGTTAAACACGTTAATTAGTAGAGCAATTCCTCTTCCTAAATTGCTGCCCACTTCAGCTATCAATTCTATTGCTAAGGTGTCATCATTATTTGCGGCATCAATAATTGCATTTAGGTCTATATCATCTATTTCTGTCCTAATCAGCGAAGAGGAACCATTGCGCAGTCTTTCTTTAAACATCCTTACCAATGCCCAGCCCGAGGCTTCGGTTTCTAAGCATCCTTTTTTGCCACATCTGCATATAATTTCATTTTCAAAGATAGGGATATGGCCAAATTCGCCCGCAAACCCGGATTTGCCATAATATAATTGGCTATTAATCATAATTCCCATCCCTAAACCGTAATCCAAGTTGAGGTATAGCACGTTTTTCTCGTCTTTCACAATTCCCGAATTAAACTCTCCAAAAGCCATTGCACGCGAGTCGTTTTCCAAGAACGTTTTATAGCCAATTTCACGTTCCATAATCTTGCTCAAAGGTTCTTCATCAAAATGAAAAAAGCTATAACTATAGCCAGTTGCATAATTAATGCGCCCGCTTAAATTTACTCCGATTCCCAAAATTTTATCTTTAGGAACGTTTAGCTCTTTGATAAAAGATTTGATAAGTTTACATAGCTTTTGTAGCGATTCTTTTTCGTTGGTGAGTAAAAATGGTTGGTTATCCAGCAGCTTAATAATATTTTTCTGTAAGTCGGAAGCGCCAATGTTAATATGGTCTTGTTTAATATCGACACCAATAAAAAAAGCTGACTCTGGCACTAAACCATAAATTTTTGGGCGTCTGCCGCCGGTTGAGTCAACTTTGCCATAAGCTTTAACCAACCCATCTTCAATCAAGTCAGTAAATATATTGTTGATTTTTGGAGCGCTGAGTCCCAATTCCTTGCATAATTCTGCGATCGTTGAATTCCCTGTATTAGCAAAATAAGATAACACAGACTTTTTAATATTAATATTTTTATATGCTACGCCAGTGATGTTCTCATTCACTAGCTCATCAAAAAAAGTCATAACTTTTTCAGTTAAAGGTTATTTATAAGCCCATTATCTTAAGCAAACACAGATATTCGGTAAATTTTTTTGAGCTTAGTGATTTTTTCAAATATAGTGATTTACAGTTCACTAAAAATTTTATGCTAAAAGATTTTTATAAGGCTAAATATTTTCGAGAACTTATAAATAAAATTTAATAAGTTAGCGTTCAGATAACCTAGAGCCGTTATGATTTCTTTCCTTATTTCAATTTTTGTCCTAATTGTGGGCTATTTTTTAATATCCAAATTTTGCGAAGGTATTTTTGGTGTAAATCCAAACCGTGCAACTCCGGCAATAGCGCAACAGGACGGAGTAGATTTTGTCCCTTTACCGGTTTGGAAGATATTTTTAATTCAATTTTTAAACATCGCAGGCTTAGGGCCCATATTTGGTGCTGTAGCGGGAGCCATGTGGGGGCCGGTAGCTTTTTTGTGGATTGTGTTGGGAACGCTTTTGGCAGGGGGCGTCCATGATTATTTTTCAGGAATGCTCTCTATTAGGCATAAGGGAGAGAGTATAACCGAAATTTGTGGGTATTATTTAGGAGACAACGTGAAGCACTTTATGCGTTTATTTTCGGTGGTCTTACTAATTATGGTAGGTACAGTTTTTATTATGGGACCTGCAAAGATTTTGGTAGACATTGCGGATGGGTTTGGCGGTACTATGTTTTGGGTGGCGATAATTTTTATTTACTATGTCCTATCTACAATATTACCAATAGATAAACTGATTGGCAAAATCTATCCGGTATTTGGGGTAGCACTACTATTTATGGCATTTGGGATTTTAGCGATGATGTTCGTCAATAAAATACAGGTTCCTGAAGTGAATTTCAATACCCTTCGTAACTTCCACAACCAGCCCGATTCATTTCCAATTTTTCCGTTTGTGTTTGTGACAATAGCATGTGGCGCAATTTCGGGCTTTCACGCCACGCAATCACCGCTCATGGCGCGTTGCATGACCAATGAAAAACAGGGACGCCCTGTTTTTTTCGGTGCGATGGTTACAGAAGGTATAGTCGCGTTAATATGGGCGGCAATAGGAATGTCTTTTTATGGAGGACCTAGTGATCTGAATGCGGTGATGACGGCCCAAAAGGGGAATGCGGCTTTTGTAGTTAATGAGATATCCCACTCTCTTTTAGGTAGCTTAGGAGGTATATTGGCTTTATTAGGAGTAGTAGCGGCACCTATAACTTCTGGTGACACAGCCTTTAGGAGCGCTAGAATCATTATTGCGGATATTTTCAAACAACGCCAGGACCTTCTAAAAAATAGGTTTTTAATAAGTATACCACTATTTGCTATTGCTATTCTATTGATGCAACTGGATTTTGGGATAGTGTGGCGTTATTTTGCATGGACTAATCAAACTTTGGCTACAATAGTTCTGTGGACGATTACTATATATCTTTACAAAAACAAAAAAAAATATATCATCGCCTTAGTTCCCGCCTCTTTCATGACTGCGGTCATAACCAGCTATTTATTGATTGCGCCAGAAGGTTTTAGCCTCTCGCCAGCAATTGGGTGTTTAGCGGGGGTTGCCGTGGCGGTCTTGGGTTTGATTTGGTTCTATTTAAGTGCACGTAAGCAAAAATCTTCTAATTCCTCGTACGTTTAAACTTTTGGACGTTCCGCGATTGAATTATCAAAAAAAGATACTTCTTACTAATAAGAGCCCAACTAGGTCTTTATATCATATAGTTTTTTTAATAATAAAATCTCAAAATCATGGCAACAAATGGAGGGCGGTTTTTAACTTTAGACGTTTTTCGTGGGCTAACGATAGCATTTATGATATTAGTTAACAATGCAGGAAACCATAACGCAGTTTACCGACAACTTCGTCATGCAAAATGGAATGGCTTCACAGGTACAGATCTTGTTTTTCCGGCCTTTCTTGTAATCGTAGGTATTGCTATAAGTTTTACCATAGACAAGTTAAAGAACATGGAAGCAACAGTTTTCTTTAATAAGGTGCTTATTCGATCTTTTTTAATTTATGCAATCGGATTCATAATCAGCAATTTCCCTTTTTATAGTTACATTGGTGATGACATTGTTTTTGCTAAGCCTTCTGACTATCGAATTTTTGGTGTTCTTCAGCGCATAGCTCTTACCTATCTTGTCACGACTCTTCTAGCGTACTACTTTAGTTGGCGCTTAATCGCTTGGATTGGCTTAATCATCTTATTGGGCTATTGGCCACTGTTGCAATTTTTTGGAGATTTTCCATCACCGCTAAGTCTTGAAAGTAATTTGGTAAGAAAGGTTGATGTTTATATATTCGGGGAGCGTCATCTTTACCAGCATTATGGCGTTCCCTTCGATCCGGAAGGGTTAGTGAGTACTCTCCCCTCGATAGTAACAGTTATAATCGGCTATTTAACGGGAATTGTAATTAAGGAGGTAAAACAGCCTAAAAAAATTGTTCCGTTGTTATTTATAGCAAGTCTATTGATGATTGGTTTAGGCTATCTGTGGGACACTGCGTTTCCTATAAACAAACCTTTATGGAGCAGTTCATATGTTCTATTTAGCGGTGGCTGGTCACTGTTGGTTTTAACGTTTTTATTTGTAGTGATCGATTTTCTAAACTTTACAAAATGGAGTTATTTTTTTGAGGTCTTTGGTAAAAATCCTCTTTTTATTTATGCTTTATCGGGCATTGCTATGTCTATTCTGCACCTTGTAAATTTTAATGATATTTCGCTTAAGAATCTAATATATGGCCAATTGTTCTCGCCTTACTTCAATGAAAAGAATGCGTCGTTAATGTTTGCAATTGTTTACATGATCGTAATGTGGATTGTTGCCTATGTAATGGATAGGAAAAAAATATACATTAAGCTGTAACAATGGTTTGCCATGCTAGTGACAAATTTGCCGCTTTTCACAGATGTGAGAAACTTGAATTTTAATTTTACGGTACTTAAATAATCTAACTTATGTTCAGTATACCTAAAGTTTTAAGAAATAGATTTTAAGCCAAAAATACACTTGATATGCTTAGAGATAAGTCCGAAAAATATTTGTCAAAGTAGACGGTTTATGCAAAGAAATTCTTCCAATCTTGAAGGACATGCGTATCAAGGCAGGAACTTGGACAGACACAACCGAAAGGCAGGCATACACGGACACGAGATGATCAGTTTGATGTTGCTGTTCCGCAGTGACCGGTTAGGAAGATTTAATCCTTTTACGCGGACTGTATAAAGTCACAGCTACGGGGCTCGTTTAAGGGGACGACTTTCTACGACCATTTTCTGAAATTGCTGTTGCGGTCCGCTTCTGCCGAACTGCTTTTCGGTTTGCGACTAAGCTGAGAAAGATGAAAAGGGCAAAGCTGAATTAAACGGAGAAAATCATGCTGAAAAGGAACTACAATTGAACTTGTGAACGACGACTTAGAGACATTTGAAAGCCGCATCACGCAAGGCGTTGCTCGGCGACAAGACATCTTCCTGTTTAATTCGTTTGACGCTCTTCTCTTAGCATTCAATTCGAGCAACAGGATCAAAAAACTAATGGTTGGTTCTTAACCTAACTTATGTTAATTTAAACCATTAACCACAAACCCTCACCCTCGTCTTCCCGCTTGGCTCAAAAGATGGCGTGTAAACAATTGATTCCATCTTTACCAAATCGTGAATGCACTTATGGTAAGTTGAAAAAGATTTGATTTTGCTCAACCTCATTAACACCCTCCGACATACGATGCAGGATTCACAGCCAGCTTTTTTCAGCGAGAGTATCGCTGAAAAAAGACTGATATGTGTAGCCCCGATTTGGGGTTCGCTTTTTGCCTTTTCTAAAAAAGCATTTAATATACTATCCATGGTTAGCCTCCAGCATTTTCTCAATTTCGCGCTTGTTGTAAAATAAGGTTCCGCCAATTTTGGACGGGTTCAGCGTTCCATTTATCCTTAAATTCTGTAAGGTTCCGGCGGAAATATTCAACAGCTTCCTTACGTCAATTCCTTTCAGCCATTTTTGGTTATCGGAGTTTTTGTTGGTGAAAAGTTGTTTGATGTCGTTCAGTAGCTCGGTTTTGAAGGTCTGTAAATCTGCTTTTGTCAATATTTCAATATTCATGGTTCTTGTGTTAAAAGTGAAACGGTACTCACATTTGTTTTTTGCCGGGTAGGGCAGTACTTCAGGTAACCGTATTCGTCAAGTTCAGCTATCGCTTGGTGCCAGGTTGCTTTGCTGGATATTTTTGCTTTTTGCATTACAACAGCTCTGGGCACGGGAAAGAAAGCGGCAGCGTTGTTCTCTAGCCATAATCCGTACAAAGTCAGATACAAAGCGGTGTGCGTGGTCCTAATGCGCGGGTCTTTTTTAATGCCTTCGAGGAAGTTCCTCAAAGGCATCAAAAAGAAATCATCCTTTATTTCACACGCTCTGTTTTTTCTGCTTTTTGCCATCTTTTTTGACCGTGGTTTCTGAAGGAATTTTAGCTGCTTTCTCCAGCTCTTGCTTTGGTTTCGGTTCATAAACATTTAAAGTGCGTTCCTTCGGATTCGCTTCTATAAATATCTTTACAGAGTTATCTCCGTCCATCATCACCATTGCCTGCCTGTTTCCTTTTTTCAAAGACTCTATCAATTGTTCTTTTGATAGGGCATTCTGGCCGGACGAAAAACCGAGATCGTCGATTGATTTCTCAATGTCATAATGGTAATTTTCGTGGTAGCGCTGTGCTTTATAATTTCCGTGTTCATCCGGGGTAGCGAGGTCAAGCTGCAACCATGCGTCATATTTTTCCTCCGTCGGCTGATATTTTACTTCGGTACCTTCGCCAACCTTTTCCAGTTTTGTCCAGGTTTTATAGATGGCGCGCCCTGATAGTAAATTGTAGGCTTCTTTTTGGGTAATGTTGTTTTCTTTGCCGATAAAGAAGCGTTGGTTCAAGCTCTTTCCGTTCGATTTATGCAGAGCCAGATCGTAACTGTTAAAGAAATACAGTTCGCTGGTAGCAGATTTCGAGAAGTTAAGCACAGCCGATATTTTGTCCGTTCCGTACTCGCCGTTGTAGGCCAGGCTAAACGATTTGTCTCCCAGTTCCAGTTTGTCTTTTAATTCCTGTTCCAGTCCTCGGCCAAAGCCGGAATAAAACACTTGGTTGCTCAAATACTCTAAATTTTTCATGTTCATGGGTATTATGTTTAAGAGTTAAAAAATAGATTTCACGGTATTGTCTTTCAACAGCAATTGGTAGCCGTCTTTGAGTTTAATGCGGATTTTTCTTTGCCTTTTGGTGAACAGGCCTTTTGCGGCAGATATCCCTGCTCCGGCTAGTTGCGCCTGTACCGACTCATCGAAAGGTAATAACGGCAGGCTTTCCACAGCACTGATAGATCCGGTTCTTGTAGCTTCCGATAAGATAGCATCAGGCACATTTATCCCCTCCATACCGTCAGCACGGTCGTATACCGAAATATCTACCGGGATGATCAAGTTGCCTAGCCTGATGTTCGTAAGTTTGGTTTTAAGCCTTTGATTGGTAATCTGGCATGTTCCATAAATAAAATGATTCTTGGGGATAAAAGTATGGTTGATCTCTACAGCTTCTAATAGTTTAAGCTTTACGACCGCGCCCTGCGAAACTTTTTGTTTGCCTTCAATTACTGCAGGTACCGCTTCAAAGCTTTTTCGCATCATCATTTTTGGAGCATTGTCTTTCTCCAAGCCTGGATGCTGGATCTCCCATATTTTATTCAGCATACCGTCCAGCTGTTCCATTTCTGGGTCAGGTTCTAATCGCTTAAGGTGCGTTGTCTCGTCCGCAAATGGTTCTCTGTCCGTAGTGTTTGCTTGGGGCGCCGGTGCATTTAAAATTTTTTCGAGCTTTTCCAGTTTTGTGTTCAGATGTTCTTCTTGCTGGTTTAAACTGCCAACGCCGCTTTCCGAATAATCGGAATTTCCACTTGTTGGACCGAAGTATTTGCCAAACCAAAAGTCGTTTCCGATTTCGTTCTGCTGTTCGGCGGAATCTTTCTCCGCCTCTTCATAAGAACCGATTTTGCTAAGGTTACGGTTGCCCTTAAGGTCTGGTGCAGGTAAATCTGTGAGCAGTTTTCTGTTTTCAGGTAGCGTTGCCTTTGCGGCTTGTCCACCATCGGCTAACCAAAATAAGAGGGTCAAAAAAGGAATCAGAAAAAGAGGAAAAACGTACAAAAGTTTTTTTGTGGCCGCTGTGGGGTTTAAACTGAAAGTTTTCATGGTTTGTTTTTAATGAGGTTTTTGTATACAAATTCAATTTTATTAAGACTATCTACGCTGACTTTAGCGTCATTTGGCGTAGGCAACACTATTTTTGAAACTTTTAAGGGGCTGTTTCCCAACAAAAGGATTACACAATTAACAGACGAACAGACTGCTAAAACCGCAAACAGAACTTTCGTTTTTTTGGGAGGTGCATCGTTAACGTATCTGTTCAAAAAGACGGCACTTCGGCGTTTAACCGCTTCCATTTTTTGAAAGAGGTACTTAGAGATAGGAATAGGTGTGGGCCTCAGGTTAATAGTTGCTGATTTCATTGGCTGGTGCATTAATGGGGTTGATGTTTTTGTTCAATAATATTCTCCAGTTTTCAATGAGGATACCGTGGGGATTGTTGTCGGTCCGCGCAACTTCAGGGGAGTAGGTTTCAAGAACGACTTAGGGGGATATGAGATACGGAGCGCGTTCTACAAATACAGCAGCGCGCCCAAAAGCTCGAGCACTTTCTGCAGAAACTCCAATACTGTAAAAGTTTTTGAAGGCTTCATGGATTTCCTCAGCTATGTAACCGTTGAAGACAAGTTCCCGGTCCTCCATGACATCATGGTCCTCAACGGCACCGGCCAGTTCGAAAAGTCGAAACCTTTCCTGGAGCGTTACAAAACAGTTGAGCTATACCTTGACAATGACCCCACCGGCAATAAGATTACGCATAACGCTTTAAAATCGTCCCCGAAATTTGTCGACTGTAGCAAGCTTTACCGGCCATACAACGACCTTAATGAATGGCTGATTATGAAAGGCTTTTCCAGAAAATCAAAACAGGCACTGAAACTCTAACCCCCAGCCCCAAAAAATGGCAGTTTGCCACGTTCCTGCAAACGGCAAGATGTCCGTTTGTGTCACAACCGGTTTTTTTGGCGCCCTAACTCCGGAGTCGTGGGCGCTGGAAGCTATTAGATAAAGACAATGGAAAAAGAGAGAAAACAGAACAGAAACCAATGGCTGCACCTGAGGCTGTCCGAGAGCGAAAAGATACAGATCCATAAAGCTTTCCTGAAGACCACGCAGAGGAAGCTGAGCGGTTACGCCCGCAAAATACTGCTGGAGAAACCGGTAGTCGCAACCTACCGCAACGCCTCTCTGGACGGGCTGATGGAAGAGCTGATCAAGCTACGGAAAGACCTGAACGGGCTGGCAAACAACCTCAACCGGACTGTCCTGAGGACGTTCGGATGACGGTAAACCGAGCGTAAACGCGGGAGAATTTGTGTAACGAAACCTTGACGTGCCAGCTGAAAAAGACACGCAGGAAAAGGCGCAAAAGAAAGCAGGATGTCTAGAAAAATCACATAGTTTAGGTGAAATATATTAGGTGTAATGAGTTTTCTAATGCAGATAATATTGGCTGTATTTAACACCCATAAAGAGTCCCAGTCAAACCTCTAACTGGGACTTTGCAAACTCAATTTTAAGAAAATTTCTCCCTTAGATGCGCCATGTCCCGGCCGATTTTAACATCTAAAATCTTAGCGTAATGCTGGGTCATTTTAATACTGCTGTGGCCGAGCATTTTAGAGACGGTCTCTATCGGCACATCGTTCAAAAGCGTTACGGTGGTGGCAAAAGTATGCCTTGCGATATGGTAGGTGAGCTCTTTTTCAATACCGCAGGTATCTGCAATTTCTTTTAAATAAGCGTTCATCTTTTGGTTGCTCAGCACCGGCAGAACAGTTCCTTCTGCAATGGATTTAGGGTGGTCTTCATACTTTTGCAGTATCTTTTTGGCGGGCGGCAGCAATGGGATCCGCGAGGCCACGTCGGTTTTCTGGCGGTGCGTATAAATCCACTCGTGCCCGTCCACACCTTTGATAATTTCCTCCTTTTTCAGCTTTTTTACGTCAGCATAAGCAAGGCCGGTATAGCATGAAAATACAAAAACGTCGCGCACCTGCGCAACGCGCTCAATCCTGAATTCTTTGTTGCTGAGCGCATCCAGTTCTTCCGCCGTCAGGAAAACGCGGTCCACTTTTTTGACTTTCGGTTTGTAGTTCAGCATCGGGTTCACAGTGATCCATCCGTTCGCCAGGCATATCCGGATGATTTTCCCAAAGTTTTTGATGTATTTGACCGCCGTGTTATTTGCGCAGCTGCGCACGGTCCTCAGATAAAAATCGTACTCGGTGATAAACTGGTGGTCTATCTTTCTGATATCCATATCTTTTACGCGGTATTTCCATTGGATAAAGTCAGCGGTATGCTTAAACGATGTTCTGTACCGCTCCAGCGTGCCGGCTGCAAACTCTTTCCCTGTCAGCGCTTCTACCTTTGAATTGTGCTCTTCAAAAACGCCCAATATCGTCCGGACTTTTTCTGTTGTGCCCAATATTTTATCACGCAGGGACATTGTGCTGATTGTCTCGTTATTTTTCGACAAGAACTCCTGGGCGTCATAGATCTTGACCTGCAATTGGTCGATACATCTGTTCAGCATCCTTTCGGGTTCACGGTTTCCGGTGGCGCGGCAGGTTTTTTTTGACCATTTGGAGGGTTCACATTTCCTGTTGAGCGAGATTTCGGTTCTTTTTCCTCCCGCTGTGATCCGGCAATAAACCGGCATAGGGCCACCGGTGTAAGCTTTGGGAGTTTTAAGATAAAAGTGAAGCTGGACTAAAGTACTCATAATTTTGGGATTAAAAGTTAAACAAAAGTATTTCTGCAACTAACCAAAATCAAGATGTTCGATGACTGAACGGCTTCTTTATCAGTGTGTTATCCGTCCAAGTCGAGAGTGCTGCCGGTACTATCTAAATACTCTCGATATACTCTCGTTTAAATAGAGAGTATTTACATATTTTAGCGTTTACCTTAAAATAAAAAAGCCTGAAATCATCTGATTTGCAGGCTTTTATCAATTTTT
>NZ_MBTA01000028.1 GCF_003609575.1 Pelobium manganitolerans | reverse complement strand
AATTGATTTGGCCGGCAGGCTCAAAGTTAGTGCAGTTTTCTCTGCATTGAGTGCTACGCTATGCTCGGCCATATCTAATGTTTCTGAGGTAATTACTGCATTTGCACTTTTAACGCTTAGCGGCAGGTTGATATTTAAAGCAGGAACGGTTGTAGCGCCACTATTGACAAAAACCATCGTCATATCATCCTGGCCTTTATATGCGGTGACGCTAATTTCGCTGTTATTTGCAACTTTCCCAATTTGTACCCTGGTACGGCCGGTTGCATATTTAGCGTAATGAGAAAGCACGTAGCCCCTCTTTAGCGTTTGGCCCATGGTGGTGCCTTTATCTCCATCGCCCAACATGCTGTACGATCTTTTTAAGTACCACCAGAAGTAAGCGTTAAAGTTATTCTCCATGCAATCATTCAGTTCTTTGGCGAGAACTAAGGCTTGCGCCCAGCCCATTCCGTCGTTCACCTCGTTTAAGAGGTGCTCTGTCATCCAAATTTCTTTGCCTTTTTGCCGCGCCAAAGGATAGTCTTGCAAGCCGCCGCCATACAAGTGGCCACCGGCAATATCTAAGTTGTTTACCGCCACCGGATCGTTAAGCACAGGGTCCGTGTACATTTTCTTAAAGTTGACCGCTTCTGCAGCAAGCACTTTGGCGTTGATGCCTCCGGCGTAGTTTTTTATAAAATCAAGTATTTGCGTCGGCGACCATTCGCAACCGTCGTATTCTGGACTCCAATCCGGCTCGTTTTGAATAGAAACAGCCTCTATGGTGATGCCCTTATCTTTCATAAAGGCAATAAAATCATTAAGGTGCTGTACATAGTCGGCATATTTTTCTGGCAGAAGGTAGCCGTGAAGGTTGCTATTGCTGCTTTTCATTGCAGAGGGCGGTGTCCATGGAGATGCTAAAATTCTTGCGCCTAAAGATTGTGCCTTTAGGGTTGTAGCCACATCACGGCCCCAATCTGCTTTGTTGGGATAAATCATAATCCGCATCATGTTATAGCCGAGACCATCTTTTGAATACATCTTTTCCACCTCGGCGGTGCTGAGCTGTGGCGCTGCCCAAACATTGTTCATCCCACCAAAACCGGTAACCGCCTGATAGGTGATACTTGGGTCAAAGCTGAGTTCTATAGGTGCCGGGGCAGCTTGTTTTACGTTTAATGTAGTTTTAGCGCCCGTTTTTTTGTTGGTAACGGTTATCTCCTGTGTCCTAGCCGTAGCTTTATTGTTTGCAGTGTATTTAAAGCTAATTCTGGTACTGTTACTTTGGTTTTCGTTTCCGCCTTTCAAATAGGTAAATCCTGACAAAAAACCTCCTGAAGACGTAGAAAGTTCCCATTCTGTATAAGACCATTTTATGGTAAGTTCGCCTGTTCCGGCAGTGCTTGGAACGGTAATTTCTGACACATTAAAGCCAATGCTTGAGTCTTTTACTACATCATCCTTTTTTTTACAGGCAATAAAAAATATAAACAGAGCCGTTAATAAGGCTATGGTTCTTCTCATCTTTAAATGGGTTAATATTATTGTTACTTTATTGATTAAGTAGAGCACTCTTTGTATTTAGGTATTTGCCGTTAAGCGTATTTTTTCTTTTTGATGAAAACATGGTAAAAACAATTAATACTGATGAAAAGTAGTTACGCTTTTAGCAGGAAGTGTATAAGAAAAAGCATTATTAGATAATTTAACAGTTCCTTTATAGTCCATATCCTCAGTTGCAGATGTTCTGTTAACTTCCATAGTACTTAAGCCAGATACATTAGAAAAAGAGAACAAATGACTTACCGGAGTGTCACCATTATTTACCGCAACCACAACAATTCCGCCTTTAGCATAGGCGGTAACATACGTATCAGGACTTGGATTGTAGCTAGCCGCTATACGAACTTTCCCCGGAGTTATCCACTTTGCAAACTGCCCCGCAACATAACCTGCTTTATATATCGCACCGCTTTGGTTTACCAGGTTTACAGAAGCATCATTATCATTAACCCACCAGTAAAAATAAGCGCTCATCTGGTGGTTCATACAGTCTTGCATTTCTTTAGCTTGGATTAATGCATTGTTGATATTATCACGGCTGTTTGCCACGTAATGTTCTGTTTGCCATATCTTTTTCCTTTTATCTAAAGCATTCTGATGCGTGTATAATCCACCGCCATATAAGTGCCCGCCTATAATAGCGATCTTGCTAGCCACAGATGCATCGTTAAGCGCAGGGTCTGTATAAGCATCGTTAAAACTAAATGACTCGGCATACACAATAGGTTTCCCGATAGTAGCCGAGTGATCTATTAAAAATGTGCGCATCTGGCTCTCGGTCCAGGAAACTACCCCGCTAGGATCAATAGCGCCCATATCCGGTTCATTTTGGAACGATACGTAATCAAGCTTGATGGTATTTGCAGCCTCCTTTAGATAATTGGCATAATCCGCATAATATTGAGGGAGCAAATAACCCCCGGTACTTTTTCCATTACTGTTCCAAGCTACGGGCGGAGACCATTCAGACCCGAGTACTTTTGCACCGGCCGCGTGTGCTGCCGCTGAATTTGCAATCTCCTCTCCCCAGTTATTCTTATTCTGGTCCACACGTATCCTGAGCAAGGAAAACCCCAAGGTATTATAAAGTGAATTGTTTTTGGCCGCACTAAGGGTACCGCACCAGGCCGAGGAGAAACCAAAACCGTCAATCTCCTGATATTCTATACTTGAATCTATAGAAACTTTTACCGGCATAGGCGCTTCTTGCGTTACAGTGAGCGTAGTTTTAGCGCCGGTAGTTTTATTGGTAAGTATAATATCCTGTTTTCTCTCTACAATGGTGTTGTTGGCCAAATAATTGAAATTGACCTTGGTAGTGCTGCTATGATCAGAACTACCGCCTTTTAAATAAGTAAATCCGCTAATAAAGCCGGTCGGATCTGTTGATATCTCCCACTCTGCATAAGACCATTTGATGGTAAATTCTGCTTTTCCAGCTTGAACCGGAATCGTAATAGCTTTGACCGAAAATATAGCAGCACTGTCTTTTTTAGCTTTTTCTTCTTTTTTACAGGCTATAAAAACTAAAATAAACGCAAAAAACAAGTATAGGTTTCTTTTCATTTTATTGGGCTTTTAAGTATTGAATTTGTTTACTGTTTATCATTGTTGGTTATTGTTCTTTTAAAATTTTAAAAGAAGCTATCGCACTTCCTGCTTCCCCGTTTTCTGAAAGAGCCTGCACATTTATCACGTAAGCACCTTCTAAATCAGAAGTATAAAATTCCAGTTCTGTTTCCCCGTTTTTACCAATCTGGCGGTGTGGCTCCCAAAATAAAGTTGTCCTGTAATCGGGCATATGGGTGCGGTTGGCGGTATCACCGTTGTACATCGGCGAGTAAAACTGTCGTTCTTTTTGAAGGCCATCGTAATCTATCACCAACGCCGTTTTTGGTAGCTGATAGCCTGCCATATCACCTTTATAGCTATGCAAACTTAAAATCCCCGAAAAACTGTTTCTCCCGTACAAATAGCTCCCGTCTACAATCTCTATCCGTTGCAACTTTCTGGGGTCTGTGGCAATAACGGTATTCCCGTCGTCAAATATCGGGACACCATCTAACAAGGCAAAAGGAGCCCCATTGTGAAATGCATTAAGCTTAGTATCAAAAACCGTAAGCTGGTAATTCTTTTTCCGCTGCGATACCATCACTTCGGGCACGTATTCTCTTAAAACCTCTTCCATGGTGGTAAAGCGAACATAATCGTCTAGCTTGTAAATCTTATCGGGCTTGCTGTAAAAGAATGAGGTATCTGCCTGTCTGGCAGTTTCTTTGTTGAGATATTTAGAAAAATAGATGTTGTTTACCTGCGTAGCTACACTTCTCTGCAACAAGCTGTGCTGATTGGGGCTATAATTAAAAACTCCGTCAATACCACTAGCAAACAGGCTGGAGTAAGGCGAATTTATTTCAATATGCAACAGGCTATCGGTACGGAAATCTGTTTGCGCTATCACTTCGTTGCCGCCATAAAAATCTCTGGTATAGAAATTAATTTCGCCATTGCTGTTGGATGACGAGGTATAAAAGCGATAGTTGCGCCCAGGCACAGAAAGAAAGGCCATGCGGTTGGCAACAGATACATTGCTTAATGTGCTGCTAAGCCTTCCGCTTACAATATGCCCGTCAACTTCGGGCAGATATTTAGGCTGATGTTCTTTTTCTTGTAAAACATCCTCCCATTTAAAACGCCGCCAACCGTGTGTAAGCATCAGCTTGTCTATATCCTCGGCAGAAGCTTCGCTGAGATACCAACTGGCGTTTTTTATTTTTCCTTTTAGTTCTGAAGTTAGCCATAAACTGGTAACAATATCTTCATAATTGGCAACCGTATCGGCTTTATAAACGCTGACCGAAAATTTAGACCCGGCCGGCAAGCCTATGCTATTTTTCTGTTCAATATGCAATCGCACTTTTTCCCGGGGAGTGTAATTTGGTTGATTAGTCCGCAGGTTGATGTTTAATAAGTTTGTAGGTTTTTTAAAGAAGAGGCGTTCGCAAAGTGCATTTCCGTTAGGCCCAAACAGCGTAAAATGAGATATGCCGGCGCCCAAAGAATCTAAAGGAACGGTAAAGCTGCTTTCCGGGCCTTGCGCTCCTACCGTTTTTACAAAAACTGTTTTATGGCCCGAATGTACAAACAGCGTAAACATGCCCTGCTGTTGCAACTTATTTTGTAGCGACACAGAAATATTGGAGCCATCATTTTTGAGCGACATAACCGCTCCGTTCTCAAAAATTTGGGGCAACAGAACCGTAAAGGCGCTGGCCGCTAAAGGCTTTACAATTGCTTTATAAGTTTGCTTGCTGTTTGGCGTAAACTCAAAGCTCCCGATTCCTGTTTTTGTGGAGCTAAAACTAGCCACAGTATCATTGGCGCTGTTAAGAACTATGGCTTTAAACGGAAAATTGTTTCCGTTTTCATCAACCGCTTTAAACGCAACTTTACTTGTTAAGCCCGAAACCAAATTACCTCCCTCAGGGAAAAACCGAAGGGCAAAAGATCCTGCTTTTGTATGCGGTTCTAAAGGTTCCTCTTTCAGTGTGTTGTATATATCCAGGCTTTTATGAAAGTAATACGCCGCATCAGCGTTTTTCATCCAGCTGGTATAACTCCGCAGAATGTAACTCCCCGACGGTAAATTTACAGGCGCATACAATGTGCCACTCCCCTGCCCGTCCTGCAGTTTTACTTTGGCCTGCAATACCGCTTTATTTTGGCTATCCAATAGCTCCACGTAAGCCACTTTGCTCACCTCAACAGGTCGGTTGGTATAGGCCTCAACATTGTATATTTTAAACCAGATAATTTCTCCGGCCAAGTAGGCATCCTTATCGGTATGCATATATATTTTCTCCTGAAAATTATGTTCAAGATATTTATCAAAACTGCCCCTTAACTTACCGGCACTTGTTTGCTGGGCATGGGCATCATTTAAAACTAATGCGTTTATCAAAAGAAAAAATGCAATTATATTTTTCATTGATGATCTTTAATTTGGCCAATAATCGGGTTTGATGTTTGAGCCTCTTAACCGGCAATCGATGCATTCTCTCGAACTCATGGAATATTTGACCTTTCCGTCCCTCAGCTGTTCATCGATAATTAACTTATTACCGCCTAAATAATATAAAAGGCTGTCTTGCGAGGAGATGAAAGCTTCACAGGATTGCCGGTAAACCCAATCATAGCTGGCGGCGGGTTTGTCTTTATAGCTGATGAACAATCTCTTTTGCGATACTGTGCCGGCACTAACCCAACCTATTACCTGTTCTCCGGGATTTGACGTACAAACAATATTCCCTTGAAGTTCAGAAGGCTGCGAGTCGAATATGCTTCCAATTTGCTCTGTATTTTTCCTCATATTTACCAGGTATTGGTAGGCTTCTGGCGTCAAGCCATATTGGTTTACTAAAATGCTGTACATATAGGCTACCTTTACAGAGTTGCCTATAATATGGATAAGCGGAAAAAACGTAACCTTATCTTCTGTAAGCCGTTCTGTTGTTTCCAACAATATATGTGATGATTTGGAAGTGCTCCAACAGTATTGAATATTAATGTTGGGATCGCGTGTTACCACTTTGCCGTTTTTATATTCAACCGATGAGGGAAATGGCGACCTGATTTCCCATGTTTCCTGATAGTCCCACTTATAATAGCGGGTATTTCCAGAATTATCGTGGGTATGGATATACACCTGAAATCCCTTGCTCTCTACCGCAAAATTAAGGCTGTCTATCTTGGGGCTTGCTTTCCCGTCTAAATATGCTGTTTGGTAAGTTTTTCCGTCGGCAAGCTTAATGCTAAGCATATAGTTTTCTTCTAAACTAAGGTTTTCGGTATTTAAAACGCACTGTCCGTCTTCGCCCGAAAAGCCGTTTAAAAGCGTTCCTTTATTTCCCGTTATGGTAACTTCCGCGTTTTTTTCGGGGACGGTTACCTGCCAGTCTTGCAAATCACCGGTACGGCTAAGCTTAATGGTAGTACTTGTGCCGATACTGATAAAACCTTCTACTACCAACAGGTTTTTATACTTTGCATCCACCTGTGGCGTAAACGCATCTTTACACGCACAAAACAGCAAAGCAAAAAGAAACATAATTATTGGTGTAGCCTTCATTTAACTCCTTAATTTGGCCAGTAATCGGGTTTAATGTTTGAGCCTCGCAAACGGCAATCTATACAGTTATTGTCACCTATAACATAGCCTATAATATTTAACCAGCGGTCTCCAATATTGTCTACAATCCCATTGTTGCCGTTCATATAATAATCTAAACTATCTTTAGTGATGTTGAAAGCTTGGCAGTCTCGGATATAAAGCCAATTTCGGCCTATTGGCTTATCTTTATCGGTAATAAACAATCTTTTTTTGGTCATGCTACCAGCGCTAATCCAGCCCAGTACCTGTTCTTGCGGATCAGAAACGCAGTAAACATTTCCTTTAAGTTCAGACGGTTGCGAGTCAAAAATACCGCCTATCTGTTCGGTATTTTTCTTGATGTTACGTAGATATTGATAGGCCTGTTGGGTTAAACCGTATTGTTTTACCAATATGCTATAAGTAAAAGCCACTTTTTCCGCATTTCCCTTTACAAAATTTATGGGCATTTCTGTTAACCTGTCTTCCGAAAGACGCTCTGTAGAGCCCAACAGGATGCGGGCAGACCGTTCATTCCGCCAGCAATAGGTAATATTCAAATTTGGGTCTCTGTTAACTACCTGTCCGTTTTTGTACTCGAAATATGATTTAAGATCCGACCGGATTTCCCAGGTTTCGTCATAATCCCATTTATAGTATCTTGTTTTATTTGCCTGGTCATGTGTATTTACATATATCCGGAAACCTTCGCCTTCCAACTTATAATTTACGCTGTCTATCTCCGGCGCCGCTTTGGTCTCCAGATAATCGGTTTCATAAATTTTACCTTTCGCGTCTGTTAGCTTTAAGCGGTAATGTTCGGTAAGTTTCAGATTTTGGGTCTGTAACACGCACCTCCCGTTATTGTCTGTGGTTCCTTGCACCAATGCGCCTTGGTCTCCTTCTATTCTTACTTCCGCATTTTTTTCTGGTATAATGCTTTGCCAGTCTTGCAGATCGGCAGTGCGGCTAAGCCTGATGGTGGTTTCTTCGCCAATGTTTATAAAGCCTTCTACTACCAGTAAGTTTTTGTACTTGGCCTCAACTTCGGGCGTAAAAGCATCTTTGCAGGCAAAAAAAGCCAGCAGACAAACTACGGGTATAAGATGTTTCAATGTTTTCATCTGAAACGGATATTATAGCTTATAAAAGGTATTGCCGTACCGAAAATCGATAGCTGGTAACCGTTAATTATTTTGTTTTCGCTAGCAAAAAAGGTAGAAAACACATTTTTTCTCCCGGTAAGATTGTATATGCCAAATGTCCAGGAATTGTGCATCAACTGGGCTTTTTTGTGGTTCCCTAAAACATTGAGCGAAATATCTGACCTAAAATAATCTGGGATGCGGTATTGGTTCCTATCAGAATAAAGCAACCTTTGGCCTCCCTCGTAATAATATTTACCTACCGGAAGCGTAATTGGCCGGCCTGTACTGTAAGTTAGGTTTAGCGAAAAACTCACCCGGTGCGAAAACCGGTAGTTGCCTATCAACGTAAAATCATGTGGCTTATCATAATTGGCAGGGTAATATTGGCCTCCGTTAATAGAATTGCCCCCGGCAACATCTTCTGTTTTTAAAAAGGTGCGCGAATAGGTGTAGCTTACCCAACCGTTAAGTTTCCCCGAGAGCTTTTTCACCATAAATTCAAGCCCGTACGCTTTGCCAACGGTGGGCAGTACATCCTGTTCAATTTTATGGTTCAAGATTAAAACTGCCCCGCTTTTATAATCTAAAAAGTTGTTGATTTTTTTAAAATACCCTTCCAAAGATGTTTCTATGGTATTGGATTTAAAGTTTTTATATAAGCCTAAAGAAATTTGACTACCCTCTTGCGGAGCAATATTTAAATCGCTCAACTTCCACACATCTGTTGGCGAAACGGATGTGGTATTAGACAACATGTGGATATACTGCCTTTGGGTATTGTAGCCGGCTTTTACAGAAAAATCAGGGCTAAGCGCAAATCTGGCACCCAAACGGAACTCTGGCGCATGATATGTTTTTATCGGTTTGCCGTTCCCGTAAGATTCTACCGAAACGATATTAGCATCGTTTTTCTCAAAACCGGACGCATAAAAGTTTACATCAGCAGGCCCTAAATAGCTGTAGAACGAATAGCGCAGACCTGCGTTCAACGTAATGGCATCTGTTAAATCATAACGTTGCTCGGCAAAAACAGCACTTTCTAATGCCTGTTCTTTCGGTAACACATCGGCAATTACCAAAGATTTGTTGCTATAAGGTTCAAGCGAACCCGGGCTGTTTTTGTAATAAATAGTGCTTGCGCCAAAATCTATATTCCATTTAACGTTGGGGTAATAGCTAAAATTCGCTTTTAAGTTGCTCTGGGCTATGTCAAACTTAAGCCTATAATCTACATCGTCTTTATAGTTGCTGTAATTATTGTAGCTGTAATAGTCATGTCCGGCAGATAAAATGCCGTAAATTTTGTTGTTGAATGTATGTTTCCACCGCAAGGCTATGTTTCTGTTGCTATACTGGAAAGTGGTGTCTGTTGCCAGGTTAGATTTATCATTACTGAAATACCCAGTAGCATAAAAACTATTTTTCTCATTCTGCTGATGGCTAAGGTTTAAATTAAGATCATAAAAGCTGGCCTTTGCACCCTGATAACCGGTACTCTTTGGCAAAACATCCATAATCCAGTTAGAGTAAGTAGTTCTTCCGGCCAGTATAAACGATGTTTTGTCTTTAATTAAAGGCCCTTCTATATTCAGTTTGCTGGTAATTAAACCTATGCCCGCCGTACCGCTAAACTGTTTTTTATTTCCCTCGCGACCGTTAAGTTCGAGCACCGAAGAAAGCCGGCCACCAAACTTCGCCGGTATACTGCTTTTATACAGTTGTACATCTTTAATCACTTCGGAATTAAATGCCGAAAAGAAGCCGAAAAAATGCGATGGGTTGTAAATAGTGGCATCGTTAAAAAGGATAAGGTTTTGATCTACCGAACCGCCTCTAACGTTAAAGCCTGTGCTTGATTCCCCTACAGATTTAACGCCCGGAAGGGTAAGCACCACCCTCAGCACATCGGCTTCGCCAAAAACCGTGGGCACTTGTTTAATGGTTTTAATGTCCAGTTTTTCTATCCCCATCTGCGTTTGGCGGATATTTGAACTTTTATCTGTAGTAATTACTACTTCCTTTAATGCAAAAGGCTCCTCTGCCACGTTGATATCCAATTTACCGTCGTTCTGCAATAAAATCTGACGGTGAGTATCTTTTAAACCAACACTTCTGACATTGAGCTTATGTTTCCCTTTTGGCAGCGTAAGAGAATAAAAGCCGAAAGCGTCTGTAACTACGCCCAAACGGGGATTATCAATAAAAACATATACCCCCGGAATTGGCTCTCCTGTTTCAGAATTTCTGACGTTTCCGGCGATGGTAGCTGTGGCCTTGGTAGAATTTGTTGAGCGGCCAATGGTGTATAATTTATTTTCAAGCGTGGCAGGAACAGAAACTTTTTTTGTGGAAAGATCTGCTACCAGCTGTTCATTCTCTTTTACAATTTCTTCTTTTTTACCGGTAAACTGCGATGGGAGGTGTGTTAAAATTTTCTTGCCCTTCGTAAGAAAAACTGCGTTCTTAAAAATAGAATAATAAAAATCTGTCCCGGTAAAAACCTGATCAAAAACTTTTTCTACCGGCATATTTTCGGCACTAATGTTTACCTTAAGGCTATCAAACGCTGCCGTTTCATAATAGATACGATAACCCGTTTGCAATTCAATCTGTTTTACCAATTGCATTAACGGCTGGTTATTGAGGTGCAGATTTAAATACTTGGTACGCTCTTGCGCACTTCCCCGCAATGCCGTTAAAAAAACAAATACCAGTAGAAATAGCTTAATCTTCATTATATTACATCTTTGAATCATGCCATTTCAATAAGGCGAGCATTGCTTTTTCCTTATCTTTCCTAAAATTTATATGCTGGCTTTTAAGATACTGCTGGCTTTCTTTTGACGTATGCGTATCGCCAAACACGCTGAACAAATCTTTTTTGTTCCGTATGCGGATATAACTGCTGTCTTTATGCACATAATAAAAATCCTGTTGCTCAACAGTCCGTTTAACTTTGTATTGGGTAGTGGTTTCGCTTATTGTTTTTATTCTTTTGGCCAATAAATCAACCTTGCCGTTATATAAAAGCTCAAAATATCCCGGACGTATTTCTTTCGCTTTTATATCAGCAGGTCTGATATGAACAAAGCTATGCCCGTGCAGATAAAACGAGTCAACATGGGCTTGTTTAAGTACTATTCCGCTAACCCTATCGTAGTTTAAAAGCACTAACTGGTCATGCACCAAATCGTACTCCATATCCACATTGTTAAAAAGATGTCCATCATAAACAACCGAGCCTTTGGTGTACTGATTGCTGAGAAACAGGGTATGCCCGTTTTCGTCCAATCTTAAATCAGGGAGATATTTTTGGCCGTCGTATATCGGCGCTTCGCTTTTTAATTGGTTTAAGTAATTATTGACGGTATAATTTGTTGCATGGGCTACAAAAAGGCTATCACTTATTGTCTGTGATCTAGAGGGTAGAGTAAAAATTAGTACAAACAATGCGCTTAACAGTCGCACGCTTAATTTCATGGGTTTTAGATTTTGTGAGTTGCGGAAATCTAATATCTCCTACTCATATTTCGGGAAATGTAGTCCATTTGTATATCAACAAATAATCATCTATTAAGTAAAGTATCGGGAGCAATTGCCCCCGATATCTGCTAAATTAAACCAACAAAACTCAGCTATTTTCCTTTTAAAGCTTCCGCAACGCCAACATAGGCCGGTTTACGTGTATAATTGCCCAAGGTCCACAAACCTATCGGTTCTCCGGCTCTCCAGCTTGAATTGTCTGGGCTGTCTGTAGGACTCCAAATGGTAATACCGTAACGTTGGTTTGCAGGGATAATCTCAAAATACTTATCAATAACGTATTTGTACATATCGGCCTGCGCTTGGTAATCCTCTGCGGTGGCCTGGGCAGTTTTCTTTTTATCGCCGATACCCATATCCAGTTCTGATACCTTGATTTTTTTACCTGTAGCTGCAAGCAGAGTGAACATCTCTGCTATTTTCTGCTTATCAGAGGTAGTAGAAATATGCATCTGGGTACCAATACCATCTACCTTTGCACCTTTGCTTTCTATATATTTAACATAATCTATCAAGCCTTTGCATTTATCCATGCTATACTCTAGGTTATAATCGTTTATAAAAAGTAGGTCGCCTGTGTTTCCGTGCTGTCTGGCTAATTTAAAGGCTTCCACCGCATAGTCTTTGCCTAAGTAGTCTTGCCAATAGAACTCATCGCTGGACATGTTTGTTTTGCCTACGCCGGTTTTAAGGTTGTATGGGCTACCGTCATCCATTGGTTCGTTTACCACATCCCATGCTTTAACATAGCTTTTGCAGGTATCTACCATACTAGAAATAAATTTGGTAAGCGCCTCGGTAATAATGGTTTTCTTTTCTGCCGGGGTTTTTTCGATAATTTGGTCTTGTGCACCTCCATATCCTTCTCCTTGCGCTGTACGTCCACGGGTTGAGTTATTTCCCCATCCGCCCCAACCGTCTGCATTATTTTCAAAGTCACTGTTAGCAATTAGGTTGACATTGCCGTCGGAAGCCATTAGCTTTACATTGTCAATAGTTACGGTACCAACATAATCACCAAAACTTATCACCAAAGCATTACGGTCGGCCTTGGAGGCCGTTGTTTTAAACTCATATTCTTTCCAGCCTTTGGTAAGCGCAATGGTTCCAAAGCCATTAGAAGAATAATCTGAGGTAGATTGAATCTCTGCTCTAATGTTTCCTTCAACACTTCCTTTGGCAACAAACTTAAGTGTGTATTCTTTATTGTTTTCCAGTACTGGCGTTAACCCATAAGCGACTTGGGCTTTGTAAAAGTCGGTAGCAGTTGGGTTGGTAAAGAAATAAGCGTAGCCACCGTTTCCGCTACCTTTTTCGTTATACTTTTTCAAGGTAACGTTGTCAAAATAATAAGTAGTGGCATTTTTACCTAAGTTAAAAGCTATAGCGCCGCACTCGGCCATGTCACTAGTAACCGTGATGACTTTGGTATACTTTGTCCATGAGGTAGTGGCCGAGATACTTCCAAAGAAATCATAAAACTTATAACTGTAAGGAACGGTATGGGCTTGGGTACCAAAATTAGCAGGAGCATCTGCTTTTACATCCATACTAAATTCGTATTGCTCTCCTACTTTCACTACCGGGCTAAATTTTATAAAAAATTGTGCATCCCAATCATTTGTCCTAACAGCGTCATTGGTTATTTTTAAAGCCCGGCCTTGTCCGTTAGCCCCCCCGCCCACTGCGGTAAATGAAAGCTGGGCATTACTATTTGATTCATAATTGGAGTTGTTATCTGTCTCAAAATCTGCTTTGGTCACCACATCCCAAGTAGGTTGGGCCGTCCCCGGAATTATTATAGGTGCAATCAAACCGTTCAGATACTTGGCATTTTGGTTAGCATGCCAGCAAAGCGTGTGGCCATAAACCGATATACCTGCGTCTGAGGCTGTTTTTAGCAACTCTTTTACATTGTCCAAATCTATTTTACCGTCGTCTTTAACTACGGCGCCGTGCTTCATCTCGTAACCGAGTACAATTTCTTCGAAATTGCTGTTTACCAAACGGTACATGACGCCTTTATTCACATAATCCGACAAAGAAACGGCAGCCCCAAATTTAAAATCTGGATTTGCTTGTTTACTCAAATATGTTTTCAGAGGCTGGTAGGCATCTATCTGTTCCTGATTTTCAAAGCTTACTGGCTTATCTACATGAAAATCTAAAACCTCATGTTTAACACAGGAAGCCATCAGCATCGTGATGCTAACGCCTAAGGTTAGCTTATAAAAATTTTTCATATCCTTTAATTTTTAAGCTTAAAAATTATTTGCTCACCGCGGTAAAAGTGTCCATGGTTACACCGCGGTCACGCATAACCAAAGTATCAGTTGAACTTACGTTCATATTTGCCAAATCTATCTTGTAGTCCAGATACAAAGCATCCCTGTCTTTGTCGCCCCAGCTTTTCTTTTCTCCCTTTTTAACAAATTTTCCCGTTCCGCTTGCTGTAAAACTGTTATCCGTACTTGTAATTGTACAGTTACCAGCATCATCAAAACTTAAAAGCAACTTGCAGTTGATGTTCTGGTTATTTTCATCCTTAAATACTGCTGTAAATTCAGATTTAGTTAAGGCATTGGTTACTACCGACACTACTTCGTCACTTTCTACATATTGTTTATGCCTAACAATTGTTTTGCTTAAAGCAGTATGCCCTGCTTTACCAACAATTACATCTTTACCTCTACGCAAATAATTTCCGGCCCAGGTGTTGATATATTTTAAGGCATAAAGTGTATAATCCTTACCAGCCAATAAAGAGTCGGCATTGTTTACGTTAATCATTTTTAACGGAATAACATAATTTCTCTTGAGAGCCAATGGATCGGCAAAAAAAGCGTCTGTTAACTGTACCTCAACGCCACCTACAATTGCACCTTTAGGGATTACAATCTTGTCAGACGCTAACGTGTAATAATTTGCTGGCATAGCAACTATATCTCCGCCAGTATTAAAAGCTTTATTTGCCACGAGGGAATTATCCACTTGGATACCTATTGTAACATCTTTCTTATTTGTATACACCCCGCCCATTGTAGCCATTATCTGGCATTTATGTGCATTATCAAGCGAGGTGTCAAAAACATCCTCACCAAGTGTGATGGTTCGTACCGGAGTTTGGTAGGCGAAATAAACCGCCTGAAACTCAAAATCATCAAATTCCCATTTCCCGTTCTTGCAAGAACTTAAGCAAATGGAGGCTGCTAGGAGCATCAATAATATTTTTTTCATTTCTTTTTGTTTTAGTCTATTGTATTTAATTCTCCCATTTATTGCCATCCTTGATTTTGGATAAGACTATTATATTTTAAGGTTTCGCTATAAGGGATAGGGCCGTAAATCATATAATCCTGATAGCTTCTATTCTCCACATTGATAATAGTATAATTTCCCGCAGAAATGCTTACGCCTTTTGCAGTTTCAGTCAGGCTAGCATCCCATCTACGCAGATCCCAAAAACGGAAACCTTCAAAGCATAACTCTAATCTTCTTTCGTTTCTGATTAAGGTTCTCATGGCATCTTTATCGTTCTTGATCGACTCTAGGTAAGGGTCACTAGTACCTCCTCCGATACCTGCTCTTTTTCTGATGGCTTTAATTACATCATAAGCCGAATACGTATGGCCACCGGTTCCTAATGGCCCCCAAGCCTCATTAGCAGCTTCGGCATAAGTCAGGTAAATCTCTGTATATCTAATATGTGGCGTAAAATGCTTTTGAGTAGTTGTTGAAGACGGATTTAGATTCACATCCTGCCTTAACAACTTTTTCAAATAATATCCGGTTCTTGTAGAAGTTTCTACTTTGTTTAATCCATCGTTAGTAGTTCCATCGGCGGAAGTATTAATTGCGGTATTTGCAGTACCCGCAGTAGCTCCATTTATCAAAATGTAAAGGTTTAACCGTGGATCGCGACCAACGTACGGGTTATTTTTATCGTAGTTGCTGTTGCCGTCGGTAATAGGGTAACCGTTAGCCATTGGAAAAGCATCTACCAAGTTTTGGGTAGGATTTACTCTGCCACTACCGTTTAGCGTTGGTGGAAAATTATTTTTCTCTAAATCGTTACTTTGACCTATGTTACCTCTCCATAAGATATCGGGAGGATTAACCCCTGCACCTAAACCGTCAACACCACCATCTTTATTATAAAAAACAAGATCTTTGCTAGTTAAATTAACTAGACCTCCTCGCAAATCAATAACGGTAGCGGCATCGTCAGCAGCTTTTTTCCATTTAGCCGCATCTTTTGATGGGTTGAAGGCCGGGCTTGCAGCAAGTAAAGATGCTCTTACCCGAATACCTTTTGCTATTCTACCGGTCATACGTCCAACAAAGCTCAGCCCAAAAACCCGATGATAGTCGCTTCCACTAACTCCCGCATACTTAGCAGGTACAGGAGAAGTATCTGAGTAATCCAACGGCAACAATTCTTCGGCTGCAGCTAAATCATCGTACAACTGCTGAATACAAGCCTCAAACGTAGCTCGCGGCTGATTAAAATCAGAAGTTACCAACTCGTTTTTCAATAAAATAGGTACACCCAGCAGGGTACCATCGGTTCCTATACCTCCATGACTTTGTAACAAATAAAACATAAATAAAGCTCGCAAACCGTATGCTTCACCTTTCATTCTATCATTAAACATCCTTTTGATAACCGGATCTACAGCCCATTTCACACTGTCTGATACTGTTAAAAACTGGTTTAGATATTGAATAGCAGAACGGCTATTGCGCCACTGATCAACAGGATTATTCATCGAAGTCCATTGGCCGGTAGCCATTTTAAGAAAACCGCTACTCTTATCATTAGTAACAGCATCATCTGTTGCTACGTCATTAAAAGAGTAAGAATTTGTCGGGAGCCTAGTATAGCCGTTTAATAACAAACCCTGTGCATAACTTGCATTATTGTAGGCATTTTCTAAATCGAGGTTGTTTTGTAAAGGCGGCTCAAACATATCGTCACAGCCACAAAACAAAACCACTGCGGATAAACAGATTAATATTATTTTTTTCATGCTTTGAAAATTAAAATTTGATTTATTGAACGTCACTAAAACATTGCTTTTACGCCCAGATTATAAAATCTGTTTTGCGGAGCAGAGCCGACGTTAAGTTCTAAAATATCTTTTTCTTTAGCTACGGTTAACAGGTTAAAGCCGTTTACATATACGCCTAAATCTTTGATAAAGCTTTTGCCTAATAAAGCTTTAGGAAGTTGATAAGAGATTTGAACTTTTGCTAAATCGAACCTATCTGTACTGTACATCCAAAAATCTGAACTATAGTAATTATTATCGCTATTGGCTGCTGTTAACCTTGGAAAAGTAGCCGTAGTTTTAGTGTCTTCTGTCCAACGGTCACGCACAACTACAGAATACTTGTCTTCCCCATCAACCCAGAAGTAATTACTGTTTTTCATAGCTTTAGCTCCCATACGTCCGGCTCCTAAAGCGTAAAATGTAAAGTTTTTCCATTTTGCAGTAAGGTTAATACCTAATGTAAACGGAGATCCGTACCGGCCACCACGTCCTAAGTAAACCTCGTCTCTGGAATCAATAATCCCGTCTTCGTTCTGGTCTATATATTTGATGTCTCCTGGTTTTACACCGCCCCCTGAGGCTATTGCAGATTGGCTTGGAGAGTTATCAATTTCCGGCTGATCCATAAACAATCCGTCGCTTTGTAATCCAAAAATAGCGTCTAGAGGTCTTCCAGATCTGTTCTGATACGCAAACTCATACTGTGAATCTCCAACTCTAATATCAGCTTCTGTTTCGTAATAAGTTCCGTTAAAGCCCAATGTCCAAGCTACAGCACCTAATTTTTTATTAAAATTTAAATTAAAATCGTACCCTTGGCGCTTGTCGCTATCGTAGTTTACGTAAGGAATATCGGAATATACCGGCCATCCTGTATAAAAGTAGTTCGGATAAATTGAATTTGGTTGTACAACTTTACCCTTCATTTCACTAAAGAATACGTTTCCGCTAAACGTAATTAAGCTTTTTAGTAATGAACCTTCGATGCCAAAATTTATTTCTCGTCTTTGTGGGAAAGACATATTATAGTTATTACCTCTCCGTCTATCGAAACTATGCACTAGCTGTCCGTCGTTCCAGCTGTACCATGCGGCATCATTATAGGTATAATAGCCTTGATATAAATAGTGGTTTTCAATTTCAAGATCTGTATTCAAGATTCCGGCAGAGGCAGTTAATTTAAGGTTATCTATAACTGAAACATCCTTCATGAAATCTTCTTGGCTAATTCTCCAACCCAAACTCAATGTAGGTGAAATTCCTCCGCGGTTTCCTTCTGGAAGTTTTGTAGAATAAGCATAGGCGCTACTAAAATCTGCATAATATTTGTGATCATAGTTATACCCAACCTGCAAACCTAAATTAGAGTTGTTTGTTTTATAATAAACGCCCGACTCTCCAATTTGGTAGCCGTACCCTAATAATATTGCTGAGACATTATGCCGTTTGTTGAAAGTTCTGTTATAATCAAACTGTCCGGAAAGGGCTGATGCCTGGCGATAATAACTATTACTGATATTTTCGTTTCCTGACTTAGAATCATCTCCGAACTTTGTTAAGCCACTAATCTGGTCAAACCCGGCATAATTATTCCATTGTGCCTGATAAACAGCATAATTGTTATTAAATGACTGTGTAAACGAAGTCAGATAATCTATAGCTAAGCTTGTTTTAAATGCTAATCCTGGAGTTATTCCGTTTAAGTCAAAATCAATACCCGTATTAAATTGAAACTGGCGGTTGATGTTTTTATTGGAACCACCTCCATAGATGGTAGCAAAAACATTCGTTTGATCTAATTGCGTCCCTCCTAGTAAGTACTTTCCATCAATAATGTGATTACTATTGTTTACGTAAACCATTGAAGGATCGTCGCTTTCCTCTATCATACTAATTGGTATTAAAGGGGAAAATCTATTCGGTCGAACAGTTGCTGCACTTCCGAAATAATTGGCATTAACACCTTTAGCGGTATAGAAACTGGCTGAAACATCTACATTTAACTTGATAATTCTGTTCAATTTCATGTCAATATTTCCGCGAAGATTGAATCTGTCCGCTCCTCGGCTCTTGGTTGCTTCACCAAAATCTAGCAATGAGCCATTTGAGTTAAAACCCAAATTGGTGTAATATTGAGCTTTATTACTTCCTCCCGATATTTCTGTGGTAATATCGTACCGATTATAAGTGGACTTTAGATAATCAGAGGAATAGAAATCTATATTTGGATACCTAAATGGATTGGATCCGGAGCCCGAATTGTAGATATCATCGTTAGAGTATAGCGGAGCCAAACCATCATTTGCTCTAGCCTCATTGTACAAGGTCATATATTCAGCAGACCCTAAATACTCTGGGTATGATTTAGGCACAAAAACACCCGCATTACCTCTTACATTTACCTTTTGAGCATAATTGCCTCCTCTTTTTGTAGTGATGTACACCACGCCTTTTGCAGCGTTACTTCCATACAGCGCTACCGCACCTACGCCTTTTAAAACTGTGATTTGGTCAATTTCACTAGGCATTACGTTGTTAGCATCTCTAGGCACCCCATCTACTAAAACTAAGTAACTGTTGTTACCCCAAATATTTCCGTGAAAACCTGGAATTAAAGCTTCCAGGTTTTCTAAACTGTAGGTCTCATAGTTCTTTTCCATCAATCCATCCACATCTAACACTGAAACGCCTCCAAGCAAATCTTTCTGGGCAATTTTCCTAAATGCTACCTGTACAAGCGAATCTTTTGTGCCGGTTGTTGGTATTGAGTCTATTTGATTGGTTTTTAAGTCTGTAGCTCTGCTTGTTATCTGACTACTTAATTTACTATTTATATTTAAAGCCGCCTTTGCCGAATTTAATCCAGACAATCCCGTTGCGAGGGTAAGGCAAAACGCTATTCCTATTTTTATTTGCTTCATTTTGGTCTCTTTTAAATATTTAACCAGCTATTACCATCCCGGATTTTGTGCAAACTCCGCGTACATATTAACATCCACATTTTTTAGTGGTAACCAATAGTGTTTCTCGCTGAACTTTCTCTCCAGAATTACCACTTCACGTAGGTTGGCTACTTCGTTATTTGTAGCGTCTTCCTCATCAAATGTGCCTGTACGATCAAATTCTACTGATTTTTTTAAAGTGTAAGGCTTTTCTATTAATAAACGCCATCTTCTTAAATCATTGAATCGATGTCCTTCAAAAGCAAGTTCTACCGCTCTTTCTCTTCTCACTTCGCTCAAAAACAAATCAATAGAGCTAGTAAATTTTGCATTTACATGTTCTACTGTGGCTCTGTCTCTGATTACGTTGATAGCCTCAACTGCTGTTTTGCTAAAATTAGGTGATTTGCCAGTTGCTCCAGTTGCCCCGCCATAACCCACTGCAGCTGCCTCGGCATACATTAGGTAAATGTCTGCCAAACGCATATATGGAACATAAATATTAAGGCTATAACCCCAATCGTACCCATGATCGTATTTATTTGTAGTAAGCGGAACAAATTTGCGTAACACATATCCTGTGCGGCTTCCGGTATTTAGGTCTCTATAACTACCACCAGTATATAGATTGGCAAAACGATTAGGTTGTTCAGCCGGATCCGGAATCGCGCCTTTAACTACTTTCAATCCATCAAACATGATATCGTTATAAAAACGAGCATCGCGGCCTCTCCATGGAAATTTAGGATCGTATCCCGACTCAGGATCAGCTTTCGTAATATCTGGTATAGGAAGGCCGTTTGCCATACCGTAGTAATCCACATAATTTGCGGTTGGTACAAACTTGAGGTCTCCTTCAGATATAATTAGTGGCGTATATTGCTTACTGGTTCCCCAGTTTGAATCATTTGCAGACGAGTAAGGTCCCCTGAAAATAGCTTCTGTTGCTCCCGGAAGAGCCCATCCTTCTCCAGTAGTATAAAAGTTCTTGTAATAATCAGCAAGACTCACTAAGCTGTATTGGGTTGTTCCTCCTTCTGTAAGAGATAATAATTCGCCAAAGGCATCTGCCGCTTTTTTGCAATAGTCTACATTATAGGTTTTACTGCCGGTAGATTCATAATTCATTAACGGACTGCCTGCCCATAGATAATTTTTACCCAAATAGCCCAAAGCCATAATCTTATTAATACGCAGGCCATTTTTACCTAATGTTCTTTTCCCTGGAGCTGTATTATCCCAGTTTATAGGTAGTAAATCGGCTGCAGCTCTAAAATCTGCGGCTGCTTTATCTGCGCATTCGTTATAGTGAAGACGTTCCAAACGGATCTCGCCACCGGCAGGTATTACAAAATCTATATAAGGTAAACCTCCAAAATATTGGATTAATCTAAAATGAAACCACCCTCTGAAAAATAATAACTGACCTTTTATCAAGTTCTTTTCTTCTTGGGTTGCGTCGGTCATCAAATCCATATTCGCAAGTCCTATGTTTGCTTTACGAATGCCGTACCAGGCCGCATGCCAAAGATCTTTGTTAAATCTTCCGTTGGCTGTAGAGAAATTATTTTTATCCATCCACCCAGAACCCCAGCCATCAAATCCAGCTTGCCAGCCCCAGAAGTTTCCATCGTCTATTTTATGGATAAAATGGAAGTTGCCCGCGGTTGATGTAATCTCATCCTCGCCCCAATTAAATGAATTGGTCCAATAGTTATTGGTAAAGTTAACTATGCAGTTGTATAGCTCCTCTGTAAATCCCTGAAAATTAGTAAAGTTTTTAAATGCTTCTTTCTCAGAGATATTTGTGCTGTCTTCTTTATCCAAGTATTTTTCACAAGAAGATAGGCCTATGCTTGTCCAGACAACAAAGCATGTTATGATAATTTTTATATACTGTTTCATAAAAATTTATTTAGAAAATAATGTTAGTACCTAAGTTAAAGCGTTTAACAGTAGGATAAGCACCTTGAGATGCCCAACCTGTTCCTGCAAAATTCGATTCTCTATCGTCAGGCATTTTAGTCCAAACAGCAAGGTTGTTTCCGTTCACAAAAAGTCGTAGGCTTTCAATGCCAATCTTCTTTACAAAACTATTTTCTTTACGGAAAGTGTAGGCTATCTCGGCGTTCTTTAAACGAATATAAGATCCGTCATACATAGATCTGTTTGCATCATTATAGCTACTAGGTGTAGAAAGCCAACGAGGCAAAGGGGTATCTGGGTTAGTGTTGTCTTTAGACCAGAAAGAACCTTGATCGTAAACCAAATGGTTTTGGCCAGACAAGCTGTTGAATACCACTTGTCTAGTAACATTATTTACCCCATATACTTGTACAAACGCTGTAAATCCTTTCCAATCGATCCCAACTGTAGCGTTAAATGTATGTTGAGGCACCGAAGGAAATGCAAACGGGATATTATCTTTTGAATCGATGATACCATCGGCATTATAATCAAGTAGATTATAATTACCAGGCAACTTCTGTAAATCACCATTATCAGTAACTGTACTAGCATACAACTGATCCCAGGTATTGTAGAAACCAGCGCTTACATAAGAGTAAGTTTGACCGATTTGCTTGCCTGCTCGTTTCTGGTATTCCGGAAGCAAGGTTGGATCATCTGCGTTAAGCACTTTATCTTTTGAATTGGTGTAATTGATATTTCCCCATAGCCTGGCGTTGCTAGTTACGTTTTTATCAAAAGCTAATTCTAACTCGTAACCTTTATTTTCTACACTACCTATGTTAGCAGTTGGTGCTTGCGCTCCAAAATAAGATGGGATAGCTCGCCTGTCACCTGTCAATAAAATATCTCTTCGCTGATCTTTAAAGAAATCAATTTTACCAGACAAGACGCCTCGGAAGAAACTAAAATCAACACCTAAATTAGCCTTCTTTACTTTTTCCCACTTAATGTCAGGGTTACCTAAAGTATTCTCTTTATACCAAGTATAAGGGCTCAATTCAGAATCTACGCCTGTAACGCCCATTTTAGACTGGCCACCGTAAGCCCACTGTGTTAAATAAAGCCAGCGTCCGCCCCCACTATCGTCGCCAATTTCACCGTAAGATGCTCTTATTTTTAACATCTCTAGGAAGGTTAGAGACTTCATAAATTTCTCTTCGGATAACATCCAACCGATACCTCCAGAAGAAAAGAAAGCAAATCGATTCTCCGGAGCAAACTTAGCGGAACCGTTATAAGAGCCGTTATACTCTACCATATATTTATGGTTGAAATTATAAGTGGTTCTAAAAACCCAGTCTTCACGATTATTTGGAATTTGGCTTCCTGTAGCAAATTGGTTACGGTTAAACAGGCCCATTACTGTAAAGTTGTGTTTTTCTGCAATAGTTTTGGTGTAATTTAACTGCGCTTGGTAAAACAGACGGCGATAGGTTGACCAATTCTGTACAGAACCGCTGGCAGTAGCCCAGTTGATACTATTTTGATAGTCAAAACGGTTTGTACCGTCATAAGCTTCCCGGTAGGTAGTAGCTCCTGTCTCTGGATCTATCCATTTAGCTTGAAAACCGTTATACAAATCATTTATCCCACGGCCGCCTTCTACAAAAGTATTATCAAGTGCAATTGTCCCCTTAAACTTTAATCCGTTAAGTAAAACTTTCAAATCCTGATCTAAAGCAAAGTCCGTAGTGATACGGTTTGTAGTGGTATAATCTATCCCGCTAAACGCAAGGTTTGATGCAGAATTTAAACCTTTTTGAACGTTAGGTGCAAAATAACCCCATGTTCCGTCAGAATACTTCGGAATAAAAACATCCGGAGCAGTAGAATATGCAGAAATCCAATAGTTATAATCACCACTATTTGCGCCCCAAGGCATCTTTTTAACACCTCTTGACCCAGAAACATTTGCAGCAAGTGAAGTAGTTTTAGACAGCTTAAAATCAAGATTACTTCTCATATTTAAGCGGTTGAACCCATAACCTGGTTGGTATCCACGGCCATTTTCAAAGGTTCTAAACAAATCTCCTTCGTTCAAGTAATCTGCACTTGCAAAGTATTTTACTTTCTCTGTACCTCCAGAAATATTAAGATTGGCATTTTGTGAGGTTGCATAGTCTTTAAACAAATAACTATCCCAATCCACGTTAGGATATCTTTCAGATTCCGCTAAGTCTGCCGGAAAACGATATTTATCGATGATAGCTTGCGGAAGGTAATCAGCCCAACTTTCTGGTCTAAGCGCAAGCTCATATTCAATTACCTGATTTTTAACTCGCAAGGCATCGTAAGAATCCATTTTGCCTGGTAATCTAGACGGCACTTTAAAAGCATTGTTAACAGTAGCTCGAATAGAAGCCTGACCTTCTTTACCGCGTTTAGTTGTAATTAAGATTACCCCGTTTGCACCTCGCACACCGAATACTGCTGTTGCAGAGGCGTCTTTTAAAATAGAAATAGACTCCACAGACCCGATATCTACGCTGGTCATCGGTCGTTCAACTCCATCTACTAATATTAATGGTGCTGTGTTATTCCAGGTACTACGGCCACGAATAAAAATTTGCGGATCCTCCTCTCCTGGCATACCTGTACTGGCGGTAGTTACCACGCCAGGAACGTTACCCGTTAACGCTGCTCCAATACTAGACACACCACCCGCACGTTCCAAGACTTTGCCCGAAGTTTGTGCTATAGCCGCCACCACACTCTCTCTTTTTTGTGTACCGTATCCAACAACTACAACTTCATTTAATTGGCCTACGTCGTCTTTAAGCACAACGGATAAATTGGTTTTACCGGTAACATCTATTTCTTGCCGCACCATACCAACAAAATAAAATACTAAGGTTGCGCTGTTAGAAGGCACTTGTATGCTAAACTTACCGTCAACACCGGTTTGCGTGCCCCCACTTTGTCCCTTAATAGTAATGTTGACTCCCATCAAGGGGATGCGTTTCTCATCATACACGGTTCCGCTCACCGTTTTGCTTTGTTGCGCATACGCCGACTTCACAAAAACTGGACTGAGCGCTATAAAGAATATGGCGATCGCCAAACAGTTCCTCCAATGAAGTGACCGTGGCAACCCAAATAAACATAACGTAATGTTTTTTTTCATCATAAATACCTATAAAATGTTCATGTCAATTATATACTTGGTTTGTTTTTTGGAATTTAAAAGAGGATCTAGATCTGAGTGATAAATCCTATCTAAAAGTTTGTGCCTACACAAATGAGCATACTTTTTTTTCTTCATATTAATTGGGTTTTATAGTTTGATAAATTGGTTTGCGGGCACTATGTTGCCCAAGGCTTTTTTTAACTGGTCATCTCATTTAATTTGGTTTTGGTTATAACTATGCCGTGATGCTTGGAAAATCACGAACATTGTTAACCAAATGTAAGCGCTAAGGGTTTTGGCCGATAGCACTGATGTTTAAATATGTGCGCTGATTGTTTAAAAGTGCCCTGAACATAGCTAGAAAAGCTATTTTAGTCCAAAAAATTCAACATTTTTTATAGCAGGACGCTTTTTTAACAAAGCTATTTTTAAAAAAGACATCCGATTGCCTATACTACAATAAAACCCCAATCGGTAATGGCGCAATGGATTGCAAAAACTCCGATAAGTTAGGCTTGCGCCTGATTTCTGTGCGCAGCAGCATACTCTGAGGGGAGCATATTGTATTTCAGTTTAAAGGCCCTGGCAAAGTAATTAGGTGCCGCAAAACCCACCTCGTAACTGATTTGCGAAACGTTAAGTTCGCTTTTTTCTAACATCACAGCTGCTTTGGCCAATTTTATGGACCTGATGTAGTTTACCGGACTTTCGCCTGTTAGCTCCAGTATTTTGGAATATAAAGAGCCACGGCTCATACCTACATGTTTGCTAAGATCTTCTACAGAAAGCCGAGAGTTGGTTAGGTTGCTTTCTATATACAGCAAAACCTTATTCAGTAGCTTTTCATTTTCCGACTCAAATGCCATCTGAGGTGCATCAACATTTATGCGCTTACTGTAGGTTAGCTTCAGCCGTTGATTCAAAAGCAGCAGGTTCCGGATCTTCGCATTTAAAATCTCCAGGTTAAATGGTTTAGACATGTAATCATCGGCACCTTTGTTAAGCCCTTCTAAGTGGTCTTCCTCTTCATTTAAGGCGGTTAATAAAAGCGTAGGTATATGTTGGGTTCTTTTATCCGTTTTGATTTTCTCGCAAAGCTGTGTTCCCGTAAGGTGAGGCATATTTATATCGCTGATGACTAAAGCAGGATGCGATGAAAGAATTTTTTTCCACCCGTCTTCACCGTCAACGGCGGTTACCACATTATAATTGTTGCGTAGGTTGAACGATAAATAGTCTCTGAAATCTGCATTATCTTCTACAACCACAATTAGAGGCTTGTTTTCGTCTGCGGTTTTCGGCAAATCGTTTTCCTGCGCGGCAAACTCGGGACTAAAATTGGCGTTTTCGATTTCTTCCGTAGTGGTACTCAGTTGCTCAAAAGGCAGTAAAACACTAAACTCGGTACCCTTGCCCGGGATACTTGATACTTCAATATTTCCTTGGTGTAGCTGTACAAATTCTTTGGCGATGGAGAGGCCTATGCCGGTTCCTTGGTTGAGTACAGAGGCATGTGTATCATCGGTAAAAAACCTGTCGAATACTTTATCTATGGTAGCCTCATCCATACCCACACCGTCATCGGCTACGGTAACAATTACACCAGAAAGATTATGGGATGCGCGTATCTCGAGCAGAACCGACCCATTTGCTGCCGTAAACTTGAAGGCATTTGATAAAATATTGAAAAAAACGCGCTCCAGTTTTTCTTGATCAAATTGGGCGAAATAATTTTTGAGTTCGGATTTGAACTGGAAAGTCACGTGCCTTCTATCCGCCAAATCGCTAAAAGAATCGGCCACGTCTTTCATAAAAGCTACAAAATCTGCCTTAGTTAAATTCAGCTTCTGCTCTTTTAGTTTAATATTCCGGAAATCTAGGAGCTGATTTACCAAATTGAGTAAACGGCGCGCATTTCTGCGTACCATTTTAAGCTGATTATGCTTGTCTGATACGGTCTCTATCTGCAACAAGCGCTCTATAGGCCCAATAATTAATGAAATTGGTGTGCGGAACTCATGGCTTATATTGGTCAAAAATTTAATCTTTATCTGATCAAACTCGTGTTTACGTTCTGCCTCCCGCCTTTCTTCGGCAATTAACCGCTGTGCATTGAGGCGTTCTTGTTCAATTGCGAATTTGGTTTTCAGTTTTTGGATGCCGAAATAACGGATGACGTATAAAATGCCCAGGATAAACAGCAAGTAAATAAAATAGGCATAATAGCTTAGCCAAAATGGTGGAGATACGTGGATGTTTATCTTGATTTCTTTGGAGGCCCAGGCGCCCGAATCGCTAATTGATTTTACTTTTAAAACGTAATCTCCGGGGTCTAAATTGGTGTAAACCGCGTTTCCGATGTTGCCACCTGCAACCCATTCTTTATCAAATTTTTCTAGCTTATATAAATACCGGTTTTCTTGCGGAGACGTGTAATTTAAGGCTACAAAACTTAAAGAGAAATTTTGCTTGTAATCTAGATAAATATCTTTTGCTATGGAAATATCCTGATGTATAGGCCCATCTTTAGACGGTTCTACGGTTTGGCCTCCTATTTTTAAATCAGTAAAAACTACGGAGGGCACGTTTTTGTTTACATATAATAGCTCTGGATTAAAAAAATTTATACCGTCTGTTCCGCCGAAAAAAATTGTTCCCTTTTCTGTTTTTAATCCCGCACCCATAACAAAGGGGCTACGCTGAATGCCATTGTCATAGTAGTAGTTTTTGATTTTTTTTGTCTCGGGGTCAAAACTACTGATCCCTTTATTGGTGGTGCACCATATTTTGCCCAATTTATCTTGTAAAATCTTATAAATCACCCCGTTTGCAAAGCCCTGCTGTTCGTTATAATTGGCTAGGGTATTGTTCTCGGGATTAAAAACTAACAAACCATTGCCCAAGGTGCCTATATAAATAACGCCGTTTTGCGCGCAAAAAATATTGGTAACGTTGTCGTTCTTAAAGTTTCGGCTAGATAGGTCTGGCTTCTCAAAAACTCCTTTTACATGGTTATACACCACCACCCCCGAGCCGTTTGTACCCACCCAAATATTTCCATTGCTATCTTCGGCTATGGTACGTACAAAACCGTTGATATCTACAAACTGTTTCCCCGGGAGATTTCTGTTATAGGTTGTTACTTTTTTTGTGTTTAAATTGTAACAGTCAATACCCTGCCCGTTGGTGCCAATCCATACATTACCCCGGCTGTCTGCTTTGAGGCAAAAAATATTATTATCACTTAAATCGCCATCATTTGATCCTTTTTTTAACTGTTTTACGGTATTGTTGTCCGGATTCAGAATATAGATGCCATACAGATAGGTTCCAATCCAAATTTCACCGCCTACCCTTTCCATTGCCAATATCGACAGCTTATTTTTTTCGGCTTCGCTCCTGATTTTTACGGAACGGAAAGTGCCTGCTTTTACATCAAATAAACTTAAGCCTCCACCATCTGTCCCGATATAAACTTGGTCTTTATTTTTTTGCACAAATGAGGTTACTACCGGGGTACTTAATCCAAAAGGATCATTTTCATCGCTTTGGATCCAATTAAAGAAAGCTAGGTTTCTATCATATTTATTTACACCGCTACGGAATGTAGCCACCCAATAAAGCCCCTCCTTGTCGATAAATATTTGTTTAACCGCTTTGCCCTTTAGGCCGTAAGCGTTTCTATTGGTTCTTTTGATTTGTGTAACTTCTTTTGTGGCAGCATTAATAATATCTAAACCTTCTTCTGTACCTACCCACAAATCGCCGTTTTTATCACCTGCTATGGTGTAAATTAAATTGCTGCTTAAATTTTTGTTGGAACTCCCGGCGTTAAACCGATAGACTATTTCTCCATTTGCATCCATCGCAAACAGACCTTGGTTGGTGCCAATCCATAAGATACCTTTTTGATCCTCGAAAACTGCCGAAACTAAAACTTCTGAACCAGCGTTTTTTTGATGTAAGGGTAAAACAGTAACAATTTTTCCGATGCTGGGCTTATACTCATATAAACCCGTGGAAGAGAACAGCCATATCCTATTCCTAGAGTCGATAAAGAGGCCACCGAGGGGCTTTGTCAGAATTCGCCTGCTTAATTCATCCGAAATTTTTAAGGGTACAAGTTGTTTAGTTTGAGGATTTAAAGTGGAGAGACCATCGTAGGCGGCCACCCAAATTAAGCCCTTGCTGTCGCTTGCTACCGACGTAATTCCGCTTTTGGCGCTAGAGGGGTAAGCTATAAAAGAATTTGTGGCTCTATCGTAAGAAACTAGCCCCAACCCGGTAACCACCCAAATAAGCCCTCTTTTATCTTCGTAAATAGAAATGACATCATTAGACATGATACTTTGAACATCCTTGCTATTGTGCCTATAGGTAGTAAAAACTTGGCCGTCGTAACGGTTTAAGCCATCATCGGTAGCAAACCACATGTAACCATAGCTGTCCTTTAATATCCCGGTTACGGTGTTAGAAGACAAACCATCACGTGTACTTAGGTTTACGAAATGCAGTTTCTGATCTTGCGCATTTGTGCCCAAAGCGCTTGTGCACAGCAAAAAGAATATAAGAAGTATCCTCGTTTTTTTAAATAGCATCCCTGAAAAAAGCTTTACGCGTTTGCCCTAAAGGTAAACAGAACTTTAAAACTTAAACAATGATTTATAAGCATTAAGTACCAATTGTGATGTATTTCCCTCATCCAAACACATTGGCCCTATTAAAGCCGACAAGCACCAAAAAATTAAAAATCAATAGCACTACCAGATGAGGCATATAGCCCAACCAGCGCACCGGTAAATCCGCCCGCAACGTTTGTTGATAAGATGTCTCCGGAAACAATGCCACCCATGGTTTGGTAACTGGTTCCGTTTTGCGCATAACTAAATTGATAATTGTCGCCATCCGCAGCAACTTGCAACGTAATTGGGCTACCGGCCGTAATTTCTTTCGACTCAAGAACTTTAGAGATGCCTTTCTCGGTGCGCACCAACAGCAAATAGGTTTTGTTCTCCTTTTTCGTAATGCCGAAAATGTAGTTAAAACTTTCACTTTGCAAACAAGTTATTCCAGCAAAATCTTTACTTGTTAGCGGGTTAAACTTTAGCGTAACCTTTGCCGAAAAAGCATTGTGTTGCTGCCTATGAAGTAATGCAGAAACGGGTTTAGCATCTTTAATATTGGTACCAAAAGCTTTTATCTCCAAGCCATTCTTTGTAGGCCTAGCAAAGGCTTCTCTAGGACCGCGCAAGGCCACCCAACGGTCGTCCAATTTCGCACTTTTAAAATTATCATTAAATGTAAAGTTGCCGTTAGGCATAAAACCGTCTTTTCCGGTTTTATTCTCTACACCGGCAGGCGTTTTCAGCTTTACTTCTAAAGGGATTAAACCGTTTTCAAACACGGGGAATTTCCCGCTCCAATCAACGGGTAAAATAAACGTTTCCCTGCCTATATTTACCCTGTTTTCTTCGTTAGGCCTAATTCCTAAAAATACGCCATAGTGTTTACCGTCTGGCCCTTCTACCAAATCGGCATGGCCTGCCCAATCCACTTTATTCTTGCGTTGAGCCGGCAAATGGCGCTGACTTAAAATTGGGTTATTGTTTGCCGGGATGTAGGGTCCTTTAACATCTTCGCTCACAAAAATCACTTCGCTGTGGTTATCGCCTGTTCCGCCCTCGGCACACATCAGGTAATACAGGCCATTTCTCTTATAAATATGTGGTGCCTCAATCCAAATCGGCTTTTTTGAGATGTCAACACCGCCGTTCACAATTATTTTATCGCTGCCTGCTATAACCTGGTCCTTCTGCACATCATATTCCCAAATTTTAATTACCCTGTGTCCGTTATACAGCTCTTTTCCGGCATCTGGCGCATCATTGTGCACTACATAGGCCTTTCCGTTATCGTCAAAGAACAGCGAGGGGTCAATTCCGCCAAAGTTAAGTTTGTAGGGCTCGCTCCATCCTTTTTCCGGATCGGTTGTTTTAACCACAATGTTTCCCATGCCGCCCGCAATTTGCGTGGTTATCATGTAAAACATATCGTTTTGTTTATTATATGCAATCGCCGGCGCATAAACCCCGGCGCTGATGCCCGAGTTTTCTACTTTTAACTGAGAAGGCCTGTCTAAAACATGCCCAATCTGTTTCCAGTTCACTAAATCATTGGATTTGAAGATGGGCACTCCCGGAAACATCGCAAAAGACGAACACACCAGGTAGTAATCGTTATTTTTTCTGACGATGCTGGGATCGGGATAACATCCTTGCAGAATAGGACTATAAAATTCATCGGCTTTTAGCGGATGCTCGTTGTAAACGGCATCATTCCCTTGATACACGAAGTTGCTAAAAACAGGATCAGATTTTTTTTGTGCGAAGATAGGTGCGCAGCTAAAAAAAATAAGAAGCAACAGGGATATGCTAAACAAAGTTGGTGTTCCGATACTTTGCTTACGCATTTTACAGGTTTGGTTTGTAATCACTACTAAAAAGAGTTAAGGTTTATAAGTGTAGCGAATTTAGCTTATAGATAGCAAGGCATAGGCAGGAGATGTTCAGAATGATAGCACAATTGTTCGAAATTGGTTCTTTTTTGAACAACTCGTTTCATTTTGCGGCGAATAGTGAATATAAACAAGCTTCACCTCGGTTATTTTTGTGACTTAGATTTTAAAATATGAACGGACTTAAATTTTTGGCGCCTGTTTGCCGTAACCTCGTGCTGGCGCTTACCATTTTAGTAAGTGCATTTTCCGCGGCTTTTGCGCAAAAAGGCTTAAAGGATTACTATAAAGGATATTTTAAAATGGGTGTTGCGGTAACCCCCAGAGATTTGAAAGATGAAAAAACCGTTCAGCTGATTAAACAAAACTACAATAGCATCACGGCAGAAAATGCGATGAAGATGGTATCTGTACATCCTGAAGAAAACCGCTATTTCTGGCGCGATGCAGATGCCATTGTAGATTTCGCCGAAAAAAACAAGATAGCGGTAAGGGGACACACCTTGTGCTGGCATACCCAGGCACCGCAATGGATGTTTAAAGATTCATTGGGAAATGAGGTGAGCAAAGACCTGTTGCTAAAAAGACTTAAAGACCATATTTATACAGTAGCGGGCCGCTACAAAGGAAAAATATATGCTTGGGACGTGGTTAACGAGGTAATTGCCGATGACAGCTTGTTTTTACGCAAAAGCAAATGGAGCCAGATTACCGGTGAAGATTTTATTGTTAAAGCGTTTGAATACGCTCACGAAGCGGATCCAAAAGCACTTTTATTTTACAATGATTATAACACTGAAATTCCGGCAAAGCGGGATAAGATCTATAAACTGGTGAAATCACTTAAAGACCGGGGCGTTCCTATCCACGGGGTGGGCCTGCAAGGCCATTGGTCCATTAACAACCCCAGCAGAGAAGAACTTGAAAAATCAATACAAATGTTCTCCTCACTAGGTTTGCAGGTACATATAACAGAACTCGACGTTTCCGTTTACGCCGGAAGGCAAGGCGGACAAATTGGACGCAACCAAGGTGGTGCAGCAACCTCCCCATTTACGCCCGAGATGGAAGAAAAGCAAATTGAAAAATATAAAATGATTTTTGATGTGCTGAGAAAGTATAAAAAAGAAGTTTCCAGCGTAACGTTCTGGAACGTGTCTGACCGCTATACTTGGTTAGATATGCGTGGCAGAAAAAACTATCCATTGTTATTTGACACCAACTTGGAACCAAAAAAAGTTTATTGGGAAGTGGTTAAATTTTAGAAAACCACGGCGTTTTAGAAAGGAGCACCGGCTATTGAGACGGTTCTCTTTTCATCGCGAAGCAAAACGTTGCTAAACCGCTGATAAATTGTAGATTATCCTGAAAGAAAATACAAAGATGCCTCATTGACCTGATGAAAATTTTGGCGGTAGCAGAGTGAAGCTATCGGCTTACCAGAGTGTCTTTAAGATATTTTTCCGCCACGGATAAATTGCATGGCTTTGATCGTGTAATTGTTGTTCGGCTTTCCTTTTTCGGCACCCTCTATCTTTAGCACCAACAGGTAGTGTTTGGCCTCTTGGGGAACCGGAAAATGGAACAATAGCGGCGCCAGGGCCTCTTTTAAGAAAACAGGATCCGAGATACAGCCCTCGTCGTGCGCCTCCATTTTCTCAAAATCTGGAAATATCGCCAACATGCTAATACGGTAGCTATCTACAAAACTCCTTTTAAAATCTGGATGTCTGTTAAGGTGAATGGTTACAGCTAGCCCAAGCGGACCTGTTTGGCATTGGCAGCTGATATAAGCCCGGAAACGGCTTAGCGGATACAAATTCCATATATCCATTCCGTCAAAGTTTTCGGTGTGGAAGGCTTTTTCTTCTTTAGCCTGTCTTTTAAACTCTTTGACCAGCTTTTGCCAAATAAGACCTCCCATAAAATTATATCTAAAGGGATCTAGACGGCTTTTTATCAAAAGGGCCACTTTATTGGCTTCTTGCATATCCAAAGCACTTTTTTGCAAGCTGGCGTTTAAACTTGCAGGAGTTTTACTCCCTCTTTTTGCCCGCCAGTGTTCGCCATAAGTACGGCTATTTACATAAACGGAATCTTTGCTTATAGGGGTTTGTTTATCTTTTGGCATCAACAGAAATTTTGCTAAATTGCTCTAAACTAAGCCTAAAATAAAAAATCACCTTTAAAATTCATAGCAATTAAGCGAGCTTATAGGGAGCTTATAGCGTGTTTATAGCGACCTTATAGGGATTATTCTTTTACATTCATCCATAGTTGGCCCGTGCATCATTAGGTAACGGAAGCCAAAAACAGCTGCTTTTCCGAAGAAGTCTTGAAGAAGCTATGAATCAGGGTTATGGAAAAGGGGGCGAAAAATAGTAATTGATTTTGCGTTTTTTTACGGATATCCCTAGGCTAATTTGAGGAAGTTTTTAAAGTGCTTATCAAAAAAAAGAAAGAGAACCCGCGCCGTGGGATTGGGGGATTCTCTTTACAACCAATTATATAACGATATCCGAGGGGGATAAATCAGCTTCAAATATAAGTGAGCCTATAAATTTCAAACGTCACTTTTTCTCAATTAAATAGCATTAATGTTCAATTTGGAAAATTAGAATGTTACTCAAACCTTATCCAATCCACATCTACCGCATTTGCCCCTATCGCTTTCACTGTTATATGATGTATTCCGCTGGCATTAACAGCAACAGGCACCTTAATGGTTTGGAAAGCACCGGATGTGGCAGGTATTTTAATGACTATAGGCCTAGTACCTTTATTCAGCAGTATCTGTAAATCGCTGGCTTTTGAAGCGGATACACGTGCGACCACGTTTTTAAAGTTCCCGCTCCCAAAATCAACGCTGTTGTACTTTACCCAAGCGTTTGGTTTGCTAAGCACTGTTTTCCAGCCATTAAACTTATCTGCGGTATCTAAAAAAGCTACCGAAGCGCCAGATTCGCTAATTTGGCTATAACGGTCGATCTGTATTTTGTCTGTGGCTTTTGTGAGCCCAACTCCGCGCAAGGTAGGTATCACTTTTTGTATGGTTCCATCAGCGTTAAAAAACAGGCTATCTATCCTCGCCGAACGGGCTTTATCAAAAGCTGGAGAAAAATCATTGGCATGGTAAAACAAATACCACTGATTTTTAAATGGCAGAATAGAATGATGGTTTGTCCAACATCCGGGCGTTTCGTCCATAATTACACCCTTAAACTTAAACGGCCCAAGCGGATTATCCGAGATAGCGTATTCGAGCCTTTCTGTTTTATTTTCTACGTGTGGATAGGTTAGGTAGTAAATCCCTCCTCTTTCAAACAAATAAGGTCCTTCTTTTAAACCTTTAGTGGGTAAATCTTGCAAAATAACCGGGTCCGAAGCAAGCTCTAGCATGTTTTCGTTCAATTTTGCGCCGTATATGTTTCCTGCGGACCAATATAAATAGGCTTGGCCGTCATTATCAATAAAAACATTCGGGTCAATACCGTTCACGTTTTTTATAGGCAAAGCCTCGGGTATATAAGGCCCTTCTGGCCTATCTGCCACAGCTACACCAATCTTAAATCCTCTGCCTAATGTGCTGTCTTTTGGTGTGGACGGAAAGTAGAAATAATATTTGCCATTACGCTCGATACAATCGGGTGCCCACATGCTATAACTATCGGGTTTTACCCAAGGCACCTTGTTTTGGGTTACAATTACGCCGTGGTCTTCCCAATCTGTTAAATTGCTAGAGGAAAACACATGGTAATCTTCCATACAAAACCAGTCTATACGTCCTCTTTCTTTGTTGGCTAAAATATCATGAGACGGAAAAAGGTACACCTTATCGCCAAAAACGCGGGCAGATGGATCTGCCGTAAACTGGTTATGGATGATGGGGTTTTGAGCTAAAGCTTGCGATGTTATGCCTGCCATAAACAAGGCTACCGCTAAACTTTTAATGTTTTTAAACTTTAGAAATTCCATTTTGTATCTATTTATCTGGGTTTTCTATTTTATCAGAAATTTGGAAAAAGTCGAAGTCTGCAAATCCTCCCGCAGCTTTTGTTGCGAAATTGAACAGGGTAAAACGGTAACCGATAAACTGTGGGATGGTGTAGGCCATTTTTAACGGTGTTCCTATTTTTTCCCAGTTTTTGCCGTCTAAACTGTAGTAGAAATCGGCAGTATCTTTCCGGTCCCTAAAGTCGCACGTGGCTTTAAAAAAAATGGTCTTTTGTTGCAGTGGAATTTCGCTCACCTGCTCTGGGTTTCCTGTACTTGCATTTACCATCACAATGTTTTTTGTGCCGCCGTTTACTTTAACGCCTACTAAGCCGTAATTTTTTTGAAGCAGCCCCAAACCTGCAAAATCGCCATCTTTCATATTGGATACGTCAATTGATGTTGTTCCGCTGCTTACAGGCCCAATAGTGCGTTGCGTAAGCGAGTTGCGGGCCAACAGGAAATCGTTTGTGACGGCACCGGTTTTTAACCTTAGGTATCCCTTCCGGGCTTTAACGGACCATAAACTATTGTCTGGATTGTGGTTCCATTGCCATACCAGCGGTAAATCTGCATCGGTTTTTTTGCGCGAAAAATCGTCTGAGTTTACTATCCCCGGAATTAAGCTTTTATTGGCAGGTAAATCTAAATATTGAGGTACTTTTCCATTTACTCCCAATACCGGCCAGCCGTCCTCCCACTTTACCGGAACCAAATAAGGGATACGGCCTACCGCTCCATTATCTCTAAAAAGATAGGCATACCAGGTTCCGTCTGGCTGGTCTATCAGTCCGCCCTGTGCTACGCCCAAATCTTGTAAAACCACCTTGCCTTCCCAAGGACCCGTGATTTTATCTGCGCGATGTACAATTACCGTACGCATACTGTTAGGTGGCCACGAGATGTTAAACAGGTAATATTTGCCGTTTACCTTAAATAGCTGGGAACCTTCTGCGGGTAAGCCTCCCTGCTTGCCGTTTATCTGGCTTGGTGCGGTAGCGTTCTCTATAACTACGCGGTTTAAACCTCCTTGTTTTACTCCCGATAAATCGGCATTTAATTCTACCAAAGTAAGTTTGCCACCGCCATAAAGCATATAAACCTTTCCGTCATCGTCGAAGAACAGCGAATGATCATGAAAGCTTGGTTTAAACGTTACCCTTTTCCAAGGCCCGTTTTCGATATCTTTAGTGCTATAGATATAGGTTTGTCCAGTGGTTTGTGCAAAGGTGGAAACATAAAAAGTGTTGTTGTGGTAACGCAAACTGCTTGCCCAAGAGCCCCGCCCGTAGGTTCCTTTTCCGTCGGTTAGGTTCATAGCATCCACGTTGGCTAAAGTATCATAAGCGTAACTCACCAGTTTCCAATTGCTTAAATCTTTGGATTTCATGATAGGTACGCCCGGTGCCATGTGCATGGTGGTGCTGCTCATGTAGTACGTATCGCCAACTCTAATCATCGCCATGTCTGGCACGTCGGCATAAATAATCGGGTTGTGCGCCTTCTGTGTATCTTGCGCGTTTACTTCACAAACAAAGCCTGCTAACAGCCCTCCTGTTAACATTAGGGTATATTTTATCTTTTTCATCATTTATTTAATTGGCGCAACGCCCTCTTTTGTTTGTACAATTTTTTGGATAGTGCCATCGGCATTGTAGTGCATTTCATCTACGCATACAGAACGGCGGTAGCTTCCGCCTGTGGGCAGGCTGCCATTATGGTAGAAGAAATAAGATTTCCCTTTATAGTCGATAATCCCGGGATGGGTAGTAAAACTGTTTGGCACATTTTCTTGGATAATGCCACGGTACTCCCAAGGTCCGTTGATGTTTTTAGCCGTACAATATTCAATCATTTCTGGCTTTGTACCGGCGCCTGCGTAAACTAGATAGTACAGCGAGTTTCTTTTATAAACCCAAGGGCCTTCTATAAAGCCTTTTGGCTTAAAGGTAGAAATAGGCCCGTCCAGCTCTACCATGTTTTCTTTCAGCTTTACAGATTTGCAACTGCCATTGCCCCAAAACAGGTAAGCCTGGCCATCATCGTCAACAAAAACGGTGGGGTCAATATCATCCCAGGCGTGTTTGTTGTCTGTGGTCATCTCATTAACAATTAACGCTTTGCCAATGGCATCTTTAAATGGACCGGTAGGACTGTCAGAAACTGCAACGCCTATTGCCGCGCCGCCTTTGCTTATGCTGTCGGATTTATGAAAGGTAGAAACGTACCAGTAAAATTTTCCGTTACGCTCCACACATTGCGCGGCGTATGCATCGCCGGTTGCCCAAGAAAAGCTAGCGGGCGAAAGTGGTGCACCGTGGTCCTTCCAGGTTGCCATATCTGTGGTAGAGAATACGTGCCAGTCGGCCATTTTGTAATTCGTATCCGAGGTGGTGGCTACGTCGTGCCCGGTGTATAAAAACAAGGTGTCTTTATAAACCAGTGGCGAAGGATCAGCGGTAAAAATGTGGCTGATAATTGGATTTTGTGCCTGCGCAGTTAATGCTGCCGCAAAAAGTGCGAGGGTGCTAACAATGGTATTTTTCATATAAAATATTTAGAACTTAACTGATTTCTTTTTGCCTGTATAGTTTATCTGTATTTCTTTTTTTGTGCCTGTGCCGGATGTATCAGCGCCTGATACTAATACGATATTGAACTTTCTGCTATCGAGCATCCCCTTAAAAAATCCTTTCCTATCATGCACTGTTAGGGTATGTTTTAGATCATCCCAACTGAAAGAGATGGTGCTGTACGCGCCTTTTTCGTAATTATAATTGTCGTTTTCATCTTCGTATAACACAAAGTTCCCGTTTGCGCCCGGGTAGATACGTATTTCTAAACTGTCCCATTTTTTCTCTGTGGCATACTGCACGCGCGGCCCTAAAGGCATAATTGAGCCTGCTTTTACATAAAGAGGCAACATGTCTAGCGGTGTTTCTTTAGAGGTTTTGGCGCCTCCTTCTAGTTTTTCGCCGGTCCAGAAATCAAACCAAGCTGTGCCAGCGGGCAGGTAGGTTTCTTTGGCTTTAAGCTCGCTAAAATCTTCTTTTTTTACCGTGTTTGCTCCCGATCCCGATACTTGGGTGTACATAGCGCTTGTAACGGGGCTTACCAAGATTGATTTTCCGAACATATACTCATCGTTTATGTCCAACACATTTTTATCGGCCGGAAAATCCATCATTAGCGCTCGCATCATGCTGGATTGGTTGGCGGTTACATCCCAAGAGGTGGAATAAATGTAAGGGAGCAAGGTATATCTAAGGTTGATGTACTTCTCGATAGCGTCATAGGCGCGGTCGCCTTTTTTGCCAAACTGGTAAATTTCGCGAGGCGCATCCGCACCATGAGAGCGCATCATTGGGCAAAAAGTGCCGAATTGCAACCATCGTACATATAATTCCCTGTATTCTGGATCATCCAATTTCCGTTTAAAGTTGTTTAAGAAGAACCCACCGATATCGCTGTTCCAATATGGGATTCCGGTAAGCGAAAAATTGAGGCCCGCTGAAATTTGGTTTCTCAATGCTGCCCATGAAGCGGTAACATCGCCGGACCAGGTATTTGCGCCGTAACGTTGCTGGCCCGCAAAGGCCGACCTTGTTAAGATAAAAACGCGTTTTGCATTATCAAGCTCGCGCTGGTGTTTGTAAACGCCGCCCACCGTCATTAAAGGGTAGGCATTACGCACTTTTCTGAAAGAACCTAAAAAAGTTTGGTTGTCGAGATCAGAAGGTTTAAAATCCAAGTGATCGGGTTCTGTCGAGTCCATCCACCAACCATCAATCCCCACGGAACGGAGGCCTTTATCAAGGTAATTCCAATAAATATCCCTGGCTTTAGGGTTATAGGCATCATAAACCCTCACACCAGATGGATAATCACGGTTTGGTGGCCATTTTTCTGAACCGGACTGAGGCCAAGTGTTAAAGTTGAACAGCGCATTTATACTGTCCAGATCATGGTATTGCTTAGTTTTTGGGCCAAAAGAACTCCAAATAGAAATTAATGCGTGCGCATTAAGCTGATGAATTTCGTTTACCATCCTCTTTGGATCTGGAAATTCGACATTCAAAAATTCCATAGCGTTCCATAGATAGTTGTTGCCCCAATATTGCCAGTCTTGTATAATCCCGTCTAAAGGCACATTTAAATCGCGGTACTTTTCTACTACGCCCACCAACTCATCCTGACTTTTATAGCGTTCTTTACTTTGGAAAAAACCGTAGGTCCACAAAGGAAACATGGGTACTTGGCCTGTGAGTTCCCGCATTTTTGCAATTACGCCATCGGCATTTTTGCCGTACATAAAATAGTAGTCTATGCCGTCGCCTACATCAGAACTAAAGAAAGTACCTTCTTGGTTATCTTTAAACTGTGTTGGCGAGTAGTTGTCCCAAAACAGCCCGTAGCCTTTAATAGATTGAAAAAATGGCACATAATCGTCTGTATTTCCTTGCACCATGTTTAAGCTGAGGTTGCGCTGCACCATTTTACCGTGTTGCTGCTGGCCTAATCCGTAAATGGCTTCGTCTTTATCTAGCACAAATGTTTGCCGCACGGTAAACGTTTTATTGCCTGCATCATCAAACGGAGTAAAAGATGCTCCTTGTTCTTTCTCTGCCAATAGCTGGGTATTGTTTGGAGCCGAGAAACTTACCTTGCCCGATGTTAAAGAAACAGCTACGGTAAGTTGTTTAGTTTTTAGCGTGAGCTGGTTGCCGTTTTGCGCGGTGCTGAAGCTTGTTTTTACTGGCGTTTGTATTACCGAAAGACTTTCTTTGTTAAAGGTTTTCCCTAAAGGATATTTCACAATGCGCACCACCTCGGGGCCGTAAAACTGGATTTTTACCAGCATATCTTTTGTGCTTAGCTGTAATCCGTTAGGCACATTGGTATAATTTTGGGCCTTTGCTGAAAATGACCCCGCGAGGAAGCCTAAGATCATGATTTTAAAAATTTTCATCTTTAGTTATTTATTTTGTTAAAGTTTTACCGTTGTGCGCTTGCCACTGTACGCTATCGCCTTTATGTCTGTTATTTTGGTGGTTGCTGTTGCTTTTCCGGCGAATTTTACGATATTAAATACCCGGTTTTTTAGCGCATTTGGATAGCCACCTTGTACAGCTCCGATAGTTAAGGACTGCTTTTTCTGGTCCCATTTAAAGTTTATCAGGCTATATTCTCCTTTCTCGTAGTTATAACTGTCTCCCTCGTCTTCGTACAAATCAAAAGAGGCATCAGCGCCGGCATAAACGCGTATTTCTATAGTATCTCGAGCTAATTGAGCGGTAGATTGCGCCACTTTCCCCATGGGGATGATGGACCCTGCTTTTACAAATAAGGGTATTTCATCTAGCGGAGCTGCGGTATTTAGCGTTTGCCCGCCGTTAAAATACGCCCCGGTCCAAAAGTTAAACCAGCCTTCGCTTTTTGGCAAATAAACCGGCAGTGCTGCAAGGCCCGGTTTAGCTACGGGTGCTACCAAAAATGATTTGCCAAACATATACTCAAAGGGCTGGCTAACCGCTACTTCATCATTTTGGAAGTCCATAACTAAAGGACGCATCATGGTGGCGTTATTTTTATGGATCTGCCATGCTTCTGCGTAAATGTAGGGCATTAAGCGGTAGCGCAAATTCAGCATTTTACGCATATTGCTTTCTACGTTTGTACCGTATTTCCAAGGTTCGGTTTCTGTTTGATAGCCGTGCATACGGAAAATGGTGTTAAACGTCCCCCACTGAAACCAACGGGTCAGAATTTCGTGATATTTCTCATCGGTGTATTGGCTATTTCCAGGACGGAAGAAGCCACCTATATCTGTGGTCCAGTAGGGCATACCAGTTAAAGCGTAGTTGAGCCCAGTAACAATTTGCCTTTGGAAAGCGTCCCAATCCCAACCGATATCTCCGGACCAATTTATGGTGCCGTAACGTTGCTGGCCCAAAAATGCCGACCGCGTAAGTATAGTTACACGCTTTTGCGGATTTGTGGTCCTTTGCCCATCATAAACCGCTTTGCTTACAAATAAAGGATAGGTTAAACGGTAAAATTCGCCTAAACCAAAATAGGTTTCTTTACCGGCCAGCGCATCGTTTTCGGGCTCGGTTGCGTCCATCCACCACGAATCAACACCGTAACTAAATAGGTTTTTGTTTAAAGCTTCCCAATGCACTTTTTGCGTTTCGGGATTATAAATATCAATCCAAGGGCTATCTTTTATAAAAAGATTTTTGTTTAGATAAGCTTTTGCGATCTCGGACTTTTTATCCAAATTCTCCCATACGGATATAGAGAAGTGCGCGTTTAAATCATGTATTTTTTTGATGAACTTCTCTGGCTCGGGATAATGGGTTTCATCAAACTTTGGAACGCCCCAGCCGTACTTGCCCCAGTATTGCCAGTCTTGAACAATCACATCTACCGGCAACTTCCTTCGCCTAAACTCTGCCACGGTATTTACCAGATGATCACCAGAGGTGTATCTTTCTCGGCATTGCCAAAATCCGTATGCCCATAAAGGCAACATAGGAACTTTGCCCGAAAGGTTCCGATAATTAGCGATAACCTCATCCGCATTATCCCCAAAGAAAACTACATAGTCTAAAGATTTAGCATTTGGCGACTGAAATACCGTTTCGTTGGCCGTTTTTTTATAGGATAGTTTGGGGATATTTCTTGTTGCGCAAACAATCTGGACGGTATGTTCGCCAGCTTTTAATTTGATGAGCTTCCCTACTGCCGGCGGCAGCCATAAATTGCTTTGATCTATAAACGGAACGCCATCAATAGTAAGCAAATGACGGCTGTCCATATTCCCTAAATCGAGCAAGAAACTGTATTCGCCGTCTGCGGCAACACTAAATTTACCGGTATAAAGCGCCTGTTGTTGCGAAATTTTTTGGGTGCCCGATGTGGTGGTTACTTCCACCAAGCTTTCTTCCGAGGCGGTATTTACTTTTTCTAAATTAACTGGCTGAGTGGTGGGGTTGAAGTAGGTAAGCCCATATTGGTGCCACAGAATGCCGTAACCTTTGCTAGAGTACAAAAACGGAACAGCTATTTGAGTGTTTACTTGGATGAGTTTTCTGCTTAAATTACGGATATCGAAAATACCGTCTTGAAATTGTCCCAGACCAAACAAATGTTCATCTGCGGGCGAATTAAAGCCCTGCTCTGCCACAAAACAAGGTTGGCCCTGCACGGTATTGCTTGTGAGTTTCCTGCTACCCGGTTTCTCACTTAAAATAATATTTCCGCTGCGGTCTGTAAAATCAATTGCGCTGGTTTGCTTATTAAAGTTAAGGATGATTTTATTGGTTTCTAAGGTAACTGCCGAAGCACTTTCGGTTGTTTTAAACGCCGGAATTGGGGCATTATTCACTAAAACAAATTCCTTATCTTCCCTCATATCATTTTTCTCCCAGCGGATTCTGATCGCTTGCTCGGTTAAGGGGATGATGTATAGGATGCCTTCATCCAGCTGTATTTTTAGCTTGTTTTTTTCTAATACTGATGATTTGTAAACTTGAGCGCTTACCAGCGTGGGCAAGATGACAAGTGCCAGGATTAGGTGGTATAATTTCTTCATCATGTTTACCAAAATCTAATTTTCAAGGGGTATAAGTGAAGCGGCAAAGCCTCCACGTCTTAAAAGCCTTACGTCGACCGTGCTGGCGCTGTCCACCAACAATCTTCGGGTAAAAAAAGCTTTATCATGCGGTCCGTCTGCTATTAGCAAAAGCTTATATTTTGTGCCCTGTGGTAAAAAGCTAAGCGATATTTTCTTGGTTTTTTCTGTGCGGCTTTCTCCATTTATGCCGCCAATGTACCAGGCGCTGCCCTTTCGCCTTGCGATGATCACCTCTTTTCCGGGATATCCGTCTAATAGCTTCGTATCATCCCAAGAAACAGGGACCGTTTTTAAAAATGATTTTGGAGCATCTGGCAACTCATCGTATCCGCTGGGCCGATCTGCAAAATGCTGCAAACCCGATTCGAACAAGACGCTTAGCGCCAGCTCGTGCCCGTATGATGTGGTATGGGGGTATTGCGAGTTGGTAAAAGTTACGGGTGTATAATCCATTGCGCCTACCACATTACGGGTAAAGGGTAATGTAGCGTTATGAGACGGAGCTGTGGCCGTAAGCTCGGGTCCGTTGTTGTACCACTCGGCACCGCGTACCGCCTCGTAGGTCATCAGGTTTGGATAAGTTTTGGTCCAACCTCTTGGTACTATACAGCCGTGAAAATATACCATCATCTCAAAGTCTGCCGCGTCTTTCAAGATATCCAGATAGTACTTGATCATATCCTGCTTTTCGCTTTCAAAAAAATCAATTTTAACGCCTACAAAACCCATTTTCTTCAGTTTTGTAAATTCTTGTACCCGGTTTTCATGTGTAAGCATCCGGTCTTTTGGTGTAGCGGGAACATACGTGTGCTTACCGCCGGAGTTATACCACAGTAAAGGCTTTACTCCCTTTGCCAAGATATACTTTGCAGCATCTTCCAGGTTTCCGCCGTTGCCCATTGCATCCCACTCCCAATCCAGCAGGGTGTAAGGCCAATCCATGCGCGCGGCCAAATCGGCAAAATCTGTAACCACCTTAAAATCTTTTGTACCGTGGTTGTTTGACCAATAATTCCAAGATACGGCGCCAGGTTTAATCCAGCTGGTGTCTGTTATGGCAGATGGGGGAGAAACATCATCTACCAGTGTTGATGATACGATATCTGCCAAACTGCCCATAACGATAACACGCCAAGGAGATTTCCAAGGAAGCGTTATTTTTGGCAACACCTCGCCTTGGCCGGCACCGTCTTGAGGGTTAGGGAAAGTGAGCTTGTATTTTGTGGTGTCTAGAGCGTCGCTTAATTTGGTTCCGCAATAAGTTTCATCTAAGCCTGCTTCGTGCAGCAGAAACCACGATTTTTCTGTTTCGGAATTGAAAAGTGCCGGGTAGCACCATTCTTGGTGGACTGTATTTTTTGCGCCCTCCATGGCGGTGTACAGCCCTTCATTAGCAGGGTTCCATTTTTGTAGCCAGCGCTTGTTTTGCGGTGGCACTGTGTAGGCGGTTAACTCGTCTTTAACCACAAAATTGCCTCCGCTTTCCGGAAACTGGTACCTAAAGGCCACACCGTCGTTATAAGCTCTGATGATGATATTTAACTTGCTTTTTGATGGATTTTGGAAAGACACCACCACCTCATTAGCGGCATTTGTATTGATGGATTTTTTCCCATGTATAGCGCTATAATTTTCGGTAACCAATACCGGATTTCCGGCTTTTATAAATTTTAATTGGTCGGCAAAATCCTGGTCACTGCGTGATAAGCCTAAGTCTATACGCGGAATTACTTCTTCTTTTTTTTCTGTATCTCCATAATACACCCGCAAAAACCATTTATCGGCGCCTGTTTGCTCTTTAAGAAGAGCCACTTTTATTTTTTTGTTTGGCGATTGGATGTTTAACTTTTGCGCCATGAGACCGGTTTGACTTAGGATTAATAAAAGCCCAATCAAAACATAGTTTTTGTACACGGATTTGAAATACATTTCTCCAGAAATATTATAAAGTTTATCCCTTGTTGCTCCCATCTAATCTTAAAAATCTTATTTATCCAGTTTCCACCAGTCAAAATCAAACAGGTTAGCTTCGCCGCCTTTAAAAATGAGGTACACATCATGCACCTTTTTAACCTTTGTAAGTTTAGATGAGCTAATGTTCCACTGCCCTAAATTGCCGACTGGCTTTAGTTGGCAAGTGGTGATAATTGGCCCGTTTAAAGAATCAATGCGTATTTCTATTTTTGCACCGTCTTTAACGTTTGCCACACTCGCTTCAAATTTCTTAGCTCCTTTGCCAAAATCAACACCGCTCACTTTTAAATAATCATTGTTATTGATATTGGTAACATACATCCCGGTAGCTTTATCCTTATTGGTTTTTAGCCCTTCGGACCAAGAAATGGTTTCAGCTTCTACACGTTGGTAAGGGTTGAGCGAAGAAATTTGCGCCACTCCTTTTGGATCCCAGTACGGAAGTGTATTAATGGTACCATCGGCGTTGTAAGTCATCTCGCCCACCGATACAGACCGTCTTTCCGAATGCTCTTGGGTGATTCTTTTCAACAAATCGTAGTTCAATCCGAAGGCATAAGATTTTCCTTTATAATCAATAATACCCGGATGGTTGCCTCTTGATTTTGGTGTAGCGTCCATAATCATCCCTTTATACTCCCATGGGCCAAGGGGAGAATTGCTCATGGCATAACCAATCCCTTCTGGGCAACAGGTAGATGCGTAGGCCAAGTAATAATGCCCATTGCGTTTCCAAACCCATGGACCTTCTTGATAATTTTTAGGCTTGCTCTCCATTTTTATGATTTCCCCTGAGTAAGAAATCATGTCCTTGTTTAGTTTTACACAGTATAAATCAGGATTTCCCCAGTACAAATAAGCTTGGCCGTCATCATCTATAAAAGGAGATGGGTCAATATCATTCCATATATGGTCAGAGTCTATCAGTCTTTTATTTAATGGGTCCTTAAACGGCCCGTAGGGATTATCGGCCACTAAAACACCTATACCGCCCCCGTGCATGGGGCAGTACATATAAAATTTTCCGTCGCGCTCAATGGTTTGAATAGCCCATGCTCCGTTATCTTGCTTTGCCCAGCTAAAATCTTTCAAAGAAGCCACAACACCGCGGTCTGTCCAGTTTACCATATCTGTAGAGGTATAAAGCAACCAATCGAGCATTTTAAAACCTTTGGCATCGTCCTCATCATGGGTGGTGTATAAAAACACGGTGTCGTGATAAACCATTGGTGCAGGGTCCGCCGTATATTTGGTTTGGATAATTGGATTTTGTGCGAAACACACATTTGCTAATACCGTAGCTAATAAGGCCATTTGCCATTTATAAGTCTTTTTCATCATCTACTTCTTAATTTTTTTTAGTTTCACTTGCTAAATCTCCAGTAATCAAAATACATTAAATCGGTCTCTACTTTTCCTTTATATACAAAGTACAGATCATGAACTCCATTGAGTTTTGGCAAGCTCGCCGATACCAGGCTCCATCTGTCGTTTCCGCCTGTTCGGGGTATTTTTACCGTAGCTATCGGTTGCCCATCCGGGTTGTCTAAATAAATTTCCATAGTGATTGGCGTGTTATGGGTGGTTCCTACACGTGCGAAAAATTGAGAAGGCCCGCTTTGTCCAAAATCAACATTTTTGACTTTTGTAAAGGCGCCGTTTTTCTTTGCGGTTATAAATACGCCAACTTCTTTGTTTTGATATTCTTTCACATCTTTTGACCATGCGATGGTTTCCGCTTGGTTAATGATGTATGGATTAACGGTACCTAAGCCCTTTTTAATCCCCTCTGTCATTTTCATTGGTTTTAAGGTGCCGTCTTTGTTAAATTGGGCCTCTTCTACTGCAACAGACCGGTTAAACCCGCCCCCGCCCGGCAATGCGCCGTTATGGTAAAAAAAGTAGGTTTTCCCTTTATAATCCACTAAACCGGGATGGTTGGTAAAGCTTCCTCCTTCTTGAGGCATTAAAGTTCCCTCGTATTTCCAAGGACCTAGCGGGCTTTTACTGGTTGAGTAGCCAATGTGCTCGGGCAATGGGCCTCCGGGCCAAAGCAAATAGTACAAATTATTGCGTTTGTAAAGCCAAGGTCCCTCTTCGTAAAGCGTTGGCCTTTCTGGGTTGCCATCTCTTTTTCCGAAAGAGGCTTCGGTCATGGGAACCAGCTGTGGCTCTCCGGAGATGGAAATCATGTCTTCATTCAGTTTTGCGTATTTGAGCAATGGATTGCCCCAATATAAATAGGCCTGCCCGTCATCATCTATAAAAGCTGTTGGATCGATATCGCCAAAACTCATCTGCACCAGCGGTTTTCCGAGCGGATCAATGAAAGGACCATAAGGACTATCAGCAACCGCAACGCCGATTGCGGGACGGTTGTTTTCTTTTGAAGTAACCGGGGCGTAAAGGAAAAATTTCCCGTTCCGCTCTACCACTTGTATTGCCCAAGCATCGCCTTTGGCCCAGTCAAAAATTTTATAGGATGCTATTGCGCCATGGCTTGTCCAGTTCACCATGTCCTCGGTGGTATAAAGCTTCCAATCATTCATCACAAACCAGGTGGAATTATCTTCGTCATGGCTGGTATATAAAAATAGTTTGCCGTTGTGCACCATAGGCGCGGGGTCTGCGGTGTAATTGGTTTGCACGATTGGATTTTGGGCAAACAAAAAGTTGCTGCTTGCTAAGCACAATAGGGTTGCTAAACCTCTTATTTTAAAATTCATAGCATTTATAGATTATCTTATTTTAAAAAGCGCCAGTAATCAAAGTTGAATAGTAGCTGTGGCTCTTTCCCCCTAAACACAAAATAAATATCATGCACACCTGTAATTGCTTCTACCGGCGTAGTTATTTCTTTCCAGTTCTCCCATTCTCCGGTGTATGGCACTTTTAAAGTGCCTATAGGTTTTCCTTTCAGCTCATCCGCATAAATTTCAATGGTGCCTCCGTTATACCTGCTAGAAACCGTTGCCGAGAACTGTTGAGGGCTTTGGTTACCAAAATTTACGTCGCGCAGTTTTATATAATCTCCGTTGTGTATAGCGGTAATAAAAACACCTCTGGCTTTGTTTTCTTCTGCCTTCACACCTTTTGAAAAAGCTATTGTTTCTGCTTCTACCCGTTTATAAGGATCTAGTGTTCCGACAGCTTTCACAATTCCGTCTGTCATATTCAAAGTGGGCAAACTGCCGTCTTTCTTGTATTCAAATTGTTCTACAGCTATTGAACGGTTGTAGCTATGCCCGCCAGGCAAAGCATCGTTATGATAAAAAAAGTAGGAATTCCCCTTATAATCAATAATCCCTGCGTGGTTTGTATTGCTTCCTTTTTGGGTAGGCATTACAACGCCGCCCGCCTTCCAAGGACCTGTTATTTTTTTCGCTGTTGAATAGCTGATATTTTCTGGAAACTGAGCCGCATATACCAAATAATACAACTTATTGCGTTTATAAATCCACGGAGCCTCTGTAAACCGTCCGGCAAAGGCTTTTAGGTCTTTGATATCCAGATGCTGAATTTCTCCATCCAGGGAAATCATATCTTGGTTAAGCTTAGCCCAATAGCAGGCGCCATTTCCCCAAAACAGGTACGCTTGCCCATCATCATCTATGAAAACCGACGGATCCAAATCATCCCAAGAATGTTTGGCGTAATTAGTCATGTTATTGGTAACTAATGCTTTACCCAGTGCATCTTTAAACGGACCGTAAGGTGTGTTTGCCACTGCCACTCCCACAGAAACACCTGGAACATCTTTGTTCATGCTGGAAAAATACCAGTAGAATTTTCCGTCCTTTTCTATGCATTGGGCTGCACTTGCATCCATAACGGACCAGGTAATATCTCCGGTTCGCAAGGGGGAACCATGATCCGTAAAATTTACCATGTCTGTAGTGGTGAATAAGCGGTAGTCGCGCATGAGGTAGCCGTTTGAAGGCGCATCATCTTCATCATGGCTGGTATAAATAAAAAGCGTATCGTTAAACACCATAGGCGCGGGGTCCGCGGTGTACAAGGTTTGCACAATCGGGTTTTGTGCATTAGCGCTAACTGCTGTTATCAGCATGAAAAAGATGAATGTGGGTTTAAAGAAAAACTTGCTCATGATGATGTATAAGTTTATACCGTCCTAGAGACCTATTTATTTAATCTTTTTGAACCAGAACAAATCCGCCGCTTGGCTGTATCTCTATATTAATTTTACCGGCTTTGCTAATTTTAACAGATTCTGTAAAGGGCGCTTTGTGGGTATCATCATTATATAAAGCGGTTGTTTTTCCGCCTAGCATTGGAAGTTGAAGTTTGAGTTTGATTGCCTCTTTGGTAGCATTAGCCCCGGCTACATACCATTGCTTGCCATGCCTGCGGGCTAAAACCACGTACTTGCCCGGGTATCCGTCTATCAATACAGTCTCGTCCCAGGTGGTTGGCACTTGTTTCATAAAATCAATTTCAAACGCTGGCACATCTGTTAGGTTGTTTGGGGTAAGCCCGAACATTTGAACCGGACTTTGGTAAAGTATGGCGGTTGCCAGCTGAAAAACGTCTGTGGTTAAGCGCTTATTTCTATCGGTATTGCTTTTGGTTAAGTACTTGTTTAACAGTACCCCTCCAAACTCCATGCTTGCCACCGTGTTTCGGATAAAAGGATGCATGGTTGCATTGTAAGCTTCTATCTCTCTAACATGCTGCGAAAAAATCAGCATTTCCGATGCTACTACTGCTTCGCTGCCCACAAAGTTAGGATACATGCGCTCCCATCCCCGCGGCAAAGTAGCTCCGTGAAAAACAACCATCAAACCGTAATCGTTTGCATCGGAAAGGATGTCTTCGTACAAGCGCATGGTTTCCTGTTTGTCGCCTCCAAAAAAATCGACCTTTAAACCTTTTACACCCACATCTTTCAACCAGCTCATTTCTTTTTTTCGCTCAATAGCGGTACTCATTTTATTTCTTGGCCCTTGGGGTGCATCGTTAAAGGCACCGTTAGAGTTGTACCATAGAAACACGCCTACACCTTTTGATTTTGCATAGTTGATTAAGGTAGCCATGCGCTCTTTCCCTATGTTTTTATCCCAAAGCGCATCAATTAAAATGTATTCGTACTTTAACGAAGCTGCCAAATCAATATATTTTACCTGATCTTCGTAGTTCATGCTGTTATCCTGCCATACAATCCAGCTCCAGGTAGAACGGCCAAACTGATAATCTTTAGATGGCTCATAAAGTGGCTCAACAACATCAAAAGGGACGGTTGTTTCTACAATAGGATCAAGTTTATCTCCTACCGTAATTGTTCTCCAAGGCGTTAAGCCCGGTAAAGAAATGGCGGCGCCGCTGCTTCCAAAACCATTGTTTTGCCTTATATCCGGATATTCGATGGTATAAATGCCTTTATCTGAATATTCACTAAGGTGGGATGCGCAAAACTGGCTGTTTACGCCAGTTTCTGATAGCAATGCCCAGCCATCTTCACCAATTTTAAAAAGAGCCGGAAAAACATAACCTCCGCCAGATCTGGTTGCGCTTTTTAGCGGCCTATCCGCCTGATAGTCGCTTTCATAGCTTGGTGCGGTTCTGGCGAAACCTGTCATTGGCGACATCATCCCGGAAAGAAAAGTTGTTGTTTTATTCGGAAACTTGTAACCTGTGGCCTCTTTTTGTATTACGCAAGACATGCGTTCGCCCATTGCAGGAATCTCGTACCTAAACGCGATATCGTTGTTGCTAAGCTGGAAAACCACGCTTATTTTATATTTTTTAGGGTTTTCAAACACACAGGTAAGCTTGTTTGCCTCATATTTTACTTCCGATTTTTTAATTTTTTGCTGGCTGTAGGTTTTACTTAGTTGAGAGCTATTGCTGCTGATAAAGTTCATGCCTTCGGTAAAATCTGCCTCGTTTGTAGTTAATCCTAAGGGAGAGTTTTCGAGGATTGCTTTCCCTTTATAATTTACTGTATAAGTAATGGCTCCATTGTTTAGCCAGATAGCCACATCCAAATTTTTATCCGGGCTTGCTACCTTCGCAACCTGCGCTTGCAGAGCGCAGTTCATTAACAGAAGAAATGCAAACAGATAATTCTTAACTATATTTATTTTATTCATCGTTTTTAAGTTTTAAACTGGCGCAAATACCAGCGGTTTATTGCAAAAATGCTTAGGAACAATAGGTTCGATTTGTTGGTGTATCCAAAAGAAAACGCATCATTAAATTCAATTTTTAAGTAGCCTGATATAATAAATAGCGCCGGCGGTATTGCCAGGCAAAGCCTGAAACTTTACGCGGATATTCTTCTTCCCTTTAACCATATCATCCGGAATTTTATATTCTTCGGTCTGGAATGCAGATAGATTCCACCTTCCGGTATTTTTTACTGAAGCAAGCTTTTGGTCGTCTATATAAATGTCAAAGTCTCTGTTTCCCCACTCTGCGCCCCAATATTTTACAAATAAAGCAAGTCCGGTTTGCGAGTTTGTTGCCATTTGGTAGCTGAAATAGCCCCCGTTATTTGCTTCCCTAAAAAAGGCATCGTGCGCACTTGCGCCTCGCGAATTTTGTTGTTGCATGGCGTGGTCCACCTCTGGCTGTTGCTCTCCGGGTGCTACAAAATCAATAGTGCGGTTTTGTAAGGCCAGTTTCTCTTTTTCTAATGATGCCACCGAATCCAAGTAAGAAACATATTGTTGGCTGTTCAAAGTCATCCAATACATCATATACCTGGAGTCGTGTATTTTATAGAAAGGTTCAAGCACTAAGCTTTTTTCGGGATTGATGATTTTTTCGTTCACGAATTTAAAGGTCATCGGCTTGCCTTCTACCGGAATTATACGGTTCGAAATGCTTGCAATTTCATCGTCAATTATAATCGGCGCTTGATCTACCGGTAGTTTTTTTCCGCCTGCTATGTGTCCCCAACGGCTATCATCGGCAATCAAACCTCTAAGTGGCTCATCCCCTGTTTTAGCTCCCAGCAAAATAGGACCGTGCATAATTGCCGCATACTCGGCAACGTTTGGCATACGCTCAATAGTAGTACGCATTGGTAGTTTTACATCAACCACATCTCCTTTTTTCCAGGTTCTGTTAATTGCGATGTAAGATGATGGCTGTTGCTGAATAAGGACCTGCTTGCCGTTAACTAAAACCTGCATAGCCCCGCTTTTTACCCAATTTGGGTACCTAATCATCATGGTGAAGTTGGATTTGCCCCCGGTTACCGTTAGCCTTGTTTGTTCTTCTTCTGGAAAAACAGTTTGTTGCTTTAATGTGATTGCTTTTTGTTTCCAGTTTAGTTCCGAGGCAACAAACAGGTTAACGTATAGCGAATCATGACGGTGGGTATAAATTAAGTCCTCGTATTTTCCGTGGTTTTCCATACCGCTTCCTACGCAGCACCACATGGCTTCATTAGGCGCAGAGTACACTCTGTAATGACGGGGGCGGGCTGGCGTAAAGTACACGTATCCGCCGTGTTGCGGATGTTGCGTTGATAGGATATGATTGTACATCGCCTTTTCATAAAAGTCGATATATTTTGCATCAGGGTTTACGCGAAACAAATCTTGCGTAAGTTTGAGCATGTTGTAGGTATTACAGGTTTCTGGCCCCTCCACATCATTAACAAAATCAATACTTGAGGTAACGCTCGGGAAAAACTCTCTACGGCTATTGCCCCCAAAGGCTAAGGTTCTGTTTTTGGTTACCGTTTCCCAAAAGAAGCTGCCTGCGTTTTTATATTGCTGGTCGCCACTTAATTCTCCGATGCGCTCAAAGCCTACGGCTTTTGGCACTTGCGTGTTGGCGTGCTTGTTATCTAAATTATCTACACCTTTTGAAAGTGGATTTAACAACATCTGGTGCGAGAACCTTTTAGCCGCGAGCATGTATTTTTGGTTGCCGGTTATTTGGTAGGCATCTGCGTAAACCTCGTTCATCCCGCCGTACTCGGTATCAAGCATGCGTTGCATTTGCTCTTCTGAAAAAGCGGAGGTTAAATCAATACCCCAATCGCAAAATTTCAAGAAAATATCTTTAGCATCCGCGTTACCGGCGTATAACCATGCATCGCGCAAACCGGCGTACATTTTATGCACATTGTACCAAGGCACCCACGCGCCACGGTAAGGCCCAAAATCGCCTTTTTTTAGGGCGGACCATATTTGAGCGCTATTAGGCACACCGCCTACGTATCCTTTCCCCCATGCAGGGTATACACTGGTATTTGCTTCCTGCGCTTCTTTTAGCTCGGCAATCATATAGCCTATCCGCCGTTTGCATTCCTCATCTTTGGTGGCGGCGTAATTCATGGCCAAAGCAGATAAATAATGCCCAGCTATATGCCCGTCTAAGCCTTCCCAGTTTTTGTAGCTCTCCGCTTTAGGCTTTAAGCCTGCTTCTTTTAGATAAGGCGCCAACAAACGGTCCGTATCATATTGCAAAAGTGTTTTTAGGTTTAAATCCCGCGCATGTTTAAAGGGTCCGTTTAGTAACTGCACATCTTCTAAAGGAAACATGTTTGGATAAAGCTTTTCTTGCGCCGTAGTTTGTCCACTTAAAAAGAAACCAGCAACAATAACGGGGATAAATAGATATTTCATTGTTTTTTTATTTCTACAGATAAAAGCATATTATTCCACATTGATAACGATACGCCTGTACCTGGTTAAACTTGGCTCTCCATCATCAGAAAGTCCTAAAATGATATGAATGGTTTTTCCTTTTGCGTTTGGAGGTACAACAACTTCCGCAATTTCGGATTGGCTATTAGCAACATAAATTGCGTCCTTGTAAGAACTCGGTTCCTGATAAAAAAACCAGTTATATTTTAAACTGTTGCCATCGGGATCACTAGATTTACTAGCATTTAACCTAATTGTTGAATTTGCTTTTGCATAAAGTTGAATAACTTGCATGGTACAGTCGCCATTTACACAGGCCAGAGGGTGGTGATTTGCTTTGTTGTAAGAATCTGTGACACTCCACAGCATTCTGGCAGAAAAGTCATTCCATATTTGTTGTTTCCATCTATTAATGGCTTCTGCCCCTTCGCTTGCATTGGTAAACATAAAATAAGGATCATATTTTGGCTCATCAGCACCGCTTTTAGCAACAAAGTCCATCCCTCTAATGTTGCTCACTTTGGCCAGATCAAATCTTCCTCCCCAACCGCCTTGGTCTATTTGATTAGCATCATGAAGTCCGTTTGAAATGAGGTGCATAAACGCTGGAGAATCTCCTTCCGTAGCCCAAATCCGATTTGGATATTTAGCCCCAAGCACACCTTTCGACCGTACACTATTTTTAACCCATTCATCAGATGGACCCCAACCATAAATAGCTTTGTTTCGGATATAAATAAGATTGGGGAAAGTTTTAGTTATCCAAGCTCCTGCGTCATCCTGTCCTAAAACATCATATATTCTTATTTTGTGTACAAATTTGTTGACCTCATCTGGCGTACGGGTGTTTTTCACCTTCCAAAGGGCTTGAGCGATGGTATTAGCACCTCCCCAGGCGTTTAACCAAATAGGTCGGGGATCATCTTTATCCGCAGCAGCGATGATCAATTCGGAGCCCGGACTGTCCTTACCCTCACCAACACCCGCCATCAGTGCCTTTGCCTGCCCTGTTTTGGCGATAGATTTAAAGTACGCGCCACTTGGGTAACCATCTGCATGAGCTTTTAGGTTTGGAAGCACTCTTCCATAAGCATCGATAATTGAGTTAAGTACGTCAATGCCCAGTTTACCTTCTAACCAAGCCAATCCACAGATGATTCCTTCAATGTCAATTTGATTTGACGATACCAGAAGATGCACCATAGATTGTTCATCATCCGGATCGGTGCCGCCAATATCTGAAGTGACGATGAGCCGTTGCTTTTTAGCACTCAATAAAATGTTTTGATTGGCTAAGGCAAAAGAGCGGAGTACAATCCTCTTTTCCCAATATAACGCATGATCAATCACCAGTGTATCTAAAAAATCCGAAGAAGACTCAACATTTACCGAAATTTCAAACTTTCCATCCGCACCGGTCTTGCTATAAGCATTAGAATTGGATAATCGAACCCGTGCATTTGCTATCGGAGCGTGCGTAGAATTATCTCTCAAATATCCACTTAAAGTGTTTTTCTTGGGGTGGCTAACTTTGGAGAGTGATGGCTGCACAGCAACCAATGAAAATAGGATAATAAAAAAGCAAATCTTTCTCATTTTTATACTAGGTATCGTTCTTCTTTCCTTGATTCCTCTCTGGCGATATAATTTGGTATTTACCGCTCAGGTGCATCAAACTGAAGAGGTACAGTAAACCATCATAATAGGGATCAAAATATCCGTCTGGGTATGGCTCCAGCTTTGCGTTCCACAGTTTATGTACAAAATCAAACTGCTTGTTTTTATTATAAATACTTTCCGTTGTAGCAAGGGTAGAAATTAAACCCAATGAATGCCTAAGCTTTTTAAAGCCTCCTGCGCCTAATATAGTTTCGGGCAATGAGCCATCTACATTAAACTGATCTTCAAAAGTATCCATGCCTCTGGAGCGTATAAATTGCTGCAAACGTTGGGCGTAAGATTGCTGCCACTTTGCATCAGTACCGAACCAGTTATAGTCCATTGCAATGTTCATGGGCACGCGCCAAGAATCGTAACGGAAAGCAGGAACCATCCACCTGGTAGCATGGGCTTTGCCGCTGAACTCTGTATAGTCGTAATTTAAGCCAGTTATCTCGTTGCAGGCCCTGTGTAAGAATATTCTGGAGGTGTCTGCACAATCCTTGTAAAATTTTTCGTGGCCATCCTTTGCGTACCTGGCCCATATCTCCATAAATGATGGCACGTGATAAGAAGGGTCCGTCCAGTTATATCCGTCGCCTTCTGGCACAAAACTGATTTGCTTATGTGCAGTATTAATGATGTTGTAGATATTTCCTGTGCCGTCTTTTGTCCACATGGCATCTAAGATATTTCTGGCCTCGGCATAATAATTTATGCCGGTGTGGTTGCCCCATTTATTGCTGGCGAACAAAAGGCTGGTGATATAAAACAATTCGCCGTCTGATGCAGAACCTTCCGAGTTCTTCTTCATCGTATTTGGGTTGATGCTCCAAGCAAAATATCCCTTGCGCGGTCCTTCTTGGTGCTGGAGGTATTTTTTCGACCATCGCCAAATCCGATCAAAAACCTCTTTTTTATCCAGCTGCACCGCCACCATCATCCCGTATGATAGCCCTTCTGTTCTGGCATCGTGATTTTTCAGATCAGAAACATAGGCCATGGAATCCCCTACCTCAAAATATATTTTGTGAGGCCCTTTAAATAAATCGTCATAGGCTTTTTGCACCTTTGCGTCTATATCTTTCTGCTGATAACCCGCTTCTTTGAAAACATTGCGTGGCCCTTTGCCAGCGGTTTGTGCAGTACCGTATTGCAGAAAAAGCGTAATAAAACCGAAAATAAAAAGGGACAACCTCATTTTAAGTATTTAATTAGCAACTTTTATTTTTTAAAGATCAACTGCGCATATTCACGAAGGCTTCTTCTCCATGTTTGCCATTCGTGTGCCGTCTCAGGAGATTCGTAATAAACATACTTAATGCCCTGGCCATCTAACATCTTTTTAAATGCTCCGATAGAAGCTGGAAAAGGGTTTCCTTCTTTTGTACCCTTGCTAAGAAACAGCACATGTAACTGTTTGTTTAAAGCTGGCCCATTGCTAAAACTGCCGTTCAGGAATGTTGCAGGGTTAATGTCATCACCGCTCGGATAATTTGGCGTGCCACTGAAACCGCCTATGCTGGAGAAGGTATCCAAATGGTTCATCATAATCCTCATGGTTTGGTTTGCACCCATCGACAGGCCTGCGATAGCCCTATGCTGGCGATTAGCGATTGTTCTGAATTTGGCATCAATCATCGGGATAAGCTCTTTCGTTAAAACATCTTCAAAAGCAGCGGTAGAATTTGCCGAACTTTCGGCACGGCTGCTGGCATAACCATTATCCATTACAATAATCATGGGTTTTGCTTTCTGCTCGGCAATTAAATTATCAAGAATTAGGTTTGCTTTTCCTTGTGAAGACCATCCTGTTTCGTCTTCAAAGCTGCCGTGTTGCAGGTACAATACCGGATAACGGGTTTTATCGTTTTCGGTATATCCTGGCGGGGTGTACACAAAACAACGTCTTGCTGTTCCGGTAATTTTAGAAAAGTAAATGTTTTCGCTAACTAAACCGTGGGGCACATCTTTTAACGCGTAAAAATCCTGGTCATGTGCAGGAATTTCTATGCCACTGCCCCAGCGGCCTGCGCCGTAAAAGTATTTGCTTCCCGGATCTGGCACTGCCGCACCGTCTATATTCAGTTGGTAATAGTGAAATCCTTCATCTTGCGGAGCCGATTCGCCGGTCCACACTCCTTTGTCGTCTTTGGTTAAATCGTATTGGACGCCTCCAATATCAAGCTGAACCTTGGTGGCGCTTGGTGCCGAGATACTTGCTTTCACCTGCCCTTTTGCATTAACCTGCGGAAATCTTTTTCCGGATTGGGTAGTTGCTGATGGTTTGAATGTATTGGCTTCTTGTGCATACAAGGCGGTAAAAGAAGTGCTTGTTAGGGCAAAAAAAGTGATTAGATACTTAAAGCACATATATTTTTTGTTTAGGTTTATGAGTTAGCTATGGCAAAATCTAAAGAAGCTAGCTACAAAAAACAGCCTCCGGTTATTTCGCATATCCGACGATTTATAATTAGGTTGTGATAACAAGGGTTACAACACAAAGGCTAAATCTCGTTAGATTGGTTAAAAGATTGGGGTAATTTTCGTTAAAATAAGGGCAAAGATGTTCAATGCCGGGAGTTTCAGACCTCTTTTTTCCTATAACCTGCCTTTAAACAGCCGATATATACAAAGCTTTGTTACTTAGCTATATCGCGCTGTTTTAAGCACCTAAAATTATTGCACTGCAAGAACCCTGAAGTTTCTGTTAAACCTTAACCTATTTTTCGGTGGCAGAAAATTTACTTTCGGGGGGTCCAAGGTACGAAGGCTTAAGCGGTTTGGTACTAATGACGAAACGCTGCAATACCACTCCGCGCTCTAACAACCAAACCTTAAGGATATGCTTGCCCGCGCTAAGCGGTTTGTGTTTGGACTGCTTTTCTTTAATATGGTCTCCTACTGATTTGGTCCACCACGACGGGTAATTCCAATCCGGCGAACTTTCACCTTCATTTATATTAATAATTTGAGGCTCTTCGTCGTCAATTGCGATGGCGAACTTTAAGCCGCCCTCTTTCTTATAATCTTGTGTAGGCGAAACATAGGTAGAAACAGTAGGTGTTCCGGATTTTAGAAGTGTAAACTCGTATTGCAGGCTCGGGCTTTGCTTTTGCGGTTTATCAAATTTTATTGGTGAGTCTAATATTACCGAAGATAACGTTCTGCCTAGGTTGGCCACCACCGTTGGCATATTGGAGATTTTAGTTTTACTAGGGATAAAATGGTTGGCCTCAATAGCTACATATCCATCGTTTTCAACGAAACCTGCTGTTCTAGCCGGCTCGTTTAAAATCGGGACTTTTATGGTCAAAGCTTTGCCAGCACCCGAAAGAACAATTTCTCCCTGCGCATTACCCTTTGGTGCTCTTTCCCAATCAATGCTTACATATATTTTTTGATGATACTGCGTTTGTCCGCTGTTTGCAGAAAGTTTTATCCAATTTTGCTTAGGTTGCAGTTTGTACTGCAATTCGCCCTGCCCACGGTTAATTACATCTATATAAAAATTTTGGTCGTTAACAGCGTCAAAAACAGGCATTACCTCACTAAAAGCCCACTCGGCCTCTACGCCAAGCCAGCCCCACGATGGTTTTCTGCCGTATTCTAGAAGGTAGCCCAGTTCGGGTGTTTTCTGAAGTTGCACAAAAGATACGGCGGGCATCGTATTTAACGGTGGATGCGCCCAGCTTGTGTAACCTATATGCGTTTGCGACATCATGTGGTTCCACTTCCCATTGGCCAAATCTTCGTGAAAAGCTCTGGTTAACTCTTCATCTCTGTCAAAATACGTTTTAGTCTTTTGCGCATAAAAATTGGCCGCGCCCGCACCCCGCTCGGCGTAATATTTATTTTTACCGGCCGCTACGTACATCTCGTTAATATTTGCCGACAAAAGTATTGGTGAAAGCACCAGCTGATAAAAAGCATCCCGATATTCGGCAGGCAAATCATGATAAATGCTTTCACTTTTTTCCGCCAACAAGTTATACTCGGCCACAATACGATCTGCTTCTCTGTAATTCTCTACGCTGTAAGTATTGGGCGTTAGCATTTCGGGTGTCCTACGCGCATTATATTTGGTGTAAAGTGCCAAAAGCGATGCAATTTCCGAAGCGTGTTTAGCCCCAAACTGTTCGGTAGCCCAGTTCTTATAATATGCGGGCAAATCTTTGGCCTGTATAGAAGATGGATTCCAGGCATAGTCGAAAAAGAAGCTTATTGGAAGTTCCATAGGTTTGATATCGCCTACGTTCGCTATCCAAAGGTTTTTTACGCCGTGGCTGTACGTAATGTTCATTTGCTCCCAAATTCTTTCTATCTGACTCACATTCAACCACCTATATGATGTGGGCGCACCAACATAGTCTAAATGGTAATACATCCCAAATCCGCCAGAGCGGTTAAGATCCTCCGCTTTTGGCAAATATCTGATGTTTCCCCAATTATCATCGCTAAAAAGCACGGTAATATCATCTGGCACACGCATTCCTTTGTCGTAATAATCCTGTACTTCCTTGTATATTGCCCACACTTGCGGCGTTTCTTTCGCCGGCTTATGGGTAGCCTCTTCAATTAGCTTGCGCTGATCTGCAATAATTCCCTTTAATAAATCAACAGAGGTTTCTTCAGACATGCCTTCGTCTCCGTCGCCACGCATACCCACTGTTATCATGCTTTCGTAATTGGTGACGCGCGCAATGCCCCCGCGCCAAAACTCCTGCAACTTTTCCTTGTTTTTTTGGTAGTCCCAAGCGCCTCCGTTAAATACGGACCACTCGTTGTGTGCACGGGTCATAGGTTCGTGATGGCTGGTAGAAACCACAATGCCAAAGTCATTTGCTGTTTTAGCGTTCAAAGGATCGTCTACATAAAACATCGTAGGCAACCACATAGAAGGCCAAATAAAATTGGCTTTATTGCGCAAAAGAAGCTCAAAAACTTTCTCGTACACTTTATGGTTTGTGCCTCCAAATTTTTCTTTTGCCCAATTTCTGAACGCGGGCGCCTCGTCATTTATAAAAATGCCCCGGTATTTTACCGCCGGACCGTGAGACACCAAGCGGGTTTCTTTTAGTAATAGATTTTTGTGCTTTTTAACGGGTACATCTGCCCACCAGTACCAAGGCGAAACACCTATCGCTTGCGATAAAGTAAATGCGCCAAAGGCGGCGCCTCTTCTATCGCTACCCACAATCACCAGCGCATTTTTTACCCCAGGAAACGGGTTTTTAACCGTTTGCACGATAAATTTCTCCCATCCGCCACGGATAGGGCTGATATCCAGTTTTTTTTGATCAGCCAGTTGCTTAATCAGCGAACTTTGTTCAACGGTGCCTAAAAGTATGATGTTTTCTGCCCCTGTCATTGTGTTTACAACCTGTGGACGTATAGCGGTAACCCGCTCTACATCATCTGCCAAGAAATTGGCCACTTTTGCCACCAAAATATTCTCTGACCCATCATAAACGATGCATGACGCTTTCTGATTGCTGACAATTGCGAACTCTTTGCCATTGGGTTTTTCGGGGTTAACAATAAGTTGAGCGGTGGCAAAAAATGGAAGAAGCAATAAAATTGAGAGAAGTTTCATATAAAAATTATTTAGGCCATGCACAAAAAATGCGCTTCTAATTTTAGAAAGCGTTTTTGTTGCAAGCGAACACCAGCATCAAGGTTTTAAAAGGCAAAAGGTTTTGTTATCCTCTAAAGAGGGAGCCGTTCGCGTATTTCAAAAGCACCACGAACGGCTTAAAAAGATTTGTTTAATTTCTAAAAAGCTTTGGAGCAAGTTCTCTTAAACTTCTCCGCCAGGTTAAAAATTCGTGGGCTGTATCTTCCGAAACATATGAAACGGCATTAATGCCTGCTTTCTTCAATTCTTCCGTCGCCGATTTTACCCGCTCTGGATTTTCTTTACTTCCGCAACTCAAAAATATGAGCTTTACCTTGCTCTTATCTTTAATTTCGGCAGGGTTATAGGTACCGCCACTTAGCAGTGCGTAGTAAGAAAACACCTCGGGCTTGTTAAGTGTAATGGTGTGCGTTTCCATCCCACCCATAGACAGCCCGGCCATGGCTCTGTTAGCTTGGTTGGCCAGCGTGCGAAAATTGGCATCTACGTAAGGAATAAGCTCATCAACCAAAACGGTTTGAAAAGGTATGATGCTAAAATCTCGCATTTTACCCCATTTTACCTCATTGGTCATTCCGTAGGTATTCACAATGATAAAGGGCTTTACTTTACCTTCTGCTATTAAATTGTCCATAATCAGGTTGGCGTGTCCTTGGTTCATCCAAGCAGTTTCATCTTCGCCCCAGCCGTGTTGTAGGTACAACACTGGATAACGTGTTTTACTGTCGCTAGCATAGCCCGGAGGCGTGTAAACAAATGCTCTACGAGAGGTATTGGTACTTTTAGACGGAAACAAAATTTGCTGTACGTTTCCGTGGGGTACATCTTTTAAGGCATAAAAATCTTGATCGTGAGCTGGAATTTCTATTCCGCTTTCCCAGCGGGTAGAGCCATAAAAGTTTAGCGCACCCGGATCATTAAATGTTCCACCATCAACAGTTAAATGATAGTAGTGGAAGCCTTGGTCCATTGGTCCTTCCGTAGTACCGGTGAAATATCCTTGGTCATTTTTGGTCAACTGTGTACCTCCTCGGCCTCCTAAGCCTAGGCTCACTTTCACGCTGTCTGCTTTTGGGGCAAATATTTTAAACCGGGCATATCCTTGCGAATTAACCTGCGGGTACTCTTGTCCGGGCTGGTTAAGCGCCGACGGCTTAAAATCATCTTTAATACCAGACGACTGTGCCATACAAACAGTTGTTGAAAGCCCCAGTACAATTAGCGTTGCTAAATTTAGTTTCATATGATTAGTTTATAATTAAATGGATAGTTTCTCCTGGACTGGTCAAAACATCATAAACAAAAGTATCTTTAAAGACGGGCAGAGAGATGTTTGCTTTGTTTGATATGATTGGTTTCTGAACCTGCTGTACCTTGTAAAAAGGATTAATGTTAGTGCCGGTAGCTTCATTTAGGCTTTTACGGTTTGCCAACTGCAGTTTGTTTGGAACCCTTAACCTTAAATTACCTCCCAGCGTTGATTTAATCTCTGCTTTTATTATTTTCCCATCTTTCCATTCCATATTAACCAATTCAAAACCTCCCCTGGCTCTTAGCCCAGAAATACTTCCCTGATGCGCCCAAACGTTGGGCAAGGCAGGTAACAAGTTCACTTCTCCATCAGCACTTTGCATTAACATTTCGGCAATTCCAGAAGTACAGCCAAAGTTTCCGTCAATTTGAAAAGGAGGATGCGCATCAAAAAGGTTATTGTAGGTCCCGCCCCCACCGTGGTTAGTGCCCACGGGCGTCAGCTGGTTTTGGATGAGCTTGTAAGCGTGATCACCATCTAACATCTTAGCCCACCAATTTACTTTCCAACCCATACTCCATCCGGTAGATATGTCTCCGCGTTGTAGCAAAGTGTTTTTTGCAGCGCTATACAGTTCTGGCGTACGGTAAGGAGAGATTTGGTTAGACGGAAACAGACCATACAAATGTGAAATATGCCTGTGGTTATCCTTAGGGTCGTCCACATCATCTAACCACTCTTGCAACTGCCCATGTTTCCCAATTTGCATAGGCGCTAATTGGCCTCGTTTCTTTCTCAGGGTATCCACAAAAGCCGCATCTTCCCCCAAAATTTCGGCGACTTGTATCGCATTGCTAAATACGTCGAAAATGATTTGGTTGGTCATGGTGGTGCCGGCATCAATAGAAGAACCTTGATGCGCTGCCGGTGCATTCTCGGGCGACTCGTCTGGGGCGATGACCAAATACGGGTATTTTGGATGTTGCACAAGATAATCTGTATAAAACATGGCCGCTCCTTTTAAAGCCGGGTAAACAGACTTCAGGTATGCTAAATCGCCGTTGTATAAATAATGTTCCCACAGGTGCTGACTTAACCAGCCCCCTCCGTTGCTCCAGGCGCCCCAAAATGCGCCATCAACCGAACCTGTAATACGCCAGATATCGGTATTGTGGTGCGCCATCCACCCTCGGGCGCCGTACATATCTTTCGCGGTTTTTTTGCCGGTAACAGAAAGCTCAGTGATCATTTTAAGCAAAGGCTCATGCAGTTCGGATAAATTTGTTCTTTCTGCCGGCCAATAGTTCATTTCTGTATTGATGTTGATGGTGTACTTGCTGTCCCACGCCGGATGTAGGCTGTTGTTCCAGATGCCTTGCAAATTAGCTGGCTGGCCGCCCGGCTGGGATGAAGAAATAAGCAGGTAACGGCCAAATTGAAAGTAAAGCGCCGCAAAAGAAGCATCATTTGTGGTGTTAAAGTTCTTCAAACGTTGGTCCGTAGGTAAAGTGGAAGCTTCTGACGGGCCCAAATCTAATTTAACCCTGTTGAAATACTTCTGATACGAAGCTATATGGCCTTTAAGCATCTGGCTAAAAGTTTTCTTCACTGCCTTAGCCAAATATGATCTTGCCCGAAGCTTCTCATCGCCCTGCAAATCATCATAACTGTTAAAATTCGTTGCTATAGAGATATAAATGGTTGCCTCATCGGCATTAACAACATCAATGCTAGATGCGGTGCTGGATAAAGAACCGCCCTTTATTTTTATCTGAGCGATGCTCTCGAACTTTATTTTGCCCTCAACACCTTCGTGACTTATGGTGGTGCCCGATAAAACCAGCTGACCAGGATTGCCTGTTGTTATTTTCACGTTGGGCTGTGGCGTGGTGTACGAGGCTTTGAACGAAATACTTTTCGCCTTGTTTGCTGTTAGATGGATGGCAACCACACGATCTGGAAAAGAAGTGATTACTTGGCGGGTGTAAGTAACACCGCCTGCCTTGTAAGTAGTGGTAGCACTTGCGTTTTCCAGATTTAAATCGCGGTAGTAATTGCTGTAATTTTCATGGCCAACAAATTCAAGATTTAGGCTACCTACGGGCTCAAACATTTGGCCGTGAGATTTTTTTGATACCAAAACCTTATTGATTAATTTTTCGGCATCTTTCTGTTTGCCATCGAAAATAAGCTGCCGTATCCTATCTAAAGAATCTAGCGCTAAAGGGTTGTCATTTCTGTTGGGGCTGCCACTCCAAACGGTATGTTCATTGAGCTGGATAATTTCTTTCTCAACATTTCCGTAAACCATTGCGCCCAGCCTGCCGTTGCCCAAAGGCATTGCATTTTCCCAAGTTTTTCCAGACGGTTGATTATACCAGAGTTTAAGGGTATCGAAATGATTCTCATTTACCTGAGCAAATACAACGTCGCTTTGTATATTGGCAAATGCCAACAACAACACAAGTGACCTACAGAAGCGTTTCATCAACATATTTATCATCATATCAGTAAAATACTTATTCATTAGCCTAAATCTAGGTGTGCAATAGTTTAAATTTCCCTATTGTCGCATAAATCAAGCTCATAAACAACAACTCAACTTTTTGGTATTTAAGGTTTTGGCTCCGCTAATTCAAAAATTCATAAGCGATGCTTGTAACATCAAACACCGTCATACAAATTAAAAAAAACGCTTAGGGTAATAATTAAATCAAAAATACCGAGAACTGGCAAACTAGGGTAGTACATTTGTATATTATAGAGAGAGAAATGTTCAATACTCGGGTTTTAAATGACTGTAATTTTGTAAAACTGGGACATTCCGCTTACGGTAACTGAAATATTTTATCCATATAAACCCATTTCTCGCCTTCTTTTGCCCAAGCTAAAGGCTGCTGGAATTTCGCCATTAGCGTTTCCCATTCCTGAACTTTAGGGTTGGCCGCATCCATTGCTGCTTTTTGCTTGGCACTAAACTGATCGTTAGTTTCCATCAGCATAAACAACCTATTTCCTGTCCGGTAAATTTCCATCAAAACAATATTTGCATCTAGGATACTCTTTTTAATTTCGGGCCAACCGTTTTCGGCTTTGTGCCAATTTTCATATTCTCTAACTATGTCCGGATCATCTATTAAGTCCAAGGCAAGTGCAAATCTTTTCATTTATTTTTTTTCAAGAGACAATCATTTAATATTCAACATGAAATAATTGAGTACACGGGAAGAATACTTTAACAGACATCAGACAATAGCACCCTCTATTTTCAACGTATAAGGCAAATGGCGCAGATTAATATCCGGCAAATCAACTTTTAGTCCTTCACCATTTTGTTCAAATTTAAGTGCCGCCCCAGAACCCAAGAGAGAAATGTTTTTAATCTCGCCAACACCTTTAACACCCAACTTTTTTGACACAGCAATCCTACTGTCTGGGTATTCCATAAAAAAAGCATACAGCGTAGTGCCTTTTTTAGTAAATCTGATATCCTGCGCACCAAACGGGTTTCCCTTGCCTTCATTAAATCCCTGTGCGCTTAGCGGAATGGTATTTTCGGTTGAAGGTCCTTCTCCATAGTCAACCCAAGGCCTGGAGCCATAAATCCCTTCGCTGTTAATTTTCATCCACTCGCCTATTTCTTCCACCACTGCTCTTTCTTTTTCGTCGATGGTACCATCCCCTCTTACCGGGATATTCAGCATAAGATTTCCGTTTTTGCTAACTACATCTATCATGGTATGGATAACTGTTTTCGCACTTTTGTACCGATTTTTCTCGTAAATTCTGCGATCATAATGCCATGCACCAATACAGGTATCCGTTTGCCACGGTAAAGGCTCAATTTGGTTACTTTGCCCGCGTTCGATATCCCAAACCATACATTGCCTTTGTTGCTGGCTTAAAATTTTTCCGCAAATCACCGCCTCTAGTTGGCCGTTACGTTTGATGCTTTTATTGTACATGTGAGCAGCTATACGTAAACCAGCATCGCTAATAGGCCATAAAGGCAATGCGGTATCGTCAAAGTAAATCAGCTCAGGCTCATACCTATCAATTAGTTCTTTGGTTCGCTTATAAAATTTTTCGCAGTAAGCATCAGAAGGCTTAACAACCCCATTTCCCCAGTCCCATTGTTTATGTATCATACCATTGTCCCAGCTATTTTCACTCATCGGGTGGTTTTGAGCATAAAGGTCCTGCGGATCATATCCGTCCCACCATTTATCTTTGCCTTGCTTTTTTGTAAGGTTTCCATCGTAAGGAATCTCTGCATAAGGTCCTTTTTTGTCCCAGCGTTGCGAGGTTTCGTACCAGCTCCAGGTATGGGCAGCATGTACGCTCACGCCAAAATGGAGGTCATTTTGCTTTGCCGCCTTTGCCCATCCGGCTATAATGTCTTTTTTTGGTCCCAACTTAGTGGAGTTCCAAGGCTGGTGAGAACTATTGTATAAATCGAAATTATCGTGATGGTTGGCAAGTGCCATAAAATACCTCGCACCTGCTTTCTTGTAAAGCGCCACCAATTCCTCCGGATTCCAGTTTTCTGCTTTCCATTCATTGATGACGTCCTTAAAACCGAATTTAGAAGGATGCCCGTACTTTTTACAGTGATACTGGTATTGATCGCTACCTTCCTGATACATGCCCCTCGCATACCAGTCGCCTCTTTCTGGTTGGCACTGTGGACCCCAGTGCGCCCAGATCCCAAATTTGGCATCCCTAAACCAATCAGGAACTACATACTTACTCAACGATTCCCAACTTGCGTTGAATGGTCCGCTTGAAGTATCGCTTAAAGCAGAAAATGAGTACGGTTTTCCAAAAACCTGATTTATCCACATACTCGGCAAAACAAGGGCCATACCCTTGACTAGGGTTCTTCTCTTCATTCTTTAACTATTTTTGTAGTAAATGTTAATACACCTTTAACCTAAAACCAAAAAAACTGCAAAAATGACGTATGCTCACCGTGTGTACGTAAGCAATACATTTCGTATTGGTTACATAATTGGTGCATCTCCATCTGTTACCGTAAAAACAAGGAACTTTATTTTTTAAGTTTATAATATTTGGCTAAATCAAATATAAGCTTGATCTGCTGCGATATCTTTGTAACAAATCGACTTCTTATTGCACAAATCCGACTAAATAGCCTTTATAACAATTACAGGCTTATCGGATTTTTAGTGATTTTAATCAATTTTAATACTATAACTAATAAAAAATCAACTGTTTATATTTATCGCGCTTTGTCATGCGATAAAAGGAAGATAAGTATAAATCAGGTGCAGTATATTTGAATAACTAATGATGACCAAAAATCCCATCCGAAATTTTTTCTCTCTTTTAAACATCGACTTTGTCAAGTTGGATAACCGATGGGATTTCAGCAATGTGATAAGTCCTTATTTCCGGCTGTATTACATAGATGACGGCGAGGGGACAATTACTACTGCTAAAGGCTTAACGGAATTAGAAGCGGGTTTTATATACCTAATACCCAGCTTTACACTTTGTGACCTTAAGTGCGACAGCTTTCTTAGTCAATATTTCATCCAGTTTTTTGAAGAGTCGCCAGATGGACTTTCTTTGTTTGCCCAATCAAGGATGGTGATGCAAAAACAGGCTACACCCTACGATATAGAAAGCTTTTTACGGTTATTGGAAATCAACCCTGGCCGTGGCATTAACAGATCTGATGATCCAAAGGTTTACGAAAAGGATATTTATTATAAAGAATACCAAAACCTGAATGAGCTGCAAAGCATTTCAGTACGTTACGAGACGCAAGGAATTCTATTTCAACTGATCTCGGGCTTTCTGTCTCAGCCCGGCTTTAAGAATAACCGGATAGAAATCATCCCATCTACAATTATTGAAACCATCAACGAAATTCAGATCAACTTAGCACAAGCACTTAGCGTGAACAATCTGTCCTCTCGGGTAAATTTAAGTCCCGATTATTTTTCTAGGCTATTTTATAAACACACCGGAAAAAGACCTATAAAATACATTCAAGAAAAACGTATTGAAAGAGCGCAGTACCTTATTACTACTACAAACAGTCAATACGGGGAAATTGCTAACGATGTTGGTTTTGAAAGCTTTCAGTATTTTGCCAGAACCTTTAAGAAAATAACCGGGCTAACACCCGGAGAATACAGAAAGCAAAGTCAGAAAATGAACTTTTCTGACTTATAAAAGATACGCCTTTTTTTACTTTCTTAAAAGTAAGGTATAAGAAGGTAGCACCTAAAATTTAAACTAGTAACCTAACAACGCAAGCATTTCATCAGCATATCGTTTCCCTAGCTCTCTGTAGCCCGCGGCATCAAAGTGCAGGTTATCCGGACCATCTGTGCAACCTTTTGAAGAAATGACATGCGCTGTTGGAATGACTTGCGGAAGCGTTGCAATAATCTTGTTCATGCTTGCGCATACCCCGCCTTGATCTTCATTAACCACTTCACCTGCTAAAAGCGGCACATTTTCGGCTTTCAGGTTTAAATCATTCAGCAGATTATTATAAACCCCTTTTACTTTGGTAGGCCAAGTTGCATCGCCTGTATTAGACTCGCCTTGATGAAGCAATATCCCTTTGATAACGCCATCTTTTTGTGCAAGCTTAGCCAGCTCTACCAATCGCCCGTAAGGGTTGCCGTTGTATGCTTTGATCATACCGGTCATCCAATCTGGCGCAGTGGCTACATAAGATTGGTAATTATCCTTATCAAAAAGCTCAATTTTACAGCCACCTACGGCTACGTTAATTACACCTACGGTTACATCTTTTGGCAAGTTAGCTAAGAGGTGGCGGCCAAAATAATCAACCGGGGTTAATCCGGTGTTGCACCTGCACAAAGGAGGCACGGCAGTGTACCAAGTGTCTTTTTTTCTGTCGATATCTGGACAATCTAAAGCTTCTAAAACCTTAAATCTCGGGTTCACATTTACTGTATCTGCAGCTTCTATTTTAGCCGCTCCTTCCATATTAGATTGGCCAAAAGCCAAAAAAACATAAAACTTTTTGTTTTGAGAGAAGGCCGAAAGGTGCAATGCTGTAATTGCAAGCACTAATAAAATTTTTACTTTCATGATTTAAAAATGTTATTGTCAACTATTATTTTGCCGAGGCAAGTGTGGGTATATTTTTCTTGAACAGAAACTGAGAATACATGTACAAAGAACTTTTCCAAATGTTAAAGTCGTGGCCACCCGGTTCGGTGAAATAGATGTGCGGCACTTCTTTTTCGGTCAGATAATCGTGCGTACGCTTGCTGAAATTAATAAGTCCGTCACTTTCGCCACAAGAAATCCATAAAAACTTCAACTTCTTTTTCGCCTCATCGGCATCAGGCACAAGTGCTTCTGGTGCTTTGGTGTTTGGCGCAGAAGAGAAACCGCCTACCCAGGCAAATGTGTCCAGGTTTCCTAACCCGAAGTTTAAAGACTGTCCGCCTCCCATAGAAAGACCAGCAATTGCTCTGTGCTCTCTGTCTGTGTAAACTGGATATTTCTTTTGTATAAAGGGAATTAAATCCTTTAACAAATCTTGTTCAAACGTTGCAAAAGCCTCTACTTTATCTTTTGCCATGATATTGCCGGTAGCGCGGTCGTCTTTCATGGCGCGTCCGTTTGGCATTACCACAATCATAGGTTCCAACTTGCCCAGGGCATATAAATTATCTAAAATAACCTGTGGTTTACCGCCATTTAGCCATTCTTTTTCGTCGCCGCCAATGCCGTGTAAAAGATATAATACCGGATATTTTTTGCTTTTTGAAAAACCTGGCGGTGTGTAAACTGTTGCTTTACGGCTTGTGCCAACAGTTGTGGATGTATAAGTTACGGTATCCACCACGCCGTGGGGTATGTTTGCTTTTTCAACATCAAAACCAACGGTTGGGGGACTAACAGTTTGTTGGGCATTAACAAACAATGCGCTTGAAAGTAAAATCAAGCTAAGGAAAAATGTTTTTTTCATTACTTAGGTTCTTAGAAATATAATCAGTGGTGTAAAGTAAACGAAAGGCATTTAAAACGGGGGGTACATTTCGTTAATTTTATGATAGAGATGTTCAGAGGCGCAAATCTCAAATGCACCAATGATACACGATAGCTACGGCCTTGGTTATCCACAGCGCCACATAGCTAGCTAAGCGCTTGACAGTAGCACCTAGCATTTTCTAAAAATATTTTTTAGCCCATTGGATAAAATAAGGCCAATTGGGTCCATTGGTATGCCCGCCTGCGTGCTGCCTAAATGCGAGTTCGCCGTCTAGTAAAGCCGTTTCAATGGGAGGCATTTCTGTAAGGCTGTAGCCTTTTTTGCCGAGCAACTGATACACCGGAGAGGCATACAGGCCACCCAAAAACATGCCTTTCGCATCAACCCAAGTTCCTTCCACCAATGGAGAACCAGAACCTATAAAAACCGGCCGTGGCGCACATAGCGCAACCAGTTCATGGGCATCAACAGGTAAATCGGTAGGGCTTAAAGTACTGGCATACTTTATAAAATTCCCCGCGAACCAATGGTACTCTCCGGACGAGGCTAAATTTTCTACCTGTTCGCCAAAGTGGCGACGCATAATTTTAGCACCGCCGTTGCCAGAAGAGCCAACAAAAGCTAAAGAAAAACGCGGTTCGTAAGCCATGGTCACCAAAGCTGTTTTTCCATAACGTGAAAGGCCTTCTATGGCCAACCTCGAACAATCCACGTCGGCGTCTGTTTCAAAATAATCCACTGCTCTGCTAGCTCCCCACGCCCAAGCCCTAATGGCTCCCCAATCATCGGGTTTACGATATTTGCCCTTATTGCATAAGCCAATAATTCCTGAGGTTAAACCTGCGCCATTATCAGCCTGATAGCTTGTAGGAATTAATACTGCAAAGCCCCAACCCGTTTCTAACAGTTGTTGCTGCCAGCTTTTGCCTTTACTTTGCATACTTTCGGGTATTCTGAAACCCGCCGGAAACTTAAAGCCAAACTCTGTAACTACCGGCACAGGTTTATTTTGCTGCTTTGGAACAGTTAAAGAAAGCTGGATATTAACAGTGATATCGGGGTACCGGCTGTTATCTACCCTGCCTAACAATTCTTTGGTTATTGCCGGTATTTCGCCAAAAACTGTGTCTTTAACGCTGATAACCTCCCATTTTACCGCTGGTGTATTATCCGGAACGCGGCCATAAACTTCGCTATCAAAATAGCTTACTATTTCTGGACGCCGTAGTTTCCACCAAGTTTGCGCATCCTGCACCGGGTTGCCATTATTTAAGATGAGCGGGTTGGGAAGAGAGGTATAAGGGCTAGCCATTGCTTCGTTGCTGTTGGCGGCATTAAAATCTTTTGGATTACCAGAAGGTCCCGGCCTTACAGCGGTGATGCCCAAAGTTTCTAACATGTTCTGGTAATCATTTTGGGTAAGGTTCCGGATGTTATTTTGCTGACCCTCTTGCGCCCCACTTGTTAAAGTGCTAAATACAAGCGACAGGGTAAACATAAGGGCTAAGTTATAAAAGCGGATGACCTTTGTACTTGATAAATTACTCATAAATACTTGTTTTACTGAAATTTGGGCATCATGTAGGCATCAACAAAGCAGATAAGTTTCTGTACCTATGAAGGCACAGAAACTTAAAATCTTGATTAGTTGCCGAAATTTACCCGGTAAGTTTTAGTTAGGCCCTTGTAATCAAACTTTACAGAGGCTAGCTTATTTTCTGAAGTGGGCTGTTCTACAACAATACGTACATTTGGGTCGCTAGAACTTGCCTCAACCTTAGGCATAGTGCTGTTAGCTGGCAAGCTGTATGTCGCTTCATAAATGTCGTATCCAACTAAACCATTTTGATTGGTTGAACGCACTGGAGTTGCAGGTAAGTCGATATTTTTCCCATTCACCGCTATACGTACAGTTGGCGGTACAGGGCGGTTTAGCGTATTCCCTTTTTTACTGAAGCCTAAGCCTGCCATGTCAAAAAGAGTCTCGTTCTCCTCGCCCTCTGCTACTAAGAAAATAGCGTGTTTGTTGGTTAAGCCATCCACAAATTTTGATACATCTACCGTAAATTTCTGGGTCTCTGGTTTTGTGTTTGCCGGGACAATAATTTCTCCAATTTTCTTTCCCTTCCATACGGTGTTATCCCAAGGGCCATCCATCCAAACGTTTACCTTAAAGCTTTTAGCAGTTTTTGGCGCAATAAACAGATTAAACAAAGTTTGGTTGCCTTTTTTTGTTCCTTCAAATGCGTGCAGCCCTTTATCAGCTTTGGCTAAGCCACCAAAACCAAAATATTTGTAGCCAATGATATGCCCGTTTTTAACATTGGCGATAGGCATATTGTTATCCCAAATATCCCAGGAATCTTGTTGAGTACCAATATCTGAAAGGTAACAAGCGTAGCCGGCAGAATAGTATTTGTACGGATCCATCCCATAGATATTAAAACCTTCGGATGTTACTTCTGCGCCGCTGTAAGTTACACCTTTGCTGTCTTTCGCCGTCCAGATGTTGTCTTTAGCGTAAGGATCGTATCCGGTAATGTTAACTGTTCCACCTTCGGCAACAGATTTTTTATCCCAAGAAACCTTTACCGGCGCAACCATTGCTTGGCGCGCGTAGTCGAAGCCTCTTGGCGGCCTATGGTAAAAAACATACCACTGCCCGTTTATTTCTTGTAAACTTCCGTGGGTATTATGTGCGGCGTTGGTAGTAATAATAGCAGAACCGTCTTTGTTTAAAACCGGTGCTCGTGAATCAACCAGTACCCCACCAATTTTCCACGGGCCTAAAGGAGAATCGGCAACGGCGTATCTGAGGGTAGAGTTAGAGCTGCTAACGCCGTAATCCGGACCAGAATATCCGCTATAAACCGTAACGAATTTATTGCCCACTTTTCTTATTGAAGAGGCTTCAAAGAAGTTAAACTTGCCTAAATCTTGGCCCTCATAAATCTGCGGGAACTTGGTGCCTTCCGGATCGCGTATTTCGCCATAGCGCCTACCCGCAGGCAGCATCCTATCGATAATTTGCGTGCCTGGCCTCAAAGAATACATGGTGTTTTGGTCCAGCTGGGCAGCAGATGAGTGTTGGAAACCCCAATAGCCATAAGCCCTAAACCCTATTTCGTAATCTGGGTCTTTTGGATCTGTAACGTATTCGATATACACCGCCGGATCAAAACCTAAAATGCTGCCCGGCAAAGTTGCTTCACCGTTGGCGGTTAAATTTACCGGTGTAAATGGGCCATCCGGTCTGTTTCCTTTTGCAACCATGGCTTCGCGTCGTGGTCCTCTGCTGTGCGGATACAGGTAGTATTCTTTGGTTCCGTCTTTCCTTTTCACCTCTACCAAGTCTGGCGCATACATCACGTCCCATTGGCCGTTTATCTGGTAAGTGAACACCGGACCGTCATCTCTCCACGAGCTAAGGTCTTCCACCGGTGCGGACCAAACCCTGATATCGGGACCGCAATAGCTACTAAAACGGACATCGTGCGAACCAATAATGTACGCTCTGTATTTACCGGGGTTATCTGGGTCTTCAAAAACGCGCGGTTCGCCATCTGGCAAATGCTCCCATAGCGGCAAGTACGGATTACCGATTGCCTCATGCACATATTTCTGATTAGCCGGTTTAGTAGCAGAATTATTGTTTTGGCCGTTGGCTACTGTAACTAGAAGCACGGATGCACCAACCATCAAAGACTGTAAATATTTGTGGGGTCTTTGAAACTTAAATAGTACCATAGATTTAAAAATGATTTTTATGAAATGTAGGTTTAATAACGGATGAACCGTCTGTTTGGTAAAAGTAAAGTCCACAGCCCAAGGAGAAGGGAAGAATTGTGGAAAATAGTGCTAATAATGTTCAATCGGTCTGCAAATACAACTTGTGGCAGAAAGCTAGCTGTTAGCCCCTCATCTTCAGAGAAAAAACAACCTATCGCATACACCTTTTAATCGAAAGTCATCCTGTCAAAAGCCTAAGGTAAACCCCGCAAGTCATCCTTATAAAAACACCCTTTAAAGCAAAGAAAGCTTTGATTTTCTCTTTCAAAGCTTTCTTTTAAAACTATTTGGTGCGTTACTAGTTATTCACTTCACTTTCGGGCGGCCCTAAATACGAAGGTTTTAAACCTCCCATGTCCAGCATCAGTTTTTGAAATACGATGCCCTGCTCCAAAGGCCGGATGCGGATACTATGCTCTCCTTTTTTAGCAAAGTCAAGCTCATGTTTGGTGTCTATCACTCGTTCTGCTTGCCATTTGCCCAGCTCACCTCTGTAATGCCCATTAATATTTACAATTTGCTCGGGTCCACCATCTATAGAGAGCGCGTACCGTAAACCTTTGTTTTCGTTGTAATTTAAGGTGGGCGATGTGCGTACGGTTAAAGTTCCTTTGCCTACGGTTTGGAGGTCAACTTTGTATTCTACGTAAACGTCTGGATTTAATTTTTCGGTCACTGGCATGGTGGTTAGCCCCGATTTGGTTTTGCCTAAATCTGGGATGATTTGCCAGTGTACCTGTTTGCCCGGTTGCGCTTTAAAATAATCTTCTGCTTCTATAGATACATAGCCGTTTTTCTCTGCGTAGATTTTTTGGCTTTGTTTAGGCTCAACATACAATACTTTTGGCATAATGCTGTTTCTGGGATCGTTCCATGATCTGTAGCCAATCCGCACCTGATCCATCATGTGTGCCCACTTTCCGCCGGCTATTTCTTTATTGTAATGATAGGTTAAAGCAGAGTCTCTTTTGAAACATTCTTCTGCAATGGATGCCCATTTATTGGCTTCGACTTTGCCCTGGCCAGCAAGTTTTTTATTCATGGCCACTGCATAGTACATATCGTATAAGTTAGAACAACCGTTAATAGGAAATAACACTAACTGATCAAAAGCATCTTGGTATTGTTTGGGTATGCGGTTATACAAACGCATGGCGCGGATCAACAAATCGCGGTAATCATCTCGCACCCTTTCAAACTCATTGTAATTTTCCAAACTGTATGTTCTATCATTTAAAAGCTCGGGTGTTACACGGTGGTTGTATTTGGTATAAAGGTTAATCAGCTCGGCAGCTTCTTTGGCATATTGCTCGCCAAATTGTTGCGCGCACCACGCTTCTGTATGTGCTAATAAATTGTTGGCGTTAAACTGGTTGGGGTTCCAGGCCATGTCTAAGAAAAAAGAAATCGGGTACTCCATTGGCTTTAAATCTCCAACATTTACCACCCAAATTTTATCCACGCCGTGCTGGTATGTTAGGTTCATTTGTTCCCAAACTCTTTGAATTTGGGTAACGTTTAACCATTTAGAGTTACGTGGCGCGCCCACATAATCAAAATGATAATACATTCCGTAACCTCCGCTACGCGGTTTGGCACCTAGGGCTGGCAGTTTACGCACATTTCCCCAGTTGTCGTCGCACAAAAGCAAAGTAACGTCATCTGGCACGCGCATCCCCTTATCGTAATAGTCTTGCACTTCTTTATATAAAGCCCAAACCTGCGGGGTTGCCGAAGCTTTTTTTCCGGTTACTTCCGATATGATTTTCCGCTGATCTTTTACAATCTGCTCTAGCAAACCGATATTTTGGTCTTCACTCATGGGTTCGTCGCCATCGCCGCGCATCGCAATGGTGATGATGCTTTCCCAATTTTTTGCACGTTCTATGCCTCCACGCCAAAAATCTTGCAGCCCTTGTTTATTGGTTTGATAGTTCCAATCGCCACCGTTGCCGTGCCGTTTCCACTCTTGTTGTGCCCGGGCCATCGGTTCGTGGTGCGAGGTGCTCATTACAATGCCCATCTCATTGGCCAGTTTTCCGTTTTCGGGATCATCATCATAAAATGCGCTTCCCCACATTGCCGGCCACATAAAGTTCGCTTTTAGGCGCAGTAATAATTCGAACACTTTTTCATAAAATTGATGATTGTAACCTCCAAAGGTTGCCCTAGCCCAGCCTGTTAAAGCAGGCGCTTCATCGTTCAAGAAAATGCCCCGGTATTTCACCGCCGGCTCGCCTTCTGTATAAACAGAATTTATGTTAAAATACAGATTTTTTTGCTGCTGCACCGGTACATCTGCCCAATAATACCAAGGCGAAACCCCCATTTGCTTGGATAGCTCATAAATGCCGTAAATTGTTCCGCGCATATCGCTTCCGGCTATCACCAAAGCTGTTTCTACGTCTTTAGCCGGATTTTTAACAAGCTGCATGATAAACTTTTCGTTTTTGCCCCTCAAAGTTCGCGGGTCAATCTTGTTGTCCCTGGCAAGCTGGTCCACCAGACCCGATTTGCCTAGCGTGCCTATGATAACTTTATAACGCCCGTCAGAAAAAGTCTCGCTGTTTCCCGAAACCATTTTGAAGTCGTTTTTAAGACTGCTTATTGCACGGTGTACGCCTTTATAGTCTTCTTGTGAAAAAAGTATAGGGGCTGTTTTTCCGTTTACAATTAAAGGAAAGCCAGAGGGATTTGCTTTGGTGCTTAGTGAAGGACTATTATCTATTTGCACCTGCGCAAATACCGCTACGTGCGATATTGCTCCGATAAAAAGAAGAATCCAGACTGACCGGAACCAAGGTTTTAACATACGCTTTTAATAAAATATTATTGATAAAACAACGAATATAAGCCACGGTGGCTGAAGAGCCTATTTTTTGAACATTAGTTATGTTTTCTTAAACATTTGATCTTCGTTTTTGAAAACACCCTATGATTACCGCATCTGCAACACCTATATGATGCGGTAAATACACGACTTTTTTTGTGTGGGATATGTTGCATTTAAAAATTTTCGTCGTTTTATTTTTTTTTTTGGGGGGGGGTAACTGAAATCCAAACATTATTGGTTGGGATAATCAATAAGTTCGCCATTAACAATCAATTGCGTACTGGGCGGAAACATATTTCTGATCCTATCTATTTCCGGCTTACTTATTTTGCCAGATAATTTAAGTATGCCCAGCTCAACTTTCTTTAACCTTTCGGGAACAATTATATCTCCGATAAAAGCAATCTCGAGGTTGTTAATCCGCTTAAAATCAAAAACTTCTTCAGGAATTTCGTTTACGCGGATAGCTATACTACCAAACTGCGCATTATTTTCAAGTGCAAACTTCTGCTTTATACCCACATTGTTTACGTCCTTTTTCCGTATCATCCAGCCTATCTGTGGGCTTAATGTAAAATCATTCACATCTTGTTTAAGACCTATAAAGCCCGCCCAAAGCTCCAATGGAATTTCCCGGCGGTCATTTCCAGAAGCTTCTATATAACACAAGTCAACCTTTACAATCTCATCAGGTAAATTATCTCCACCTGTTAGCTGTTCTAAATTATTCCGTCTGCCATTTTTGTCATACGGAAAAAACTTTACAATCCATCCGTCAATTACTTTTGGAGACCCGTATTTTTCTTGCGAATGATATTTAAACATGTTTCTCCAAAAATCTTTGTCGATATTACCTTCTGAGGTTTCTACCATTTTTTTCAAAATAGGTTCAAGCTCACCCGTCCACCATTTTAGATTGTACTTCTCTAACCTTTTTGCGTTTTTGTAAAGTTCTCGCCAATCCTGTGGAGTACCTTTAAGCGTAATCTCGGGAATCCCACACACGATCGCAATTACAATAAACTCGAAAAAGGGCTTGGTAGCTTCCATTACCGTTATTTCTGTAGCTATTTTATCGGCAGGCGTGGTTGTAGAAAACTCCGGCGTTAAAATCCGTATAAAATCTTTGTCTGACAGTGTGGCAATTTGTTTGGTGAATTGCGGAAAAATCTTCTCCCACTCACTTGCTGGGCTGTTTAACGAAAGATTATCTGCTGTTACGGTTAGCGGCAACTTTTGGTCTTTAAGAACCGAAAAATGCTTTCCGAAATCTGCCGGATTTGCATTCAAATGCCTTGCAAAACCTTGGCTTATTAATAGCCAAATCATATCGGGCGATATTACGAATGGCCGATGTTGAGCATAAGCCTGATACATACCCGAAAAAAAAGAATGGTAACCGAAAGAAACAAGGCTGTCCGGCGCTTCGCTTTTTGCGACTATATTGAATGGAAAATCCACCTTTTCTTTCTGTATTTGCGATAAGTTTAATTTTACATCAGAAAGTATCAGTGTTCTATATATGTCCTCGTAACTTTTAGTAGCCAGGTGTTGTTGTGGTGGAGCCAGTTTTTCAACTTCAAATTTCACCTGTTGTTGCCCTAAAGAATTTAGGGAAATAAGAAAAAACATTGCTAAAAGCAACTTTGTCATATTTTATTTTTCTTGCGGATAAAAATCCAACGGATCACCACTTTCCAAAGCTTTCAAATCAAAAACAGGGCGTTCCAGCTCGTGCGGAATTGGCATTTTGCTAAACTGCTGGAAATACAGTAAGCAAGCATCTTTATAAACCTGCGCATCAAAAGTTTGCCTTTTTAATACCGCCTGTGTTTCTTCATAGACTTCTACACTGGTGTATAAACTGGTTTTATCCCAAACTTTTTGGAAGTTTCGCACCTGTTGCAAACCCTTATCGTAACGGAAACAAAGTTCGTCCCACAGGCTTCTGCCGCTTTTTGTTTGGTAAGTCCACGGTAAATGATGAAACCACAGCAGGTACATTTCTGGGCAGGTATCTGGGTTGTTAAAAACATCCGCTAAAGGCTGATGATATTGGCTAGTGGCATTGCTGCCGCTGGGTGTACGGTCAAAACCAATGCCCAATGAATCTGCCTGGTGGTAATAAGGCGGTGTCCAATCGGGCCGTGCATTTTTAGGCGCCCACCACGGTCCGGGGCCAAAATGATGGTGTGCCGCAAAAATATGGTGCAAGCCTAAAGGCATAGAATAGTTTACCACGGCTTCTCTGCTTTCCAGTAAAATATTCTTTACCGGCTGAAGAAAGTTTTTGTTCCAATCTTGGATCAAATCTGGCTGTGCTTGTTGTTTAAAGGTCAGTTTTAGCCATTCGTCAGCAATCTGATCACTTTTCAACTGGTTGTCCCATGCTAAACGGCCGAAAGCGTACCAATTGGCCTGGCCCAGGGTGTAACCGCTCCAATTACTATCCAAACCGGTGTTGGCTACGCCGGCAATCGCACTATGTTTTTGCGAAAATAAGGTTCCGTCTGTTACTTTAGCCACCGTGCTGCCTTCACCCTTTTGGTAGGTATCGCTGTTTAAGCATTCTTCCCACATGGGCGCCAAAAATGCAACTTGGTAGGCGTGGCCTAAATATTCTTGCGTAACCTGAAATTCGGGCATTACACTGCTATGTTGCATGGCGCCAAATAAAGGGCTAAAAGGCTCGCGGGGCTGAAAATCAATTGGTCCGTTTTTTACTTGGATGATCACATTATCGCGGAACTTCCCGTCCAAAGGAACAAACTCCTGATAAGCCTGTTTTGCACGGTCTTCGTTAGAAGGGCTATACACAAAGGCACGCCACATCACCAATCCGCCGTAAGGCTTCAAAGCATCTGCCAGCATATTTGCGCCATCGGCATGGGTGCGTCCAAAATCTTGCGGGCCGGGTTGCCCCTCGCTGTTCGCTTTCACTAAAAAACCTCCAAAATCTGGAATCTCTTTATAAATCTCGGCCACTTTCTTATGCCACCACGCTATTACGTCGGCGTTCAAGGGATCCGCGGTTTTTAAATCGCGCAACATTGTTGGCGACGAAAAATTTACCGACAAATAAGTTTTGATGCCGTACGGGCGCAACACCGCCGCTATTGCTTTTACACGCTGCAGCACCGGCGCCGATAGCATTTTTGCCGAAGCATTTACGTTGTTTAGCACCGAGCCGTTTATCCCGATGGATGCATTTGCCTCCGCATACTTTTTCCAGCGATCTAAATCGGCTTTGCTAACCGTTAAATCTCCTTCACCGCGCCAAAAAATAGACTTGCCCGCATATCCGCGCTCAACCGAACCGTCTAAATTATCCCAATGGTTTAAAATCCGGTTTTCGTAAGATGGATTAGAGACGAGGGCTGCCACATTTTCGTCGCTTATTTGTGCCCTTAACATGGCGTAGGCGCCGTACAATAGACCCTTTTCTGTGGTGGCGCTGATGGTATTTCCGCTTATTTGATAACCCTCTGCCTTTATGGCGGTGCTTTTAACCAGTTTTAAACTGATGTCGGCGCCTTCTTTCCCTTGCCAATATTGCTTTAAAGCTTTAACCGCATTTAAAACCAGGGGCGATTTGCTTTTATACTGCACATTTACCGCTTTGGCGGGATGTTGCTGTAGCCACAAATCGTTTGGATTTTGGGCGTGCAGTATTAAATTATAACCCAAAAAAACAGTTAAGGCAAAAAGAAATCGGATCATCATCAATTAATTAATAAAAAGTTCTTGCTTTAAAATGTTGCTTGTTAAAGGGTTGGGCTCATCGGGCTGGCTTCCGCCGATGCTGATGAGCATTTTACCGTTTAATGAGGTGCTTTCGCCAGCTTGGCTGATGTAGGTTAAATCTTCTGGATTTAATGTAAAACTGACGGTTTTACTTTCACCCGGTTTTAAGCCAAAACGCTCAAAACCCTTCAGCACTTTAAAAGCGGTTTTAATTTCTGCATTCTCGTTCAGTAAATATAGCTGGCTTACTTCTTCACCTGCCATTTTACCTGTGTTGGTTACACGCACGCTTACCTTCAAAGGCTTTCCTTTTTCAATTTTGGAGGGCATTTGCAAATTATCGTACTTAAAGTTGCTATAACTTAAACCGTAACCAAAACCGTACAAAGGCTTTCCTTTAAAGTAACGGTAAGTACGGTTGCTCATATCGTAATCTGTAAAAGCCTCCAAATCTGCATCACTGGCGTAGAAGGTTACGGGCAAACGCCCGGCCGGATTATAGTCGCCAAAAAGCACATCCGCTAAAGCTTCACCCGCTGCTTGTCCGCCATACCAGGCGTTCACAATAGCGGGTACATTTTCTGCTTCCCAAGGGCAAGCAATTGCGCTACCGGTCATCATCACAAACACTACGGGCTTACCGGTGCTTTTTAATGCCTTCATTAAATTGGTTTGGGCAACAGGTAATAAAATAGATGTACGGTCGCCACCTTCAAAGCCCGGATAATCGACTTTCATCTCCTCGCCCTCTAACTGTGGCGATATGCCTCCGGCAAAAATAAATGCATCTGCGTCTTTGTGCTTTTTAGCTAAGGCCATCATATCTGTTTTAAGATAATTTCCGGTTTTTAAACGGATGTTGCCTTTACCTTCTCCTTGCCAATACTCTACTTTAAGCTCGTAAACCTGATTTTTTTTGGTTTGTAAATGAAAAGTTTTTGCGCCCCACCGGTTCCGTTGCCAAGCATTGATAACTTCTTTGCCATCTACATAAAAACGGTATCCGTCATCGCCTTCCAGCTCAAAGTTTAAGGTTTCATCTGCAACAGCGGTGAAGTTGGTCACATAACGCGCAGAGAAGTTATTGGCGTTCAATCCGTCCGCAATTTTTTCGCCCTCTTGCCAAAATAAATCAAGGTTTTTCTCTTGGCGCTCCATCACTGGTGTTCCAGAAAGCTCCTTGTTGTTAAAGTAGCTAGCTTTAAAGCCTGCTTTGCCGTTATAATTGTACTGTTTATCCAAATTGCGGTAAACCAACAAGGTATCATTTGTAAAGTTTACCGCTTGCTCAAACACCACTTCTGTGTTTTTTCCTACCTTATTTTGGATGCCTTTCAAAAGTGTAGTCAGCTTAGACGGAATGCCGTTGTAGTTTCCTAAGATAGAAATCGGGTTATCGGCATTTGGTCCCAACACCACTATCTTCTTCAAATTTTTGGATAAGGGCAAAGTTTGTTTTTGGTTTTTTAACAAAACGATGGATTGTTGCGCCATCTTAAGCGCCTGTGCGCTATGTTCCGGACTCTCCAAAGCAGAGAATGGCGTTTGTGCATATTTTACAATACTCGGCGGATCAAACATTCCCAATCGGAAACGTATCATAAATAAGCGTTTTACCGAAACGTCTATTTGTTCTTCGGTAATCTGTTTGTTTTTCACCGCCTGTACCAGCGCCAAAAAGGCTGCGGTTCCACAATCCACATCTGTTCCGTGGTACACCGCATCGGCAGCAGCGGAAGCCGCATCCGGATGCGTTTTATGGTTTTTAAAGAAATCGTCTATCGCCCAACAATCCGATGTTACATAACCTGTAAAACCCCATTGCTTGCGCAAAATATCGGTCATTAAAATATCGCTGGCACAACATGGTTGCGTGCGGAAAGCATTGTAAGCGCACATTACGCCTGCTACTTTAGAATCAACCACTAATTTTTGAAAGGCAGGCAAATAGGTGTCCCATAAGTCATAAGCGCTCACATCTACATCAAAAACATGGCGTAAAGGTTCTGGGCCGCTGTGCACCGCATAGTGTTTAGCGCAGGCGGCGGCCAACCAATACTTAGGATCGTTGCCCTGTAAGCCGCGTACAAAAGCGTCGCCCATGTTAGCCGTTAAAAAAGGATCTTCGCCGTAGGTTTCTTGCCCACGGCCCCATCTTGGGTCGCGGAAAATGTTGATGTTTGGCGTCCAATAAGTTAAACCTAAGTAACGCTCATTTGTACGTCCGGTTTCTGTTGCTTTATTAAATATCGCACGCCCCTCAATACCGCTATACTGTGCCATTTTAAAAATAGATAGGGTATCAAATGTGGCCGCCATTGCTATTGCCTGCGGATAAACAGTTACCTTAAAAGGTGTACGCGCAACCCCGTGCAGTGTCTCGTTCCACCAATCATAAGCTGGGATACCCAATCTCGGAATGGCAGGCGCCGAGTTCATCATCTGCGCTACTTTTTCTTCTAAAGTAAGTCTGCCAACTAAATCATCAACCCTTTCTTCAAAAGACTTGTTATAGTCATTAAAAGGAAACTGGGTTTGCTGCGCTAAGCTACAAGCCGAACCGAAACCCAAAGATAAAACGAGCGCAAAAAACGCCTTCTTTTTAAAGAACATGTAAGATAGGATTAAAATGGGCTATTTGCTTTTGTTGGCGTAAGGATCTATCGTAATAATTTTGCCGTCGGCATCGTACTTCAGCTCGGTTACTTTCACGTTGCGAAGGTGTGTTTTACCGCCAGAAACTTGAGTATCATGATAAAAAAGATACCATTTGCCTTTAAACTCTACGATAGAATGGTGGGATGTCCAGCCGATTACCGGTTTTAAGATTACCCCTTGGTAAGTGAATGGGCCGTAAGGATTATCGCCGATGGCATAGCAAATTAAGTGGGTATCCCCGGTGGAGTATGAAAGGTAATACTTGCCATTGTATTTATGCAACCAGGCCGCCTCAAAAAACCTACGGTCGTGGTCGCCACCTTTTAACAGCTGGCCTTTTTCATCTAAAATTTGTACATCTTTAGGTTCTTCGGCAAATTCTAACATGGTACCGTCCATTTTAGCAATTTTAGGCAATAGGGCAGGTTTATCATCTTGTTCTAAATCTGTTGCCGAACCTTTAGGGTCAAATTTACCGCTAGCCCATTTTTGGAGCTGACCGCCCCAAATCCCACCAAAATACATGTACGATTGCCCGTCTGTATCGGTAAATACCGCCGGATCCATGCTAAAACTGTTTTTTATAGGCTGTGGTTGTGCTTTAAAGGGACCTTGCGGTTTATCGCTAACGGCAGCGCCAATCCTAAATATGCCTTCTTTGTCGCGCGCTGGGAAGTAGAAATAGTATTTACCATTTTTATAAGCTGCATCTGGCGCCCACATCTGTTTAGAAGCCCAAGGTACATCTTCTACCGTAAGCGCCATCGGATATTCGGTTACTTTGCCGCCCACACTGTCCATAGAATACACGTAGTAATCTTTCATGGCAAAATGATCACCGTTATCGTTTTCTGGCATCCCTGCATCATAATCATGCGATGGATACACAAATATTTTTCCTTCAAACACATGCGCAGACGGGTCGGCGCTGTAACGGCTGTTGATTAACGGTTGCGAAATGGCGCCGGCAAATTCGTTTTTTGTAGAATCGGCAGTGGCGGTGCTATCGGCCACGTTGGTGGTTTTTGCGTTTTGCGTGCAGGCAGTGGTGGTTATAAAAAGCGCTGCTAAAACTAGGTTGTTAATGTTCATGTATTGCGTTTTAAATTTAGCTTATATGGAATTGTAAATATAAAAGCAGCTTTAAAACACAAAGGTTATTATTGTTAAAATTGATGGTATAAATGTTCAAATTGGGGTTAAAAGCCGTAGTGGGATGTGTTTTTTGGAAGTGATTGTGGATATTACCGGATGGACGTATATATAACGCGTAGCCAATTTAGTTGTGGCAGAGTCCTATGCAAGCGGCTCTGCTGGGACAATATCTGGACAATATAACATATAAAACTTCCCTCTGCATCATAAAAACAAAAACCGAGCTGTTAACAACCCGGCTTTCATCAATATATTTTTCCAAGGAAATAAGACCCAAAATTTCAAGCCTTAAACCTTAGACCTCATACCGTAAACCTCAAGCCTTAAACCTCAGGCGCCACGTCTCTTCCCTAGTCCTTCTTCTCTCCGCTAAACAGCTTGCTTTTATCTACCACCTCAACCTGCATATCGTTTTTTAAGGTTTTAGAAATAGCGGCATAAGGCGCACTCACCACCTGCTGCCCGGCTTTTAAGCCAGATGTAATCAAGATATTTTGATCGTCTTGTATGCTAGTTTTCACCTCTACCTGTTTTACTTTGCCACCATCAACCACAAAAACATATTCTTTAGCTTTAGACTTCTGCTTTTTCTCCGCTTTTTCTTCATCGGCCGGTTTGTCAGATTTTTGGGCATCCGCGCCTTCATCTTCACGTACTGTTACCGACTGGATTGGCACCACCAGGCCCTTTTTACTTTCTGTTTGGATGTCGACCGTTGCCGATAAACCCGGCTTAAACGGCGAGCTGGTTTTTCCTTTGTTGTTTAAACCCTCGTAAGATTCTTGTAAAATGCGAACTTTCACGGCAAAATTAGTCACCTCGTCTGTACCAGTACCGGCCACCGTAGCCGAGCTGGCAATCTCTGTTACAATCCCTTTAAACTTTTTATCTAAAAATGCATCCACCTCTATGGTGGCGGTGTCGCCCAAGCTCAAACGGTTAATGTCGTTTTCATTTACATCAACATTTACTTCCATGCTGCTTAAGTTGGCAATCGTCATAATCTCGGTACCGCTCATTTGCGCTGTACCCACCACACGCTCGCCTTTTTCTACAGATAGTTTAGAAACCACGCCATCTACCGGAGCATAAATATTGGTACGCGCTAAATTATCGCTGGCTTCTTTCACGGCGGCGCCAGATTGCTCTAAACCAAATTTAGCACCTACTACACTTTGGCGTGCTTGCTCTAAACTTGCTTTAGATGACAGATATTCCGCACGGGCGGCATCAAATTCTGCGGCAGAAATTACCTTGTCTTTATATAGTTTCTCGGTGCGGCGGTATTTCGCCTCCACATTTTTGAAATTTGCCTCAGACTGTAGCAATTGTTGCTGACTGCTAGCTACCGATGCTTTTTGCGCATTGTAAGATGCCACGCTACGCTCGTAACCCGAAACCAAAATGTCTGGTTTAATTTTACAAAGCAGCTGACCTTTTTTTACCACGTCGCCTTCCTTAACGGTAAGCTCCACAATCTCGCCAGATACTTCCGGACTTAGCTTCACCTCCACCTCTGGCTGTATTTTCCCGCTGGCAGATACGGTTTCGATAATGTTTTTCTCTTCCACTTTGCTCACAGCAACCTGGGTTGTTTTGCCCTTCCCAATCCAGCCCATTTTGTTGGCAATAATTGCCAATACCACCAAAACGGCAACGCCTATTAAAATATTTCTAACTGTTTTATTCATTTCTAAATTCTGTTTAAGCTTATAATGTTAGTGGGTTTCCTAAGTAAAAATCAATTACTTTATTCCTAAAAATTACGTTGTATTTAGCCTGTATAAAATCAAACTCGGCTTTGTTGTAATTGGTTTGTGATGTGTTAAGCTCAATGGAGTTTGCTAAGCCAACATCATAACGTTGCTGGATGGCTTCAAAAGCGTCTTTTGATGAAATAAAGGCACTCTCGGTAGCTCTGTAATTTTCTATTGCCGATTTTAAATCTTGCACGGCTTGGTTGATTATCTTGTTGAGGTTATTTTTTGCCAATTGCTCGCTGGCTTTCGCATTTTGGTAACGCAGTTTTGCGATGTTGTAGTTAGCGCGAGAACGGTAATTGTTAAAAATTGGGATAGAGAGGTTGAAACCTATCGATTGACCAAAATTTCGATTCAGCTGTTCACCAAAAGAAACTTTTCGTTTGGTAGAGGTGTTCGTAAGCGGATCAGGAATTTGATCATAAGTGTTATTAGAATAATTGTTGTAGAGCTGACCGCCAAAACTTAAAGTTGGATACAACGCACCTTTAGCAATTTTTATCCCGTATTCAGAAGCCTGGGTATTGTACTCTGCCACTTTAATATCCGGATAATTCCCAACTGCTTTACTGTAAACCTGGTAACCGCTGTAACTGCTTTCAATTTGATCTAAATCGCCAATAACCGGAGTTTCTAACCTTATATTACGTTGTGGATCCATTTCCATCAGTTGCTTTAAATCTAGCAACGAAAGTTCAAAAGCGTTTTGTGCATTTGTTAAGCTAAGTTGATTGGTAGCAACCTGGGCTTTAGCCTGCGATAAATCTGCCTGGGTATTGTTGCCTACATCAAAATTCTTTTGTGCAATTTGCAATTGCTGATTTGACAAGGCCAGCTGTTGTTCACTAGCTTTAATTAAATCCATATTGTTCAGCACTTGCAAATAGGTATTCACAACAGACAAAGACAGGTCGTTTTTTATTTTTTCGATATTGCTTTGGTCCGACATCAGTAGTGCCTTATTCTGCAAAATCTGATTCCGCAATCGGCCACCGCTAAACAAGCTGATATCTGATGATAGATTACCGCCCGCGGTATTGGTACTTTGGGTGCCTTTGCTCACCAAACCTCCCGAAGTTTGGTCAAAATATAACCCAAACCGTTTATTCGCCGAAAAGCTACTGTTTAAACTCGGGTACAGCTCAAACTTAGATTGTTTTAGGTTTTCGTCTGTAATAGCCGACTGAAATTGAGCTTGCTTAATCTGCAGGTTGTTTTGCAGAGCGCTGTCTACAGCCTGCCTTAAGCTGATGGTTTCTACGCCTTGCCCATAGGAACTTGCCACCGCAAAGCTGGTAAAAACACCAGAAACAAGCATCTTGGTTAAAATATTCATTAGTCTTTAATTCTCTCGGATTCTAAATTTATATATACTTTCGTTTTCACGATGTTATTTCTGACAAAAACACCCTATCTTTTAAAAAAAATATATCCTAAACATCTCATCTGGCACAAAACCAGAACAGAAAAAGTGATTTATTTGACCTTTGACGATGGGCCTATCCCTATTGTTACACCTTGGGTGCTAAATACGCTAAAAAAATTTGATGTCAAAGCTACTTTTTTTTGCATAGGCGATAACATCCGCAAACATCCTGCAATTTTTGAACAGCTAAAAGCCGAAGGGCACGCAGTTGGCAACCACACCTTCAACCATTTGAACGGCTGGAAAACTGCTAACGAAACTTACCTCGGCAACATTGCCCAGTGCCAGCAATTAACAAAAACCCCACTTTTTAGGCCACCTTACGGAAGGATTAAGTTTTCGCAAATTAGACGGCTACACGAGTATCAAAATAGTAGGGAGCAAGGAGCAAGGAGTAAAGAGCAAGGAATAAAGAGTAAGGATGAAGGAACAATGAGCAAGGACGGCTTGCAAAGTTCTCAAATCTCAAATCTGGCCTCTCAAATCTCCATTATCATGTGGGATGTGCTCAGCGGGGATTTCGACCCATCTTTAAGTCCGCAAAAATGTTTGGCCAATACTTTAAAACACACAGAAAACGGCTCTATCGTGGTTTTTCATGACAGCCAGAAAGCTTGGGAACGCCTGGAGTACGTTTTACCTCGCGCCATTGAACACTGGAAAAACGAAGGTTATAGCTTTGGATTATTGCAGAAATCGAATCCTAAACCTTAAACCACTCACCTCACCCTTTTTTTGACAAATGCCTGATTGCTAAAATTGTGCACCTCGGGGTAAAAACCTAATTTTGTGCAAATAAAAAAGAACAAAAAATCAATCATGTATCCAGAATATTTAGTTGCTCCGATGCGGACAGAATTAACTGACGCAGGTTTTCAAGAGCTAAAAAACGCCGAAGAAGTTAAAAATGCCATCGCAACCGAAGGAACTACGTTTGTAGTGATCAATTCCGTTTGCGGATGTGCCGCGGCTAATGCGCGGCCGGCAGCAAAATTAGCGGCATCTAACAACAAAACTCCTGATCGTTTAGTTACTGTTTTTGCAGGTATGGAAAAAGAAGCTGTTGATGCTGCCCGCAGTTTTATGTTGCCTTTTCCTCCTTCATCGCCATCAATGGCTTTGTTTAAAGACGGGAAGTTGGTACACATGATAGAGCGCCACCAAATTGAAGGTCGCCCAGCGCAAATGATTGCCGATAACCTAGTTGGCGCTTTTGAGCAGTACTGCTAAGTCCATAAGAATTTCAAAAAACCGACGTTTAGGAACCCAAAGCGTCGGTTTTTTTATGCGCCCAGCAAGCTAAAAACTCCAATATCCAAGCACAATTGTATCTTTGCCCAATGTCTAAAAACTTTGAGGATTTCGGTTTCAACAAACAGGTGCTTTCTGCCATTGCCGACGCGGGCTACCAGCAACCCACGCCTATCCAGCAAAAAGCCATCCCTCCTATTTTAAACGGGCAAGATGTTTTGGGCATTGCACAAACCGGCACCGGAAAAACCGCCGCCTATGTTTTGCCTATCATCATGAAATTGAAATACGCGCAAGGCAATGATATCCGCAGTTTAATTGTTGCGCCTACCCGCGAGTTGGCGATGCAGATAGATGAAAATGTAAAAAAATACGCTACTTATACAGATTTGCGCTCGTATGTAATTTACGGGGGCTTAGGACCAAAAACGCAGATTGAAAACCTGGGCAAAGGTTTAGATATTTTAATTGCCACGCCCGGGCGGTTTATGGATCTGTATCTGGATGGGCACATCAACACCAAAAAGTTACAAGTACTGGTACTGGACGAAGCCGATAAGATGATGGACATGGGTTTTATGCCCCAAATAAATAAAATTTTAGAGGTAGTACCGCGTAAACGGCAAAACATGCTTTTTTCCGCCACCATGAGCGAGCGTGTGGAAAAACTGGCCGAAAACTTTTTGCTCTGGCCAACTAAGATAGAGGTAACCCCGCAAGCTACGCCCGCTACCACGGTTGAACAGGTTTTGTACCATGTGCCCAACTTCAAAACTAAAATCAACCTGTTGAAGGTTTTTGTTGAGGATGACCCCGAAGTAAAAAAGCTAATTATTTTTTGCCGAAGCCGTGCCACAGCAGAAAACGTTTACCGCTTTTTGGTTAGGCGCTTTAATGAAAGCCATGTAAAAGTGCTACATGCCAATAAAGGGCAAAACACGCGCATCAACTCCATTAACGCCTTTAAAAATGATGAGGTGCGTATTTTGGTTGCCACCGATGTTGCTGCGCGCGGTATTGATGTTTCTGACGTAAGCCATGTAATCAACTTTGATGTCCCCATTATATACGAGGATTATGTGCACCGGATTGGGCGTACCGGCAGGGCCTATAACTCGGGCAAGGCGGTTACTTTTTGTAACGAGGCCGAGGTTTATTATATCCGCAAAATAGAAAAACTAATTAGACAACAAATCCCACAAAAGGAAATCCCGAAAAAGGTATTTATAGAAGAGACACCTTTTGCCGAAAGCCAGGCCATAGCAAGGCAGATAGACGAGCAGAAACGTAAAGAAAACCCGGATTTTAAAGGTGCTTTTCACGAGAAAAAAACGCCGGCACAAAGAGCGAAGTTTAAAGCTTCAAAAAATAAAAACGGTAAGTTTAAAACCGGAGCTAAAAAAAGAAACCGTTAATGGGTTTGCAGAACTTAAAAATAACGCCGTTAAGTCTGCTAATTGCCATTTGCATTACTTACGCTTTATATATTTTAGTTGGCGATGCGCAACAGAACGGCAAAATAACCTCGTTGTTAATTGTAGCAGCTTTGCTATTTATCAGCGATTTAATTTTTAGAAGATTGATCAGTAAAAAAACGTGGCTGTGGGCAATTGAGTTCACCTTTATTTTTCTAACAGCCATTATATTATTAATATTTAAAATTGGATGATGGGATGCATTTTGCTGTAAGCTCTTAAATTTCACCAACTTCAATAAAGCTGAGGCGAAACATCCATATAAACGAAGAAAGAAAACAATGAAAAAAGCAGAAATTAAACTTACGATAGAATTAGACGATAAAAACGTTCCGGAAAATATAACTTGGGAGTCTACAGATTCTGAAAACAAAGAAGCCTTAGCGGTAAAATCTATGATGCTGGCCTTGTGGGACCATAACTATAAGAACAGCCTACGCATTGATTTATGGACTAAAGATATGCCCGTAGATGAAATGAAACGTTTCTTTTATGAGACCTTGCAAACCATGGGCGACAGCTTTTTACGCGCCACCGGCGAAACTAAAATTGTGGAAGATCTTCGTGATTATTGCGCCCATTTTGCAGATAAAATGGAGATTAACGTACAACAATAGGGTTTATTTAATGCTTGCGAATTCCATCTCACAAGCATTAACATTTTAAAAAATGAAACTATTTGCCCAAATAAAACACCTGCTCTATAAAGAAATTTTGCTGGAGTGGCGCTCTAAATACGCCTTCAACGGCATTTTGCTTTATGTAGTTTCTACGGTTTTTGTTTGCTACCTATCTTTCCGCAGTACCCCGCCTTTGGTTTGGAACGCACTTTTTTGGATTATTTTGTTATTCGCGGCTATCAACGCTATCGCCAAAAGCTTCATGCAAGAAAGTAAAGGCCGCTTGCTATATTATTACCAAATTGCCAGTCCGCAAGCTATAATCATCGCAAAAATCATCTACAATGCCTTGCTAATGACCTTAATGTCGGCGGTGGCATTGGTGGTTTACAGTATTGTTTTCCAAAATAATGTTGGTGATTGGTTGCTGTATGCTTTGGCTGTTTTAATTGGCGCCATCAGTTTTTCAAGCGTGTTTACCATGATATCGGCCATAGCCTCAAAAGCCAACAACAACGGCACTCTAATGGCAATTTTAAGTTTCCCGGTGATTATCCCGGTCATCATCCTAATTATCAAACTTTCCAAAAACGCTATGGACGGCTTGGACCGTTCTGTATCATGGGATGAGATTGGCGTTTTAACGGCCATAAATTTCATTGTAGTCACTGTTTCTTTATTGTTATTTCCTTACCTTTGGCGAGATTAAACACCACAGCTATGTCTAAAAACTGGTGGAAAGTTTTAGCATCGGTATTTGTTTTATACAGTGTAGTCGCCGGGCTACTTTTCAAGGTCCCAACACTTCCAATTCTTCACGAGAGTATAAGAAATTTATACTATCACGTTCCCATGTGGTTCGCAATGGTGGTCATTTACTCTGTTGCGGTTTATTACAGTATCCGCTATTTGCAAACCGGAGATGAAAACCATGATTTGGTAGCGGTAGAAGCTGTTAACACCGGTTTGGTTTTTGGTTTGGTGGGCTTAGCGTCGGGCATGGTTTGGGCAAATTACACTTGGGGAGCGCCTTGGCCAAACGACCCAAAGCTGAACAGCGCCGCCATTGCTACTTTACTTTACTTCGCCTACACGGTACTTAGAAGTTCGTTGGACGAAGAACAAAAGCGCGCCAAAATAGCTGCCATTTACAATATTTTCGCCTACCCCATTATGGTGGTGCTGTTGTTTGTTTTGCCTAGGTTAACAGATTCCCTGCATCCCGGCAACGGTGGCAATCCCGGTTTTGGCGCCTACGATTTAGACAGTAATATGCGTTTTGTGTTTTATCCCGCAGTTTTAGGTTGGATAGGCATCGCTGTTTGGATTGTAAATATCCGTTACCGCATCCGCAAAATCGAAAATAAAAGAAACCAGATTTAAATAAAAGACCATCATTTTCTGCAAAGTTTTTATCGGGGGACAAACCGAAAACCACACAATCCAAATCAGATGAAAAAAACAGCTTTATCTTTTATCCTTATGCTAAGTGCAGTTTCTTTGTTTGCACAAGAGAACGGCGTAGAAATGGCCGATAAGCTTCGTGCCTCGGGCAAAATATATGTGGTTGTAGCCGTAATGTTACTTCTTTTTACAGCTTTCATTCTGTACCTTTTCAGTATCGACAAAAGACTAAAAAAAGTGGAGAAAGGAAACTAGGCAAAGTGTTTGTTGCGGTAAAAACGACCTTGCTTTTACCGTAAAAACGTTAGTAAAAACGCTTTCCTTATCGGTTGGGCTTTGTCTTTTGTTAGTTTAGATAACCTAATTTTTAAAGCTATGACCAACGCTAACCCTTCTTCATCAAAAGAAGAATTTCATTTTTTTGCTGATGTATGCAGCTATGTAGACCAAGCCGCAAAGTACAGCAATCATGATCCGGGCTTACTAGCCCAAATTAAGGCATGTAACAGTGTTTACCGCTTCCAGTTCCCCATCCGTAAAGGAAACAGTTTCGAAATTGTGCACGCTTGGCGCGTTGAACACTCGCACCACATGTCGCCTACTAAAGGTGGTATCCGTTATAGCGACATGGTAAATGAGGACGAGGTAATGGCCCTGGCCGCCTTGATGACTTATAAATGCGCGATTGTAAATGTACCTTTTGGAGGTGCTAAAGGCGGAATTAAAATTAATCCAAAAAATTACTCGGTGGCCGAGTTAGAAAATATTACCCGCCGTTATACGGTAGAACTTACTAAAAAGAACTTTATAGGCCCTGGCATTGACGTGCCCGCACCAGATTATGGCTCTGGCGAGCGAGAAATGTCGTGGATTGCCGACACCTACTTGGCCATGAATCCAGGTTCGTTAGATGCCTTAGGCTGCGTAACCGGAAAGCCAATAGCTTTACATGGCATTGCAGGCCGTAAAGAAGCTACCGGCCGTGGGGTTGCTTATGCGATTAGAGAATGTGTTTCTGTTGCAGAAGACATGAAAAAATTGGGTTTAACGCCCGGTTTAGAAGGTAAAAAAATTATTGTACAGGGTTTAGGGAACGTTGGATACCATACCTCTAAATTTTTATTAGAGCTGGGTGCAACTATTGTGGGTTTCTGCGAATACGAGGGCGCTATTTACAACGAAGACGGTTTAGATTTAGAAGATGTGATTAAACACCGTAAAGAAAGCGGTTCTATTTTAGCATACAGCAAAGCTAAAAAGGAATTTAAGAACTCGGCAGAAGGCTTAGAGCAACCTTGTGATATTTTGGTCCCTGCAGCGCTTGAAAACCAGATTACTGAAAAAAATGTGGGACGCCTACAGGCCAAGATTATTGGCGAGGGCGCTAATGGCCCTACCACGCCAGGTGCTGCAGCGGCATTTTTAGAAAAAGGCGGAATTATTGTGCCAGACATGTATGCAAATGCCGGAGGGGTAACTGTTTCTTATTTTGAGTGGCTTAAAAACCTTTCGCATGTGGCCTTTGGCCGGATGGCGCGCCGCTATGATGAAAACTCGAGCACCAATTTGATGAACCTGATAGAAAGCACTACCGGAATTACTTTAAGTGCCGAGCAACGCCGTGTGGTGGTTAAAGGTGCTTCGGAACTGGAGCTGGTAAACTCTGGTTTGGAAGATACAATGGTGCGCTCGTACCATGAAATTAGAGAGAAGAAAATGCAACGTAACATTGACAGTTTAAGAACAGCAGCGTTTGTAGTTGCGGTAGATAAAATTGCCACCTCTTACTCTAACATGGGCATTTGGCCTTAATAGTTATTAGTCCGTAGCGGACACTGGAGGTTTATTAGGAAAAAAAGGCGAGGCGCACAAAGAAGCCTCGCTTTTTTTGAAATGTCTAATCAGAGGTGTAAGGTTTAAGGTATGAGGCTTAAGGTCCACCGTCATTGTTCTTTATTCTTTGCTCTTTATTCCGCTTCTCGCTATCCTGATACTTTATACCAGCATCTTGATACTTTCGTCCTAGTATCTGATATTCAATTTTTTAAGCACAAAATGCAATAACCAAATTGGCCCAATCAATAAAAAACGGAGATCGTCAAAAAAAGACGGCTGTTTTCCTTCTATTTTATGCCCTATAAACTGCCCTGTCCAAGCAAGCACAAATATGATTAAACTCACCAACCATAAAGCTGGTCCGCCGTCGCGTTCTAGGTATTCTAACTGTACGATAAAAAAATAGCAGAAGGCAAAGAAAAATAACATGAGGTACGAAAGTATCGGCGAAAGCCTTAAATAATAATAGATACTTGCGCCCATGGCAAAAGAAAACCAGTTGATATACATGTTATATTTACCCAAAAACGCAATATGCGGGAATGGTATAGCGGTTATCAGCCCAATTAAACTGAAGACAATCAGCGGCACGCAAATCCAGTGAATTAATTTATTCGTAGGATTTTGATGGCTTTCTGAATATTTTTCAAACAAAATATCGACTGATCTTTTTTCTTCCTTTTTCATAACGATTTTACCATAGAGGTTTTGTTTGCAAAGGTAATGTTTTTTTAACCGCAGAGGACTCGGAGGTCACAGAGCTGAATTTGATATTAAACAAAAAAGCGATGAATAATTTCATCGCTTTTCCTATAACATTAGTTCTAATAGAATTATTTTAACATATAATATGACATTATGAAAATAGCTATCACAGTTCCGATATACTGAATTATACCGACAAGATAAATAGTTCTCTTTACGGAACTGCACATCTCATCAAACCTCTTTTCTAAATCGAAACCCAAAGTATCTAATCCATCTAACATTTCCTGTATTTTTTCATATTAGCTAAATGTTATATTCTCAAATCTCACGTCTCAAATCTCACATCTACTTGGCGTAAGCTACGCTCCTTGTTTCTCTTATCACCGTCACCTTAATTTGGCCTGGATAAGTCATTTCTGTTTGGATACGGTTAGAGATGTCCGCCGCTAAAATTTCAGATTGCGCGTCAGAAATTTTCTCGCTTTCGACCACTACGCGTAGTTCTCTACCGGCTTGTATTGCAAAAGTTTTTTCAACACCCGGATAAGATAGTGCTAGGCTTTCCAGTTCTTTCAGCCTGCGGATATAGCTTTCTACCACCTCGCGACGTGCACCTGGACGGGCGCCGGAAATAGCGTCGCAAGCCTGCACAATAGGCGAAATCATCGAGGTCATCTCAATCTCGTCGTGGTGGGCGCCAATGGCGTTGCAAATTTCAGGGTGTTCTTTGTACTTCTCTGCCAATTGCATACCCAAAATAGCGTGCGGCAGTTCTGGGTTATCATCTGGCACCTTGCCAATATCGTGCAGTAAGCCGGCGCGTTTTGCCATCTTCGCGTTTAAGCCCAATTCGGATGCCATGGTGGCGCAGAAATTAGCTACCTCGCGCGAGTGCTGCAATAAATTTTGTCCGTAAGATGAACGGTAGCGCATACGTCCCACCATCCTAATCAGTTCTGGGTGCAGGCCGTGGATACCCAAATCAATCACAGTACGCTCGCCAATCTCTACAATTTCCTCTTCAATTTGCTTTTGGGTTTTTGCCACCACCTCTTCAATACGCGCCGGATGTATGCGCCCGTCGGTTACTAAACGGTGTAAGGCTAAACGCGCAATTTCGCGACGTACGGGGTCAAATCCTGAAAGGATAATTGCCTCCGGTGTATCGTCCACAATAATCTCGATACCGGTGGCTGCTTCTAAGGCCCTGATGTTTCGTCCTTCGCGACCAATAATCCGGCCTTTAATTTCATCATTCTCGATATTAAAAATGGAAACCGTATTTTCAATTGCCGATTCGGTTGCGGTACGCTGGATGGTTTGGATAACCACCTTTTTAGCCTCTTTTGCGGCAGTTAAGCGGGCATCATCTACAATATCTTTGATGGATGCCATGGCACGGGTACGTGCTTCCTCTTTCAAATTGTTTTCTAGCTGCACTTTGGCTTCCGCGGCACTAAGTCCGGCAATAGCTTCTAACTGCGAAACGTGTTGCAATTTTATCGCTTCCACCTCCTCTTGTTTCGCTTTCAGCAATTCGGTTTGTTTTTCAAAAGCCTTACGTTGGTTCTCCAGCTCTTGTTCTTTGCGGTTCTGGTTTTCCAACTTTTGGTTTAACGATTGCTCTTTTTGCTTCAGCGTGTTCTCTTTTTGTGCTATGACGCCATTTTTCTGGTTCACCTCTTGCTCATGCTCCGCTTTCAGCTGCAAAAACTTCTCTTTTGCCTCTAGCAACTTGTTTTTCTTTAAAATCTCGGCGTTGTTTTCGGCCTCTCTCAAAATCTTTTTAACCTTATTTTGAGCCGCAACTTCCTGTTGCTTCAATAGTTGTCTCAGTAAATACCTGCCCGTAATTATGCCCAGCGCAAACGCTATAACCGCTATAATTAGGTAAATGATTATCTCCATAAATTGTAAAAAATAAAATAAAAAACCGCTTTAAATTTTAGATCCCATGTATTGTAAACTTGTCGAACATGTTTAGGGTTTAAGCCTTAGACAGATGGACAACCAAATGAATTACGCTTTTGTAACCCTTCTTAAATATCGAAGTGTTAAGTTTAATAAATAGTGAAACCTAAAACCTAAAACGGTTATATCGTCAAAAATACCTTTTTTCCGATTAAAATCTATGCTTTGTTAAAAAAATCGTTCAATATACTATCCAATTCTTCTACTTTCTCTGCAACGTCTGTATCTGCATGCACCGCTTTTTTCTCGGCATTTAATGATAGGGTTGCATAATGCAACACGCACATGGAAAGTAAGTCCTGTTTATCTTTAACCGCATACTTATCTTGTAATTCTTTAATACGGTCATTAATCAACTTGGCAGCTCTCCTCACAACTTCTTCCTCTTCCATACTGATCTTTAAAGGATAAATACGGTCGGCAATATTTATTTTTATCGAGATTTCTCCCATCTGATTCTTGGTTCACCTGTTGATATTACTTATTCAGCAATACAATACACTTATCTATTTCCCGCACAAATTCGTTAATTTTTTGTTTGATGTCAAGTGTTTTCTCACTTGTACCCTCCAAGCTTTTAGCCAATTTTACCACCCTAAGCTTTTCTTCCAAATCTTTCCGTTGGGCTTCGCTGGCTTCCAAAGCGTACTTTAGTTGCTCGTTTTGTTGGCCAATCTGCTCGTTTTGTTGCTGTAAAGCTTTAGATAATTCTACAAGCCTCTGTGTGCGATCCAGCACTTGATCTAGTTTTCTGGCAATTACAGACATTTATTATTCTTATTTGTTTGGAATTGTTTAGCTATTTCACAGCTAAAATTAATATTAATCTTTAAACTCGCGTTATCCATTCAATTGCATGGCCCAGATATGGAACTGACACCGGGTAAAGCAACGTTCTGTGATTTGATTAATACTAAATTTAGACCTTAATTTTTAAAAACCTTATCAGCGCTAACAAAATTGGTATCGGCAATAAAATCAATCTTCATTTTCCCTTATTGCCGCCTGATAAGATAATCCATCAATATTGCGTTTTAGCTACCGAAATGTTTATTCAAATTCCCCGCTTCGCATCTATATTGAACTTTTCTTTCAATATTTCCGCGATATTGCTCGAATTAGATTTCTCAATTACTATAGTCACGCCTTTATACGTTATAATTGTAATTTACACAAAAACACTCAAACTCAATAGAGATTTAATATTTCTGCATCTTTCTTATTTCACCTACACCATTTACCTTAGGCCTTCCACCCCAAACAACCTACCTAATCTCTGCACCTGCCTCCTTAGAAAAGTTAGCAATCAGTTTTTGCATAATTGCATCTATTTGTTTGTCTTCCAAAGTCCTTTGCTCGTCTTGCAGCTTAAAGCTCAGCGCGTAAGATTTCTTACCTTCAGGAAGTTTATCGCCCTGGTAAACGTCAAAAACATTCACTTCTTTCAGTAAGTTCTTTTCGGCTTTATTGGCAATACGTTTTAAATCTTCAAAACGCACTTCTTGGTTAACCAACATTGACAAATCTCTGCGGACTGCCGGAAATTTAGATACTTCTTTATAAGTTATTTTATTGCTTTTCGCCAACGTTAGCACCAAATCCCAGTTGATATCTGCGTAAAAAACCGTTTTGTTCACATCGGCAAATTTTAAAGCGGTCTTAGCTACAGCGCCAAAGCTTGCCAATAGCTTATTTCCTTTACGGTATTGGATGCCGTATTCAAAACTTTCATCCTCAACATCTTCGGATACTAACGGACCAATACCCAAACGTTTGAAAATGCTGTCAACGGTAGCTTTCAAATTATAAAAACTGAAAGCTTTAGCCTGCTGGTTCCATTGTTCTGCTTCTGTTTTACCGCTCAAAAATAGCGAGAGGTGATTGCTTTCGCGATATTTACCCTCGGCGGTGCGATAAGTTTTGCCAAACTCGTAAAATTTAACATCGGCGGTTTTACGGTTTTGGTTAAAAGCCACTGCTTCTAAACCCGAGTAAAGCATACTTTGGCGCATCACATCCAAATCCGAACTTAGCGGATTCAATATCTTTACGGCTTCATCCAAATTAGTCGAATAAGCCGATTTGGTTAATGAGTTTGATAAAATTTCGAAAAATCCATTAGCGGATAGCTGATCTGCAATAGTGTTTTGAATGGCTTCTTTATCGGGTTTTGGCGAAACGTTTAAAGACGCATTCACTTTTTGAGGGATCTCGATATTATCATAACCATAAATACGCAAAACCTCTTCAATAACATCTACCGGGCGCGTTACATCTACTTTATAGGTAGGCACCTGCAAATGTAAGGTAGTGGCATTTTTGTTTACAATAGTAATCCCTAAAGCGGCGATGATTTTAGTAATCTCTTCCGCAGGAATTGCTTTACCTATTAAATTCTGCACCTGCTCAAAACTCAGCTCCACCTCAAAGGGGGCAACAGGTTTTGGGTAATGGTCAAAAATCTCTGAACTTATTTTTCCGCCTGCAAGCTCTTGAATTAGTAAAGCTGCTTTCTTTAACGCTGGCACGGTCATCTCGGGGTCGGTACCGCGTTCAAACCTAAACGAAGAATCTGTTTTTAAACCCAGCCTTTTCGCAGTTTTACGTACCGAGACGGCATCGAAATATGCACTTTCTAAAAAGATATTTTGAGTGTTCTCGCTCACTCCAGAATCTGTACCGCCAAAAACACCGGCAATGCACATGGGGTGCTGCGTATCGCAAATCATCAAATCATCTGCGCTAAGCCTACGCTCTACCCCGTCTAAGGTGGTAAATTTAGTGCCCGCTGCGCATTTTTTTACGATGATTTCTTTCCCCGCCACTTTATCGGCATCAAAGGCATGTAAAGGCTGACCAAGATCGTGCAGTATATAATTGGTAGCATCTACCACGTTATTGATAGCGCGTAAGCCAATTACAGAAAGCTTCTCTTTCAGCCATTTTGGCGATTCGGCTACTTTTACGCCAGAAATAGTTAAACCCGAGTAGCGCGGTGCCGCATCATCCTGTACAGAAACTTTAAACGTTAAATCGTGGTTGTCCACTTTAAATTCCGACAGATCATCCGCTTTAAGCGGTATCTGGAGGTAAGCGGCCAAGTCTCTGGCAACTCCTAAATGCGATGCAGCATCTGCACGGTTGGGTGTTAAACCGATCTCGAAAAGATAATCATCGTTCAGCTGAAAATAATCTTTAGCCAAAGTACCCACCGGAACCTCATTTGGCAGCACCATAATTCCGGCATGGCCCTCTCCTAAGCCTATTTCATCTTCGGCGCATATCATTCCCTCGGAAACCTCGCCCCTAATTTTTGATTTACTGATTTTAAAAGGCTCGCCATTTAAAGGATAAACGGTACAGCCCACCGTTGCCAAAATCACTTTTTGGCCGGCCGCCACATTAGGTGCGCCACAAACCACCTGTAAATCTTCGGCAGCGCCAACATCTACTTTGGTAACCCTTAACCTATCTGCATTTGGGTGCTGTACGCACTCTTTTACCTGCGCCACCACTAAACCAGCCAAGCCGCCGGGCACTGCCTGTACTTGCTCTAAAGACTCCACTTCCAGACCTATTGCGGTTAAAATTTTCGAAATATCTTCGGGAGATAAGTCTGTATCAATATGCTGTTTAAGCCAGTTATAGGAAATTTTCATGTATGCTTATTTTATAATGAGTATTGGCGTCGATGTATCGGCGGAAGCCAAAATCAAATGTTTTAAAGTTTATCTTGTGGCGCAAAACGCCATATCTAACGCCTGCAAAAATAGGAAAAAGCGTGTAACTTTTGTTTTAGTAAAGGTGTTGTATTGGCGCAAACAACGGCATAATTATCTTTTTTCGAGGATATTTTTGAGGTCTTCCAGGTTTACCGGTTTAAACAGGTATCTTTTAATGATGGGGATATTGGCCGCCTTCTCTAAATCGCGCGGGTCAATAGATGAACTTACCATATAAATGTCCACTTTTTGTTTGCCGGGAATATTTAACTCGGCATAAGCTTCCAAAAAGCCCCAACCGTCTAGTACGGGCATCCTCACATCTAATAAAATCACATCGGGCAGTACTACTTTATCTGCCGGTGTGTTTATTAGATAATCCAGAGCCAATTGGCCGTTTTTAAACACCAACACTTGTTCTGAAAGTTGCTTAAGGTTGATTAGCCGTTTTATTGCATACACATAAACTTCGTCGTCATCAATTATAAATGTCGCCTTAACCATAGGAGCAAAAATTAGAGCCTTTATGTGGTTCGCCAAAAGCCCTTTGTTTAAAAGGTAGCTAAGTTGACTAAATTTACCATAAAAAAAACATTTGTACAATATTTAACGTTTTATTCTTTTAAAAGCCGTTTAAAATACGCTATCTGGAGGCTAAGGGTTAAGAAGCTAAAGTATCAATTTTCATTTTTGCGAAGTAAACGATAACTTAGACCCCTCAAAAAACAATGGTTATGAAGACTTCTTTCGACTTTGAAAAACCTATTGCCGACCTACAGGGGCAGGTAGAAAAGGTTAAACAAGTTGCGGAAAAAACAAAGGTGGATATGTCGGCAACTTTGAAAGAGCTTGACGAGAAAATTGAAACCACTAAACAAGAGATTTACGCTAACCTTACAGGCTGGCAACAGGTGCAAATTTCCCGGCATCCGGAACGGCCTTATACTTTACAATACATAGAAAATATTTGCGACGACTTTATTGAGATGCACGGCGACAGGACCGTGAAAGACGATAAAGCTATTGTTGGCGGATTTGGGTCTTTAAACGGCGAAACGGTAATGTTTATTGGCCACCAAAAAGGCACCAATACCAAAATGAGGCAATATCGCAATTTTGGGATGGCCAACCCAGAGGGGTATCGCAAGGCTTTGCGTTTGATGAAACTTGCGGAAAAATTTAATAAACCGGTTGTAACCTTTATTGATACGCCCGGCGCCTACCCTGGCTTAGAAGCCGAAGAGCGCGGACAGGGAGAAGCAATTGCACGCAACTTATTAGAAATGTCTGTACTGAAAGTGCCAATTATTTGCATTATTGTGGGCGAAGGTGCCAGCGGCGGTGCTTTAGGCATTGGCATTGGCGACAAAGTTTATATGTTAGAGCATACTTGGTATTCGGTAATTTCGCCCGAATCCTGCTCATCTATTCTTTGGAGAAGTTGGGATTTTAAAGAAAAAGCTGCCGAATGTTTGCGTTTAACATCAGACAACATGCTGGCGAACGGACTAATTGACGGCATTATTAAAGAACCAATGGGTGGCGCACACCAGGACCCCGAGCTGATGAGCCAAACCATAAAAGAACGTTTGATTCAGGATTTAAAAGCCTTAAAAGCTAAAAATATCGAAACTCTTATCAGCGAGCGTATCGATAAATTTTGCGCAATGGGCGTGGTTGTTGAAGACTAGATTTTTTACACAAAAAATTGATGGGCCGGCCTTTTGCGCCGGCTTTTTTTATGGTTTAAGCTTTAGCGACATTAATTTTTAGAATAAATAACCTTCTCCAGAAAAATGACCAAAATCAATAAACCGTAAAATATTACGCATTCTGCTTAGGAATGCGGGCCAATAGCTTTGCTCCATTTATCTGACGATTTCTATGGGACGAAAAGTTGAGCTACTGGCGCCTGCGGGATCTTTTGAATGCTTACAAGCCGCAATAAATGCCGGCGCTGATGCGGTTTATTTTGGCGTAGAGCAATTGAACATGCGTGCAAAATCTGTGCGATCATTTGTGTTGGCAGACCTGGAACAGATTTCTTTTCTTTGTAAAACCCATGGCCTAAAATGCTACATCACCTTAAATACCGTGATGTACAACCATGACATCAAACTTTTGCAGCTCATTTTGCAAGCGGTAAAAAAACATGAAATTGATGCGGTAATAGCGTCTGATTTTGCTGTAATTAACCAATGTAAGCTACTAAACATTCCGCTACATATTTCTACCCAGGCAAATGTTAGCAATATTGAAGCTGCCGCGTTTTTCGCTGATTCGGCAGATTTAATTGTTTTAGCGCGCGAACTTACGCTATCCCAAGTTAGTGATATTTGCAAAGAGATTGGTCGGCGCCAACTAAAAGGTTTATCGGGCAAACCTTTGAAGATAGAAATTTTTGTACACGGTGCTTTGTGCATGGCTGTTTCTGGTAAGTGCTATTTAAGTTTACATGCGCAAAACGCGTCAGCAAACCGTGGCGCCTGCACGCAAGAATGCAGGCACCCGTATAAGGTGACCGACTTGGAAACCGGGCGAGAGCTGGTGGTTGACAACGAGTATATCATGTCGCCAAAAGATTTGTGCACCATTAATATTTTAGACCAGCTGGTAAATAGTGGCGCGTCTGTTTTTAAAATAGAAGGGCGAAGCAAAGGACCAGATTATGTTTATGCGGTTACAAAATGCTACCGTGAAGCATTGGACGCCGTTGAAGCGGGAACTTATAGTCTGGAAAAAGTGGAGCAATGGATGACGGAGCTCTCGGCGGTGTACAACCGTGGTTTTTGGGAAGGCTATTATTTAGGTAATCAATTGGGCGCGTGGACCAGCAAGCCGGGATCTGTGGCTACAGAGAAAAAAGTTTATTTAGGACGCGGAACTAAATATTATCCAAAAATTAACGTTGCCGAGTTTTTAATTGAAACCGGAAGCTTAAAAGCTAACGATACTTTGATGATTACCGGAGCTGAGATTGGGGCGGTAAAAGAACTTGTTAAAACCTTGACGGTAAACGGTGTTTTAGCAGAGAAAGCTACAAAAGGCGATAAAATTACCTTTAAATTTCCTTACAAGGTGTCCGGCAAAGACAGGCTTTATAAACTTGTAGCCAACGATGGCTAAACTAATACAATACCGCGAAAAATGTATTGGCTGTGGCATTTGCGAAGAGCTGCAACCAGAATACTGGCGCATGTCTATGAAAGATGGTAAAGCTACCCTGTTGCACGCTGCAAATAAGAAGAATATTTTAATTAGACCTATACACCAAAGCGATTTTGAAACAAGCACTAACGTAGCAAACGCCTGCCCTGTAAAAATTATCCAAGTACGATAATGAGTTTTGCAACTTATCACCGATTTCTGATCAGCGTTATATCGTCATCTGTAAAAACGGTTTGGTCTCCGGTGTTTGAAGTCCCAATCATATCCGTCATGTTTATGCTCTGATGCCAAGTAAATGCGCCGGCTGGACTATCAGCAACAGCGACTTAAAACCTCGCGGCCGCACTGCACAAACATGGCGTATTGCTTTGTTTCGGCGAGGTAAGCGACGCCTAAACAGCCCACCCAATACGGGGCGCGTATGCTTCATCAGTTCGTCCCGAGTAAGAACATCAGCTTCCAATTTCCAATTCACCAAATCGGTAGAACTATAGCAGGGCACCGACTGCAAAGACACGCCTTTGGTTGTTACCGATGGGTTTTCGCGGTATTCGTCTGCCTGCTTATCATTTACGCCATACCAATAGTATTTAGTTTTAGATAAGTTCGGTGAAGCATGATTTGTTAAAAATGTTAGGTGTTAATTTGGCAAAATATCCAAAAAGCCGAAAATTTAAAAGCGTATTACCGGATTTTACTGTGTTTTGCCGAATTTTGCCGGGATTTGCCACATTTTGCGGTTTTTCTTCGAGGCTTCTTCGGGACCGCTTCGAGAAATAACCCCATTTTCCCGAAGAATGGTGGAAGATGGACGGGTGATGGTAGCGTGCGGGATCGGAAAATGTTTTTTTAATCTATCTGATCTAAAAAATCAATTGAAACAAAAAAGCAATGCGGACGTGCATTACTTTTCATCCTGCTCCCAAGCCTGGGCTCGAACCAGGGACCCTCTCGGTTAGACAACCGGGATGCCTAAGCAGCGCTTCAATAAAATTTCGTGTGATTGAAATATCCCTAAAAACAAAAAAAGCAATGCGGACTTGCATTGCTTTTCTTCTCGCTCCCAAGCCTGGGCTCGAACCAGGGACCCTCCCGGTTAGCCAACCGGGATGCCTAAGCAGCGCTTCAATAAAATTTCGTGTGATTGAAATATCCATAAAAACAAAAAAAGCAATGCGGACTTGCATTGCTTTTCTTCTCGCTCCCAAGCCTGGGCTCGAACCAGGGACCCTCTGATTAACAGTCAGATGCTCTAACCAGCTGAGCTACTTAGGAGTGCCTGATTGTTCCGCAATCGGCGTTTTCGCCGTTCGGGAGTGCAATGTTCGCAATTTTAATCCTATTATCAAAAAATATTTAGAAATAAATGAAGCTATTATTTTGCAAGGGATAGCGCGTTGGCCTTTGCATATTTTAGGATGAATAAGTATTAGGTTAGTCGCCTGTACCCAAAGTATTTTAACACCAACAAATTATGCATCATGGTAAAAAACATTTTGTTAACTGTTTATTATGTATTATGTATTTCTCTTTTTGCGGGCGCACAAGAAAACTGCAACTCAACCTCACAACTTATGGTTAAGGGCAGGCATATACTGAACGCTAAAGATGAGCCTGTACAGCTTAGAGGCCTAAGCTTCTCTTGGAGCGTGTGGCAAGGAAAAAAATATTACAACAAAAACGTTGTAGATTGGCTTAAACGAGATTTCAACGCAACTTTAGTCCGGCTTTCAATGGCGGTACAGCCCAAGGGAGGATATCTGGATAAGCCCAATGAACAAAAGGCATTAATCACCGAAATAGCAGACTATGCCATCAGCAAAGATTTATATGTGATTATTGACTGGCACGACCATCATGCAGAACAACACCTAGAGCAGGCGAAAGCATTTTTTAACGAGATGGCGCAACGTTACGCAGGTGAACCCAGTGTCATTTACGAGATCTGGAATGAACCGGAAAAGCAAAGTTGGCTAACTGTTAAAAACTATGCAACCGAGGTGATAGCCAGTATCAGAGAGCATGACCCTTGCAACCTTATTGTGGTAGGTTCGCCGCATTGGGATCAGGATGTGGATATGGTGACCGAAAACCCTATTACCGGTTTTAATAACATCGCGTATTCTTTCCATTTCTATGCCTCAGACAATTACCATCAGGACGAGCTGAGGAACCGTGCGCAAAAAGCAATAGATAAAGGTTTACCTTTATTTGTAACCGAATGGGGCGTTGGAGAAGCGGATGGCGACGGAAAATTCGACTTGCGGAAAACGGAAGAATGGGTTAGTTGGATGGAGAAAAACAAGCTGAGCTGGGCAAATTGGAATATTACCGATAAAAAAGAAACCACTGCGATACTTAAACCGGGAGCATCGATACATGGCGGATGGCTAGAAAAACATCTTACGCCTGCCGGCAGGTACATCAGGGAATTATTGAGAGGGTTGAACTAAAATACACCTGTTTAGCGTTAATGTGCTCCGAATCTTACCAGCACCCTGAAAACAAAAAACCTCTTCCCGTTGAGAAAGAGGCTTCCTAAAAGTGATCGCATCAGGATTCGAACCTGAGACCTTCCCGTTTAATGACGGGATGCTCTGTCCAGCACCCTGAAAACAAAAAACCTCTTCCCGTTGAGAAAGAGGCTTCCTAAAAGTGATCGCATCAGGATTCGAACCTGAGACCTTCCCGTCTTAAACGGGATGCTCTGTCCAGCACCCTGAAAACAAAAAACCTCTTCCCGTTGAGAAAGAGGCTTCCTAAAAGTGATCGCATCAGGATTCGAACCTGAGACCTTCCCGTTTAATGACGGGATGCTCTATCCAGCACTCTGAAAACAAAAAACCTCTTCCCGTTGAGAAAGAGGCTTCCTAAAAGTGATCGCATCAGGATTCGAACCTGAGACCTTCCCGTTTAATGACGGGATGCTCTATCCAGCACCCTGAAAACAAAAAACCTCTTCCCGTTGAGAAAGAGGCTTCCTAAAAGTGATCGCATCAAGATTCGAACCTGAGACCTTCCCGTCTTAAACGGGATGCTCTGTCCAGCACCCTGAAAACAAAAAACCTCTTCCCGTTGAGAAAGAGGCTTCCTAAAAGTGATCGCATCAGGATTCGAACCTGAGACCTACTGCTTAGAAGGCAGTTGCTCTATCCAGCTGAGCTATGCGACCTTTAAAGGGCGCTTTTGTGCCCTTTAAATTAGTTTTGTGCACCCACCTGGGCTCGAACCAGGGACCAAAAGATTATGAGTCTTCTACTCTAACCAACTGAGCTATAGGTGCCGAAATCATCGCTGATTTGCGGATGCAATGTTAGCGTTTTTTTCTAAATTATACAAAAAAAATACCGGCCAGTCATTTAAAATAAAACCGCCCCTACAACTGCATTAAAGCTAATTTATAAGCCCTTTATTATCAGAATATAGGAGGGTATTTCGCTGGATTTGATTGCGAAACCATGGTATAAATACGCTCCACAATATCATCTACGCTAGGTTTGGTAAAGTAGTCGCCATCCGATCCATAAGGCGGACGGTGTTCTTTTGCGCTTAGGGTTTCGGGCTTGCCATCTAATAAAAAATATCCGTCTTGGCGCTCCAAAATATCCTGCAAAATAAAAGCACTTGCACCGCCCGGCACGTCCTCATCTACTACTAAAAGCCGGTTAGTTTTCTCTAATGATTTCTTACAATCCATAGCCAAATCAAAAGGCATTAAGGTTTGCGCATCTATCACCTCGGCAATAACGCCATAAGCTTCCAGTTCTTCCGCAGCTTCTAAAACCAATCTTAAAGTTGCGCCATAAGAAACCACCGTAATATCCCTACCTTCTTTTAAAACCTCAACTTTGCCTAGCGCTACCGTAAAATCACCCGGATTTTCGGGCATTTTCTCTTTTAGGCGGTAACCGTTTAAGCACTCTATCATTAACGCGGGCTCATCGCCGCGTAACAGCACATTGTACATCCCAGCGGCCTGCGTCATGTTGCGTGGCACGCAAAGATGAATGCCCTTTAAAGCGTTTAATATCATCCCGATAGGTGAACCTGCATGCCAAATCCCCTCTAAGCGGTGTCCGCGGGTACGTATAATCATCGGCGCAATTTGACCTGCTTTGGTGCGGTAACTTAAACTTGCCAAATCATCGGTTAGCACATTTAGCGCAAACACCACGTAATCCAGGTATTGTATTTCTGCGACAGGCTTAAATCCGCGTAAGGCCAAACCTATCCCCTGCCCTATGATGGTCATTTCACGGATGCCGGTATCTGTAATCCTTATTTCTCCGTATTTAGCTTGTAAGCCTGCAAAACCCTGGTTCACATCACCAATGGCGCCTAAATCTTCACCGAAAGCCACCAATTTGGGATCGCGGGCAAAATTGGCATCAAAACATGCATTTAAAAGTTCCCTACCATCTACCATATTGCGTTCTTCGCCGTAAACCGGCGCAACGTCTGCAATTTTCAACGGAGATTTTGGCGTGTCAGAAAAAAGCTTGCTATTGTAACGTTCCTCATTCTTTTTCAGCTCGGTTTGGTACCAGTTAATTAGCCGATCGCGTACAGCAGACGGCTTATTTCTGCTTAAACGGATGGTTTTGCGTACTGCCGAGAACACCTCGCGGCGCATAGGATCAATTTCCGATTTAAGCACTAGCGATACCTTTTCTACAGCCTCAACATCTGCCGCAATAGCGTCTATTAAGGCCAAAGCTTCCTGTCTTTCGGCCTTTATAACGGTAGAAATCTCTTTCCAAGCATCGCGTAAGCAGGTTTTAACGTATTTCTTCGCTTCCTCTTCTAGTACTTCCAGCTCACCTTCAGTTAAAATAGCAGATGACAACAGCCATTCGCGCATTTTTAGCAAGCAGTCGTACTCTTTCTCCCACTCTAATCGCGCTTTTGATTTGTAACGCTCGTGCGAACCCGAAGTGGAATGTCCCAAAGGCTGCGTAAGCTCGGTTACATGGATTAAAACCGGCACATGTTCTTCGCGGCAGATTTTTATAGCACGTTCGTAGGTTTCGCAAAGGGCCACATAATCCCAACCTTTAACTTTAAATATCTCGAAACCCGGCTTTCCTTCTTCTCTTTGGAAACCTTTTAAAACTTCTGATATGTCTTCTTTTGTGGTTTGATATTTTGCGGGTACGGATATGCCGTAATTGTCATCCCAAATAGAAATTGCCATCGGGATTTGCAAAACACCAGCAGCGTTAATAGCCTCAAAAAACACACCTTCTGTAGTAGATGCATTTCCTATGGTGCCAAAGGCGACCTCGTTACCGTTGATGGAAAAGTTTGAAAATTCTTTAAGATCCGGATTTTGACGGTATAATTTAGAAGCATAAGCCAAACCTACCAAACGGGCCATTTGCCCGGCGGTTGGCGATATGTCTGATGAAGTATTTTTCATCTCCACCAGGTTTTTCCAGCTACCGTCTTCATTTAAAGAACGCGTTGCGAAATGCGCATTCATTTGGCGCCCTACAGAAAAAGGTTCTTTTTCGATATCTGGCGTAGCATAAAGCTGGGCATACATTTCTTTAATGCTAGCCATTTCTGCGGCAAACATAAAAGTTTGATCGCGGTAATAGCCCGCCCGCCAGTCGCCGGGTTTAAACACCTTGGCCATAGCCAATTGCGCTACCTCTTTACCGTCGCCAAAGATGCCGAATTTTGCTTTGCCGGTTAAAACTTCCCTCCGCCCTAAAATACTGGCCTGCCGGCTTTTGAATGCAATGTCATAATCATTAATGACCATTTGCTTAAAATCGTCAAAGGTTAAGTTCGACGTGTCGTAAGTATCTTCCGGTCTGTAATTATTCGCTATCATCGTCATTGCAAAGAGGCTCAAAAGTCAAAAATAGAAAAATAATTGTAGCCCTAAAACAAGCGCCATGCTTTAAAAAAATTTGACACGCCCACCTAATTAGCTATATTTGGGTAAACAATTTGTGGAAAACATCCGTATACACAGCACACACGATAAGATATTTAGCACAAACACGTTTTAAACAACAATTTAGATGAAGGGTTGAGGTTTTTGGCCTTAAAGTTTCATCACCACAAAAAACAAATTAAAAAGATGAAAAAGATTCTGTTATTATGTTCGGTGATTATGGGTTTTATCGCTTTTACAGCGATGCAAGACAACAAAGCCGAATTTAAATTTAACGAGGAAACTCATGATTTTGGCAAAGTGCCACAAGGAAAGCCGGTGTCTTTTGTTTTTAAATACACCAATGTAGGTAACGAGCCTTTAATTATTACCGCGGTTGAATCTACCTGCGGATGTACCGTACCTAGTGTAGAGCCTAAACAAGGCACGCCTGTATTAAAAGGACAATCCGGTTCTATCACTTTAACTTATAATGCGGCTGTAGCTGCACCGTTTAATAAGTTTGTAAAAATCACCTCAAACTCTAAAACACCTTTAAAAATGCTTTACATTAAAGGCGAGGTAGAAGCAGCTAAATAACCAGCGAAAAAACAATTGAAGAGCCATTTCTGTAATCGGAATGGCTTTTTTTATGATGAAACAGCACCAAAAAATGTTAGAAGGAATAAAGAACATCATTTTTGATTATGGCAACGTAATTTTTGAAATTGATTTTCCGCGCGCACAAAAAGCGTTTGAAAAGTTGGGAATAAAAAATGTAGAAAGCTTTTTTGCGCACAAAGGGCATTCATCGTTATTTGACCAGTTTGAGACCGGCACCATCAGCGCTGCCGAATTTAGAGACGGGATTAGAAAAGCCGCCGATAACGACGCATTGAGTGATCAACAAATTGATGACGCTTGGAATGCGCTATTAATTGGTGTAATGGATGGCAACCATGAGCTTTTGCTAAAGTTGAAAGAAAAATACCGCACGTTTTTATTAAGCAATATCAACGAAATTCATTTAGCAAGGGTGCACCAGCATTTAAAAGAAAAATTTGATTTAGAAGGCAACGAAGGCTTTTTTGAAAAAATCTATTATTCGCACCTGGTAGGCAAACGCAAACCTAGCCCCGAGATTTTTAGACAAGTGCTGGATGAAAACAACTTAAAAGCAGAAGAAACCTTATTTATTGATGACAGTCCGCAGCACCTGAAACCTGCCGCTGCAATGGGAATCCGCACGTACCTGCTCACCTATCCCGATAGTATCCGAAAAGTTTTTGAAGAATTGTTATAAAAGTGTACAACTTAAAAGAAAAATACGCCGCAATGATTAAAACCGAAGCACTTCGTTTAGGTTTTTCATCGTGCGGGATTTCTAAAGCTACATTTTTAGAGCAAGAAGCCCCAAAGCTGGAAAACTGGCTTAAAAATGATTTTAACGGCAAAATGGATTATATGAACAACCATTTTGACAAACGTTTGGATCCGCGCCTGTTGGTAGACGATGCAAAAAGCATCATCTCTGTTACTTTAAACTATTTTACACCGGCCAAACAGGCTGATGACAAGGCACCTAAACTTTCGAAATACGCTTATGGGATGGATTACCATTACGTGTTGAAAGACAAACTGAAAGCTTTAACAAATTTTATTACTGAAGAAATTGGCGAAGTAAACGGAAGAGCTTTTGTAGACTCGGCACCGGTATTGGATAAAGCCTGGGCACAAAAAGGCGGCTTGGGCTGGCGCGGAAAAAACACCAACCTGATTTCTAAAAACAATGGTTCGTTTTTCTTCTTGGGCGAGCTGATTGTTGATTTGGATTTACAAGAAGACGCCCCTTTTACCACCGACCATTGCGGCAGCTGTACGCGTTGTATCGATGCCTGCCCTACCGATGCTATTGTTGCCCCCTACGTGGTTGACGGTAGCAAGTGCATCTCGTACCTCACTATAGAACTAAAAGAGCAATTGCCCGGCGAGTTTAAAGGAAAAATGGATAACTGGATGTTTGGTTGCGATGTTTGCCAAGATGTATGTCCCTGGAACCGCTTTTCGGTACCTAACCAAGAACCATCGTTTCAGCCCCATCCAGATTTGCTGCACATCAAAAAGCATGAATGGGAAGATATTACCACCGAGGTTTTCCAAAAGGTGTTTAAAAAATCGCCGGTGAAACGCACCAAATACGAAGGCTTAAAGCGAAATATCGATTTTTTAAAGCAGGTGTGAATTGGAGAGCAGAGAACAATGACACGAATTAGAGAGAAAAGAACGAAGATAAAAGAACCAAGACTTTGCTAAATCGCTGACTTCCCTCGCGAACAAACTAACCCCTAACCAACTGACAAACCAACACCTAATCAACTAAAAAACCAACCAATTAGTATTGCTCTGTTGCGTTTGGGAAATCGTTGCTTTTAACGTCGTTCACATAATTTTGTACAGCGCCACTAATTTGGCTGTACAAATCTAAATATTGCCTTAAAAAACGCGGGCGGAAGCCTTTGGTAAGTCCAATCATATCATTTACTACCAATACTTGGCCATCGCAATGCGGACCTGCACCGATACCAATGGTTGGGATGCTTAGGCTTTGAGTAACTTCTGCCGCTAAGGCTGCGGGTATTTTCTCTAAAACCACCGAAAAACATCCTGCTTGTTGTATACGCAAAACGTCTTTCTTCAATTTTTCTGCCTCTGCTTCTTCTTTTGCGCGTACCGTATAGGTTCCAAATTTATAGATAGACTGAGGTGTTAAGCCTAAGTGGCCCATTACCGGAATGCCCGCGGCTACAATACGCTCAATAGATTCGGCTACCTCTCCGCCACCCTCCAATTTTACGGCGTGCGCACCAGACTCTTTCATAATGCGGATTGCCGAGTTTAAGGCCTCTTTAGAATTACCTTGATACGAGCCAAAAGGCAAATCTACCACCACCAAAGCCCTTTTTACACCACGGATAACCGATGATGCGTGGTAAATCATCTGGTCCAAAGTAATAGGTAAAGTAGTTTCGTGACCAGCCATCACCATAGACGCCGAATCGCCAACCAACACTGCATCAATACCGCCTTCATCTACCACAGTTGCCATAGAATAGTCATAAGCGGTAAGCATCGCAATCTTTTCGCCCTTATTTTTCATCTCTTGCAAACGGTGTGTGGTTACCTTTTTTAGCTCTTTATGTACCGACATGGCCCTTTTTTATGTTTGGTATGCTACAAAGGTATAAAAATGAACGTGGCATAAAATTTAAAAAAATCTTAACACACTATCGGATTTTTGCCTGCAAACACCTAACTTTGCACCCCGAGATGAATAATAAGAAGTTCTCATTTCTTTATCCTAACATCCACGGAAGTCTAATTCCTTATTTTCATCGTTTTTCAAAGCATCCATTACCAAAAAATTTCTTAAAATGAGCGCAAACTACACCAAATTGCCGGCGGTACTTCTCTTAGCAGACGGAACAGTTTTTCATGGCAAAGCAGCCGGAAAAATAGGCACCACTACTGGAGAAATCTGTTTTAACACCGGCATGACGGGCTACCAAGAAGTATTTACCGACCCATCCTACTTCGGGCAAATTATGGTAACTACCAATACGCACATTGGAAACTATGGCGTTGCCACAGAAGAAACCGAATCGGGCGATATAAAAATTGCCGGTTTGGTATGTAAAAACTTCAACATCCCTTTCAGCAGAAAAAAAGCCGACCAAACCATCCAAGATTATTTTCAGGACGAGAATTTGGTAGGTATTTCTGATGTTGATACCCGCGAATTGGTAAGACATATTAGAGATAAAGGTGCGATGAATGCCATTATCTCCTCAGAGATTTTAGATATTGACGAGCTAAAGGCAAAATTAGCAGAAGTGCCTTCCATGGACGGCCTTGAACTATCATCACAAGTAAGCACCAAAGAACCTTATTTTGTAGGCGATAAAGACGCAAAGGTTAAGGTTGCAGTTTTGGATTTGGGGGTAAAGAAAAACATCTTGAGAAATTTTTCTGAACGTGGCGTTTACGCTAAAGTATTCCCGGCGAAAACTTCTTTTGAAGAGATGGAAAAATGGAGCCCTAACGGCTATTTCATATCTAACGGCCCTGGCGACCCGGCGGCAATGCCTTACGCGGTAGAAACGGTAAAAGAAATTTTAGATTCGGATAAGCCGATGTTCGGTATATGTTTAGGACACCAGTTATTGGCTTTAGCAAACGGTGTGGGCACGGTAAAAATGTTTAACGGTCACCGCGGCTTAAACCATCCGGTAAAAAACATTATTAAAAATCAATGTGAGGTAACCTCTCAAAACCACGGTTTTGGTGTAGTGGCAGATGATATTAAAAAATCTGACAAGGTAGAAATTACTCACGTAAACTTAAACGACAATTCGATTGAAGGGATCAGGGTAAAAGGGAAAAACGCATTCTCGGTACAATACCACCCAGAATCATCTCCTGGCCCGCATGATTCGAGATATTTATTTGATGATTTTATAGCCATGCTATAATACTAAAAAGCCCAATCTGAAAAGATTGGGCTTTTTTTATGCCTTTTAAATTTTAAGGACGAACAAATAATTTTAGCTGCTAGATTATAAACACGCGTAAACTGCGCGGGCCGTGTGCGCCTAAAACCAAACTCTGTTCAATATCAGCAGTTTTAGATGGCCCCGCTACAAAAGCGCCATAACCATAAGATTTACCGGCGATACGCTCATAAGCCCGGTGCATGGTGGGCACTACCTCTTCTTTTTTTAGCACAAAAGCCAAGTGTTGCGGTATAAAAAGCATCAAACGCTCGTCAAACAGATGGTCATCTATCCAACAGGCCCCGTTTTCGGCAACTGCAAAGTGGGTAGGCAAAATTATCAGTTCTGCATCGGCCAAGGTGTGGTTATCGGCGCCGGTGTATTTCTCGGCTATGGTGCTAAATTCGTTTAAAGGAGATATTACGCGCTTGCCTTTTAAATCAAAATCTTGCTGAAGCTGGGCTATTATTTCCTCGTAGCTATTTACACGATAGGTTTTTGCGCCAATAAACTCAACGGTTTCAATAAACTGTGCTAAATCTTCGTCTTGATTTAAGTTATCTTGATAAAAAAAATCTAAAGACGGCAGTTCTTTCAAATCTGGCTGACTTGCTTTTACCGCCGCTAATATTTGCTCTTTACTAGTCATTGTTCTTTCTGTTTTTGCTGTACCACTCGCCAAAGGATGATTTTGGTACCTCGGGCATATCGCGGTGTAAATACCAAGCGTTTAACTTATTGTTTACCACGAAAGGAGCGTATTTTAGTGTAGTACGCGCCGCTTTACCTGCTATGCGGTACATGGTTGGCGATGCTAAAGTTTTTGCCATCACCTGCATAGCAACGGTTTTTTTAGGATCTGCATAGCCTTCTTGTACAATTACCTGGCGCCATTTGTACAGCTGATCATGGATATCTATTTTAACCGGACACACGTTACTGCAGGATCCGCAAAGCGTTGATGCAAAAGGCAAATCGGCGTGTTTCTTCATGTCGAAATTTGGCGATAAAATGGAGCCGATAGGCCCCGCAATTACCGCATTGTAACTGTGCCCACCGCTGCGGCGGTAAACTGGGCAAGTGTTAAAACAAGCCGAACAGCGTATACATTTTAGAGAAGCGCGGAAATCTGGACGGCCTAATTGGCGGCTACGTCCATTATCCACTAAAATAATGTGCATGGCTTTACCTTTAGCAGGCTTGGCAAAGTGGCTCGAGTAGGTAGTGATAGGCTGGCCGGTTGCACTACGGGTTAATAGCCGTAAAAACAGGCCTAAATGCCTGCGTTGTGGAATCAATTTTTCTATACCCATACTGGCAATATGGATATCTGCCAAATGCACACCCATATCGGCATTACCTTCATTGGTACAAACCACAAATTCGCCTGTTTCTGCAATAGCAAAGTTAACCCCGGTAAGGGCGGCTTTACGTGTTAGAAATACGTTGCGTAAACTTTGGCGCGCGGCTTCCGTTAACAGCTGCGGGTCTGCACTGCCTTTTGGCGTACCTAAATGCTCGTGAAAAAGTTCACCAATTTCTTCTTTCTTTTTATGGATACAGGGCAATACGATATGGCTTGGCGGTTCTTTTGCCAACTGCACAATACGCTCGCCCAAGTCAGAATCGATGACCTCAATTCCGTGGTCGCCTAAAAAATCATTCAAATGGCACTCTTCGGTAAGCATAGATTTGCTTTTGACCATTTGCGAAATGTTACGCTCTTGCAAAAGCTTTAAAATAATGTTGTTATGCTCTTCTGCGTTTGCAGCCCAATGTATGGTTACGCCGTTTGCCTGCGCATTGCGCTCAAATTCTTGCAAATAATGGTGCAGGTTAGAGAGTGTGTGGTTTTTGATCTGGGATGCTGTGTTTCTCAGTTCTTCCCATTGCGGGATGTTATGCGATGCGCGGTCTCTTTTTTGCCGGATAAACCATAATGTTTCATCGTGCCAATCAACTCGCTTTTCATCTTTATTAAATTCTTTTGCCCTTTGGGCGTGGTCTGCTACTTTCATCTTACACCTCCGTTTAAAATCTCTGCAATGTGTATTACCTTAACGGCGCTGTTATCGCGGTGCAGCAAGCCTTCCATGTGCATTAAGCAAGACATATCCACACCGGTAATATATTCGGCGCCATGCAAAGTATGATCAGCAACACGGTCCTTTCCCATTTTTACCGATACGGCTTCTTCGGCTACACAAAATGTACCGCCAAAGCCGCAACATTCGTCTACCCTTCCCAAATCAATCAGTTCAATACCACTCACCATGTTTAGCAAGTGCACTGGCTTTGAAAAAGGGGCGGCTGTTAGCTCGCTCATTTGTGCCAGCTTTAGCCCTCTTAAACCGTGGCAACTTTGGTGGATGCCTACCTTATGAGGGAAGCTAGCATCGAAGCTTTCTACTTTTAAAACGTCTGTTAAAAAAGTAACCAACTCATAGGTGGTGGCTCTAATTTTAGCAGCTTCTTCTGGGAAACGTTCATCATGCAGGTGGTCCTTTACATGCAGTACACAACTGCCAGAGGGGGCAACAATGTAATCGAATCCTTTAAAGTTATCAACAAAATTGCGGTCGCAACCGCCGGTAAGATGGGCATAGCCCGAGTTAGCCATAGGTTGGCCACAGCAGGTCTGGTTTTTCGGGTAAGTAACGTCGCAACCGTATTTCTCTAAAAGCTGTAGGGTGGCTATGGCGGCATTAGGAAAAAACTGATCTACATAACAGGGAATAAATAAAGCAACTTTCATCTGCTTGAAATTGATTTTTACTGGAGATAGCGCCTTGCCCATTTAGGTAAAATCACGGCTTTGCTATCATTCCCAAAAACCATGATGGGGCTCATCTCTCCCGATTTTGTTAAAAAATGTTGCCGGCTTTTTTAGAGTTTAAATGCCCAAAGCTTGGCTAAGCGATGGGCATCCAAAGGCTTTTATTAATTTTTTACCGGCGATACAAAGAGCTTTAGTGCTATCATATCTGTTGGCAAAGGTTTGGTGTTCCAGTGTTTATGTATGGCAACTGCTGCGCCCATTGAGGTTGCTTGCGCCATTGATGCGGCGTAAACTTCTATTTCCGGAAAAACCATCGCCAGGAGATTCATAAAAATCTGGTTTTTTGAAAAACCTCCGTCCACGAAAATCCGCTTTACGGATGTGTTTTTTAAAACCAATTGAGTTGACTTGTACTGCTTAAACACTAAGGTAAAAATTAGGTTGTGGTAAGCTTCCTCATCATCCACAAAACCTTGCAAATCTGTATTTGCAAAATTAAAATAATCATCGGGCAAACCGTCAAAATAGGCTGCCAAATTTTGATCCGGCAAATATCTCTGAATAGTTGGTAAAGATAACTTAATGGTTTTGTACTTGCCCGCGTTAGTGCCAAAATGCTCTACAATGCGTTTTACTTCCTGCTCGTGCTCGAAACCCGAGAAAACCCGTGAAGCTTTAATGGGTTTGCCTTGATAAGAGAGGTAACATAAACAATCCTTATCGAGCTCGGCTTTGGTTAAAGACTGGCTGTTAAAGGGGTTTAAGCTGATACACCATGTACCCGTAGAAAGCAAGATAAAAGGCTCTTTGAAGCTTTCGATATAGGGAATTAAAGCCGCAGAGCTATCATGCAGGCCAACGCCTGTCAAATAATTTTCGCTAGGGAAAGTAGATTGCATGACGCCATCGCCCGGAAAAATTGGCGCTAGCTTTTGGGCCAAACCTTCCTGGTAAACCCAAGCATGGTAGTCGTTTTTCTCGAAATCCCAAAAATTGGTATGGCAACCAATACTGGTAATATCGCTGTGCATTTTACCGGTAATGATAGAGCTCATATACTGCGGCAAATGCAACGCATATTTGATTTTTTCAAATAGCTCGGGCTTTTCGTGCTTGATGCGGTAAAACTGCATACCTGAATTTAAGCTACCCAAAACCGGTGAAGCTGTTTTTACCGCTACGGCTTCTTCGCCACCGTAAGTAGCGTAAAACTCATTTTGAAGCGCTTGTGGATAAGCTTTTAAATAATTATAAAGCGGTGCTAAAGGTTTGCCAAGCTCATCTACATACACCAAACTTGCACCGTAAGTAGAAAAATTGATGGCTTTAATGTCGAACTGCTTGTTGCGCAATACTTCGTGCAACGAATCAAAAACAGATAAACGTAGGCTTTCTAAATTCTCGCACGCATCGCCATCTTCGTCTTTGGTCTCTATAAATCTTGCCGAGCGTTCAAAAACAATTTTGTAGTCCTCATCAAACAAAAACAGCTTTTTGTTGGTTTTGCCGATGTCGAAAATGGCTATTACTGGGATCTTCATTTTTTAATTTGGATTTAGATGTGAGATTTGAGGCGTGAGATATGAGAGCCGAAATATTCACAAACATATCCGAAATATAATTTGGGCGTTTTTAACACATCCGCCAGCTGGCGGATGTATCTTTTTTGCCTATCCTTCGACTCCGCTCAGGATCACAAAAAAGGATGCTGCTTCTATCGTTAACGCAAAAGAAACAAAAACGTGAGATTTGAAAGTCTTACAAGTTCTCAAATCTCACATCTCATGCCTCGTATCTCCTTTAAAGTCCCGTAGCCTTAGTTTCCGATCCTCTTTCTTTAATTAGGTTTTCGCGCACTTTAGCCGAACGGAATAAATCTATAGGGTTTAAAGCACCGCCTGCCTGTAATCTGGCTTCGGCTACTAAGGGGCGAACATCCGTACGGTAAGCTTGTTGCAAAATTTCTTGAGCCAAACTTACATCGTTTTTCTGTTGCGCGGCCTTTAAAGCTTTCCGGTCAACCAGCAATGCCTGTGCGTAAGCCATCATAATTGCCTCTACAGACTGTAACAAATCTTCTAAAGGATCTTTTACGTTGTGCGATGCGTCTATCATCCATCCCAAACCGCTTGCATGATCTATACCCGCGTGGTCCATACCGTCTACCAGCTCATTAAAAATGAGGAACAATTGGTAAGGTTTAATGGCACCGGTGGTTAAATCATCATCGCCATATTTAGAGTCGTTAAAGTGGAAACCGCCCAATTTACCTTCCATCAGCAATAAAGAAACTATTTGCTCAATATTAGCGTTTGGCAAATGGTGCCCTAAATCAACCAAAGTATAGGCTTTTGGACCTAGTTTAGAAGCATAAAGCAATGACTGCCCCCAATCTGCAACGGTTGTTGAGTAAAAGTTTGGCTCGTTAGATTTGTACTCTACAAACATTTTCCAATCTTCTGGCAATGCCGCATAAATCTCTTTTAAGCTGGCTAATGTATTTTCAAAAGCCTCGCGGAAATTCAGCTGGCCCGGAAAACTGGAACCGTCTGCCAACCAAACGGTCAAAGATTTTGAACCCAAAGCCACGCCGTGCTTAATTACCTCGATATTATGTGCTACGGCTTGGTCGCGCACGTTTTTATCCACGTTTTGCAAAGAACCAAATTTGTAGCTGTATTTTTGGCCAGGCTGGTCTTGGAAGGTGTTAGAGTTCATGGCATCAAACTTTAAGTTTAAGGATTTTGCCAAGCTCATAATTTTCTCTGCATCTTCTGGAATATCCCAAGGGATGTGCAATGAAATAGCGCCACTTGATTGGTTTAACTGGTGTAATAAACCAATATCTTCCATCTTTTGCTCTAAATTGCTAGGCTCGCCACCACCAGAAAAACGGCCGAAACGTGTGCCACCAGTACCTAGAGCCCAGCTTGGAATAGCTATCTGGAAATCTTTAAGTTTTTGGATAAGGGATTTTGCACCCTCGTTTTCTTCTAAGAAAAAAGCCAGTTTTTTTTGGTGTTTACCCGCCAAGGCTGCATTGTGCTCTTCAATTAATTTTTGATCTAATCTCATAATTGGATGTTAAGCCCCCTTGCGGGGGCAATGTTAATTAAAATATCTCGCTTAAGTTTCCTCTCTTTTTAAGAGGGTTTAGGTGAGGCTCTATCTTGCAAAAGCCATTGCCACGCCACCGTCAACATTAATCATGTTACCGGTTGATTTTGACAGCAAACCGCCTGTTAAAGCAAAGCAGGCGTTAGCAATATCTGCCGGAAGAATGATTTTGTTTAGCAAGGTACGTTTTGCATAATAAGCAGGCAACTCGTCTACAGTAATACCGTAAGCTTTAGCACGGCCTTCGGCCCAGCCACCAGCCCAAATGTTGCTGTCGCTGATTACCGCGTCTGGGTTAACCACGTTCACCCGGATACCATCGGCGCCAAGCTCTGCCGCATTTAACCTGCTAAGGTGCAGTTGGGCTGCTTTTGCACTGCCATAACCGGCGTTATTAGGCCCGCTTACCAAGGCGTTTTTACTTACGATGTTGATAATATCGCCGCCCATGCCCTGTTTTTTCATTACGGCGGTTGCGGCTTGCGTTACCAAAAACTGACCTTTCACCAAAACATCATACAATAAATCCCAATCTTTTTGGCTGTGGTCTTCAATGCTTTTAGAAATAGACAAACCTGCGTTGTTAACAATGATATCTACACCGCCGAAGCTTAAAGCAGCTGCTTTCATAGCTACTTCAATTTGTGGCTGGTTGGTTACATCTAACTCTGCGGTAGCGTAAGCATCTTTACCGAAGTCTTTTTTAAACTCTTCCGCTGCCTCGGCTAAACGCTCGGCATTCATATCGTTTAAAATAACGCAAGCACCTTCCTCTACAAATTTACGTGCGATAGCTTTACCTATACCGCCCGCACTACCGGTAATTAAAGCAACCCTGCCAGACAAAGCTTTCGGCTTTGGCATACGTTGTAATTTTGCTTCTTCTAGTAACCAGTATTCGATGTTGAAAGCTTCTTGGCGTGGTAGAGAGGTGTACTCGGACACTGCCTCGGCACCTTTCATTACGTTGATGGCGTTGGTGTAAAACTCTGCCGCCACACGCGCAGTTTGTTTGTCTTTAGAGAAAGAGAACATCCCTACACCCGGATAAATGATGATAACTGGGTTGGCATCGCGGATTGCGGGACTGTTATCGTGCTTACAAGTGTTATAGTAATCGGTGTACATTTTACGGTAAGCATCAAAAGCCGGAGCTAATTTTTCTTTTACCGCTTTTACATCACTTAAATCCTCGTCTTTAGCCAAATCTAAAACCAGGGGACTAATCTTGGTTCTTAAAAAGTGATCTGGGCAGCTGGTTCCCATTGGTGCTAAACGGTCTAAATCATTTGAGTTGATGAACTCCAAAACGCGATCGTCATCTGTAAAATGCCCCACCATTGAACGTTCGCTAGAACAAAAACCTCTCAAAATTGGAGCTATTTCTGCTGCTTTGCTTAAACGGTCGGCCTTGATTAGGCTCTGAACTTTTTGCCCACCGAAAACCGGACCTTTTTTGCCATAGTTTTGTTCAAGGTAATCCGCACATCGCTCAATAACCTCAAGCGTGTTTATATAACTTTCGTAAGCGGTATCGCCCCAAGTAAACAAACCGTGCGAGCCCAACATAATTCCACGGATTCCAGGATTTTTGTCTAAGCATTCTTTTAGTTGCAAGCCTAAATCAAAACCTGGCTTTTGCCATGGCACCCAACCTATGGTTCCGCCAAAAAGTTCTTGAGTTATTTTTTCACCGTCTTTTGCTGCCGCGATGGCAATGGCTGCATCTGGGTGTAAGTGATCTATATGCTTGAAAGGTAAAAAGCCGTGTAAAGGCGTATCAATTGATGGCGCTTTTGAATTTAAATCGTAAATGCAATGGTTAAAAAGCTCTACCATTTCATCTTCGTGCTCAATACCGCGGTAAATGTTTCTTAAAGCTCTTAGCCTATCTACGTATAAGGCTGCCAATCCGCTTTTCTTCAAAGTACCAATATCACCACCCGAACCTTTGATCCACATAATCTCTACTTCTTTACCGGTAAGCGGGTCTTTTGCCATCGCCTTGCACGATGTATTGCCACCACCGTAGTTAGTGAGCCTTAAATCTGCTCCTAACAAGTTGGATCTGTATATAAGCAAGGCTACTTCATCACCTGCAAGTTTGGCCGCCTCGGCCTCGTCCCACAAGTAGCTTACATGTTTAAAGGATGTTGTGTTAGCTGACATTCTGATATAATTTTGATATTATTTAATTGAATTTCCGTATCCTACAATTAGGATTGATATTAAAATGATGATAATTCCGATGATAACTGTGCCCAAGGTTTTGGTGCGCACGCCTTTCCATTCTTTTAAGATTAAGCCCCATAGGTTGGCTACTAAAATAATGAAAGCCATGTGCAAAATCCACGAGCTGGCACCATTGCCTAAACGGCTTTCGCCCATTCCGTAAAAGAAAAACTGCAAAAACCAAGTAGTACCTGCAATAGCAGAGAAGATGTAATTTTTAAGTAAAGGAGTGCTGCTGTTTGTATAATCGCCAAACGTTTTGTTACGCGCATTTAAAATCATACACCAAATAAAGTTGGTTAACAAACCGCCCCACATAATGATGATATAGGTAACGTTGTTCTGGTACAGGAACTCGCCCTGGCCTGGGTTCATCGCTTTCCAGGCTTCGTTGGCCTGGTTGGCCATGTCTTTACCGGCATCAATACCGAAGGCGAAACAAGCACTTAAGATACCCGATACTATGGCCACGAATAAGCCCAAACCGACTTTAAACTCGGTGTTAGATGCGTCTTTTTCGGCATGGCCAAGGTCTTTATCTTTCATACCGCCGGCAACACCGCATACCACAATACCCACAATACAGATAAATAATCCTAACAAAACCAGCTGGCCCCAGGTAGAACCCAGAATCATGCTGATGCTATCTTTACCTTCTGAAGGGTAAAACTCGTAAAAAATAGATGGAATTAGGGCTCCAAAAACAGAGCATAAGCCCAAAATAATGGAGCTACCGAGCGCAACCCCCAAATATCGTACTCCAAGACCGTAAGTTAAACCGCCAATGCCCCAAAGCACACCGAATAAAAAGGTGTAAAACAACACCGTGCCTGATGCTTCCCTAATGATATCTGCAAAACCCGGGATGGTTAAATAAGCCGCAATGGGCGGAACAATTAACCAAGAAAAAAGCCCTCCGATAATCCAATAACTTTCCCAAGCCCAACCTTTAACCTTCTTGTAAGGAATGTAGAAGCTACCCGAGGCAAAGCCTCCAAAGAAATGATAAATTACACCAATTAATGCTTGCATAGTAGTTTAACCGTTTAAGTTTAAATTTTATGGTTTGGCTAAAATAAGCGCTACAATTTTAAAAACTGTTATGGACTGTCATGGAAAAACGCAAAAATAAACAAACCCTAATGCCGTAAACTGCTTTACAGCAAATACGATCCTGGCGGACCAAATACACCTAATAAAGCAGACCAAAAAATAAAAACTAAAAAAATAGTTGTATAACTAAATACTTAGTTTTAACTTCGGTTAAGTCAAATGAACGCATATTATGGAGATTAAAGAGTTAACCAAAGCAGAAGAACAGCTGATGCAGGTATTGTGGGATTTGCAAAAGGCATTTGTGAAAGAGGTAATGGATCAGTTGCCCGAACCCAAACCCGCTTATAACACGGTAAGTACGGTAATAAGAATCTTAGAGAACAAAGGTTTTGTTGATCATATTACTTTTGGCAAAAGCCACCAATACTATCCACTTATTAGCAAAGAAGAGTATAAGAGTTTTGCCACCGAAAAACTTTTGAACGGATATTTTGAAAACTCGGTAGAAAGTATGTTTTCCTTTTTTGTGAAAAAGGAGAAGATTGATTTGGCCGAAGCCGATGAGATTATGAAACTGATTGAAAAAATGAAAAACAAAAAATCATGAACTGGGCCAGCTATCTTATCCAAGCCAACCTGTACCTGGTGTGTTTTTACGCCTTCTATTGGTTTATTTTAAGAGAAGAAACTTTCTTTAATTTAAACAGGATCTACCTTTTAATATCGGCAACAGCCGCCACCCTGATACCCATTGTAAAAGTGGCTTGGTTTAATGAAGCAGCGCAACCTGTTCAACAACAATTTATAGTTGCAACTACCCTATTGATGGATGGATACGCATCGCCAATTGAAGACTCCTGGACATTTGGTGATGTGTTCATCTTAGTTTACGCGGGTGTGATGGTGATAATGACCGTGAGGTTGATTTACAAATTTGTCCTATTAAACCGACTGTTAAAAGGCAGAAATAAAAACACAGCCTTTTCTTTTTTTAAAAAGATAAGGATTAGTAAAGGCTTACCCCAACAAAAAATAATAGGAACACACGAGTTGGCACATGCCAAACATTTCCATTCTGCCGATGTGCTGCTGTTTGAACTTTTAGCAGTTATGAACTGGTTTAACCCTATCATTTATTTGTATAAAAAATCTATTAAACATATTCACGAATTTATTGCTGATGAGGTTGTACTGAAAACAGAAACCGACAAGCATACCTACGCTCTTTTATTGCTGAGCAAAAACTTTGGAGTAGCTACCCATACTTTAACTAACAATTTTTTCAATAAATCTTTATTAAAACGAAGAATAGAAATGATGAACAAAACTAAATCCCGAAAAACAGCCATTATCAAATATGGCCTGTCTGCACCGCTATTTCTTTTGGCAATGGTACTTTCCTCTGCTAAAATTAGCGAGAGTAAAACAATAGACAACCTTTCTGAAAAGGTGAAGCCAACAAAGGAAATCGGCGGAATGCTTTTCCAAAAAGTTGTGGGCAACTTGGCGGAACCAAAAGCGCTTGTTGAGCATCAAACATCGGCAGTCCGTTCAAAACCGATTTCCCTAAAATCAGATTCTATTGAGAAGCCGAAATCGGACAAAAACTTGATGTTGAACGAAGTATCTGTAGTCGGTTACGGCAACTCCACAAATGACACAAATAATCACGAAATATTCACGAATGTTGAGGTTCTTCCTTCTTTTCCGGGTGGTTTAGAAGCATTCGGAAAGTTTCTGGCCCAAAACTTAAGATACCCAGATCAAGCAAAAAAAGATAAAACACAAGGAAGAGTCTTCTGCCAGTTTGTAGTGGAGAAAGACGGTAGTTTGAGCAATATTAAGGTTGTGAGGGGAATTGGCGGCGGGTGCGATGAAGAAGCAGTGAGGGTATTGGCTATTTCCCCAAAATGGCATCCGGGCGTACAAAACGGCAGACTTGTGCGCGTTGGTTACACGATACCCATTTTATTTAATTTGCAAGAAGAAAAAGTAGAAGGTAACACCATAAGAATATGGACTCCCATAGGCGATTCCTCTCCAGAAAACAAGCCACTACTTATATTAGATGGTAAAGAATTCAAAGGCGAAATAAGCGACATAAAATCCGATAACATTAAAAGTATCAATGTTTTAAAAGACGAATCAGCCACTAAAAAGTATGGCGATAAAGGCAAAAATGGGGTTATCGAAATCACCACCAAAAAGAAATAACTTTCGCTTCCTTGAATCCTTAAACTTACGAAGTTTTTGAAACTTCGTAAGTTACATACCAGTTTTGACACAACAGAGTAAGCGTTTATAAATTATAGCCGGCAAACACCAGACTTTAAATCCGTTCAAAAGATTACTGGCACAAAAATCGACGGGCATTTTGAATATTCAAGCCGAAGTACAGAATGTCATCATCACCAAATAAACTCAAAAACGTTGAAGCTGTTTCCAAACTTTTGGACAGCCAGTTTAAAATTGGCGGTTTCCGCTTTGGCTTAGACCCGATTTTGAACTTTATTCCATTTGCGGGCGATGGCGCATCGGCATTAATTTCTGTAATGCTGGTTTATACCATGGCAAAGCATGGCGCAAGCAATAAGTTGGTGGCTAAAATGCTGTTAAATGTTTTGGTTGATTTTGTTTTAGGTGCCATCCCTATTGTAGGATGGTTTTTTGACTTTTTCTTTAAAGCCAACGAAAGGAACATCCGGCTGTTAAAAGAACATTATAACGAAGGGAGGCATCAAGGCAGCGCAGGGCCAGTAATATTGGGCGCTTTAATCATCTTCTTCATTTTTTTAGCGCTCTTACTTTGGGCTATCTGGAGTTTATTAAGTTATCTGTCCGACTTGATTTTCTAAAAAGTCTCTCACTCAAAACAACAAAGCCTCTCCAGAAAATTCCGGAAAGGCTTTGTCTTATTTATGCCGTTGCCGGTTGCTTATCTTTATAATAACCTTTTTCTAGTTTCTCTCTTACCTGGCTAAAAGCATCTAAAGTGCGCTTAACATCTTCTAAAGTGTGCATTGCCGTTGGAATTAAACGCAGCATGATTAAGCCTTTAGGGATAACCGGGTAAATTACGATAGAACAGAAAACACCGTAGTTTTCCCTTAAATCCATTGTAATTGCCGTGGCCTCACTTAGCTCGCCTTTTAAAAACACCGGCGTTACTACCGAGTTGGTTACGCCAATATCAAAACCTTTTTCTTTTAGGCCGTTTTGTAATGCGGTAGCAATTTCCCAAAGTTTTGCTTTTAGCTCTGGCTTAGTCCTTAATAGCTCTAAACGCTTTTTAAGACCTAAAACCATTGGCATTGGTAATGATTTTGCAAAGGTTTGCGAACGCATATTGTAGCGCAGATAGTTGGTAATTTCTTCTGTTGAAGCGATGAAAGCGCCAATACCTGCCATTGATTTTGCAAACGTGCCAAAGTAAACATCAATATCTTTCATTACACCTTGCGCTTCGTGTGTACCCGCACCGGTTTCGCCCATAGTACCAAATCCGTGTGCATCGTCAATTAAAATACGGAAGCTATATTTCTGTTTAAGGGCAACAATTTCTTTTAGTTTACCTTGCGCACCAGACATTCCAAATACGCCCTCGGTAATTACTAAAATTCCGCCACCGGTTTGTTCGGTTAATTTGGTGGCGCGCTCTAGTTGTTTTTCTAAGCTGTCGATGTCGTTATGGGTAAATACGTAGCGTTTGCCCATGTGTAAACGAACACCGTCAATTATACAAGCATGTGACTCGGCATCGTAAACGATTACATCGTTACGATCTACCAAAGCATCAATTGCAGATAAAATTCCTTGATAGCCGTAGTTTAGTAAAAAAGCGTCTTCATAACCCGTGAACTCGGCTAAAGATTTTTCCAATTCCTCGTGATGGTTGGAGTTTCCGGACATCATTCTGGCGCCCATTGGGTAAGCCATGCCGTAATCCTGTGCCGCCTTGGCATCGGCTTCTCTCACCTCTGGGTGATTGGCCAAACCTAGATAATTGTTTAAGCTCCAAACTAAATGTTCTTTGCCTCTAAAATTCATGTGAGGCGCTATTTCTCCTTCCAATTTAGGAAATGAGAAATATCCATGAGACCATTTTTGGTGTTGACCCAAAGGCCCCATGTTCTTTGCTATCTTATCAAAAATATCCAAAATATGATGTTGTTTTAATAGTGAACTTTATAAAAAACCGCCGCAAATTTACTATTTCTATTAGTGAATAACAATTTGTTAGCTGTGCAGAAAGTCATTAAACAAAAAAGCCATTCGCTATTGGAATGGCTTTTCATGCTTATTTTCTATCTAATCTACATTATCATGTAAAAAAGAATTATTTGGGCGAATTTCTGTTTGTCCGTCTTCATTACTCAAAGTAAAGCGCGATACCTGCGATTCAGAAGAATGCGGAACGTCATTTAGCGCCACTTGTCTTCTTCTGTAAGCGGGCACATCTTCCAGCTCTTGCAATCCAGAACCGGTGCGCAAACGCATACTCAAATCTTTTAAACGTAAAATACGCTCTTTAGATTTGCGCAACTGCTCTTCCATGCTTTGGTCTGTTTTGTACTCATCAGCACTGTAAGCATTTGTTGCAGGGTTTGCTGGCTGCGCAACTTCTTCCGGAGCTTCATTTACCGGAGTAAATACTTCCGGCTCGGCGTATTTGATATTAAAGCCGTGTTGGTCTTGCTCTGCGGTTGGCTCTTCTTGTGGCTCATCAAACAAATGGTGTTTCACAATTTTTTCTTGTGGCTCTGGAGTAGCTTGTGGCGCAGGTGTTGGTCTGTTTTGTTGTGCAGCTTGCGGTTGCGCTTTAAACATTTCACCAAATAAATCGGCCTGTGGTGTGGCTTTCTCTTCTTTAGCTACCGGGGCCTCTTCTGTCGCTTTCAATTCTGGTTCAACCGCCTCCGGTTTTTTAGAGAATTCGTTAATCGGTTTAATTAACGGCGTATCAGAAGTTAAGTACTGCTTTTTAGGTGCACTTTGTTTGGTTTGTTCTCTTTCTTCTAAAGTTTGGAAACCGGTTGCAATGATGGTAACGGAAATATTATCGCCCAATTCAGGGTCGCTGCAGTTACCCCAAATCAAATCAGCAGATAAACCGGCCTGTTCTTGGATAAAATCAGTAATGATGCTCACCTCGTCCATGGTTACTTCTTTCTCACCAGAGCTGATGTTCAATAAAATATACCTTGCACCTTCAATCTCATTATCTTTCAATAAAGGAGAAGCCAAGGCGCCTTCTACAGCACGTAAAGCGCGATCGTCGCCTTCGGCAGAATAACTGCCCATGATAGCCACGCCGCTGTCTTTCATCACGGTGCGCACATCTTTAAAATCGACGTTGATATAACCCGGAACGGTAATAATTTCTGCAATGCCTTTTGCGGCGGTGGTTAAAATATCGTCGGCTTGCCCAAAAGCAGAGCCCAAGGTAAGGTTGCCAAAAATCTCGCGCAAGCGATCATTAGAGATAACCAGGTAAGAATCAACGTATTTCTTCAGCTCTTCTAAACCTTCTTCGGCCTGCATTCTTCTGCGCTTGCCTTCAAAAGAAAATGGAGTGGTGATAATTGCAACTGTAAGGATATCTAATTCTTTGGCCGCTTTAGCGATGATTGGACTAGCGCCCGTGCCGGTGCCGCCGCCCATACCCGCGGTAATAAAAAGCATACGCGTGTTTACACCCAGCATCTCTTTCACATCGTCTATATTTTCAATAGCCGAGTTTTTGCCCACTTCTGGGATAGAGCCCGCGCCCATACCTTCTGTTAGGCTGGCGCCAAGCTGTACTTTGTTAGGGATAGGGCTAAGTTCTAAAGCTTGGGCATCCGTATTACAAATAATGAAATCAACACCGGTGATCCCTTGCCTGTACATGTGGTTTACAGCGTTGCCGCCGCCCCCTCCAACACCAATAACTTTAATGATGGAAGACTTTTCTTTTAACATTTCAAACTGCATATCCTTAATTATCAGTTGTTAGTATTTCTTGTAAATCGATTTTATCCTTTGCGTAATATTAGATAATTTTCCACATTAGTTATCCACAAATGTTGATTGTGTGGAAAACTTGCCGATTGTTGAAAAATTATTTTAAAAAGTCCTGATCAGAAATATCATCCTTAATAAAACGCTTAGTACCATCTAACAAAGTAGCAAACAATCCACGGCTCTTTTTAGGTTGCACGGTTTGCGCCAAATCTTGTCCGCTACTTACGTGGCTTTGTCTTTGAGAGTCTGCTTCTGCCTTTTCAACACCTTTTATCAGCAAGCCTATGCCGGTTGCATACATCGGGCTTTTTAGGTCGTCGTAAACATTTTTAGGTAAAGTTTCGTTCTTAGCCAAATGCTCATTAGGGTAACCTACACGGCAGTCAAAGCCGGTTTCGTACTCTACCAATTGTGGCAAATGTTTCAATAAAGCGCCACCGCCGGTAATCACGATACCACCAATTAAACGGTTCTCGTATCCGGATGTTTTAATTTCATAATGTACGTGCTCTATAATCTCCTCCATCCTGGCCTGGATAACGAAGGCCAAATTTTTAACCGAAATTTCTTTTGGCTCGCGGCCACGTAATCCTGGTACGCAGATAATCTCATTCTCCTTATTTTCATCGGCCAAAGCAGAACCAAATTTAATCTTCAACAGCTCCGCCTGGTTGCGCATTACCGCACAGCCTTCCCTAATATCTTCTGTAACCGTGTTCCCGCCCAAAGGAATTACTGCCGTATGGCGGATGATCCCTTCATGGAAAATAGCCACATCTGTAGTGCCGCCGCCAATATCAACCAACACCACGCCTGCTTCTTTCTCCTCCTCGCTCAAAACAGCTTCCGAAGATGCCAAAGGTTCCAAAATAAGCTCTTCTGTTTCCAAACCAGCCTGCGTTACGCATTTCATAATGTTGCGAATGGCGGTAACCAAGCCAGTGATGATATGGAAGTTTGCTTCTAAGCGCACCCCAGCCATCCCGATAGGATCTTTAACGCCAGGCTCGTTATCAACGGTAAACTCCTGTGGCAATACATGGATAATTTCTTCACCCGGATTCATGGCGAGTTTATACATATCGTCTATCAAACGGTCGATATCTTTTCTTGAAATCTCGTTATTTACGTCTTTTCTAGTTAAAATGCCGCGGTGCTTTAAGCTTTTGATATGTTGCCCTGCAATACCTACGTTAACAATTTTTACGTCAACGTTGGACTGCGTGCTGCCCTCATCTACCGCTTGCATAATGCCTTTCACTGTTTTAGCGATGTTGGCCACCATGCCCCGGTTTACCCCCGCAGATTCGGCTTTGCCCAGCCCTAAAACTTCAATTTTTCCGTGTTCGTTGCGGCGGCCAACGATAACGCAGATTTTGGTAGTACCAATGTCAAGGCCTACTACAATTGACGAGCTTTTAGACGATTTAGTTGTAGCTTTTTCCATGTTAACGAGTATTTATTGTTGAATCCTGTATTTCTTTTATTTGTGCGTTTACGGTATCTGTGCTGATTGCTGCAACAGGTTTTATAAACTGTGCAGAATCCCGCCGTTCGCATACGATTTGTCCTTTAAATTTGAGGTTGATGGCGCTGTAAGCATCCCACCCCACCATTGGTATTGCTTTTTTATAAAATACCAATAAATTCTTAAACTTCTCCTCTAGCAAATCAGCGTTTCCGAGGATGATTTTTTGGTTGCCCACGCGTGGCACCAGCTCTATATCTTTGCTATCATTGACGTATAATTGCACCACCTGATCGGCCCAAAGCGAATCTGCCGCAATGAACTTCGCCGTTTTGAACAAATCTTTAGCCATTTTAGTCCGCAAAGTATCCACCTTGCCCGCAAAACCTTCGGTTATCTGGCCGTTTGCCGCCAAAACGCGAGCTGTAAAATGGTCGGACAGAGGGACTTTTAAACCGTTTTGGTCGATGTAAAAATCTTGCCCTGCCATGTTCAAAACTCGTAAAACGGGCACCCTTTGCCGCACGTCTGTATGGATTACTCCGTCCATATCTACATAAACTTTAGCATACTCAATAAATGGGTTTGCTTTAAGCCTGTTTTCCAGCTCCTGGATGTTGATGTTACTGATGCGCCTGCCTATCAGTAAGCCGTTATTTTCTTTTAGTATTTCATCAATTTCTGCACGCTCTATAAAAAACTGGTTTCCGGGCAACACAACCTGTACTTTTTTGCAGGTCCGTTCGGCCTTTTTTACTTCAATAAAGCCCATAAGTGTTACCAGCGCGCCTAGGCTAACCACCCAAGCAAAGCATTTAAACACCAATTTCCACTTTATTCTTTTAAGCATTTTCCAACAATTTTTTGAGCGGCAAAACTAAAGTATCTATATCACCTGCGCCAACCGTAAGCAATAGCTGGGGCATTTTATTTTTCAACAGTTCTAACGCCGATTCATGGTTGCAAACCACGGTTTCAACACCGTCGACTTTTGCTGCCAAAGCGCCGCTGGTAACGCCTTTTATCGGCAGTTCTCTGGCGGGGTAAATTTCCATCAGCAGTAAATCATCAGCAGTGCTTAGCACATGCGCAAACTCGTCCATAAAATCGCGTGTACGCGAAAATAAATGAGGCTGAAAAAGCACCGTCAGCTTTTTATCTGGATATAAAGTGCGCGCGGCTTTAAAACATGCTTTTAGCTCCTCGGGATGGTGCGCATAATCATCAATATAAATGTGCCTATCGGTTTGCACCTGATACTCGAACCTTCGCTTAACGCCTTTAAAAGAAGCTAAACCCTCGCGAATACGCTCTGCATCTATATCCAAACTTAAGGCAACCTGTATGGCGGCTACGGCGTTTTCAACGTTATGGGCGCCGGGTAAACCCAGCTCCAAATTTTTTAGCGACGTAAAATCGTTATCAAAATCAAAGTAAAACTTGTGGTTTTCGACACGTATATTGCTGGCTTTGGCTTGCGCCGATGATGATATGCCGTAAGTAGTTCCATCTTGCAAAGGCAAGCTTTCTTTAAAAATCAGCTTTCCTTCGGGTTTAATTTGCTGGGTAAACAGGCGGAACGACTCTTGCAAATGCGATGCTTCGCCATAAATATCCAAATGGTCGGCATCCATAGAAGTTACCACGGCAATATTGGGGTGTAAGGTTAAAAACGAACGGTCATATTCATCAGCCTCTACCACCATTACGTTGCTGGCGCCAGTTAGCAGGTTGGTGTTGTAGTTGGTAGAAATTCCACCTAAAAAGGCAGAACAATCTAAACCGCCAACTTGTAAAAGGTGTGCAACCAAAGTACTGGTAGTGGTTTTGCCGTGCGTGCCGGCTACTGCCACGGTAAAAGCATTGGCAGATAGCAAACCTAAAACCTGCGAACGCTTGTACATTTGAAACCCGGAAGCAGAAAAATGGTTTAATATTTTGCTGTCTTTAGGAATAGCCGGTGTAAAAATCACCAAAGTTTCGGGCTGGTTTATGATAAATTCATCCGCTATCGCTGAAATTTCATCCGTATAAGTTACCAAAATGCCTTCAGTTTCTAACGCTTTAGTCAACGGTGTAGCAGTTTTATCATAGCCGGCAACTTGGTAACCTTTCTGGTGGAAAAAGCGCGCCAAGCCGCTCATCCCGATACCACCGATACCGACTAAGTAAATCTTTTGTATGTTAGCTAAATCAACCATTACAAGGCAATTTCCAATACTTTTTCTGCTATTACTTTATCAGAATTGGCAAAGCCCAATTCTTTAATATTTGCAACCAAGGTTTCACAAAGCTTTTCATCGTTTAAAACCTTTAAAGCTTGATCCACCAGTTCTGCTTCTGCATGTTTATCGGCAATTAAAACCGCTGCTTCTTTATTTACCAGGGCATTGGCATTTTTTGTTTGATGGTCTTCTGCCACATTTGGCGAAGGCACCAAAATTACCGGTTTTTGAACCAAACACAGCTCGGCAATAGTGCCTGCACCCGCGCGCGATACAATCAAATCCGCGGCGGCGTAAGCTAAATCCATACGGTTTAAAAACTCATAAATCCGTATTCCAGATTTTTTTGATTGGTTGCCGAAACGTTCTATAATAGATTTATAATAATATTTACCGGTTTGCCAGATGATTTGCACGCCAGCTTTTTTAAAGACATCTAAGCCCGCCATGATGCTGTTATTCAAGGTTAGCGCGCCCAAACTTCCACCAACTATCAAAATCGTTTTTTTATCGGCATCTAGCTCAAAAAACGCTATGGCTTCTTGTCGTTTACCTTCTACAGCAACCGCGCTTTCGCGCACCGGATTGCCTGTTTTCACAATTTTAGCTGCCTCAAAAAAGCGGTCCATTCCATCAAAAGCTACGCACACTTTTTTGGCATTTTTACCCAAAAACTTATTGGTAACGCCAGCGTACGAGTTTTGCTCTTGTAACAGATACGGGATTTTCTTTAACGATGCCGCATACAACAATGGACCAGAAGCATAACCGCCCACACCAACTACTGCGTGCGGCCTAAAATTTTTGATGATGGAGAGCGATTTTAACACACTACCAACTATTTTAAAAGGCAGAAACGCATTTTTTAGCAAAGAACTTCTTTGAAAACCTTGGATATCCAAGCCCACAATCTGATAGCCCGCCGCCGGAACTTTTTCCATTTCCATACGGCCGTTGGCACCAACAAACAGGATTTCTGTATTTGAGTCTATCGTTTTCAAAGCATTAGCAATAGCAATAGCCGGGAAGATATGCCCTCCGGTACCACCACCGCTTATGATTATTCTTTTTGCCATGTTGCCTTTCTAATTTTGAATGAGAGAATGATTGAATGATAGAATAACCTATTCACTCATTCAAAATTCAATCATTCATTCCATCATTCAATCCTTCTATCATTATCCTTACGCCACCGCCGGTATTTCACCAACAATAATTTTTTCTTCTTTCGTACTGTTTGCGGCGCTCTCGGCTTTATGTTCTTCGATATCTTTACTTACCGATAAAATAATTCCGAAAGCTACGCTGGTAAACAAAATGGATGTTCCACCCATGCTTACCAAAGGCAAAGGAACACCCGTTACGGGGAACAAATTAACCGCAACCGCCATATTTGCCAGGGCTTGTATCGTTAAACTAAAGCCCAAGCCGGCGGCCAGTAATGCCCCAAATGCTTTGGGTGCCTGCGTTACAATTTTGATGATGCGATACATCAAAATAACGTAGAGCACCACGATAATAAATCCGCCGAACATCCCGTATTCCTCAACAATAATGGCGAATATGAAATCGGAATAAGGGTGTGGCAGAAAATTTCTTTGTGTGCTGTTGCCGGGACCTTTTCCAAAAACGCCTCCAGAAGCAACCGCTATTTTTGCCTGATCCTGCTGGTAGGTTTTATCAGAATGTTGCATCTCTGGATTAAAATAGGCTTTAATCCTAGATTTATAGGTTTCGCGACGTGGGCCAAATAAAACCAAAATAGTAAGTAAAGCCGCCCCGCCAACACAAACAATGGCAATTTGCTTCATACTGATGCGCCCAATGAGCAAAAGCAAAATGCTTACGCCAAACAGCATTAAAGCAGTAGATAAATTGGCCAAACCAATTAAAATAAACACCAAACAAACCGAACCCATAATCGGGATAAACGCTTTGCGCACATCCTTAATATTTTCTTGCTTTTTGGTAAGCGTGCGCGCTAAAAATGTAATTAGCGCCAGTTTGGCCAAATCCGAGGTTTGGAAAGTTAAACCCGTTCCGGGGATAGCAATCCAGCGGCTGGCATCGTTAACATGGCTACCAAAAACCAAAGTATACAGCAGCAAAGGGATGGTAACCACCATTAACACCTTTGAAATACCTGCGTAGTAACGGTAGTTGAGCAAATGCGCCAAATAAATCAATACAAACCCGATGACGATAAACAGAAGGTGTTTCAGCATCAGAGACTCTGAACCCACGCCCCGTTTATAGGCCAAAGTTCCGGTTGCGCTATAAACTGCCAACACAGAAATCAAAGACAAGAAGATAATGATAATCCATATCCACCTGTCGCCTTTTGTACGGTCGAGTATTGCCTGTATCATTTTATTAAAGTTCTTTTACAGCAGCTTTAAACTGGTTGCCACGGTCCTCGTAACTGCTAAACAAATCAAAACTTGCGCAAGCTGGCGAAAGCAAAACCGTGCTTCCCTTTTTTGCCAAATGGTAGGCAATTTCTACCGCCTCGCGTGCAGAGAAGGTGTTTACCATCACTTCAACATGATCTTCAAAAGCGTCATGTATCGCTTTATTATCTTTGCCTAAGCAAATAATTGCCTTTACTTTTTGCTTCACCAAATCAAGCAACATGCTATAATCATTGCCTTTATCCACACCGCCCATAATTAAAACCACATCTGTATTGATGCTTTCTAGCGCGTACCAAACCGAGTTAACGTTGGTCGCTTTAGAATCGTTAATGAAGGTGATGCCAGATATATTGGCCACAAACTCTAAACGGTGCGCAATATTTTTGTAATTGCCCATGCTTTCGCGAACCGACTCGTTACGGATTTCCAACATTTTACTTACAATGCCCGATGCCATTGAGTTGTAAACGTTGTGCTTTCCTTGCAAAGCTAAATCGTTGATAGTCATGTCGAATTGGTCTGAGTTGCTAAGATTTATCATTATTTTATCTGATTTTAAAAAGGCGCCATTTTCTACTTCATGTTCGATAGAAAATGGATGTTTTTGACTTTTGATATCGGCCGTAGCCATAAAAGCTTTTATTTCCGGATCGTCATCGCAATAAATGAAATGGTCTGCCGCGGTTTGGTTTTGTACCACGCGGAATTTTGATTTCACGTAGTTGCTCATCTCGTAGCCGTAGCGGTCCAAATGATCTGGCGTGATGTTGAGCAGCACCGCTACATCGGCTTTAAAACGGTACATATCATCCAACATAAAACTGCTCAGCTCTATCACGTAGTGATCAAAATTTTCTTGTGCCACTTGGCGGGCAAAGCTGTTGCCGATGTTACCCGCCAAACCCACATTAAAACCCGCTTGCTTTAAAATGTGGTAGGTGAGCATGGTGGTGGTAGATTTCCCGTTAGATCCGGTGATGCAAATCAGCTTAGCTTGGGTGTAACGCCCTGCAAACTCGATTTCGGAAATAACCGAAATTCCTTTTTCTTTTATTTTTTTTACGATGGATACTTTATCTGCAATTCCCGGACTTTTGATTACCTCGCTTGCATTTAAAATTAAGTCCTCGCTATGCTGTTTCTCTTCAAAAGCGATGTTGAAGCTTTTTAGCTCTTGCTGATATTTTTCCTTGATGGCACCAAAATCAGACACAAAAACATCAAAACCTTGCTGTTTAGCCAAAATAGCCGCACCAACCCCACTTTCGCCGGCGCCCAGGATAACGAGCCTCACCCCGGCCCTCTCCGAAGGAGAGGGAGCGTCGTGTGGAATATTTTGGTGGTTAATGTTCATGTGTCTTTATACTTACGTCTTGCTACTTACCTCAATTTCAATGTTACGATAGTGATAATGGCCAGGATGATTCCGATAATCCAAAAACGGCTAACAATTTTTGATTCGTGATAGCCTTTTTTCTGAAAGTGGTGGTGCAAAGGCGACATTAAAAATACCCTTCTCCCTTCGCCATATTTCTTTTTGGTGTATTTGAACCAGCTTACCTGAATGATCACCGATAGATTTTCTACCAAAAACACGCCGCACAAAACCGGGATCAGCAATTCTTTGCGTATCATAATGGCAAATACCGCGATAATTCCACCAATGGTTAAACTGCCGGTATCGCCCATAAAAACCTGTGCCGGATAAGCATTGTACCATAAAAATCCGATACAGGCACCTACAAAAGCTGCTGCAAAAACCACCAGCTCGCCCGAATTGGGGATGTAGATAATTTTCAAATAATCTGCAATGATGGTGTTACCAGATACATAGGCCAACAGCGCCAACGTGATCCCGATGATGGCCGAAGTCCCCGTTGCCAAACCATCAATACCATCAGTAATGTTGGCCCCGTTAGATACCGCCGTAATAATCACAATTACAAAAAGCAGAAAAACTACCAAGGCGTATTTCTCGTAATCATCGCCCAGAAATTTTAAAACCTTGGCATAATCAAACTCATTGTTTTTGTAAAAAGGAATATTGGTAATGGTTGATTTAACATCTTTAGCATAATAAACGCCATTGCTTTTTTCTACCCTTATCAGCTTCTCTCCTTTTTCGTTGATGATTTGCTCTTTTAAACCGGCTTTAGGTGCATTCTGGTTTTTAACCACAGCAGGCACCTCGCTTACGGTTTGCCTTACCAAAATGCTTGGGTGGAAAAACATCGTCCAACCAATGATTAACGAAAGCCCTACCTGCCCAACTATTTTAAATTTGCCGGCCAAGCCTTCTTTATTTTTACGGAAAACCTTAATGTAATCGTCCAAAAAGCCGATGCATCCCATCCAAACGGTAGTGATAATCATTAAAATCACATAAATATTATCCAAGCGGGCCAATAAAATAGTGGGAATTAAAACACCGGCAATGATGATCAAACCGCCCATAGTTGGCGTACCCTGCTTCTGCACTTGCCCCTCTAAACCCAAGTTGCGCACGGTTTCGCCTACTTGCTTGTAGCGCAGATAGTTAATTAGCCTGCTGCCGTAAACCGTGGTGATGATTAACGACAAAATCATCGCTAAGCCCGCTCTGAACGAGATAAACTGGATTAACCCAGAGCCCGGGAAATCAAAAAGTTTATCTAAATAGGTGATTAAGTGGTATAGCATCGGCTTATTTTAACAGGTTAAAACACTGGTTTAAAACTTCTTTATCGTCAAAATGCTTACGCACTCCGTTTATTTCTTGGTACTTCTCGTGGCCTTTGCCGGCTAGCAATATAATATCACCTGCTTTGGCTAAATGCACTGCCGTTTTAATGGCTTCTTTGCGGTCGCTGATTACAAGCACCTTTTTTTGGTTCACCGCAGAAACACCGGCTTGCATTTCGGTAATAATTGTTCCCGGATTTTCGCTACGCGGATTATCTGATGTTAAAATCACTTTATCGCTCCAATCACAAGCGGCCTGTGCCATTAAAGGGCGTTTTGTTTTATCACGGTCGCCACCGCATCCAACCACAGTAATCACCTGTTCGTTTTTATTGCGGATGTTTTCTATCGTACTTAAAACATTTATTAAAGCATCCGGGGTGTGCGCATAATCCACAATGCCTACGATTTTGTTTGGCGATATCAGATAGTCAAAACGGCCTTCTGCACCGCTTAGGCGACTTAACACCGTCAACACTTTCATCCTGTCTTGATCCAAAAGCAAAGCCGTACCGTAAACAGCCAACAAATTATAAGCGTTAAAACTGCCTACCAGTTTAAAATAAACCTCTTGTTGATCAATATCCAGGTGCAAACCCGAAAACTGATTTTCGATAATTTTGGCTTTAAAATCGGCCATAGATTTTATGCCGTAGGTTTTTTTATGCGCAGCGGTGTTCTGCAACATCACCATCCCGTTTTTGTCGTCAACGTTTGTTAAGGCAAAAGCAGAGCGGTTTAACCCATCAAAGAATGCTTTTTTAGCTTTGATGTAGTTATCAAAAGTGTGATGAAAATCAAGGTGATCGTGGCTGATATTGGTAAAAATAGCGCCTGCAAACATCAAACCCTCAATACGATGTTGTGCTACCGCATGAGAACTCACCTCCATAAAGCAATAATCGCAACCGTTATCCACCATTTGCACTAACAGTTGGTTTAGCGCCAGTGGGTCTGGTGTGGTGTGAGTTGAAGGGATAACCTCATCATTTATCTGATTTTCTACCGTAGATATTAAACCAACTTTATAACCCAACTCTCTAAAAAGCTTGTACAATAAAGTGGCAACCGTGGTTTTGCCGTTGGTGCCGGTAACACCTACCAAAGTGAGCTTTTTTGAAGGGTTTTGATAAAAGTTTGCAGCAATTAAGCCCAGCGCTTTACTGGCATCCTTAACTTTTACATAAGTAAGATCCAAAGCAAAGTTTGAAGGCATTACCTCGCATACGATAACCTTTGCGCCTTGTTCGGCAGCTTTGGCAATAAAGGCATGTCCATCTGCAACAGTGCCTTTAACGGCTACAAACAAGCTTTGTTCTGTTACTTTTCTGGAGTCGAACGCCAAAGCATTCACCTCCACGTCAGTAGAACCTATTACTTGCTCTAAAGCAACACCATATAATATGTCTCTTAAAACTGCCAAAGCTTACTGCAATTCAATGGTTATTTTTGTTCCTTTATAAATTGGTGTACCGGCCGCTAAAGACTGGTTTACGACCTCGCCCTTACCCTTTACCACAGGCGATAAACCAGAATTGCCCAATACATAAAGCGCATCTTTTAAGCCCATGCCCGATACATCCGGCACCAATCCTTTGTTCATTTTAACTTCTTTATAAGCAATACCGCTGTTGGTATCAATGCCTAATTCTTCCTGGTTGTTGGATGCGTACAGTGCCTTTACGCCCAACTTTTTGTACACCGTTTGTGTAGATGATTTTGAGTGCCCTTTAACCTCCGGCATTTTGGTATTGCCCACCAACTGGGGCACTTTGTAATTGCTCACCATTTCCAAATCACTACCAAATACCACATCGGCCACTTCTCTAAACACCGGACCAGCAACTGAAGCGGCGTAATATGAGCCTTTAGTAGGGTTTTGCACCACCACAATCATAGAATACTTTGGGTTATCTGCTGGGAAATACCCGCAAAAAGACGCTTGGTATTTGCGTTTGCCGCGATAGCCGTTGGCGCCATCTGCAACTTGTGCTGTTCCGGTTTTACCGGCAATTTTATAAAGCGGGTTTTTAATACTTTTTGCGGTACCTTCCTCTACCACTCCTTCTAACATCTCTTTCACCAGAGCCAAGGTTTTGTCCGAGCAGATTTTTTCATTGATGGTGCGCGCTTTAAAAAGTTCAACCGTATTTCCTAACCTTCTGATCTCGTGAACGAAAAGTGGCGCAACCATTTTTCCGTTATTGGCTACCGCGTTGTACAGCGTTAAGATTTGGATAGGGCTCATTTTCACCTCATAACCATAAGCCATTTGTGGCAGGGTAAGTCCGCTCCACGATTTATCTTTAGGCGTTTTAATCCAAGGCTTCCCCTCGCCCGGAATTTGCAGTCCAAGTTTCTCGTTCAGGTGCAGTTTGTGCAAATGCGAGGTAAAAGCAGAAGGATTGTCTTTGTAGCCTAAATAAATCTTCTTCACGATAGCCACATTTGACGAACGTTCAAACGCGGTTTTCATATCAATTACGCCTTCGTTCTCGTGGTCGCGGATGGTGTGACGATAAATTTTGTACCGACCGCCTTCGGTATCTACAATATCATGTATACCAAATTTTCCATCCTCTAAACCCACCATATAAGAGGCAAGTTTAAAAGTAGAGCCCGGCTCGGCACTTTGTGCAATGGCATAATTGAAGGTTTCTTTGTAGGTGTCTTCTGCAGTTTTAGTAAAATTGGCTATCGCTTTTATTTCGCCGGTTTTTACTTCCATCACAATCACACATCCAAAATCCGCAGCCGATTTTATCAATTGCTTTTTCAAGGCGTTTTGTGCCAAATCTTGCATATTCACGTCTATGGTCGCAATAATATCTGCACCGGCTTTAGGTGCAATTTCTGCATCCTCATTAACTGGCATCCAAACACCGCCAGCAATGCGCTGTACCAAACGCCGGCCGGTTTCCCCATTAATGTAATCGCCGTAAGCACCTTCTAGGCCAACGGCAGCTTCAGAATGGACGTTGTAATAGCCAATGGTACGATAAGCTAAATCCCTAAAAGGCAAAATCCTTTTGTTTTCTTGCACAGCAATCATCCCACCTTTGTAACGGCCCATATTAAAAATCGGAAATTTCTTAATCGCCTTTAAATCTTGATAGGAGATGTTGCGTTTCACTAAAAAATAACGCTGACGATCATGACGGGCGTTGCGCAAAGCGCGGGAATAATCACGTTCGGACTTATCTTTGAAATAGTTAGCTAAACTGGCTGCTAGTGAATCAACTTTGCTGTAAAAAACTTCATTATCCTCAATACCACCGGCCAATAAATCCATCCTGATGTCGTACTCCGGAACCGAGGTAGCCAACAAACTGCCATCAATAGAATAAATATTGCCACGTGAAGCTTCTACTTCTGCATATTTTGTGCTTAGGCTATCCGCCATGGCGCGGTACATTTCGCCTTCTAATACCTGCACCTGAAACATTTTGGCCACAACGGCTACTGCAAACAGAATGATGAGGCCAAAAGCCAAATACACCCTAAGCAATATGTTGGTTCTAATGTTCATTTTAGTTTGCTTGCAACTTCACTGGTGGCTTGGTTGATACTTTTAGCCCCAGTAAAGAGTCTACTTTTTTTATTACTTCTGTTTGCCGGCTTTTAAACATCAAATCCGCTTTTAGCGTTTTAAAATCCCAGCTCAATTCTTTTACTTCCTTGCTCAGCGCATCAATTTTTCTGATGTTGTTTTCTGCGCTATGGCGGTTGCCGATATAAATCATCCCCAAAAACGACAAGAAAAGCAGAAAGGGCAAAGCTTCTGTTGCCGCTTCTTTTGATGCTTTTTTTGCCAACCAAACCGATAAGAAATTAGGCGCCTCCACAGGCTTTTTCTCCTTCGGCTTTTCTTGTGGCTCGGTCAGTTTACACTCGGCCTCTATTTCAGATTTTAACCGGTTGCTCATCGTTTAACCGCTATCCTTAGTTTTGCGCTTCGGGCGCGATTGTTTGTCGCCAACTCTTCTTCCGTTGCCGTGATGGCCTTCTTGCTTACCACGTCAAAAGGTTTAATTTCGTTCCCGAAAAAATCCTTTTCCACCTGTCCGCTAAACTTGCCTTTGGCCATAAAATTTTTTACCAATCGGTCTTCTAAAGAGTGGTAAGACATCACTACTAACCGGCCCCCGTTTGCCAGCACACTTTCTGTTTGCTCTAAAAATTCTTTTAAAGCTTCCATTTCTTGGTTTACCTCAATGCGCAAAGCCTGAAAAACCTGCGCATAATATTTGTTTTCTTTTCCGCGAGGCACCAATTTGGCTATAGCCGATTTTAAATCAGCGATGGTTTTTAAAGGTTTTGTTAAACGCGCCGTAACGATGGTTTTAGCCAAAGACTTTGCGTTTTGGATTTCTCCGTAAATGCCAAAAATTTTATGAAGCTCCTCTTCTGCATAGGTATTTACTACTTCTGCGGCAGTTAACGGTGCCGATTGGTCCATGCGCATATCTAAATCGCCATCAAAACGGGTAGAAAAACCGCGTTCGGGCACGTCAAATTGATGAGAAGAAACACCTAAATCGGCTAAAATCCCATCAACCGGAAGTAAACCTTGCGCACGCAAATTGTTTTTTAAAAAGCGGAAGTTTTGATCGATGAACACCAGGCGTTCATCTTGCGGAATGTTCAGTTGCGCATCCGCATCCTGATCAAAAGCAACTAAAACACCATCGGAACCTAATTGTTTTAAAATCGCTTTTGAATGGCCGCCACCACCGAAGGTAACATCAACGTAAACCCCATTGGGCTTAATCGCCAAAGCTTCTATGCACTCTTCCAACATCACAGGAACGTGGTATTTATTCTCCATTTGCGCTCCTTCCTTTATTTCCCATTACCTCTTCGGCCAAATTGGCGAAGTTCTCTGGCTCGTCGTCCATCTGCGCATCATAAGCTTCTTTAGACCAAACCTCTATTTTATCAAACTGGCAAGACAATACCACTTCGGCCTGTATTCCCGCGTATTCTAATAATGATTTTGGCAATAACACCCGTCCCGATGCATCTAACGTAAGTATGCTGGCTCCGCGAGTGAAATAGCGGATAAATTCTCTCGTCTTTTTCTCGAAAGAGTTTAGGGAGGCCAGCTCTGCCGTGATTTTGTCCCACTCTGCTTTGGTGTAAATGGTCAAATGTTTTTCAAAGCCTCTATTGATAACCAACCCGTCTGTCTCGGCTAAAGGCAATTGCTTCTTTAAACCGGAAGGAACCATTAAGCGGCCTTTCGCGTCAAGCTTGCAATCAAATTCACCTATTAAGTGGGCAGTCATCTACTCAATAAATTTTATCAGTGTAAAATTAAAGAATGCTACCACTTTTTACCACTTTTTACCACAAAAAGTTTTCAACAGGAAGAAATGACGTCTAAAGGCTGTTTGGAAGCCTTTTGAGTTTCTTTTAAAAGATTTTTTTTGTCGGAACCAAGTCCAAACGAAGGGTCAGATGGGGCGACAATATGCTTTAAAACAGGCACTTATTTGAAGAAAAACAGTTTGGTGGGAGAAATCTCTATCTGGGGGAAGAGAAAGACCTAAAAGTGGGAAGAAAAACGGGAATAACCTCTCTTTATGAGATAAGTTAAGGCAAACAAGTCTATTTAAAGCAGGAAAACGAGGTTGAACTTGGCTTGATGTGGTGATGTTTTGCGAGGCCGCTGGGGGAACAAAAACCTTAGCTATTTATCGTGATAGCGGCCCAGCGCAGATACTACTTGCACCACACTGTTTGTTAATTTATGGAATAAATTAAGCGATCTTTTTTGTTGATGCGCCGGGGCCAAAACCCTTGCAAATTGTGTCTTAATCGCTCGGGTTGCCCAATTCCGGTCTCGGGATGTACTGAAAGCTGAATCAAGATAGACTCAATTTTATTTATCGTTGCTTTATCACAAGATTTATAATGCCTTTGTGATATCCTTCTTTGCAGGCTCTGTTACTTCAACCCTAAACTTCCCCATACGTCATTAGGATCAACTTCATAAAGCTCCGTACTGGCGGCGGACTCCTTAATTTTCTTAACGAACTCCGGATTGTAAGGACTTTCTTCCTCAACCATTTCAATTCCTTTTTTTTCGTTAACTCCAACTTTAATTAGCTCTAAAAGCGCTTTTCCGTAGCTGCTACGTTCGTTTATTTTCAAGGTAATTGTAGTCATAATTTTCACTTAATACGCTTTACAAATATAACAAAGTTAATCAGATAACGCTGTTTACGCTAAGGCTTTGCGTAGAGCATGTTACTTTGCTTAAAATAAAAAAGCGGTTTTTGATTGAACAAAAACCGCTTTAAAAAAATTAGATTTGTGGCTAATCTAAAATTGCTTTTACACCTGGCAACTCTTTGCCTTCCATATATTCTAGCAAGGCTCCGCCGCCGGTAGAAACATAACTAACCTCATCCTCCAAACCGAACTTAGCTACCGCAGCGGCAGAATCGCCACCGCCAATTAATGAAAAAGCACCGTTTTTGGTTGCTTCTACCACTGCATTTGCAACAGCTTTTGTGCCGTTTTCAAATTTCGACATTTCAAAAACGCCCATTGGGCCGTTCCATAAAATAGTTTTGGACTTTTTAATAACTTCAGAAAACTTCTTGATGGTATCTTCGCCAATATCTAAACCCATCCAATTGTCTTTGATATGGTCGTTATAAGCGTTCCCTGTTTCTGCATCATTGCTAAAGGCATCCGCAATAACAGAATCTGTAGGAATCAGCAACTTCACGCCTTTTTCATTAGCTTTTTTAATTAATTCTTTTGCCAAATCCAGCTTATCATCCTCTACTAAAGACTTCCCTATTTTGCCTCCGTTAGCTTTCACAAAAGTGTAGGTCATACCGCCGCCGATTAAGATATTGTCAACTTTGTCCATCAGGCGCTCTATCAAAAGAATTTTATCAGACACTTTTGCACCGCCCATAATAGCCGTAAACGGTCGCTCCGGTGCATTAAGCACTTTTTCGGCATTGCTCAGCTCGGCGCCCATCAGGTAACCAAAATATTTTGCGTTTGGAAAATAATCTGCAATAACGGCTGTAGAAGCGTGTGCGCGGTGTGCAGTGCCAAAAGCATCGTTTACATAAACATCGCCCAAAGAGGCCAGTTTCTGGGCAAAATCTTTATCGCCTTTTTCTTCCTCTTTGTAAAAACGCAGGTTCTCCAACAAAAGCACTCCGCCAATAGGCAAGTTAGCTGCTTTTTCTTTTGCCTCTTCACCAATGCAATCATCAGCAAACTCTACTTTTGTGCCTGTTAACTCGCTCAAGTGAGGCACAATATGCTTTAACGAATATTTTTCGGTCGGTCCATCTTTTGGTCGGCCCAAGTGCGACATCAGAATTACGCTGCCGCCGTCTTTTAATATTTTTTTGAGGGTAGGCATCGCGGCCGTCATCCTTTTATCGTCAGTAATGTGGTAATTTGCATCTAAGGGCACGTTAAAATCAACGCGGATTAAGGCTTTTTTACCCGAGAAATTAATATCATCTATTGTCTTCATCCTAATTAAATTGAAGTGCTAAGCTAAAGTTTTTAGATGCAAAACGGAAAAATTTTGAGAAAATTAGTGTAAGAAGTACACTATGTAAAAGACGGCAAAAAGAAACAGTTTTAGCTAAAAGTGGATGCTCGAAATACGATGATAACAACAGGTTAACTAAAAAACCACGTTCATGCACTTTAACAGCCATTATCCATCAGCACAACGACATGATGAAGATCGCTTAAACGTGGTTATAATTTATGAACCAAGCGGAACAACGCAACCGAAAAATAAATACCCATTTTAAGGTATTGTACTTAAGCTCATATTTTGCAATCTTTGGTTCAACTAACGTATAGCCTAAACCACTACATGTATCGCATAAAAAACTTACTTAGCCAAAGCGGCAAACGGCTTTCGCTGTTCCCCCTGTATATTCGTTGGGCAACTTACGGAGGTTGAGAAAAGCCGGGCAAACAAAATTTTAATTGTTTTACATACAAGCACCAGCCACGGTCCGTCTTACAACAAAAAGTACCCCGCAAATTTTGAAAAGTTTAAACCGGTTTGTAACAGTGTGGAACTAAAGGATTGCAACCAGCAGGAGCTGATTAATGCTTATGACAATATCATTGTTTACACTGATTATATTTTACATTCTTTGATAGATACGCTTAACGCGATGAAAGATTATAAAAGTGCAATGCTGTTTGTATCGGATCACGGCGAATCATTAGGCGAAAAGAACTTATATATGCACGGAATTCCTATTAGTTTAGCACCTAAAGAGCAATACGAAATACCATTTTTGGTATGGACATCATCCAATGCCAATAAAACATTAAAACCCGAAAAATTATTGACCCAAAACTATGTTTTTCATAGCGTTTTAAATTTTTTGGATGTAAACAGCCCGATTTATAACGAAAAGCTGAATATTTTTATAGATCGGTAGGTATAAAATCCTTGATGGCCTTGGATAAAAATAAAAGAAAGAGCCCACTCAACGATGCTTAAAAAGAAAAAGCGGGAATGCTATGCAAACCCGCTCTTTGTAAAACTCGGCTTTCTAGCTATTCCATCCCATCTATGGTAACGGCCACTTGTCCGTTAGCAACCACCATGGCCACTATAGCGTTTGGCGTCAAAATAACTTTGTTAGGCGTAATTCCGTTAAGCTTACCATTTACTTTTACGCCTTTTATCGGCTGGTAATTGTTTAGGTAGCTGGCCATCGTTTTTTCGCCGTCTGCTAATTGCGAAGCGATGGAGAAACGGCAAGCATCAGCCATTTTTTTAACTATTAAGCCGTGTACCAACCAATCGCCCGCCTTCAACAATTTACTTTTCGAATCTAAAACAAAATCAACCTGATCTAGATAAATTTCTTTGGTAGCGGCATCGTAAGCCGGTACGCCGGTTAAATAAAAATCGCCGTTAACGGAACCGCTAAGATTTAAAGCTACAATCATTTTGCCCTCTTTGCCCCAAACATCCACTTTGTTTACGGTAACAGATCGTTTTCCGGATTCGAACTTTTGCCCTGCAAAGTTCTTTGTGATTACCGATGAAGCATAACTGTAAGGTGCAAAAGCGGCTACGTTGGCGTTAAATTGGTTGGGCATTTTATCAACAGATTTCAAAGCAATTGCATCTCTATTGAACACGATTGCGGGCTTACGTCCAATGGCTGTTTCCAGGTAGGTTTTTAAACCCATGTTCACCGTAATTTTCTGATTAGCCAAGGTAGCTTTGGATGCGTAAATTTCTACAGGTTGCATGGCAAACCATGTTTCATACTCGTCATTTACCTTCGTTGGTTGACTAAAATTCTCCAGCGCGTCTAAAACGTAAGGTTTAATATCCAAAGATTGCGCAATTGCATCATCAACTAATTTTGCCAAGGTTGGTTTAAAAACGGAAATCGCAGGATTGATGAGATAAGTTATAGGAATTGCTTTGCCGGCAACCGTAACCGTAGGCGACTCTTTCCAAGACACATTTTGAATAGTGGTGGCGGTAGTAATTTTCCAATCTTTTAAACCCACAGCACTGTTTAAGCGTACAATTCCATTTAAATTGAAATCTTTCACATCGGTTAAATCAACCCCAAAAGACTGTACCCCGTATTTTACTTTCCCAACAATTTTCAGCGGAATATCCATCAATATTCTTCCTTTTTGCTCGCTGATGACGATGTTTGAAGCCTTATAAACCTTCATCACCAGGTTGTCGCCATCAAAGGAATTATCATCGTAAATTAAACCGTTCAAATACTTGTTGCTTTGGATTTGGAGATCTTTTACAGCTACCTCTACCGGCATATTGATAAAAGAAAGCTGTTTCTCATAAACTACTTCGGTTGATGAGTAATCTGGCAAAGGCTTTAAAGCCTGCACCTGCTTAGAAGTGCTGCAAGACGATAGGTAAAAACCAGCTATCAGCAAAAGCGGTAAAGATTTTCTGTTGTTCATGCGTTAAATTTTAAAAAACGCACAAATATCTGCTAATTAGCTCATTTACAAAATATTTTTAAAGGATTTATATCAGCTAAACAGGTTCGGACAGAAACTTGATGATGAACGAAAAAACGGCCAATATCAAAAGGATATGGACCATTATGCCGGCGGCAAATACGAATACGCCAAGTGCCCAGCCCACCAAAAAAAGTATTATCAATATGTTTAAAATCAATCTCATGACAGTATTCTACCAAAATGGCGATACAAAGGATATGCCATTAAACGGTAGAATATCGTCTTTGACTTTAGTTTTCTGAACTTAGCAGTTTTCTGACAATTACCGGGGGCAGATAATCGCGCATTACGGCTTTTACTTGCTCTTTTTTACTGAGTTTAAAGGCCTTAACATCTTGGCTGTTGTTTTTACGTTCTTTAAAAAGTGTGTTATGCTTCTCTAAATCTGTATTTACCTCTGAAGCAGGCCGTCCGTTTGAGTAATAATATAAAGCTAAGGATTTACGGCTCATGCCTTCTGGACAATTTAAAGGATCTGGATGCCCATGGTAAGAAAAATCTGTGGTAGAAAACATGGCAATCCTATTAAAAACGGGTAGAAATTTACGTTCGCATTTTTCCATATTTTTGTCCCACAACTCAAAATTACCGCCGTATTCCTCCTTCCAATCTTTATTAAGGTAGATGAGGAAATTTATCCGGCGGTCCAACTTCATCGTGGGATGTTTGTTGAAATCGGCGTGTATTTTAAGCAAACCGCCCGGTTTTATCTCATGTTGGCCGCCACCAAAAAAATAAGGATCGCTAATGAGTACCTCCTCTATCCCGGTAAGTTTTTGCAGGAAAAGCAAAAAAGGCTCCGAATTTAAAAAGTGCATCAACCTTTTTGTGGCCTCACCAAAGTTAGCTTCGCCTTTGCCGGCCAGTTTTACCTGCCTACCGTCATTAAAACTGATGCTGTCTTTTTTTGAAAGATCGGGAAATTCATGCAAAACTTCCGTTAAAAAATCTTCATCAAAAAAATCATCGAAGCTAATACTTGGAAAAGGATTTGCATTTTGATATTGCGCTGCATAATCATCTGCAACCTGCATAAGATCCTGAAAGCGTGGAGCGAGTAGCGTTTTCATCAATTTAGGTTTTAAGCCTTAAATGTAAATAAAAAACGGCAATGTTATTTTCTTACGAACAAAAAAACAGCAACCAATTACGATTGCTGTTTAGGTTAATCGGTCCAATTGCTTAATATTCAAACTTGAGTTTGCTGGTGCTTGGCGTACCGTCGGGCAAAACCTTATCGCTTAGGTCTGCCGCGGTAGGAAATCCCTCTGCATCATAAGTGTAAGTGCTGGTAATTTCTCTGCTTTGGCCTGCAAAAGTATATTTTTGTTTTAGCAGATCGTTGGCCGAGAAAGCCTCGGCAACACTTGGATCTAAAATGTATTTTACGCGTGCATTAAAAAAAGCACTCTTTTTAGATCCGTAAGTCATTTCTTGGCTACTTACCAAGTTGTCTCCAACGTAATTTTCGTATTTGCTTACATTATTGCCGTTGTAAGTTATCACCTGTTTGCCAATAACAGTTGTATTTGTGCTGTCTTTAATCAAAATTTCTTTTACTTGATTATTGGCGTTTAAGGTGTAAGTGTATTTGAATTTATTGATAAGCTCGTCATCCTCATAAACAGACTGTACAGCACTAACAGGCTTATTGCCGTCATAGCTAACTACCAATTTACTATTGTCATCTTCGTTTATGGTTTCAATGGTGCTTAGCAAATCGCCGGCGTAGGCCAGTTTAATTTGGGTGCCGTCATTAATCTTTACCAAATTAATGCGACGGTTTGCATCGTAGCTAAAACTGGTGCTAGTAGTATCGCCATCTTCGATAGAAATTATCTTTTTAACCAATTTTGCATTTTTAGGTGCATCATTATCATCTTTTTTACATGCTGTAAAAGCCAAACATGCCAGTGCAAGTGCTAATAATTTAGTTTTCATCTTTCTGATTTTGTATGTTTTAATTTTTTACTGTTTTAAAGATGCATCTGTACCCCATTACGCCGTTTTTACGCAGGGCGATACAGCGCGGCTATAAAAAAATCTGGCAACCAAAAATAAATCAACAGCAAAACCACTTATAATTAGCTATTTAAACGATTTTTAGAAATGATAAAAACTCAAAATAATCCTGTAATTTTTGACAAATAATCTCGTTCCCGCGGTAGAAACGAGCAAAAAAAAGCCCCGTTAAAATAACGGAGCTTAGCTAAACAACGCCCAACTATTAAAATTCGTTACAGTCCATATACTCCAAAAGTTCTTCAATATCAGCTACCCTCGACTTATCGACTGATGAACATTTCTTCATTTTCTTTGTCAAATCTAATGCGTAGCTTTTAAAAGCATTGCAGTTTTGTTTGTTTGGAAGTTTCTCAAATTCATCATATTTTTTCTGCAATACAGCGAGTTCTAGTTCAAAATCACAGATTTCAGCCGGCTCATCCTTTTCGCAGGAGACAAATGTGCCTGCAATAAACAGGCAAATTAAAAATGTGTAAAGTTATTTCATATCGTTTAGTTTTTTTTTATAAAACTACTTGCAAATGAAAAACTTAGCAATACCCATATCTGGGTAAAATGAATATCTTTAGAGAGAAGAAACTAGGCGTTTCAAATGAATTTTAAAACAACGATAAGTGTGGAGAATGCCGGATTCGAACCTGCCACCTCTTCCCCGAAAGCTTTCGGGGCAGGCAAGCGCTCACTGCGCAATCAACCATTCCAGATAACGGCGACTTTTTTTTCCTTTTATCCTTAGTTCTCTGTTATGTGCAGATTGTCGGTCAGGGTAATGCTCTGCGTATTTTAGAACCCAGTCGTTTGCTCTGGATGTGTAAGTGGAAAATCCGGAATTATGCTCCGATAATCTTTTCTCTAAATTTTCAGTGTACCCAACATAAAATCTGTTGAGCTTCGCACTAAATATTACATAAACCGTAAACACAGGTTAATTCGATAAAAAGAGAGGTAGCGTTTTCCAGTGGAATCTAGAACAAAACTTGATATGCCAAAAACACAAAAATTTAGTGGAGAATGCCGGATTCGAACCGGCCACCTCTTGCCTGCCAGGCAAGCGCTCTAGCCAAATGAGCTAATCCCCCATTTATTTTTTGGAGACGCAAATATGTTAAATAAATCAGAAATAGCAATAGAAATATTGACTTCCCTGATTAATAAAAAATCCACACCTCAAAATCTTGCTTTAGGCATGGTTATTATATCTTTTCTGAAAGGCAGTTAATCATACGCTTATGCAAACCGGCAAAAATAAAACTCAAATTACAGCCAATACAGAAATGAACAGCTACTTCTCTGTTATAGGATGGCAAGTCTACACCGCAAATAAAATACGCATCGGGACAGTTAAAGACGTTTTGTTAAACAAAGAAACGCCCGGAATAGCCTACTTAAACCTGACGCCCGATAAAAACTTTGCAGAAGGATCTTCAGAAAGCATATTAAACGGTGCCGACAATTTCACCGCTAATGATGGAATTAACCCGTTCCTAATTCCCTTGCATCTGGTAAAAATATTTCCTGACAAAGAAGAAATCCATTGTTTAAGCGATGATTTAGCAAACCAAATTGACGACCAACAGGCGCTTGGCGAGGATGAGGGGCTGCACTTGACGATTGGAAAGTACACACCGCACTTTAACAGCGCCGAGGATCAATTTCCGGACTATGTTTATGATAAGAATGGCATAAAGCGGAGGTAAAGTCCTTTTTCTTCCATATCAAATTCTAAAAATAAATTTTGAAAGTAATAAAACTATCATTACCATTGTAGTGTATTAATTTAGTAGCACACTAGAACATTATAAAATGATAGAAATTGAAAATCTGTGCTTTTCTTACGGGAAACATAAGGTATTAACTAACCTCAATTTGAGTCTGAGCCAAGGCAAAATATTTGGCCTGCTAGGCAAAAATGGCGCAGGCAAAAGCAGCCTACTTTATCAAATCTGTGGTTTATTATTCCCCAAACAGGGAAAATTAAACGTGAATGGCTATAAACCTTTTGAAAGAAATCCCATTTTTTTACAAGAAATTTATCTGCTTCCCGAAGAGTTCGACCTGCCCAACGTTGCTATCAAAAGTTTCTTAAAAACCAATGCGCCTTTTTATCCAAATTTCAGTGAAGAATTGTTCAACAATTACTTGGCAGAGTTTAACATCCCAATAAACAACAGCTTACAGGGAATGAGCTTTGGACAAAAGAAAAAAGTAATGATAAGTTTTGCTTTGGCTACACAAACTAAGGTGTTATTAATGGACGAGCCTACCAACGGGTTGGACATTCCGTCTAAAAAACAGTTCCGCAAGATTATTGCCGGTGCTTTGCAACCTCATCAGCTGATGATTATCAGTACCCATCAGGTAAAGGACTTGGACAGTTTGATTGACCATATTCTGGTACTTGAAGACGAACACATCATTTTTGACCAATCTGTAGAAAGCATCACACAAAAGCTTGCTTTTAAACAGGCTATGCAATTGAACGAGGTGGAAAACCTGATTTATAGCGAGGGCGCTTTAAGAGGCCATGCCGTGGTGGCTAAAAACATCCATAACGAACATACCCGCTTAGATATGGAAATGTTTTTTAACGCCCTAGCATCAGAAAAACAACAAATGGTTTCACTTTTTAACGATAAATAAACATGGCAATATCTTTTACACGAATTGGATTGTTGGCGAAAAAGCAATTCATCGATAACAAAAAACTGTATTTATTCGGTGTTTTAGCGATGATGGGGATTATGGGCGCCATTTTCTCTTTATTTTTAATTACAGGAACTAACCTAGGAAAAGAAAACCAAGCAGTTTATCTGCTTTTAGGATTGGTTGTTTTTGGAGGTTTATATACCTTAACATTGTTTTCGAACTTGGAAAACACAAAAGGGCGTACGCTTTCGCTAATGTTGCCCGCAACAGCTACCGAGAAATTAATTTGTGCTTTTGTTTATGGAGCAATTTTATTTCCACTGGCATATTTACTTTGCGTGTACCCGCTGTTGCGCTTTACGATATTTATCGACAATAAATTTATGGGACATTTTACAAGTCCTTATGTATTCGACGAACATCGGGCTCAGCTGTTTCTGATTACCGCTTTCTTTTTAATACAAGCTCAGATTTTATTATGCAGCCTCTTTTTTAAACACTACAAAGCAGTAAAATCTATTGTTTTCATATGTGTGATGTTTTTTGGAACACTTATCATCTACACAAAAATTATAGGCTACATCTTACCTGGCAGGATAGACAAAACCGCAGTTGTAGAAGAACGCTATTACAAAAACAATAATTTATTTAAGACAGACACAGTAAAAAGGCATTTAACAACTAACACGCGCATTATCAATCTTTTCACTGCGGTGAAATACTATGGGGACCAACGCGATGTATCTCTTGAACTCACACGCAAACAAAAAAACGTGTTTTTCTTACTTCCGTATCTAACGATACCGTGTATGTGGCTTATATCGTGGGTGCGGTTGAAAGAAATGGAAGTAAACTAAGATTGATTATGGAATTTAGCAACAATCAAGCGATATACATACAGATTGCAGAATTTATATCTGACAAAATACAATCAGGCGAACTAAAGGATAATGAGAAAATCCCTTCGGTCCGAGAACTTGCGGTTGAACTCGAAGTAAACCCGAACACCGTGATGCGGGCTTACGAAATGTTGCAACAACAAGACATTATTTTTACCAAAAGAGGGATGGGCTTTTTTGTCCAAGTTCACTCGTCAGATAAAATTAAATCTGTTAGAAAACAACACTTTTTGAAAGAAGAGCTGCCTGAATTTTTCAAAAAGATTAAACTGCTGGGTATCGATTTCAAAGAAATTGAAACCTATTATTTAAACACCATCAATTCAGAAAGCGGCAATTAAACCAAACCTCTAAATCATCATGAAAACAAGCACTAAACTACTAATCGGGCTGTTAACCTGCATCCCATTGGCAATCACTGCCTATGCATATTTATTAAAACAAAAATTTGATGCTAATGAATTTGTTTTGAGCATTTACGCCGAAGAACCCGAATACAGCAAAGTGATATTGGATAACTACAATCATATTGTGTTGGACGGCGAATTGTTTTATACAGGCGAAAGCGCTTTAACCAGAAAACCTACCAGCCAAGTAGGCTCGTACAAAAGTATCTCCGTTTCTTGGTATCCTACGATAAAATTCAAAGGTGATACGGATATCCGGAGCTTCCAAATCTTATCAGAATACCAAGAAGCCTTGCGAACGAAGATTGTGAAAGACACCCTTTTTGTTTCATTTGTAAAAGACCACGGAAAAAAGGCTGACTATAACTCCAAACATCCACTTTTAGTTATCGATAATCAACACCTAAAATCTATAAAAGCTCAGTCATCCACTATCAAAATATCAAATTTTGAAAATAAGGAGTTGCGCCTCGATGTGAGCAAAGCCAAACTCGAAATCAAGAAGACAGACGTTAGCACATTAACATTAATTGCAGGCAAAGAAAGTTCGGTATCAATGTTTCAATGCAATTTAGACACCTTGACTTACACCATACTTAATCGGAGCCAAATCGATTTTGAGAATAACCACATTAAGAATTATGTAAAATCAGACACCGATAGCACATCATTTATAGCCATAAGAGGACACGCAGAAAACATGACGGCACTTCTAAAGCAACAGCGCAAAAATTAACAAAATTTAACCTTTTGAATATTAACAAAAAAAGGTAAAAACGTACATTTGACAATTAAACAAAACATTTATACCTAAAGCAAACCTTAAACGCTTGAAAACACTACTACCTATCGCAGTACTTTTACTGTCGTGCAAAATACTTTTTGCCCAAAACCGTTCAGAAATCCAGGGAAAAATTGTTGATGAAACCGACGGCAAGCCAATAGAAATGGTAACCATCAGCATCAGCTACTTTAAAGACTCGTCTTTTGTAGCCTACACTTCTACTACTAAAGACGGCGAGTTCCACCTCAAAAAAATGCCGTCTAATCAGCCTTTAGTTGTTGTAGCCTCTTTGCTAGGTTATCAAAACTTTGCTAAGATTGTACAAATTAAACCCGATGAAACTTACAACTTCGGAACCATCAAATTTAAATCTAACATTCAAAATTTAGGCGAGGTAGTGGTTACGGCAGAACGTCCGCCTATTGTAATCAACAAAGACACCATCAATTTTAATGTGGAGGCCTTTAAGGTAAGGCCAAATGCCGTGGTAGAAGAATTGCTGAAAAAACTGCCGGGTATACAGGTAGATAACGATGGCTCTATCACCTACCAAGGCAAAAGTGTATCGAAACTTAAGGTGGATGGTAAAGAGTTTTTTGGTAACGATCCGCGCTTGGCTTCTAAAAACATTGACGCGGCCTTACTGGATAAAGTGCAGGTTTTTGACGACAGGGAAAATGATCCGGACCATTTGATCCCGGATGCAGATGTAAGCAAAATCATCAACTTAAAATTTAAGAAGAAGTTTAAGAAAAGCATTTTCGGGAAAGTTTATGCCGGCGGTGGAAGTAGCGATCGTTTTGAGTCGGGTGCCTTGTTAAACATGTTTAGAGACACCTTGCAGCTGAGTTTAATTGGTGTGGGTAACAACTTAAATCGCACCGGTTTTTCAAGAGATGATTTGAGCCAGATGGGCGGTTTTGACCGTAGCGGGCGCAACTCTTTGTACGATGGATCTGTAAATTTAGGCGGAAGTAATTGGGGCGGAGGAATAGAAAAAGTATTTTCGGGTGGCTTTAACCTTAACAATGATTATGGCAAAAAACTAAAACTGAACCTGATTTACTTTTACAATAATAACAGCAACGTAAACCAGCAAAGCTCTTTTAATCAACAGTTTTTAACTGCTGACACCGTTTTATCCAACAACAGATATGCCTCTACAAAAACAGACAACCGGCATAGTGTTAGTGGTTTGGTACAATGGAACCCAGATAGCACTATCCAACTGCGTTACAGCCCCAAGCTTAATTTTAATGATAGCAGAAACGGCGGAGATAACTTTTCAGACCGTTTTAACGCAAACGGACAGTTAAATAAAACTGTAGGCAACAACGCCAGCCAAGCCAGCAGTTCACAGTTTCAGCATAATTTTAGCTTCTATAAAAGGCTGAAGAAAAAAGGTGAATCTTTTCGTATTACGCATGATTTAAGGCTTAATCCGGATGAAAACCTAGGATACAATAATTTCGATTTAACCTCCTTCACATCCACCATTCAATCTGAAATTGTACGCAGGCGAACGGGCAACAATAACAAATCATCATCGGTAAATTTAGATGCCAGTTACCGCTATCCGTTTACAGAAAAACTTACGGCTGATGTTTCTTTGGCAGGAAATTACAGCCTAAACGGACGACAAGTGGAGGTTTATGATCTTAATTCGCAAAACCAAGCTTACGACATCTTTTTACCGGACCAGAGTTCTGATTTAAACCGAAACCAATGGACAGAACGTGTGAAGGCGGGCTTAACGTATAAATTTTCGCCAAAGATCTCTTTGGAGGTGGGCCTCGCATCAGAATGGTTGCAAATTAAAAATGAGTTTAATTATGGCATCCCTAACCTCGATCAAAACTATTTCAATCTTTTGCCTTCGGCGCGTTTACGCTTGGGCAACTACAACCTCAGCTATAATGTAAACATCAACCAGCCCTCCGTTTACAATTTACAGCCTAACACCATCAGAAGTTCGCAACTGTATGCGTTTACCGGAAATCCGGATTTAACTCCTTCAAAAAGCCATAACCTAAATTTAAGTTACAACAAATATTTTCAGGCATCACAAATCAATATTTATTCTTTTGTGAGCGCAAATTTTGAGCAAAATAGCGTAACCACAGTTAGAACCTATAGTCCCGAGGGTGCTACAACAGCCACTCCAGTGAATCGTAATGGCAGATACAATATTAACTTCAACCTTGGCGGAGGCAAAAGGTTTAAAAAAGTAAATGATTGGCAAATCAGTCTCAACCAGTATTTCTATATTTATAACCGGAAGGACTTTTTTATCTTCAACCAAACCGAAGGCTTCCAAAACACTTGGGTCTTAAATGTTCGACCAAGCTTCAACATTAACTGGAAGGATAAGGTCGAATTAAGCCCTGCCTATAGTTTTTCTCCACGTTTTACCAGTTATTCTGTAAAAGACTATAAAGACGTTAGTTTTACAACCCATAGTTTTGATGCCCGTTACACCATCCGCTGGCCAAAGAAAATTTATTGGGACGGTGTTTATCAATATCAATACAACCCAAATGCAGGCAACGGCTTTCAAAAAAGCAGCAATTTGCTGAACCTAAGCGTAGCCCTGCAAATGTTAAAAAAAGACCGCGGAGAACTCAAACTTTCCTGTTACGATTTGCTGAACCAGAACATTACCTCGTACAGATACACCGGTACCAACTCTATTGTTGATAACCAGTTTATGGCCCTAAAACGGTATTTTTTGCTGACTTACACCATTAAATTTAACAAAACTACTACGCAGTAAAAAATGGTTTCAGTACTTTAACACAAAATAGTTTCGTATAAAAACAAGGGTTTACGGTTTGAGATGATATATTTGTTAACCAAACCCTAAACATTTATGCGTAAACTTTACCTGTCCGTTTTATTATTTTTGGGATTTCTGTCTGCTTTTGCACAGGAAGACGGCAATTTCCCGTTCGGGACTGTAGATGCATCCCATTTGCAACAAAGCACATATTCTAAGGATTCGACAGCGGAGGCCTATGTAATTAACGAATTTGGCAGCGCCTACATTTCTGAAAGAGAAAATACCGGTCTGGTGTTTACCTACCATGTTAAAATCAAGATATTGAACAATAAAGGTCTTGACCAAGCAAACATTATTGTTCCGATAAGAAGCTCAGATGGTTCGTCCGAATTTTTAAGAGATATACAGGCCGTAACCATTAATCTGGAAAACGGTTTGCCTCAGAAAACTACGCTTGACCCAAAAAAAATCTATACAGAAAAAGTTAACGAATATTACGAGCGCAAAAAGTTTACCCTGCCCGATGCAAAAGTTGGAAGCATTATAGAATATCAATACACGCTGGAATCGCCGTTTATATTTAATTTCCGCAACTGGGAATTTCAATGTGGAATCCCAAAGATAAAAAGCGAATATTGGGTAAAAATACCCGGCAATTACGATTACAACATAGGTTTGTACGGTTTCCAAAAACTGGACAGGCAAGACTCTGAACTGGTAAAAGACTGTTTTAGAGTTGGCGGCGGTGTGGCCGACTGTTCTTTAATGAAATTCGGGATGAAAGATATCCCTGCTTTTGTTGAAGAGGATTATATGACGGCATCCAAAAATTTCATTTCTGCTATCCGTTTTGAACTAAGAGATATAAGATATTTTAACGGCACTGTTAAAAACTTTACCAAAAGCTGGCAGGATGTTTACAAAGAACTAAAAACAGATGTTGATTTTGGGGTGCAGATAAAAAGACATTCCGATCTTTTTAAAAATCAGATTTCGGCACTGCAAGTTAAATACAAAGACCAAAAAGAATTGGCCAAAGGCATTTACAATACTGTAAAAAACTGGTACCAATGGGATAATTATTATGGCAAATATGCCCGTAATGGATTAAAAAAGGCTTACGAAACACGCACAGGAAATGTTGGCGATATTAACCTTACATTAATAGGCGCCTTGCAAAGCGCAGGAATAAATACCGACCCTGTTTTACTTTCTACCAGAGACAATGGCCTGCCAACCAAGCTTTTCCCCGTAATGAGCGAGTTCAATTACATTATTGCAAAGGTTAATTTAAACAATGAATCTTTTCTTTTGGATGCTACCGATAAAGATTTGCCTTTCGGGATGTTGCCTTTCCGTTGCTTAAATAAAGAAGGCAGGGCAATTGGCAAAGATTCCTGCTATTGGGTAAATCTTGTGCCCGATAAAAAATACAAACAGTCGGATTATATAAAGCTTAAATTAGACTCGTCGGGAAATTTCACAGGCAAAATCACCATCAGAACCGCAGATTATCAGGCATATTATAAACGGAAAAAAATAAAGGAATTTGCCTCTACCGATGAGTACATTGAAAATCTGGACGAAAAAAATCCCAACATAAAAATCAAAAACTACAGCATCAGCAATCTGGATTCGCTTGAACTCCCGCTAACCGAAGAGTACGATGTGGTAATTAAAGCCTTTGACACGATGGACATTGGCACTTTGTCCATCAATCCATTTATATTCAACAAAACAACCGAAAACCCATTTAAATTAAACGAACGGATTTACCCTATTGACTTTGGCGCACAAAAAGATTTTGCTACTGTATTTCAATTAGAAATTCCCAAAAATTATGAGGTAAAACTATTGCCCAATTCTGTGGCATTGCAACTTCCAGAAAATAATGGAAAGTATATTTTTAACAGTGGCCTGTTAAATAACAACCTCATTACCGTTTCCGAATTTTTTACTATTAACAAACCTGAAATTCCCGGAACGCACTATCCTTATCTGAAAGAGCTTTACAACAAAATAGTGCAGAGCAATAAATCAAACATCATTATCAACAAAAAATAAATGAAGAAAACGGTACTTTTTTTTATTGCTTTTTTAGGATGTACGGCCGTTATCAAGGCGCAATCTTACAGCGTTGCCTTAATTCCGCAAGATTTAAAAAGCTACGCAAAAGCTGTGGTACGTAAAGATGAGAGAACGGTTATTATCAGTTCTCCATCAAACATGGTTTACCAAATAAAAAAAGCAACTACCCTGCTTAACCAAACCAGTGAGGATATGGCAAAAACTGTTGTTTTATACAACAAAAGCCGAAAGATAAAAAGCTTAGCTTTAAACATATACGATGCCAATGGTTATTTGATTGGAAAAGTAAAAGAAAGCGACTTTGAAGACCGCAATTATATCGACGGTTATTCGCTTTTCCAAGATGACAGGATAAAAAGTTACCGTCCGGTTATCCGCAGTTACCCCGTTACCGTAGAAGAAATTATCGAAATAAGATATAACCAAACGCTTGCCATTCCAGATTGGGATCCGCAGTATCATGATAACATTGCTATAGAAAAAGCTTCTTTTGAAATTTTAAAAAGCCCTGATTATCAAATCAAGTTCAAATCTGTTGCACTGCCCGATCCTGAAATTAACACCCAGGGCAAAGCCGAAAGTATAAAATGGACTTTGGCAAATGTAAAAGCCAATAAGTACGAGCCTTACAGCGTTAACGAAGATAAAAGATTGCCTAATTTAAAGATCAGTCCAGTAAAATTCTCGTACGATGGGATTGATGGAGAATATACCGATTGGAAAGGCTACGGCAAATGGGTTTACGATAAGCTGTTAACCGGCCGGCAGGATTTATTGCCATCTACCGCCGCAACCATTAAAGATTTGGTGAAAAACTGCAAAAACCAAAAAGAAGCCGCACAGTTAATTTATGAATACGCACAAAAAAAGAACCGTTACGTTAGCGTACAGATTGGCATTGGGGGTTTCCAGCCAATGAAAGCCTCAGAAGTTGACAGGCTATCGTACGGCGACTGTAAAGCATTGGTAAATTATACCTCGGCACTTTTAGGCATTGCAGGCATCGAATCCATTTACACAGAAGTAAAAGCCGGACCAGAGCGAGTAAATTACCTGAAAGATTTTGCAAGCATAAGCCAGGGCAACCACATTATCTTATGTTTACCGTTTGAAAAGGACAGTGTTTGGTTAGAGTGCACCAGCAAAGATATGCCTTTTGGCTTTTTAGGATCTTTTACACAGGGCAGAAGAGCTTTGTTGATTAAAAAGGATGGTGGCGAACTGGTAAAAACACCAAGTTACAACTGGCGCAAAAACCTCCAGCAAAGAAATGCCCAATTTGAGCTAAATGCTTTGGGAAGCCTAAACGGCAAAATCAGGACCTTGTTTTCGGGCATACAGTACGAAAACAGAGAAAGTTTGGCGGAACTTAGCCCAACAAAAAAAGAAGAGCAGATAAAACTTTCCTATCGTGATATCCCTGATTTCGAAATACTGTCATACAACCTCTCACAGGAAAAACTCTCTCCTAAATGGACAGAAGACCTTGAACTGAGCACAGCACACTTTGGAACGCAAAATGGCAAATATTTAATTTTTGATATAAACCCGGTAAACGTCTCGAAAATGGATCTAAAAGAAGTAATCAACCGCAAAAACCAGCTTTACATCAATACCGGTTATACAGATATTGATACCATAAAAATCAAAGTTCCCGGAAATTATAAACTGGAGACTTTACCTATGTGTGTAAACAAAAGTTTCGATTTTGGTTCTTACGAACTTAAAAACACTTTTAACAACGGGGAATTACTTACCGTAAGAAAAATGATTATTAAAGAAGGCGTCTACCCCCCAGAACACTACGAAGCCTTTGTTAACCTGTACGAAACAGCAAAAAAATTTGACAAAAGCCGTTGTGTTCTGGTAAAAAATGACTGATGAAAACAAGAAAGCCTTCCAATTCATAATTTTATTTTTCAGCCCGAGTTCGATTATTAATTTCAAAGTTATAAATAGAACGGGCTTCAGCCCATTTTGGCTAAAGCCATATTCTTAATAATTCATGATGCAATTGAATCAGCTTTATAAGCTTAATTGATAATTTTATTTTAAATAATAATCGAACTCAGGTTTGTAGGGAAGCTTCGTCATAATTATATTATTTTGCCATAACCGGATAGTCCGTATATCCTTTTTCTCCGGGAGTATAAAAAGTATCCATATCCGGTTGGTTAAGTCCGGCACCGGTTTTATACCTTTCTAATAAATCCGGGTTTGCCAGATACGGTTTACCGAAAGCAATCAAATCTGCCTCGTCGTTTTGTAAAGCTTCATTCGCCTTTCTATCATCAAAATTGCCACAGAGGATTAATGTGCCTTCAAAGTTTTTGCGGATGTCCTCCCGTACATTTTTTGGTAAGGGCGTTGAACCCATGGCAGAATGGTCTAAAAGATGGACGTAAACCGGCTTCAACTTGTTAAGTTCCACCGCCAAGTAATGGTAGGTTTCCTCCATTTCATCGTAAGCCTGCATATCGTTATAGGCGCCGTTTGGCGATAAGCGTATCCCAACTTTATCTGCGCCGATGGCTTCAATTACCTCTTTTACAACACACAGCGCAAATTTGCACCGGTTCTGAATGCTTCCGCCAAATTCGTCCGGTCTTTGATTAGTATGCGGATTTAAAAACTGTTCTATCAAATAGCCGTTTGCACCGTGAATTTCAATTCCGTCGAAACCTGCTTCAACAGCCAGTTTAGCAGCATCTACATATTCGGCAATCGCCTCAAAAACTTGTGCCGTAGTCATCTCTTTTGGCACATCATGTTCCTTCATTCCCTCGGCATCCGTGTACATCTGTCCCTCGGCTTTTACTGCAGACGGAGCTACAACCTTAGCACCTTCGGGAAGGTTTAAATGATGAGCAATTCTTCCGCAGTGCATCAGTTGCAGAAAAATCTTTCCGCCTTTTGCATGCACTTCATCGGTAGTTAATTTCCATCCTTTTACATGCTCTTTGTTAAACATTCCTGGAATTCTAGGATAGCCGATACCGTCTGGAGACGGCGAAGTCCCCTCGGTAACAATTAAGCCCGCTCCTGCCCTTTGTCCGTAATATTCTGCCATCAGTTGGTTAGGTATATTGTGATCTACAGCCCTAGAACGGGTCATAGGCGCCATAACAGACCGGTTTTTTAATTTGATGTTCCCCAATTGGTATTCTTCAAAAAGTTTGTTTTTCATGCTGATGCGTTTAAATGTTCGACCAAATTTTAAGCAATAATAATTCCAAGCATAAACACCTTTCCCATTAGTGTCCACACAAAAAAATATTGACAAAATAAATTTTATTAGATTAATCTAACTTATTAATTTCGTAATTCTAAAAATATAGTTATTAAAATAAAAGAACAATGAAAAATCTTACTTCGCTACTGCTTACAGCGGTTTTTTCGGTCGCCGGTGTTGCGGTGTCGGCACAAACAGAGCAGGCACAGGATACGGTTGGCACAGGAAAATCACAGGAACTGCAAGAGGTTGTCGTTACCGGCACACTTAAAGAAATCAGGAAATCGGAAAGCCCGGTTCCGGTAACCATTATTTCATCGAAGATGTTCCAGAGGAACCCTACATCCAACGTGCTGGATGCCATTTGTTCTGAAAATGAATAAAGCCGGTTAGTTGTGTTTATTATCCCACGCAGTGAATCAAACGGAAAAAAGCCGTTTAAAAAACAACCGAATAAAATACCTGCCAATGCCCCGCATGAGAGCAGGTAAGACTGTGCTGAAGGCATTAGGAATAAATTCAGATTTAGTAAGACCCATAATTCATATTATTTTTATGAAGTTAAACCACAATTAAATGAAAAACAGCATTCCTTTGAACTAATACTTTCCTTAATTTAGCCAAAACTAAAAAACAATTCAAATGCAGTACGATGTCATCGTTATAGGTTCTGGTCCGGGCGGTTATGTTGCGGCTATCCGTTGCGCGCAATTGGGCTTAAAAACCGCTATGGTCGAAAAATACTCAACTTTCGGAGGTACTTGTTTAAACGTGGGATGTATCCCATCTAAAGCACTTTTAGATTCCTCTGAGCATTTCCACAATGCCACGCACACTTTTGCCGAGCATGGGATTGACGTAAAAGATGTGAAGGTGAACCTAAAGCAGATGATCAACCGCAAAAACGAAGTGGTAGCACAAACCACCGGTGGCATCACCTTTTTGATGAAGAAGAACAAAGTGGACACTTTTGAAGGCTTAGGTTCTTTTAAAGATAAAAACACCGTTAAAATTGCATTAGCAAAAGGTGGCGAGCAAGAAATCACCGCAAAAAACATCATTATAGCCACCGGCAGCAAACCTACCGAGCTGCCGTTTTTAAAAACAGACGGCAAAAGAATAATTACTTCTACAGAGGCTTTAAACCTTAGCGAAGTTCCTAAACACCTTATTTTAATTGGCGGTGGGGTAATCGGCCTGGAGCTAGGTTCTGTTTATGCGCGCTTGGGCGCACAAGTTACTGTAGTTGAGTTTATGGATGCCATTATCCCTACAATGGACAAGGCTTTGGGTAAGGAGTTACAGAAAGTTTTGGCAAAACAGGGCATGAAGTTTTTGCTAAGCCATAAGGTGACAGGCGCCAGCGTAAAAGGCAAAACCGTAACCGTAACCGCCGATTCGCCAAAAGGTGAAAAAGTAGTACTAGAAGGCGATTACTGCTTGGTTGCTGTTGGCCGTACTGCTTACACCGAAGGTTTAGGTTTAGAAAACATTGGTATTAAATTAGAAGAGCGTGGCAAAAAAATAGCCGTTAACGAGCATTTAGAAACCGCTGTAAAAGGTATTTATGCCATTGGCGATGTGGTGAAAGGCGCTATGCTAGCACACAAGGCAGAAGAAGAAGGAACTTTTGTTGCAGAAACGATTGCCGGCCAAAAACCGCACATCAACTATAATTTAATTCCGGGCGTAGTTTACACTTGGCCCGAGGTTGCTTCTGTAGGTTTTACCGAAGAACAACTTAAAGAGAAAGGCACAAAATACAAATCGGGTTCGTTTCCTTTTAAAGCAAGCGGAAGGGCGCGCGCCAGTATGGATACAGATGGTTTTGTGAAAGTTTTGGCAGACAGCAGTACCGACGAAATTTTAGGCGTGCACATGATTGGGCCACGCGCGGCCGATATGATTGCGGAAGCTGTGGTAGCGATGGAGTTTAGGGCAAGTGCCGAAGACATTGGCCGCATTAGCCACGCCCACCCTACTTTTACCGAGGCTATTAAAGAAGCGGCTTTAGCCGCAACAGAAAACCGGGCAATACATATTTAAAATTTGTTCACGCTTATATAAAAAACGGGGTCCGGCATTGTGTTGGGCCCCGTTTTTTTAAGTCTAAGTATAACTTTGGTTCAAGTTTAAGAAACCGCTTGAACTTCGTAACTTCAGCGTGTATTAGCAACTTGTATGTGAGATGTTCGTTGCACTCAACATGACGAATTCCCAGTATAATATTCTTGACAATTGGAATTATAGTGCCCCGTAAAACTTGCGAAGTTTTCAAAACTTCGCAAGTTTGAACGTAAGGCTCTAGAAAAAGCAGGGTCGTCTACGACAGACCCTGCTTGGACGTGTTCTGCGACAGACCCTGCTTGGACGTGAAGCAGGGTCTGTCGCAGACGACCCTGCTAGGCGTGACGTACCCTGCTTGGATCTGCCCAGTTATAACGCGATAGACAACAGCGGAATTTCGCTGCGCGATGCCATTATGCGGGTTTTGCTCTGATGCACTAGCGAGCTCCAGAAGCTGTATTTATGAGGCACCATAATCAGGATATCAGCCTCAAAAGCTTTTACTTCGTCTTCTATTGCTTGTATCACTTTAGTAGAAACTACGTTTTTATAAGCGTAATCTACATCTTGCAAACCCTCATCAATGCGGGCAGTATGTTCGGCGGTTAAAGCTTTCAGTTTGTTTTGCACGCTAAAAACCTCTACCTGTGCCCCTACGCCCATAGCAAAAGTTTTAATCTTGTTCAAAATCTCCTGCTCTACTCCGCGCAAAATATCACAAGCAAAAAGTATTTTTTTAATTCCTTTAAAGCTTACACCGGCGGGTATCGCCAAAACCGGGAACTTTAATTTGGCTATTGCCGATGTGGTAGTGTTGCCAAATAAATCTTGCGAAAGCGAACTTGGCGCCATCCCCATCACCACTAAATCTGCCTTATATTTTTCTATAGCCTTGTCCAACTCTTCATCCAGCTCCATCATGCTCGATTCGCAATGCACCTCAATACCAAACTCGGTAGCCAAATCATCCGCCTTGCGCTGCAAAATAGCATTATTATAGGCAATCATTTCTTTAACAGCCGATGCCGGAAACAGCGAGTTACCCGTATGTGATGAAATATTAAAAGCATTAAAAATCACCACTTTGCCCTGCAGTTTTTGGGCCGCCGCACCTGCATATTGCAATGCGTTTTCGGCTTCTTTTGAAAAATCTGTGGCTACAATTAAAGTTTTCATGTGTTTTGACTTTAAAAATCCTGCGCTTAGCGGAGACAAATCATCATCAACGGACAATGAGCGCCCCCGCTAGGCGCGAGAAAAATGCTTTAATATTCTTTAACATCTACATGCTGATAATCTTCTACCATCAGCTCCTCTATGGTTTTTTCTTCTTTTTTACCGCCGAACCTTTCAATTAAGCGGTCAAAAATCTGGTACATTACCGGCACAATAATTAAGGTTAAGAAAAGCGAGCTTAACAAACCACCGATAATTACCCAAGCCAAACCGTTTTTCCACTCGGCACCGGCACCGCTAGCCAAAGCAATTGGCAACATACCTATCACCATGGCAATGGTTGTCATTAAAATTGGGCGTAAACGTGCGTGGTTAGCCAATATTAATGCTTCGCGCGTGCTTTTACCTTCGGCCTTCATTTGGTTGGTAAAATCCACCAAAATGATGGCGTTTTTAGCTACCAAACCAATTAGCATAATTAAACCTAAAATGGTAAATAAGTTAAGCGTATTATTGGTTAAACCTAGTGCAAGCAATGCCCCGATAATCGAAAGCGGGATAGAGAACATCACCACAAATGGGTAAACAAAGCTATCGTACAATGCAACCATAATAAAGTACACCAATAAAATAGAAGCCAACAATGCAATTCCCAAAGTACCGAAACCTTCGCTCTGGTTTTCCATATCGCCACTCCAAACCAAGCTTACGCCTGTTGGCTTAGGCATTTTGTCTAACTTTTCTTGAAAATCTGCTACGATGGTACCGCTTGGCCTACCCACCGCTTGCGACTGTACAGAAACTGAAGTGCTTTTATCACGACGCTCTAACTGGCTAGGTCCCGAGCTTTGCGTTACCGTAGCAAATTGTGATAACTTAACCTGCTCGCCACGGCTGTTCACAAACAATAAATTAGCTACGTCTTCCACGTTTTTACGGTCGAAATCCTGGTAACGGATGTTAATATCGTACTCGTACTCGCCTTGGCGGAACTTACCGTCGGTATTACCGCTAAACGCTGTTTGCATGGTTGCACCAACGGTTTGTAGCGTTAAACCTAAAGCCGCCATTTTATCGCGATCCACCTGTACGCTCACCTCCGGACTACCAGCTTCTACAGAAAGTTTCACCTCCGATGCACCGGGGATTTTCACCAGCACATCTTTAGCTTTCTCTGCAAACTTCATTACGCTATCCAAATCAGACCCCATTACCACCAAGCTAATTGGTGCTTGCTGGGCGGTACCTAAAATACTGATAGGCACGGTTTTAATTTTTGCACCTACCAACACTTTCGACATCTCTTTACTTACTTTGGCCGCATATATAGTTGCATCGTCTTCACGGTCTTTTTTCTCGACCAATTTCACGTTGATCTCTGCCTTGTAAGCAGTAGCCTGCGAGGCCCCCATACCTTCACTAGACTGGCCAACCGTGGTAATTAATGATACCACTTCCTTCTTTTTGCTTAAGAAAGCTTCGGCTTTGCGCGTCATTTGGTTGGTTTGTTCAATAGAAGCGTCTTTTGGCATCTCTATCTGTACCAAAAACTCGCCTTTATCGCTCTGCGCAAAAAACTCGGCACCTATATAACCTTTTGCCAGCAACATAAAGGAAGCTATCAATAAGCCAAACACGATACCTAAAGTGGTTTTCTTGTGCCCTAGAGACCAAACTAAAATGCGCGTAACCCAGTCTGTAAACCGTTGTAACTGTTTTTCGAAACCTAAAATTAATCTGCCGAAAAAAGTACGGTTGGTTAACTTCTCTAACTTTCCAAAACGTGATGATAGCAATGGCACCACAGTAAATGACGTTACCAAAGAAAGCAAGGTAGATATAATTACCACCACACAAAATTCGGTCAAGATATCAGACACTAAACCGGTGCTTAAGGCAATTGGAAAAAACACCACCACAATTACCAAAGTGATGGAGGTTACAGTAAAACCGATTTCTTGCGTGGCATCCATCGCTGCACGCACCTTGTTTTTACCCATTTCCATGTGGCGATAAATGTTCTCCAAAACCACAATGGCATCATCCACCAAAATACCTACTACCAAGGATAAACCTAGCAAAGACATTAAGTTGAGCGAGTAGCCCAGCAAATCCATCCCGATAAAAGTGGCAATTAAAGCCAACGGGATAGCCACCATTACAATTACGGCGTTACGGATACTGTGCAAGAAAAACAACATCACAAAAGCCACCAAGATAATCGCCAAAATTAAATCGTGGATTACGGCATCCGCAGACTCTAAAGTAAATACAGAACTATCGTTTGCAATGCTAATCTGCAAACCCACATTTTTATAGTCCTGCTCAATTTTTTGCACCATAGCGTGCACGCCTTCGCTCACTTTCACCGCGTTAGCGTCCGATTGTTTAAGCACCTGCAACGCAATAGCGCTTTTTTGATCTACACGCGCAATCTTCTCTACATCCTTTTGCGTGTCCTGCACATCGGCAATATCACCTAAACGTATTTGCGCGCCATTTTTAGAGGTGCTAATCACTAAATTGCGGATTTCCTCTACGTTTTTGTATTTACCCGCCAAACGGATCAATACGTCTTCTTTATCGGTTTTGATAGATCCAGTTGGGAAATCCAAGTTTGAAGTTAAAATGGCCTGCTGCACCTGCGGTAAAGAAAGCCCGTAACCTTCTAACTTGCCTGCGTTAATGTTTACTTGTATCTCACGCTCTTGCCCGCCAATCAAATTCACTTGCGCCACACCCGGAACCCTGGAAAAAATGGGTGCAATACGCTTGTCCATCAAATCATAAAACTCCGCATCGGTCATTTTTGCAGAAGCCGACATGGTGATAATCGGCAAATCATCTAAGGAGAATTTATTGAGCGTAGGCGCATCAATATCATCTGGCAAATCTTTTAAAACCGCGTTTACTTTACGTTGCGCATCGTTAAGCGCTAAATCTACGTTGGTGCCGCTGTTTAGTGTAATGGTTACCACAGATAAACTCTCAAAGGACCGTGCTTCCAGTTTCTTGATGTTTTCCATGGACGATACCGCGTCCTCTATTTTTTTAGTAACGGTGTTCTCCACCTCGTTTGGCGATGCACCGGGATATATGGTACTTACAGACACTACCGAAGGCGAAAATTTTGGCAACAACTCGTAGTTTAACGAGAAATAGCTCAAGATACCGGCAAGGGTAAGTACGGTAAATACAACAATTACAAGCGTTGGCCGCTTAATTGATATTTCTGTAACTTTCATTTGTTTATATGCTATTTATTTATCGGCTAATGGCGCCTTAAAGGCACGGCACCGGCTTTTACAAATGGTAAAACCAAAGTGCTTTCATTTGCTTTAAATTATTTTATAACCGAAACTTTTGTTCCGTCAACCAAGTTTATTTGGCCGCTTGTAATTACTTTTTCGCCTTCTTTTAAACCGTCTAAAATCTCTACCTGCTCGGCTAAAATTCTTCCGGCAATTACTTTGCGCTCTTTAGCTACGCTATCCTGCAAAACAAAAAGTTTATTGCTGCTTACGCTGCCTACAAATGCCGCACGCGGAACGGTTAATGCTGGCGCTTGTTTCGGGAATTCGAAAATTGCAGTACCATACATTCCGGCTTTAATTTTTCCGTTGCTATTGGTTAGCTCAATTTCTACCGGAAAGTTTAAAGATTCATTGGCTTTTGGCGCGATGAAAGTGATTTTACCCGCAAAATCCTGATCAGGGAAAACGTTAGATTTAATTTTAACCCTATCGCCCAATTTAAGGTTGGCTACCTGCGTTTCATTCACGGTTAAAGCCAATTTTAATTTAGATACATCTACAATTTCAAAAAGCTGCGTACCGGCGGCAACAAAAGCACCTTGCTCTATAAAGCGTTTGTTCACAATTCCGTTTATCGGCGATTTGATGTTGGCATCGCTTAAACGCCTTTTGGCTTGTTGCAAATTGGCTTTCGCGTTGGATAAGCCAAGTTTAGCCTGGTCCAGCTGCTGTTGCGTTACCCCGCCTGTTTTGTACGAGCTTTCGTAACGTTCCAAATCGCGCAAAGCGTTTTGGTAATTAGCTTCTGCATTACGTACAGAAACGTCTAACAGCTCATCATCAATATAAGCCAAAACCTGACCTCTGGAAACGCGGCTACCTTCATCAACAGTGATTTTGGTAACGCGGCCGCTGTTTTCGGCAGAGAAAGTTAAATCTTGCGACGGTGCAAAAGTTCCGTTGGCGCTAAAATCAAGGTTTACCTGCTTACGCTCGGCAACGGCTGCACGTACGGCTACGGCACCATCATTTGCGGCCACAATTGCCGTTTTTTCCTCGTTTTTCTTCTTATTGTTAGATAGCACCCAACCAATAATTACAACCGCTGCAACTATGGCTATAATTGGTACAATTACTTTTTTCATTTTCTTATTTATTTGGATTGTTAGTTTTAAAAGCTCTTTAATTTATTTTGGCTTGCGCCGATGACTTAGCGCCCGGCCATTTTTAGTTTAATAACGATTTGATGTTTCCGTTTGATTTTATCAGCTGGATTTCTGCCAACTTATAGTTTAACAAAGCTTCGGTATAGCTGTTTTGGGCTTTGGTTAACGAGTTCTCGGCGTCTAACAAATCTGTTAAACTGGCCAAGCCGTTTTTATAGTTGTTTTGCGTGCTGTTGTAAATCTCTTGGGCCAAACGCATATTCTCTTCTTGCGAAGAAATGGTGTTCACGCTGTTTCTAATCTGGATTTTGGCATTGCTGTAAGCCAAATTCAAAGACTGGCGCGTATTTCTGATGTCTTCGTTAAGTTTCCTGAGTTCTACATCGGCTTTGTTTACTCTTGATCTTCTGGCAAAGCCATCAAAAATTGGGATGTTTAAAGTTAAACCGATAGATGAAGCATCAAACCAACGCGCAGTGGAGTTGCTGCCACCGTACAAATCGAATTTTTGGCTAATGCCCGAGTAGCCGTACGCGGCGTTAAAAGACAGGCGTGGAAAATACTCGGCTTGGTAAGCTTTTTTCTGAAACTGCAACAGCTCCTTTTGTTTATTAATTACCTTAAACTGCGTTAAAAAACTGGTGTTTACGCTATCGGCAACAGCCACAGCATCTTCACTTATTTTGTTCAGCTCAACTTTTGGTAAAACAATTTCGTGGTTTATAGGCATCCCCATATAAAATTTCAGGGCGTTTTCTTGCTGCGTAACAGCATTCAAAAGCTCGGTGCGTTGGTTGTTTAAGTTGGTGATGCTCACCTTAACACGGTCCACATCAATTTTTTTAGCCAAGCCGTTTTGGTATTGCGTGCCAATGATGTTTTGCGTGGTTTGCAGCGATTTTAAGTTACTATCAATAACCGCAATTTGCTCGCGCGTAACCAACACCTGGTAATAAGCGGTTGCCACCTGTTGCAAAATGTTTTCCTCGCTCAAATCGGCGTTAAGCTTATAGTACTCTTCGCCGGCTTTGGCCGCTTTTAAGCCTGTAAAAACCGACTGGTTAAACAGTTGCTGACTTGCCTGCACTTGTATAGCCGAGTTCCATTTTTGTCCGAAAGCCACCAAAATAGTTTCGCCAGGCTTGCCTACAATCTCTCCGGGCAGCGGGCTTTTTTGCAAAAGCAAGTTATCTGTTAAAGTACCTGTGGCATTTAACTGCGGTAAAGCCTGCGCTCTAATTTCTGCCGTTTCGTACTTGCCGCCTTCAATGTTTAAGTAGGCTTTGCGCACGCTCTCGCTGTTTTTTAGCGCATAGTTTAAGGCCTCTTTTAACGTTAACGTTTCTTGCGCCTGTGCCGTAGTTAACAGCCCAAAGCCTAAAAGCATCAGCGTCATCAGCTTTATTGTTTTCATTGTTGTTTTCATTGTTATTGTTCTACTATAAAATTTTTGCCCTCTGCACTGCAAATGGCGTGTAAGTAAAAAGATGTGAGTTTGTTAAGTATATGTAGAGTCGGCATTTCCATTTCAAAGGCTTTTTCGTCAAAAGCGGACATTAAAGCATTTAAGCGTAAACGGGCAACAAAGGGTATATCAAGGTTATTGCGGTATAAACCCTCGGCAATGCCGCGCTCTAAGTTTTGGCTGATGCTTTCTAAAACGCAGGTACCGCGGTGGTCGGCAAATTGGCCGGCTATTTCTGGGAAGTATTTCTCTATTTCAAAAAACACATTGGGCTTTACCTCTTTAAAAATCTGGTACAGCACGCGCGATTGTGTCAGCACTTCTTCTACTGCATTAGCCGCCGTTTCCTTGGTTTTTAAAATCTCTGCGACGTGCGCCTGCAATAAATCGCCCATGATTAAATTCACTATCTCGGCTTTGTCTTTATAACAGCTGTACAGTGTTTTTTTAGAGATGCTGAGGTGCTTAGCAATATCGTCCATGGTAATGCTTTTCACCCCGAAAAAGAAAAACAGCTCCCTTGCCTTTTCTATAATCCTACCCTGTATATCAGTTTCTTTTAATTCCATCACAAAAAATTGAAACCATGCGTTTTGTTTTCGTTCTAATCCGTTCAAAAAGTTCGTTGGTAGGCACAAAGCTTTTTTGGTGAATGTGTATCTCGGCAATCCACAAGCCCACCAAAACATCCAAAAGCACTTCGGCAGTTTCTTTGGCATCCACATCTTTTAGCACTTTTTCTTTTTGATACTGGCGGATGTAAGCCGCCATCATATCCAGCTCTGTTTGTTTTAAATGATCTAAGGCAGTTTTAAATTTTGGGTCGGCGGTGTTTACATCACTTTGCCCGTCGCCTATGTGCATCATAAAATATTTGCGGCCAAAACAAATGCGCACCTCAATAATTGCGTTAATGCCTTCCTCAAAAGACTGGGCGTTTGCTAAGGCCTTACTTTGTTCATCTAAAAAAACGCTGAGGATATTTTCGCCAACAGCCAGCACCAAAGCGGTTTTGTCTGGAAAATAATAGTACAACGATGCTTTAGACAGAGAAAGGTCATCGGCAATTTCGCTCATGGTGGTTTTTGCCACGCCAAAATGCGCGAAGCGCTTTAACGCCGCTTCTATAATTTGCTCTTGCTTTTGATCTGTTGCTGAAACGCTCAATTTGAACCTCCTACTTTCTGACTTTTTAAATTAATTAGTCAAAAGTACGGCAAAAAAAATTCCCGCCGAAGGCTTGGCGGGATTTTTTTTGTTAATGACAATTGGATGATGGATTTACCTCAACACCTCAACCCCCGTAAAAACACCGACATAATTTCCTGTTGCCGGTCCGATATTACATTTAAAAACTTTTTATCTATCCCAAATTGCACCTGCGCGTTGGTAATATGCAACACGCGGATGCCCTGTATAACGTCGAACAATAAGCGGGCGGTGTGGTCAATATCCTCAATATGGTATTGCTTCGCCTTCACCCCTATCTCCATAATGCTTTTTAGGTGCTGTACTTCTGCCTCGTTGGCCGCTTCCAATATTTTTTTCAGGTCTTCGTATTTATCAATATTTAAAAACTTGTTAAAATCCAGCAAAGGGAAATACTTTTCTAAAAAAGTTACGCGACCGTTCGCATAAACTTTTACGGCTTGTTCCGGCGTGGTAGCGCCTTTAAGTGCCTGGGCGGTGGCGCTGTTAATTTCGGCGAAAACTTTTTCTAAAACGGCGGCATACAGGCTCAGCTTATCCGGAAAGTAATAATACAGCAAGGCCTTAGAAAAGTTTAAGTCGCCGGCAATATCATTCATAGTGGTTTTGCTTAAACCAAAATGCGCAAAACGCTTTAACGCAGCTTCTAAAATCTGCTCTCTTTTCTGATCTTGCTGTTCCATACCTTTTTGTTTTGGAATATTTTTTAGCTAAAATAGCGATACGTCACTTAATTAACGATTTTTAACTTTAAATGAGCTGGTACTACGCAATTTTAATCCTCATATTTACCCTTAGCGGGATGGAGCTTTTTTCATGGGCATTGCATAAATACCTATTCCATGGGCCATTGTGGTTTATCCATAAAACACACCACCAGCAACGTCATGGCTTTTTTGAATTAAACGATGTGTTTAGCCTCGCGTTCGCTTTAATTTCGCTTGCGCTGATGTGGTACGGACAGACAGATTTTAACGTTTATTTTTGGATAGGATTAGGCATTAGCTTTTACGGGTTTATCTACTTTATTTTTCACGATTGGTTTATCCATAACCGCTTTAAAGCCTTCAAAAGCAATAACCGTTATTTAAAAGGAATTAGGCGCGCGCATAAAATGCACCACAAAAGCACCCAAAAAGATGGTTCGGAAGAATTTGGCCTTTTAGTGGCCAGCAAGAAGTTTTTTAAGTGAAGGAGTTCATTAGCTTGTTAGTTCATTAGAAATCATAATCGGCTAGTTTATCTTCCTGTCATCATCCAATTTTGATATTTTTACCGCTACAAATCTCAATACCCAATACTCAATACTCAATACTCAGCCCCATGCTACAAATCCACCAAAACGTTTCTCTTCAAAACTTCAACACTTTTGGCATTCAGGCTTTTGCCCGTTATTTTGTAGAAATTAACCAAAAAGAAGAACTGCAAGAGCTGTTTGCCGACCCTAAATGGCACCAAACCGAACGTTTGATTTTAGGTGGCGGCAGCAATATGCTTTTCACTCAAGATTTTGAAGGTTTGGTGATCAAAATGAACATCCGCGGTATACAGCACCGCATTAACCATAACGAAGTTACCGTTGAAGCCGGCGCCGGCGAGGTGTGGAACGATTTTGTAAATTACTGCGTGGACTGGGGTTTTGCCGGAGTAGAAAATCTGAGCTTAATTCCGGGCTCGGTTGGCGCTTCGCCCATTCAAAACATTGGCGCGTATGGGGTAGAACTTAAAGATGTTTTTGAAAGTTGCGAAGCTTTTGAAATTGCAAGCGGCAATTTTGTGCATTTCAACAAAGCAGATTGTCGTTTTGGCTACCGCGAAAGCATATTTAAACAAGAAAAAAAAGGGCAGTACATTATTTGCAGCGTAAAATTCAGATTATTTACACAGGCACAAATTAACATCAGCTACGGTGCCATCAGTACCGAATTGCAAAACCGAGGAATTACCGAACCCAGCATAAGAGATGTAAGCCAAACCGTATCAGAAATTCGGGTTTCCAAACTTCCGGATCCGTCCACTATTGGCAACGCTGGTTCTTTCTTTAAAAATCCGGTAATAACCGCACAACAATTTAAAAAACTAGTAGCGGTACACCCAAACGTGGTACATTTTAACGTGCCCGACGGTGTCAAATTAGCTGCAGGCTGGCTAATTGAACAATGCGGATGGAAGGGAAAAATTGTTGGGCATACCGGCACTTGGAAAAACCAAGCCCTAGTATTGGTAAACCACGGTGAAGCTACAGGAAAAGAGGTTTTCAATTTCTCCGAACAAATTATAAACTCGGTTTACCAAAAGTTTGGCGTAAAGCTAGAACGCGAAGTGAACATCGTTTAAAGCAGAAATAAATTGTTGGCGTAATTTTTGTTTAACTTTTTCCAAGAAAAGTTAAACAAAGTTAAACGCCATGACTCAGATTGAATTTACTGCATTATTAAACCCGAAGGTTCCGGCTTTAAAAAACTTTGCACTTAAGTTTACCCGGAATATGGACGAAGCCGATGACCTGGTTCAAGAAACCTTGTTAAAAGCTTTGATAAACCGCGATAGCTTTAAAGAATCAAGTAACATCAGCGCTTGGTTGTACACCATCATGAAAAACACGTTTATCAACAGGTACCGCAAATGGACAAAAGCAACAAGTATCATCAGCCAATCAGAGAGCTTAACATCTGCCCAGCTTTGTTACAGCGCCAACTACAACCATAGCGACAACAAGTTTTTAAAAAAGGACATTGACGAAGCGATGGCAAGCATCAGCAGTGATTATTGTTTGCCCTTTACCCTTTACTTCTCTGGCTTTAAGTACCACGAGATTGCCGCACAGCTCAACATCCCCATTGGAACGGTAAAAACACGCATCCACATGGCACGCAAGCTACTGAAACAAAAATTAAGCGCCCATGATTATAACAAAGCCGCTTAATTAGTAATAAATATGTTAATAATTGGTGTTGAGAGGCGTGACGCACTTGCAAGTTTTATTTTGCATTAACGGTAGCTAAAAACTCCGCACGCACATCTTTTTCTTGAAAATCTCCGGAAAAGTGGAAAGTTACTGTACTGCTTGCGGTATCTTTAATACCTCTGGAAGCTACGCAAAGATGTTCTGCATCAACCATTACAGCCACATGTGGCGTGTTTAGTGCTTCTTTAAGTCCGTTTGCTATTTGCTGGGTTAAGCGCTCTTGCACTTGTGGGCGGTTGGCATAATACTGTACCAACCGGTTAATTTTTGAAAGGCCAATTACCTCTCCGCTTGAAATGTATGCTACGTGGACTTTGCCTATAATGGGCACAAAATGATGTTCGCAATAAGAGTATAGCGTGATGTTTTTTTCTACCAACATCTGCCTGTACTGGTAGTTGTTGTTAAACATAGAAATGCTTGGCTTATTTGCAGGATTTAAACCTTTAAACACTTCTTTAACGTACATTTTAGCTACGCGATGCGGCGTATTCTTTAGGCTGTCATCTGTCAAATCCAAACCTAAAATTTCCATAATGTTTTTAAAGTTCTTAGCAATGGCCTCAATTTTCTCCTCATCATCCATCAAAAATGCTCCCGGTCGTAAAGGCGTGTCTATATTGGCAGAAAAATGGTCTTCACCACATTTATCAATCTTTTCGGCGTATATTTTCATCAATGTTTTGTATATCTCTAAAGCTGAATTTTTAATTCTTAATCTGTCCTTAGTTTTGATCCTTAATCACGTTTATTTTATCCATTACCCGGTTTACCATTTTATCGCAATAAATTAGGTTAAACTGATAAATGTCTTCTTTTGAATAAATTTTCTCAATCTCTTGCCTTAGCATACGTTTAGCGCGGCTTAACCTGGTTTTCACGCTATCTTCAGAAATTGCCAAAATCTCTGCCACCTCTGCACCTTTTAAACCGTTTGCCTCTCTTAACGTAAACACCACCCGGTAGTCTGTCGGTATTTTTTCTAAGGCATCTTCAATAATCATATTCAACTCATTGTTCAACACCGTTTTTGATGTATCTGTGTGTTTATCATCACTAAACATAGGCATACACTGTTCGTTGATATCTTTTGCTTTAACATTTTTAAACGCCCATTTGTTTTGTTTTTTGAAACAATTATGGAGCATAATTTTTAGCAGCCACGTTTTTAAACTGCAGCGATGTTCAAACTTTGCAAGGTGTGTAAAAGCATCTACAAAGGTATCTTGCATTAAATCCTGAGTGTCTTCGTGGTTGTAACGGTACGATCTGCCTAAGCGGTAAAGAAAAGAATTGTTACGGCGTATCAAGATTTCAAACAGAAATGTCTCTCCTGCAACTATTCGCTTTACCAGCTCGGCATCGGTATAAGTTTGGGGCAACTCCATATCTAAAATTATAGCTTTAAGGCGCGCGCTAAATTAGCCATTGAAAAAGCGCCAATGGCCATTACTAAATCTCGCACAGCAACATCTAAAAAGTGCAAGCTAAAAATTAACGTTATCGCGATAGAAGCCAACCAAGCTGCTACAATATAACCGCCAACGCTGGCTTTTTTCCAAACAATTATGCCGGCTACAATCTCAATTACGCCAACAATCATCATAAAAGTGTGTGCCGAAAAAGGCAACAACCCTAATATCGCTGGGTTAATATACTGGTCCCACTGGACCAATAAATTGGTGAATTTATCAATTCCTGCCACAATTGGCACTACCACAAACACAATATATAATAAATTGTAAGTGGTTTTAATTTTGTCATTTAAAGCTAAAGTTTCCATAATCTATTTATTTGTTTTTGTATGCTAATAGAGTTGGGCACTTAAAAAAAGGTGACAAAAAATCTCATTTTTTTAAAAAGACTAAAAACAATGACTATGATTTATGAATTTTGGATGATATAACAAATTATCAACAGCCCCAAAAGCTTCCCAATTTTTGATAAATTTGGTATCGCGTCAGAATTTCTATCTGCCGTTTTCAAAGTGCTAGCTAACAATAATATATCCGAATATGTATTTAATTTTTGATACCGAGACCACAGGTTTGCCGAAGAGATGGGACGCCCCCGTTACCGATAGCGACAATTGGCCCCGTTGTATACAAATAGCCTGGCAACTGCATGATGACATGGGCCGGCTCATCAAAAATGAAGACTATCTGGTAAAACCCGAAGGGTTCAACATTCCGTATGATGCCGAGCGTGTTCACGGCATTTCTACGGATTTGGCCACCCAGCAAGGTATTTCTTTAGCAGAAATGTTGGAGAAATTCAACATCGCGCTAAGCGAAACCAAATTTGTTGTTGGCCAAAACCTAAACTTTGATATCAATATTATGGGTGCCGAGTTTCACCGCTTGGGCATCCAAAACAACTTGCTTAACCTGCCGGTTTTAGATACCTGTACAGAGGTTACCGCAAGCTTACTGCAAATCCCGGGCGGCCGTGGTGGCAAATTTAAACTGCCTACTTTAACAGAACTGCACCAGTATTTATTTAACCAACCTTTTGCAGAGGCCCACAACGCCACCGCCGATGTGGAAGCAACTACCCGCTGCTTTTTTGAACTTTTACGGAAAGATGTATTCACCATTGCCGATTTACAGGCCGAGGAAGAATATCTTACCAACTTTAAAAGTGTAAATACCGAGCCTTTTAAATCCATCGGCTTAAAACACATCAACCTTAAAGAAGAATCGGCAAAAATAAAAGCGGCCACAGCTACACAGGCTGGCGCCGTTAACCAACAGAACGTAGCCGCCAACCTAGCCGATTTAGCTTCTGCCGAATTTGTGCATCTGCATAACCACACGCAGTTTAGCATTTTACAATCAACCACGTCTGTTGGTGCTTTGGTAAAAGCGGCCGCCAAACACAAAATGCCGGCTGTTGCCCTTACAGACCACGCCAACATGATGGGTGCTTTCCATTTTGTTAGCGCCGTGATGAACCATAACAAAGCGGCAAAAGCTAAAAACGAAGCCGCTTTAGAAGCCGGACAAAGCGCCACAGAAACCATTATTAAGCCTATTGTAGGTTGCGAGTTTTTTGTTTGCGATAACCATACCGATAAAAGTCGCAAAGACAATGGCTACCAAATTGTATTTCTGGCGAAAAGCAAAAAAGGCTACCATAACTTGGCAAAAATGTCGTCCATTGCGTACACAGCAGGTTTTTATTATGTGCCACGGATAGATCGTAGCGTAATTGAACAATACAAAGAAGATTTGATTGTACTTTCTGGGAACCTTTACGGCGAAGTACCTAATAAACTTTTAAACCTGGGCGAGAAGCAGGCCGAGGAAGCATTATTGTGGTGGAAAGATACGTTTGGCGAAGATTTTTACGTGGAGCTGATGCGCCACAACCAAGAGGACGAAAACAATGTAAACCAAACTTTGGTTGCGCTTGCACAAAAGCACCAAGTTAAACTGATAGCTACCAACAACACTTATTACGTAAACCAAGAAGATGCACACGCGCACGATATTTTGCTTTGCGTAAAAGACGGCGAAAAATTGGCTACGCCAAAAGGCCGGGGCCGTGGTTTTAGGTTTGGCCTGCCCAACAGCGAATACTATTTCAAATCGGGCGAAGAGATGAAGAAGCTTTTCGCTGATATTCCCGAAGCCATTTCTAACATTCAAGAAGTGGTAGATAAAATTGAGGCTTACACGCTTCACCGCGATGTATTGCTTCCAAAATTCGAGATTCCCGAAGAGTTTTTGGTGGCCGAGGATGAGCAAGACGGTGGCAAACGTGGCGAAAATAAATATCTGGCGCACCTTACCTATTTGGGCGCCGCCAAACGTTACGATGAAATAACGCCCGCCATTAAAGAACGACTGGATTTTGAGCTGGCCACCATCGAGAAAACCGGCTACCCGGGATATTTTTTGATTGTACAGGATTTTATCGCGAAAGCGAGAGAGTTGGATGTTTCCGTGGGCCCGGGAAGGGGCTCGGCGGCAGGTTCGGCAGTGGCGTATTGCTTGGGCATCACCAATATTGATCCTATCGCTTATGATTTGCTTTTTGAGCGTTTCCTAAATCCGGACCGGGTTTCAATGCCCGATATTGATATCGATTTTGACGATGAGGGCCGGGGACGCGTGATGGACTATGTAATTAATAAGTACGGAGCCAGCCAGGTTGCGCAAATTATCACTTACGGCACCATGGCCGCCAAATCATCTATCCGTGATACGGCACGCGTGCTGGATTTGCCCCTTTTTGAAGCCGATAAAATTGCGAAACTCATCCCAAATATGAAGCTGGCGAAGATTTTCAATTTAGACGATACGGCACTAAAAAGTGCTTTGCGCTCCGAAGAATTGGAAAACGTGAACCTGCTAAAAGGCATTGCAGAGGGCAGCGATTTAAGCGCCGAAACTTTACGGCAAGCACAGGTTTTAGAAGGCTCTGTACGTAATACCGGCATTCACGCTTGTGGCGTTATCATCACGCCAAGTGATATTACCAACTTTGTTCCCGTAGCTACGGCAAAAGACTCCGACTTGTACGTTACCCAGTTTGACAACTCGGTGGTAGAAAGTGCCGGCTTGTTAAAAATGGACTTTTTAGGCCTTAAAACGCTTACGCTGATTAAGGACACTGTAAAATTGGTGAAGCAAAAAACAGGTATCGAGCTGGATCCGGACCACTTCCCTATTGATGATGAGAAAACTTATGAGCTTTTCCAGCGAGGCGAAACGGTAGGTATTTTCCAATACGAATCGCCGGGGATGCAAAAGTACATGAAAGAGTTGCGCCCTACCGTTTTTGGCGATTTAATTGCCATGAACGCGCTTTACCGCCCCGGGCCAATGGATTATATCCCAAGCTTTGTGCGCCGTAAAAACGGTGAGGAGGAAATTACCTACGACATCGCGGCAAGCGAAGAATACCTGAAAGAAACCTATGGCATCACGGTTTACCAAGAGCAGGTGATGTTGCTTTCGCAAAAACTGGCCGGTTTTACCAAAGGCGAAGCCGACGTTTTGCGTAAGGCGATGGGTAAAAAGCAAAAGGATGTGCTGGATAAGATGAAACCCAAATTCATCGCGCAGGCAGCAGAAAAAGGTCATGACCCTAAAGTTTTAGAAAAGGTTTGGAAAGATTGGGAAGCTTTTGCTAGTTACGCCTTCAACAAATCGCACTCTACCTGTTACGCTTGGATTGCTTACCAAACGGCCTATTTAAAAGCGCATTATCCGGCAGAATATATGGCCGCGGTGCTTTCTAACAACATGAACGACATTAAACAGGTGACGTTTTTTATGGAGGAATGTAAGCGCATGGGCCTAGAGGTTTTAGGTCCAGATGTTAACGAATCGCACTATAAATTTACAGTAAACCACAACAACGCCATCCGTTTTGGCATGGGCGCCATAAAAGGTGTGGGCGCCGGCGCTGTGGAAACCATTGTAGAAAACCGTAAAGACGGCAAATACAAATCTATTTTTGATTTAACCAAACGCGTTGACTTGCGGGCGGCCAACAAAAAAGCCTTAGAAAATTTAATATTGGCCGGTGGTTTTGACTGCTTCGAGGGCACACACCGCGCACAATATTTTTATGAAGATGGTGGCAGCAGCATGCTAGAACAGGCCATTAAATACGGTGCAAAACATAAAGAAAACGAAAATTCATCGCAAGGGAGCTTATTTGGTGGCGGTACCGCTGTTGAAATGCCCGAACCTTCTTTACCGGACTGCGAAGAGTGGGGCTTAATAAAAAAACTGGCTAACGAGAAAGACGTGGTGGGTATTTACATTTCAGGGCATCCTTTAGACGAATACCAATTGGTACTGAGTAAATACTGCACAAAAGGCAATTTGGCCGCTTTCGCTGATATTGATAAAGGGCTAGATTTCCAATTTAAAGTTGGCGGCATTGTTACTTCTGTGGTGCACAAAGTCTCTAAAGACGGGCGCGGTTTCGCATATTTTAAACTGGAAGGTTATGATGATGCTTTCGAGTTTGCCATTTTCCGTGATGACTATTTAAAATTTAAACACCACTTAGTGCCAAATAATTACCTCTATATCAAAGGGAATGTAAGTTATTTCTCTAATCCGGATGGCAGCAAACGCTCGCGCATTAATTTCCAAGAATTTTCTGATTTGAGGGATGTGCTAGAAAAACAATCCAGCAAGATTGACATTTGTTTAGAATTGGAACACATTAACGGCACTTTAATTAGCGATTTAGACGAAATATTCAATAACCACATGGGCAGTAAAAAACTAGGTTTTGTGGTGCTGGATCGTAAAGAAAAAATTAAAATAGACTTACCTAGCAAAAGCCGGCAGATTAATATCAGCAAAGAACTGTTGTGCAGTTTAGATGAAATGGAATTGGATTATGTGTTGAGTTAAAGAGAAATAAACCGGGATTTTTTCGCGTTTTAGTCTGGAAAATAGTTTTTTAGCTAAAGCTATGACAACTTTTACGTTATATAAAAAATTGGATGCTTTGCCAGCCGACTTGAAGAAGCAAGCAATGGCCTACATTGACGAACTTATAAAAAAAAGCGATAATCTAAAAAAAGCACGTCCGATGTTTGGCGCCTTAAAAGGTAAAATAAAGTTAGCGGAAGATTTTGATGAACCTCTTGATATTTTCAAAGACTACATGTGAGAAACTATTTACTTGACACGCATACGCTGTTATGGTTTCTAAATGGGGATATACAACTTTCCAAGTTAGCAAAAGAAAATATCGAAAGTTCACGCTCCAAAAAGCATATCAGCATCATTTCTTTATGGGAGATAGCAATAAAGCTCAGTTTAAATAAGATGAGTATGCAGGTTTCATTAACAGATTTGAAAAACGAGATTATAAACAATGGTTTCAAACTATTGCCCATAGAATTTAACCATCTCACCACACTTTTAGCCTTAGAAAACCACCATAAAGATCCCTTTGATCGTTTAATAATTGTTCAAGCAATAACAGAAGAACTTACTCTAATTTCTAAATATCAAAATTTTGTTCTTTATAAAAATCTCAATTTAACGTGGTAGGTTTCCTACTCCGAGAGCCGGCGCTGGTTTACAACCGGCGCCTCTTTTTTGGTCTCAGCTCCAAGCTGCGCCGGTTAAAAACACTCCATCACCTTCACCTTTCCTCGTCAAACAAAAGTAATTTCGTTCAATAAGCCTACAATCCTATAAAAATTGTTTCTACTTTTGTACTGTAATAAAAAACATTACAGAAATGAATAACGGACGTTTTGCCATTGCCACGCATATTTTGGTTTTGCTTTGTAAAAACGAACGAGAACTTCTTTCATCAGACTATATTGCAAGCAGTATCAACATCAACCCTGTTTTGGTCCGTAAAGAAATTTCTGTTTTAAAAAAAGCTGGAGTTGTAAGCAGCAAAGAAGGAAAAAATGGCGGTTGCTATTTAGCAAAAAAAGCATCAGATATTAATCTGGGGTTTATATTCAAATTAGTTTTCCCTAAATCCATCTTATCTTTAGCTAAAAACACTCCCAATCCTAAATGCCCTGTTGGTAAAAAAATTAACGGGCACCTGGAAAATTTATATTCCGAAGCAGAACAAGCAATGTTGCAAAAACTATCGAACATAAATTTAAAAGACTTTTGTAAAAAGTTTGATTGATTTTTTTAACGAATAACTGTGCCAAATAAAATTACATTATTAATCGCGAAATTTTATCGCAAATATTTATCAATAAATAGATTATCATGAAAATTGCAATTGTAGGTGCCACAGGATTTGTGGGCAAAGCCTTAGTTAACGAAGCATTAAACCGTGGTCATGAGGTGATTGCCTTGGCCAGAAACAGCGGAAAACTAGCTTTTGAAAATGAAAAGCTGACGACCAAGGATGTAGACGTGTTAAATACGGAAGAAACTGCCGATATCTTCCAAAATGCAGAGCTAATAGTAAGCGCATTTAACGCCGGTTGGGAAAATCCTAATTTATACAACGACTTTTTGGCAGGATCAAAAGCTGTTGAAAAAGCCGCAAAAAAAGCCGGCAAACGCCTTATTGTTATTGGTGGCGCCGGAAGTTTGTACATTGCGCCAACCTTTCAGTTGGTGGATACAGACGGGTTTCCGGCCGAATTTAAAAACGGAGCCAAAGCTGCACGCGATTACCTTAACCATTTGCAATCACAAACAGACTTTGATTGGACCTTTTTTAGTCCGGCCATAGAAATGCACCCAGGCATAAATACAGGCCGAACCGGAAAATACCGCTTAGGTAAAGACGAACCTGTTTTTGATGCTGCGAACAGCTCTAAACTTTCGGTAGAAGATTTAGCGGTAGCTATTATAGACGAGGCAGAGCAGGCAAAACACGTGCGCCAAAGATTTACGGCAGCTTACTAAACACGGATTGCTGTGAAACGCGCATATTTTTGGAAACCACCGCTCTAAAATATTTTCTGCTTGCGCTTGCTAAACCAAACATTTAGATATATTATACGCTATAAAAAACTATGCGTAAACCTATACTTTTAGTTGCTTTGGCGCTTTCAATTAACGCAAAAGCTAGCACTTTTAACATCAACAAAATTAGCGCACAAAATATTACTGTTTTAAAGGATAGCGTACCGGAAAATGCAATTGGCGCAAAACCAAGTGTAATTCCTTTAAAAAAATTTAGGCTAGCTTTTAGCGGAGGGCCAAGCTTTTTAATGAGCAAAACCAACAATAACGTTCCGGAAGACTTTAGGCAGTACGTTAAAGAGCTAAAATCGGGCTCGCATTTTAGCGTAGATGGAGGCTATTTTTGGCGAGAAGATATTGGTCTAGGTTTAAAATATTCAAGTTTTTACAGCAAAAATAGCATGGCGAATGTTTATGTTGAAGACGCTTATGGCCAACAACGTTATGGATCCATGGCCGACAATATAAATACGCAGTTTGTGGGCGCTGTATTTTACAACCGCGCACAATCTAAATCTGCTAAAATCACGTGGCTGGCAAATATTGCCCTAGGGTATATCAGCTATAAGGACGAAGGAAGATTGGTAGACCCGATTAAAATAACGGGTTCTAACATTGGCGCGAGCTTGGATTTTGGTGCAGATTTTAAACTTTCGAACAGTTTGTATTTAGGATTACAGGCCGGATATATGCTTGGCGTATTAAAAAAATTAAAATATACCACCAGCGCAGGGCAACAAACCTTAAAACTAGACAAAGACAATTATGAAAGCATGAATCGCATTGATCTTTCTGGCGGCATTAGATGGGTTTGGTAAGCTAATCATAATGAAACCTGCACTTGGCAATTAATATTTCATCATCTATAACTTTGTCAATAAGGCGGTGTTCTTCATTGATTCTGCACTAAGATTGGCAAAATGCATCGTTAACCCGCACTCTGCTTAAAATTATCTTTTAATTGTTGTACCAAGTCGTTTAGTGTTTCATCGTGCAATTTTTGCGCGCTTTTGCCATTTGCGGCAAAGCCGTGGTTGGCAATCACCAAATTGTTAAAAATGCTAACCGTTTCGTTGTCTAAAATAGTGGTGATTAAAATTTGTTCCTTCGCCGGATATTGTTGCCACAGGCTTTCTATTTGCCAAAAACCATCTTGCGTGCGGTATCGGGTGCTAATGTTTTTTATTCCTAAAAATTCATCGCGGTAGCTTTGAAAATCGTGATAAGCGCCAATTTTAAACCCAGCGTAGCAACAAAACAATGCTCCGGCACTCACTAAATAAGGGAATGCTTCGCTCCTTTCTGATCTTGGTGTTTCTTTAAACATGGCCAAACCAATCAAAAAGCCCAGCATCAGACCCATTAAAAAACCACTGGTACTAGCCGTGCTCTGTTTTTTCATCATTAAGCTTGCTTTCAATAAACGTTACCACTTCATCAAATTGCTGCGGATTAAACCAACGGATCCCTTCATTTTTTTTGAACCAAGTAATTTGGCGTTTGGCAAAGTTCCGCGTGTTTTGTTTCAATTTATCAACTGCTTGCGCCAGCGTCCACTCGCCGTTTAAATACCTGAATATCTCCGAGTAGCCCACGGTTTTAAGCGCATTTGAATGTTGGAATGTTTGCAAAGATTTCACTTCTTCTACCAAACCGTCTTGCATCATCAGGTCTACGCGCTCATTTATCCTCTGATAAAGCCACTCCCTATCCGCGTTTAAGCCAATGAGGATGTACTCAAAATCCCTTTCACGGCGTTGTTTCTGGCGGCGGAAGGAAGAAAAAGGTTTTCCCGTGCTGATGCAAACCTCCAAAGCTCTGATGACGCGCTGCGGATTATTCAAATCAACTTCTGCATAATAAGCTGGATCTAATTTTTGCAAGTCTTGTTGCAAAGCAGGTAAACCTTCTTCGGCTAAACGTGCGTTTAAGCCTTCGCGCACTTGGGCGGGTGCCTTAGGCAGTTCATCAAAACCGTATAAAACTGCGTTTACATACAAGCCAGAGCCACCTACCATTATGGCAACCTTATTTTTTTCAAAAATATGCTGTAAGGTAACTAAGGCCTGTGCCTCAAAATCTCCTACGTTATAATCATCTTGTACGGAGATAGCGCCTATGAAATGATGTTTTGCCGCCTTAAGCTCCTGCGCATTCGGTTTGGCTGTGCCAATGCTCATCTCTTTAAAAAACTGCCTCGAATCTGCCGAGATAATCTCCGTCTCAAAATGCTGCGCAAGCTTGATAGCCATCGCTGTTTTGCCGATTGCGGTTGGCCCTACAACTGCAATTAATGTTTTTGCTTTACCCAAACTAAGCTGTTTTTAACAAATATAGCGCTTTTGCACCAAGCGGATCCGCTGCGCCCAACTATCAAAAAAAAAAGACCTCCAAACTCTCGCCGGAAGTCTTAATTTTTTGACTTTTTATTTTTTACTTTTTACTTTTTAATCTCTATCGTCGTAATCGTCGTCTGAAAACTCGTTTGAAAATTCGTCTTCTTCGTCACCACCTTCTTCATCATTGTCTCCGTCATCGACTTCAGTATCGGTATTCAAACTGTCTAACTCATCATCACTGGCCAAAGTCATATCGTTATCGTCCAGTTCATCGGCATCATCAGCATCAAAATCATCATCTGGCGACATAAACGGAACGATAATTTTCGGCGCTTCTCCTATAGCTTTAAATAAACTCGGAAACTCTTTAGTCGCATCGTTATCCAAAATTTTAATCAGCTCTACATGCAGTTCGTAAGGCTTATCAAAGTTGTACACGTAGTAAAACTTCTGATGCGGATCATCGATAAAACGGCTTAAACGCGAGTTTTCCATCAGGGCTACACCGTTATCAATTTTACGTTGCGTAGGCAGATAAGCTAGCTCTTCATTTTTTATCCATTGATCATTACTTACGTAAAACGACGAAGGTTTTTCGGGGTCGTAACCAATCTGCTTCAAAAAAAAGAAGTGGAGATCTTTAAAAGTTTGGTTGGATTTGATGTCGATTTCGCGCACTACGTCGTCATAATCCTCAAAACTTATTTTAAATCTGTAAACTGCCATGGTGTAAAATATTTTTTGATTGATAATTGTTGAAATAACTAAGCAAGTTTCAAGCCCAAATCGGCGCCCAATTTTGCCATCAGCTGCAAAGCTTCTTGGCGGTTATTGGGGATATCACCGTCTAAAATGGCTTCGCGTATTTGGTTTTTGATAATCCCTACTTCTCTGCCGGCCTTAATATTAAAAGCCGTCATGATATCTTCGCCACTCACCGGTGGTTGCCAGTTGCGTATTTGGTCTTTTTCTTCTACGTCTTTAAGTTTTTGCTGAACAAGCTCAAAATTATTACGGTATTTTTTGATTTTGTACTCGTTTTTGGTAGTAACATCCGCATTGCACAGCGTCATTAGGGCGTCAATATCTTCGCCGGCTTCAAACAAAAGCCTCCGCACCGCCGAGTCTGTTACCACTTCTTTTGCCAACACAATGGGGCGCAAGTGCAATAAGACCAATTTCTGCACAAACTTCATTTTATCGTTAAGCGGAAGTTTAAGCTTATCGAATATTTTTGGCACCATTCGCGCGCCTTTATCCTCATGCCCGTGGAAGGTCCAGCCCTGTTTTTTATCAAAGCGTTTTGTTGCAGGCTTGGCAATATCGTGCAAAATAGCAGCCCATCGCAACCACAAATCGTCACTTACTTTGGCCACATTATCCAGCACCTGCAGCGTATGATAAAAATTGTCTTTATGTCCTTTTCCTTTGATGTACTCCACGCCATAAAGCGTTACCATCTCCGGAAATATCAAATGCAATAAGCCGGTATCAAACAGATATTTAAAACCGATAGAAGGCACCGGCGATAAAATAATTTTGTTTAATTCGTCGGTAATGCGCTCTTTAGAAACAATGGCAATGCGCTCTTTATTTGTTGCAATGGCCTTTAATGCCTCATCGCTAATTTTAAAATTCAGTTGCGATGCAAAACGTATGGCGCGCATCATCCGTAAAGGATCATCAGAAAAAGTGATAGCCGGATCTAAAGGTGTTACCATTACCTTTTGTTCCAGATGTTGAATGCCGTTAAAGGGATCTATCAGCTGGCCATAGTTTTCGGCGGATAAACCGATAGCCATAGCGTTGATGGTAAAATCGCGGCGTTTTTGGTCGTCTTCTAAAGTGCCGTCTTCTACAATGGGCTTCCGGGATTCGGCGCGGTACGATTCCTTACGCGCACCCACAAACTCCACCTCCAAATCGTGATAACGAAGCATTGCCGTACCAAAGTTCTTAAAAACAGTAACCTGCGCGTTAATGGCTTTGCCCACTGCGGTTGCAAAATCGGGACCGTTGCCCAGCACTACAATATCAACGTCTTTTGAGTTGCGATGCAGAAAAATATCGCGCACAAAACCTCCAATAACAAAGGCCTCCACTTTTTGTTGCTGTGCAATGCGGGAGACAATTTTGAATATCGGATGGGTAAGGTGCTTTTCCAACTGCCGTTTTCTGATTTGCGAAGCTGCAAATATAGCAAAGGCGCTGTTTATTGAAAATGCTTTATAGCGCATTTAGTATGGCAAGATGACAAAGCTATCTTTATTCCTCTTTAAAATTTGCTTATCTTAGTGTTTTAAAGATTAATTGTAAAATGGACATGTCGGTTTATTTATATAAGAGTAATTGCCGCTTAAACCTTTCGTGTTTATCGGCTTATGTTCTGGACCGTGCTTTCTTAAAAACCAATAAAGACTTTATAAATTAACCCCTGTCAAATCCCAAGGCAGGGCAAGCACTCCCCATATTTTTTTATTAACCGCTAACCGCGGCACGCTAATTCGGTATTGCAAAGCAAGCGCTTATGCTATGTTTTGTTTTGGGACGGATTTAGAATTTGGCAAACAGCGGTAAAAACAAACAGATAATCATGTCAGTAGAAACTTTAGAAGCAAACCCAAAACATATTGTATTAACTACCGGGATTTACGATTTAATAAAAGAGCATATTAGAAGAAGAAAGGTAACGCGCGAGGAGGAAGAAGTGCTGAACACGCAACTTAAATATGCCGAGCAAGTGTTGAGAAAAGATTTACCTGCCGATGTTGTGACCATTAACACGCGTGTAACGGTAAAAAACCACAGCACCAACGAAGAGCTGGTTTACACTTTTGTAGGTCCAGAGCGTGCCAGAAAGAAAAACAAAACGGAATCCATTTTAAGCAAAATTGGCTTAGCTACCGTTGGATGTAAAGAAGGCGATTTGATAAATTGGGAGCTTGACGGTGTACAAAGCAACGTAGAGATATTGAAGGTTGAGCGTCTTCCATAGATTTATAGCTCGAGGTTAATTTTAAAGCCGGTGTTTCAGCAAATGAGGCATCGGTTTTTTTTGTCAGATGGTTAGATGTTAGGGGCTAGGTGTTAGGGGCTTAGATATTGGAGCAGTTTTTGGTTTAATTGTTTGAAACAGAAGTATAAAAATCATGAAAAAGTTTAAAGTGGGCGACCATGTAAAATGGAATTCGGAAGCGGGCCATGTTTCTGGGAAAATTGTAAAAGTACATACCAAAAATTTTGACTATAAAGGCTATACACACCACGCTAGCGAAGATGACCCTCAATATGAAATTAAAAGCGACAAAAGCGACCATGTGGCAGCGCACAAGGGGAAAGCTTTGAGTTTAGTTAGTTAGGTGGTTAGGTGCTAGTTGGTTAGGGTTTAGGAACAAAGGCGTGCTAGCAAAGATGAGCCACAGTACGAGGTAAAGTGATAAAACCGGAAGCTTAGCGGCGCATAAAGCCGATGCTTTAACGCATGAAGCCGACTAAAATTCTTACTTCCGGATAAACTTGAATTTACCGTCGGCCTCCAGCTTCATAATGGTGGAAGCCTGCTTTTTTTCGGTAAGTTCTTGTTCCCAATCTACCACGAAATCAACGCCCGTCTTGATTGTTTCAGAAAGTTCGGCAAATGTGGCTGCCGTTGGCTCTCCGCTGATGTTTGCAGAAGTTGAAACTATGGGCTTACGAAAACGCTGAATTAGTTGCTGGCAAAACTGATGCTTAGGGATGCGGATGGCAATGCTTCCGTCTTCTTGGTTGATAAGATTGGACGCTAAATTTTTTGCCCCGGAATAAATGATGGTCAAGGGTTTTTCTGCGTAGGCAATTAAATCATAAGCAACATCCGGTACTTCGGACACGTAACTTTGAAGCTTGTTCTCGCTATCTAGCAAAATAATCAAACTTTTACTGTCTTCGCGTCTTTTTAGCGCATAAACTTTTGCTACTGCTTCTGGGTTGGTGGCATCGCAGCCTATGCCCCAAACGGTATCTGTTGGGTAAAGTATTAATCCGCCGTTTTTTAAGATTTCTAAAGCCTTATTAATTTCAGTTTGTAGCATTAATTGTTTGTTGGTGTTTTTGGATTATCAAAACTAAAAAAATAAATGCCGCTAATGTAATTTGCTTTTCTAAAGTATTTTCAATTAGCATGTGCAAAACAAACGGCAATAATATCCAACCGTAACCTTTTGTTGTAAACTGTTTAAATATCAGCCACAAAATTACCAAAGCTAGTACCGCACCGCCTAAAACCCCAAAACACAGCAGAAAATACGCAAACTGATTATGCACAAACACTCGGTTCTCTGGTATCAGCAAATAGCTGTTTAAGGCGTACTGCTCCTGCATTCTTTGCTCGGCTATGGTTGGCGAAACGCCATAAAGCGGATGACGTAAAATGATTTTATAGGCACAATCCAACGCTAAAATCCGCTGAGTTAGTGAATTAAAATTTGGATTCTTGTTCTGCTTAAACACCTTTAAATCTTGTACGGTGTTTTGATAACGCGCATTTATAGAGGGCACAAAACTAAAAACCACAGCAAAAAATAAAACCATAAATAAGGCAAGCCAAACTGATTTTCTGTTGCTTATTAGTAGCCACCGGATTAGATAAAGCGCTAAAAAAATATAAACTGCGATAACAGAAAATCTAAATGCGATGAGGTGTAGCTGAAAAAACATCAGCCCCAGCAAAATAAGCAGTAACAGGCGTGCCCAAGGACGGTTCTCTTTTTCTGCCGTTACTAAACCAAACCCGAACGCGATTACATACAGCAAATTCAAGTTAGAATGGTGGGAACCTATAACCGGTTCAACGTTTTTACTCGCCTCTACCGCGCTTACAAAAGCATCAAAATCAACTAACACTTGAATGCTTAATATCGATAAACTTAGGCTAGCACAAGCGATAAAAACCCAACCGATTTGATATAAAAGCTTTGAGAAAATTTTTCTTTTGAATAAAAAAGCGCTGGGCAACAGCAGCAACAACGCGTGGTTAAATAAAAGATGCAATCCGTACGCCAGGTTTTCTCCGCCAGCCAAAATACGAAGGGCGTAACACGCGTAGATAAAGAAAAAGGCTATTACTAGTTTAGATTGTTGTAGTTTAAAAGGCGCCTTAAAATAACTATAAATAGCCTGGAGTAATAACAACACACAACTTATAGAAAGTATGGCGCGCGAAAAAAACAATCCGCACACCAAACAAAAGCAAAGAAGATTAAAGCCATCAAAAAGGTTAAAGTCGATTTTCTTGAAAATGGCTTTTCCCATCTTTTTCAACTTAAGCTGCCGTTTATAGGCGTTTGCTCACCAAATTTGGAGGCAAGGTTGCTTTTACATCGTACACAAAGGTATTCGCGTGCATCATCGGTTTAAAGTCGAGGTTTTGAAATTCTTGATGTGCAACGGCGTGCACAATGGCATCAAATTGCGTGTTTTCCACATCGGCAAGCTGGTGCAAATCAATATCATACTCATGTTTTACCTGTTGCGCGCTTGCCCAAGGATCAACCACGGTTACATCTAATCCAAAAGCTTTCAGTTTGTTATAAATGTCAACAATTTTAGTGTTTCTTACGTCGGTGCAGTTTTCTTTAAAGGTTACGCCCAAAATAAGCACTTTGCTGCCTTTAACCTTAACATCGCTATCTATCACGCCTTTTAGCACTTCATCGGCTATAAACTCGCTCATGGCATCGTTAATGCGCCTGCCGGCCAATAAAATTGACGGCCGATAACCCACAGATTCCGCTTTTTGTGCCAAATAATAAGGATCTACACCTATGCAATGGCCACCTACCAAACCGGGTTTGTATTTTAAAAAGTTCCATTTAGTGGCCGCTGCATCTAAAACATGCTGTGTGTCTATATTTAGGCGGTTAAAAATTAGGGCAAGTTCGTTCACAAAAGCAATGTTTACATCTCTTTGTGAGTTTTCAATCACCTTCGCCGCCTCGGCCACCTTAATGCTTTGCGCTAAATAAGTTCCGGCTTTAATGATGCTTCCGTACAAGGCGTCTATAAATTGTGCTGCTTGTGGCGTTGAGCCCGATGTTAATTTAAGGATGCTGGTGAGCGTGTTTATTTTGTCGCCTGGATTAATCCGCTCGGGAGAATAACCACAGGTAAAATCCACATTAAACTTTAATCCGCTTTCTTTCTCCAAAATAGGCACGCAATCTTCTTCTGTACAACCCGGGTATACGGTAGATTCATAAATTACAATATCGCCTTTTTTTAAAGCTTTGGCTACGGTTGCACTAGCTTTTTGCAATAAAGAAATATCCGGACTGTTAAACTTATCAACCGGCGTTGGTACAGATACGATATAGATATTGCAATTGCCCAGAAGCTGAGCATCATTGGTAAATTTTAAGTTTGTTGCGTTGCGAAGTTCGCTTTCATTGGCTTCTAAAGTAGTATCAATACCTTGTTTAAGTTGAGATACGCGCTCTTTGTTAACATCAAAACCGATTACCGGATATTTTTTTGAAAATTCTAAAGCCAAAGGTAGGCCTACATACCCGAGGCCGATAACGGCAATTTTCGCGTCGGACAAATTCATGCTGTAAATGTAGAAATTTAGCGCATGAATTGTAGGTTTGTTTCAATTAAACCTTAACATCTGAAATCAATTTTACCTTTTTTCCTAACATCTTGAATACAGTAAAAAAACACCGGATCCATCACAAAAATAAAAGGCTTAAGAAAACCTTAAACCTTTTACACTTTTTAATATTTACCAATTTTTACACCGCAACATTATGCTCTCTTAAAGCATCATTCAGCGATGTTTTTTTATCGGTTGATTCTTTTCTTTTGCCAATGATTAAAGCACATGGCACCTGGTACTCGCCAGCAGGGAACTTTTTGGTATAAGAACCCGGAATTACTACAGAACGCTCCGGAACCACCATTTTATGCTCCACAGGTTCTGGCCCTGTTACATCAATAATTTTGGTTGATGCGGTTAATACCACATTTGCGCCCAAAACGGCCTCTTTCTCTAAACGCACGCCTTCTACTACAATTGCGCGTGAGCCTAAGAAACATCCATCTTCGATAATTACCGGCGCTGCCTGCAAAGGTTCTAAAACACCGCCAATACCTACACCACCGCTAAGGTGAACGTTTTTACCAATTTGTGCGCACGAGCCTACGGTAGCCCAAGTATCCACCATAGTACCTTCATCCACATAAGCGCCAATGTTTACGTACGAAGGCATCATAATTACACCTTTTGCTAAATGCGCCCCGTAGCGTGCAACCGCGTTCGGCACAATTCTAACCCCGTTCTTTTTGTAATCAGTCTTAAGTTTCATTTTATCGTGGTAAACAAAAGGCCCCACGCTGTACTCGTCCATCTCGCGGATTGGAAAATAAAGCACAACCGCCTTTTTCACCCACTCATTCACGTGCCAAATTGTACCAACCTGTTCTGCAACGCGCAGTTCACCCACGTCTAAACGGTCAATAACCCGCTCAATGGCATTTCTATATTCTTTGAAGTTGAGCAAATTTCTGTCTTCCCAAGCTTCTTCAACTAATTTCTTTAATTCGGCAATCATTTTTTTATTCGTTTAATCCGCAAAATAAAGGTTTTTTTACGATAAGCGTGAATTTTGCGTTAATTTTGGATTGATGACGGAGAAACTAAGGATTGACAAGTATTTATGGTCCATAAGGTTGTTTAAAACACGTTCTTTAGCAACAGAAGCATGCCGGGCCGGACGTGTGAAAAAAGATGGAACCAACATAAAACCCAGTCATGAGGTAAAAATTGGCGAGGTTTACCAAGTTTCTAAAGCTATAGAAAAACGCACGATACAAGTTGTAGAGCTTTTAACAACCCGTGTTGACGCTAAAAAAGCGGTTTTGGCTTACGCCGATTTAACCCCGCCGGAAGAAACTGCGCGCTTTAAATCTATGTTTCATGCGCCGGTACTTAAACGCGATCGCGGTACCGGACGGCCAACTAAAAAAGACCGTCGTGAAATTGACGATTTGAGCGAGAGCTTTTTTGACGACGAGGAGGATTAGTTGTTTAGGGACTAGATGGTTAGTTTGTTAGGAGTTAGTTGGCTAAGTTATAAGTAACTTGGATATTTTAAAGATTAAATTTATCGATCAAACTGTTTAACCTATCTAAACCTTATTAAACCTTAACCGTCATAAAGTTCTCCATCACCTCCATACTTACTAGTGCGTCTTGTAAAGAACAAGGATTTTCGCCATTAACGCCGGCAAAGTAATCAACGGTTTTTGCAATCATAGCTTGCTGTACGTGTTGCATAGGCGGAAAATCAAAATGGATGGTTTTTCCGTTGGCGGTTAAACTCATATTGGCGCTAAAGAAAGAAAAACTGATTTTTCCCTTACTACCAATAATTTCGCAACGTTCCACTTCATCCTCTGGCAAACTATTAAAACACCATGTGCCGGTAAAGGCAACATCTTTCGCAAACAAAATTTGCCCAAGGGTAACATCCGCCACCGGCTCCGTTTTTCGTTGGTTTACAGAAAAACCGTTAAATGCCAAAGGTTTACCAAAAATATGTACTAAAATATCCAACTGGTGAGGTGCCAAATCAAAAAACAAACCGCCTCCAGAAATTTCCGGGTTGATGCGCCAATTTTCCTCGGTTTTGGCAATAGCTTCTGATCCGGGTTGCTGATAAAGTTTTAAATCTACCAAGCGGATGTCGCCAATTACTTCTTGATCTATCAATTCTTTCAGTTTCAGAAAAAATGGCTGTGCGCGCCGGTAATGTGCTACCACAACCTTCTTTCCATAACGCTTTTCTGCCTCTATCAATTCTTTACACTCGACGCTGTTTAAAGTAACCGGTTTTTCAATGTAAACGTTTTTGCCAGCTTTCAAAGCTTGTAGCGCATAATCTTTGTGCGGTGCCGGTGGCGTAGCAATGTATATGGCGTTAATATTTGCATCGTTAATTAAATCATCGGCCTTGCTATACCATTTATCCACTGCATGGCGCTTAGCGTAATCTTCTGCTTTGGAAGCGTTTCTGCGCATAACGGCTTCTACGCGCGAGTTGCCCACTTTGTTAAACGCGGGACCGCTTTTTATTTCGGTAACGTCGCCGCAGCCTAGTATTCCCCAGTTTATCATCGTTAGTTGGTTAGGTGGTTGGTTTGTTAGTTGTTAGTAGCAAGTACTTAGACTTAAAATTACTCAAAAAAAAAGCCCGAATAAGATCGAGCTTTCTGAACATTATGTTTCAGTTATTTTTTATCTTTTTTATAAGCTTCGTTTAAGCCTTGGATAACCTCGGCAGTAACATCTAAACTTTCATCGGCAAACAAAATAGTTGGGTTGGTTTTGGTGTAAGTTAACACCATTTTATAACCTTTCTTTTTGGCATAACCTTTTAAATAGTCGGCTACTTTATCGTATAATTTTTCGCTTTCGGCAGCTTGCTCATTTTGTAAAGCAGCGCCGGCATTTTGCTGAAAACCTTGCAATTCTTGTTGTTTACGTGCCAAGCGCTCTTCTGTTTTTTGGCGCTGGTCTGCACTCATGGTGTTTGCCCCCTGTTGGTACGCAGCCACTTCGCGCTGGAAAGCTGTTCCTTTATCTTTTAAATCGGCCTCTGCACGTTTAGATTTAGCTTCCAACTTGGCATTCATATCTTTAAAATACTCGTATTTAGCCAGTAACGAATCCGAGTTCACATACACAAACTCGTTTTTAACGTCGGCATTTGCCGTAGCCTTAGGCTTTACGGCTGTTTTAGCTTCTTGGTTATTGTTACAGGCCGCCAACGCAACTACCATTGCCAAGCCAGCACCAGCCTGTGTAATTTTGGAAATAAACTTGGTCATTTTTAATTTGATTTATCCGCAAATATAGAAAATCAGAAAAGGTATCCTAATACTTAGGCCTTTTAAAACGTTAAAAGGTGTTAAATTTTATAAAATAAAAAAACGGCCTCCCTTAATAACAAAGAAGGCCGTTTTTTAAAAGCTATTTAACAATATGTTTTATGCTAGTTGCGCATCTAACTTGCCTGATAAAACAGATTTTGGCACTGCGCCGATTTGTTTGTCTACAATTTCGCCGTTTTTGAAGAACAGCAAAGCCGGAATATTTCTGATACCGAATTTCACCGATATATCTGGGTTGTGGTCCACGTTAACTTTGCCCACAACTGCTTTACCTTCATACTCTTTAGCAATTTCTTCCACAACCGGGCCTACCATGCGGCACGGACCGCACCACTCTGCCCAAAAATCTACCAATACCGGTTTATCTGATTTTAAAACCAACTCGTCAAAGTTGGCGTCTGTAATTTCTAATGCCATGATCAAATATTTTAAATGATGAACTCCAAATATAAAGCCAAGCTCTTTTGATAGCAAATAGATATTTATAATCTTGTGATAGGTAAAGGTTATATCTCAACATGTCTTTCAACTCTGTTCCGTTTCTAATTTTTTTTCCCGGTAATCACCTTACTTTTCTACCTATTCCCACATAAATTTAGATGGATATTATTGTTGACGGGGAGCTGTTCTGCCAGCTTTAAAACAAGCAAATAAGCAATTTGGCGTAACCTTTGTTTTAGCAAAGGCAAAGCTTTTATCGTTTGAACAGATACCTGAAACTTAGTTTAAAAATATTAGCCTGGATAGTGGGAAGCATTATCGGGCTTTTTTTGTTGCTTGTTGTCCTCATCCAAATCCCGGCCATCCAAAACTTGGTTAAAAACAAGGTTGTCACCTTTTTAGAGGGGAAATTTAAAACACCGGTTAAAATTGAGAAGATAGAAATTGGCCTACCCAAAAAACTGGTTTTAAAAGGTTTCTATTTTGAAAGCCAACAGAAAGACACGCTATTAGCGGGCGACAAGCTGGCCGTAGATATTTCGCTGTTCAAATTATTGGACAATCAAATAGAGTTGAATTCTATCGATTTAGAAGGCATCACCACCAACATCAAAAGAAACCAAGATTCGGTTTTCAATTTTGATTACATGGTTAATGCTTTTATGAACGAGCAAAAGAAACCAGAACAACCTACGGACAGCACTTCGGCCATGAAGTTCTCTATCGATAAAATCAATTTGGACAGGGTACGCGTCCGCTTTGATGATGCCATCAGCAAAAACAATTTAGATGTTTACGTCAACCATTTTGATACCCGCATCCGCCGGTTTAATTTGGACAGCATGGATTTTAAAATTCCGAAAATCACCTTAAACGGCTTAAACCTGCAATTAAAACAGGGCATGTTGGATGAAGTTGCCAAAGGCGCAGTTGCCGTAGCCGATTCTGCTTCGGCCTCGCCAGATTTAAAGTTGGATTTGGGAAAAGTTGATTTGTCGCAAATCGTCATCGGCTACGATAACGAAGGAACCCATTTAAACACCGAACTTAATTTAGGTAAACTCATCATCGACTTTAATAAAATTGACCTTAAAAAGCAGTTGGTGGATATCAAATCCATTGATTTTAGAAATACCAAAGGAAATTTAATATTAGGAAAGGCCGAAAAACAGGCGGTAAAAACAGCTACCGTTACTGATACTTCGGCAGCCGCAGAAAACGCCAGTTGGAAAGTGAATTTACGCAAAGCGGATTTTAAGAACATAGCCTTTGCGTTTGATGATATGAATGCTCCGCGCCAAACAAAAGGCATGGACTTTATGCACCTCAACCTCAGCAACATCAATCTTAACGCTGATAACTTTTATTATAGTTTGGACACTATTTCTGGCGACATCAATAAGTTCACTATAAAAGATAAAAGCGGTTTAAACGTTCAAGAACTGCGCACTAACTTTTTCTATGGACCTAAAAACGCGTTTTTAAAAGATTTATATCTTAAAACGCCACAAACCTTGCTTAAAAACCAAGTCATTGCCAAATATCCATCTATCCAGTCGCTGTCAAACAACCCGGGACAGCTTTACATAGACGCCAACATTAGCGGAAGTAAATTGGGTTTTAAAGACATTCTTTTGCTGGTGCCAACATTAGCTTCAACAGCGCCTTTTAATACCATGTCCAATGCCGTGATGAACATCAACAGCAAAGTTATTGGTAAGGTAAGCGATTTGCGGATACCGAAATTGGAGATTAGCGGTATTGGCAACACCCGCATTGCGGCAAGCGGTAGTATTAAAGGTTTGCCCGATGCCGAAAAAGCTTACTTTGATTTGGATATCAAAGAATTCCGCTCTAGCGCCAAAGATATCAATGCCTTCTTGCCAAAAGGAACCTTGCCGCCAAACATCCAATTGCCTTCACAATTTGCTGCTAAAGGATATTTTAAAGGAAGCATCAATAATTTTGCGACCAATTTGGCGCTTGCCAGCAGTTACGGAACGGCTAAAGTGAAAGCTGCTTTTGACCAGCGTGTTAAAAACCGTGAAAAATACAATGCCATTGTGGACATCAATAATTTTGATGTGGGCAGTTTAATCAAAAACGATTCTTTAGGCCGCATAAGCCTTCGCGCAAAAGTGAACGGAACCGGCTTGGATCCAAAAACTGCCAATGCCAACCTGGACGGAACTTTGGTTAAAGCCGTGTTTAACGGTTACACCTATAAAAACTTGGCTTTAAAAGGCAATATTGCCAACAGCGTGTTTAAGGCGCAAGCCGGCATGCAGGACCCTAATTTAGATTTTGATTTAAGCGCCAGCGGAAGCTTTGCGGGTAAATATCCGGCTGTTAAAATGAAGCTGAATTTAGACAGTGCCAACCTAAAAGCTTTGAATTTGAATAGCGAAGCTTTACGCGTGCGCGGTGTTTTAGATGCCGATATTAAAACCGCAGACCCGGATTATTTAAACGGAAAAATATTTTTGACCAAGCTTTTGGTTGCCGATGCGAAAAAACGTTACCAATTGGATACGGTGAAAGTAATTGCCAGCGCAAACGGCGATACCAGCAGTATCAGATTAAACTCGCAGGTGCTATCGGCTAATATTACGGGCAAATACAAACTATCAGAAGTGGGCACGGCTTTAAGCCATTCTATCTCTAAATATTACGATACCGGAAGTGCAACCACCAAACCGGATACCCTGCATCCACAAAGTTTTAGGTTTGCTTTAAAAGTGGCAGATGACCCTATTTTATACGCTTTTGTTCCGGGTTTAACCCGACTAGAGCCGCTGAGCATCACGGGCCGCTACAACAGCCGCGGCGACAGCATTAGGGTTAACGGAAATATCCCAAAAATAATTTACGGAGATTATACCATTTCTAACGGACAATTGAAAGTAAACACAGACAGTGCAGCCTTAAAATATAGTTTAGATATTGATGAGATTAAAAGCGAATCTCTGCTGTTGCCACAAACCAGCCTAAACGGGCAAATGAAAAACAATTTGCTGGATTACCGCTTGCGCGTTTTAGACCAAGCCGGCAAAGAGCGTTATTTAATTGCAGGTAATTTAAAAGCCTTAGAAAACCGGGATAGCGAGTTCCGTTTAAATTTAGACGGACTTAAACTGAATTACCAAAAGTGGCAAATTACGGAAGACAACCTCATCCGCTTTGGCGAAAGCGGCGTATATGCCAACAACTTCGTGCTTAGCAACGCGGGCCAATCTATCAAAATACAATCGCAACAAGAATCCGCTAACTCGCCGGTGGCTATAGATTTCAATAATTTTAAAATAGAAACCATTACCAGTATTATTTCTAAAGATTCTTTATTGGCCGGTGGTGTAATTAACGGAAATGTGTTGGCTAAAAACTTAGCTACCACCCCTACTTTCAATGCGGATATGCAAGTCCAAAATTTCACTTTTATGGCAGATACCGTGGGTAACTTGGCTGTTAAAGTGAATAACAATACCGCTAACGTTTTTAATGCCGATGTAGCCATTACCGGTAACGGAAACCAAGTAAACCTTAAAGGCATTTACAACACCAATAGCAGCAGTTTTGATATGAATTTGGATATGCAAAGGCTGAATTTGAAAAGTATTCAAGGCTTTACTATGGGCAATTTAAAAGATGCTACGGGTTTTTTAAGCGGTGCATTTAAAATTACCGGTACGGCCAGCGCACCAAACGTACGTGGAGATATTGCCTTTAATGATGCAGCTTTTAGAATTACGCCATTAAATGCCTACTACAAAGTTGCGCCCAATAAAATTGTGTTTAATGGCGACGGCATTTTATTCAACAACTTTTCATTGGCAGATTCGGCGGATAACAAGCTTAATTTGAATGGCGTCATTTACACCAAAACGTTTACCGATTACCGCTTTAATTTAGAGCTTACCGCCGATAATTTTATGGCCGTAAACTCTACCGAGAAAGACAACGAATTATATTACGGCAAACTTTTCTTTGATACAAAAATGCGCATCAAAGGAAACTTGGATAATCCGGTTATCGATGGGAGTTTAAAAATCAATAAAGACACCAAACTTACTTTGGTATTGCCACAATCGGACCCGGGCATAGCGGATAAAGAAGGGATTGTAGAATTTGTGGACCAAGACGACCCCGCCTTTAACAAAGCTTTTGTACTTCAAGATTCGCTTAATAAAAGCAGCGTCACCGGCATAAATTTGCAAATGGCCATTGAGGTAGATCCGGAAGCCGAGCTTACCATGATTATTGATAAGGGCAACGGCGACTTTGTAAAACTAAAAGGCGAAGCCGAGCTAAGCGCCGGTATCGACCCATCAGGCAAAATATCGCTTACCGGTAAATACGAACTGCAAGAAGGCTACTATGAAATGTCGTTCAACTTTATTAAACGGCAGTTTGAGATTCAAAAAGGAAGTACCATTTTATGGACCGGCGACCCTTTATCAGCTAACTTAGATGTAACTGCCATTTACATTGCCGAAACCGCACCAATTGATTTAGTGGGCGACCAACTTGGGACCGCTAGCCAAGCAGTGCGCAATACGTACAAGCAAAAATTGCCTTTTAACGTGCTTCTGATGATGAAAGGCGAATTGATGAAACCGGAGATCAGTTTCGACATCACGCTTCCAGACGGCAACTACAATGTTTCTACCGACATCATTAGCACCTCAAAAACAAAACTGGAACAGCTAAGGCAACAACCATCCGAGTTAAACAAGCAAGTGTTTGCCTTGCTATTGCTTAACAGGTTTGTGGGCGAAAATCCGTTTGCCAGCGAAGCCGGTTCTGGCGGTGCCGAAACTTTAGTGCGCCAAAGTGTAAGTAAAATGATATCGCAACAGCTCAACAATTTTGCAGGAGATTTGATTCAGGGTGTAGAGCTGAACTTTGATTTAGAATCTACCGATGATTACACCACCGGCCAAAGAGAAAACCGCACCGACTTAAACGTGGGCTTATCAAAACGCTTACTCAACGACCGCTTGAAAGTCACCATCGGAAGTAATTTCAATTTAGAAGGTCCACAACAGGCCAACCGCGAAGCCAATAATATTGCGGGCGATGTAGCGGTAGATTATTCTTTATCTAAAGACGGGCGCTACCTGTTACGCGCCTACCGCAAAAACCAATATCAGGTAGCGTTGCAAGGGCAAGTGATTGAAACCGGCGTGGGTTTCATCATCACTATGGATTACAATAAGTTTAAAGAGCTTTTTGAGAAATCAAAAACCAAAAAGGAAGATAAAAAGAAAGAAAAAATCGAGAGCAAATAAGATGAAGTTGAAGCCATATATCTATTTATTGTTTACCGGACTGTTTGTATCCGCGTGCAGCAACACCAAATATTTGCCTGAGGGCGAGTTGCTGTATGTTGGCGCCAAAGTGAAGATTGAAGGCGATAGTGTTACACGTTCCGAAAAATCGATTTTAAAAGATGAGCTGGAGAGCGTTTTACGCCCAAGACCAAATTCTTCTTTTTTAGGCTTGCGCCCTAAGTTATGGATTTACAACATCACCAAAACAGACAAACAAAAAGGCTTAAAACATTTCTTAAACACCAAGTTTGGCCAGGCACCGGTTTATTTTTCAAAAGTTGATTTAGATTATAACGTGAGTTTGCTTGAGAACCGGCTAGAGAACCGTGGCTATTTTAAAGGGCGCGCTTCCGCAGATTCTACCGTTAAACGTAAACGTGCCACTGCAATTTATACGGTTAAGCCAAATTTTCAGTACAAAATTAGAGAGGTAAAATTCCCCACCGACTCCAGCAAATTAGGTAAAGCTGTGGCCGCCACGCAAGAAAATACTTTTTTTAAAGCCGGCGAACCTTACGATTTGGACAAGATAAAGGCCGAACGTACGCGCATAGATGCAAAACTGAAAGAACAAGGCTTCTTTTATTTTGGACCCGATTATTTACTGGTACAGGTGGACAGCACGGTTGGCACGCACCAGGTGGATATGATTATGAAGGTGAAAGATCAAACGCCGCAGCAAGCTAAAAATGTGTACACTATTGATGATATTTTCGTTTATCCGGATTACAGCTTAGGCGATGATAGCGTGCAACGTATTTTAGATTCGGCTTACCATTACAAGGATTTAACCATTGTTGATCCAAAAAGAAAGTTTAAACCCGCCATATTTGACCGCGCGTTGCAGTTTAACAAGGGAGACATTTACAACCGTACCGACCATAACTTATCTTTAAACCGCTTGGTTAACGTGGGTACGTTCAAATTTGTAAAGAATGAATTTAACCCTTCAGATTCTACAAACCGCGCTTTAGACGCCTACTATTATTTAACTCCTTTGCCTAAAAAATCTATCCGTTTAGAACTTTTAGGCAAAACCAATTCGGCCAATTATACCGGTTCCGAGATTAATTTAAACTGGACTAATAGGAATACCTTCCGTGGCGCAGAGCAATTAACCATTACCGCTTTCGCCGGAACAGAAACTCAGGTTTCGGGGCAAAACAAAGGCTATAATGTTTTGCGTTTTGGTGGGGATGCAAGCTTAACGTGGCCAAAGTTTGTAACGCCGTTTTTCAAGTTTAAATCGGTTTCGGCTTTTACGCCTAAAACGGTTGCCACGCTAGGTTTCGAATACCAAAACCGGGCAAAATTATATTCTTTAAATACCTTTCGCGGATCTTTTGGCTATTTATGGAAAGAGAGCGTACGTAAAGAACACAATTTAAAGTTGACGGAGATTACCTATGCGCACGCTACCAACGTGTCTGACGAATATAAAAAGCGTGCAGACTCTATCCCTAGCCTAAACCGCGTGATAGAAAATCAGCTGATTTTTGGTCCTTCATACAGTTTTACTTACACCACCACGGCAGAAACACAACGTAAAAATACCATTTATTATAAAGGACAAATTGATGTAGCCGGAACGCTTGCGGGTTTGTTTAAACATGGCGATGTATTGCGCGGGGATACCGCCCGCATATTTGACGTTCCGTTTAGTCAGTATGTTAAAATGGAACACGATTTTAGGGACTACTTTAAGCTGGGCGCCAAATCCACCATCGCCAGCAGAATTATTGCAGGCGTCGGCTATCCGTACGCAAACTCATCTCAACTGCCCTTTATTAAACAGTTTTTTATTGGCGGAACCAATAGTTTGCGCGGATTTAGGGCGCGATCCATAGGGCCGGGAAGCTTTTTAGAACCCGCTAACGCCGATTCCTTTTTGCCAGATCAATCCGGTGATCTAAAATTGGAGCTTAACGCCGAATATCGTTATGATTTTACTTCTATTTTTAAAGGTGCCGTTTTTGTGGATGCAGGAAATATTTGGTTGATGAATAAAAATCCGGATAAACCGGGCGCCGAGTTTTCCAATGAATTTTTAAGCGAGTTAGCGGCAGATGCCGGTGCCGGATTGCGTTTAGATTTATCTTTCCTGATTTTAAGGCTAGACCTAGCTTTCCCAATCCGCAAACCATACTTGCCTAAAGGCGACAGATGGGTAATTAATGATATCAGGTTTGGAGATAAAAGCTGGCGGAAAGAAAATTTGGTGTTTAACTTAGCGATAGGCTATCCTTTTTAAGCTAACTTATCAAGCTATGTACATTCCGGAAAGGATTATTGCGCTCAAAAAATCTGGATGCAAGTCTGGTTAAAACACCGTTAAACGAAGCGTTTGCAATACCGCCAAACCAAAAAACATCAAAGCAATGCTTTTATTAATTACTCGGTTGCTAAAAGCGAATTTGTTTTGGATATACTGGGCAAATCTGCCAAACAGGTACAAGCAAGAAAAGGACCCGACGGAGGCGCCCACTGCAAAAACTTCTAAACCAAAACCTTCGGTGGTAATCCAATCATGGGCAATTAAATAAGTTCCGCCGATAGTCCAAAACGGGATAATCATCGGGTTAAAAACGCCTAAAATAATCCCTGTTCTAATACTGTCTCTTTTTTTTAACACTTCTTTGGGTTTACGCTCTTTTTTTGAGTGGCGCAAACTCAAAAATCCCATCAGCAAGAATATTGCAACCATTGCCCATTCTAGCACTACCATAAAGCTTTCTTTGCTGGCAAACCACTCGGCAAAGCGCATTAAAACGTAAGTGAAAACGCCCTCTACCAAGGCAAAACTAGTGGCAAATACCAATACCTGTTTAAGCCCCTTGTTTATGGAAATCTGCATTGCCGTAAGGTTAATGTTGCCTAGCGGGATGTATCCCACAAAATTGACAACTACGGCTACAAAGAAGGTGAGCAAAAGCATGGTCGCAAAGATAAAAGGAAATATTTATCGCGAACCTCTATTTTACATAATCAGATAAGAGGGGAAAAATTTCAGATCAATTGCCAAACCACCATTCGCTTTAGCTGAGTGCAAAAAAAATCTCCCAACAAAAAGCTGGGAGATTTAAAATTAACCTAGTAAGTATCGTATGTTGTTATAAAGCAGCCCTCAGCATTAAAGCGCCCACCGTTACATTTGTACGGCTATCAATAATGATGGCGCCACCGTTGCGCTTATTAGTTTCGTAAGGGTCAAAAGCAAGTTCATCGGCTGTTTTAATTTCTACGCGGCCAATATCATTTAACCCAAAAGTATCGGCATTAACCTTTTCTAAAGTATTGATGTTTACTTTATACAAAATCTCTTTGATTTTGCAGCGCGTAACACGGCTGTTGTGCTGTATAAAATAAGTTGCCGAGGTATCCAGCTCGCGGGTGTCCATCCAGCAAATATCAGCTTCGATTTCGTTAGCTACAATCGGCGGACGTTCGACCTCACCAAAAAGATCGCCACGGCTTACATCCACATCATCTGCCAAGTGCAAAGTAATGGACTTGCCTTCCTCTGCAATGTTATGGTCTCCGTCAAATGTTTCGATGCGTGCTACCGTTGAGCGGGTTCCGGAAGGATAAATTTTTATCGCATCACCTGTTTTAATGGCACCACTTAACACACGACCTGCGTACCCGCGGTAATCGTGCAGTTCGTCGGTTTGCGGACGTACCACCCACTGCACCGTTATACGTGCAGGTAATAAAGTGTCCATTTCGCGTACCGGAACGGTCTCTAAATGATCCAACAAACTTTTGCCTTTGTACCAAGGCATATTTAAAGACTCGTGCACAATATTATCGCCGCGTAAAGCACTTACAGGAATAAAAGTTACCTCGTGTATATTTAGTTTAACCGCTAAAGCGTGATAGTCTGCATGGATTTTCTCAAAAACTTCCTCGCTATAATCCACCATATCCATTTTATTTACGCAAACCACCAAATGCTCTAAATTAAGCAGAGAAACCAAGTACGAGTGGCGGATGGTTTGCTCAATTACGCCTTTGCGCGCATCAATTAAAATAATGGCTAAATCGGCATTTGAAGCCCCAGTAACCATGTTTCTGGTGTATTGGATGTGTCCCGGGGTATCGGCAATAATAAACTTACGTTTCTCTGTTTGAAAGTATTTATAAGCCACATCAATGGTTATGCCCTGCTCGCGTTCGGCTTTTAATCCATCCGTTAAAATAGCTAAATCAACCGTGCCGTCGTCATTTTTGCGGTTGGATTTTTGGATAGCTTCTAACTGATCGGCCAGCACAGAACCTGTATCGTAAAGTAAACGGCCAATTAAGGTACTTTTACCGTCATCAACACTGCCTGCTGTTAAAAATTTTAAAATATCCATTAGAAATATCCTCCTTTTTTACGGTCTTCCATGGCGGCTTCAGAAACTTTGTCGTCCATACGCGCGCCTCTTTCACTAATTTTCGATTGACTGATTTCTTGGATAATATCATCAATCTCTGTTTTTTCTGATTCTACGGCAGCAGTGCAAGTCATGTCGCCAACGGTACGGAAACGTACACTTTTGGTTACCACTACATCATCCTCGTCCATGTTCAAATACTCATGCGCAGCCATCCAAACGCCGTTACGTTCAATCACTTCGCGGTTGTGCGAGAAATAGATAGACGGGATTTCGATATTTTCTCTTTTAATGTAATTCCAAACATCCAACTCTGTCCAGTTGCTTATCGGGAAAACGCGCACATTTTCTCCTTTATGTATTTTGCCGTTGTAGATGTTCCAAAGTTCTGGCCTTTGGCGTTTTGGATCCCACTGGCCAAACTCATCGCGTACAGAAAAAATACGTTCTTTTGCACGGGCTTTTTCTTCATCTCGGCGTGCGCCACCAATACAAGCATCAAACTGATGTTTTTCTATCGTTTCTAACAAAGTAACGGTTTGTAAAGGATTTCTGCTGGCATTTTTCCCTTTTTGCTCAATCACTTTACCTTGGTCAATAGCATCTTGTACATGCCCAACAATCAGTTTTTCACCAATTCTCTCTATCATCCTGTCGCGGAATTCAATTACCTCCGGAAAGTTGTGGCCTGTATCTACATGCACCAACGGGAAGGGAAATTTCCCCGGGCGGAAAGCCTTTTCGGCTAAACGCACCAACGTAATCGAATCTTTTCCTCCAGAAAAAAGGAGAGCGGGTTTTTCGAACTGCCCGGCAACTTCTCTTAAAATTGCAATTGCTTCTGCCTCGAGTTGATCTAAATAATCCATTTTTATTTTAGTATTGAGTATTGAGATGTGAGATATGAGACTTATAAAACGACTTAAACTCTGCTCAAAACTTCTTTTTTAATATTGAGTATTGAGATGTGAGATAGGAGGCGTTTTCCCGTCAGAAATCTAATCCAATACTTTTAAATTTTATATCAATTAAATAAGCGTAAACCTATTTTTATACAAGTTTTCTGTTTAAGCTTTGCGTTATATACCTCAACATCCTAAACCTTACGCCTTATACTTCGTACCTTAAACCTTACCTTAAGGTTTAAACACTTCTTCATGCGCGCTTACATCGTGCAAACCGCATTCTTTTTTACTTGCATCTTCCCACCACCAGCGTCCGGCTCTAAAATCTTCACCCGGCTGTACGGCGCGGGTACAAGGTTGGCATCCTATGCTTGGGAAACCTTTATCGTGCAAAGGGTTGTAGGGTACATTTTTATCATTCACGTAGCTTTTAACTTCATTTAAAGTCCAAAAAAACAGCGGATGCACTTTAATTAAGTTGTGCGCAGCATCCCACTCTACCCAGTGCATATCCTCGCGGTTCGCAGATTGGTCTGCACGGATACCCGTAATCCAAACATCATAGCCCGCTAAGGCGCGATTTAGTGGCTCTACCTTACGAATGCCACAGCACTCTTTGCGGTTTTCTACAGAGTCGTAAAAACTGCTTGGCCCCTTTTTGCTCACCATTTCCTGCAATTTCTCTTTATCAGGATAAAATGCGTCGATAGGTTTCTGGTAGCGCTCCAATGTACGGTTCCAAGTGTAGTAGGTTTCGGTAAACATACGGCCGGTATCCAAAGTGAAAACTTTGATGGGCAAGTTTGCCGAGAAAATCATATCGGTAATTACTTGATCTTCCCAGCCAAAACTGGTAGAAAAAATAACCTTACCGGGAAAGCTTTGGGATACAAAAGCCAGCACTTCTTGCGGACTAAATCCGGCAATTGCTTTTTTTACTTCTTCTATATTCATCTGCACAATTCTGTTAAAATGCCAGTAAAAACTTACTGATGGTGTTTAAACTGGCCAAAATTACTATTATACCTACAGCAACCATAATGGTTTTAGCTGATATTTTATTAGACACTTTAGCAGCGATTGGCGACGCTAAAGCGCTTCCTATTACCAAACCGGCAACGGCGTACCAACGTAAACCATCTAACATGGTAACAAAGGTGAGCGAGCTTAAAAGCGCGATAAAAAAGCGCGTCATTTTTACGGTACCCAAAGAGTAGCGCGCGCTTCTGCCACCTGCAATTAGTGTAGACAACACAATTGAGCCCCAGCCACCGCCACCTACCGCATCTATAAAACCTCCAAAAAAGCCCAAAGGCCCAATTTTTGTGATTTTTTTGGCTTTAGCACGTTTCTTTCTTTGGATGTTTAAGGCCTTTTTAAGCACTACTATACCTAAAATAAGCGTGTAAACAGAAATTAAAGGTTTGGTGTAATGGTTGTATTCTTCTAATGACGAAAGAATAAAAGCACCGCTAACCGCGCCGATAATTCCGGGAATAATCAAGATTTTAAACAATTTCTTGTTTACGTTTCCCATTTTAAAGTGCATCCAGCCGGCAATTCCGTTGCTCAAAATCTCGGAAATGTGGACTGCGGTGCTTGCAGATGCGGGCGGAATACCTAAGGAGAGCGAAAACGTTGTCGAGGTTACCCCGTAAGACATTCCTATGGCGCCATCAATCATCGCAAACACAAAACCTGCCCCCAAAAACCAGTAAAATTTAGGGTTTATACCCTCTACATAAGCTCTAAACTCTGGCTCTTCTTTCCAAACCACATAAAAGGTTAGTGCCGCAAAAGCTACTACCAAGCTCCAGATTGCGAAACTCACCTTACGTGGCGATAAAGGAACTTGCTCTTCGGGCTTTTGTACCAAAGTTGCCGTTGCTGCATTTAAAGCACGTACTTTATCGCTAAAATCGCCACTTAAAGTGTTGCGCAACTGATTCATATGCTCTAGCGTCTCATCAATTTCGCTAGGGATATTCTCATTTAACACCTCTTTTATACGCTTTGCTACCGTAGGCGACTTGCCGTTGGTAGAAATGGCGATTTTTAAGTTGCCCTTTTTAACGATTGAACTCAAATAAAAATCGCACAGCTCGGGCGTGTCTGCAACGTTTACCAAAATGCCCCGCTCTTTAGCTAAAGTGCAAATGTACTGGTGCAGTTGGTAATCATCAGTAGCTAAAATGGCCAAATCTGCGCCGTCTAAATCATTTTCTTCAAACTTACGTTCGATGATGTTGATGTTCGTGTGTGCGTTTGCCAAACTTTTTACCTCGGGCAAAAAGCGATCTGCAACGATATTTACTTTGGCTTGCGGACTGTTGTTTAATAAAGCGCTAAGCTTTTCTAAACCTACGTTACCGCCACCTACCAACAAAGTTTGCAGGTTGTGCAATTTTAAAAATATCGGAAACAGCTCGTTGCCGTTTTCGATAGTCTTATCCGCAATATCTTTAGTTGGTAAACTCATATACGCCTTTACGGCTAAAAATTAAACTATTGCGGGTTGTTCTCTAAAATTTTTAATCTGACCTAAAAAGTCATTGGCTTGCGCCAGATATGCTTCTGCAAAAGTTTCTGACGGCTCGTTTTTATTGATTTGCAGAACTATATCTTTTAAGCTGGCAAGCCCAAACTGGCCGCTAAAGTTTTCATCAAACGCATCTAAAACTGCAATTTGTGTGCTTTTGCTAACTCCCTTATCTAAGAGCAATGCTTTTGCACCGCTAATCATGGTATTGTAAGCGTGATAAATGGCATCAGCCCAAGCTTTAGCTTCGTAAGATTCTAAGGCCCAGCTGTACTTTTCTTCGGCTTCGAACATCAAGGTAGCCACTAAGTCAATAATTACCCCTGCGCACTCGCCCACGCCAATCGCCTTCTCATAAGTTTCCTCATGCCCCCAATCTATATATTCATGGTCTTCCACGTTTGACTGGTCTGCGATAGGTTTTAACAACTGGTAAAAATAATCTTTACCCATTGCATCGTAATATTGATGGAAATTGCCATAAGCATCAGACTTCATTTTATAATCGTCTAAAATGGCACGCAATACCTGCGGCGCACGTTTGGTAGGCACTTTAATCACTTTATCCGCCGCTCTGCCTTCTCCGTTTCCAACTACACCGCCACCAATAAGCACCTGTGCGGTTGGCATCACTCTGCCGTTCACTTTCATAGAGCTTCCGTGGAAGCCAATATGTGCAATACCGTGTTGGCCACAGCTGTTCATACAGCCGCTAATTTTTATTTTGATGTCTTTGTTGTAAACAAACTCCTCGTATTCTTCGTAAATCACTGATTCTAGCACGCGAGAAAGCTCCATAGAATTGGAGATACCTAAATTACAAGTATCTGTTCCTGGGCAGGTTGTAACATCGGCAACGCTATCATGGCCCGGTTCGGTTAGTTTTAATGCATCTAAAGCTAAAAACAGCGCCGCTAGGTTTTCGGTACGCACGTATTTTAACAACAAACCTTGGCTGATGGTTACACGCAACTCGTCTGAAGCGTACGGTCTGATAGCCGCAATAAACTGGCGAGCTACCGTGGTTGACATATCGCCGGTTTTTGCCTTTACAAAAACACCGTTGAAACCTTTTTGCTTTTGCTCGAACACGTTTGTAGCCAACCACATTTCGTAAGCCAGCTTGCGCTCGGCCGGAATTTCTACATCCGTAACAATCGCCTCTGGGATGTTAGGTGTTGGGATGCTATCGCGGTCTATTTTGTAAGTTTTTACCTTAGTGGCAATGCGCTCTTCCTCGGCCATTTTCAAAAACTCATCAAAACCCACTTTGTTCAACAAGAATTTTAAACGTGCCTTATTTCTGTTGGTGCGTTCGCCAAAACGGTCAAAAACGCGCAAAACAGACTCTCCAAAAGGAATAATTAAATCCTCGTGCATAAACTCTGTTACCAACTGGCCAATGTATGGCTGTGCACCCAAACTGCCGCCCAATACTACTTTAAAACCGCGCACTTCCTCGCCGTTTTCTATCCTTACTTTCGGGATAAAACCCACATCGTGAATAAAAGATATCGCGGTATCATCATCACTTGAAGAAAAGCCGAATTTAAACTTACGGCCCATCTCCTGGCAAACAGGATTGCGCAAAAAGTATTTAAAGAAAGCGTAAGCATAAGGCGAAACGTCAAAAGGCTCTTTCGGGTCGATACCGGCTATGCAAGAAGCTGTAACGTTACGTACGGTGTTTCCGCAGGCTTCGCGTGTGGTAATTCCGTCTTCGGCCAAACGCGCCCAAAGCTCGGGCGTACGGTCCAAACTTACGTAGTGGATTTGGATATCAGAACGCGTAGTAAAGTGCAGGTTTGATGATGCAAACTCGTCCGACACATCGGCAATTTTCAATATCTGCTGGAAAGTCACTTTTCCGAAAGGGATTTTGATACGCACCATTTGAACGCCCGGCTGGCGCTGACCGTAAATACCGCGAGCCAACCTTAGACTTTTAAATTTATCGTCGTGGATTTTGCCATCGCGGAAAGCGCGGATTTTGCGCTCGAGGTCAATAATTTCTTTTTGAACTACCGGGTTCTCAATTTCGCTTCTAAAACTTAACATAATTTAAATCAAATGCTTTTTAGACGGTTTGTTCCTTAAATCAATTTCAAACAACACCGTGGTGGACTTCCCACAAAAGGCTTTAGAGCAGTTCCAAAGCCTATCGGAAGATAAATCCGCGACAAATATATAAAATATATGGATTTAGTAGACTTTATTTTTTTAGAAATGTCTTTTGCATTAAAAAAGCCTCAAATTGCTCTTTGTTCAAAAGCATTTTGAGGCTGTATAATCTGAAGCGATTTGCTGTTACTTTTCTCTTTCTTCAATCCATTTACGGGCGTTAACAAAGGCTTCCATCCACGGCGAAACCTCATCTTTTCGGCCTTTTGGATAGTTTGCCCAGTTCCACTGGAAAAGTGAACGCTCCAGGTGCGGCATCATCACTAAATGGCGGCCGGTATCGTCGCTCATTACAGCAGTATTGTAGTCAGAGAAGTTAGGGCTGGCCGGATACTGATCATAACCGTATTTTGCTACAATTTTGTATTTATCCTCGCTATAAGGCAAAGAGAACCTGCCCTCGCCGTGCGATACCCACACCCCCAAAGTTGTACCGGCTAAGCTTGATAACATTACAGAATTGTTTTCCTCGATTTTTAATGAGGTAAATATGCTCTCGTGCTTGCCGCTCTTGTTATGCAACATCTTAGGCTTCTGTTGGTGAGTTTTATTGATTAAACCCAGCTCGATAAACAGCTGACAACCGTTGCAGATACCTACCGAAAGCGTATCTTCCCGAGCAAAAAAGTTCTCCAACGCTAATTTAGCTTTCTCGTTATATAAAAACGCACCGGCCCAACCTTTAGCAGAACCCAAAACATCCGAATTGGAAAAACCACCTACAACACCAATAAACTGTATATCTTCCAAAGTTTCGCGGCCGGTTATTAGGTCGGTCATGTGAACATCCTTCACATCGAAACCTGCTAAATACATGGCGTTGGCTACTTCGCGTTCAGAGTTACTGCCTTTTTCGCGGATGATTGCTGCCTTAGGACGCGGTTTAGTAGGGTTAATCTGTGGCGCTTTCCCATCAAAATTTGCTGGAAATTTGAAAACTAGCGGTTGGTTTTTATAATTATCAAAACGCTCTTTGGCTAAGCCGTTGGCGGTTTGTTTGCTATCTAGCAGGTACGATGTTTTAAACCAAACATCGCGCAAGTGCGCAATGTCAAAACTATATTGATCTGTGGCATTGCTAAGTTCCAACTTAGCGGTTGAAAGCACCTCACCAATTTTATGAAACTGCACACCTGCCTTTGTTAAAACTTCTTCTGCTGAAGCTTTTGCTTGGAAAACTAAGCCGATATTCTCTGAAAACAACAATTTTATACTGTCTTCTTCTCCTAACGAACTGAGATCGATTTTTGCGCCCAAATTCACATCAGCAAAGCACATTTCTAATAAAGTAGTAATTAAGCCCCCGCTTCCAATATCGTGACCTGCTTCAATTTTACCGTTTTTTATCAGCTGTTGCATTACATTGAACATATTTTTCAATGCAGCGACATCTTTAACATCTGGCGCCTCGTTGCCAATTTTGTTTAATATCTGTGCGAAAGAAGAACCGCCAAGTTTGTAAGTGTCGTTAGAGAGATTGATATAATAGATAGCACCACCGTTTTTTTGCAAAACAGGCTCTATCACATTAGAAACATTGTTACAGTTGGCACCTGCAGAAATAATTACCGTGCCGGGCGCAATAACTTCACCGTCCGGATATTTTTGTTTCATGGACAGAGAGTCTTTTCCGGTTGGGATATTGATGCCAAGCGCTATGGCAAAATCCGAACAAGCTTTCACCGCTTCGTACAAACGTGCGTCTTCACCCTCGTTTTTGCAGGCCCACATCCAATTGGCGGAAAGCGACACGCTTTTTAAACCGTCTTTTAAAGGTGCCCAAATAATGTTGGAAAGCGCTTCGGCAACAGCGTTTCTGCTGCCCGCCGCCGCGTCAATTAAGGCGGTTAAAGGCGAGTGTCCTATCGAGGTTGCAATACCTTCTTTCCCCTGAAAATCTAATGCGGTAACGCCGCAATTGTTCAGAGGCAGCTGCAAAGGGCCTGCGCACTGTTGCTTGGCTACACGTCCGCCAACGCAACGGTCCACTTTGTTGGTTAGCCAGTCTTTACAAGCAACTGCTTCCAGTTGTAAAACTTGTTCTAAGTAGGTTTGCAGTTTTGCGCTATCATAGCTAATGCCCTGATATTGTTGTTTAACGGTTTTATCCGTCATCACAATCTTAGGCGAACTGCCGAACATCGCCGCCAGCTCTAAATCCATTGGTTTTGCGCCAGTTTTTTCGGATTTAAAGGTGAAACGGTGGTCGCCGGTGACTTTGCCCACGGTGTACATTGGCGAGCGTTCTCTGTCTGCTATCTTTTGCAAAGTTTCAATATGCTCATCCCCTATCACCAAACCTAAACGTTCTTGTGATTCGTTGCCGATGATCTCTTTTGCAGATAAAGTCGGGTCGCCAACAGGTAATTTATCCAAATCAATCAATCCGCCGGTTTCTTCCACCAATTCGGAAAGGCAGTTTAAATGACCGCCAGCGCCGTGATCATGGATAGAAATAATCGGGTTTAAATCGCTTTCTACCAATCCGCGCACCGCATTGGCTGCTCTTTTTTGCATCTCTGGATTAGAACGTTGGATGGCGTTTAGTTCGATACCGCTACCATGTTCGCCGGTATCGGCAGAAGAAACTGCTGCACCGCCCATACCAATACGGTAGTTATCGCCACCTAAAATCACAATATTATCCCCTTGTTTTGGCTTCTTCTTTTGCGCCTGACTGGCTTTACCGTAACCGATACCGCCGGCAAGCATAATCACCTTGTCGAAACCCAAAGTTCTGCCGTCTTCCTCGTGCTCAAAAGTTAAAACAGAGCCGGTAATTAGAGGTTGGCCAAATTTATTTCCGAAATCTGTTGCACCGTTTGATGCTTTAATTAAAATATCCATTGGTGTTTGGTACAACCAATCTCTTTCTTTCACCCCTTTTTCCCATGGTCTGTCATCCGCTAAACGCGAAAGCGCTGTCATATAGACGGCTGTGCCGGCCAATGGCAAAGAACCTTGTCCGCCAGCTAAACGGTCGCGTATTTCGCCACCAGAACCGGTTGCCGCGCCATTAAAAGGCTCAACCGTGGTAGGGAAATTATGTGTTTCTGCCTTAACAGATATTACAGAGTCAAAATCGCTTACCGCATAAAACGCAGGTTCATCGGCACGCTTTGGCGCAAATTGCTGCACTTTTGGACCTTTTATAAAAGCCACATTGTCTTTATAAGCAGAAACAATATCATTAGGGTTTTCTTCTGATGTTTTTTTGATGAGCTTAAATAATGAAGAAGGTTGTTCTTCCCCATCAATCACAAATTTTCCGTTGAAGATTTTATGGCGGCAGTGCTCGGAGTTTACTTGCGAAAAACCAAAAACTTCAGAATCTGTTAGCGGCCTGCCCAATTTTTGCGCCAACGACGTCAGGTAATTCACCTCTTCATCGCTTAAAGAAAGGCCTTCCTGCTTGTTATATGCCACAATGTCGGTAATCTCTAAAATGGGCTCAGGTTTAATATCGTTGAAAAATACGTTTTGACCTAAACCCGAATATTTCTGAGAAAGCATCGGGTCAAAATCAGAAAAATCTGCATCTACTCTCTTAAATTCTTCTATCCTCAAGATGCCACCGATACCCATAGTAAGGGTAATTTCCACAGCGTTGGTGCTCCAAGGGGTAATCATCGCGGCACGTGGACCAACAAAAGAACCTTCTAATGTTTCCTGTTGGATAATTTTAGCGTCGCCAAATAGCCATTCCAATTTTTGGATATCAGCATCGTTAAGCGTTTGCTCGGCTTGTAAAACAAAAATGGTATCTGATGGATTTTGAAAGAAGTAAATCATGCTCGATTTTTTGAAAACGCAAAAATAGCTTTTTTTTGTTTGGCTTTTGTCTGTTTTTGGTGAAGGATTATACAGTTTTTGCTGAACGTCGAAATGCCTCAAAACAAAAAAGCCCCTGAAAAATCAGAGGCTTGTAATATTAATTTAGAACTTTAAAGTTTACGTTTTACTTCTACTTGCTCGTAAGCTTCAACTATATCGCCCACTTGGATATCGTTGTAACCTTTGATGTTTAAACCGCACTCGTAACCTTTAGAAACTTCTTTCACATCATCTTTATAACGCTTAAGCGATTCGAGCTCGCCAGTGTAAATCACTACACCTTCGCGAATGATGCGGATTTTGCTGTTTCTGTTGATGGTTCCATCCAACACCATACAACCTGCAATGGTACCCACTTTGGTGATTTTAAAGGTTTCTCGTATCTCAACGTTGGCCACAATTTTCTCTTCAAACTCTGGCGCCAACATCCCTTCCATTGCAGACTTAATTTCTTCAATGGCTTTGTAAATTACAGAGTACAAGCGAACATCAATCTCTTCGGCTTCGGCCAGTTTACGCGCTCCGGCAGATGGACGAACCTGGAAACCGATAATAATCGCATCTGAAGCTGTAGCCAATAACACGTCTGATTCTGAGATTGGACCAACCGCTTTGTGAACAATCTTCACCTGAATTTCATCAGTAGATAGTTTTTGTAGCGAGTCTGAAAGTGCCTCAACAGAGCCGTCCACGTCACCTTTGATGATAATGTTAAGCTCTTTAAAGTTACCGATAGCCAAACGACGGCCAATTTCATCCAACGTGATGTGTTTCTGCGTGCGCAAACCTTGCTCACGTTGTAATTGTAAACGTTTGTTTGCAATATCGCGCGCTTCTGATTCGCTTTCCACACCGTTAAAGCGATCGCCCGCTTGTGGCGCACCTTGGAAACCTAAAACCTGTACCGGTTGCGATGGTCCAACTTTTTGGATTCTGGCGCCACGCTCGTTATACAAAGCTTTTACTCTACCACTGTACGAGCCCGCCAAAATAGGATCACCTACTTTTAACGTTCCGGCTTCTACTAAAACAGTGGCTACATAACCTCTACCTTTATCCAACTGCGCCTCAATAACAGTACCTACGGCTCGTTTTTTAGGGTTGGCTTTTAGCTCAAGCAACTCGGCCTCTAGCAGTACTTTTTCTAAAAGCTTATCTACATTCATCCCGGTTTTAGCAGAAATTTCCTGGGTTTGGTATTTACCGCCCCACTCCTCTACCAAAATGTTCATTGCAGATAGTTGCTCGCGTATTTTATCTGGGTTTGCACCCGGCTTATCCATTTTATTAAACGCAAATACAATTGGCAAGTTTGCCGCCATTGCGTGGTTAATTGCTTCCGTTGTTTGTGGCATCACGGTATCGTCCGCTGCAATTACAATAATGGCAACATCGGTTACTTTAGCACCACGCGCCCTCATGGCTGTAAAGGCTTCGTGACCTGGCGTATCTAAGAAAGTGATTTTCTTGTCGCCTTCTACCGTTACTTCATAAGCACCAATATGTTGTGTTATACCGCCGGCTTCGCCAGATATTACGTTTGCTTTACGAACAAAATCCAGCAATGATGTTTTACCGTGATCCACGTGGCCCATTACCGTTACTATCGGCGAACGCGAAACCAAATCTTCCTCGCGGTCTTCCTCTTCCAAATTTATCTCTTCCTCTTCGGCACCAACAAACTGGATTTCGTATCCAAATTCATCTGCAACGATGGTCAAGGTTTCGGCATCTAGCCTTTGGTTGATAGAAACAAACAAGCCTAAGCTCATACAAGTAGCAATAACCTCGGTTACAGAAACATCCATCATGGTAGCCAACTCGTTTGCGGTAACAAACTCGGTGGTTTTCAAGATTTTTGATTCCATTTCCTCCGCCATCATTCTTTCTTCGGCGTTGGCTGCTACGTCGTCGCGTTTTTGTCTTCTTAGTTTGGAGCGCTGTGCAAACTTGCTTGATTTACCTGCGCCACTTAATCTAGCTAAAGTAGCCTTAATTTGATCTTGGATTTCTTTATCTGTAGGCTCTGCTTTAGGCGGCAAAGGCTGTCCTTTTTTATGCGGAGGCCTGGTATTGTTTCTGTTGCCACCGTCTTGGCCACGGTTAAAACCGCCACCGGTACCTTGTCCCTGACCTTGACCCGGCCTGGCTGGACCACCAACAGTAGGTTTGCGTTTACGTTTGCGTTTATTATCAGCTGTATTAGGGTTTGATGAAGATGCCACCGGCTGATCTTTTTTCCGATCTACCGGAAGTTCAATACGGCCGATAACTTTTGGCCCCGTAAGCTGTTTTGCCCTGGCCCTAATTACCTCGTCATCCTCCTCTGTAGTGCTGCTTTGCTCTTCTTTTTTAACCACCGGCGCAGGTTTTTCTTCTGCTTTTGCTGGGGCAGATGTAGCAACCGGCTTTTCAACAGGTGCTTTTTCCTCTTTAGGAGCTACCTCGACAGGTTTTTCCTCTGCTTTTGGTGCTTCTGGCTCTTTTTCTTTAACCGGCTCCGGTACTTCCACCTTAGTTTCGGCTTTTGGAGCTTCTTCTTTTACCGGTTCTGGCGCTAGGGGCTTTGCCGGCTCGGGTTGTGGTTCTTCCGTTTTTTTCTCCGGACGGGTCCTGGTATTTAAGCTATCAAGATCAATTTTGCCAACAACTTTAACGCCAGGAGCGTTGCCTGTACTAGGAACTTCCGGTTCTGCCGGTTTTTGGGCAGCCGGTTGCGACGGAACAGCCGGAGCGCCCGCGTTTTTGATCAGGATTTCTTCATGATCATCACTTGGTTTAGCCGGTGCTGCAGCCGGAGTAGACTCGATAGTGGTATTTGCGTCTTCGCGACGGATTTTACCAATTACGATACTTTTTGCCTCCTCCTTCAGGATCTTATCGCCCTGATATTCTTTTAAAAGAGCACGGTACATCTCATCGTCGAGCTTTGTGTTAGGTTTAGCCTCTACGTTGAAGCCTTTGCCATTCAAAAACTCGGCGATGGTTCCTAAACCGATGTTTAGCTCTTTCGCAACTTTTAAAATTCCTAGTTTTTTGTCTTCTGACATTTAATGTTCTCTTTCTAACTTATATAAAACAAAAGTACGTTTACTTACTGCAAAACAAAAATTATTCAAATTCCGAGCGTAAAATATCAAGCACTTCTTCAATCGTTTCTTCTTCCAAATCAGTACGTTTTACCAACTCGGCAGTGCTTAATGCAATTACGCTTTTTGCGGTATCTAAACCTATCTTTTTAAATTCATCGATAATCCAACCGTCAATTTCGTCTGCAAATTCTTCTAAATCCACATCTTCCTCTTCTTCGGTAGATTCGCGATAAACATCAATTTCGTAACCGGTTAATTTCCCGGCCAATTTAATATTATGTCCGCCACGGCCAATTGCCAATGACACTTGGTCTGGCTTAAGGTAAACCGCCGCACGCATGGTTTCATCATCTAATTTAATAGAGGTGATTTTTGCTGGCGACAATGCACGTTGGATGTAAAGTGAAATATTGCTGGTGAAGTTGATAACGTCGATGTTTTCGTTTTTCAACTCTCTAACAATCCCGTGTATACGCGAACCTTTCATACCTACGCAGGCACCTACCGGATCTATACGGTCATCATAAGATTCTACAGCAACTTTAGCTCTTTCGCCCGGTTCGCGCACGATTTTTTTGATGGTGATGAGGCCGTCAAAAATCTCTGGAACTTCCAGCTCAAACAAACGCTGTAAAAACTCTGGCGCTGTTCTGGAGATGATGATGCGTGGGTTGCTGTTCAACATTTCCACTTTATGCACCACTGCACGTACAGAATCGCCTTTCTTGAAATAATCTGCCGGGATTTGTTCTGTTTTAGGCAAAATCAACTCGTTACCTTCATCATCCAAAACCAAAGTTTCTTTTTTCCAAACCTGGTAAACTTCTCCGGTAACAATTTCGCCTACCCTATCTTTATAATTTTTGAAAATTTCGTCTTTCTCTAACTCCAAAATTTTAGAAACCAAAGTTTGGCGGGCTGCTAAAATTGCTCTGCGGCCAAAACTTTCTAAGGTAATCTGTTCAATAAAATCGTCCCCAACTTCTAAATCCGGATCTATTTTATGAGCGTCTGCCAGTTCAATTTCAAGATCGTCATCTTCAGAAAAACCATCTTCCATAACGGTACGCGTTCTCCAAATTTCCAAATCTCCGTTATCTGGGTTTACGATGATGTCGCAATTTTCATCGGTGCCAAACCGCTTGCGCAACATACTGCGGAAAACTTCTTCCAACACACTGATAACCGTCGGGCGGTCAATATTCTTGAAGTCTTTAAACTCCTGAAATGAATCGATTAAATTAATACTGCTCATTTTATATCATTGATATTTTTCTTTGTTACGTTGTTATTTAAAAGAAACGCCAACTTTTATCTCGGCTATTTCGTCTCTTTTTATACCGCGCTCGGCTTTACGGGGCTTGCGATTTTTTTCTTTAAGCACCTCCATAATTACCACCTGCTCTTCATCGGCGCCTAGCAACTCTCCTTCGGTTTTTTTACCGTCTTTAAGTTTTATTTCTAAAAGGCGGCCTACATTTTTTTGTAATTGCCTATCTGATACTAAAGGCGCATCTAAACCGGGCGAGCCAACTTCAAGGTTATAAGCACTGTCAAAAAGGTTTTCTTCCTCTAAATGAAAACCTACGTGGCGACTAACCGCCGCGCAATCTTGTATGCCTATGCCCTTATCGCCGTCTAACAGAATTATCACCTTTGAATTGTTTACTACTTTTAGCTCAACAATAAAAAGATCAGGCCTATCCGCCAATTTTTCTTCTACTAACGCTCTAATACGTGCCTCTACGCCCATAATTTGTACCTAAAATAGAAAGAGGGGACTATCGTCCCCTCTTTCGAATCGTTGCAAATGTAACAATTTTTTCTATTGTTTCAAGCTTGCGACGCAATTTTGTTGAATTTTATTTTGATAACCTACTGATTTGCAATACTAAATCCCAAACTTAGCCTCAACAGTGCTGATGAAATATTGGATTACCTGAGGATACAACAGCACCGTGATTAATACGCCGGATATAGCACCGTAGAAATGTGCATCGTGGTTTATCCCGTCATTTGCGTGCCTGCTAGCGTATGAGCTGTAAACCAAAAACAGCACGCCGTAAACGATTGCCGGAATTGGAAATGGTATTGGGATGATAAATAAGGAAGAGAAAGGCGAGAAAAGGATATAAGAGAATAAAACGGCACAAACTGCGCCTGACGCGCCCAAACTATGGTAATTATAATGGTTTTTATGCTGCTGGACGGTTGGCAAATCGCTTAGGATTAAAGAAAGCAAGTACAACAAAGCAAACTGCCAATGGCCAATTGCGCGCTCTAAGTTGAAGGCGAAGAAATAATAAGACAGCATATTAAATATTAAATGCTGCCAATCTTTATGTACAAAACCACTGCTTAACAGCTGGAAAATACTTTTCCCGCGAGATACCGAGTAAGGATGCAACATCAACCTTCCGTATAATGATGGGTTATAAAAGGCGTAAACGCTGGTAGCTATGGTAAAAACGAAAATAACAAACGATACCGGCGTTTCATTTAGAAATTGTTGCATGGATTTGTTGTTGTATTTTTTGAGGTAAACTGTTAAAAACCAAGCTGTACGAATGATCAATCAACTCGGTTAAAAGACTGTTTGGCAGGTTTTGGTTGTAAAAAACGGTATTCCAATGTTTTTTGTTCATGTGGTAGCCCGGCTGTACGGCCGCATATTTTTCCCGAAGTTCTAGTGCCCAAGCGGGTGTACATTTGGCATTGAAGCTTATGGGATTGGACAGCCCCGCCAATAAAAAAATTTTATCGCCAACTTTAAACACCAGTGTTTCTTCGCCGAAAGGGAAACTTTCTGCAGCTCCGGCTTTGCTTAGGCAGTAATTTCTGAGGCTTTCAATATTCACCAGGTTACTTGAAGTATAAGCCGCTAGGCCCAAATAAGTATTTTAAAGAAACCCCGAAAGAGGTATAGGCATCTTTAGCGTTGTTTTGGAAAATTTTCGGATCATCTGCATAACCATCTAAATCATCGGAAGTAGTAAATACCATTTTGTATTGAAAGCCTACCACAAACTTCACCTCTTGGTAAGCGTTATACAGGTTTAAATTATAACCGATGCTGATTGGCAAAGCTACCACGCCGTCGAATTTTGATTTACCTAGGTCTCCGGCGTGCATCCTTCTCGGAAAAGGATTGGTGTCTGTTACACTTAAATTAGGATCATAATCTGCCACGTTATTAGTCCCGCTGATAAAACCAATCCCTAAACCAGCATTTACGTTACGTATGGCGTACAAAAACGGACTGTAAGAAAAATCAATAAACTGCCCTACCGAAACGTTTCCTCTTATTTCAATATTGGTAAAATCCGAAACAAAAGCCCTATTATGTTTATCTGTTCCGTCTTTCAATTGCACCATATTGTAGTTGATGCCTCCATAAATAAAGGGCGTAAAATAATAATCTAAAGAACCGCCGAAAGAGCGTGTTTTGTTAGTCATTAAACCTTTACTTGGCGCAAAACCTACTAATCCTTCTACAGGACTGGGACCATATGTTAAACCCGTATAAGCTGTTGTTAAACCAGCATTAACGCCCAAACCAATGCGGTAAAACGTAGCTTGCGAAAAAGCATTTGCTGATACAAAAAGTAAAAGGGCAAATATTAATTTTTTCAAATTATTCAAAAGCTAATGTAAAATTCTAAAGTTTATCAACCTATCTTTTACTTTCTTTGTCTTTCACAGAACAAGGCATAAAAATATTTCAAATAATTTGATAATCAAAATTGTATTTTATGAACATCCAACATACAGTCAAAGAGCGCTTTCTAAAATATGTAAAATTCGATACCCAATCGGACCATAGCTCCCTTACTTTCCCATCTACCGCTAAACAAAAAATATTAGGCCAGGAATTGGTTAAAGAACTGCTAGAAATGGGCATTACAGATGCTAGCATAGACGATTTTGGTTACGTGATTGGGACCATTCCGGCCAATACGTCAAAAAAAGTAGCGGTAATCTGCTTCTGCTCGCACATGGATACCTCGCCAGATTGTAGCGGCGAAAATGTAAAACCCATTGTGCACAAAAACTATCAGGGAGAAGATTTAGTTTTACCCGATGACGAGACCGTTGTTTTGCGTTTGCACGAACACCCGGATTTACAAGCGCAAATTGGAAACGATATTATAACCGCCAGCGGAACCACACTTTTAGGTGCCGATAATAAAGCCGGAATTGCAGAAATTATGGACGCTGCGAATTTTTTGATGCAAAATCCGCATATCAAGCACGGCGAAATTAAAGTTTTGTTTACACCCGATGAAGAAATTGGACGAGGAGTGGATCATTTAGATTTAAAAAAGCTTGGCGCCGATTTTGGCTACACTATAGACGGAGAAACTTTAGGCTCTTTTGAAGATGAAACCTTCTCTGCCGATGGGATGCAGGTGAACATAAAAGGCCAAAGCGCACATCCGGGTTTTGCAAAAGGCAAAATGGAAAGTGCCATTAAAATTGCCGGAGAGATAATTGCGGCACTTCCCAAAAACCGGCTTTCGCCAGAAAGCACCGCAGATAAAGAAGGCTTTGTGCATCCGGTTAACATTAGCGGACAAGTTGAAGAGGCCCTAATCGACTTTATTATCAGGGATTTTGAGGACCATAAACTGCACGAGCATGAAAAAGAATTAAAAAACATCTGCGAAAACGTACTTAAAAACTACCCTAACGCATCGGTCGCTTACCGCATAAGCGAACAGTACCGGAATATGAAACAAGTGATTGCGCAACATCCACAGGTGAGCGCGTTTGCGCTTTTAGCCATTGAAAGAGCGGGCATTAGTCCGAAAAAACAAAGTATCCGCGGCGGAACAGATGGCTCGCGATTATCATTTATGGGCTTGCCCTGCCCCAATCTATTTGCGGGCGAACATGCTTTTCACAGCAAACAGGAATGGGTTTCTGTGCAAGATATGGAAGCAGCCGTAAGAACAATTGTGAATTTAGCTATGATTTGGGAGGAGCGGGCCTGATTTCCGAGGCGTAAGGTTGAAGGGTTGAGGCTGAAGGGTTGGTAAAGGATTGAGGCCTAAGGTTAAAGGTTGGGTGGGTGTAAATAAACGTATTCTAAAGACCTACGATTTTTCTGCACACTTAGCCAGAAAAAATCGTAAGTCTGAAAACTTTGAACAATCAATACCAAACCAACTAACACCGAACCAACTAAACCCGGACACCGGACCAACCGGTCATCGTTTTAAAATCACATAGCCTTTGTTCAGTTTTTGTTTGTTGTTTTCGTGGGTATAAATCAAATAATAATAAACCCCATCTACCAGTTCTTTATTGGTATTTGTTAAAATGCCCACGTTGGCGATGCCTTTAAAGGAATTGCCTTTGTTATCGTAGCCTTTGGTGCGGTACACCTCGTTGCCCCAACGGTTAAAAATCACCACTTCGTTGTTCGGATATTTAGTGATGTTGTAGATAATAAAACTTTCATTGCCCTGCCCGTCGCCGTTTGGTGAAAACATAGGATCCGGGTTAATGTCCGGATTTTCATCCGGCGTGTTTGTTACCGTTTCCGGATAAACATCCCGTATGTTTATAAGCGAATTTGTGCCGATGTTGACAAAAGTTGGGTGCGATGTTGAGCTGATATTGCCAATTACAGTCTCGTTATCATCCTTAACATCGTCCACAAGTGCTTTTACAATAATCCGTTGCGTAGTTTCGGTTTGGTTTGCAGGGATAAGCATTGAGATAAAATTGCCGCTCAGCTTATAATCTAGCTCATTTTGTGCCGAACCGCCGTAGCTTAAGAATACGGTTAAATCTTCCAACAAAGATTCTGTGAGCACTGCAGTAACCGAGATGGTGTCGCCTTCTTTTATCTCTGCCCTGCTTGGTGTTAAATTCACGGTAACCACCGGCTGCACTACAAGCGAAACGGTTGCGGTATCGCACAAACCGAAAGGATCACAAACACGGTAGCTATAAGTGTCTATCCCTTTAAAATTAGCTGTTGGTTTGTAAATAAAAGTTCCATCGGCGTTAAACGTTAAATTTCCGTTCGCGGGATTAGTGAGCTTGCTAAATACCATTGGATCGTAATCCGGCTCGGTATCGTTTGTGGCAACAGTTTCGGCAATCTGGCCATCGCGTTTCAACGAAAACTTATCATCCATAGCAATTGGCGCATCATTTACCGGAATAACCACTATGGTAGCTGTCGCTTGATCGCACAGGCCGTCGGGATCGCACACTTGGTAGCCAAAAGTAATTGTCCCGTGAAAATTTGCTTCAGGGATGTACTCAAAAGTACCGTCTTTGTTAAGGTTGAGCTTGCCTTTTGTTGGCGGCAGCACCACCGTAAATTGAAGTTCGTCGTTCTCCGGATCGGTATCATTTAAAGCAACCGAGCCCAGCAATTTTTCATCTTCATTGATGGTAAAATGGTCGTCATTTGCGTTTGGCGGATCGTTTACGGCTGTAACTTCTATGCTGACACGTGCATAATCCGAACGTAAATCGCCATCCGTAGCTTTGTAAATAAAATATTCGGTACCCACAAAATTCTTGTTTGGGATATAGGTAAAAGAACCTTCGGCATTTAAAATAATCCGACCGTTTGTGGTTTTAAACGAGGTTTTGTCACCGTCAATATCGCCCAAATCGCCGTAAGGGTCTTTAGCCGTATGCACCGCAACGCGGATATCGTCATCATCGGGGTCGCTATCATTGATGATAATTCCCGGCGTTTTTATGGTTATTGGCGTATCTTCTAGGGTGCTGTAACTGTCGTTTTTTGCAGTTGGCGCACAATTTCCTGGCAAAACATCAGCTACCAAGCTGAAAGAACAATTATTTGCATCGATAATTGTGATATCGTATTTACCTGCATTAACATTGATTAACGAACTATTTTGTCCTCTATCGGTACCATTCCAAATAAATCGATAAGGCTGTGTACCGCCTAAAACATTGAGTTTTATTGCTCCATCTGGAGAGTACTTACAACTGGTATTTTTAACCTCAGCTTTTGCAGAAAGTAGTTGCGGTTGAGTGATGGTGATGGTCTTTGTTTGAACGCAACCCAAAGCATCTTTTGCAGAATAGGTATAATTTCCGGGAGCTAAGTTTTGTAGGCTCAGACCAGTTGAACCGTTAGACCAACTTACCTGATAAGGAGCTTCTCCTCCACTTAATTGAAGGTTTATTTTACCCGAGTTATCCCCGAAACATTTTATCTGTTCTACCTCGGTTTTAACTATAAAGGGCTTTATTGGTAAAATTTCTACTGATAATGTTTGTGTACACTCGTTTTTATCAGTAACCACAACTTGATAAACACCTGGGGCAAGGTTTGCTAAATTTTTGGTGGTAGCGCCATTGCTCCATTGGTAAGTATAAGGAGTAACACCTCCTGTTGCCGTAAGGGTAATCTTTCCTATGTTATCGGAATAGCAGCCATTATTTACATGCGTTTCGCTCAATGCCAAAGGAGCAACGGGCTGAGTGATCTGGATTTTTTTGATAACGGTACAGCCGTTTTTATCGGTTACCTTAACTTCGTAATCGCCTGCAAATAAATTGTCTAGATTTTGGATTTCAACCCCATTTGACCATTCGTAAGCATACGGAGCAGTTCCGCCTAAAACATTGATAGCAATGCTTCCGGTATTTGTTCCAAAGCAAGCCACGTTTTGGTGTGTTTCTGTTATGGATAAAGGCGCAGCAGGCTGATTAATTTGAATTTGTGTGCCAATGGTGCATCCTTTAGCATCTGTAATTGTTACCGCATAAATCCCAGCTTTTAATCCCTCAAGATCTTTACTTACCTTGTTATTTGTCCATAGATAACTGTAAGGCGCTGTACCTCCATCCACTTTTAAGGAAATACTACCTGTTGCGTCACCGTAACACAATATATCTTCATGGTTTTCTACTAATGTTAAAGGCGCTAAAGGTTGGCTAATTGTTATTTCGATTGCCGCCAAACAATTGTTAGCGTCTTTTACTGTTAAAGTATAATCTCCTGCTTCCAAAGCGCTTAAGTTTTGAGTAATAGCTCCATTACTCCAAGAATAAACATAAGGTGCTTTTCCTCCGCTTACGCTGATGTTTATGCTTCCACTGGCAGACCCGTAGCACTTCACGTTAGCATGGTTTTCACTGATGCTTAGTGAAGCGCTCGGCTGGGTAATAGTGACCGTTTCTGTCGCCTGGCATCCGTTCGCATCCGTTACCGTTACCTCATAGGTCCCGGCCGTGAGTGCTGTCAGGTCCTCATCGGTCTTCCCGTTGTCCCAAACGTAGGTATAGCTTCCCGTTCCGCCGGTCGCTGTGATGTCTATTGCTCCCGTGTTCTCACCAAAGCATTTCACGTCTGTTTTTGTTCCGGTCAAACTTAACGGAGCGCTTGGCTGGGCGATCGTTACCGTCTCTGTGGCCGTACATCCGTTCGCATCCGTAACGATAACTTTATAGGTCCCGGCCGTGAGACCTGTCAGATCTTCACCGGTCTTCCCGTTGTCCCACACGTAGGTATAGCTTCCTGTTCCGCCGGTCGCTGTGATGTCTA
>NZ_MBTA01000027.1 GCF_003609575.1 Pelobium manganitolerans | reverse complement strand
GAAGGATAAGGAAGACACCCGGAGAGATGTGAGATCGGTGGCGCTGTCCGCTGGCAGGGGGTAAAAGAGTCCCGTAGCTCAGTTGGTCAGAGCACTACACTGATAATGTAGGGGTCAGCAGTTCAAATCTGCTCGGGACTACGAGAAGCGTCTTATCTTGGGGGATTAGCTCAGCTGGCTAGAGCACCTGCCTTGCACGCAGGGGGTCAACGGTTCGAATCCGTTATTCTCCACTTTTCCCGGCGCGACGCCGGGGACAAAGTTCTTTGACATACTGGAAGAAGAAGCCGTACAGAAGACGGCGAGAGCAACAGATAGAGCGATCTATCAACAAAGAGAAAGTAAATAAGGGCACACGGGGGATGCCTAGGCTCTCAGAGGCGATGAAGGACGCGATAAGCTGCGATAAGCTGCGGGGACCGGCACATACGGTTTGATCCGCGGATTTCCGAATGGGGTAACCTAACATACTGAAGGTATGTTGCACAAGCGCGAACCCGCTGAACTGAAACATCTAAGTAAGCGGAGGAGAAGAAAACAACAGTGATTTCCGGAGTAGTGGCGAGCGAAACGGAAGAAGCCCAAACCGCACGTGTCACGGCACGTGCGGGGTTGTAGGACTGCGACAGGGTTACATTAAAGCGAAGTGGAACGGGATGGGAAGCCCGGCGGTACAGAGTGATAGCCTCGTACACGCAAGCGATAATGGCCCAGCAGGATCCTGAGTACCGCGGGGTCGGAGACGCCCTGTGGGAACCCGGCGGCACCATCCGCCAAGGCTAAATACTCCTGAGAGACCGATAGTGGACCAGTACCGTGAGGGAAAGGTGAAAAGAACCCCGGACAGGGGAGTGAAATAGAACCTGAAACCGTGTGCCTACAAGCGGTCGGAGCCCCGCCTTTTGGCGGGGTGACGGCGTGCCTTTTGCATAATGAGCCTACGAGTTGCTCCTCTCTGGCAAGGTTAAGCTTTTAAGGAGCGGAGCCGAAGCGAAAGCGAGTCTGAACAGGGCGCAGAGTCAGAGGGGGCAGACGCGAAACCTTGTGATCTACCCATGGCCAGGTTGAAGGTGCCGTAACAGGTACTGGAGGACCGAACCGATAAACGTTGAAAAGTTTCCGGATGAGCTGTGGGTAGGGGTGAAAGGCCAATCAAACTGGGAAATAGCTCGTACTCCCCGAAATGTTTTTAGGAACAGCGTCGGCATGAGAGTTTCATAGAGGTAGAGCTACCGATTGGGTGCGGGGGAGTCAAATCCTACCAAATCCAGACGAACTCCGAATGCTATAGAAATATTGCCGGCAGTGAGGCGCGGGGTGCTAAGGTCCCGCGCCGAGAGGGAAAGAACCCAGACCAGCGGCTAAGGTCCCCAAATTACTGTTAAGTTGGACTAACGGGGTCCGGCTGCACAGACAGCTAGGATGTTGGCTTGGAAGCAGCCATTCATTTAAAGAGTGCGTAACAGCTCACTAGTCGAGCGGCCGGGCATGGATAATGAACGGGCATCAAACAGTATACCGAAGCCCTGGATCCCGCTTTAAGGCGGGATGGTAGGGGAGCATTCCGTAGGGGGCGAATGGAAGGGGCGACCTTTCCTGGACCTTACGGAAAAGCAAATGTAGGCATAAGTAACGATAAGGCGGGAGAGAAACCCGCCCACCGAAAGACTGAGGTTTCCTGATCAACGCTAATCGGATCAGGGTCAGTCGGGGCCTAAGGATAACCCGAACGGGGATTCCGATGGACAACGGGTCAACATTCCCGTACCCTCTATAGCTGCGATGCGGCGACGGAGCAGTGACACTGCCGCGTGCTGACGGAATAGCACGTTGAAGGGCGTAGGTATACGCCGCCCAGGTAAGTCCGGGCGGAGTGCCGAAGCCCGACAGTACCGCGACCCCCCGGGGGAGCGGACAGCGCAGGTAACCATACTCCCAAGAAAACCCGCTAAGCTCCAGGCTATGGAGGCCCGTACCGCAAACCGACACAGGTAGTCGAGGAGAGGATCCTAAGGTGCTCGAGTGAATCATGGCTAAGGAACTCGGCAAAATGGCCCTGTAACTTCGGGAGAAGGGGCGCTCGGGGCGACCCGAGCCGCAGTGAAAAGGCCCAGGCGACTGTTTAACAAAAACATATGGCTTTGCGAAATCGGAAGATGAAGTATAAGGCCTGACACCTGCCCGGTGCCGGAAGGTTAAGAGGGGATGTCATCCCGACACTTGTCGGGAGAAGCATTGAATCGAAGCCCCGGTAAACGGCGGCCGTAACTATAACGGTCCTAAGGTAGCGAAATTCCTTGTCGGGTAAGTTCCGACCTGCACGAATGGTGTAACGATCTGGGCGCTGTCTCGGCCATGAGCTCGGTGAAATTGTGGTCCCGGTGAAGACGCCGGGTACCCGCAACGGGACGGAAAGACCCCATGAACCTTCACTACAGTTTAACATTGCCACTGGGCACAGGATGTGTAGGATAGGCGGGAGATGTCGAAGGGGCCTCGCCAGGGGCCTCGGAATCGCCCTTGAAATACCGCCCTTTCTGTGTCCGGTGTCTAACCCCGCTTAGCGGGGGACACTGTTTGACGGGTAGTTTGACTGGGGTGGTCGCCTCCAAAAGTGTAACGGAGGCTTTCAAAGGTATGCTCAGTACGCTTGGTAACCGTACGGGGAGTGCAATAGCATAAGCATGCTTGACTGTGGGGCCTACAAGCCGAGCAGGGTCGAAAGACGGATATAGTGATCCGGTGGTTCTGCATGGAAGGGCCATCGCTCAAAGGATAAAAGGTACTCTGGGGATAACAGGCTGATCTCCCCCAAGAGCTCATATCGACGGGGAGGTTTGGCACCTCGATGTCGGCTCGTCACATCCTGGGGCTGGAGAAGGTCCCAAGGGTTCGGCTGTTCGCCGATTAAAGTGGCACGCGAGCTGGGTTCAGAACGTCGCGAGACAGTTCGGTCCCTATCTGTTGTGGGCGCCGGAGATCTGAGTGGGGCTGGCCTTAGTACGAGAGGACCGGGCTGGACCGGCCGCTGGTGAATCTGTTGTCCCGCCAGGGGCACTGCAGAGTAGCTATGCCGGGATCAGATAAGCGCTGAAAGCATCTAAGCGCGAAACTGGCCACAAGATGAGATCTCCATAGAGGGCCCCCGTAGACTACGGGGTCGATAGGCCGCAGGTGTAAAGCTGGCGACAGCAAAGCCGAGCAGGTACTAATTGCCCGATACTTTCAGCAGATAACATACGTTGCGCTCCACCGCCATCTGGGCGGCTTTTTCTTCCGGTCTTATGTCAAGATATTGATAACAAAAAAAGGGAAGCCAGTAGCTTCCTTCTGAAGAAATTCAGGTGCCTATATCGGCGGTGTCCACCTCTTCCCATTCCGAACAGAGAAGTTAAGCCCGCCAGAGCCGATGGTACTGCGGTAAAACGTGGGAGAGTAGGTCGGTGCCGGATCTTTTACAAAGCCCCCTCCCCGAACGGGAGGGGGCTTTTTTTTTGCCCCCGTTTTTTTAAATTATTCCAGAAAAGTACAGCTTTCGTAAGACGGCTTTTGATATAAAGCTTTATTGTTTTACATAGATATTAGCTATTTTAGCAACGCAAAAAGTATTAATATAAAATGGCAAAAGCTGGAGACTTAAAAACAGGAAATGTTATTCGCTTTAACGGCGAGCTAGTTACTATTGACGAATTGAACCATCGCACCCCTGGAAAAGGTGGTGCTTTTTATACCGGTAAGATGCGAAGCATCAAAACCGGAAAAATCATCGAACTACGTATGCGTACCGATGAAGAGGTTGATATTTGTAGGGTAGAAACCAACGATTATCAATACTTATACGAAGACGGAGACTATTTTGTAGTGATGGACAATGTAAGTTTTGAACAATTTAATGTTCCAAAATCGTTATTCGGTAGCTCTGCACGCTTTTTACGAGAGGGAATGAACGTTATTGTTTCCATGGAAAGTGATGAGCCTATCATTGCAAAAGCACCTAACCATGTAGAGCTAGAGATTGTTTATACCGAACCTGCTGTTAAAGGCGACACTTCTACCAACGCGATGAAAAATGCGACCGTGGAAACTGGTGTTGAAATTAAAGTGCCTTTATTTGTGAACCAAGGTGATAAGGTTAAAGTAGAAACTGCAACCGGCGCTTATGTTGAAAGGGTAAAATAAATTACTGCAGTTATAAAAAAAGTCCTATCGCGTTTGAAATAGGACTTTTTTTATGCGTTTCTAGAACGCCGTGGCGCAGTGTAATTATACTAACTCACCATAAAGCTCTTGACGTTGTTGCTTAACCGTTTCATTGCTGATGTATTCATCGTAATCCATCAATTTATCTAAAACGCCGTTTGGCGTAACCTCAATAATACGATTTGCCACCGTTTCGGTAAGTTCATGATCTCGTGAGGTAAATAAAATAACGCCTTTATAATCTTTCATACCGTTGTTAAGCGCGGTGATAGATTCCAAATCCAAGTGATTAGTCGGCTCGTCGAACAATAAAACATTAGGCGCTTCTAACATCATCTTAGAAAACATACAACGCATCTTTTCTCCTCCAGACAGCACGCTAGATTTTTTGAAAACTTCTTCGCCAGAGAACAACATCCTGCCTAAAAAGCTACGGATAAAAGTTTCATCTTTTTCGTCTTTAGAATATTCGCGCAGCCAATCCACTAAGTTATCGTCTTTTCCATCAAAAAAACTATGGTTGTCTATTGGTAAACTAGATGGAACTACCGTAACGCCCCATTTAAATTCTCCACTAAAATCCGTATCTCTACCGGCTAAAATATCGTGCAGTGCGGAAGTTGCTAATGAATTTTGAGAAAGCAAGGCTATTTTATCGCCTTTATTTACCGTAAAGCTGATGTTTTTAAATAAGGTTTCGCCGTTTAACACTTTGGTTAAGTTTTCTACTTGCAATACTTGGTCGCCAAGGTCGCGGCTCATTTGGTTAAACATAATTGCAGGATACTTTCTGCTGGATGCTTTAATCTCATCCACATTGATTTTTTCCAGTGCTTTTTTACGGGAAGTTGCCTGTTTTGATTTAGACGCGTTAGCTGAAAAACGACGGATAAACTCTTGCAACTCCTTAATTTTTTCTTCTGCTTTTTTGTTCTGATCAGAACGTTGGCGCAGCGCAAGTTGTGATGACTCGTACCAGAAAGAGTAGTTTCCGGTATAAATGTTCATCTTACTAAAATCAATATCTACAATATGCGTACATACCGTGTCTAAAAAGTGCCTATCGTGCGAAACTACTAAAACGATGTTCTGATAATCGGCTAAAAAGTTTTCTAGCCATCCAACGGTTTCAATATCCAAGTCGTTGGTAGGCTCATCCAAGATTAAAATATCTGGATTGCCAAATAGTGCCTGGGCGAGCAAAACCCTTACCTTTTCGTTACCGTCAAGTTCTTTGGTAAGTTTGTTGTGTTTTTCTTCTTTTATACCTAGGTTGCTCAATAAAGTAGCTGCATCGTTTTCTGCATTCCAGCCGTTCATTTCTGCAAATTGGTTTTCCAGTTCGCCAGCCCGCAAGCCATCTTCCTCAGAAAAATCTTCCTTCATATAAATAGCATCTTTTTCTTTCATGATGCTATAGAGCTCTTTCCAGCCCATCATAACGGTTTCTAAAACCGTAAACTCGTCAAATGCGTAATGGTTTTGGTTTAAAACCGCCATACGTTCGCCGGGTGTAAAACTTACTGAACCGCCAGTAGGGTCAACTTCGCCCGCCAGTATTTTCATAAAAGTAGACTTTCCCGCTCCGTTTGCCCCTATCACACCATAGCAGTTTCCTTGAGTAAATTTTAGGTTAACATCCTCAAACAAAGTGCGTTTTCCAAATCGTAAAGATAAATTTGATACTGTAATCATATTGGCGCAAAGGTACGTTTTATCCGTTAATATATTAGGTGGTGCCTATCGCAAAACACTGATTTATATACTGAGCTGACAAAATACCTCAAGATCTAAGCTTAAATAATTGGGGTTTTACTTAGGTTTTCTTTTTGAAAATACACGACGCACCAGAGAAAATACTAAGAAAGCGAATAAGAGCCAAAAAGCAATTAAGAATAGCTCTGAAAGTAGGTGGTTGGTGCTGCTATATGCTGCGATGAAACACAGACTTGTAGAAATTGCTAAAAGATAAACCTGACGCATAAATATTCTTCTAATTTAAGAAGCTACTTTCGCCATGAGATATTCTTGCTGTTTTAGACTAAAGTTAATTTGTATCAGTACATTTTTGTGTGCTATTCGGAATTTTTACGAACTTTTTTTGCAAATTCTTTTGGGTTGAGTTGGTAAGCTGATTTGAACAAGCGAGAGAAATAACTTTTATTGCTGATGCCCACTCGGTCTGCAATTTCGCTGATGTTTAATTCACCTATTAAAATTTGGTCTTTAGCATATTCTAAACGCAACTTGTTAAGGTAATTGTTTACCGTTTGTCCAAATACCTGTCTAAAACCTTCTTGCAGTTTGCTTGGGTTGGTGCCCACTTCTTTGGCTAAGCTGGCGATGGTGAGGGGCGCGCTCAAATTTTGTTTGAGCATGCCAGCAGCGTGTCTAATTTTCTCCATATCGCTTTTACGCAATATCTGTCGCTTAGGCTCACTTTTCCGGTCGTCTTCAAAGTCCTGAATCTGGATGCTTAGAATTTCATTTGCCTTCCCTTCCAAAAAGAGGCGCCGGGTAAAGCCTCCCAAACGGCTGGTCTGGATTTTATCAATGCAGTCGGCCATGTTTAAGCTGTAGTTGCCGTGGTGATAAAAGAGTTGGCGGCCGTTTAAATCTTTAAACAGCTTGCGTAGTTTAACATCTAGTTTTGAAAGCTCGCAGTCCAGCTTTTTCTTAAACTCTTTTCTTGATATTTCGAGACTGTTTAAGTGGATCTGTTTGTTTTTTGGAAAAAGTAATATATGTCCGTTTTTAGCCGTACTGGCCACAATTACGTTCTGAAACTGATCTATTAAGTGAAGGCTTTCTTGTTCTTCAAATTTATGCTTAACCTCGCCCACAGAACAATAAATGAACTTCAACGGATGTATTTGATTAACAGAAAAATGTATGCAAATATTTTCTTTAAACAGGCATTTGTACTCGATTAATCCGAAACCATTGTCAAAGTTTACGCCCCTAATAAATCCCTCACCAAATTGTTCGGGTATTTCCAGCGTATATTCATGGCAGTAGTTAGTGAAGTTAGTTGCAAAAGCATCTGCGAGATTAGTAATTACATCTTTTAGGGGTAATGACTTGACGTATAGCGTTACCATGAAATAAATTAATGCACTAAATGTAGATAAAGTTTAAATGAAATTACAACTATTTTAACAAGATATGAATAAGCTTGATTAGGGAAATTTAGATGGATGTTTACGATATAATTGTAAATTGAAGCTTATAAGCTAACTATAAGATTTATAGAATAAAAACTATATTTGCCACGCACCTAAAGCACAGTTTTTTGAGATTCGAAGATTTTAATTTTACGCCCTCCCTGCAGGAAGGTTTGGATTCCATGGGCTTTTCTAAGCCTACGCCCATACAAGCAGAGGCTATCCCTCATATTTTAGCAGGCAAAGATTTAATTGCTTGTGCACAAACCGGAACCGGAAAAACAGCATCGTATTTATTGCCTTTATTGCACAAGATAGAGGAAGAAGATAAAAGCGTGATTGATGCTGTAATTTTATCGCCCACGCGGGAACTGGCATTGCAGATAGACCAGCAAATTATGGGTTTAGCTTATTTTACAGGTTGTACCTCTATTGCAGTTTATGGCGGTGGCGATGGCATAAATTATGAGCAACAGAAAAGAGCTCTGCGCGATGGTGTAAATATTATTGTAGCAACTCCCGGCCGTTTGATTGCGCATTTGACATCAGGCATTATCGATTTAAAGCACGTAAAACATTTGGTTTTGGATGAAGCCGACCGTATGCTTGATATGGGCTTTTATGATGATATTGTAAGAATTTTAAGCTACTTGCCGGCAGAACGCCAAAATTTGCTTTTTTCTGCCACAATGCCCCCAAAGATAAGAGCGCTTTCTAAAAAAATGTTGAAAAATCCGGCAGAAGTAAACATCGCGATATCTAAGCCTTCTGAAGGTATTTTACAACAAGCTTATTTAGTTTATGATGAGCAGAAATTGGAACTGCTGAAAAAAATACTAGGTAATAGCGAATATAAGAGCGTTATCGTTTTTGCTTCACGAAAGGAAACGGTAAAAAAACTGAACAGCGCGCTTAACCGTAAGGGGATTTCTTCCGAAGCTTTCCACTCCGACCTAAATCAGGAAGCCCGAGAAGATATTATGATGCGTTTTAAAGGGAAAAGCTTATCTATTTTGGTAGGTACAGATGTTATCTCGCGCGGAATAGATGTAGAAGGCATCAGTTTGGTAGTCAATTATGACGTACCGCCAGATCCAGAGGACTATATTCACCGCATTGGACGCACCGCACGTGCAGAAAACACAGGTACTGCCATCACTTTTATTAACGATAAAGACCAGCACCGTTTTGCACGCATTGAAACATTAATGGAAAGAGAAGTGGAAAAACTTCCTTTGCCAGAAGGTTTTGCAGAGGGACCGGTTTATGCGCCTAAATCTAAATCGTCGCAAAAACGCCGGTTTAACCCTAAATGGAAAAAGAAACCTAAAGCCAAACCTAAGACTTAAAGCGGTCTCTTGAGTAAGTAATCTCGGTTTTTCCGTGAGGTATAGGGTTAAAATTCTCGTCGATATTTACAAAAACGATTTTGTTAATGGTTAAAATACTTTGGCGGGTAATTTTGTTGCGCACCTCACAAAATAAAGTGATTGATGTGCGGCCGAAGTTTGTTGCAATTAAGCCCATCTCGATAATATCCCCTAGTTTTGCCGAGCTTAAAAAATTAATTTCCGACATGTATTTAGTCACCACTTTGCTGTTTCCCAGCTGGCAAATAGTGTAAATTGCCGCTTCTTCATCAATCCATTTTAGCAAGCTGCCGCCAAACAGGGTTCCATTAGGATTTAAATCCTCGGGTTTTACCCATTTACGCGTATGGAAATTTAAATTATAGGTGTGGTTCTTAACTTCTTCCATAAAAAATAAATATGTCTATTGTTTGATGTGCGCAAATATCAGAAATTAAAATTAGAACGCTTCTAATTAAGCGTGTACCTGCACATCTGGCTTATTTAGTTATTTAAAATTTACACTTTAGAGATTGTGTATTAGTTAATATGAATTTTTTTAGACATGAATTTAATTTTAGATTATTAAAGTGTTTTTTAATGATTGTTTTGAAATTATAGATGCGAAATGCAAAAATATTGTCCATTAAATTTTTCAAATAAATTTGGTTAAACAAATAAAAACTTTTCTATATTTGTAGTGCCCTCCCAAAGGGCATGTTTTTCATAGGTAGATGTAGGGTCGAATATTTATATTCGGCCCTTTTTTGTTTTCAAAGCTTTAGTAACTATATTTTGCCATGCAAAAGAAAAAAGTGGTTGTTGCTATTACCGGGGCCAGCGGTGCTTTATATGCCAAGTTGCTGTTACATAAATTATTGCAACTAAAAAGTCAGGTAGAAGAAGTGGGCGTGGTGATGTCTGACAATGCTAAAGACGTATGGCGGTTTGAACTGGGAGATGAGGATTATGCCAGTTTTCCGTTCCGTTTTTTTGAGAAGAATGATTTTATGGCGCCTTTTGCTTCCGGTTCTGCAAAATTTGACACGATGATTATTATTCCTTGCTCTATGGGAACTTTGGGTCGAATAGCTGCGGGTATTTCAAATGACCTGACTACCCGCGCTGCAGATGTGGTGCTTAAAGAACGTCGGAAATTAATTTTGGTAGCGCGCGATACGCCTTTAAACCTCATCCACATCAATAATATGAAGACTTTAACAGAGGCTGGCGCAATAATTTGTCCGGCTGTGCCATCGTTTTACAGTAAACCCCAAACCATTGAAGAGCTTGCGCAAACCGTGGTTGACCGTGTGATTGACCTGGCAGGTTTTGTCAGCGATAGTTACCGTTGGGGAACTGATTAAAGCATTTTTTATATCTTTGCGCTTCTGTTTATTATGAATAAGAAAGTAGCGTTTTATACCTTAGGTTGCAAGCTCAATTATTCGGAAACTTCAACTATTGGCAGGCAATTTAATCAGGCTGGGTTTGATACTGTGGAGTTTACTGACGCGGCCGACGTATATATCATCAACACCTGTTCGGTTACGGATAATGCCGATAAGAAGTGCAGAAAGGTAGTTAAAGAAGCTTTAAAACATTCGCCTCATGCTTATGTAACCATTGTTGGCTGCTACGCGCAATTGAAACCGCAAGAGATTGCTGAAATTGAAGGTGTTGACATGGTTTTAGGCGCTGCGGAAAAGTTTCAGATTGTAGAATACATCAGCGACTTAACAAAAAATCCGAAAACGGTAATCCATAATAGTCCAATTGCCGAAGCCAACACCTTTGTGGCGTCGCACTCCTTTGGCGACCGTACCCGCACCTTTTTAAAAGTGCAAGATGGATGCGATTACTCCTGCACATTTTGTACTATTCCCCTGGCTAGGGGCGAGAGCCGCAGCGATAGCATCCAAAATATCGTGAAGCAAGCGGAAAGCATTGCCGCATCTGGGATTAAGGAAATTGTGCTTACCGGCGTTAATATCGGCGATTTTGGCTTACGTGAGGGAAAACGAGAAAACCGCTTTCTAGATTTGGTAAAAGCTTTAGACGAGGTAGAGGGCATCCATCGTATCCGCATTTCGTCTATCGAACCCAATTTGTTGAGCAATGAAATAATTGAGTTTGTAGCAAAATCAAAACGTTTTGTGCCACACTTCCATATCCCTTTACAATCAGGCTCTGACAAGATTTTGGGCTTAATGCGCAGACGTTACAAGCGCTTTTTATACGCGGATCGCGTTAAGGCCATTAAAACTTTAATGCCTAATTGCTGTATCGGGGTAGATGTGATTGTGGGTTTCCCTGGAGAAACACGGGAGGATTTTATTGATACTTACAACTTTTTAAACGGCTTGGATATTTCTTACCTGCATGTGTTTACCTACTCTGAGCGCGAAAATACCCCAGCAATAGAAATGCCCGGTTCTGTACCCGGCTCGCAACGGGCGGACCGGAGCAAGATGTTGCATATTTTGTCTGAGAAAAAGCGCCGCGCCTTCTACGAAACTCAGTTGGGGACAGATGCGGAAGTGCTTTTTGAAGCCGACCATAAAGAAGGTTTTATGCACGGTTTTACACCCAACTACGTGAAAGTAAAAGCCAAATACGACCCTGTTTTGGTGAACGAATTAAAAATGGTTAAGCTTGAAGAAATTTTGCCCGATGGTGATGTGCACGTGAGCGAAGCTGTTGAGCTATTGATACATTAACGAATTATATGTTCCCAACCTTATCTCACCTTATTGATTATCTTTTTGGCGTTAACATTCCACTACCTATCCAAACTTTTGGTTTTTTTGTAGCCTTAGCGTTTATTGCCGGCTATTGGGGCTTTTCGGAAGAGCTGAAACGGCGCGAAAAGCTAGGACAGGTGCATCCCGTAAAACGTTCTGTGGTGATTGGTTTGCCGGCCAGCAATACCGAACTTTTTTGGAACGGCTTGTTTGGTTTTATTATTGGTTATAAGCTGTTTTACGGATTGCTTAACTACACCGCGTTTGTAAACGATCCGCAGGGTTTTATTTTATCAGCACAAGGCAATTTTATAGGTGGATTAATTTTAGCTGCGGTTTTTGCTTACTGGGCCTATCGTGATAAGCAAAAAACAGCTTTACCGCAACCTAAAACAGTTACAGAGCTAGTGCATCCGTACCAGATGATGGGCACTTTTATAGCTTGGGCCGCTATTGCTGGTATTATTGGCGCAAAGGTTTTTGATAATTTAGAGTATTGGGACAGGTTTATTCAAGATCCGATACAAAACTTATTGTCTTTTAGCGGATTAACATTTTACGGCGGTTTAATCTGCGGAGCGTTGGCCGTGCTTTACATTTCGGGTAAAAACGGTATCAAAGCCGTTCATATGGCAGATGTTTCTGCGCCAGGTTTGATGTTGGCGTATGGTGTAGGACGTATAGGTTGCCATCTGTCTGGCGATGGTGATTGGGGAATTGCAAATCCAAATCCGAAACCGGACTGGTTATCTTGGGCGCCAGACTGGGTATGGTCTTTTAAATATCCGCACAACGTAATCAATGAAGGTGTACCTATCCCGGGTTGCGAGGGTAAGTTTTGTCACGAGCTGGCCGTAGCCGTTTATCCGACCCCTTTTTATGAAGCGGTAGCATGTATCTTGTTGTTTTTATTCCTTTGGAGCATCCGTAAAAAGATAAAAACACCTGGTATATTATTCTCTATTTATTTGATATTAAACGGTTTAGAAAGATTTTTTGTGGAGCTTATCCGCGTAAACTCTAAATACCATGTGGGTTCTTTATCCTTTACACAAGCAGAGCTGATTTCTACTTTATTGGTCTTGGGGGGTATAGTGGGAATTATTGCATTTACAAATGCCGATAAAAAGCGAAAGGCGGTCGCTTAATGATTTTTTCGTCGTTAAAAAACGAATCTGGCTTTATCTCAAAAGCGCTTAATAATAAATTGGTCAGATTTTTTATGTCGGCGGGCATAGCAACTTTGGCAGACGTAATCATTTATTTTTTTGTGATTAACTTTTTGTTTGAGCATCAGCGTGTATATTTTGGAGTGTACAGTGCCAGCGCACACACCTTATCTTTGTGCGTTTCTTATTCATGCGGTGTTGCAGTAAATTTTGCCATCACTAAATATGCGGTTTTTAATGAATCAACTTTGGCGGGCAAAAAGCAATTTAGCCGTTTTGCGTTAATTGCCTTTATCGGGTTTTTTGCCAACTACGGTTTATTAAGACTATTTGTTGAAGTTTTTGATTTTTACCCTACACCGTCGCGCATTACATCTGCCCTAAGTTTAGGAATTGCGGCGTATTACATCCACAAATTTTTCACGTTTAAAATAGAATCTACATGATTAACTATCAAGCACTGTGTGAGCAGGTTATTGAAATTGCAAAAAAGGCGGGGCAGTTCATCGGTACCGAATCCGCCATTTTTAGCAGCTCAAAAATCGAGTATAAAGGTTTAAACGATATGGTATCGTACGTGGATAAAACCGCAGAAGCGATGATTGTAGAGGCTTTATCTCAACTTTTGCCAGCAGCGGGTTTTATTGCAGAAGAGGGCACATCAAATAAAGTGGGAGAGGAGTTTAATTGGATTATCGATCCTTTAGACGGCACTACAAATTTTATCCATGGCATTCCGGCTTTTGCGGTAAGTATCGCTTTGAAACAATACGATGAGCTTGTGGTGGGCGTGGTTTACGAGGTAAAGCAAAACGAATGCTTTTACGCTTGGAAAAACAGCAAAGCCTATTTGAACGGAAATGAGATTCGGGTTTCGGACAATAAAGATTTAGCCAGCAGTTTGGTGGCAACCGGTTTTCCGTATTATGATTTTAGCCGACAGGACGATTACATGAGCTTATTTACCACAGTTATGCAAAAATGCCACGGTTTAAGACGTATTGGCGCAGCCTCGGTAGATATGGTTTACACCGCTTGCGGCAGGTTTGACGCTTATTTTGAATACAATTTAAAGCCTTGGGATATTGCGGCAGGACTGTTAATTGTACAGCAGGCGGGCGGCGAATACTTTGATTTTAATGGAGGTAAAAAAGCTTTAGAAAGCGGAGATATTGTGGCTACTAACGGCAAAGTTTCTGAAGAGCTGAACGCGATCATTCACAATGTTTTTAATAACAAGGCATAAGTTTTAGGTGAAGCCATAAGTTGCCAATGAAAGTTTTTAGCTAGGGCACTTGCTCGATAGGTTAAAGCTTTTTAATCACTTTTGCCGGATTGCCAACGGCCAGCGAATTATCCGGAATGTTTTTGGTGACTACAGAACCCGCGCCTATTACACAATTATTTCCAATGCTAACGCCGGGTAAAATGATGGATCCTCCACCTATCCAAACATCATTGCCGATGTTTATTTCTTTGCCGTACTCCACGGTTTTCCGCAGTTCTTTATCTGTTGGATGCGTGGCGGTATAAATTTGTACGTTGGGCGCAAACATCACATCGTTACCGATATTCACTTTAGCAACGTCCAAAACCACGCAGTTTACGTTAAAATACACGCGCTCGCCACAAAAAATATTGTAGCCATAATCGCAATGGAACGGAGGTTCTATATATAAGCTTTTAGTGCCGTTAGGGATTAACTCGCGGATAAGCTGCTTTGCGGTTTTGGTAACCAAATATTCTGTCACGTTTAATTGGCGCAGTAAGCGTTTGGCTCGGCGGCGGTCCTTTACCAGCTCTTCATCGTTGGCGTTGTAAAGCTCGCCGGCAATCATTTTTTCTTTTTCAGTTTTCATTGTTGTATAATCCCTTGCTAAGGTGCGCTAACGATTGCAGTGGCATCCTTTTTGGCATTTGGGCCAAAAAGATACAACGGAAAGCGTGTTAAAGCGCCCAAAATATACAAAATAAAAAAACGGAAAAATTACTTCTTCCGTTTCAAATATCTTCGTTGATTTTCCTAATCTTTTCTTCCGCCAAAAATGGAGAAACTTACATAGCGTTTTGGGTTGGCTTTCACATCTATAATTAAATTATCTAAACTTTTCGCAGAATTGTTAAGGTTGTTATACAGCTTCTCGTCGTTAAGCAATAGCGCAATAGACCCTGTGCCGCTGTTAATTTTGTTTACAGCTGTTTGTAACTCGGTAACGGCTTTATTGGCGTTGTCAATAGTGGTTTGTATCTGCGTGCGCGCCAGCTGATCTGTAAACGAGTTGGCATTAGTTAAGATAGACGTGATACGTTCGTTATTGTTTTTCAGGTTGTTAGAGATAGATTCGGCATTGGCCAAAATTGCGTCAATACGTTTGGACTGCACCGAGACCGTGCCGTCTATAGTTTTAGAGGTGGATTCTAGGGTTTCTAAGGTTTTAGCAATGCTAGCGAAACTTCTGTCGACGTTTCTCTGGAAATTTGGGTTTAAAATATTGTTAACCGAAGTTAGCATAGAGTCGAGTTTGGAGATAATTACTTCCGCCTTTTTTTGCACGGGCTCTACCTGCTCTAACAGATTGGCCTGTACGTTGGCATTTAGGGTATCGCCGTCATTAGCGTATTTAAGGCTGTTCCCCAAGTCGAAAACTACAGCTTTGCTGCCCAATAAATCGGTGCTTTCTAAACGGGCAATGGTATTTGCAGGGATGGCATATTTGGGGTCTATTTTAAACTGGGCCAAAATCTGTCCGTTTTCTAACAAAGTAAGGGCAGATACCCGCCCAACTTGGTAGCCGTTTACCAGAACCGGTTTAGAAACGGCCAAACCATCCACTTTATCATATTTTGCATAAAACTCGTTCTCGCTAGAGAAAATATCATTGCCTTTTAAAAAGTTATAGCCAACAATAAATATGGCTATAGCAAGGGCGGTAAGTATGCCCACTTTAGTTTCGTTAGAGATTTTCAAATGTATAGCGTTTAGTTAATCCTTAATTTTCAATCTGGTTTTTGTAGCGCACAATTGCTGTTAAAATATTGTCTACAATTTCTGCCTGGCCACTGGCAGAGTTCATGTATTTTTCTTCTTCGGGATTGCTGATAAAACCTATTTCGGTTAATATTGCGGGCATTCCGGCCCTTTGTAACACCGCCAGTCCTTGCTCTTTAACGCCTCTATCTACGCGGCCCGATTTTTTGTACTCTTCTTGCACTAATGATGCCAGTTTTATGCTTTGATCGCGGAACGCGTTTTTCATTAAAGAAAAGATAATATAGCTTTCTGGGTCATTAGGGTCAAATCCGTCGTAATTGTTTTTATAGTCTTTCTCTAGCAGGATAGAGGCATTTTCGCGTATAGCAACATCCTGTTCTGCCAAACGGTTGTAACCCGCAACAAAAGTTTCGGTTCCTCTGGTATCTGGGTTGGGTATGCTTCTATAAACCGCTTTGCCATTTACCACAAATCTGCGGCGTACCAAAGGCATCGAGTTACAGTGGACAGATATAAATAAATCTGCTTTTTCGCGGTTAGCAATGCCGATACGGTCGTACAATTTTACAAAAACATCTGTTTTTCTGGTGTAAACCACTCTTGTGCCAGGCAGTTTTTCCTCTATAGCTTTGCCCAGTTTTAAGGAGACTTCCAACGCTACATCTTTTTCTCTAGAGAAGGCGCCACGTGTGGCACCGTCCTCGCCCCCGTGGCCGGCATCAATCACAATTGTTTTAATTTTTGTAATTGTGGATAATTTGTTTTTTTCACCGTCCGATTTAAGAGAACTGAACAATAACCAACAGCAACCTGTTAGCATTAAACATTTAATAAACCTTCTTGATGTTGTAATTTTCATTAATTTTGGGCGTTTTTTGGGTACGTTTTGTTTGCAAAAATATTATTCTTTATCGATTTTGAAATTTAACCAAATCTTTTTTACCTGTGTCTTACTATTTGTGAACATTAGTATCAAAGCTCATGCATTTTACCAGCAGGATACTTTAAAGACCGTAGCACTTAAAGATAGTTTGGCTTTAGTAAAAACCGATACTTCATTTGTTAAAACGGATACGACCAAAAAAAATTCTAAAGCAGGCGAAATTACTGATGTAATAAAGGCAGTAGCATCCGACTCTTCTTTTTACGATGTTAAAAACAATGTGATGTATTTGATGGGCAATGCCCGTATCACCTATGGCGAAAGGCAAATTGACGCCGGATATATTAAAGTGGACTACAAAGACAATACTGTTTTTGCCAAAGGAACCACAGATTCGCTGGGGCGGTTCTCCGGTTTGCCCATTTTTAAAGATCCCGCACAAGGAACTTTAACCGCCGATTCTGTGTTTTATAATTTTAAAACCGCTAAAGGGAAGATTTATCAGGTTTACACCGAGGAAGACGGCGGTTACATTACCGGGGGTAAAATAAAGAAGCAAAAGAACGATGAGTTACACATGAAAGACGTGGTGTACTCTACTTGTGATTTGCCGGAACCGCATCAGCATTTTGGTATCGTAATTACTAAAGGTATTGCAACAGAAAACCAAATTGTAACCGGTCCGGCTTATATGGTAATTGAGGATGTTCCTTTGCCTTTTGTACTGCCTTTCGGGTTTTTCCCGAAGCCTAATAAGCGGGCATCGGGTATAATTTTACCGCAAGTTGGCGAGGATGCCACTTTAGGTTTCTTTTTGAGAGATTTTGGCTACTATCTGGGTTTAAATGATTATTGGGACATGACGATGAAGGGCGGTATCTACTCAAAAGGATCATACGAGGCAAATGTGGCTAGCCGTTACACCAAGAGGTACAAATATTCGGGCAATATTTACCTTTCTTTTTCATCGCGAAAATACGGTGTAGAAGGTACAGAAGAGTACGAGCACCCAACCCGAGATTTCCAAATCAGGTGGTCGCACAGCCAAAACCCTAATGCTAGGCCAGGCACCAATTTTGGTGCTTCTGTGAATGCCAGTACACGCGGTGCTTTCCGTAATGTGCCGGGTTACAGCTATCAGCAAATTGTGCAAAACCAATTAAGCTCCAGTATTTCGTATAGTAAAAACTGGGCAAACTCGCCCTTCAGTTTAAGTACGGCTTTAACGCATAGTCAAGATTTATCAACCGGTACGGTTTCTTTAAGCTTGCCGAGTTTGAACTTTAGCATGACCACCCTAAACCCCTTCGATTCAAAAGATAGGGTAGGCGAACAAAAATGGTATCAGCGCATAGCGGTAGGCTATTCGCTACAAGCCGATAACCAGCTAAGCACTTACGATTCTTTGTTGTTTAAGCCGGCCAGCTTACGTAAAATCAGAAGTGGGGTACAGCACAACATCCCGATTTCGATGTCGTCGAAAATTTTAAAATATTTTCAGTTTAGCCAAAGCATCAACTACAGCGAGAAATGGTATTTCCAAACGGTCCGCAAGCATTACGTGGCACGTCCTACGCCAACAGGCACCATAGATTCTACCGCAATTGATACCATCCCAGGGTTCAGAAGAGCATCTGAATACAGCGTAGGCGGAAGTTTAAACACCAAAATTTATGGCATGGTTAACTTCAAAAAGGGGAAGCTGATGGCCATACGCCACGTGTTGACGCCTAATATCGGTTTCTCTTACCGCCCAGATTTCGGTAAGCCCCAGTTTGGTTATTATGATAGCTTGCAGGTAAACCAATACGGCGAAAAACGTGCTTATTCTATTTTTGAGAATGGTTTATACGGCGGGCCGGGCAACGGACGGAGTGCGGCAATTAACTTTGGTTTGGATAATAATATTGAAATTAAAGTCCGAAGTTCCAAGGATACCACCAACAACGGCGTCAAGAAAATTCCTATTCTGCAAGGCTTGTCTATCAACGGCTCCTATAATTTTGTGGCCGATAGCATGAAGCTGTCGCAGTTAAGCTTTGGAGGACGAACTTTTTTTACCGAGAAGTTGGGCGTTAGTTTTTCTGGAACATTAAACCCTTACGTTTTTTATACCGAGACCGTAAGTGGTAGGTTAGTAGGCAAAGATATTGACCGTTATCGCTGGGAAGACGGGAAATTACCGCGTTTAACCAATTTTAACTTTTCTTTTGATTACAGCTTAAACTCCAATTCGCTGGGCAAAAACAATAAATCAAACAATCCGCCACAGCAAAACAACAGCGATTTATTTAGCCGTGTAAACGCCCAACAGGCAGATCAGCTGCAACAAATCAGTCGCAATGCCAACGCTTTCGTTGATTTCAACATTCCATGGAACCTTAGTTTCTATTACAATTTCAATTATAGCAATACGGGCTTGCAACGCCAAATTGTACAAACTTTAAACGCCAACGGCGATTTTAACCTTACACCCAAGTGGAAAGTGCAGTTTAATACCGGCTACGATTTCCGTAACAACGCCATCAGCTTAACTTCTTTCTCCATCTATCGCGATTTGCACTGTTGGGACATGTCCGTCCGTTGGATTCCTTTTGGTCCTTACCAAAGTTACAGCGTGGATTTGCGTGTTAAATCTTCTATTTTGCAAGATTTGAAACTGAGCAAACGCAGAGAGTTTTATAACCAATTTTAACATGCAGGCAGAACTGATTACCATTGGCGATGAGATTTTAATTGGCCAAATTGTGGACACCAACTCGGCCTGGATGGCCGTAGTTTTAAATGAAATAGGCGTCAAGGTCAAACAGATTAGCTCTGTTTCTGATGACGAGGCGCATATTTTAGCAGCTTTAGCCGATGCCGAAACGCGTGCCGATTTAGTTTTAATAACCGGAGGTTTAGGCCCAACTAAAGATGATATCACCAAAAAAACCTTAGCTAAATATTTTGATTGCGATGAGTTTGTGACGCACGATGAAAGCTTGAAAGTAGTGGAACAAATTTTCGCCAAATACAACCGCCCCTTGCTGGAGGTTAATAGGCAACAAGCTTTGGTGCCAAAGGTATGCACACCTATTTTAAACCAGGTAGGCACTGCGCCAGGGATGCTTTTCCGCAAAGGGACCAAACTTTTTATTTCAATGCCCGGTGTTCCGCATGAAATGAAGCATCTGATGACAGCTTCGGTTTTGCCCTTGATTAAACAGCAATACCAGTTGCCGGCAATTTATCACCAAACCATTCTCACCGCCGGTTTGGGCGAATCTTTTTTAGCCGAGAAATTGACAGCCATAGAAGAACGTTTGCCTGCTTATATCAAATTGGCCTACTTGCCAAAACTGGGCTCCGTACGTTTGCGTTTGAGCACCACTTTAGAAGCTTCGCCAGTTTTGATGGCAGAGCTTGATGCTTTTGCTGATGAAATTATGGCAACAGTGCCGGAAGCTTGCATCACGAAAGGAGATTTACCTATCGAAAAAGTGATTTTGGATAAAATGGCTCAAAAAGGCCTAACGCTTTCGTTGGCCGAAAGTTGTACAGGCGGAGAAATTGCGCATCAGATTACCCAACATGCCGGGAGCTCAAAAGTTTTTGTCGGCGGCGGTGTTACCTACTCAAACAGTTTAAAATCTAAGTTACTAGGTGTAAAACAGCAGACTTTGGAAAGTTTTGGTGCTGTAAGTGAAGAAACTGTATTGGAGATGGCGGAGGGAGCGGTGCAAAATTTTGGATCAGATTACGCCGTTGCAGTGAGCGGAATTGCCGGTCCGGATGGTGGAAGCGAAGAAAAACCCGTAGGTACCGTTTGGATTGCAGTGGCAAATAAACATCAAGCGAAAGCTAAACGTTTTACCTTTGGCAAACATCGTATCCAAAATATAGAAAGAGCAACAATGGCCGCTTTTACATTCCTATTTCACTTTTTAAAAGAACAGGAAGATTAGATTTTTATTTTTTTTCGCGTTACTCCGCATCGGTTGATTAGGAAGATGGAGCTAAAAATCAGCTTTATAAACTGTTTTTAGTTGCGCTAAAAAATAGGCTTAACAAAAAAACCACGCTTTGCTTGGCTAGGAAAAACATTATATTGTTAATTTTGATAGCAAAATAAAACAGACTTCATGGCTATATACGAGCTTTTATTGCCTAAAATGGGAGAAAGCGTTGCGGAAGCAACTGTGATTAAATGGAACAAACAAGTTGGCGACCGGGTTGATGTAGAAGATAGTGTTCTGGAAATTGCAACAGACAAGGTAGATTCTGAAGTGCCGTCTCCTGTGCAAGGAACATTGGTGAAACAGTTGTTTGAGGAAAACCAGGTTGCGCAAGTTGGAGATGTGGTTGCTTTAATTGAAACCGCAGACGAACAACAAAAACAGCTGGCGGTTGCTGAAGAAGCTTCTGAGGATTTAGCGGAAAATTCTGAACAAAGCCCGGTTGAAGATATTCCTTATGTTCCGCAAAAAGAAGAAGCTCAAGAAAAGCCCGTTAAAACCTCATTCAACAGTTCGGAGCGTTTTTACTCGCCTTTGGTGAAAAGCATAGCGCAAGAAGAGGGGATAAGCATAAGCGAACTGGATGAAATTAACGGTTCTGGCACAGACGGACGGGTTACCAAAGATGATTTATTGGCTTATATCTCTAATAAAAAACAGAAGGATTTTGCAGGTACAGCTACTCCAGAACAAGAAACTGGGGCGCCGGTAGTAAATACCGCTACTGAAACGGCTCCCAAACCTGCGCCGGTTGAAGTTCCGGCTTTGAAAGACGAAATTGTTGAGATGGATCGGATGCGGAAAATGATATCCGAGCATATGATACACAGCAAGGAAGTTGCCGCGCACGTAACTTCTTTTGTGGAAGCCGATGTAACCAACTTGGTGCTTTGGCGCGATAAAGTAAAGGCCAGCTTTGAAAAACGTGAAGGCGAAAAAATAACTTTTACCCCCGTATTTGTAGAGGCAGTTACTAAGGCTATTAAAGATATGCCTATGATTAATATCTCTTTAAATGGGCATCAAATTATCAAAAAGAAAGACATAAATATTGGTATGGCGGCCGCGTTGCCTAATGGCAATTTGATTGTGCCGGTAATAAAAAACGCCGACCAGCTCAACCTAGTAGGCTTAACAAAGGCCGTGAACGATTTAGCTAAACGGGCGCGCGAAAACCGTTTGCAGCCCGAAGAAATAAAGGGAGGCACTTTCACTTTAACCAATATCGGCGGTTTCGGGAATATCATGGGCACACCAATTATTAACCAGCCGCAGGTAGCTATTTTGGCTGTTGGCGCCATCAAAAAGAAACCTGCAGTTTTAGAAACCGCTTACGGCGATGTAATTGCAATTAGGCATATGATGTATCTTTCTTTATCCTACGATCATCGAATTGTCGACGGCGCTTTAGGAGGGATGTTTGTAAAACGCGTAGCGGATTATCTGGAAGCTTGGGATGTAAACCGAGAGATTTAGCAAGTCGTATCGCGCCGTAGCGGTAGTGTTAAGAGGCTACATGTTCCCGATAAGGTGCTTAACCGATTTTTCCCTGAGTATATAATCTGTAATTGTTTAAGTTAGGATTAGGGTGTATAAACCGTATATTGCCAGCTTTTCGCGGTTCGTTTTTTCACCAATTATGGATTAGTTGAGCTAAGATTATTTTAAACCCGTACAAGAAACGCAGTTATGTTGCATCTGCCAGATACATAACTGATAAGTTCGATTATGTTGAACAGCCCCTGGAAAGTCATATTTATTTATCTAATAACAAGCCTGCTGTGGTTTTTAACTAGCAACGGCTTAGTCCATCTGTCGGCGTCTACGATAGGCGTTAAGGAAGCTCATCTTCATCTGGCCAAAGACGTGCTATACGTGGTAGTCAGCAGCTTTGTTTTTTTTGTCATTATCCGGTTTGAGAGAAAATCCTTAGCGCGGTCAGTGAAGCAATATAGGCAGCTTTTTTTCTCTAATCCAAATCCAATGTGGATATACGACAGGGAAACGCTGAAGTTTGTAGAAGTTAATAATGCCGCAATCAGACATTATGGCTACACCAGAGATCAATTTCTGCGGAAGAAGATATTGGATATTCGGCCCGAGGAAGACCGAGATAAGGTTTTGGAGGCAGCAACGAAAATGCCTAAACAATTTAATATCTCTGGTTATTGGCGTCACCTAAAAAAAAGCGGAGAAATCATTTCGGTTTTTATAACCTCTCACGGCATAGAATTTAACGGTAGAAAAAGTGCGATGGTAATGGCGCAGGATGTGACGCTGACCATTGAAAACCAAGCCGAATTAAAGAAAGCTTATGAACTAGAAAGGAGCCTGAAAGAAGAACTGGAAAACAGCATAATGTTAATAAAGCAATCTACAGAAGAGATTCTGTGTTGTAAAACAAATTTTTTTAGTTTTATTTAGTGATAAATTGTGTAAAATGACTTTAAATTGTACTTTTGCGTAACTCAATGAAAAGAACAGTACAAATATCATCTCAAGTTACGCCGCCTTGATCTTAGGCTAAACTGTTTTATTTTCCCAATTTTAATTTATTGGCTTTTTTATCGTACCCGAAGATTTTACTTCAGTGTACCCACTTTTTATTCAAATTTTACATATTTAAACATAATTTTTTATGGAGAAAATTATCAATTTGTTTGATTTCAAACAGAAAATTAATTACAAGAATGAAATTCTTGCAGGTCTTGCAGTTGCCATGACCATGATACCAGAGTCTTTATCGTTTGCTATTTTAGCGGGGCTATCGCCATTGACAGGTCTTTATGCAGCCTTTTTAATGGGTATTGTAACCGCAATTCTAGGGGGCAGACCTGGAATGGTTTCCGGAGGCGCCGGAGCGACTGTTGTTGTACTTATTGCACTGGCAGCATCACATGGGGTGGAATATCTTTTTGCTGCCGTTATAATGGCAGGTCTTATGCAATTTTTAGTAGGAATTTTTAAACTTGGTAAATTTGTACGCCTGATCCCGCAACCGGTAATGTACGGTTTTTTAAATGGTCTTGCAGTAATCATTTTCATGGCACAGGTAGCACAATTTAAAGTAGTAGAAAACGGAATAGAAGGTTGGATGCAGGGTTCTGCCCTCTATTTAATGGCGGGATTGACGTTGTTAACCATAGCAATTGTATTTATATTACCAAAATTTACAAAGGCGGTTCCTGCATCGTTAGTAGCGATAATTGTTGTATTCGGTATCGTATATTTTTTCGGTATTGATACTAAAAAAGTAATTGATATAGCTTCAGTAGGTGGTTCACTGCCATCATTTCATATTCCAGAAATACCGTTTAATCTGGAAACCCTGAAAATTATTTTCCCCTACGCCTTAGTAATGGCAGGTGTTGGGTTGATTGAAAGTCTGTTAACGCTTAATATGGTTGATGAAATAACTAGTACAAAAGGACAATCTAACCGTGAGGCTGCCGCACAGGGCATAGCCAATATCACCAACGGTTTCTTCGGAGGAATGGGTGGATGTGCAATGGTTGCCCAGACTTTAGTGAATATCGGAGCTGGAGGGAGAGCCAGACTTTCTGCAATAGTTGCATCTATAGCAATCTTATTGATCATTCTGGTTGCAGGTCCTGTAATAGAACAAATTCCAATGGCGGCATTAGTCGGGGTTATGATGATGGTAGCTATAGGCACATTTGAGTGGGTCAGCTTTCGAATTATTAATAAAATGCCTCGACACGACATTTTTATTGGTATGCTGGTAGCAGTTATAACTGTACTATTACACAACTTAGCTTTAGCCGTTTTGATAGGTGTAGTTATTTCAGCTCTTGTATTTGCCTGGGAAAGTGCCAAACGAATACGTGCAAGAAAGTATGTAGATGAAGATGGTGTAAAGCATTACGAAATTTTTGGACCGCTGTTCTTTGGTTCTACTGCCGCATTTATTGAAAAATTTGACGTACTAAATGATCCGAATGAAGTTGTAATTGATTTTAAGGAAAGTAAAGTAGTTGATATGTCTGCTATTGAAGCTTTAAATAAAATTACGGAGAAGTATCACAAGGAAGGTAAAAAACTACATTTACGACATTTAAGCCAAGATTGCAGACAGTTACTGAAAAATGCTGAAACAGTTATAGATGTGAATATTATCGAAGATCCTACCTACAAAGTAATGACTAATAAGTAACATTGGTCTATTTAAGTTTACATCGAAAGCTATCAGATTTTTTCTATGGTTTTCGATGTTTTTTTATGCATTTCAGCCTTTTACTTTTAAACTAAGTTTAAATATTAGATTTAAATAAACCCAAAAATGGTTCGGGGGTTATAAGCTAAAGCCAACCTCTTAAACAAATTATCGATAGAGAATTAAGCTTCTCTTTATTTACATCGCTACTTCCTGAAACGGAATGATTTGATGCTGGTGTTCTGAATTATAATAAGAATTGTTTTTCCATAATATAAAAGTCAATTCTAGCAGTTTTCTTTGGATGGCAACTATAGCCTTCATTTTGATACCATGCCTTGAAACCATTCTTAAGAAAATATCTCTGAACCTTTCATCAGTCCTAATTGCAGCTAATGCTGGAAAGTGCATTACCTTTCTTAAATTCCTATTACCCCGCTTGGAAATTCGAGGTTTGGATTTCACTGAAGTTCCAGATGTCTTTTCTCTTACATCTAATCCTGCATAACTAACCAACTGTCTTTTATTCTTTATTAACTCGAATCCGTTGGTTTCGGCGATAATGGTTACAGCAGTCAGATTTCCAATGCCAGGAATTGAAGATACTATTTTCATCTTTTCTACTAGAGCTTGATCTCCTTTGATAAGGATAGCAATTTCTTCTCTTATCTGCTTTTCCTGCAAATCAATAAGAGCTATTCTTTTTTTAGTTCGTTTAACTGAGCTTTCACTTGAAGTTGCAGAAGTACGTTCTGCGTGCAGTTGATTTTTCAACATTGTACGCTCATGTACAAGCTGCTCACGTTCCCGACAAAGCTGTCTCAAATCATTAAATATTTTTAAAGGAGGTTGCCATAGTTCCAATTGCCTTTCCAAACCAAATCTAGCAATCGCTTGTGAAGCGCTCTTGTCAGTAATGGTTTTTATGTCAAGTGTTTTTGCATAATTACTGATCTTGTTTGGCAAAACGATGCTGACTTGTTTTTGAATACTGTAAAGATAGTACGCTAAGGATTCATGGTAAACTCCTGTTGCTTCCATTACGTACCGTACTTCTGTTGTAGTTGATGTCTGTTTATTTACCCACGATACAAGACTTGAAAACCCTTTTTTAGTATTGGGAAATACTTTGTAGCCATAGACTTCTATGCTGATCTGTTCATCCATTCTACCAAGCGATACAACTAATTCATTTTGTGCAACATCAATTCCTACTGTCTGCTTTAATAATACCTTCATCTTATATGGTTTAGGTAAGTGATAACCTTCCTTCATCTTTTCTCCTGACTGGATATACTGGCTATTAGACTCATAATAATGAGTAAATTCCTTACATTCTGTTCAGATTCTAAAAGGTTAAAGAAGAGGAGGCAGTCTCTTTTCTTGAATATACCATAAGGCTATTTAAAGCAAAATCTGCTCTCGCCCTTCTTCACTTAGATTATATTATACAAACATAGGAGAAGCAAAAATTTGCCGAGGTAATAGAGCGAATTAACAATATGGTTGTTATTACCAATCCTCAGGGCCAAATTACCTGGGTTAACAGCGCATTCACCAATTTTACAGGCTATAATTTAGACGAAATAGTAGGCAAAACCCCGGAAATATTACATGGGCCAAAAACGGATCCTAAGCTACAAGAGAAGGTTATGGAGTCTTTGAAAAATAATGTTTTTGTACCATTTGAGGCATTAAATTACACCAAAGCAGGAAAGGAATATTGGGTAGAATTTAATCTTTCTGCTATTTACAATGATAAAAATGAAATAGAGCGATACATCGCCATCCAAAATGTGATAACGGAGCGAAAAGAAAAGGAAGAAAAAATAAAATCTTACACCAATACACTAAGAAAACTTGCCTGGACCAATTCTCATGCGGTAAGGAAGCCGGTAGCATCTATTTTAGGTTTGGTAGATTTATGCAACCACACTAACGAGATTGACGAAATAAAGAAGCTACACGCGCTCATCCACGTTTGTTCGTTAGAATTAGATGAACTTATCAAAGAAATGGGGAAAGAAATATTTAAATATGAAACGGGAGATTTTGACAGCTAATTGGCTGGTATATAGCGGTGATGCTACAAAGCAAGCAGATAAACCATGGTAAAGAGGAGTTGGCTTAAAAAGACTAGTAAATTTTGATTGGAACTTTTTAATAAACCATAGCCAGCCTTACAACCTCAAAATGCAACCTGCTTTAGGGTTGCATTTTGAGGATACATTAACTAACAAAATTTTTAATTTTTGGATAGCCTTTGGGTTAGTTCGCTTTAGTGGCAGCTTGCTGGGCTTTTAGCTCTTTTTGCTTAGCTTTTTGCTCGTCTGTTAACGTTGCTTTTACTACTTCGTTGTATTTTTTGCTGATGGCTTTCGCTTGTTCTGCATCGGGCTGGTTACCTTTGCCGGCGGCGACTTTTAGGGCGTCCATCGCTTTAAGTTTCTCTAGCTGGGCATTGTAAATAGCCGTTTTTTGTTCGCTGTTTAAGCCCAGATTTTTTTCCATCATTTCCGTAGCGGTCTGCGCTCTTTCTTCAGCGGTTTTCTTTTGGGCCAAGGTTGCGGTGCTTACCAATGCAAGCAACGCAAAAGATAAAATGTATTTCTTCATCGTTATTGATTTATTGCTTTTTGAACTTGAAAAACAATAAAGGTTTAACAGGCTTCCGAAATTAATTTTTGTCTTGTTGCAGTTGGCTAATAGAACGTTGCATTTGCGACATCATGGCTGTTAAGCTTTCCATAGTAGGCTCTGGCGTTGGTTGTGGCAACTCGGTAGAAATGTAGGCTTTGGCGCGCCAAATCTCCATAATCTCCTCTGGCATAATATGGTAAGCTTGGTAAACTGGGTTGTCGGATATTAGTTTTAGACCTTTATCTGCCCTGATTTTTGAGCCTATCCTTTTATATACAACACCTTCGTTGCTGCTGATGATTACTGCCGTTTCTCCTACTTTCAAATCGTTCCAATTCTCTACATACTCCGAAATAATAATGGAGCCAGATGGCAAAGGCAACATCGAATCTCCTTTTATTTCAAAAGCACGGTAAGTTCCTTGCTTAAACATCGGCAAAGAAAATTTGGGCAAACTGGCTACAAACTCGGGGTCGGCGTAGCCGTTTAAATAACCTGCACTGGCCTTTACCGGCACCAGCTCTATGTTTTCTTTGTCGTCTTTATCTACCGTGATGCTAAGTATGCGTACGTTAGATCCATCAGCTTTAGGCTTTGGCTTCCATTGCGCATTAATAGTTTCGTTCACTAACTCATCCATACTTACCTCAAAAAATTCGGCAAACTTTTTCAAAAGGTCGTACTTGGGGTCCGCGCGTTCTTCTTCATAAGCGCCTACCAAAGATCTTTTTATTTCCATCTCATCAGCAAACTGTTGCTGCGTGAGGCCTTTTTTCTTTCTAAGGAATTTGATGTTTGCTGAAATTTTTCCCATTTCAAAAATAATTTGGTTTTACTAAAAAAGTTAGTATTTTTATGCCAATAAAATTAGTAATTAATTTTTGCTTTAAGGAAATCAAATTTAAAATCGTTTTCCACATGTTAACAAAACGGTGGCAAGCGCTTCAAAGACAGTAAAAAAGAAGAAGATGAAAAAGTACGTATTCATAGTAGCCGATAGAAACCGCAACAATTTACACGTGGGCTTAAGTGCTGATATATTAAAAACGATGGAGCTGTATAAAAAGATGCCCAGCTTAATGTTTGATGCCAGCCAACAGCTAACAAGACTGGTGTATTTTGAAGAGTTAAACACCGAGAGCGAAGCTAATACACGTTTTACCCTGTTAAATAGATTTACGCGTTCGCAAAAAGAACGTTTGGTGCGTTCGGTAAATCGCGATTGGACAGATTTAACTACGCCTTTGCGTCATGAGCATTTGAATTTCAGCGTGCGTTTGCCTCAGCATATTTTAAGTTTTGCCTCTTAACACCTGTAAAGCTTAAATCGTTTTTCTTTAAGCTAAGCACTCAACAATGTTCTGTTATATTCGTAATATTGTTGTAATGTATTTTACTTAAAAATGAGGCCGTATTTTAAACTAATTGCTTTTCTCGGCTTCTTCCTGTTTTTCCAACACACGCTGTTTGCGCAACGTATCTCTAACGAAGGCACAGATTTTTGGCTTTGTTTTCCTGATCATGTTCCTTCGGATGATAAACTCGCAACGCTTTCCTTATTTATCACGTCCAAAACAAACTCTAGCGGTAAAGTTACTTGTGGCTCATCTACACAAAGCTTTACGGTAAAGGCAAATACGGTAACAGAAGTTTTTGTGCCACGTGACGCTTCTTTTATCGGTCCGGGCATTAAAATTTCAGAGAATAAAGGTATCCATATAAAAGTAGATGAAGGTATGGGCAAAGTGGTGGTGTATGCTCACGTGTTTGCCGGGTTCCGCTCTGCAGCAACTTTAGTGTTGCCCACAGAGGCGCTGGGGCGTAAATATTTTGCAATGGCTTACGAACAAATTCCGCAAACCGATGGTTTTCTCTCTCAATTGGCTGTTGTAGCGGTAGAACCCCAAACAACTTTCAAGCTTACGCCGGTAATAGGAGGCGTAAAGCAGAGTGCTATATCAGTCACTTTGGAAAATGTTGGGGATGTTTACCAGTTTCAAAACAAATACGATGTAACCGGAAGTCTGGTGGAAGTGGATTCGGCAATTTCGGGATGTAAAAGAATTGCGGTTTTTTCTGGAAGCTCGGCCATAGGGATTAACACCCCAACGTGCAATATATTTCCTCAAAACGGATCTGCCGACCCGCTTTTGCAACAGCTTTACCCTATTGAAAGTTGGGGCAAAATATTTCCGGTGGTGCCGTTTTACGGGCGCGATGCCGGAAGCATTTTTAGAGTTTTAGCGGCAGAAAACCAAACCACCATAAAGGTGAACGGAATTAGCACAATGCTAAACGCTGGCGAGTTTTACACCACAGCTCCAATTACCGCTGCGTCTTTAATTGAAGCCGATAAACCCGTTTCCGTTGCACAATACGCCATTAGCGAATATTGTTCGGACAGCAGAAACCAAATAGACGGAACCCGCCATGTTTACGGCGACCCGGATATGGTTATCCTTAACCCGCTAGAATACAGTATCGATAAGATAACTTTATACTCGTCAACCAAACTAGCCATTAGTGAGCAGTATTTAAACGTGGTGATACCTAGCGCCAAAGTTTCCAGCTTTAGCATCAATAACGATCAAATTAAGGCCAGTTTTAACCCAATTCCAACAAACCCTGCTTATTCTTACGCGCAGATAAACCTTACCGGAAAAGGCGCTAATTTTAGTTTGGTGGCAGATACAGGCTTTAACGCCATAGCCTATGGTTTTGGTTCTACTGAATCTTACGCCTATTCTGCCGGCACAAGCTTAGCCAGTACTACTATCGTAAATGCGCTTAAACAAGGGACCAATGAGACTGTGGATGTTGCGTGTGTGCAACAGGCTTATGATTTTAATTTGCTATTGCCTTACATCCCAACTCAATTAAGTTGGCAAGTTGAGTCTGGCGAGAAGCCGTTTGTTGTCACAAATCCGAGCTATAAAAAGGTGGTAGTCAACAACAAACAGCTATACCAATTCAACTATCCGGCGAATAAAACCTTTGCCAGTGCGGGTACAAAAACAGTCAAAGTTATTGCTTCATTACCGGTAAATGCAAATGTATGCTCCACTACAGATACAGAAGTAATTAGTTATGCTTTAGAGGTAATGGATTTGCCGGTTCCAGAATTTGATGTGCCTACCGAAATTTGTGCAGGCAATGGTGCGCAATTTACCTTTGTAAATAACAATATTGGGGGCAACATTGCTAAATGGTACTGGGATTTTGGCGACGGAACCACATCCACAGATAAAAATCCGCTTCATACTTACGCGGGCGCGGGTACTTATAAAGTTAAATTAAGCTTGATAAGCAGGTCCGGCTGCGCTTCTGATTTCACAGAAAAAACAGTGAAAGTTGTTGAATTGGCTGGCGCCGATTTTGAAATGCTGGATCCTTTGTGCAGCACAAAGGCCATCCGTTTTTCCGATATTTCGCACGCTACGCAAAATGTTAAAACATGGTTGTGGGACTTTGGCGACGGTGGTACAAGCTCGCTACAAAATCCGGTTTATACCTTTGCAAAAAGCGGTACCTATAAAATTGGTTTAACAATCACTTCGCAAAGCGGTTGCAACCAAACCATTCAAAAATCCATTCAAATTTACGATCCTGCGGTAATAGATTTTGCCGATCCGGCATCGTGCATCAGTGATATGGTAAGTTTTGAAGCCATTGTAAAAAGCGGTACGGTTAGCAGTTGGCACTGGGATTTTGGCGACGGCTCTGTAGATCCGGTAGAACAAACCAAGGCTAAACCGCAGCATCGGTATATAAGTGCCGGAAATTACGTGGTAACCTTAAACGCTACAACCGGAGGCTGCGTAAGTACCATAAGCAAACCTATTACTATCAGCGGCGCCAATCCAAAGGTGGCGTTCGAGGTGTTGGATAAAGAGCGGTTGTGTAGCAACGTGCCGGTGAGCTTTAAAAACACATCTAGCATCGCTTTCGGAAACATTGTAAAAATCGAGATTATTTACGATTATAAAAACGCCAGTCCGTCTGCTGTTTTTACAGATATAAATCCGTTGCCTGATAAGGTTTATACCCATCAATACCCAAAATCTGCGTTAAACCAAAATTATCAGGTGGTTTTCAGGGCTTACTCGGGTCAAGGCTGTTTCCAGGAATCGGCACCTACGACCATCACCGTAAACGGTACGCCAGATATTGTTTTTGAGGATGTGCCGCCGGTATGTGCCGATGCGCCAAAAATAGATTTGCGCAAGTACGCTAAAGAACTTTCTGGAATGCTTGGCGCAGCTACTTTTAGCGGAGCAGGAGTTACCGGCAATGATTTTGTGCCAGGTGAGGCCGGGGTAGGGGCGCATCCTGTTACCTTCACTTTTTCATCGGCGAAAGCCTGTGCCACTAGTATAAGCAAAGTAATTACCGTAAACCCTTTGCCTACGGTAGATGCCGGTACCGATGTGGACATTTTATTAGCCGGCGAAAAACAATTAAATGCAAAATCTACTGGTAAAGCAATAACCTATAAGTGGTTTCCGGCCACTGGTTTAAGTAACGATAGTATTGCCAATCCAATAGCATCGCCCACCGAAACCACCAAATACATTTTAACGGTAACATCTACAGATGGCTGTGCCGTTGCCGACGAAATAACGGTTACTGTGCATAAAGACCCACGCATTCCTAATGCGTTCTCGCCCAATAACGATGGCGTAAACGATACCTGGGCCATTAAATACTTGGAAAGTTTTGTAAAAGCAACCATCCGTATTTTTAACAGGGGCGGGCAACAGGTATTTTTTGCCGAGCGTTATACCGACGCTTGGGACGGCAAATACAAGGGAATTGAGGTTCCGGTTGGGGTTTATTATTATATTATTGAACCTAATAACGGCAGAAATCGTTACACGGGTTCTGTTACGGTTTTGCGGTAGAGGATGAGAAGATTAATTTGCTGTTTCTTGTTTTTTTCTATTTCTGCTTCTGCGCAGCAAAGGCCCCATTATACGCAGTACTTGCAAAACATGGAGATTTTAAACCCAGCCTTAACGGGCATGTATAAAGCCATGCACGTAAAAATGGGATTCAGAAACCAATGGCTTGGGATGCAAGATGCGCCAAAAACTGTTTACCTAACAGCCAGCACGCCTTTAAATTTGGACGGCAGTTTGTTAACAGCCGGTTCTGCAGATTATGGCATAGAAGAACCTTACACCCGGGCAGACAAGGACGGATATTATGCATCTGATAACCATCATGGATTAGGTATTAGTTTTATAAATGATAATACCGGGCCAATTAACCGCACAAGCGCTAACCTTGCCTATGCCTATCATTTGTTATTGGGAGATGAAGCTAACTTGTCTTTTGGCGCAAGCGGAGGTGTAAGTAGGATTGCTTTAAACACCGCTGATTTGGTTTTTGACGATCCCGACGAACCTTTACTGCGAAATGTAGAAGCAGTTAAGTGGACACCCGATTTAAATGTAGGCTTTTACTTGTATGGGCCACAATACTTTTTGGGAGGCTCTATGCAACAAGTGATTAAACAAAAATTATCTTTTAACGACCTGTACGAGCAAGGCGCCGAAGTATCGCATTATTTTGTAACTGCGGGCTATCGTTTTTTTGTGGGCGAAGACATTTCTTTTACGCCGTCCCTTATGGCAAAAAAAGTTGCACCATTTCCAGTTTCTTATGATGCTAATTTGAAAATAGCATTCAGAAATAATTTTTGGATGGGCGGTTCTTTCCGAAAAAATGATGCTTTCTCGGTATTGGCGGGCTTTACGGTTAATAAAATGCTCGATTTTGGTTACGCTTATGACAGCAACATCTCACAGATTAAAAGCATTAACTCCGGCTCTCACGAGTTTGTTCTGGGTTTAAAATTTTAGCGTTTATTTAAGATGTTATTGAAACTCAAACTGCAAAGAGCTCAAGCGTTTGTAAATTCCGTCTTCCAGTTCAGAAAGTTCTTTATGCGTGCCACTTTCGGCAATTTGCCCTTTATCTAAAACAATAATTTTATCCGCTTCACGGATGGTAGATAAGCGGTGCGCAATGATGATGGAGGTACGCCCTTTCATCAAAATCTCTAGCGCTTCCTGCACTAATTTTTCCGATTCGGAATCTAAAGAAGAAGTGGCTTCATCCAAAATTAAAATGGCCGGGTCTTTCAGTAGCGCACGCGCAATCGCAATCCGTTGCCTTTGTCCGCCCGAAAGCTTAACGCCACGTTCGCCCACAACAGTTTCATAACCTTCCGGGAAACCAGAAATAAAGTTATGCGCATTTGCTTTTTTTGCTGCTTCAGTAATTTCTTCGTCACTAGCGTTTATTTTGCCATAGGCAATATTTTCGCGGATGGTGCCGCCAAACAAAATCACATCTTGGGGTACAATGGCTACCTGGTTTCTAATATCAGTAAGTGAAAGCGAACCGATGGCTTTGCCATCAAACAACACTTGGCCCTTTTGTAAATCATAAAAACGTAAGATTAAGCTGGCAATGGTAGATTTGCCTGCCCCAGACGGCCCAACTATCGCAACCTTTTCGCCGGCTTTGGCCTCAAAAGAAACGCCTTTTAAAACAGCTACATCTTTGCGTGACGGGTAATTAAAGTAAGCGTCTTTAAACGCGACGTTTCCATGAAGCACTTCTTTAATCTGGTTATTTTTTGGGTCGATGGATATGGCTTCGTTTTGTTCGGCCAATATTTCCAAAACCCGCTCAGACGCACCAATAGCTTTTTGAACATTGGCATACATATCGGGGAAGGTTCCCATAGCGGCGCCAACAAAAAATGAATACAATAAATAGGCGATAATGTCACCAACGGAAAGGCTTCCGGCCTCTACCAACAAAGCGCCGTACCATAACACGCCCATGATAGCGCCAAACAAACAGAAGACGATAAAAGAAGCGAAAACACCGCGGTAATTCGCGCCTCTCAAGGCAATTCTCACTACTTCACGTAAGCTCTTATCATAACGTCCTGCTTCATAAGCTTCGCCTACAAAAGCTTTTACGTTAGAAATCCCCTGCAAAGTTTCTTCTACTATCGTGTTAGATTCGGCCAGTTTATCTTGCGCGCTGCGCGATATCTTGCGCAAGGCTTTACCAAAAACTATCCCCGCTACCACAATCACGGGCAAAATGCACAATAAAAACAGCGTAAGTTTAACAGAAACATAAACCAAAATAGCTATACCGCCCACAAATAAAATAATTTGGCGGATCATTTCGGCTAGGGTAGTGGTGAGGGTGTCTTGCACCTGAGATAAATCGGCAGAAATTCTGCTGTTTAATTCGCCCACGCGGCGGTTGGCAAAAAAATTCATCGGCAAGGTAATTAGTTTAAAGTAGGTGTCTCTCCTAATATCTGCCAATGCTTTTTCGGCTACCTCCACAAAAAGCCTGATCCTGAAAAAAGAAACCGAAGCCTGCACAAACAAAATTCCGAAGGCAATTAAACCAATCTCATTTATGGATGCCGGCAAGCCGTATTTAGGTGCTTTATCTACGGCTACATCAATCATTACTTGGATAATTGCCGGAAAAACCAAACCCACCAAACTAGATATAAAAAGGCATACCATGCCCACCGCAAATTTGCCTTTGTAGGGACCTAAGTAGCTTAGCAGGGCGCTAATTTTTTGAAGGTTTTCTTTGTTGATTTTTGATTTGGTGAACTCCTGAGCTGGAGCGGAACTGCTGTTTAATCCGTTTCTGGCCATTTAAATAAGAATCTTTTTAGCAGCGTAACAAATACGCTACCGCAAACAATGGCAGCAAAAGTAGAATAATAAAGCGCTTAGCAAGCTATTTTGCCGAAATTTTACGGTAAACAAACAGAGCAAAGCTGATGATGGCGAGGCCTAGGGCAAAGGCCACCAACTGATAAAACTTTTTGCTGTGTTTAAAGTTTTGGATCTCGGCTTTTAAGCTTTCGTTTTCGGTTTGCAGCTTGTTGATAGTCCGCATGTAGCCCAAATTCCGGCTTTCCGATTCTTTAGACTCAGATACCACCTTTTCCTGTTGGTAAGTTTTAAAATCCAGAAGTGTTTTGGTTTCGCGCAAAATAGAGTTATCCGTTTCGATAATTTCTTTAAGGATATCCATGCTTTTTTGCATGTCTTTTTTGGTTTTTAAACCAAAAATTCCGGTGCGCGAGTTCAGGCTCTCCGTAAACTGGCCATATTTTGCTACGCGCGAATTAAGCATTGTGTTTATTTTGTTGCGCTGCAGTTCGTAGGCTAAACTATCCGGATTTTGTGCGGCACCCGCGCTTAAAGATGCCAGTATCAGAATTAAAAAAGCGAAAGATTTCATCCTATTTAAATTCAATTAAAACCATATCGTTGGCTTTTAAGCCTAAAAGCTTACCAGCTTTGCCTTTATTAATAGCAATTTCTAAATGGTCCGAGATGCCAAATAAACACAGCTTTTCTCCTTCTGGCACTTCATCATAATGCCAGCTTAGCTGGTTAATGGTTTCGCCACGTTTAAAGTGGAGCTCAAATTTGCGCCCCGCCTGCACCTTGGTAAATAAATCTTTGGTGATGTTGGTAATTACATTCTCAAAAGAATCAATAAATATCACACTGCCCTTAATCGTGTTCTGCTCAATTACTGGGCGGAAGTATATCTTCTCTTGAATCTCAAACGTGCGTTCTCCAATTTCTTGCAGCGCCCCGCCTGATGCCAAATGGCAGGCTGCTTTCACAAATATATCTGCTAAAGGGAAATGCAAAAACTTTAAGCTTTGTAAAATGTTAAGCTCCACCACTTCCTGTGGTGCTTCCTCAAAAATCAGCGAAAAAATCCCGTTATCAGAGCCAACAAAAAAGTGGTCGCGGTATTTGATTGCTAAGTATTTGTTAGATGAGCTGTACACCGTATCAATACCTATTAAATGGACGGTATTTTTTGGGAAATAGTGGTAGCAGTTTTTTAAAAGAAAAGCTGCTTTCGCGATGTTGAAGGCATCAATCTCGTGGGTAATATCAATAATATTAACGGTTGGCAAAGCGCTTAGGATACTTCCTTTAAGCGCAGCCTGGTAAAAATCTTTATAACCCAAATCTGTGGTTAAAGTAATTATTGCCATTAATATTTTTAATAATTTTTCTTAATCTTGTATCACGGGATTAGCGCTACAAATATTCAATTTTTAATCCACATTCATATTAGAAACATAAAAACGATACATTGAACGAACTGAAAATTACTTTAGAAACGGTGAATCCGGCAGTGCTTTGGGGACCAAATAATGAGTATTTTGAGTTAATAAAGCGTTCTTTTCCAAAACTTAAAGTAGTTGCCCGGGGTAATGAGGTGAAAGTTTTAGGCGACGAACAGGAGATTATTCAATTTAACACCAAGCTTACCGCCATCATCAACCATCTGGATAAATACCAGAATATCACCAGCAACGATATTGAAGCTTTGCTGGGCGAAAAAGCCGTACAGGCTAGCAAAACCGTAAATGAAGACGGTACAGTGGCTGCTCCATCTGCATCCGAAGTTTTGGTTTACGGCCCCAACGGCATTATGGTTAAGGCCCGCACAGATAACCAAAGGCGCATGGTGGATAGCATCGTAAAAAACGATATTTTATTTGCCATAGGGCCTGCCGGTACCGGTAAAACCTACACCGCCGTAGCCTTAGCAGTGCGTGCCTTAAAAAATAAAGAAATTAAACGCATCATATTAACGCGTCCGGCGGTAGAAGCAGGGGAAAACCTCGGCTTTTTGCCCGGCGATATGAAGGAAAAAATAGATCCTTACTTGCGTCCGCTTTATGATGCTTTGGACGATATGATCCCGGCCGAAAAGCTGAAAACCTATCTGGAAAACCGCACCATTGAAATTGCGCCTTTAGCCTTTATGCGCGGGCGTACGTTGGACCATTGCTTTGTGATATTGGACGAGGCGCAAAACGCTACCGATATGCAACTAAAAATGTTTTTAACACGCATGGGGCCATCTGCTAAATTTATTGTTACGGGCGACGTTACTCAGGTAGATTTGCCTAAAAGACAACAATCGGGTTTATTTAATGCACTGCGCATCCTTAATAATATAAAAGGAATAGATCTTATCTACTTGAGCGGAAAAGACGTGGTGCGCCATAAATTGGTAGTGAAAATATTAGAAGCTTACGGGGATATACAATAAATAATTGATGTGAGATATGAGATATGAGGTCGATTAGGATTTTCAATAGTCTCCATTCTTGAATTTCTGTCTCAAATCTCACGTCTCCTGTCTCAAATTTCAACAAAATGCAATCCATAAAAGAAACAAATTTTAAGTTCCCTAAACAAACTGGCTTTTATAAAGGCAAAGTGCGCGATGTTTATACCATTGATAACCAATATTTGGTGATGGTAGTTACCGACAGGATTTCGGCATTTGACGTAGTATTGCCAGAAGCCATACCGTATAAAGGCCAAGTGCTTAACCAAATTGCAGCCGATTTTTTAGCCGCTACAAAAGATATTGTGCCTAATTGGGTAGTAAATGTGCCGGATCCGAGCGTTACCATTGGCAAAATTTGCGAACCTTTTAAAGTAGAAATGGTGATTAGAGGCTATTTAGCAGGCCACGCTGCACGCGAATATGCTGCGGGCAAACGCGAAATTTGTGGCGTGAAACTGCCCGAAGGTTTAAAAGAAAATGACCGTCTTCCGGAACCTATCATCACGCCAACCACTAAGGCCGCGGTAGGGCATGATGAAGATATATCGCGCGAAGCCATTTTAGAACGTGGCATTGTGAGCGAAGCAGATTACCTTCAACTAGAAAAATACACACGCGCTTTATACCAAAGAGGAACAGAAATAGCCGCCAAACAAGGTTTAATTTTGGTAGATACTAAATATGAGTTTGGAAAAGCAGACGGGGTGATTTATTTAATAGACGAAATTCATACACCAGATTCTTCACGCTATTTTTATAAAGATAGCTATCAGCAATTGCAAGAAAAGGGCGAGCCACAGAAGCAACTTTCAAAAGAATTTGTGCGCCAGTGGCTTATAGAAAACGGTTTCCAAGGGAAAGATGGACAACAGGTACCGTTGATGGACGTAGCCAAAGTGCAATCCATCTCTGAGCGCTATATAGAACTTTATGAGAAAATAACAGGCAGAGATTTTGTTAAGGCAGACGGAGAAAATGTGTACCAACGCGTAGAACAAAATATTTTAAACGCGTTAAAAAGCCTTTAATTATTCTGTTTTATTTTAAAAAGAAAATAAACTAATTTAGAGGATTAAGTTGTGATATGAAATTTACGATAGATAAGCACGAAAAATATGTTTTGGTGAAATTAGAGGAGAACAAACTCAACTCTTTGGTTTCTCCTAAATTGAAGTCAGAACTAATCTTGACAAACACCGAGGGTCAACGGAACATTATTTTGGATATGACGGAGGTGAAATACGCCGACTCTAGCGGTTTAAGCAGTTTGTTGGTAGGCCACCGTTTGTGCAAAAATGCAGAAGGCGTTTTTATTTTAACCGGCATCAACGACGCGGTTTCCAGGTTAATCACCATCTCTCAGCTAGACAATGTAATTACCATTGTACCAAGCGTAGAAGAAGCGATTGATTTAATTTTTATGGAAGAAATTGAAAAAGAATTAAAAAAGGAGAGCAACTGAAACAGCTCTACAAGCACTACCGATGAAATTTGAGGTTACGATTTTGGGCAGTAGTTCGGCAACCCCTATATTTCATAGAAACCCTACTTCTCAGATACTGAACATTAACGATAAGCTTTTGATGATTGACTGTGGCGAAGGTACACAGCAACAAATGCTTCGTTATGGGATAAAGTATCATAAAATAGATCATATCTTCATCAGCCATTTGCATGGCGATCACTTTTTTGGTTTAGTCGGTTTAATTTCATCCATGCATTTAAACGGGCGCACTAAGCCGCTTTACTTGTATGCACCGGCAGAAATCAAGGAAATTTTAGAAATACAATTTAAACATTCTGGTACGCAGCTTAAGTTTCCGATAGAATATCATTTTACCCAAACAAATGAAGCGGAAATTATTTTAGACAACAATGGTTTTACCGTGCAAACCTTTGTGCTTAACCACCGCATCCCGTGCACAGGCTTTATTTTCAGAGAGAAAGAACGTTTGCGCAAAATCAATAAAGCGCTTACAGAGGAGTTAAACGTTCCGCAACAATATTTTCAGCTTTTAAAAAAAGGGATTGATTTTATTGATGAGGCGGGCGTAAGACACAAAGCAAAGGACCTCACCTTTGAACCGGATGTGCCGCGAGCTTATGCCTATTGCTCGGATACGCTGGCCGACGGGAGCTACAACGTGCATTTAGAAAACGTGGATACGCTGTACCACGAATCTACTTTTATGCATGATATGGCCGATAGGGCTAAAGAAACTTTCCACTCTACCGCACGCGAAGCTGCCGAACTGGCAAAATCGCAACACGTTAAAAAACTTTTGATAGGGCATTTCTCTGCCCGCTATCGCGATTTATCGCCTTTATTGTTAGAGGCACGTGAAATTTTCCCCAATACTTTCCTTGCCCAAGAAGGCGAAACGTTTTTAATATAATCACGCTCACGTATCGGGCGAAAGCCAAAATTAGCAGTTGCGTTTTTTACAAAGGCCTCTGCATCGCGCAAAGCAATATAATTGCCTTTTTGTAGCACAAAATCAAAGCCTTTTGCTATTTTAGCGCGCGTTTAAAAACAATATAAAAATCAAAGATTTATCAATTCAAGAATGAAAGTTTTAAAATTCGGAGGAACATCTGTAGGCAGTCCAGAGCGGATGAAAAAGTTGCTGGATATTGTTAATCCGCAAGAGAGGCAGATTATGGTGTTATCGGCGGTTTCTGGTACAACTAATAGTTTGGTAGAAATAGCCCAGGCTTATTTGGCAACGGATAAGGTGAAGGCTGGCGAATTGGTTAAAGCTTTAAAAGATAAGTACGAGGTTTTTATTAAAGAGTTGTTGCAACAGCCCCAATTTTTGGCGCAAGCTAAAGATTTAATCGATTATCATTTTGGTATCCTGGCGGCTTTTGCTAACGATTTATTTACCGCGGTTGAGGAAAAAGTTGTTTTAGCTCAAGGCGAACTGCTTTCTACCACGCTTTACCACATTTATCTGAAAGAAATCGGCGTGCCTTCTGTATTGCTACCAGCACTGGATTTTATGCGCACAGATGAAGATAACGAGCCAATTGTAGATTATATTACAGAGCATTTGCAGCCTTTGCTGGATGCGTCAAAAGACGTAAATCTGTTTATCACGCAAGGTTATATCTGCCGTAACGCTTTTGGCGAGATAGATAATTTGAGAAGGGGAGGCAGTGATTATACCGCTTCTTTAATTGGCGCGGGCATCAAAGCGGAAGAGGTGCAAATTTGGACAGATATTGACGGAATGCACAACAACGACCCGCGTATTGTTAAAGGCACCAAGCCGATTGCGCGTTTGTCTTTTGATGAAGCGGCAGAATTAGCTTATTTCGGCGCCAAAATTTTACACCCACAATCGGTTTTTCCGGCACAGAAGTATAAAATCCCTGTGCGCTTGTTAAACACCATGGAGCCACAGGCTTTTGGTACTTTAATTTCATTAGAAAGCGAAAAAGGAAAAATAAAATCTATTGCCGCTAAAGACGGCATTACCGCTATTAAAGTACAAAGTAGCCGTATGTTGTTGGCTTATGGCTTTTTGCGCCGTGTTTTTGAGGTTTTTGAGCGTTATAAAACGCCGATAGATATGATCACAACATCTGAAGTGGCAGTTTCTGTAACCATTGATGATACCCGTTACCTAGGCGAAATTACCAAAGAACTGAGTGATTTTGGCAACGTAGAAGTAGATGTGAACCAAAGTATCATTTGTGTAGTGGGCGATTTAGGCGCTGGCAGCCACGGTTTCGCATCGCGTGTTTTTGAATCTTTAAAACATATTCCTTTACGGATGATTTCTTACGGTGGCAGCAATTACAATATCTCTTTTTTAGTGAAAACAGACGATAAAGTAGAAACTTTGAGAAGTTTACACAACCGTTTATTTGAATAAAACTAACACATGTTTAATCAAGATATTGTTAACAATTTCCAAAACAAGGAAACACCGTTTTATTATTACGATTTAGAACTGCTAAAACGCACTTTAAAAGCTTGCGCTGATGCAGCCGATAAATATCGCTTCCATGTTCATTTTGCGCTGAAGGCGAATTTTAACAGCCGTGTGCTGCAAACCGTAAAGGATGCAGGTTTAGGCGCCGATTGTGTATCGGGCGGCGAAGTGAAGAAAGCCATTGAAAGCGGTTTTAATGCCCAGCAGGTGGTATTTGCCGGTGTAGGTAAATCGGACCGTGAAATTAATTATGCTTTAGATCAGGATATTTTTGCCTTCAATGTAGAGTCTATCCAAGAGCTTGAGGTAATTAACGAGCTTGCCCGCGCAAAAAATAAAATTGCGAGGGTAGCCATTCGTATTAACCCAAATGTAGATGCGCACACGCACCATTACATTACTACCGGGCTTGATGAGAATAAATTTGGAATTAACTCTTGGGATTTGCAGTCTGTAGCAGATGCATTAAAACAAAGCACAAATCTAAGTTTCTTGGGCATCCACTTTCATGTGGGTTCGCAGATTTTGGACATGAACGTGTTTAAAAGTTTGTGCGTTAAGGTAAACGAAATGCAGGCTTGGTTTGAAGAAAGGGGGATGCCAGTGAAAGTGCTTAACGTTGGCGGCGGTTTAGGCGTGGATTATCATCAGCCAGACACCAACCCAATCGCAGATTTTGAAGCCTATTTTAAAATATTTGCCGACTTTTTAACAGTTAAACCGCACCAGGAAGTACATTTTGAATTGGGTCGTGCGCTGGTAGCGCAGTGTAGCAGTTTAATATCGCGGGTGCTGTACATGAAGCACGGTATCAAAAAGAATTTTGCCGTTTTAGATGCCGGGATGACGGAGCTGATGCGCCCCGCTTTATACCAGGCTTATCATAAAATCGAAAACATCAGTAAGCTAGGGCAACCGGAAACAATGGCATATGATGTTGTAGGGCCTATCTGCGAATCGTCCGACTGTTTCGGTAAAGATGTAAACTTGCCAACAACCCAGCGTGGTGATTTGATTGCTTTACGAACAGCAGGTGCTTATGGAGAAGTAATGGCTTCGGCATACAATTTACGTCCAGATATCAAGCACGTTTATTCGGAAGATTAGTTTGCGTTTGCATAAGTGTTTTAAATCCCGGTTTCTATTGGAAATCGGGATTTTTTACAAAGTTTGAACTAGATACCTTACCTTGTCCGAGCAGGGTCTTTCGCAGAAGACCCTGCGACTTTTGTTTCAACCAATAAAAAAGCCCCAAATTTCTTTGGGGCTTTTTTATTCATTTAAACTCTTCTGATATCAGCGCCAAGCGCTTTTAAACGTGTGTCAATATCTTGGTAGCCGCGTTCTATCTGTTCTATATTATGAATTACGCTTTTGCCCGACGCAGAAAGTGCGGCAATTAATAGGGAAACTCCTGCACGTATGTCTGGCGAAGTCATCTCAATACCTTTTAACTGGTAACGTTTGTCTAAACCAATCACCGTAGCGCGGTGCGGGTCGCAAAGGATAATCTGCGCGCCCATATCAATCAGTTTATCTACAAAAAATAAACGGCTCTCAAACATCTTCTGGTGGATCAGCACAGAACCTTTTGCCTGCGTAGCCACCACCAATAAAATAGAAAGCAAATCTGGCGTAAAGCCTGGCCAAGGCGCATCTGCAACGGTTAATATAGAACCATCAATAAAGGTGTCTATCTCATAGTGTTTTTGTGCCGGAATGTAAATATCGTCGCCACGAAGTTCGAACTGTATGCCTATCCTCCTAAAAACATCGGGGATGATGCCCAGTTCTTGGTAACAAACATCTTTGATGGTAATTTCCGACTCTGTCATGGCAGCTAAACCGATGAAAGAGCCAATCTCGATCATATCTGGCAGTAAACGGTGCTCTGTACCGCCTAAAGCTTCTACGCCTTCAATAGTTAACAAATTAGAACCAATGCCAGATATTTTTGCGCCCATCCGGTTCAGCATTTTGCACAGCTGTTGCAGGTACGGTTCGCAGGCGGCATTGTAAATGGTGGTAGTGCCTTTGGCCAATACCGCAGCCATTACAATATTGGCGGTTCCGGTTACAGAGGCTTCGTCCAATAAAATGAAAGTTCCTTTTAACTGCGTTGCGTCAATGTTGAAAAAGCCGGTTTCTGCATTGTAAATAAACTTTGCGCCTAATTTCTCGAACCCTAAAAAATGGGTATCTAACCTGCGCCGACCAATTTTATCGCCCCCGGGTTTAGGAATGGCCGCCTTGCCAAAACGTGCTAAAAGCGGACCTACAATCATAATAGAACCTCTTAAGCTGCCGCCTTTGGCTTTGAAGGTTTGCGACTGGAAAAAATCGAGGTTAATATTAGCAGCTTTAAACTGATAAGTGTCTTTAGAGATGCGGTTAACCTCAACACCTAAATCGCCCAACAGCTCAATCAGCTTATTTACATCTTTAATATCGGGGATATTGCTGATGGTAACTTGCTCTGGTGTTAAAAGAACGGCAGATAATATTTGTAAAGCTTCGTTTTTTGCTCCTTGTGGGATAATTTCTCCCTTTAAAGGTTTGCCTCCGCGAATCTCAAATGCATTCATATAAAAAGCGCTGATTGATTAGGTGTTTTATTGCTGGTTAGGTCTTCTGTTACCTCCGCCGCCGCCGTTATGGTTGCGCTGGCGGTTTTTATTATTGTTGTTATTGTTTTGCTTGCCCCCGCCTTTGCTCGAGTTTTTTTGCGAGCGGCCGTTGTTGTTATTGTTGTTGCTGTTGGCAGGTTTTAAATCAACTTTTGCTAACACCACATTGCTCACATCCAGCTCACCGTCAGAAAGCTCGGTTAAATCGCTCAAAATTTGGTCATCGGCAACGTGGTCTTTATTCCAAACTACATAGGCCATCTTCATAAAGTTGGCGATAGAGTTGGTCATCTGGTCGCGCTTCTCGGGCTCGGTAATAGCTTTTGCCTTTTTTATCATCAGCTCTACCGTGTGGCCATAGTGTTTAAACTTTATGCGCTTTTGCGGATAGCTAAGCACCTCTGGCTTAAAATTAATTTGCTCTTGCGTTGGGTTCGGGTAAGGCGAATCTACGTCAATCCTGAATTTAGAGATGATTTGCAGATGATCCCAAAGCTTATGCTTAAAATCGGGCACGTCGCGCAAATGCGGATTTAAAAAACCCATCATATCTATAACTACTTGGGCGTAGCGGTTTCTTTCTTCCTTGGTTGGAAGAGCTACAATATACTCGACCATGTTTTGCACATTACGGCCATATTCGGCTAAAATGAGCTTTTCCCTGGAAGTGTTGTAGTCGAAATTGTTTTCTATGTTATTTGTCATTCTTGATGATTGCTGTATTTGCCCGGCCGGATGCCTGCAAAAACAAAAATTTGTGCAAATCTAAAAAAAGCTTTGTGTATTAAATTAAAGCCTAAATATTTTTGTGGAATTATTTATTTCAAAAGCAGTACATAAAGGTATAAAATCCTCAGCAAAAAGCAAACGTGCCTTTTTAAAGCTTTAGCCTTTGCCTCAAGTCTGCCGAGATATTTTCGGTAAAGCTTAAAATATTAGCCAGCTCGTTGCTGTTATTGTCGATGATTACGTCGCATTGCTTGCGGTGCGGCATCAAAAACTGGTTAAAAGCAGGCATTACGTGGTTTTCCCATTTGTACATCACATCCTCGTGCGAGTAGCCACGTTCCACCAAATCACGCTTAAGCCTTCGTTCTAAAGCTATTTCTGCCGTGGCGTCAATAAATATCCGGTAATCAAAAATTTCATTGATCTTTTTAAAATGATAAATAAAAAGACCTTCCAAAATTAAAATGGGCGCCGGTTGTATGGTAAGCAGTTTGGCTTGCGCTTTAGGATTGTTAAAGGTGTATTCTTGTTTCCGAACGGTTTTGTAACTTAACAAGTCAAAAACGTCTTGCTCAAATTGCTCTACTTCAAAGCAGGTAGGCAAATCAAAATTGTGCAGGCGGTTTTCTTCGGGCGTCATAGGCCCTTGCGGGATATAGTAATCGTCTTGCGATACCAAACAAACCTCTGCCGGCGTAAAATGGTTTAAAAAAGCGTTTAAAAAGAAGGTTTTTCCCGAGCCGCTTCCGCCGGCCACACCAATAACATAGGGCTTTTTATTGCTCATTCGGCATCCCAAAAGTAATGTTTACCAAAAATCTTTTGTCCAAAGCGCCTATGGCTTCTGCACATGATTTGGTAACCACAATAATTACGTCTTTGGTGGTTTCATTCTCTGTAAAACGTCCTACAACCTTGGCAAAAACGCTGCGGTTGGTCATGGGGTTGGTTACTTTCACAATAGTGCCTACCGGTGCCACGCGGTGCAAAGCGTAACTTTTTGAGGCGTCTAAATTATTGTCGTCTATCCAAACCGCCAAGCCTTTATCGTTCATTTCGGTAATGCCATAACGGTTTTTAGGTATAGCGATGCCTTGCGAATCGGTAGAGTCCATATAACGGATGCGGTTAGGGTTTTGTGCTATGGTTTCCGTTTTCTTTTCTAACACAACGGGCTTTCCCTGCTCGTTTTTTTGGACTACCGGATTAAGGCTTACGGCCTCACTACTGATTACTTTTAAGTTTTGCCCTACGCTTAAGCTGTTGCTTTTTAAGTTGTTCAATAGCTTTAAATCATCCACACGCATATTGTATTTGCTGGCAATGGCGTAAAGGGTTTCGCCGGCCGCTACTTTGTGTGTAATCTCTTTTTTAGCATTGCTGTCTGTTTTAGGTGGCGAGCTAAAAGTTACCGGTTTACTGCTAAAAGCTTGCTCGGTAGGGATTTTTACGATATTGCCTGGGTGCAAAGCGATGTTTCCGTTAAAGTCCATAATCTTCGCCGGACTAACATTATACAACCTGCCCAGGGCGTAATAGGTCTCTTTAGTTTCAACTTTATGTAGGATGATTTTTTTTCCGTTGATGTTTTCAACTCCGATGGAGTCTCTGAGCGAAGCGGCAAATAAACCCGGGCTAAGCAGCATCAAAAAAAAGAACATTAGATTTTTAGTGGTCATGAAACAGCAATTATTCATGTTAAAAATTTTGCAATTATACGAAATATGTCACAATCTCCGACTTGTTTTTTAGGTACACCAGCCGGTTGTGCCATACAAAAAACGTATCAAAACTCAATTTTTGTATCTCGCTATTCATAATTTCTTGTAACAAAAGCTGTCCATTTTTTTGCACCTCAATTAATTGCTTGTAAGCGTTGTTGTTAGGCTCAAAAAAAGAAGTAATGGTTAAATTATGGTAGTTTAAAACATAACGTGTATCTAAAATAGCGCTACCCTGTAACATTTTGGGGAGCAAAATATCGTTACCTAAATAAGTAAAGTTGTTGATGTCTTTGGTTTCGATGTTTTGCAGAAGAACGCCGGTTTGAGCGTTTAGCAAAACAAATTTGCGAGGCAATAGGCGGGCATCATAAGCAATAATTCCTTCATTAGTAAAAGCTTGCAGGCCTACGCTAAAATTTTGCCAAACAGTAGCTTTAGTGCTTAAATCCATGGCTACTATCCCTTTTTGCACCGGCGAAAACTCGGACTCTAATCCGGTGAAATATAAAATGCCTTGGTGCACCGTATGGATGTTTAGTTGCCAATCTGGAGGGAAAGCATAAGCATCTAAAAGAAGTTGTTTGTTTATAAAATCATAAGCATAAAAAGTAATGCTTTTATCGGCTTTGCGGCATTCCCACACCATAATGTCCTGCGCCTCATCTAAAATAATTTTCCAAATTATGCCCTCAACTTTTAAGGAGTATGCCAGCTTTAAGCTATCTTTATTTGCAATCATGATTTTCAAAACTAGTAAATATGAATTTTATTAAATACCTATGCCTTTTTTTATTGCTTAGTGGCGGCCTGCAAACCTTTGCCCAAACGCAAGTTTATCAGCTTAACCTAAAAAACGAAATTAATCCGGCTGCTTGGCGTGCTACCCAAAAAGCTTTTGCCAATGCCCAGGCCAGTGGCGCCGAAGTGCTGTTAATTGATATGAACACCTATGGCGGGATGTTGGATTATGCCGACTCTATCCGCACTAAAATTTTAAACAGCAAGCTAAAAACCATTGTTTTTATAGATAACAACGCAGCATCTGCGGGTGCTTTAATTTCTATTGCTTGCGATAAAATTTACATGAGCAAAGGCGCTACTATTGGCGCTGCCAGCGTGGTGAACGGGCAAGGGGAGGTGCTGCCAGAGAAATACCAATCGTACATGCGAGGGTTGATGCGTACCACGGCCGAAAGTAAGGGGCGCGATCCTAAAATAGCAGAAAGCTTTGTGGACCCCGTTGTAGCCATCCCGGGATTGGTAGAAAAAGGTAAAGTACTAACCTTAACCACCGCAGAGGCTATAAAATATGGCTATTGTAACGGCGAGGCAAGTTCTGTGGAGGATGTTTTACAGCAAGAAGGCATCAATGATTTTAGCAAAAACGTGTACGTGCCTAGCCCCATGGATCATATCATCGGTTTTTTAACCAGTCCTGCGGTAAGCAGCATTTTAATTTTGTTGATGATGGGCGGCATTTATTTTGAACTACAAACGCCCGGAATAGGCTTCGCATTATTGGTAGCGGTAGTAGCCGGATTGCTGTTTTTTGCTCCGCTGTATTTAGAGGGCTTAGCCGATAACTGGGAGATTTTGCTATTTGTGGTGGGGATTGGGCTGCTGGTGTTAGAGATATTCTTTATCCCCGGATTTGGAATATTTGGCGTAGCCGGGATTGTGTGCATTGTGGTTGGCTTGGCCATGAGTTTGATATTAAACGACTTTTTTGATTTGAGCGTGAGCGGTAGCGAACGCGTAGTACAATCATTTTTAATTGTACTTGGCTCTATCATCGGTTCTATATTTTTATCGGTGGTGTTTGGGGGCAATATTTTACGTTCCCGCGCCTTCCAGCGTTTGGTTTTGCAAGACGAACAGAAAGCCACCCAGGGCTATCAGGTTAATAAACCCCAGTTTGAGCTGTTGGGCAAAAAAGGCTTTGCTAAAACGGACCTGCGGCCCTCTGGTAAGATAGAGATTGACGGCGAATGGTACGAAGCGGTTTCTAATGACGGCTACATCGAAAATGGAACAGATATTGTTGTATCTAAAATTGAAAACTACAACCTAATTGTACGCAGGTTTAGTTCATAAAACAACATACAAAAACAATATTATGGCAGTAAATAAAATTGGGTTAAAAGACAAACCCGTTATCGAATTAGCAGATCATTTAAATATTTTATTGGCAAATTATCAGATTCATTATCAAAAAGTTAGGGGTTGCCACTGGAATGTAAAAGGCCACCATTTTTTTGATTTACATGTTAAATTTGAGGAATTGTACAACAATGCACAGCTAACTATTGACGAGCTTGCCGAGCGCATTTTAACTTTAGGCAAAGCACCGGTAGCGACCTATGCAGAATACATCAAAAACTCTAGCATTAAAGAAATTACAACAGAAGGCTTATCTGAAGAGAAAATGGTGGAAGCTATTTTGTCCGACTTTAAACAGCTAATTGAGCTGGAGCGCGAAGTTATTGAAAACGCCACCGAAAATGCAGGCGATGAAGGTACAGCCGACATGATAATCGGTTTCTTAAGATTTAAGGAAAAAACCAGCTGGATGTTTAGAGCTTGGACCGGTAAAAACTAGTAATCTACCTTTTTGATCTATCTATAAGGGGCTGTCTTTTAAAAGGGCAGCCTTTTTTGTTTGTTAGGTGGTAGGTGTTTGTTTGTTGGATGGTTAGGTGTTAGTTGGTTAGGTTCTCGTGCGGGTTTGTTGGATGGTTGCGGGGTTAAAGAAAGTGGGAGAGCAACGTATGTATGCTGCTGATGTTTTAAGCCAACGACTAAGTGTTGCGATTGTAAATATGTCTTCAGCTGTACGCTTTTGTCAATATTAGTCATCCAATGTCATGGTTTGTCATTGCTTGTCGTCCAATGTCGTGGTTTGTCTAAGTTTGTCACAGCGTATTTTAGGAATATTCGATCGCTCGTCCTGTAGTGGTCCTGTGGTGGTCCTGTAGTGGTTCTGTAGTTGTGCTGGGTGGCGAGCAAGGCTAAAGGAAAAAGGCGTAAGGTATAAGGGAAAGGTGGCGAGCTAAAAGGCTTAAGCATAAAGGTGTAAGGCTTAAGCATAAAGGTTTAAGGTGAAAGGTGTAAGGCCCCAGCTAGCGCTGGTTTATAACAGTGTTTATTTTGGGTTTTTGGACAAGCGTGTTAGCGAGTCATAGCCTCTTCTCCATTATTTAATCCGGAGAGACGCTCCGCTTAACTCTCCGGACAGCGATGGTGGCAAGCTATAAGGCTTATGGAAAAAGGTGTAAGGCTTAAGAAGCTTGCAAGTTCTCATATCTCAAATCTCCCATCTCAAATCTAAACTTTCAGTAAGGAGCAAGGTAGAGGCGCTTGCAAGGTCTCCCGTCTCATATCTCAAATCTCCCATCTCTTAATAAAAACTTCCGTCACCGCGTCTTCTTATATCCCTTCCGCCTCTGCCTACTGCGCCGGTCCATTTTTGCAGGTTCATGCTTAGGTTAAGCATCACGTAGCGGCTATTAGGGTTGGTTACTATCTCGGTAAAACCGTATTCGCTGGTGCTGCGGTTAATAAAGTTATTTTGGTTAAGCAAATCATAGGCTCTTAGCTGTAGCGAACCCTTGTTTTTAAACACGCGCATCTGCAACATGGTATTAATTACAAAAGGATTATTGGTTACGTTGGTGCCAATGCCGCTTACAAAGTTTTTGCTTAGGGCATAGCCAAACTGCAGGTTTTTAGTGAAATAAATATTGCCATCTAAACTTAAAGCCCATACTCTTTGCAAAATATTTCTGCCGATAGAGTAGTTGGTTTTGTTAAAATCAAAAGATACGTAAGGGTTAATCTCCAACCAATCATTAGGGTTTATGCGCGGACCAAAACTTTCTTTAAAGCCCCAAGTATCAGAAAAGGTTTTAATGTTGTTGCTCATCGCTACTCTTCTGCTTTTATCAATACTGCCACTTAAAGAAAGGTTATATTTACGATCTGCACTCTGTTTAGAGATGCTGTAATCCACACTTTGGTTATTGCTTCCGCTGATGTTGATATAGCGCAATTCGCTCTTTTTACTGCCATAAGCATCCGGAATAATCACCGTATTGCTGGTAACTTGGTTTTCTATAAAAGAAGAGTTGATGCGCAGGTTGTAGTTAAAACGCGAATTTGGCAGGTAATTGCCGTACTGGCCCACCACAGAATGCGTAAAAGCGGCTTTCAAATCTGGGTTACCCACCACTGGTCTTTGTGGGTTAGATACATCGCGCACCGGCTGTATCTGGTCAAAATTTGGTTCGCTGGCGTTACCGCGATAGTAAACGGATAGAGCATGTGTACTGGACCATCTCACCTGAAAGCGCGCTATCGGGATCAGCTTAAAATAATCTTGATCTGTTTTGGTACCTAAGCTTACTTTTTCGCCTACCAAAGAGGTGTTTACACTGGTAATACCCAAAGAAAAGCTGTATTTGCTGCGGTTATCGCCATACTTATAGTTTACCGAGTTACGATACTGCGTAAAGAAATAATCGAACACGTTACTTAAAGAATCAACCACGCTACGGGTGCCGTTTAAAGCAATATTGCTGGTATAGCGGGCATTATCATAACCGCGGCGCTCCACGTTCGAGTTAAACTCTAAACGCGACATGGCGCCCAAAGGCTCGGAGTAAGTTAAGCTTCCGCGATAGTTTTTTTGGTCGTTGTCTGTATTAATGGCGCGGTTTACGATAGAGTCTTTAAGTACAGTATTGGTATCGTCCAGATAATAGCGGATGGTATTGTTCTGTATCGATTCGTTGTCGTTTATGCGCGAGCCCAACGTAAGTTCTGCAGAAAAAACACGTCCGGGTTTACGCAACCACAGGTGCTGGTAGGCGATGGTTCCGTCTATATTGGGCGTTTTGTTGCTATTGCTGCTGTTGTTAAACTGGTCTTGATGGATAAAACCGGTTTGCAACGAAGTTGAGGTGTTGCGCGAACTGGTATTTGATAAATTGATATTTGGCCTAAACTGTATAAAATTGGCGCTGTCGATATTATACTCAATCTCGAAATTGATATTGTGCGAGCCACCAAAGTTCAGGTTATCAGCATTCCGTTTGGTAAAAGTAGTTTGCCTTACGTCGTTACTGTCAATGGTGCTCATTTCCGAGTAGCTGTCTGTAAGCGTGTTGTTATCGTTGTAGTTGTAGGCATAATTCGCTAAGAACTCTACTTTACTGCCAAATTTATCCCGGTAAGTAAAAGAAGGGCGGGTTCTTAAGCTTTCGCCGCCAGAGGCATTCCCGCTTCCGCCACCGCCAAATCCGCTGCCGCTACGCCCCCCACGGTTACCGCCGCCGCCTAAACGGCCAATGCTGCTGTTGCCACCGGCTATACCGTTTGGCGTTTGCATAAAAGTTCCGTTAAACGTAAGGGTTTGGTTCATGTTTATCCGGGTAAGGTTGGCACTGGCTTCGGCCTGGTTTAATGTTCCGGCACCAAAGTTTAGCCTTGCCATATTACCTACAGATTTAGATGCTTTTGTGGTGATGTTTAAGATTTTTGAAGGGTCGCCGTCTTTAATGCCGGTGCGGGCTGCGGTATTTCCATAATCATCTACAATCTGTATTTTCTCCACAATTTCGGCAGGCAAGTTTTGCACGGCAGTGGCTACGTCGCCACCGTAAATTTCTTTGCCGTTTAGTTTTGCTTTGGTAATAGCCGTCCCGTTTACGGTTAAAGAGCCGTCGTTACCTACTTCCATGCCCTCCATTTTCTGCAAAAGCTCATCAACCGTTGCGCCTGCCCGCACCACATAATCATCGGCTCGGTACTCAATGGTGTCTGTTTTGTAAACGATAGACGGGGTGCCGTTTACAGTAACGGCATCTAACATGCGGGTATCTTCTTTTAAAACAATCGGGTCCAGCGTTAGGCGCGGGGTAGCATCGTTATACTTGCCCGAAATTACTTTGCCGGCATAACCAATAGAACTTACGCTTAAAGTAAACACCCACGATTTTACGTTGCGGAATACGAATACCCCATCTTCATTGGTGCTGGTACGCATGGTGTCTGCAGATGAAGTTAAAGTGACAGTAGCGCCAATAACTCCTTGGTTTGTAGAGTCTTTTGCTATTCCGTTAACCTGTCTTAGCGGCAGTGGCTGCGCTTTTGCCTGTGCAAAAGATTTGTTGCTAAAAAGCAAAGCGATTAAGAAAAAACAGGCAAAGACTGTCCCTACCAACTTTATGTAAAGTTTTTTCATGTTTTATTTTAACGATAAAATTTTCTTTGAATAATTATTTAGCCAACGTGTATTTGCCCCAGAAATCAGTTGGGGTCATCATGTCCTGAAAGTTAAAACCCCCACGCATTCCACCACCTCCGGGCGCACCGCCTCCAAATCCGCCGCCTCCGCCTCGGTTGCCACCAAAGTTACCGCCACCACCAAAGTTGCGCATCTCCAATCCGTTCACTTTAATGTTATAACCAAAGCTATCGCTAATGCCATCGGGGATAAGCTCTAGCGGAATGCAAAGCTCGTAGGTATAAACACCATCTTTACTTAGTTTGGCAACTGCCTTAATGCTATACTCGTTGTAAACAGAAACAGAGCTATCGGCCACGCCTTTAAAGCCAAAAACTTTAATGTCTTTAGCTAAATCCAACTGCTTCTGCATCATGGCGTGTTGCATAGAATCGCGTTGCTCTTGCGTCATCTGCTGAAAAGATCCAAAACTACGTCGGCCGCCGCCACCCATAGCTGCCCGTCGGCTGGTCTGTGTAATTGCCGGATAAGTTAGGCTTAGCACTTCTTTTGTTCTTTTTTTACCATCGGCATTAATGCTGAAGGTGATGCCTCCCATCATAATTTTGCGCGTGGTATTTATGTCAGATGCCTGCATCACCACATAAAGTTTTTTATCATCATTAGCAACGCTGTAAGCTAAACCGGTACTCTTGTTAAATGCCTTTAAGGGGCTTTGCCAATCTTTGGCGTCGCCATCTATTTTAACGGTGTTCGCTTTTAGGTTGCCGTCTTGCACATCGGGCTGTTTTTGCGCAAAGACACTACCGCTACATAAAATAGCCGTAATAAGCAGTGTGCTAGCCAAACGGGAGCTAGGGGTTAATTTGTTCATTATGTTGGATTTTTTTGGAGCATTCATCGCCGTTGTTTTTTAAAACCAGTGCGCTAACTGCGCTTGTTTGATGTTTGTTTTTTTACAGCAACAAAAATAGTTTTTGTTAGGCAAGCAAAAATTAAATGATACAAGATTGAATAATAGTGCTACAAAAGCACTTAAAAAATCGATGAAAAAGCCAGATGAATTGTCGGCTCTACAATTTAAAGCCCATCAGCTGGCACATGCGTAAAAATTCTGGCTGAGGCCTAGCCAAATAGTTTACCCATTGTTTGTTGATAGGGTGGGCGAAACTGAGCGAAGAAGCGTGCAACAACATGGTATCCATTTGCCAGTTGGTTTTAAAAAACTTGTTCTGTTTATTGCAACCGTGGGGTCTGTCGCCTATAATAGGATGGTTGATGTGGGCAAAGTGCTTGCGTAGCTGGTGCATACGGCCGGTTTGCGGACTGGCTTCTACCAACGAATAGCGCGAGGATGGATGTTTGCCGAAGGCAATAGGCAGTTCTGCCCTCTGCAAAGTTTTAAAAGCGGTAAAAGCATCCTGTAGCACGCCGTTCTCTTTTAATAATGGATAGTCTATTTCGCCTTCATCAGGCGCAAAGCCCCGCACAATAGCCAGGTATTTTTTGGTGATTTTATTCTCTCTAAAGAGTGCCTGCAATTGCTGATTGGTTTCGGCATTTAACGCAAACAGCAACAAACCGCTTGTTTTACGGTCCAGCCGATGTGCAGGCCACACGTTTTGCCCCAGTTGGTTACGTAAAAGCTGTAAGGCAAACTCTTCGGCATCTCGCGCTATGGGCGATTGATGCACCAACAGTCCGTGAGGTTTATTGATGAGCACTAAATCTGCATCTTGATGTACGATTTCGAGCATTTGCGAAGCTGTTATTTTTGCGCGAAGTTAATGTTATGCAGCGGATTTGCTTTGTTTATTGTGCTTTGCTTTTGCGATAAATCAGGGTCGTGCCTATTGAAGTACGAGGTTTTCTATGGCAGTTGTTGCGGTTTTGCGTGTTTTGGACGGGATGCTTTAGAGCGCTTTTGTTGAAGCCTCCTTATTTTTTAGGGTGCGTTTTCGGACAAAAATAAGGTTAGGTTTACTGAGATTAGGAGCGAAATTTGGTCGTTTTTATTATGTTTACCCATTACAAGAGGGCACTTGTATATCTTGCAGCGTATAGCTTTCTAAAGGGCAAAAAAAGCAATTTAGGCCTAATCCTCTAAAAAAACTATTTCCTAAAGGCGCGCTGCCGAACTTTGCTGGGTTTTGCCGGACTTTGCCGAGTTTTGCCACATTTTTGCACTTTTCTTCGAGACTTCTTCGAGACCGCTTCGAGAAATGCCCCCATTTTCTCGAAGGATTCCCGAATGAGGGCGGGAGGGGGTTGGGGAAGCATATAGCTGTAACCAGTGATCGCCATACGCTTTTCCTTAATCAAAGAAATTAACCCGAATTTATCTTTATCAAAAAATATAAATATTTCGCTTTCTACTACGCTGGAAGCGATTTTTAATAGCTAATTTTTATAATTTAGCTTAAAAGAGTTTCATGCTAAGCTATCCTATAGTAAACACCTTAAATGCTTGACATGGCGTTATCTTATTATCTTTAGCACTTAAATAATGATAAACAGTTATCAAGCAAAATACTTCGCTTACGAATTATCGAAAAAGGCTACCGCAGAAAGTCCAGAAAAATTTGGTGCGACCTTAATGGATGCTAAAGTGGAATTAAATCCCCATCAAATTGAAGCGGCATTATTTGCATTTAAATCACCCTATTCAAAAGGAGCAATTTTAGCAGACGAAGTAGGCTTAGGTAAAACTATCGAAGCAGGCATATTGCTGAGTCAAAAATGGGCTGAAGGTAAACGTAAAATTTTAATCATCTGTCCATCATCGCTGCGTAAGCAATGGGTAAACGAGTTAGCTGATAAGTTTTATTTAAAGGCTGAAGTAGTTGATAATATTTCCTATAATAAAAAAATACGTGACGGTGTAAAAAATCCATTTGATGCGGAAGCAACTATTAAAATTTGCTCCTATCAATTTGCACGTAAAAAAGCAGAAGAAATTCAATTAACATCTTGGGATTTAGTGGTCATAGATGAGGCCCATTACCTGCGAAATGCCTACAAATACGGTAACGTTACCGCCCAAACCATTCAAAATGCAATACGTGATTACAAAAAAGTATTGCTTACGGCTACTCCACTACAAAACCGTTTAGACGAATTGTTTGGCCTGGTTTCTTTTATAGATCCGGAAATTTTTGGAGACATAAAGTCATTTCGCCGTAACTATGTATTGGAGTCAGGAGCACGTGATATTGAAGGTTTGAAGGAAAGATTGCATAGTATCGTTCATAGAACACTGCGTCGTGATGTGAAAGAATTCATTAATTATCGTGAGCGCATTCCCATTACCCAAAAATTTACGCCTACCGCAGAAGAACAAGATTTATATGAAAAAGTATTAGATTATTTGCGTCAAGAAATAACTTATGCTTTTCCGCCAGGTCAAAAGCATTTAATGCAGTCGGTGATTTTTAAATTATTGGGTTCATCATCTTTTGCCATTAGTAGAACCCTGGAAGCTTTGATCAAAAGATTAAAACATCTTCTGGAAAGCTCAAAAATTGTGGAAGACGATTTATATGAAATGTTTTTGGAAGAATATGAGCATTTGGACGATGATTTAGATGAATCTGACGAGGAACTAGAAGATGATTTTGTCGAAATAACGCTTGATGATAAAATCGCTATTGAGGCAGAAATAAAGCAACTGGAGGAATTTTTATCTTTATCAAACCAAATCCAGCACAACGAAAAAGGTGAAAAATTAATCATTGCTTTGGAACGCGGTTTTGAAAAGCTGAAGGAGTTGGGTGCGTCTCAAAAAGCATTAATTTTTACTGAGTCTACCCGTACCCAACATTATTTATTTGACCGTTTATCAAAAGAAAAGTATAACGGCAGAATCGTTTTGTTTAATGGGCAAAACAGTGATGAAACTTCAAAGCAAATCTATCGTGACTGGTTAGCGGATGAAAATAATGCCGGAAAAATAACAGGTTCGCGAGCGGTAGATATTCGTCAGGCATTAATTGATGCCTTCAAAAGTGATGGGTTTGATGTGATGATTGCTACTGAAGCCGGAGCTGAAGGCATTAACCTGCAGTTTTGCAGTATGATTGTGAATTATGATTTACCTTGGAATCCGCAAAGGGTAGAACAGCGCATTGGGCGTTGTCATCGTTATGGGCAGGAACACGATGTGGTGGTCGTTAATTTCTTAAACGCATCCAATGCCGTTGAAGCACGGGTTTACGAGCTTCTTGATAAAAAATTCAGATTATTCGACGGTGTTTTTGGCTCATCTGATGAGGTTTTGGGAACCATTGAAAACGGAGTTGACTTTGAAAAAAGAATCATTGAAGTGTACAAACTCTGCCGGACAAAAGAAGAAATAGAAAATTATTTCAACCAACTCCAGAAAGAATTTGAAGATCAAATCGATAGCAAAGTAAAGGCTACACAATCTAAACTATTCGATCATTTCGAAGCTAGTGTAATCGATAAACTGCGTATCACACTTTCCGAAACCACAGTGTTTATCGAGAAATACGAAAAATGGCTGTGGGAGCTTCTACGATTTTATATGAAACATAAAGCCCAGTTTATATACGACGATTTTACTTTCGTTCTTAATACTGGTGAGAAATACACGCTAAACAAAAAGCGAGAAGACGCTAAGCCTTTTCGTTTACAAAGTGCTATCGCACAACAAATCATTCGACAAGGAAAAAAGGAACAAACGCCTTTCGCGCATTTAAAATTCAATTTTTCGGATGCAAAAGTTACCTATACCGATATTGAAAAACTAAAATCAAAGCAGGGAATTCTTAAAATAACCAATTTAGAAGTCTCCTCAGAAATCGAATCACATTCTGTATTGTTATTTACAGGGAAAACTATCAACGGCGAAATCTTAAACGATGAAATTTGCCGTTTCATCCTTGGATTGCCGTGCATAGAAGAAGGAAAAGGCAATTTTAAAACGGAAGATATAGAGCAGGTGCATCAAAAAAACAAGCAGCAAAAGCTGGATCATCTCGAAGATACGGATGCTTTGTTGATGCAGCGCGAATTCAAAAAATTTCACAACTGGGCTGATGACAAAATTGCTTTTACCGAATCCGAATTACGAGAAGCCAAAAAAGCAGAAAAAGAAATAGACCGTCAGGCCATGCAGGAAGGTATTTCTACCAGTGAAGCTTTAATATTTCAGGAAGCATTGGCAAAAGCAAAGAAAAAAGTGAGTAGGCTGAAGCGTGAAATGTTTGATCGTGAAGATGAAATTGAACAGGAACGTGACCAAATGATTGAGGAAGCCAGGCAAAAACTAAACAGAGCAATTACAGAAGAAGAAGTGTTTACTATTTCTTTTGAATTGATATAACATTCCAAATGGTACAGCCGTTGAAAAACAGAAAATCGCCGAGAGCATCGTGGTGGGATTATTCCACACCAGGTGCCTATTTTGTGACCATCTGTACCAAAGACAGAGTGCATTTGTTTGGCGAAATTCAAGACAGAAAAATGCAGTATTCCCATTCCGGAATAATTGCCAATATTATTTGGTACGAAATCAAAAACCATTTTCCGACCGTGGAATTGGATGAATTTGTGGTAATGCCCAATCATATTCACGGGATAATCAATATCAATCCGCCATTGGATTTGGATTCCGGTTCAAATTCCGATTCGATTGTACAAACGGGGCGCGACGATTCGAATATCGTGGTAGGGACAGGGCGTCATATTGTAGGGACAGGGCGTCATATTGTAGGGACAGGGCATGCCCTGTCCCAACCGAATGACGCCCCGCCAAACGACGCCGAAAAAAAATCCACGTCCCTATCGACGATTATTGGTTCCTACAAATCTGCGGTGACCAAACATTGCAATCGGTTGGGATTGCCATCTGGCTGGCAATCCCGATTTCACGATGTGATTATAAAATCGGAAAATGACTACGAACGCATAAAAAACTATATCATCAATAATCCGGACAACTGGAAAAATGACGATTTTTACAACCATAATTAACAATTGATAAACGTGAGCAACTACGATAACCTGCAAAAAGTTTTAAAAGAAATATTCGAGATGGACAAGGCGGATCTGGATTTTGGAATCTACCGCATTATGAACCAAAAACGCGATCAGGTAAACGAATTCATCGATAAAAAACTACCCAAAGAAATCAAAGATACTTTAGCACAAATACAGTCTAAAGACAGCATCAGCCTGCAAGCCGAATTGGATAAAATGGGCAAAAACCTTGATGATGCGGGTGTAGCGCGTGAGTCTTCAGAAAAATATTTGACTTTGCAACAGCAGATTACCAATGCTATTGACACCAATGCCCTGGAGCAGGAAGTGTTTTCGCATTTGGCCAATTTCTTTAAACGCTATTACAAAGACGGCGATTTTATTTCGCTTCGCCGTTACAAAAAAGATGTGTATGCCATTCCGTATGAGGGCGAAGAAGTAAAACTGCACTGGGCAAATGCCGACCAATATTACATTAAAACATCGGAGTACTTAAAAAATTATGCCTTCAAACTCAGCGATGGCAAGAAAGTACATTTCCAACTGAAAGAAGCCAGCACCGAGCAAAACAACAACAAAACACAGGGCGATGTAGAACGCCGTTTTGCCATTTTTGAAGAGTTGCCGGTGGAAGTAATTGAAGACGAACTGTACATCAACTTTACCTACGAAACGCATAAGAAAACCGTAAAGCAGGACGAGCTAAGCAAAACAGCTTTTGAAGTTATTGAAGCCAATATCCCAAGTGCGTTTACTTTGGCTTTTGACAAAGCGCCTACCGAGAAAAACAAAAACCGTACGGTGCTGGAAAAGCACTTGAACGACTTTATCTCCCGCAACAGTTTTGATTATTTTATCCACAAAGATTTAGGTGGGTTTTTGCGCCGTGAGTTGGATTTTTACATCAAAAACGAAGTCTTGTTTATAGACGACATCAATACGGAAAACCCGGTTTATTTTACGGCCCAGTTGTCTAAAATAAAAGCACTGAAAACTGTTGCCAGCAAGATTATTGCCTTTTTGGCGCAGATAGAAGATTTTCAAAAGAAGCTTTGGCTCAAAAAGAAATTCGTGATAAGTACCAATTACTGCATTACGCTGGACCGTATTCCTGAGAAATATTACGAAGAGATTTTTGCCAATAAGGCACAATTGGCAGAATGGAAAACATTGTACGATGTCACGCTGAGCGGAGTTGAAGCGCTACAACAAGAAAAATTCTTGGTGCTTGATACCAAATTTTTCTGCGAAGAATTTAAAGATAAATTACTGGAAGAGTTTGATAATCTGGATGAAGAAACCGATGGCTTGCTGATTAATTCTGAAAACTTTCAGGCTTTGAAAATAATGGAGGAAAAATTTAATAAAGAAATTGCTGTTTCCTATATAGATCCGCCATATAACGCTCAATCTAGCGAAATAGCTTACAAAAATAACTTTAAACATTCATCTTGGATTTCTTTAATTGAAAATCGAGTTAACTTTTCTAAATCATTATTAAAGGATGATTTTGTTAAAATAATTGCCATTGATGAGGTAGAAAATTTCAATTTAGGTAAGATGTTGGAGAATATATTTACAGACTGTGAAAATTCTACATTGTCTATTGTGCATAATCCTACAGGGCAACAAGGGTCAAACTTTTCATTTACACACGAATTTGCACATTTCATTTTTCCGTCAGGAAAAAATGTTATTGGATTAGAAGATAGGGAATTGGATAATCGAGAAGCTAAGCCTGATGTAAGACCACTTAGAAATGTGTCCTCTGGTAAAGACCATTTAAGAGAATCTGCTGCAAATTGCTTTTATCCGATTTATGTGAAAGACTTTGAAGTTGTTGGATTTGGAGAAGTTTCTAGTAATGATTTTCATCCCAATTCAATAAATATTAAAAGAGATGACGGAATTATAGAAATTTATCCCATTGATCCGTCCAATGTAGAAAGTAAATGGGTTTTTGCACGAGATACTGTTGAATCAATATTTAATGAATTGACTGTCAAATATGATTCAAAAAAGGATATTTATGATATAATAAGGACGAAAAGCAAATTTAGATATAAAACACTTTGGAATGATAAGAGATACAGCGCTAATAGTTGGGGAAGTGTTATTTTAAATAATATCATTCCAAATAGCCCGTTCAAATATCCCAAATCAATATACACGGTAATCGATTGTGTAGACGCAGGTTTAGGTAATAGAGACTATGGTATTGTTTTAGACTACTTCGCTGGTTCCGGGACAACAGGTCACGCCACCATCAAACTCAACCGTGAAGACCAAGGCAAACGCAAATACATTCTGGTAGAAATGGGGACCTATTTCAATACCGTTACCAAACCGCGTATTCAAAAAGTAATCTATTCTGATAACTGGAAAAACGGCAAACCACAAGATACCGCGGGTATTTCGCAAATGTTCAAATACCAGGTTTTAGAAAGCTACGAAGATGCTTTAAACAATCTGCAATTGGGCAAAAGCATTCCCGATGGTTTGTTCCAGTTTAGCGAAACAGCGCAGGAAGATTATTTGCTCCATTATATGCTCGATGTAGAAACACAAGACCATTTGTTCAACATCGGGATGTTCCGCAATCCGTTCAATTACCAGTTAAAAGTTACCGAGAACAATGAGTTGGTGCCCACCAAAGTAGATTTGGTAGAAACCTTTAATTACCTCATCGGGATGTATGTGAGCCGTGTGCAACGCATCAAAGACATCAAACTTATTGAAGGCAAAACCCGCGAAGGCATCAAAACCCTCATCATCTGGCGCAATCTGGAAACCACCACACATGATGAAGTTGCAAAAGTTTTCAGAAAACTGTACGACGGTGTGCGTTCTTCAGAATTTGACCAAATTTACATCAACGGCGACCATCATTTCGATAACATCCGCAGCGGCGAAGATACGTTTAAAGTGAAACTGATAGAGGAAACTTTCTTTAAAAAGATGTTTAATATTTCTGAATTGTAATAAACTAAAGCGTGGAAAAACAATTAAACCTATTTGACGAATTTGACCATCCAAGTTATCTGATACATTCGGAGGTATTTCCTGATGCCGAATCGGAAGAGGTAGAATTTAAATTGGCGCAGGGCGGTTTCCCAAATGATTTTTGGAAAAGCTATTCTGCATTTGCCAATACACAAGGAGGCATCATTGTTTTAGGTATCGGCGAAAAAAAAGGGAAATTTACGATTGAAGGTCTTAGCAGTGCACAATTAGAGAAATACCAAAAAGATTTTTGGAGCGGTGCAAACAATCGCAACACCATTTCTTTTAATTTATTATCAAATAATGATGTGAAAGAATATGAGTTAAAAGGCAAAAAGCTTTTAGTGTTCCATATTCCGCCGGCAGATAGAAAAGCAAAACCGGTTTACCTCACTAAAAATCCGCTAGGTAATACCTATAAGCGTAACTACGAGGGCGATTATATTTGCAGAGATGAAGAAGTTAAACGAATGTTTGCTGATGCGGATACCTCATACAGTCCAGACAGTCGCTTACTAACTGCTTACACCATTGACGATATAGATCAAGCTTCGTTAAAACAATATCGCCAACTACTATCCGTAGTTCGACCGTCGCACCCGTGGTTAGCATTAGATGACATTGCGTTTTTAACCCAGTTGGGCGGTTACCGTAAAGAGCGTAAAACCGGAAAAGAAGGGTTTACTGTAGCAGGAATATTAATGTTTGGCAAATATCTGAGCATTACGGACGAAGAATGCTGTCCTAAATTTTTTCCTGATTACAGAGAAAAACATACAGATACCATACAAGAACGCTGGGCAGACCGCATTTATCCTGATGGAACATGGGAGTGTAATTTGTTTCAATTTTACAGATTGGTTTATCCAAAACTGAGTTCGCGGTTGCCAAAACCTTTTCAAATGGAAAAGGGCCAAAGAATAGATGAAACCTTAGCTCATACCGCACTTAGAGAAGCGTTTGTTAATACCTTAGTTCATGCCGATTACACAGCGCCCGGGAATATTATTATTGAAAGCAGGCCAGAAATGTTCAGTTTTACCAATCCGGGTACTTTGTTGGTTACTTTGCATCAGTACTATTCCGGCGGAATCAGCGAATGTAGAAATACACATATTCAGAAAATGTTTTTGCTAATTGGAGGTGCTGAGAAAGCCGGAAGCGGTGTAGATAAGATAATGAGTGGTTGGGTGGCTTCGCATTGGCGGAGACCGTATGTGCTGTTAGAAGCCGAACCTGATCGTGTGGTGTTGGAAATGCCTTTGTTTAGCGTGCTACCAGAAGATACACTAGAAAGTTTAAAAAAATATTTTGGAAATGTTGTTGAGACTTTGGGCAAAGATGAACTCACAACATTGTCTATCAGTGAGATTGAGGGAGAGGTATCTAATGCCAAGCTTCAGTATTATCTGGACAGGCACAAAACAGACATTACCAGATTATTGCAGGATTTATGCAAACGGGGATTTCTTACGATGGAAGGTAAAAGCCGATGGACTACGTATCGGTTAAACAGAGAATTCGCAAAAAATGAGGACACTTCCAAAAATGTGGATACTTCCAAAGAGGACACTTCCAAAAATGTGGACACTTCCGAGAATGTGGACACTTCAAATGTGGACACTTCCAAAAATGTGGACAGTTCGGATGATTTTATTTACACAAAAACTAAGTTGGTATCCGAATCTGCATTGGGCAAACAGATTAGAGAAATTTGTCTGGATGAGTATATATCAGTAGAAGAAATTGCAAAGCGTGCCGGTCGTTCTGAAAAATATCTAAAAAACCGAATTATACCAAAAATGCTAGATGAAGGTACATTGATTAAAATGCACCCACAGAAAAATCACCCTCAACAGAAATACATCACAAAAGGCAAATCAAACTGATGGCAAACTTCCACGATAAACTCGTACTCAATAAATACATGCTGTCGCTTTTTGGGATAGACAGTATCGGCAAAAAAATAATTGGTAAAAAAGGCGTTGAGATTTTTACGGATTTGAAGCTTTCTGTAAACGAAGGTTATACCGAAGAAGGCAACACCATGTATCTGCAAACGCTCATCAGTCATTTGTACGGCTCGGAGCAGTTGACACCCACCATGTTGCAAACCTACGATGAAAACATTGTGCGTTACACCAAAGAGATTTCTGAAAATAGGGAAAAACAGATTACCTGGAAGTATTTTCAATATCTCTCGCTATTATTTACAGAGGTGTATTTGGATAAGTACTTTCAGAATAAGGTGAAATTGCTGGCAGATTTGAATGAGTATGTCGCTGAATTTAATTCAAAACTGACGCTGACCGGCACAGGAAAGAAAAAAGATAAGGATGTTTTCACGGCTTCAAAATTTACGCTGGAAAGCTTAAACAAATTAGCTTTTTGGAATGCTACCGGTTCGGGGAAAACCTTGCTGATGCACATCAACATCAAGCAATACCTGCATTACGCCAATCATTACAATCAGCATCATCAGAATAAAGTTTTGCTCATCACACCCAACGAAGGCTTGAGCAAACAGCATTTGGAGGAGTTTGCCAAATCAAACATCCAAGCCAACAGTTTCAGCAAAAGCAGTTCGGGAATGTTTTCGGGTAAAGAAGTAGAAGTGTTGGAAATTACCAAACTGGCAGAAAACAGTGGCGACAAAACCGTTGCGGTAGAAAGTTTTGAGACGGACAATTTGGTTTTGATTGATGAAGGTCACGGCGGAATGAGTGGCGACAGCTGGAAAAAATACAGAGATAAACTGAGCCAAACCGGTTTTGCCTTTGAATATTCAGCCACTTTTGGGCAAGCTATCAACGCATCTTCAGGTGCTAAAAAAACGGAATTCACACAGGAATACGCCAAGAGTATCCTGTTTGATTATTCTTATAAATATTTCTACGAAGACGGTTATGGTAAAGATTACCGGATTCTGAACTTAAAAGATGACGACGACCGATACAGAAAATTGTATCTAACGGCTAATTTGGTTTCTTTTTTCCAGCAACAATTATTGTTTAAAGAGCAAAAAACAGCGTTAAGAGATTTTCTCTTACACAAGCCATTGTGGGTTTTTGTAGGGGGAAAAGTAAATGCCGTGCGGAAAGAAGGAGGCAAAGAAGTTTCCGATGTTTTGGAAATTATTTATTTCTTGACAGATTTCTTGAAAAACCCAACTGTTTCTATTCAGCAAATAGATGAAGTAGTCAATAACAAAGCCGGATTGGTCGATAAAAAGGGCTATTCCATTTTTGAAACATCTTTCAGTTATTTGCTGGAACAAAATCTGGATGCACCAACCATTTTCAACCAAATCAACGAACTGGTTTTCAATAATACAACCATTGGTGCTAATTTATATCTAGACAATCTGAAAGGTGCAGAAGGCGAATTGGGATTGCGTGTCGGCGATAGCGATTACTTCGGTGTCATCAATGTAGGTGATGAAAAAACGTTGTATCAATTGGCCATTACCAATAATGTTTTAGGAACTGAGAAAGACTTTTCAGATTCTCTTTTCAAAAAAATCAATGAAGATACTTCTCCCATTAATTTACTTATTGGATCCAAGAAATTCTCAGAAGGCTGGTCTTCGTGGCGGGTTTCGTCAATGGGGCTAATGAATGTTGGTAAAAGTGAAGGTTCGCAAATTATACAGTTGTTTGGTAGAGGCGTTAGATTAAAAGGGTATCAATTTTCTCTAAAACGTTCTACAGGTTTAGACGATTATCAAAAACCAGAAACCATCAAACAAATCAAGTCTTTGCTTCGCCATTTAGAAACGCTACAAATCTTTGGTGTAAAAGCCGACTACATGGAGCAATTTAAATCGTTTTTAGAAGAAGAAGGTTTGCCGGTAAATGATTCGTCTTGGATTACCATTAAAATTCCTACTGAGCAAAAGAAAATTGTAAAGCAAAACAAACTGAAACTCATTGCCGTTAAGGAAAGCGAAAACTTTAAACGGAATATTTTAGTTCCGCTGATTTACAATGAGAAATTGTTTGACGGAAAGTTGATAGAGCTCGATTGGTATCCTAAGATTGATATTCTGGAGAAAAAACCTTCGGCTGTAGCATTGACCAAAAACAGAGGTTTTTTAAACAGCAATCATATTTCTTTATTGAATTGGAATGCTGTTTATCTGGAAATACAGAATTTTAAAGCAGATAAAAGTTACCACAATTTAAGCCTACAGTTAGCAGATTTAAAAACCATCTTGCAAAATGTATCATGGTACAACCTGTATATTCCGGCACACCATTTAGAATTTACGAAATATGAAAATGTCGCTATTTGGCAAGAGTTAGCCATTACTTTGTTGAAAAAATACATTGAGCAGTTTTATCTCTTTTACAAAAACGAATTCCATTCCAATCACGTAGAAGCTATTATTTTAAATGGTGCCGATGAGAATTTTATACTAGAATATGATTTTAGGTTAAATACCGAGGAAGACGTTGCGCAGTTTCAAAACAAAATTGAAGAGTTGAAAACAACGGTTTTAGAACCAGCTTTCTCTAACATCCAAATAGCATCAGAAGCCAGTGCCTTCGACAATCTACTGCATTTGTATAAACCTTTGGTTTATCTGGGCAAAAACTATCAAAACCAAATACAGGTAAGTCCGATAGCCTTAGACGTGTCTGAGAAGCAGTTTTTAGATGATTTGGTAGATTACACTTTAAAAAATCAGGAATCGCTGAGAGAAATAGAAGTACATGTGCTGCGCAACCAAAGTAAAAAGGGCTTAGGTTTTTTTACAGATGGAAATAATTTCTATCCGGATTTTATATTATGGATTATTAGAGGCGGGAAACAACACATCAAATTTATTGATCCAAAAGGGATACGTAATTCTAAAGGGATTAATGATCCAAAAATTCAGTTTCATAAAGTCATTAAGGAAAAAATACAACCACAGGTTATTGAAAGCGGTATAGAGTTAGATTCCTACATTATTTCTAACACCTCGTACCTAGAGGTGCAGTGGAAGGGTCATTTGTCCATTGAAGATTTTAATAATGTGAATGTGTTTTTTCAGAAAGAGAATTCGGAGACCTATGTTGGCAATATATTATTGCAAGAATTTTTAAATTGTCCGCACCAAACTAATTGATGTTCACTTATTAAAAAGTAGTTACCGCAACTCAATAAGCGTATTTATCCCCTGCGGTTTGGTATGCTATGTGTTTGTAAGAACAGATATTTATCTTAAAAATTTCATAATCAAAGCAATCATCATGAAAAACACTTTTTTAAAAGCAGGTTCTATTTTGATGTTGGCGGGTTTTACGCTGGCAGCATGTAACTCGAACAGAAACTCAGCAGACGACACAAGCGATTCTTTGAACGCGGTTAACTCGGGCACGGGTACCATGGGTGATGTAGCAGACAGCACCGATATGAATGGCCAGCAAATGGACACTTTAGGCACCGATACCAGTAACACCACTATGCCAAACAGGTAAGTGCTTATTCTTTACCATTCATCGAAAACCGTAAGTTTTGCTCTTGCGGTTTTTTTTGTGTTTTAATTTCGATACAATCATTGCAAGTGTGTTGGCTACTCCCCCCAGCTTGGTTTAAATTTTGTACAGCTCTACAAAATTAAGCGATATGCAAACATCAGAACCTATAGAAGAACACGAGCTTGCGCACATCAAGAATGATGAAAAAGTGCAAAAAGCTTTGAACGAGCATGGTAACAATCCAAAAAAAGTAGGAGAAAGCGTTAAGAAGCAGGCACCCTTGCTGGGCCTGTCGGCCCTGATATTTGCAGTTTGTGCCACGCTTTTTTATCTTTTAAAATTCAAAATACTTCCTGTGCCGCAACTGTACCTTCCGCTTGCGCAAAAAATAGTGCTGGCGGCCATGTTCATTTGTTTGGTTTTGCTGGCCAACCGTTTGTTAAAAAAAGTCTTCGGACGCAAGATTTCCGATAAAACTACCTTGTTTAATTTTGAGCGTATAGCCAACCTCTTTGCTGGTTTGTTGGCTATGGCCATTGTTTTATCGGTGCTATTTGCCAATTGGTACACCGCCATGGTGTCTTTCGGCATTGTGTCGCTTATTTTGGGCTTTGCGCTACAAAATCCTATCACCAGTTTTTTCGGGTGGATTTACATTCTGATTAGAAGACCTTACGAAGTGGGCGACCGCATACGCATTGGAGATGTTTATGGCGATGTGATTAATGTGAGCTATTTTGATACTACTTTGTGGGAGGTGCGTGGCGATTACCTTTCCAGCGATCATCCCAGCGGGCGCATTATCCGCTTTGTAAACTCTAAGGTGTTTGATGAATATGTTTACAATTACTCTTGGCCTTTATTTCCCTTCATCTGGAACGAGCTGAATTTTTACATTGCTTTTGAAAGCGATTTTAAATTTACATCAGAAACTATAAAACGCGTGGCACAGCAAGAAATAGGGGAGGCGATGATAAGGCGCGTAAAACGTTTCAAAAAAATATTGGACGATACCCCTGTTGACGAATTTGACGTGAACGAATATCCTTCTGTCACCCTCCGTGCAGATGGAAATACTTGGGTACAGGTAGTTGTCCGCTATTTGGTTGAGCCTAAAAAATCTAGCCGGGTAAAAAGACAGCTCTTTGATGTAATTATGGAAGAGCTGAAAAAACACCCCGACAAAGTGCTGTTCCCGAAAACGAATATGAGATAGGAGATTTGAGATATGAGATGTGAGAATCTAAAACGAACTCAATACCCACTACTCAATACTCACTACCCAATACCCACTACCCAATACTAATAAAACTCATAACATCTGCCGGCACCAAATTCTTGTTCGCGGTTTTCGCCGGTTTCAAAGCCAACGCTTATTTCTGTGGTACCGCTGGTGTTGCCGTAGTTCAGTTTGTTCATGGTAGCATCATGGCTGATGCCTAAGCGCATTTTTTGGTTTTTCTCGCGCTTGGTGAAAATATCGAAAATGAAAGAAAGCACAATGGCATCGCTTTTATAATCGCCACCGGCGCGGTACCACAAACCTGCGTTTACGCCGTTATATTTAAACTGCATGCCGGCACTCATGGATGTTGCTTTTGCTTGGTTATAATAAACCACCGAAGGCACCAACAACATATTCTCGCTTCCGTCGCCACTTAAATCTACCTTGTAGCTCATATAGGCGGCCGTGCGGATAGGGGTTGGCACTTTGCTGCCGCTAAAAGACTCATCGGGTTTGTTAAGGTGCAATACCGAACCGCCCAGCATCAGTTTCCCCCAAACGAAGTTGGCGCCTGCTCCGGCATCAAAATAATATTTATTGTCGTTAAAAGGTTTTTCTGCCATAGATTCGGTACCGGTAAAGCCCAGACGTAAATCCAATTGGTCCGAGAAAACCAATTTGCTAAAATCCATGCTTCTGTTAGTAACCCCTCCCTGCAAGCCAAAAGAAGCAGAAAAGCGTTCATCGCCAATGATATAGGCATAAAGTGCCGATAAGCTGTTTTTGCGCAGGTAAGCAATGCCTTCCGACGAGCTGTTAGCCAGCAGGCCAACACCGCCGGCGCCGTTTGGAAGCTTATAATCGGCAGAAACCGAAACATAACTTAGCTCGCCACCGATAGACGACCACTGGTTGCGGTAAATCATGTTCATGCGGAAAGACCCGTCAAACTGACCTGTTAAGGCGGGATTAAGGTAGCTTGGCGCATTATAAAACTGCGAAAAGATATGGTCTTGCGCTTGAGTGTTCATCGCCCAAAGGCAAAAAAACGTGAAAATTAATTTTTTCATAGTGTGTTTTTCAATTGATTTTAGCGTATTAGATTTAGTGTGCCTGCTTTTTTAGGTTCTGCGCCTTCGCGATAGCTCATGCCCGCCCACTCGGTTCCGTTAATGAATTTTGCAGATGCTTCCCAAAAGTAAATGCCCTGTGGTGCTTTATCGCCGTACATCAGACCGTCCCAGCCTTCAACCGGCCTGCCTTTATCGTCTAAAGCTGTAGTTTCCCAGATGAGTTGGCCCCATTTGTTAAAAATGCGGAAATGCCACTCGGCCATGCCCGATCCTTTTGGCTTAAACACGCGTATTTCATCTACCAAACTGTTAGGCATAAATGCGTTGGGGATAAACAAACTGCCCGGTACACCCAGGATTTTAACGGTTTGCTCTAGGCTGTTGCTACAGCCGTTGGCATTAACAGCAGTAAGTTTCACTTTGTAACTGCCTGTATCTGCGTAGCTGTGTTCGGCATCCATCCCGGTAGCACTTTGTCCATCGCCAAACTCCCACAAATAGGATTTAGTGTCGCCTACTGTTTCATTTTTAAAGGTAAAACGATAGTTAGGGTATTGGATAGTAAGTCCCGGCGATACCACAAACTTGGGCTGTGGCGTATTACCAACATGGATAAGGTCTATTTTTTCTAAAGTATCTGCGCAAGCGAAAGCACTGTAACTGATGAGTTTCACGCTGTAACTGCTTTTGCTGCCGCGATACAGGTGCACCGGATTTTTTGCCGTGGAGGTTTCGCCATCGCCAAAATCCCATAGGTACGAGATGGCGCCGGTGCTTTGGTTTTCAAACTGAACGTTTACCGAATCGCAGGTGCCACTGCTGCGCACAAAAAACGCACTTTTAGCATTGGGGAACACGCGGATGGTTTCTGTGGTAGTAGTGTCCGAGCAGCCGTTGGAAGCCGTTAGTTTTACCACGTAAGTACCGCCTTGGCTAAAAGTATGGTTAATGGTTTCTGGCGATTGGTTGCCTTCAATAATGGTTCCGTCGCCGAAATCATATTTATAAAAGGTTGCGCCCTTAGAGTTATTGAAAAATTGCACCGTATGCGGCGCACAACCTTCGTACTGGTCGCCGTTTACCACCAGTTCTGGCTCAACCGTGTTTGGCGAAACACGGATTACATATTGGCTGGTATATACGCCACAATCTGTTTCTGTAGTCAGTTTTGCGGTAAAAACTTTGGTTACCGGGCTGTTGTAAGTATGTTGCACAGGCTGGTTACTGTTGCTTTGGTAGGTGATGCCGTCGCCAAAATCCCAGAAATACTTATTTGCCGAACCTTTGGTGTTGTTTTTAAAAGTGATTTTCAATGGCGAACAACCCGCGGTCCTGTCCGGCGAGAAAGTTGTTACACCCCCCGATGCAGAAACGTACAAAGTTAGTGTAACCGGATCTCCGGCGCAGCCGGTGCTGTTTTGCGGTACAATGGTGTAAGTGACCGTGCCGGTGCTGTCGCCATCATTAAGCAAAGTTTCTGTAATCTCTTTTAATGCTTTAGATGTATTGTTTTGGCTGTTGCCTGATATTTTTGCGCTAGCTACGCTGGTCCAGGTGTATTTTAAATCTGCGAAAGCAGAATTTAGTAAAATAACCACCGTTTTGCCCGAACAGATGGTTTCACTGCTTGGCATAGCGCTGAAGGTGGGCTTAGTTTTTACTTCAACTTTCAGGGTTGCCGTATCACTTAGGCAGTTACCTTTTTTAGCCACAATTTGGTAAATGGCATAGCCATCCGCAGTAACATCTGCACAAGCGAACCTGCTTTTTATAGCTCCGCTACCTTTAACAACAGCGCCATTTACATTTTCTGCCTTGGTTAAAAACCACTCATATGTAGCTTGCGCTACGTTGCTTGTGAGCTGGTAATCAAGGTTTTCGCCACTGCAAAGGCTTATTTGTTTGGCACTTGTAATTTGGATAGCCGGATTAATGGTAATTTCTACAGCGTCTTCTACCACATCGCAAGGTGCGCTGTTTTGGGTTTTTACCGACAGCAAAAGTTGTAGCTTACCCTGCTGACGTTCTGTCTCGGATGGCGTATAGATTGGGTTTGCCACATTCCGCGACGGCCGGAAAGTTCCCGTACCGCCCGTCCAGGTCAAGTTTTCGTAAATGCCCTCCACCTTGCCGTCTAATGCTACATCGCCGCTGGCGCAAATTTCTTGGTTGGCGCCGGCATTTACGGTAGGCGCTTCGCTAAAAGTGATGCTTTTGTTTAAGGACGTTGAACCGCAGTTGTTTACTTGGCGCACCACAATTTTGTAGGTTCCAAAATCTTCAAATAAAATGCTGGGATATTTAGAGTTTTCGTTGCTTCCGTTTTTAAAGCTGAAGCGCCCTCCGCTGATTTCCCATTGGTAAGTATCGCTTTCTGCCAAGCTGGTACCGGTAAAAAGTGTCTGCATGGCGTTCCCGGTTCTATCATCAAAGCTCAGTAACTGGTTTTTTCCGCAAAGGTTTTCGGCCCAGTTGGCTTTGATGGTAGGTGTTTCATTAATAACCACCGTTTTTTCTACCGCTGCCGCATTGCAGGGCGAAAGCACTTGCAACTTCACTTTGTAAACACCGGCCTGTTTAAAGCGGAAGACCGGATTTTTACTGCTGGCATCTGTGCCTTGTATAAATTCGTAGGCGTTTCCTTCAACCTGCCAGTGGTAGCTGTTTCTGGCATTCGGGTCCAAATCATAAACGGAAGCATCTGTGGCGTAAATTTCTGCGCCAACACAAGCCTTAGTTTCTGAAAGGCTAAAATCGGGTTTGGTGGCCTCTTGCACATATACGGTACGCGAAATAGGCGCTGCATCACACACGGCAAAGCTTTGCGACTCTAAACGGATGGTATGAAAGCCCGGCGTATCAAAAACATGTTGCAGATTGTAGCTGATGGGCACGCCTTGCGGTGTAATGGCTACATCGTCCACATACCAATAATATAAATTTTTGCTGTTACCACATTCTGGGGAGGTAGCGCTTGGATTATCGCCCGGCAAAGAACCGTTGGGGATGGTGATAGCGGTATTGATACAAAGTGACTCGGGAAGTTTGAAACGGTTTTCGGGCTGTGTTACCACTTTAGACTGTGTAGAGATAGGCACGCTCACCAAACCGCAAAACGGACTTTTCACCTGATAGATGATACCGTACACGTTGTAATAATTAACATCGTTAATACGGATTTGCTTACCGCAGGATGATTGTACGTAACGGTGACTAATTTGAGATTTGGCAGCCATAATCTGATTAGGCGTAACTTCCTCTATCACGCCGTCGCCCCAATTAATTTGGTACGAGTAGCCGGGGAAGTTATTTTGAATGCCGTTGGATGACTCCGTTTCAATATCGTATTGCAAATCGGCAGGCAAACAAACGGTGCTGTTAGCTGGTGCACTAAAACCGGGTTTAATAATATTGTTGATTAAAAAGAAGGCCTGCGTAGCAATTACGCCGTCTTTTTTTGTCCAAACCCATAAAGTATAATCGCGCATGGCGGCATTAACGCTTAATATTGGCTTGTCGGTAAAATCAAGTTCTTCGCTGCTGCCGTCCCTATTATCTACAACGGTAAGTTTGGTGCTGGCACCTGTGGAGCTATTGCTGAAGCGGAAAACGCTGCTACGCTCGGGCTGGCACAAGCCAAATGTTTTAGGTTGATTGCTGATAGTTTGGTTGGCATTGGCATCAATAGCGGCTGTGAGGCCTTTTTTTGCTGCTATTGTGAATGGGTCAGAAGCTTCGCTGCTTAAACCGGCGCCATAACTTACTTTTACGCGGTATTGCCCGGGCGCTAAGTTGGCCGGAATGGTTCCATTAACAAAAGTGCTGTAAAAGCCCTTGTACTCGCCAATTTCTTTAGGCGAAGTAAAGCTGCCGTCGGCATCCGAAAGTAACAGCTTGAAAACGTTGTTTACAGGCAGTTTACCATCGGCATCTTCAATACTAATGGGCACGGCAATAGTTGAGCCTTGGCCAAATGCACCATCCGCAATATCACCTATTTTGACGCTTTGACCTAAAACAGTGTGAAGATTTAAAAATAGCGAGAAGATGAATAATAGGATAGATTGTGTTTTCCGCATTTACGTTCCCTCCATCAGCTATTGCTGATTGTTAGGCGTATACGAGCACACAAAAGAAAAGTGGCGGAAAAAATCGTCTATGATAAATAAATTACAAACTGACTATTTTTTAGGATAAACCGGCTGATTCAAATTAACTAAACCACGTATCAGCGCTTAGTTAAAGGTAACTAGCCACCCTATCCGGAGCATTAACTCCGGATTGTTTAATGGAATTGAGTTTCCAAACTCAACAAATGAGAAACCATAAACCTGTTTTGTGGTGTTTAGGAGTCTTAGCCTCTTTTCCATCGTAAATCCTTAGATGTCCTTCGGAGTTCTAAGGAAACGTGCGCTTTTGATTATTACTGGCGTGGAATTATTAGCTCGGTTTAAAGGCTGTTGGTAAGCACCCAATAGCGGTAGGCGGTTAGCACTTTTTCAAATTTAGTTAAGCGATTAGGATCTTTACGGTATAAGCTTGGCAATACCATTTTGTTCAGCCTGTTCAGTAATTTAAAAAGAGCTTTCATATTTCAGCATCGTCAAAAACTGTACCTTAGAAAACCTTAACCTTAAGCCATTCGCCTTCCACCTCAAACCCTACACCTCAAACCTCCTACCTTATACCTTCCACCCAATTCTCAATTAGGTTTTCATACTCTGCAAAAAATAACGACCTTCATTTTTTATTAAAGAACGCATAAACAATAGATGAAACTAAACTTAAAACGGCCGCTTGCATTTTTCGATATCGAATCTACCGGCGTAAACGTCGCATCAGACCGCATTATCGAAATCTCAATCCTCAAAGCATCGCCAGCAGGTACAGAAGAAGTAAAAACCATCCGCGTACATCCCGGAATTCCAATTCCGTTAGAGTCGTCGTTGATCCACGGAATTTACGACGAGCATATCAAAGATGCGCCATATTTTAAACAAGTGGCTCAAGAAATTATTGATTTTATTGGCGAGGCCGATTTGGCGGGCTACAATTCTAATAAATTTGACATCCCGATTTTAATTGAAGAGTTTTTACGGGCAGGTATCGAGTTTGATATTGAGAACCGCAAATTCGTGGATGTGCAAAATATTTTCCACCAAATGGAACAGCGCACGCTTAAAGCGGCATACAAATTTTATTGCGATAAGGAAATTGTTAATGCACACTCGGCAGAAGCCGATATTCGAGCCACCTACGAGGTGTTGCTTGCGCAGATTGAGCGTTACGCCGATAAAGAATTTGAGGACAAAAAAGGAAATATCAGTAAGCCAGTAGTAAACGATGTGGATGCTTTGCACGAGTTTACCAATTTAAATAAACCGGTGGATTTTGCCGGCCGTATGATTTTTAACGAAGACGGCATTGCCTGTTTCAATTTCGGCAAGCATAAAGGCAAAAGTGTTTTTCAGGTGTTTGATGAAGAGCCCAGCTATTATGCTTGGATGATGAACGGCGATTTTCCTTTATACACCAAAAACCGTTTGGATAAATATTGGAAAGAGCACCGCTCACAAAAAACAGATCAACGCCAGGCACAAAAACCGCGCGATGCGGCAAAGCCTTTCCAACAGAGGCCTCAACAACAGAATTTTCAGAAAAAAGAAAAACCGAGCGCACCGGCAGACGCCGATATGTTGCAACAGCTGGCCAATAAATTCAAGAAAATATAATTATGGTTATCCTCGAAAACGACTTTATCAAAGCCACCATCAGCAGTAAAGGCGCCGAAATACATTCCTTAATTAACAAAGCCAATGGCACCGAATATATGTGGCAGGGAAATCCGGATGTTTGGGCTTTCCATGCGCCAAACCTGTTCCCCGTTGTTGGCGGGCTAAAGAACAATACGCTAAATGCCAAGGGGCAAGCTTACACGCTCAATCGTCACGGTTTTGCGCGTAACGTTACATTCCGCAGAATAGAGTCGGCGCCTTTACAGGCCATTTTTGAATACCGTTATGATGAAGAAACTTTAAAAGTTTACCCTTATAAATTCGAGTTTCAGGTCATTTATCATTTAGAGCGCGGGCGCCTGCGCGTTTCTTACAAGGTGATTAATATGGATGAGGGCGACATTTATTTTTCTGTGGGTGCGCACCCAGCATTTAATGTACCCTTAACTGCCGGCGAAAGCTTTGAAGATTATTACCTAGAGTTTGAAAAAGAAGAGGCCTTGCATACGCATTGGTCTAACAGTGAAGGCTTGCTGAGCGGCGAAACCAGTGAAGTAGTGTTAGCACAAAACCTTTTACCTTTAAAACGCGATTTATTTGCGCACGACGCACTGATTTTTAAGAATATCCAATCGCGCGCGGTAACCTTGCGCAGCACGAAGTCGGACAAACATGTGCGCGTTTCTTTTCCATACTTTGCTTTTCTGGGCATCTGGACAAAAGCCGATGCGCCCTTCATCTGCATTGAGCCTTGGTTAGGCGTTACCGACACTGCCGAGGGCCATGCAGATATCTCGGAAAAAGAAGGCATCCAAACCCTAGAAAAAGGCCACGTTTTTGAAACAGATTATTGTATCGAAGTGGGGTAGGAGGTAGCTGGTAGTGGGTGGTTAGTTAGTTAGTTAGTTAGTTAGTTAGTTAGTTAGTTAGTTAGTTAGTTAGTTGGTTAGTTTCTCATATCTCAAATCTCCCATCTCATAGATCCCACGCGAGCTCCCTCTCCTTTGAAGAGGGTTGGGGTGAGGCAAAATTTTCGTACTTTTGCAACTCAAACAAAAACGCACATTTGTATGTGCGCGAACAAATTATTTTTCACAAGTCATAAATCATATTGTAGATGATTAAAATTACACTTCCCGACGGTTCTGTACGGGAATACGAAAGCGGTACAACGCCGCATCAGGTAGCTTTGTCTATTTCAGAAGGTTTGGCACGCAATGTTTTGGCAGCAGAAGTTAACGGCACCGTGGTTGATTCTTCAACACCTATCCACAGCGATGCAAACCTAAAACTGCTCACTTGGAATGATAGCAATGGGAAATCCACCTTCTGGCATTCTTCTGCACACTTATTGGCCGAGGCTTTAGAAACGCTTTATCCCGGAACAAAATTTGGTATTGGCCCTGCCATTGAAACAGGCTTTTATTATGATGTAGATTTTGGCGATCGCGAGTTTTCTTCCGACGATTTCAAGAAAATTGAAGATAAAATGTTGGAGCTGGCACGTAGCAAATCAGAGTATATACGCGAAGGCGTGAGCAAAGCCGATGCTTTAAAATATTTTGAAGCGAAAGGCGATGAGTACAAGCTGGATTTGATTAAAGATTTAGAAGACGGAAAAATCACTTTCTACACTCAAGGTAATTTTACCGATTTATGCCGCGGGCCGCACATCCCAAATACCGGTTTTATTAAAGCCGTGAAACTAATGAACGTGGCCGGTGCTTATTGGCGTGGCGATGAAACACGTAAACAGCTTACCCGCATTTACGGCGTTACTTTTCCAAAACAAAGCGAATTAACAGAATATTTACACCTGTTAGAGGAAGCTAAAAAACGCGACCATCGCAAGCTGGGTAAAGAGCTAGAGCTTTTTACTTTCTCGGAAAAAGTAGGTATGGGCTTGCCTTTGTGGTTGCCAAAAGGTACCGCACTGCGCGAGCGTTTAGTGAATTTTTTACAGAAAGCACAGCAAAAAGCGGGTTACGATCAGGTAATTACCCCACACATTGGCCATAAGAACCTATACGTTACCTCTGGCCACTATGATAAATATGGGGCAGATTCTTTTCAGCCGATAAAAACGCCGCAAGAAGGAGAGGAGTTTTTCTTGAAGCCGATGAACTGTCCGCACCACTGCGAAATTTATAAATCAAAACCACGCTCTTACAAAGATTTGCCTGTACGTTTGGCCGAGTTTGGAACGGTTTACCGTTACGAGCAGAGCGGCGAACTGCACGGGCTAACCCGCGTTAGAGGTTTTACGCAAGATGATGCGCATCTTTTTTGCCGGCCAGACCAAGTAAAAGAAGAGTTTAAAAAAGTAATAGACTTGGTGCTTTACGTTTTTAAAGCCTTAGGTTTTGACAGTTATATTGCGCAGGTATCACTCCGCGACCCCGAAAACAAAGCCAAATACATCGGTACAGATGAAAACTGGGATTTGGCAGAAAGGGCTATTATAGAGGCCGCGGCAGAAAAAGGTCTAAGTACTGTTGTAGAAACCGGTGAAGCGGCATTTTACGGCCCTAAGCTGGATTTTATGGTTAAAGATGCCTTGGGACGTAAGTGGCAGTTAGGAACCATACAGGTAGACTATAATTTGCCAGAACGTTTTGAGCTGGAATATACCGGTAGCGATAACCAGAAACACCGCCCCGTGATGATCCACCGGGCGCCGTTTGGCTCTTTAGAACGCTTTGTGGCCGTGTTGATAGAGCATTGCGGAGGTAATTTCCCGCTGTGGCTTACGCCAGAGCAATTTATCGTTTTGCCCATTTCAGAGAAATATGAGGATTATGGAAAAAAAGTTTTAGAATCTCTCAATAATTCCGATATTCGCGGACTAATTGACTTTCGGGATGAGAAAATCGGTCGAAAAATCAGGGATGCCGAAGTCAAAAAAATTCCTTTCATGTTAATTATAGGTGAGAAGGAGATGGAAGATGGTACAGTTTCTGTAAGAAAGCATGGCGAAGGTGACCAAGGGACTATGAGTATAGAAGCGTTTAGAGGGCATCTTCAAAAAGAATTTTTAGTTTAAAATAAAGATGGAGGATAATCATTAGACCAAAATTGAATCCGAACAGAAGTAGAAGAACAACCGAACCCGCTCATAATATCAATAAGCGTATTAGAGCTAGGGAAGTAAGGGTAGTTGGAGAAGGTATAGAGCAGGGCGTGTACCCTATTGAAAAAGCCTTGGCAATGGCCGACGAAATGGATCTTGACCTAGTTGAGATCTCTCCAAACGCTAATCCACCGGTATGTAAAATTGTTGATTACAACAAATTTGTTTACGAGCAGAAGAAAAAGCTTAAAGAAATTAAAGCCAATGCCAAACAAACGGTAATCAAAGAAATTAGGTTTGGGCCTAATACCAGCGACCACGATTTTCAGTTTAAGCTAAAGCACGCCATTTCTTTCTTAGAAAACGGAGAGAAAGTACGCGCATATGTGCACTTTAAAGGTAGAGCCATTGTTTATAAAGAACAAGGTGAGATATTACTATTAAAGTTTGCCCAAGCTTTGGAAGATTATGGAAAAGTAGAACTATTGCCAAAGTTAGAAGGCAAACGTATGTTCTTAACAGTAGCGCCAAAAACGGGAAAAAATTAATATAAACAGGTTAAATTAAAAAGCATTATCATGCCAAAAATGAAAACCAATTCTAGTGCGAAAAAGCGTTTTTCGCTTACTGGAACAGGTAAAATCAAAAGAAAGGATGCGTTTAAAAGCCACATCCTAACCAAAAAAACGACTAAGCAAAAACGTAACTTAACCACTACCAGCTATGTGTCAGATGCTGATATGGGTAATGTTAAACGTATGCTTTGCATCGGAAAATAGTTAGAGTTTATTAACCAGGTACTGGGTTTAAGTAGGGCAAATGCCTTCACCTCTTACCAAAAACAATTAAATTATGCCACGTTCGGTTAACGCAGTAGCGTCAAGAAGAAGAAGAAAAAGAATCTTAAAATTAGCCAGAGGCTACTGGGGTTCAAGAAGCAAGGTTTACACCATTGCCAAAAATACTGTTGAAAAAGGTTTACAATACGCTTTCAGAGACAGAAAAGTTAAGAAAAGAGAGTTTAGAGCTTTATGGATACAACGTATCAACGCTGCAACCCGTGAACATGGAATGTCTTACTCTCAATTTATCGGAAAAGTTGGTGCTAAAAACATCGGTTTAAACAGAAAAGTTTTAGCTGATTTAGCAATGAACGATCCTAAAGCTTTTGCAGCTATCGTTGAAGCAGTAAAGTAAAACAAACAAAATTCCCGTTTTTTAAAAAAGAGCTTAAGCAATTAAGCTCTTTTTTTGTGCACGTACTTCTGATCCCTAGAAGTTTATTTGTGCCATTCACTATCGTCACTTTCACTACTCACCACGCCATATAATCTGTAAAAACTAATTGCATCAGTGCTTTGGCTTCTTTAAGTAGATGGTTTTCACGTTTTTTATCAGGAAATTGGTCTTGGTAAATTATACGTTTCCCTACAGGGTCAAAACTGATCGCGCGTTTGTTACTGTCTACCATACCAAAGCCATTGTTCCAGCTGTAAAAAGCGAAGGACTTAGCGTCTGGCGCCAACAAATTTTTGCTGTAGTGGAATGCCGTATCAGTACAGTTGAGCTGTTGTAAAAGGGTAGAGGCCAAATCAACCTGGCTACCTATACGGTTGATTTTTTGGTTGCGGTACGCTTCGTTTAATGCGCCCCCGAAAAATAATAGAGGAATGTGGTATCTTCCTGGTTCAAAGATTTCGTTTTTTTCGGTGGGTAAACGGTGACCATGGTCGGCCAGCATAATGAACAGCGTGTTTTGATACCACGACTGTTTTTTTGCTTTTTGCACATAATCATACAATACAGAATCGGTGTAAAAACTGGTGCTCCTGAACATATTGTTTACATTGTTTTTCCCGAATTTGTATGAGCGCAGATAAAAAGGTTCATGGTTGGATAGCGTAAGAAAAGTAGAGAAAAAAGGTGTTGAAGTCTTGTTCAGCATTTCTAAATGCGCCTTCGCGGTCACTTCGTCAGCAAAGCCCCATTTGGTGGTTTTTGCATCACTTTTTATATCGTATTGGTCTTTTACATGTGTAAAGCCGTGGCTCATCAAGTACGATTTGAAATTGGCAAAGTTTAAATCGCCACCATAAATAAAAGAATTATGATAGCCTTTTTTGTTAAGCTCCAGAGGAATGGCCGGCAAGCGCATCTGTTTTTCATTTTGTTTGATGATACTTTCTGTTGCCTGGGATGGAAAAGCACTTAAGGTAGCCACCAAACCTTTATCTGTACGGTCGGAGGCAGAATAAATGTTGGTAAACAATAAACCTTCTTTGATAAGTTTGCTAAAGTTCGGTGTAATATCTTGCTCTGGTCCCAATTCCTTGATTACATCGGCAGTAAAACTTTCAATAATAATTAAAACCACGTTCGGTGTTTCGGTTTTTAAGATTTTTGGAAAATCTTGCGGGCGCACAAAAAGACTGTCGCGCATGGTTTTGGCTTCTCCGGCAGAAAAATATACATATGGGTTAGTTTTTAATTGGCTTTGGCTTAGCACATCCGAAATTAAAAACCAATTGGTGTTTATGGCCGCGATATTTAAAGCCTGATGGTTGCTAAAATAAACCCGGCTGGTATTCATTGGCGCCACGCTAATGCTTCCGCGGATAGCTAAAAACGTCAAACCCAATAGCAAAACTACCGTGGGGCCTTTTAGTGCTAAACTTACTTTTTTTAAAACAATGATATGCCCTTTAAAGCATAGTTTGTACAAGCCTATGCCCGTAGCCACCAACAAAAGCAAGGTAACCAATGTGCGTAAAATAGGAGACGAGGCTGTGGAGGCAAGTGCTTCTGCAGGTGCGTCTAAAGCCATATCAATAGCTTTGTAATTAATTTTGCTTCCCCATTCCCGATAAATATTTACATCAATTACACTGACAACAGCAGTAATAACAATTAAAATAATAGTGTAAATATTGAGGGGTTTGATGTTGACCCTCAGTGGTTTAAATAGCCATAAAAACGCCACGTACAAGAACGGTAAAGCACAAAAATAGCCGGCCATAGACATATCCATCAGGGCACCGCGGTAAAAGGTGTTAAAGATTTCTTTCGCACTAAACTCACTTAATTTGTCGGCGTTCCAAAGCTCAAATGCTAGTTTATTGAGGATAAAAAATACAAGCCAAAAAAGGAAGTATTTTATAAAAAAAGACAGGCTTTTAAGCATGGCGCAATTTATAAAAGAATGCACAAGCTTAAAAGCAGGCGAGTAAATAATTGACTCAGGAGTAATAAGTACGGAGTAATAAGTGGCAAGACGTTTAGGCGATTAACAATGGATTGAGGAACTTAATGGAATTGAAATGATTAAAACTTTGTTAGCAGGGAACAGTTTGCTACAAAGCAAAAAAATCCACGCATCCATAAAATTTAAGGCCTTGTTTTGGCAATTTATGGAGGCGTGGATGGAGTAGTTTTTCGGGAGTCTATTCGAAGTATTCCTTCATCCGCTCAAAAAAGCTTTTCTCGTTTTTACCGGGACTAGGTTTAAAATTTGCTGATTCTTTCAGCTTTTCTAAAACTTCGCGCTCTTCGTTGTTCAAGATTTTTGGTGTCCAGATGTTTACCTGTATCAACTGGTCGCCTTTATGGTAAGAGTTTACCTCAGGAATACCCTTGCCTTTAAGACGTAAAATTTTACCGCCTTGTGTGCCCGGGTCTAATTTTATACGCGCTTTTCCGTCAATGGTAGGTACTTCAATGGTTGCGCCTAGTGTGGCATCTACAAAGCTTACGTGTAAATCGTAAATAACGTTGATGCCTTCGCGTTTTAACGTTTCATGAGGGGTTTCTTCAATTAAGATAATTAAATCGCCGGGTACGCCACCTCGCGGCGCCGCATTGCCTTTACCGCTCATGCTCAGTTGCATACCTTCGCTAACGCCCGCCGGGATGTTGATGCTGATGGTCTCTTCTCCGCGTGTTACACCGTCGCCGTGGCAGGTATTGCATTTAGCAGAAATGGTAGAGCCTTCGCCATTACAGGTGGGGCAGGTGCTAGTCGTTTGCATCTGACCCAAAATGGTGTTGGTTACTCTGCGCACAGCACCACTGCCGCCGCAGGTTTTACAGGTAGAGAAAGAGTTTTTGTCTTTTGCACCGCTACCGCCACAAGTATTACATAATACTTGTTTATTAACTTTTATTTTCTTTTCAACCCCGTTGGCAATCTCTTCTAAAGTAAGCTTGACTTTTATGCGTAGGTTGGTTCCTTTTTGCACACGTCGTCCGCCACGGGTTTGGCCACCGCCACCGCCGAAAAAGCTGTCAAACGGACTGCCACCGCCACCGCCGAAAATATCTCCAAACTGACTGAAGATGTCCTCCATGTTCATAGAGCCGCCGCCAAATCCGCCAAATCCGCCTTGCGCACCTGCATGTCCAAACTGGTCGTAACGTTGCCTTTTTTCCGGATTGCTTAAAACCTCATAAGCTTCGGCAGCCTCTTTAAATTTTTCTTCCGCGCCTTTATCGTCAGGGTTTTTGTCTGGGTGATATTTTATCGCCAGCTTTCGGTACGATTTCTTAATCTCCTCGGCTGTAGCCCCCTTGGCAACCCCCAGCACGTCGTAATAATCTCTTTTGCTCATTTTTATATCATATCGAGAGAAATGGATCTTTTAATCTTTGAAGGATTGAGTTTTGAATGATAGAATAGTTGTTATTCAATTTTGAATGATTGAGTTTTGAACGATAGAATATTTGCTGAATGGAAATTCAACCGTCACTCATTCAATCCTTCCCTCATTCATTCTACGCTCCAACCACAACTTTTGCAAAGCGGATTACTTTATCATTTAAAAAGTAACCTTTTTCTACCTCATCAATCACTTTCCCTTTTAAATCAGGGCTTGGTGCAGGCACGTTTGTAATAGCTTCGTGCACATCAGCATCAAATGGTTGCCCAATAGCTTCCATAGCCTTCAGGCCTTTTTGTGATAGCAAAGACTGCAATTTGTTGTGGATCAAATCAACCCCTTCTTTTACGCCCTTTACGTCTGTAGCTGTCTCCATTACTTTGCTAGCGCGTTCAAAATCGTCTAAAACGCCTAAAAGTGACACAATTACATCTTTGCCGGCTGTTTGCAAAAGGTCTATACGCTCTTTTGTAGTGCGTCTTTTATAATTGTCAAACTCGGCATAAAGCCTTACATATTTATCGTTTAGTTGCGCTACCTCGTTTTTAAGCTTCTCGTTTTCATCCAATTCTGCTTCTTCGGCTTGGTTAACCCTAGCCTCGTTAACCTGCTCAATTTCTTCTTTCAGCTCGTCGCGATCTTGCGCTTCTTCGTTGTGCTCTGCCATTTTGTTATTTTCTTCTGTCTCTGAAACCTTTTTCCTATTAAACATGGGGTACAAAAATATTAAAGTGCAATACCCAAACATATTGCCATTTATGAAAAACAGCCAACCTGTCAGTTTTTCTTAAATTAAACTTACAAATTGGCTGTTACTATATAATTTTAAAAATGCTTTACACCGTAGCGTCTTCTATTACTTTTCCGTTTTCGCATTTGATAATCCGCGATGGGAATGTTCTGATGATATGGTAATCATGGGTAGCCATTAAAACGGCTGTGCCCGATTGGCTAATTTGGCGAAGCAAGATCATGATTTCTTCAGACGTTTCTGGGTCTAAGTTGCCGGTAGGTTCATCGGCCAAAATCAATTCCGGATCATTTAATAAAGCCCGTGCAACCACCACACGTTGTTGCTCTCCGCCCGAAATTTCGTGGGGCATCTTCTTCATTTTACTGCGTAAGCCCACCTTTTCTAGCACATCTTTAATGCGCTCGTCTATCAAATTTTTATCTTTCCAGCCGGTGCTTTTTAGTACAAAGGCCAGGTTCTGCTCAATGGTACGGTCCGTCAGTAGCTGGAAATCCTGGAAAACGATGCCCAATTTTCTGCGTAAAAAAGGCACATCTTTCTCTTTCAAATCTTTTAGCTCATAACCTACTACGTGCCCGTCGCCGTTAACAATGTGTAAATCGCCATAAATAATCTTCAACAAACTACTTTTGCCAGATCCGGTTTGGCCAATTAAATAAACAAACTCGCCATTATCTACGTGTAGGTTTACGTTGGATAGCACCAAATGCTTCTGCTGAAAAATATCGATGTTATTTAGCTTAATAACTGTATTACCAACCATTAGAGTTCTAATTTTAAAATTTGTCCGAAAGGTAAGTTTTTTACCGCTTCCATAATATATTCGGCTTTATCTGCCAAGCCAATTTTTTCTAAAGATTTATCGGGCCTATCTACCCTAAAATAAGCCAACAAAGTAAACTCATCGTCTCTTAGCTGTACATAATCGGGTATTTTGGCAACGCCCTTCACCTTTATTAAATACATATCTGTTTATTTGGGGCTTTAGCAAAGGTAAAATTTTTGCCGTGGCTGTGTCCAATAATTTTAAAATCAGGATAAAGAACTTAAAAATGCTAAAGTATCCACGCCATCGGCATAGTCCCACAGTCTTGGGTTTTGGCTTTCGCCGAAACTTACCTGCGCCACTGGCACGTGTAGTTGCTTTTTGCTCACCAGCACCTGAATGTTCTCTTGCTCCTTAACGATATAATCTTGAGCATCTTGCAAAGTCGCATACTCGCTATAAAATACAGCAGATAGGGGCGATGTCATCTGTTCGCTTTCGGTTACCAACAAAAAGCCGTTATCGTAATGTTTGTTTTTGTTAATCAGGTATATAGATTTATTGTAATCGTAATTATTTTGGTACTTATGGTGGTTGATGATGTCTTTATAGCATTCTATTGCCTCAAAAAAAGCTGTAAAATCATAGCCCTTAGGCACCAATATTTTAGATACGTTCCGGCATCCTAAACCATAAAAATCAAATATATCTTTACCCAGCTGTCGCAAGTCCCCTTCGCTTTCCTCGCCGCTTAACAAAGCAATGCTGTTACGGTTTTTACGGATGATGTGCGGGACCTTGCTGAAATAATATTCAAAATAGCGCGAAGTGTTATTGCTTCCGGTCGCAATTACGGCATCAAAATCTGCAAGTTTTTGTACAAACTGGATATGGTTTTTAAAGCCTCCTTCAAAATCTATAAGCTTATTTAAAAGAAAAGGGATCAGCGCGTCGTCCTGGGAGGATAGCTTTATCAGCGCTACATGGCCGCTTAATAATACCGCCAAAATATCATGAAAACCTACCAAAGGCAAGTTGCCTGCTAAAATTAGCCCAACGCGTTTCGGCTGTATCCCCTCAAGCTGATAGTTGCTTAACCAATGGGTTAAATCGGTCTTATTTAGCATCAAAGCGTTAGCCTTTAATGCTTTGCTTACTTCGGCTTCGGTAAACCACGCGTTTTTAAATTTTGCATTATGCACCAGCTGTTGCAGGTTGGCATCCTCGCTCAATAAAAAATCGCCCAAACGGCTAAATGCTTCAATTCTTGTTTCTTTACTAAAAATCGACATTCGTAAAAATCAAATGCTTAAAATGTGTTATATTTGCGCTAAATTAAGAAATCACAAAAGTACGTTTTAAAGCGTATTAAATAGTAGATATGGCAATTATAATTACAGACGAATGTATCAATTGCGGGGCTTGCGAACCAGAATGCCCAAACAACGCAATTTATGATGCGGGCCAGGCTTGGAAATTCTCTGAAGGTACTTCTTTAAGAGGAATAATTGACTTTGGTGACGGCGAAACGTTGAATGCCGATGAGGTACAGGCGGCAATTTCTGATGAGGTATATTACATCGTTCCGGACAAATGTACGGAGTGTAAGGGTTTTCATGACGAGCCACAGTGCGCTGCCGTTTGCCCGGTTGATTGTTGTGTAGATGATGAAAACGTGCGCGAAACTGAAGAAGAACTATTGGCGAAGAAAGCTTGGTTGCACCAAGAGGGATAAACATTTTTTGTTCGTTTTTTAAAAGAGGCACTTGTTTTTTGACAGGTGCTTTTTTTTTACCTTAGGTTTGATGCCTATATAATTTTTTATCTTTGGAGACGATGCTTTCATTTACAGAAGAAAATTACCTGAAAGCCCTGCTCAGGATCACCCTAGACAATGGCGTGGAAGAGGTAGGCACAAACGAGCTGGCTGCACAGCTGGAGGTGAGGCCTGCCACTGTTACTGATATGCTGAAAAGGTTGAAAGAAAAAAAACTAATCAACTATCAGAAATACGGGAAAATTGGACTTAACGACTCGGGACGAAAGATTGCGCTCGAGATTTTACGGAAGCATAGGCTTTGGGAGACTTTTTTATACGAAAAACTGGAGTTTGATTGGGATGAGGTGCACGAAATTGCCGAACAGTTAGAGCATATTAAAAGCCCCAAATTGATTAATAAATTAGATGCTTTTTTGAACTTTCCGCAGTTTGACCCTCATGGCGACCCCATACCAACGGAAGCCGGAGAGCTGAAAGTGAGCTATAAAAAAACTTTGGCAGAAGTTGCAGTGGGCGAAACCTGTAAATTGGCTGCAGTAAAAGATAACTCTGCCGCTTTTTTGCAGTATGTAGTAAAAGTTGGTTTGGGCATTAGCAGTATGATTAAGGTTGTAGCGCGCCAAGATTTTGACGATATGATGCAGATTGAAGTTAATGGCGTAAGCCACTTTGTAAGCGATAAATTTGCTTCCAACGTATTTGTAGTTTAAATTTTTGCTCTTTTTTAGGATTGCGCGGTGCAAAAACAGATTGTTCATATAGATCTTGATTCCTTTTTTGTATCGGTAGAGTGCCGTAAAAATCCCGATTTACGCGGTAAACCCGTGGCAATAGGTAATGCCAATGGCAGGGGCGTAGTGGCATCTTGCAGTTACGAAGCACGTAAATTTGGCGTACACTCGGCCATGCCGAGCAGGCAGGCTCAAAAACTTTGCCCGCAGCTGATCTTCGTTTCCAGCAATTACGGCGATTATATACAAGCATCAAGAGAGGTGACTTCTATCATTGAAGACGCTGTTCCGCTTTTTGAAAAAAGCTCGATAGATGAGTTTTACATTGACCTTAGCGGAATGGAAAAGTTTTTTGGTACGCTGAGTTATGCGGTGCAACTGCGCGAAAAAATCATCAGCGAAACACATTTGCCCATTTCTTTCGGTTTATCTAAAAACAAAACCATCTCTAAAATAGCTACCGGCTTTGCTAAGCCAAACGGCTATAAACACGTGGAATTAGGTACAGAGAAAGCATTTTTGGCTCCTTTGAGTGTATCTAAAATCCCGATGATTGGAAAAAAAACCAGTGAAAAGCTGCAACAGTTAGGTTTACATACCATTGGTGACTTGCAAAAACTGAGCAAACAGCATCTAGTAGCTAAATTTGGTAAACAAGGCGAGGTAATGTATCTTAAAGCAAATGGTTTAGATGAAGGAGTGATAATACCTCATTCGGACCGTAAATCTATTAGCACAGAGCATACTTTTGGCGAAGATACTGTGGATGCAGAGCGCTTGCAAACGGTGATTATTTCTATGACAGAGGAACTTTGCTATAAAATGCGCAAAGAGAATTTTGTTGCGGGGTGTATCAGTGTAAAAATTCGTTATGAGGATTTTAGCACCTTTAACCAGCAAATGAGCATCAGTTATAGCGCTGCCGACCATCTTTTGATTAAGCTGGTTAAACAACTTTTTGAAAAACTTTACCAGAAAGGTAGGGCAGTACGTTTAATTGGCGTGCGTTTATCTGATTTGGTACGCGGGCATCATCAAATCCACCTGTTTGATGATAGCGAAGGCCAGATTGAACTTTACAAAGCGTTGGATAATATTAACAACAAATACGGGAGCAAAACTGTGCACCGCGCTGCCACGGCTTCGGTGAAAATACGGTCGCACAATCCTTTTGGAAAAGAATAAGCGAAGCCAATTATTATTGTGAATCACCTTTCTTTTTAGAATAAATCAAATAGAAAGGATACACTTCTTCCACTTTGGAGATTTTAAACAAACCGACATCTGCAAACTCTGCTTCAATACTTTTTTCATCGTAAAAAAACATCTGTACGCCACCAAACAGCTCGTATCTATCGGTATCGATTTGCGTACCTTTACCGTATATTTCAGCATCTTTGCTTACCACCGTAAATAGCATAGAACCACCTTCGTTTAACTGCTTATAGCAGTCTTTGATCAGTTTTTGACGTTCGACTTGACCTAATAAATGAATTAAAGCGTAACAGAATATCCCGTCATAAGAATCGTCGTTGAAGGGCATATCGCAAACAGAACCGTGGTGAATTTTAAGATCTTCGCCAAAATGTTTCCACGCTAAGTCAATGGCGGTCTGTGAAATTTCAATACCTGTAACCGCCATATCCGCTTCTAAAAGCACACCAGCATTGCGTCCGTACCCAATACCTGGAATTAATATATCTTTTGCACCTTCTTTCAAAAAATAATCTCGCGCCATCAAAGCAGATTGTGCAGGTTGAGCGCCCCACATTTCTTGGTTTTTCCTAAATGCTTCTTCCCAGAATTCTGCCATGAGATAAATTTAGAAATACAAGGTCAATAAAAAATTGCGAGCAAATGTTTAGACAAGGTAATTTATAACCTCACACCCCGTAAAAAGTCTTCTACCAGCATTTTCTTTTTTCCTTCTTGTTGCAGTTCTTTTACCCAAATCCATCCATCTGCGGTAGCAAACTTTAAAAAGCTTTTTCCATCACTGCTAAAATCTCCGACTTGTATATCTGGTTTGCTTAACTCTTTGCTTGCTTGGTATATTTTTAAGCCTTTATCTAAAAAAGTGGTGTAAGCTGCGGGGTATGGACTCAATCCTCTTATCTTGTTGTAAACCACGTTCGTCGGTTGGTTCCAATCTATTCGTCCGTCTTCTTTAAATATTTTAGGTGCGTGTTTTAGTTCGATATTTTTCTGTAAATCTTCTTGTGCCTGTGGTGTATAATCTTGATTTTCTATGGCTTTAACGGTTTTGCAAAGCAATTTTGCGCCAACGTTCATCAATTCATCATGCAATTCACCGGCGGTCATGTTGTCACCGACAGGTACTTTTTCCGAAAACAGAACATTTCCGGTGTCAATCTCGTGCTGTAATAAAAAGGTAGTTACACCGCTTTCTTTTTCGCCGTTAATTACCGCCCAATTAATAGGCGCTGCCCCACGGTACTGCGGTAAAAGCGAAGCGTGAAGGTTTATAGTGCCATATTTGGGCATGTCCCAAACCACTTCGGGCAACATCCTAAAGGCAACCACCACTTGCAAATCTGCTCCATAAGCTTTCAATTGATTCAAAAAATCGGGGTTTTTCAGTTTTTCTGGCTGTAAAACTGGCAAGTTTTTGCTTACCGCAAATTTTTTGACGGCAGATTCGTTTAGTTTTTGCCCGCGTCCGGCAGGCTTATCCGGCGCAGTAACCACTGCTACTACGTTGAAACCGGCATCAAGCAAAGCACTTAAAGAAGCTACGGCAAAATCGGGCGTACCCATAAAAACTATTTTCATCAGCTAAAAAAATTAAAAGCATTAAGGGTAAAGCAAATATTTTTGGCGCATTGTTTTGTATTTAGCTAAATCAGAAGCCCAGCTTTCGCGGATTTCTTTCTCGCTTTTGCCAGCAATAATTTGTTGCATCAACTGCTCGGTCCCTGCAAGTTTATTAAAAAAGGGCGTAAAAAATTCCTTTTTATTTGGATAAGCGCGATAAAGCTTTATCAACAGGCTAATATCGAGTTGCTTTTGCGCTTCCAGTTTTTGCATCGGCGCCGCTCTAAAATCAATGCCGTAACAAACTTGGTTCTCGTAAGGCGGGTTTTTACTCATCCCCTCAATGCTTTTTGGCGTAAAGTTAAACTCATATTTTCCTTTTAGTGATGGTGCGCCCAAAACCTGAAACGGAAAATAGGTGCCCCTGCCTTGGCTAATTTTTGTTCCCTCAAATAAACAAAGTGTAGGGTACAAATAAATAGAACGCATATTGGGTAAGTTTGGTGAGGGTTTTATGGGTAGGCTATAAGGCGAATGATGTTGGTAGTTTGCATTTTTAATCACCGTTAGCTTGCAGATGGCGCCGTTCTTTAACCAGCCTTCGCCGTTAACCATTTGGGCAAACTCGCCCACGGTTAAACCGTGTGAAATAGGGATAGGGTGCTGACCAACGCCAGATTTTAACTTGTTTTGCAATATGGGCCCGTCAATTAAATTTCCGTTCGGATTGGGGCGGTCTAAAACAATCAGTGGCACTTTATAATCGGCGCAAGCCTGCATTACACGTGCCAAAGTGATGGTATAGGTATAAAAGCGCACCCCCACATCTTGAATATCAAAAAGCAGCACATCAATATCTTTTAAATCTTCGGCAGAGGGCGCAGTTTTAGCACCATACAAAGATATCACCGGAAAGCCGGTTTTTTCGTCCACATAGTTGCCCACCTTTTCGCCAGCATCCGCAGTGCCTCTAAAACCATGCTCGGGACCAAAAATGGCGCGTACATCCACACCTAAGGTTTTAAGCGTATCTGCCAACAAAATGCCATTTATCGCTGCGGTTTGGTTAATTACCAAGCCAACTTTTTTACCTTTTAACAAAGGCAGATATTTAGCTGTTTGTTGTGCGCCGCTTAATATTTCGGCTTTGTGTAGCGGTTTTTTCGCTTGTTTAGGCACCACTGTGTTGCTTGCTTTGCACGAATTGCAGGCGCTCAGCAATAAAAAGGGAACAATTAGTAAACAAGCATATCTTTTTAAGCATGGCATATTTTTTCTTTCTATCTTATGGTTGCATATTTGCATCGTTAAAAATAAACAAAGCCCTTGAATTTAGGATTATTTATAGCCCGGCGCATTTCTTTACAAGCAGAACGCACTTTCTCTAAACTCATTGTCCGCATTGCCATTGTGGGCATTATGTTGGGTTTGGGTGTGATGATTTTATCTGTGGCGATTGTAAAAGGCTTTAAATCGGAAATACGCGAAAAAGTGAGGGGCTTTAGCGGCGATATCCAGTTTGTTAAGTACGACCTGAATTCGTCTTTAGAAAATTCGCCTTTTGAAACCAAAACAGAGGCTATTGATGCTGCGCGTAAACTTCCCGGCATTAAGCACGTAGTGCCTTTTGCCAATAAGCCCGGCATTATTAAAGCAAATGGCGAAGTAGAAGGCGTGGTGTTAAAAGGTGTGGATGGTAGCTACGACTGGACCTATTTTAAAAGCATTTTAATAGCCGGCAAAACCATCGATTTTACTGATGAAGCCAAGGCCGAAAAGCAAATTATCATATCTGAAATGCTTGCCAAGCGACTTAATTTAAAAGTTGGCGATGATTTTCTGATGTATTTTGTACAGGAAAATTTGAGGAAAAGGAAGTTTGAGATTGTAGGGATTTACAATACCGGTGTAGAGGAAGTGGATAAAAGCTATGTGCTGGGTGATATTTCGCTGATAAGGAAGCTGAACAATTGGGGCGATAGCGAAGTTGGCGGTTATGAAGTGCGGGTGAGCGATTTTTCGCAGGTGGACCAGCAATCGTACCGCTTAAGCGATTTATTGCCCATGGACGTAAAAACCATCACGGTAAAAGATAGCTATCCGGTTATTTTTGATTGGCTCTCTTTGTTGGATGTGAATGCGCAAGTGGTTTTAATTTTGATGCTGATTGTGGCGGTGATTAATATGATTTCGGCTTTGCTGATTATGATTTTGGAGCGTACCAATATGATTGGTTTGCTGAAAGCTCTGGGGCAAAACAATTGGGGCATCCAAAAAATATTTTTATACAATGCCACTTATTTAATAGGCATCGGCATGTTGTTGGGCAATGTTTTTGGTATTGGTTTAGGATTGTTGCAACAGCATTTCCATATGTTTAAACTGGATGAAGCATCCTATTATATGAAGTTTGTACCAGTACAGATGGAGTGGCTGGATGTTGTGCTTATAAATACCGGCACTTTGGCCATTTGCTTAATTGTGCTTTTGGTGCCGTCTATGTTGGTTACGCGTATTTCGCCGGTTAAGGCCATCGCCTTTAAATAATTTGTTTGCCAAATTAGTCGTAACTGCAAAGTGAAAACTCGGCACGTGCGACGTCTCGTAAACTCGACGTAGCTAAGTCATTTTACTTACCGAAGTTGAATTTTAGGCTTAGCCCGCCCGAACCGATTTCCAAATCTTCTTTCCCAAATCCGGCTATTGGATATTTCACAAAAGGTTCAATAGCTAAAGTGTTTTTACGGCTTACCGGATAAAGAAAACCGAAAGAAAAATTAACCGTACGCGCAAACTTAAAATTGCTAAAAGCAGGGTCGTTTTCCTCATCTACATTTCGCAAAGTGCTTATGCTGGGTTCTCCCGTAAAAGAATAGTTAACCACCTGCATACTATTATTGTAAGTTTGATTTAGCACGCTGTACGAGCTAATACCGGTGCTTACAAAGGCTTTGGTTTTGCCTAAATCAACGTTGTATTTTAAGTTTACCGGAATATCAAGCCCAACAAGTTTAGCGTCGGTTTCAATGTCTGATGGCAAATATTGTGTTTTGTTGGTGGCAAAAGCCAAAGATTTTTCGCTGTTTGCGCTGGTGACAGAAGCATAAGACGTAGTTTGTTTATTAATTGCAATACCCGAGCTGATGCTGAAATGCTTAGAAAGTTTAACTTCAGATGCAAAGCCGACACCTAAATTAGGATTGTTGCTTACTCCGTTGTTGGTAAAGCTGTAATAGGTATTGGCGTCAATCGCAAAATTAACCCTGCGCTCTTTTTTGTTATCCGTCTTTTTGTTTGCGTCTGCTTCCGTGTTTTGGTTGGCAACAATCAAATCTTCTTTAAAATTTGGGCCCGCGTTTGCCAAAAAGTTTTCCGGGGCTAGCTCTTTTTCGCTTTGCGCGATGCTTGTAAATGTTGGTGATTGTTGTGACGATTTTGCAGAAGTGATATGAACCAATTCTTTTTGCGACACAAAAATTGTAGCAAGTTGCTCTCTTTCATTTAACCCCAATGTATTTGTTGATAGCGTTGGTTTTTTGGCATAAGCGGAGTTTTTTTCCACGACTGCCGTTTTAGGGATACTTGCAATTTCAGCCTTCGCGTTATCTTGCTGATAAACCTTTCCCCGGCTAGCCGGCATTTCCATTTTAGCCACAACTTGAGTTTTAGGCGCGGTTTGAGTGATGGTGTCTGATTTAAACAGCCACAATAAAGCTAAAGCTGCCGCAATCCCGCTGGGGAAAGCATACCAAAATACCACTCGGTTACTACGTTCTTTGGCTTTGAATTTTTTCCAGCCATCATCAGCCATCTGGTCATCGTAATGATCAAATGTATCTCTGATATGGTTTCTTAAAGCTCTATCAAATTGCTCTTTCATAATTCAAATAAAAATGAGCTTTTACTAATTTCCTCATCCGGTCTTTTGCACGCGATAGGTACACCCGCGAAGTACTTGATGGCATTTCCAAAATATCCGCAATTTCTTCGTGCGTGTAGCCGTCTATTTCATAAAGGTTAAATACCACGCGGTACATTTCCGGTAAATCCTTTAAAATATCTAAAATGTCCTGAGCATTTATTTTACTGATGATCTGTGCATCGGCAACCGGTTCATCAGTTTGTTCAATATCTGCCACTAAAGTGTGTTTCAGGTTTTTACGGCGGTTGTCGATGGCCGAGTTTACCACAATTTGCCTAAACCAGGGTTTTATCAGTTTGGTGTCTTCAAACGTTTTGATGGTTTTAAAAAGTTTTACAAAAGCATCATTCACGGCTTCTAAAGCATCATCCCGATTGATGCAGTAGCGCACGCCAATAGCCATAGCATAGGCATAAAAGCGTTTGTATAGCATTTCTTGCGCCTTTGCATCGTCTTTTCTGCATCGGATGATAAGCTCTTGCTCGCTATAATCGCTGTATGTTTTACCCATCTTTTTAATTGGAAGCAAGCTGTTTTAAGCTTATTGTGGCCCGCGACTTGGCGTTTTTTTGCTGTGCGCTAGGGTAGGGCTTCACCCCAAACAGAACCGCTTGGTAATAGTTTTGATTTAATTTAAAACTAAGGGTGTCTTTTTTTGCTGTGGGTAGGCGCAATTCAAAACTGGCGGTATCGCTGTTTAATTGCGTTGCATTAAATTGAACACGCGCTTCGCCAGCCCAAATGCAATTTACACCAATTGGGCAACGGCTGTCATCAATAGCTATGATGCTAATTTCAACTCCGTTCAAAGTATCCGCACCAAACCAAACACTTTCGGCGGTGCCTAGCTCTACCTTAGTGCCAAAAGGAACTATTTTGTTGGTCTCCACCGTTTTTTCGCAAGCTACAAAGCTCACCAAGCCTAACAGCGTAGCTCCAAAAAAGAAAGATTGTAAATTGTTTAGATACATAAGCGCCTCTTTTAAACGTCCATACGTATCTGATAGCAAAAGTGATACTATGTTACATTTTTTTTGCTTCGTTCCAATAAACATCCATCTCGGCAAGGCTCATTTGGTGCAACTGCTGGTTGTTTTCTTTGGCTTTTTGTTCTAGGTACTGAAAACGCTTGATGAACTTTTTGTTCGTTTTTTCCAGTGCATTTTCTGGATTAATGTTTACAAAGCGGGCGTAATTAATTAAAGAAAACAGCAAATCTCCAAATTCTTCTTCGGCTTTTTGCTGGTCAATTTGTTTTTCATCGCTGATGTTAAACTCTGCCTTAAACTCTTGCAGCTCTTCTTCTACCTTTTCCCAAACTTGTTCTTTTTTGTCCCAGTCAAATCCTACACCCCGGGCCTTTTCTTGAATGCGCGCTGCTTTTACCAATGCAGGTAAAGAGCCTGGTACACCGCCCAAAACAGACTTATTGCCCTCTTTCAGCTTTATCTGCTCCCAATTTTGTTTCACTTGCTCTTCTGTATCGGCTTTAGTGTCACTATAAATATGCGGATGCCTGTTAATTAGTTTTTCGCAAGTGCTATTGAGTACATCAGTAATAGTAAAAGCCTCTTTTTCTGAGGCAATTTTTGCGTAAAACACCAGGTGCAACATAATGTCGCCAATCTCCTTTTTAATTTCCTGCATATCGCCCTCCAAAATGGCATCGGATAGCTCATAAGTTTCTTCAATGGTAAGGTGGCGCAGACTTTCTAGGGTTTGTTTTTTATCCCAAGGGCATTTAGCGCGTAAATCTTCTAAGATGGCAAGCAGACGGTTAAAAGCGGTATGGGGTTGTTTTTGGGTGTCAAATACGTTCATTTGTTGATTATTTCAGAAATTCAAAGGTATTGCGAATTTATTTCAGGAGAAAGTCTGATTTCTAAAGCTTTCGCGATACCGATATAAACAAAAAACCCTCACCTAATAAAAGATGAAGGGTTTTAGTTTTGACTATACTTTTAATTAATCCGCCCGTTTTAAACCAAACTTGTCGATTTTGCTGTACAGGTGACTGCGCTGAATTTCGATATCTTCTGCGGTTTTAGAAACGTTCCAGTTGTTTTTTTCAAGTTTATACTTGATGAATTCCATCTCTGCATAATCTTTAAAATCTTGGAAGTTGGAGAAACCATCGTAATCAAATCCTTTTGCGCTTCCTGTACTAGCTTTGCTTTCAAAAGCGTTTTGCGGTTCGTAAATACTGCCGCTAGGGTTTGCAAAAGCTCTCACGTTTTCCTCTGTAATTGTTTTATCGCTTAAAATAATTAAACGCTCAATTACGTTGCGCAACTCGCGGATGTTACCCGTCCATGGTAAAGATTTAAGCACTTCAAAAGCTCCCGGGCTAATTTTCTTTACCGGAATATTGTACTCGTTGCAAATTTCTTCACAGAAACTTTCGGACAACAAAGGCACGTCGGAAGAACGTTCTGCCAATGGCGGCACATGGATGTGGATTACATTTAAACGGTGATACAAATCCATCCTAAAGTTACCGGCCTCAATTTCTTTTAGCAAGTCTTTATTTGTTGCTGCAATTACGCGCACATTTACATCAATTTCTTTCTCGCCACCTACGCGGGTAATTTTATTTTCTTGCAACGCGCGCAAAACTTTAGCCTGTGCAGAAGGGCTCATATCACCAATCTCATCTAAAAAGATCGTACCGTTGTTAGCCTGCTCAAATTTTCCTATGCGTTGTTTAATGGCCGATGTAAAAGAGCCTTTTTCGTGACCGAATAGTTCCGATTCAATCAACTCCGATGGGATGGCAGCACAGTTAACCTCAATCAACGGAGCGCCCGCCCGGTTCGATTTTTCGTGCAGCCAGCGTGCAACCAATTCTTTACCGCTGCCGTTTGCACCTGTAACCAAAACACGGGCTTCTGTTGGTGCAACACGTTCGATGGTTTCTTTGATTTTAGCTATCGCTGGCGACTCGCCTAAAATTTCGCGAGTTTTTGATTTGGCAACTTTTTGCTTCAATACCTTGGTTTCTGTAACTAAAGTTCCGCGGTCCAAAGCGTTGCGTACGGTAATTAGTAATCTGTTTAAATCAGGTGGTTTAGAGATAAAATCGAAAGCGCCTTTTTTTGAAGCCTCCACAGCGGTTTCTACCGTCCCGTGGCCCGAGATCATAATAAAAGGTAAATCCGGATGTGAAGCTTGCGCACTGCTCAGCACTTCCATTCCGTCCATACGGTTCATTTTAATGTCGCACAACACTAAATCGTAACCGATGTTCTTAATCATCTCTAAGCCGTCTGCACCGTTATCAATGTCATCTACCTTGTAATTTTCGTATTCTAAAATTTCGCGTAAGGTATTCCTAATTGCCCGCTCGTCATCAATGATTAAAATTTTAGCCATATAAATTAATTGTTGTTAAAAGTGTATATTATTTTAGACAATTTACGTATTAGGCAGGCAAAAAAAAGTCCTGCAATTGTTTGCAGGACTTCAAAATGCTTGTAATAATGCAAATTTGTAAGCCGGGTTCTGTCATCCCGAAACAATTCAGGATGTCTCTATCATTTATCTTGCCACAATATTGCTATTGCAGTCTAACGATCTACCCTTCCTGATAGCACACTGGGCGCGGCAGAACGAGTAGCTCTGACGGTCAGGATTTATTTGATCTTTCAACTCCTGAGGTTTACCACGATGCATGTCGCCATACAAAGTCGTGAGCTCTTACCTCACGTTTTCACCCTTACTTCATCCCGATAGCTATCGAAACGAAGCGGTTTGTTTTCTGTAGCACTTTCTGTCGTTCTATTACAAAACGCCTTCCCGTTAGGAAGCAGGATACTCTGTGTTGCCCGGACTTTCCTCCATCCGCCCTTAAGGCGAACAGCGATAGAGCCATTTGCATGGCAAAGATAAGGATTATCTTATTTACAGTTTCTCAGATTTTTTTCTACCTCGCTAATGTCATACAAACCCTGATTATTGCCGAAAGCGTTGGTTACATAGGTGAGCAGCTTTGCCAAATCAACTGCTGCCAGATGTTTTTCGGCGGGCATTTTCTCTTTATAACCAATGCCGTTAATCACAATGCTATCGCTTAGGCCGTAAACAATAATGCAAGCCAGCTTATCCCGGTTTTCTTTTAAATAAATGGTGTCTGTTAATGGCGGAATTAGTTTGCCTAAGCCAGACCCATCTTCCATGTGGCAATTGCCACAATGCGTTTTATAAAGGTTTAGTCCGTCAGAATAGTAGCGCTGGTACTTGATAGATTCTTCGCTGCAGGCGCTAAAAAATATCGCCACAAGCACCGTTAAACCGATACTTAAAAGCACGTATTTTCTCATTTTTTTGCCGATTTATATTCGTTAAGCAAAATATCGATGTCGGTTTTAAGATTTTCTACCTGCTCTTTATTGGTGCCGTCATAAGCGCCGCGGATGCGTTTATCTTTATCTACCAAAATAAAATAACCAGAATGCTCTACGCCACCGGGAATTTTCTCGTTCTCTTGTGCATAGTTCATATATCCGTTGCGGGCAATATTGTAAATTGAATCTCGGCTACCCAACAAAAAGCTCCATTGCGTACCGGTAACGCCAAGTTTATTAGCGTATTTCTTTAATACAGGAATGCTATCGTGCTTTGGATCAATGCTGTGCGATAAAAAACGGACTTCATTATTTCCTTTATACTTTTGGTAAACCGAAAGCATATTTTTGCTCATAATAGGGCAAATAGAAGGGCAGGAGGTGAAAAAGAAATCGGCGATGTAAATGCTGTTTTTTAAAGAATCGTTGTTGATGATGGCGCTATCCTGGTTCATAAAACTGAAGGCCGGGATGGTTTGGTAAAAGGTATCAACCTCCAACTTGCCATTTACCATCCGTTCCATGGTTTGTCTTTCGCCTAAAATAGGTAGTTTCTCATGGTGTTGGTTGCAGGCAAAAAGTAAAAAGGATGCACTTGCAACTAAAAGGCTTTTAAGAATCTTCATTCTTCAATGTTTTATATATGCATAATATGGCGTTAGAACACCATTTTTTAACTTATTTGTTCAGGCTTCTCACTAAAGAGTCGCTATGAACAATGGCCTGCTTAAAAGCATTTTCCAAGTTATTTAGCTTTTCTTGTTCGCCTTTTAAATAGGTGATTACTTCATCTTCAGATTTGCCGTCATACTCTGGGCTAAACTCGTGCATCCAAGCCATCATATCTTCATCGGCTTTAGCTAGATGATTTGCGGCATCATTTAGTTGTACGCGCAAATCTGCGGTATCTAAACTTGGGTTTTTGGCCTTTAAGCTATCCAAATGCGCCACCAAATAGTTCAGCTGCATTTTTTTCTCCATTAAAGTGCTCATCTGGTTCATTAAGCTATCATGCGATGCAATTACAGATTGTTGTAAATCATCCTGAGTTTTTTTCTGGCTTTGATTGCAAGCACCTAAAGCTATCGCTATAAGCGCAATAAAGCCAATGCTTAGGTTTAATGTGTTTTTTAAAGATTTCATAATGAGATTTTTATCAAAAATTGATTCCAAAGCTATTTTAGCAATAGCCATATCTTAATTCATAATTACGTTAGCCAATTCGCAAACCTTCTAACGCAGATTTTAGTTTAAACCAGGTACAGAACGCGCTGCGGCGGACGAAAAACCGCATTTGTGCGTTTAATTAAATGTTGGTTTGTATAAGGGGTGTAAATTTTTAAAACAACACTTCGAAAAACATACACCTCAAATGTTGCGGGCGCTAAGGGCGGTTGCAATAAATCTTTTTGGGTTTGATGCTCTTTATCTTGTTGCTTCTGTTCTGCTTCGGCTAATTTTTTCTTCAGAAAACACTTTCCTTGGCAATGCAAAGCCGGTTTGTTTTTATTGATGCAAAGCGCTGTGGCAATATGACTTTTATTTAGCTTATAGCCAGCAAAATACAGCCAATGCGTAAATGTGCTGCTTAGCATCACCAAAGTTAATAGGATACAAAAAAAGCGTTTACACATGCTTGGCAAAAATATTGTTTTATGTGTTAAGGCACAAATCTAGGGCATTGTAACGGCATTTATCCATGCGTTGTAAACAGATTTGTGTCAAGAATAATTATATTTGGATTTTATTTTATTATGATGGAACTACCTGTTGGATCGAGAAAAGAAGTAATGAGCTATTTGGAGCCTTTTATGGTGAATGAAATGGCTGATTATTTAAAACCGGTTGAAGAGATGTGGCAACCGGCTGATTTTTTACCCGATGCCAGCAAAGAAACTTTTTTTGACGAGGTTAGAGATTTACAGGGTAATGCCAAAGAGCTTTCTTACGATTTGATGGCTGTTTTGGTAGGCGATACCATTACCGAAGAGGCCTTGCCAACATACGAATCATGGTTAACCATGGTTAACGACGTGTCCCGAAGCGAGCAAGGCGGCTGGATGAAATGGGTGCGTGCCTGGACCGCCGAAGAAAACCGACACGGCGATTTGCTAAACAAATACCTTTACTTAACCGGACGTATTAACATGCGGGCTATGGAAGCTTCAACGCAGTATCTAATTCAAGATGGTTTTGATATTGGCACCGGATATGATCCTTACCGCAACTTTATTTATACCTCATTCCAAGAGTTGGCCACCAACGTTTCGCACCGAAGAGTGGCTATGCTGGCTAAAAACTCGGGCGACAAACAATTATCTAAAATGTGTGGCGTAATTGCAGCAGATGAGGCGCGCCACGCTAAAGCCTACAAAGCCTTTATCAGTAAAGCTTTTGAGGTTGACGCAAACGAGGTAATGTTAGCTTTTGAAGATATGATGCGCAAGAAAATTGTGATGCCAGCGCACTTTTTGCGCGAAATGGGCACCAATATTGGGCAGACCTTTGGCCATTTTACAGATGCGGCACAACGTTTAGGAGTTTATACCGCTTTAGATTATGTGGATATTTTAAAAGATTTATTGGTAGACTGGAAAATTGACAGCGTACAAGATTTAGATGGGGCAGGGGAAAAAGCTAGAGAATATTTATTGGCTTTGCCTAACCGCTTAGCACGCATTGCAGAACGTATCAAGGTACCGCAAATGGAATACAAATTTAGCTGGATTATAGGCTAAACAATTAAAAATTAAGAAGTAAAAGTAAAAACCGGTGGCTTTTAGTCATCGGGTTTTTTGTTTATGACGTTTAACTTTCTTGGGCGAGCGAAAGATGTTTCATAACCGCGCGAATCTCGCCGTAAGAGATATCACTGCCCAGTGCTTGTTTAATTTGATTGATAGACGTGGCCTTGCTTTCCAAAATGTAATCGCTGATTTTGTTTACTTTCTCCGGCGCAATAAAATCGTTGATATCTAAGCCGTCGCCAATAAAATCTGTAAGGTGGCTTTCAATGGTTGAAGTTACCAAACTGCGTTCTTTAGCAATTTCTTCTACCGTTTTACCTTCTTTAAAAAGTTTTAGGCTTAGCAGTTTAGTGTCGGGTTTGGTAGCTTTTACGCTAAGCAACTCGTTGCTGGCTTTATATTCGATGCCTTTGCTTTCGCAATAAGCGCCAATCATATTTAAAATTTCAATGCCGTACTGTTTAATTTTTACTTTACCGATGCCTTTAATGCGTTCAAGCTCGGCAAAGTTTGCCGGTAAACGGTTGGCTAAGTCGCTCAGTACTTTTTGTGGCAAAACCTGATATACCGGTACGCCTTGGTCGGCCGCAAGCTCATCCCGCCAGATTTTAAGCGTATGGAACAGTGCATCGTGCTTTACGCCAGACGGTACAGCCTTGCGTCTTTCCGGTTCTACCGAACCTGATTTTTTACTGCTCTTAAAATCAATATCGGCATTGGCTTTGGCTTTAAGATAGGCCAAAGTCTGGAAACCCTCATTACATAGCTTTAAGCCGCTGCGTTTAATAAACAGTTCCCGGTCCATATTGTCCAGCACTTCGTCCAGTTGTTTGCGCACGGCTTTGTTGTCGGTATCAAAGTCGGTTTGTTTCAGTAAATCTTCAAGTGCTGTAAGCTGTTGCATAAAATAAGCACAACCTTTTTTTACCCGCTCTTGCAATGCCTCATTTTCTTCGGGCAAACCTTCTTCTTGTAAAGCAATATAAATTTGTCGCTTAAACTTCTCGGCAACGCTTTCTATGTGCTGCTCATCAAATTCTCGGCATTTATTTATTTGCGCCAGAAAATCTTTGTCTACCGTTTGGTGCTGCTCTTCGCCAATCCGCTTTAGCTGAAAAAGTAAGCTCTTTATCATGCTAAACTGAAAAAGATCAAACAACAAATTCTGCTGAAAAATAATTTTCGACTGTGTAAGATGGTTCTCTGTTGGCTCGTTAGCTTCGGCGTTTTTGGTATAATGCGATACCACGCCATCTGTTTTAACGCTGTTGAAATTGATGGGTGAGTGCAGCACCAAGCCTTCAAAGGTTTTACATCGGCTTAAAGCCACATAAACCTGCCCGTGGGCAAAGGCCGCGTTGGCATCTATAATGGCTTTTTCAAAAGTTAAACCTTGGCTTTTGTGTATGGTAATGGCCCAAGCCAGTTTTAAAGGGTATTGCACAAAGGTGCCGATGATATTTTCGTCAATTTCTTTGGTGCTGGGGTTTAGCTCAAACCTAAAGTTTTGCCACTCTACACGGTCAACGGCCAATTCTTGTAAATCATCAGGGCATTTTACATAAATTACGCCTTCTTTTATTTTAGTGATGGTGCCGATTTTACCGTTAAAGTAGAGCTTATCGCGCGAAATATCGTTTTTTACGAACATCACCTGTGCGCCAACTTTGAAAGTTAGTTCTAATGCGTTGGGATACGAAAACTCCGGAAAATCGCCATGCACTTCTGCTGTAAAATGATGTGCCGTTGTTTTCAGCGCTTTCAGTTTCTCGGCGTTGATACGGTCTGCAGCGTGGTTATGCGAGCTTAAGGTGATGTAACCTTCTTTTTCATCGGGATTAAAATCCGGAATATACCGCGAGTTAAGCTGCTCTAAAACAGTAAGATCAACTTTGTTTTCGCGTACCGCATTTAGTATCCCGATAAAAAAATCATCAGACTGGCGATAAATATGCTTCAGCTCGATATTGATGGGGAAAGTTTGTTTTAAAGCAATGCTGTTAAAGAAATAGATATTGCTGTAATAATCTTTCAGCAGGTTCCATTCGTCGTCCTTTATCACAGGCGATAGTTGGTGTAAATCGCCAATCATCAACAGTTGCACGCCTCCAAAAGGCTTTGTACGGTCGCGGTAACGGCGCAAAACAGCATCTATGCTATCCAAAGTATCGGCACGCACCATACTAATCTCATCAATCACCAATAAATCTAAACTTTTTATCAGATTGATTTTTTCGCGCGTCATGCGGCGACTTTGGTTCGCCTTATCTTCTTGCGTTGGGATGTAAGGGCCAAACGGCAACTGAAAAAAGGAATGGACGGTGCTGCCACCAGCGTTAATTGCCGCCACACCGGTTGGTGCAACCACCACCATACGTTTAGGGCAAGTTTTTTTAAGCTGGTGCAGAAAAGTAGTTTTCCCCGTGCCGGCTTTTCCGGTTAAAAAGATGTTCCGGTCTGTATAATGTACAAATTCTGAAGCTAGCCTAAGTTGGGGATTTTCTGTCTGCATTTCAAACTTGATGGTGGATGCGCAAAGTTAAGCTATTTTATTTTTGAGCGAAAACCTGCGCCTTTCTGTAAAGATAAAAATCGCCAAAGCGATGTAAGCTATGGCGTTTAACAGGTAATTTTGTTGGTAAGGCAGCGTGGCATAAGCGTAATAACTCAATACTATTAAAGCCGACCAAATTAGCGCAAAGCGCCACCTGATAAAAGGACTTAGTGCAAGCAAAATAATGATGTACCACGGATGCACCACCGCACTAAAGAGGTAATAGACAAAGAAAAACCAGAATGCGGTTTCAAAAACATTTGCCGCTTTAAAATAGGCAAGGGCAAAACCAAGGAGCGTAAGTGCCAGCAGCAGCGGGCTTAAAACCGCGTTAGGGTTCTGTCCTAAAAGCATCCATCCCAACTGTTTCAAAACCAGATAAATACTTCCGTTAAATTCAAAATTACCATAATAAAGCTGTATGCTGCTGAACATATTTTTAGCAAGCTGCACAGAGTGGATAAAAGGCAAAAACAGTAAGATGCAGGTAAATGCCACAATAAAGCCTGCGAAGATGGTCTTTTTAAACCCTACTTTTTTAAGGAATAAGGGCAACAGAATTACCGGCAAAAGCTTGGCGCAAATACCCAAAGCCAAAGCTAAAGAAGCCAATATCCAACGCTTTTTGTTCAGGAGATAAAGTGCCAGCAGGCTGAAAAAAATCATCACTGCCTCAAAGTGTAGGTTACCGCTAAGCTCTACAATTGCCAAGGGGTTTAAAGCATATAATAAAGCTAAACTTTTGGCTTTGTTAAAGTGTTTTAATATGCTGATAATCAAAAATATATTTCCAGCATCAAAAAGGATGATGATGGTGTGTAAGATGGTGATTGAAGACAGAATCTGTTGCTTTCCCGGGATGGCCATCAGTGCAAAAGCCAACTGGTTTACGGGCGGATAAACTGAGAAATAATCTGGCGAATTCATGTGCTGCAACAGGTTTAAATCCAGCCAACTGTAATTGAATTTTGCGAGCTCGTTAGGGGTAAAGGCAAAAGGATTAATGCCATGCAGTATTTGTGCACCGTCCCAAATAAAGCGATAGTAATCATCGCTTAGCAAAGGCACTGCAAAAAGAAATGTACAGCGTAGCAGTATCGCCAGGGCCAAACTGCTTTTAAAAAAAATAGCCGCATTATATTGTTTGATGATGTAGAGATAAGCGACAAAAGCTACCGCCATCGCGGCCCAAAAAGAAAAGATAGCCGCGCGGGTCGGGATAAGGTATGCCACGTAAATCATCGCGCCAAGCATTGTGAGTGCTAATAAATAATAAGAGAGGGGCTTTTGCTTATTGTAGTTTTCAAACATCGCGACAGCTAAAAATAAGCTTTTATTGGGTTTCTTAGATGGCATATTTCTTGAATTAGCTTAAACCGCATCATTAATTAGAGAAACATGAGATCTATCTGGAACGGAACCATCGGCTTCGGGCTGGTAAACATACCCGTAAAGCTGTACTCGGCTATTGAAAGCGGCAATATTGATTTGGATATGCTGGACAGTCGTGACCATTCGCATATCAAATATCAGCGCATTAACGAGAAAACGCGTAAAGAAGTGCCTTACGAAAAGATTGTTAAGGGCTACTTAATGAACGACGAATACATTGTGCTAGAGGAGCAGGATTTTGATGATGCCAGTCCGGAGAAGAGCAGGAACATTGCTATCGAGAATTTTGTAAAGGTAGATGAAATAAACCCCATGTTGTTTGAAACATCATATTACGCCGAACCCGCTAAACAAGGCGAAAAAGCCTATGCTTTACTGTTGAAAGCCTTAGAAAAAACAAAGTTAGCGGGCTTTGGTTCTTTTGTTTTAAGGCAAAAGGAGGCGCTTTGCGTTATCTACCCGAAGAACGGTGTGCTGGTGATTTCGCGCATCCGCTTTGCGCAAGAAATACGTAAAACTGACGAGCTTAACACTCCAGATGATATAAATGTTGGCAAAAAGGAGCTAGACGTTGCCTTGGCTTTAATTAAACAATACACCTCGGATTTTGATATTGAGGCCTACAAAGACACTTATAACCAACAATTGATGAAAATCATCAAAGCGAAGGCTAAAGGTAAACGCCCGACCATCAAAAAACTGAAACCGAAGAAAGCTAAAAGTGATGATTTGTACGATCAATTGATGGAAAGTTTAAATAAGAAAGGAGCCTAAGCCATGGGTTTAGAGAAATACAACGAGAAGCGCGATTTTACCGCAACCAAAGAGCCTAAAGGCGGTAAATCGGCCAATAAAAAATTACGTTTTGTGGTGCAAAGGCATCATGCATCGCATTTACATTACGATTTTAGGTTGGAGCTAGACGGCGTTTTAAAAAGCTGGGCGGTGCCAAAAGGACCATCTTTAAACCCCAAAGACAAGCGCTTGGCCATGATGGTGGAGGACCATCCTTATGATTATAAAGACTTTGAAGGAGAAATCCCGAAAGGAAATTATGGCGCGGGCACGGTCAGTATTTTTGATGAAGGCTTTTACCATTCTTTGGCTGATGAGCGTAAAGATGATGTGAAGACTTTACACGCAGGTTTACATTCCGGCAACCTGAAATTTAGCCTCAACGGAAAGATTTTAAAAGGGGAGTTTGCTTTGGTGCGCTTAAAAAACGCCGAAGACAACTCGTGGCTGTTGATTAAGCACGATGATAAGTATGCCGAACATAAAAAGTTTAGTGCCGAAGATTTGGTAAGCGAGAAGATAAAAAAAGCGGGCTTAGCTTTTAAAAAAGCAGAGAAAGCGCCAAAGGTACAGGCTAAACAGGAAGTTAAGGCAGCAAAAAAAGCTTATGAACCTATGCTGGCTACTTTAGCCAGCGATATTTTTGATGATGAAGATTGGTTGTTTGAGCGTAAGCTGGATGGTTATCGGATATTGGCAGAAAACGGTGAAAAACTGAATCTGGTTACCCGCAACGGAAAAAACTATACCGATAAATATCCGTCTATTGCTAAAGAGCTAAAAAAACTGAAAGAAGATTGCGTGATTGACGGTGAGTTGGTAGCGGTGGATAAAAAGGGAAAAGACGTTTTTCAGCTATTGCAACATTATGAGGAAAGCAAGGCCGAGCTAAAGTACTATGCTTTTGATTTACTGGCGCTTGACGGACATGATTTGACGGAACTTCCTCTTATTCAACGTAAAAACTTATTGGAGAAACTGCTGGAACCTTATCAATTTAAAAATGTGCTGTTTAATCAGCATATCATAGGCAAGGGCAAAAAGGCTTTTAAAGAAGCCGAAAGAGAACATTGGGAGGGCATAATTGGAAAACGTGCAAATGATACTTATTATCCGGGCAAGCGGACACAATCTTGGTTGAAGTTTAAGTTTAACAACAGTCAGGAAGCAATAATTTGCGGTTTTACCGCGCCAGGAGGTAGCAGAAAGCGTTTTGGCGCGCTAGTTTTAGGGATGTTAGACGATAAAGAACATATCAAATACATTGGCAATTGCGGCACCGGATTTACCGACACCGATTTGGAAGAGCTGTACCAAAAGATGGAACCTTTGATAATGAAAAGCAAGCCTTTTAAAGCTAAGGTCGCGCAAGAACGCAATGCCACTTGGATAAAGCCCGAACTGGTTTGCGAGGTAACCTATACCGAGTGGACCAACGACGGGCATTTAAGGCATCCGGTGTTTAAAGGTTTAAGGACAGATAAGGATAAAAAATCGGTAAAGGCAGAGTTACCTAAAAATGCGAAGAAAGTGGCTAAACAAAAACATGATTTCGGCGGAGAAAACGATGTTGAAAAAACATTTGGTGGCAAAAAAGTAAGCTTGAGCAATTTAGACAAGCTTTATTGGCCTAAAGAAAAAATCACCAAAGGCGATTTAATCCATTACTATGATACAGTGGCCAATGAGATGTTGCCTTACCTAAAAAATAAACCCCTCTCTTTAAATCGTCACCCAAATGGAATTACCAAGCCCGGCTTTTTTCAAAAAGATGTGGACACGGAACATATCCCCAAATGGGCAAAAACTACCAAAGTGTTTTCTGAAAGTAATGCCAAAACCATTGATTACCTAGTTTGCAATGATAAGGCGACGTTAATTTACATGGCAAATCTTGGTTGCATAGAAATTAACCCTTGGCTAAGCAATTACCAAAAGCCCGAAAAACCTGATTTTATGGTGATTGATTTGGATCCGGATAAAAACGAGTTTAGCGAAGTGGTGCAGCTGGCCTTGGTGTTAAAAGAGGTGTTTGACGAGATGCAGATTCGTTCTTATGTAAAAACTTCGGGCTCATCGGGCATTCATATTTACGTGTATGTTGGCGCTGCCTATGATTATGATTTTGTGAAAGAGTTTGCCCGCTTTATTGCCCAAAAGGCACATGAACGCAGTCCGGATAATACCAGTCTGGAGCGCTCGCCATCTAAAAGAAAAGGTAAAATTTATATCGACTTTTTGCAGAATAGGAGGGGACAAACGATTGCTGCACCCTATTCGGCACGGCCGAAACCTGGCGCAACGGTTTCTTTCCCGGTAGATTGGGAGGCTTTGGATGAAAATTTCAGCATGAAAGATTATGATATTTTTAACGTTCCAGAGAAGATTGCAAACCGGAATGACCCGTGGGCAAGTATTTTTGATGAAAAGCAGGATTTAAAGAAAGCGCTGAAAGGGGTGAAGCGGTAGTGCAGTTTCCTGCTATTGTGAAGCGAAGCGCTTGGCAAAGTGTATTTGTTCCGCCTTACGGAAAATCTTTGAGCGCAACCGAAGTTGTGCGAACGGTATTGCTTTTACAAATTTTTGCACCACTTCAGCGGTTTGCTCACTTCTCTGTAGGCTTTAATGTTTCTGCAAAAGATTTATTGGGCTTCACTGCCAAAACTCGGAAGGCCGTCCGGTCGTATGGTACGCTAAGGCGCTACCTTTTTTGATTTTTAATTTTCACTTTTTAATTCGCCTGCGAACGCACCGCCTGTATCATCCGAAAATTATCATTTAAATCTTTCAACAGCGAAACTTCAAAACCTTTACTCTCTAAAAGTGTTTTGGTTTCTTGCGCTAAATTCCGGTTAATTTCAAAGTATAGGAGACCGTTTGCGCTTAGTTTTTCTAAAGCGAAATCAGCTATCCTGTCGTAAAAAATTAGGCTGTCCTCATCGCTTACAAAAAGCGCTAAATGCGGTTCGTGCTGGGTTACCTGGGCTTGCATCTGTGTTTTTTCGCTTTGCGCGATGTAAGGCGGATTGCTTACAATTACGTCAAAAAATGGATAGTCTGCTGGCTTTAGGTTTAAAGCATCATCTGCAATAAAATTTACCTCTACATTATTTGTGATTGCGTTGCTTTGTGCCGTTTTTAAAGCGTTTTCTTCTATATCCATAGCATAAACTCTTGCCTCTGGCAAATTAGCTTTTAAGCTGATGGCGATGCAACCGCTTCCGGTTCCGATATCAATAATGTTAATGTTTTTTTTTCTATGGTTTTGGATAATTAGATGCACCAGCTCTTCTGTTTCTGGCCGGGGAATTAGAACGCTAGGATTAACGCTAAACTTCAGGCGATAAAAATCGGCTTCGCCCAATACATACTGAATAGGTTTTCCTTGGGCCAAAGCTTGGACGTATTGCAGAAAATACTGCTGTTGGCTTGGCGATAGACTTGCATTGTTGGAAACAGTTCGAGCTTGCAGATGCTCCAGAAGCATGTTGTACAAGACCATTCTCTCGGAAGCGGTGTATAGCTGTTGGAGTTGAGTATCTAGCAGATGTTTGTAATCCATTTATGCTTACAAAGATAGTTTTTTACGCATTTATCATTGCTCTAAGGTCTTTTGATAAATAAGGTCGCCGATAGCACTTGGCATCTACTGGGCGAGACGCAACGAACAGTGTGACACTAAGCGCCCTACTTTTTTAATTTTTAATTCGCTGGATTTGGTCGTACCGAGACGCTACGACCAGTGTGAGCTGCGACCAGCGTGGGCTCTGTATTGCCAACGGAAAATCTACCAAATCATATCCGCCACAGCAACCTTTCCCCACTTTTTATGGTATTGTACGCTTAACCCTATTTTTTTATATGCTGCATTTAAACAATTAATGCGGTGGCCCAAGCTGGCTACGTTATGGTCAATCAGCCACTGCATCACAATATCTTTCCCTGTTTCCATGCCGTAAGAACAACATTCCGCATAATTCCCTTTTTTACAGTTAATGCGGGTATGTCCTTCTTGGCCTGCCAAGCCTTGTTCAATGGCAAAACATTTAGCGTTTTCATAAGCATCCACATCAAAAACTAACGCTTCGCAGGGCTTTGCGCGGTTAAGGTCGCTAATTAAAGAGCTAATGTACGGCGAGCCTTTTAAATATTCGCCGTATTTAGCTGGACCGTAATAACCCGGAATTTCGTATCTCACAAAATCTTGCGGATACAAACGCGCTAAATTGATATAAGTAATCGCATCTTTTTCTACGCTACTTAACACAGCCACGTCTTTGGCGGTGTTGGCTTTTGCTATTTGCTCGCTGGTCCAGCCTTGCGAAAAGGCCATCAGCGCCATGCATGTTAAAAGGAGAGAGAAGATTATGCGTTTCATGTTTTTCTTGGTGAAGATATCATCCGCTGTCCTTAACGCCTATACCTAAATTTTGGTATTTTGATAAAACGCGGACAGCTAGGGATGTCTTCCTGTGTTTCGTAGCACTTCGCCCGCCATTAGGCCAAAATGTGCAAGCTCCCCCAAAATAGTACAGTTTAAAAGTAGAATAAATTTAAACTGTAGATATCCGGTGCCGGTAGCCGGCATTTTAAAAGAGTTCGAGAACGCGAAAGACATAACGGTTCCAGGCTTCGCGTTCGGGGGTTTCGGAGCACAAAATTGGCAACCTGCACACAGTTGAATAGAAGTGCAAAGCTTCAAGATTGCACGTCAGCCCGCCTCACGCGTGTTAGTAGGCTGTTTTTCTATCTTTCGCTTCGTTTGTCATTTGGGATATTGATAATTCCACAACCGTCAACAAGCCAATTATTTTTATTATTAATCATTTTCATTGTCAACTTAAAGTCCGGCCAGTCTTTACCTTTAACTACAACATAATTTGTCCTTTCGTCAAATGAGTCCAACTCAAAACCCTTGTCAGGATAGTCTTGAGCGTCAAAAATCGGGTCTGCCTCAAGTCCCATTTCTGGGTCAAGTTTATAAGCTTCATCCATTATCTTTTTTAACTCTTTCCTAAAACTCTGAGCTGTCAATTTATTTGAATTTGTAAATTCAACAACCCCGACTGATTCTTTCGTTTTATTACAATTGTCGACATAAGAGTTGATAAAGGCCAAAGCATTTTCAATTAGTTTTTCTTGTCCAACTTCAGTTGATTGAACAACATTTTTGCCTGTCGATACTTTGGTGTCTGTGGATTGTCCACAGGATGCACAAAAGATAAGTGTCAATATCAAAATGTGTTTCATAGATGTCGTTTCTTTAAACTAGCCCGCTAACGGGCCGCGAATGGCGATGGATGGGATTTTTAGTACTGAGCAGAAGTTGAATTTTCACTTCTGTTGATACGAAGCCGTTTAGCCCGCCTATTGCCAATACAATGTTAGGGGTTCATGTTTCCTGTCGTTAAGTTTGTCATTTTAATGTCCGTGATTACTTGCTTCTTTTGGGAATTTATCGGCAATTAAATTTAATCTAATAGTGTTCTAAATATGCTTTCATTCCGTCTAAAACCGTTGTGAAACCACCCGTATTGTCCTTAATTGACTGAATTAAATCGTCCCCCGTTTCTTTAAAGCCGTAATTTTTGATTACAACGTAAGTCGTTTCGTCTGTCAGTGCCCTAAACTCGAAATCCACTGTCGTTGTAGGGTCGCCCCATTCAATCGAAATTTTCTTGTTAGGTATGATTTCTTTTACTTGCACTTCACTTGAAACATTATACATTTCCCATTCCCATTTTACGGTTTTTCCTGTTTCTAACTTTCCGCTTGATTTTGTAAACCAGAAGTTGGTTGTAATTGCCGGGTCGATAAATGCCTGAAAAACTTGCGAAACCGGTTTTCTGATTTGCATTTGTGTTTCTACTGTCGGTATGTTGTTTGCCATATTTGTCGATTTTCAAGGTTCAAAATTGTGGTTTCGTTGGCTCGTCCGTTACAATGCCCGCTACGTCAGTTTGTCAAATCCCGAAAGGATGTTCTACAATAAATAGTCTGCCGCCTCCGGTATAGCTCTTTGTCCAGCTCTATCCGCGCCCTATTGGCCTCGATCACTTCGGCATGTTACCCGGTTTGGTTGCGGTCTTTACCACTAATGAATTTCATCCTTAAAAATACCGAAATTCTTCGATATAGAGAATTAACCTACAAGATATTAAATCAACCATAGATTTTTAGTCAGTTTGACGGTTTGTAGCTAGGCGTCAGTAGCAATTCCAGCGGACTAAGTATGAGTGTTGCAGAAACTTCATTTACGCAATCCGTTCCCACGGCTTCGGTTTGCGCTTTACTCCTTCATCTTTTGCTCTAAAAAAGTGGCTGATTATTTGCTTTTTCAATTCCTAAACATCTAAAACAGAAAAATTATGTCACATACACACCACAACGCTGGCAGCCCTAACGCTACCAAGCAGGATCACGAAAAAGATTTATATGGCAAAGAAGCCATTGAGAAATTAAAAGAAATTACCAAAAGCGCAGAAAACTGCTTCTTTTGTACCAATATCAAAACCGGTGTGCCTATTTCGGTAAGGCCAATGTCGGTTTTGCAAACGGATGATCAAGGCAACCTTTGGTTCATGAGCGGTAAAGACAGTCACAAAAAGGAAGAAATAGAGGCCGATCCTTTTACCCATCTCTTTTTTCAGGAAAACAAAAACTCCGGCTTCCTAAATATATACGGTATTACCGAAATTGTGGAGGACCAAGCTAAAATAGACGAATTGTGGAACCCTTTGCTTGAAGTTTGGTTTCCGCAAGGTAAAACAGATCCAAACATTTGCCTGCTAAAGGTGACGCCAACCAGCACCTACTATTGGGATACCAAACACGGAGAGCTGGTTTCTTTTGCCAAAATGGTGACTTCCTTATTCATTGGCAAGCAGATGGACGATAGCGTAGAAGGAAAACTTGAAATTTAAAATCAGCCTCGGAAGAGGCTTTTTTTATGACCGACTCCTCCAAAACTATTTTCCTCTTATCTTTAGCTCATGCAAGAAAAAATCATCGTATTAACTGGCGCGGGCATTTCCGCCGAAAGCGGACTTAAAACTTTTAGAGGAAATGATGGCCTGTGGGAAGGTTATAATATTGAAGATGTGGCTACTCCAGAAGCGTGGCGGCGCAACCCCGAGCTGGTACAGCGTTTTTATAATGAAAGGCGCAAAAACGTCATGGAGGCTAAGCCTAACGCCGCGCATTTAGCTTTAGCCGAGTTAGAAAAACATTTTGAAACGCTCATTATTACCCAAAACATCGATGATTTGCACGAGCGCGCCGGTTCAAAAGCCATTATCCATTTGCACGGAGAGATTATGTATGCGCAATCTTCAAAAAACCCGGCTTTAATTTATCCTTTGCAAAGTGCCGAAATTGCCATGGGAAGTACATGTGCCTTGGGTTCGCAATTGAGGCCGCACGTAGTTTGGTTTGGCGAGGCTGTGCCCATGATAGAAAAAGCCATGCATGAAATGCCTAAAGCAACAAAAGTTATTTTGGTTGGCAGCTCTTTGGCGGTTTATCCGGCAGCGGGACTTTTAGATTTTGTGGCTGCAGACGTCCCTGTTTACCTGGTAGATCCGCAAATTCCGCAGGTAAGATTATCTAAAAATTTAGTTAAAATAGAAGAACCGGCCAGCACAGGGGTTCCTAAATTGGTAAATCAACTTATTGCAGAAAAGGGTAGGGCTTAACGATAAAGGTCTTTAAAACGGTCCAACATCCCTAAAATCCCAAACAAGCCGCCGGTGTGCACCATTAATATTTTACTGCCGGGTTTTAGATAGCCGTTCGATACATAATCTTGGATTGCAAATAAGGTTTTTCCGGTATAAACCGGATCCAACAAAACGCCCGTCTCAGTTGCAAATCTTTGGATAAACTGCAGTAATTCTGCATTAGTTTTTGCGTAACCGCCGAAATGATACTGACTAAACAGTTCGTAAGTATGAGGTTTAACTAACAAACGGTCTATTTCGGCTTTTAAAAAACCATCACCTTTTAAAGCAGAAATCACATTCATTTTGGTGGCCAAATTTTTTTCTGCTAAAGCGTTGATGATACCTGCGGCGGTTGCTCCGGTTCCGGCTGCACAAAAAATAGCATCATAAGTGTGGTTTAACTCGTCAATAATTTCCCGGCAACCTTGCGCAGCGGCCTGGCCATATCCTCCCTCATCAATAAAAAACGTCTCATTATCCCCTTCAAAATAATGGTTAAAGCAATTTTGCTTATCGCGATAAGCATCGCGACTTACAAAAATCAACTGCATCCCAAATAGCTTACAAAATTCCAATACGGGGTTGCTTACTTCTTCCCCACGAATAAAAGCCGTGGTTTTAAAGCCGAATTTGGCACCTGCGGCAGCTAAAGCCAATATATGGTTAGAGTAAGCTCCGCCAAAGCTTACCAAACGCTTTTTTTGGGTTACCGATGCATGTATCAGGTTGTATTTGAGTTTGCGCCATTTATTGCCCGAGATAAAGGGATGAATCAAGTCGTCCCGTTTCATAAATAAACGAACGCCGTGCGAGGTGATCGGCGCGAAGTTAATTTCTTCTTCCGGACTGTAAAAGTTAAACTCCATGTGCTAAACAAAAAATCCTGATTAAAACGTCTTTAATCAGGATTTTAAAGGGTTTGATGTAATAAATTATTTGCCTATGCCAAAGCCGATACCGCCGGAAACCGCTTGGTACTCGCCAACGCTATAGGAAGCATACAGGCGGAAAAAGGCCAAATGCAAAGCGAAACCAACGTTGCCCCGCAAACCCGAAATATCTGTGCGGTCTATTTTTACCGGGTCAGTAAACCTAATGTAATCAGTGCTTAAAGGGTTAGGGTCTTTAAAGTTATATTTTCCCAAAACGTCTAACTTTGTTTTAGCGCTGTTATAACCAATGGAAACAAAAGGCGTAAAAACCGCCAATTTTTTAGAAAGTATGGCATCTATCGTATATCCAGATAGTTTAGCTTCCACGCGCTGGTTTTGGTCTACACCGGGGTTTTCATCGTTAAGCTGATCGCCCACTTTAATCTTGTAATCATAGGTGAGCTGGTTGTAGCCAAAGGCCAAAGCCAAATCAATTGGAATTATTTTTTCTGTTTTTCCTGGCAGTAAATATTTGGTAATCTCGTGTTTTACGCCGAAACCCCAAGACTGTATGGCGCCAAAATCGTCTCCTTTAAATTTAGGCGTATAACGCACAGATACATCCGTGTTTTTAATAATACCAACTGTCAATTGCACTTGTGGCGACGGTACGGTATGGAAACCTAAACCTTCGGGCATATCAATTTGTGCACCTGTAGGTACGCCATTATCGTCTTTTAAAATTAAAGTCGCGCTATAATCGTCTTTTCCAAAAAAAGTAGGGGATGTGGGGCGGTTCCAACCAACGTTATCAGAAAGCTTTAGATCAGCAAAGCGCATTTCTTGGTCTTTGCTCGGCACAAAAGCTCCGGTAGCCTGAAATTTTAAATCGAATTTTCCGAGGTTTTTGGCTTTCGCCGAGTTGAACCAAGCGCTGTTCATCCCAAAACCGAAACCTTTAAAGGCTGGCTGAAAGTATGCGTTAACTAATTTGGTGGCATCTTCGGGACCGGATTTTATCAGTTCCGATACGTCTTGTGCCTTAAGCGTAGTTACGCCTGTTAACGCTAAGCCTAGCATTAGTGAAGAAAGTAAACTTTTTTTCATCGTACCAAAGAGGATAAATTATTCTCTAAAGTAGATTTTTCTGATAAGAAACGGAAAAAAGTTCAACACAATGCCAATTTTTCTAGTAAAATCTCTCATATCTATAAATGGTTTATAAAACCAATACGGCTCAAAATCAAGAATGATACCAATTGGAGCTAATTTGAACGCTTTTTAATGAAAAGGTTTAATTTTGCCGGATGGATTTAGAGAAAGCCCTTACAGAAGAAGAGGATAACGATTTGTTTGAGCATTTTAAGCTCACGGTAGATAAAGGGCAATCGCTATTGCGCATTGATAAGTTTTTGATGTTGCGTATAGAAAATGCATCACGCAATAAAATCCAAAACGCTATTGACCTAGGGAATGTACTGGTTAACAAACAAAAAATTAAAGCCAGCTACAAAGTAAAACCCTTTGACGAAATCAGCATCGTACTGCCGCACCCGCCACGGGATAATGAGGTTTATCCAGAAAACATACCTATAAATATCGTTTATGAAGATGATGATGTGGTGCTGGTAAATAAAGAAGCCGGTATGGTGGTGCATCCCGGCTATGGAAACTGGAGCGGCACTTTGGTAAATGCTTTGGTTTACCACTTTAACCAATTGCCACAGCTTCCCGGCAATGACGGCAGGCCCGGCTTAGTGCACCGTATTGATAAAGATACCAGCGGTTTGCTCCTCATCAGTAAAAACGAGCGCGCCATGACTTTTTTAGCGAAGCAGTTTTTTGACCACAGTATCACGCGCCAATACCTTGCCCTGGTATGGGGAGATTTAGCCGAAGACGGTACCGTTTCGGGCTACATCGCCCGCAGTGTAAAAGACCGCAAAGTAATGCAGGTTTATGATGATGAGGAAAAAGGGAAATGGTCCGTAACGCATTATAAGGTGCTAGAGCGCTTTAATTACGTCACCCTGGTGCAGTGCGAGTTAGAAACAGGGCGTACCCACCAAATCCGCGCACACATGCAGCATATTGGTCATCCTTTATTTAACGATGCCATGTACGGCGGCGATAAAATTAGGAAAGGGACCTTGTTTGCCAAATACAAAAATTTTGTCGAAAATGCTTTCGCGATGATGCCCCGCCAGGCCCTGCACGCCAAAACTTTGGGCTTTGTGCATCCCAGCAAAAAAACGCATTGCCACTTTGATACCCAACTTCCGGATGATTTTGCCTCTGTATTAGAGAAATGGAGAAATTACGTAAAAAGTGCAAGCTAAAGGCTAAAAACCAAAATGCAAAGCTTAGCTTTGCCACTTATGCAGCACAACTTTATCAACTTTAATGGCGAGATAGCAGCGGGTGATGATAAATTGTTTACCAATAACAACCGTGCATTTAGGTATGGCGACGGTTTGTTTGAGACCATGCGCGTGAGCAATGGGAAGTTGAATTTTGCAGATTTACACGCCGACCGTTTACAGCAAGGGATGAAAACCCTAAAATTGGAAGGTTACTCTAACTTTGATGCGTATTTTTTGCGCGAAAAAATTGACGAGCTCCTCAAACGCAACAAAATTGCTAAGAACGCCCGGGCACGCTTTAACGTTTACCGCAACGCCGAGGGCCTATACACACCTACCGAAAATAAAAGCGCATTTACCTTAGAACTGTCCGAACTGCCAAGCCCGCGTTACGAGCTGAATCCTAAAGGTTTGATAATGGATGTGTACGATGATATCCTGAAGCCGATAAATAAACTATCTAACCTAAAAACCTGTAACGCCTTGCCCTATGTGATGGCGGGCTTATACAAACAACAAGCGCGTTTAGATGAGGCATTTATCCTTAACCAAAATTCTTTTTTGTGCGAAAGCATTACGGCAAACGTATTTTTAGTTTACCGCGGGCAAATTTATACGCCGGCATTAAGTGAAGGCTGTATTGCAGGTGTGATGCGCAGCGTGGTAATGGATTTAGCAAAAGAAAATGAGCTAAACATGATTGAAGCGCAAATAAATCCAGAAATTTTAGAAGAAGTGGAAGAGGTGTTTATCACTAATGCCGCCAAAGGCATACAATGGGTAATGGGCTTTAACCGCAAACGTTACTTTAATGAAGTTTCCCGCTTTTTAACAGACAAATTGAATAAGCTGGTTTAAAGCTGCTTCCGGTGTAATTTTTAGAGATCATAGCTAAAAGCTCTTACAATAATTCGTAGGAGCTTGTTTACCCATTCTAAAACCTAACCAGCTAACTCCCAACCATCTAACCCCTAACAAACTAACCACCTGACCCCGAACCAACTACAAAACCACGTTCAACCCTGTACACAAAAAGATATTGTGCGTACGGCTGCGGTGGGTAAAGTTAGATAAACGGTACTGTGTACCTACTTCCAAGGAAATGTGCTTGTTAAATTCCCATTCGCCGTAAAGTGCAAGGCGTTCTTCATATTCGGGTTTTTTTTGCGGATGTTTTTCAACCATCACCTCGTTGATCACAGAAACTTTATCGAAGATGAAATCTGTTTTTTGGCTGTATTTGGTTTGGTAGCGTAAACGCAAGCGTGTTGCCGAAGGGTAAATGCGCTGTTCTGTGCGGATGCGGTGTTTAAAAACAGCATTGTCATCTTTTCTCCACTCAAATTGTTGCATCAGCCTAAATTCACGCTCGTGCTTGGTTTCGCCTTCAAATCGGTAACTCAAACCTAAAGCTAACCAGCGGTTTTTCTTTACTTCTAATTTTGTGAAATGCGATAGCTCAATGTGTTTCAACTGCCACTCATAGTCGCTATTTCGGTACAGGAAAGTTCGGTCTTCTACAGTGAAAGACTGGCCTACTGTTTTGTTTAAAGCATATTTCACCGTTGCGGATGGCATGGCATAAACGTTCAGGTTCTGTTGCGCGAACGCCTCGGTCATTGCCATACAACAAATAAAACATGCGATTATAAATGGGGAAATTCTCATTTTGGATTAAAAAAAAGACCTACTCATAGGTCTTTTTGTGCGGGTGCAAATTAAAGGATTAATCTTCTAAATCACTAACTAATTTGCCGTTTCCGTCAAAGTACAGTTTACGCTCTTTAAATAAACCTTGCTCAATTTCTACTTTGTAGCTGGTTTTTCCGTTCACTTGCGTTGCTTCAACGTTATCAATTTTGTAATCCGGATGCGCTTTTTTGATGGCGCTGGCAATGCTATTGGGCAATTCTGTAACGGCTACTTCTTTTTCTACGCGTACGGCTGTTCCATTCGCGTCGTAACTAATCTCGTGGTCAAAACGGCCAATATCAAATTCTACTTTGTAATATTCGCCCTTCATTTCCCAATCCACGTCTTTTGCTTGTGGATAAGCTTTTTGGAAAGCGCCCTGCACTTTTGCAGGCAGTTGAGATGTTTTTAAGTCTTGAGCCTGCGTTGTAAAACCGGCCAGTGCCAGAACGGCTGCTATTTTTAATGTTTTCATAAATTTTTGTTTTAAACCTTTATCCAAAATTGTTGCCGAAAACTGGAAAAAATTGGTAAAAAGCTTCGATAGTGGAAATTTTCCCATTTGTTTCTAGATTAGCGTTTTAACCTTGTAAGAAAAGCCCGTTAAATGTTGCATCCTAAGAAGTTGAAACGCCCATGAAAATATTAATTGTTGAAGACGAGCCACAGATGCTAAACAACATGAAGCAAACCTTAGAGCTAGAGCACTACACGGTAGAAACCGCCGATGATTTTGACCAAGCAGCCTCAAAAATCAGCAATTACGAATACGATTGTATTTTGTTAGACATTAATCTGCCCGATGGAAACGGTCTTGAATTGCTAAATAACTTAAAGGACATGGGCAAAACGGAAGGCGTAATCATTGTATCGGCCCGCAATTCTTTAGATGACAGGATAGAAGGTTTAAACAAAGGCGCAGATGATTATTTAGCCAAACCGTTTCACATGGCCGAACTGCACGCACGTGTGAAAGCAGTGTTGCGCCGCCGGAATTTTGAGGGCAACAAAACCATAAAACTGGGCGATGTAGAGGTAGAGCCCGAGAGCCGCAGCGTAAGCGTAAATGGCCAGCCTATCGCTTTAAACCGCAAGGAGTACGATATTTTATCCTATTTAATCACTAACCGAGCCCGTTTGGTAACTAAGGCGGCTTTGGCCGAGCATGTTTGGGGGGATCATATTGACCAAGCAGATAGTTTTGATTTTATCTATTCGCAAATAAAAAATCTGCGTAAAAAGCTCGAAAATTCTAGCATAGCCATTGATGCGGTGTATGGCATTGGCTATAAATTGGACGTTAACGCATGAAACTACTTAACCACACCTCTAAATATTTGTTCATTTTATTATTACCGCTGCTTACCATTTGGGCGGTAATTTTTTATTATGCCCTTTTAGATGAGATTTATGATAGTTTAGATGATGGTTTAGAAAACCAAAAGGTATTGCTGTTGCAGGATTTTGCAGCAGGCCGGCCTATTGAAACACCGGAAAGGTTTGATAAACAGAACCACCGCATTACACAAATTTCTGCAGAAGAATTTAAGGAAGCCGAGGATGATTTTCGAGATTCTTTGATGTACATGCAAAATGAACAAGAGTTTGAGCCGGTACGTATTTACGAAAGCGCTTTTCGGCTAGGCGATAAATATTACCGCTTGCAAATCGCCACTTCAATGGTTGAAGAAGATGATTTGATTAAGAGTGTTATCAAATATCTTATTATCCTTTATCTTTTGCTACTGGCAAGCATTATTTTGCTGAATAACATCGTTTTGCGCAAGGTATGGAAGCCGTTTTATAGTCTTATTGCACAGCTAAAGCAGTTTAGGATTGAAAAAGAAAACGCTATTCAAACACACGATAGTAACGTAGAAGAATTTCAATTGCTAAATGCTACGGTAGCGCAACTTACCCACAAATCGCGCGAAAGCTACATCAACCAAAAGCAGTTTATAGAGAATGCGGCGCACGAGCTACAAACGCCATTGGCCATCAGCATTAACAAGCTGGAGCTTTTTTCTGAGAAACATCCGCTCAGCGATGACCAGCTGGCCGAGATTGGAAGCGTTCTGGACAATCTAAATCGATTGACGCGTTTAAATAAGTCGCTTTTGCTGCTCTCAAAAATTGAAAATAAGCAGTTTCTAGAGTTAGAGCGGGTTGATTTTAATGAGCTTTTGCAACAGCTTGCCTCAGATTTTGAAGATTTGCTGCAACATAAACAGATACGCTTCACCGTAAAATCATCAGCACCGCTACAATATAGCTTAAACGCGGGTTTGGCCACCATTTTAGTTACAAATTTGCTCAAAAACGCTATTGTGCACGGTAAAAAGGAAAGTGAAATTCAGGCTTCTATCAGCTATAACCAAATTACCATCAGTAACACCGGCACCGCCAAAGCTTTAAATACCAATGATGTATTTACGCGTTTTAAAAAGCAAAATCCCGATTCGCGCTCTACCGGCTTAGGTTTGGCCATTGCAAAAGCGATTGCAGACCGTTACCATTTACAGCTCCAATATCACTTTGATGGGCAACATCATTTTACTTTGGCGTTTCCAATCTAATTTTTCCTAATTGTTTCCAGTTTTCGGTTCTAAACTTGTAACAACAATTTAAAACGGCAAACTAATTACGTTATGGCAAATACCTCGACGTAGTTTTTAAGCTATTAAAACAAATTAGAAACTTATGAAAAACGCAATTTTATTTCTTTCCATGTTAACCATCGGCTTGGTTTCGTGCAGTAAAGACGATGATGTAAAAATCACAGAAACACCGGAAGCAGTGCAAACTGCATTTAACGCCAAATTTTCTGGCGCTACCCAAGTTGAAACAGAGCGCGACGGCGATTTGTACGAATTTGATTTTAAATTGAACGGTGTAGATTACGAAGCGCAATATAAATCAGATGGCAATCTGGTGAAGTTTAAACACGATTTAGCGCTTAGCACAATCCCAACAGCCATCCAAACCAAAATAAATGCCGATTATGAAGGCAAAACAGTGGATGAGGTTGAGATGCTTACTATCGGTTCTGCCACTTATTACCAAGTAGAAATTAATAATGAGCCCAACGATATTAAGCTGGTTTTTAATGCCGACGGTAGCCTGAACCAAAGTGTCACCTACTGGGATTAGGTTATATTCTTAAAAAATAGTAATACAAACTGGTGAGCCCGTGCTTACCGGTTTTTTTAATTTATAAAACCCTATGACAATGAAACGTACAAGCTTATACACTATTTTATTTGCCTTAGCATTTATAACGCTAACGGCATTTACCTACTTTAAAAGACATAAGGAAAATGTAGCACAAACAAAAACAGCTTTAAAAATTGTAAAAACTTGGACACTGCCGGCTTCCTTAAATGAGGTAAGCGGTATTGCCTGGGCAGCGGATAATTTGATTGCCTGTGTGCAAGATGAAGAAGGTAAAATTTTTCTTTATGATATTGTGCAGCACAAAGTTGTGCAAGAAATAGCTTTCGCCGATGCCGGAGATTACGAGGGGATTTCGGTGGTAAATAATGATGCTTACGTGATGCGGAGCGATGGCTTGTTGTATCAGATTAAAAATTACCGCTCTGCAGATAGGCAAGTACACAGCTTTCAAACCGCTTTTAATGCAGATAACAACATAGAGTCTTTGCATTACGATGCGAAACAGCACACCTTTATTACCATTCCAAAAGATGATGATAAGGAAGAAACCTCAAAAAACATTTATCGGGTAAAAGAAGGCCAAAACGGAAAATGGATTACAACACCTACTTTTAAAATTGATATGCAAGCTAGTGAGCTTAAAGAATTTAGAGGGAAAAAAGTAGCTAAAACCTTAAACCTGTCTGAGCTAGCGATAGATCCAAAAAGCGAGGACATTTTAGTTTTGGAGGGGAAGAATCCTAAATTGTTGGTTTTAAGTGCCGAAGGAAAAATTAAGCAGGTTTATACCTTAGACAAAAGTTTGTATGCGCAACCAGAGGGACTTACTTTTAGTCCAGACGGGCGTATGTTTATTGCCAATGAAGCAGGCAAAAAAGATGGCAAAGCCAACATTGTAGAAGTGCGTTTAAACCGCTAGGTTAAAATGTCGGCTATTTCGTGGTAACCTTTTTCGGCGGCTAAATCGGCCGCCAACTTGCCGCCCTCCATACGTGCGCTCACATTTGCACCGGCCTCTAATAACAAGATAATTAGTTCTATATTCCCGTTTTGGGCCGCGCTGTGTAAAGGCGTTAAACCCGATTGTTGTGCTACATTTACGCTAGCGCCGTTCTCGATCAGCATTTTGGTAATATCTGTAAAATTACCGGCAACGGCAGAGTGGATAGGAAATACATTGAAACCGTTTTGCGACGGCAAATTTACCGGAGCGCCTTTTAACACGAGATAACGTGCAATTTCATCGCGACCAAAATAACAAGCCAGTCCTAACGCTGTAAAACCGTCTTCAGAAAAACGGTTGGCCAAATCGGTGTCTTGATAAAGCTGGTGTGCAACCTCATCAAATTTTCCGATAGAAGCCGCTTCAAAAAAAGTGAGCTTGGGCAAAAACTCGGCAATAATAGGCGTAACCTCGCTTTTGTTGAAAAAGCAAGAAAGCATTAAAGGCGACACCCCATGACTGGTTTCTGCAGATGCCAAAGACGGCTGGGCAGTTAGCAATTGTTTAATGCCATTTGCATCGTTATTAATGATTAACTCTTCAATGCTTTGTTCCATTCTTAAGCGCTTTTGGGCTTTTATTTAACAGATAAACCCTAAAGCTAATTAAAAAGTTAAAAATTAAAAGTGAAAAGTAAAAATGTGGGGGAAGCTTAGGGGGATTTTTAGCCCAACAATGATTTTTAGAACAGCGCAAGCATCATCTTAACTAACAAAAGCGGAAGTTCTCCGCTTTTGTTAGTTAAATTTTTGTTCGATTTATTTTGCCGGTATAAACTTTAAAGCGGCGGAGTTTACGCAGTAACGCAAACCGGTAGGGGCAGGGCCATCTCTAAAAACGTGGCCCAAATGCAAGCCTGTTTTAGCTTCAATTACTTCGTCACGTGTCATTCCGTAAGAAGTATCTTTTGTCCAGATGACGGCCTTATCGTTAATGGGTTTGGTAAAACTTGGCCAGCCTGTACCAGAGTCAAATTTATCTTCCGAACTGAATAAAGGCTCGCCGGTGGCAACGCTCACATAAATGCCTTTTTTGTGATTGTTGTAATAAGCATTTTTAAATGCAGGTTCAGTGGCTTCTTTCACCATCACTTGGAAAGCTTGAGGGCTTAAAATCTCTCGCCATTGCGCTTCTGTTTTCTCTATCGGGAATTTGCCTTTTTTCTCTTCTAAAGAACTTCCGTTTTTATCTGTTTCTCCTTTAGATTGTCCGCATGAGCTTATACTCAGCATGCCGGCAAAACCTAAAATTAAATATCCTAACTTTTTCATTTCTTCTGTTTTTATGTTAACAACGAAATTAGCGTGCTTTTGGTTTTACCATCCCGGAGAAAAGGCCAAACCAAATACAGGTTTCTTCACATCGGTGCGGTTAAACGGGAAAGCCATATAAGGTTCTAACACAAAATAGCCAAATACATTTACGCGTGCCGAGATACCTGCACTATACGCTGGTACTTTAACCGTCGAATCATAAACGGGCACGTTGTTATTTGTTCCAATTTGTGGTGGCGCTTTCCTGCTAAAATCAACCGTCTGGCCTTTATCCCAAGCTAAACCGGCATCAAAAAACAGGTTGAGTTCCGAGAATAAAAATTTAGACGGGACAACCGACAACTTCTCGGGTCCGGTAAATGGTAAACGCACTTCAAAATTAACAACAGCTATTCGGTTACCAATCAATTGGTCGATACTGAAACCGTTAGCGCTTAAATTTTGACCGCTATTATCGCGGTAAAAAGAATTAGACTCGTAGCCTCTGATCAGATACGGGTAACCGATAAACAGTGGGTAAAGCTGATTATTAGCGTTTCCTAATCGGCCATAGCCATAAATTCTGCCTGCGAAAGTTACAGGCTTGGCGCGTACATAACGACGTAAATCTATGGTTGGCGCCGTAAAGGTATAAGTACCCAAATATTGCTCAAGGCCAATGCGATAACGGTAACCACTTAAAGGCGAAGCCACGCCAGAAAATGAATTGTCGCCCACTAAAGCAGTGTTAAGCTGGAAAATAGTATATGGTTTTAAATAGTACGAGCCGTAAAAGCTGTTGCCGCTGCTGTTGTTAAATTCATCAATAGAAATTTTGTTTTTATCCCGATACCAAGGATAATAGCTGGTGATGTTTCCATTAGCATCCACAGGATAGTAATCACTATACCTATCTACCCGATAAGAGTAGTGAGAGGCTCCGACGCCAAACTCGGCACGGGTAATTTTGTTAAAAGGGTAAGAAGTAAATGCTTGCGCCGATTCTTCAAACACACGCACTAAATCTAAATATTGATTATAAAACGTTTGTGTTCCGTTAGAGGTGGACAAGTCTTCGTATTTAGCGCCATAGCTGCCAAACTGATAAGGAATATGCGATACTGCACCGCCCCAGCTCCAACGGCTTTCTTGGTTCATATAAGCTATCTGCGCGCCAAAATCGTAAATTTCGCCGTTTACGGCTGCAGCCGCAAAAATCTGGTTTCTGCTCAAAATATCGCTAAAGATAGCTTGTACCCCGCCCGAAAGTCCGGTGCCAAAACGGCTGGTAGAAACGCCAGCGCCGTTGTTGGCAATATAATCCAGCTTAAACTGCGGGCGGAAAGGGATGCTTTTAACAGAATCTACCGGTAAATCATCATAAGCGCTAAAGTTTGCCAGGTTTTTATTGATGATATCTACGCCTACCGACGTTGGTGGGGGCAGAACTGCCGCACTTAAATCTACCTGTTGCGGGTTGACTGGCTTTGCGGTAAAATCCGAAGCCTTGGCATTGTACAGGGTGTAACGTTGCGAACGGTAGTACGAATAAACGATATCATCGCTGTTAGAAATGCTTAACGCAGGCGAGTTTTCTGTAATACCGCTAATGCCCGTGAAATAATCTGTGAGCTGTACCACCGACTGGCTGTTGAGGCTGTAGCGGTACAAATTACGGAAACCGTCTCTGTTAGATAAAAAGTAAATCTGGGTATCGCCATCTGCAAAAAGCGGGTTAAAATTGTTTGCGCCACTAAATACTTTTATCGGTTCAATTTGTTTGGTGTTTAAATCCAAAATGGCCATCCCCATTGGGATAGTCGCTTTTACATTATCGTCTCTTAAACTGGCACGGTCTGTAGAAAACACAATCTTTTGGCCGTCGCGCGAGTAGGAGGGCTGGTAATCTGTAAAATAGTCATCGGTAAGCTGGCTTACTTGTTTGCTTTGTAAGTTATAGCTGAACAAATCGCTTTGCCCATTTTTTAAACCCGAAAAAGCAATGTTTTGCCCGTCTGGCGACCAAGTTAAATTCCCGAATTGCTCCACATCGCCCATGCCCACATCTAAAAGCGTCCGGCCATTGCTAATGTCCACAATTACCAAATTATTGCGCCCCTTGCCAAAAACGCTAAATGCAAATTTCCGGCTATCCGGCGACCAAGCGCCAGCCGATTCTATAAAGTTGAACTCGTCAATATGGCTATTGCTGATTTTTGACGTTAGCTTTCGGATAATTTTCCCCGTTTGGGCATCGGCCAAATAAAGGTCAATAGAAAACAAATCGCGTTCTGACAGGTAAGCCAGATATTTCCCGTCTGGGCTAATGGCCGGCGCCACGTTCATGTCGCCGCCACTTAGCGTATCGGCAACGCTAATACCAATGGGTTTTTCGTCTGTGTTTTTCAGGTACGGGCGGTAGCTGTTTTGTAAAGACGCTTTCCAAAGGTTGGAGAGTGTTTTATCATCGTAACCAAAAGTGCGGCGGATAGCAAACTCGTAACCATACTTAGCAGTTGCTTTAAAGAACGGAAAAATGACCGTATCGCCATAGGTGGAGCCAATAAAAGCCCAAAAGGCTTGCCCGTAGCGGTAAGGGAAATATTTGCTGTTGGTAGTTAGGTCCTTTAAAGACGGTATGTCTTTGTTGAGTACCGCATCGCGCATCCACATCGCAGTATTCGCATCCACTTTTCCTAAAGAGAGGTACTCGGCCATCCCTTCTATCATCCATAAAGGCAAGTTCCCGATGTTTTCTAGCTGGGTAGAGTCGCCCTCTATCAAAGAATGGTATTGGAAAGCGTGCACCAACTCGTGCCCCAACACGTGGCGCGTTTGTCCGTTTATCTCCTGCAAAGGCATCACCACGCGGTTTTTTAAGCCTTCGGTAACACCGCCAGTACCAACGCCAATTTCTCCGCCAATAGCCGTTGTTTGCTGGAACTCGGGCGAGTTGCCGTATAAAATAATCGGGTTGGGGCGCCTGAATGTATCTCTGAAAACCTGTTGGTGCATAGAGTACCAAGCTTCGCTTTCTTTGGCAAAAGCTTTAATTAAACTGTCGTTTTTTGTGTAGTAGTACAAATGGAAGTGTGGCGTTTCGTACACTTTAAACTTTAAGTTTTTGTAGCGCACTTTATTTTGTCCAAAATATTGTGCTTGCGCAGATGAGCCAATGACCGTTATTAACAACAAAAGCATACCTGTTGCAATAAGGTATGCCCAATGTTTTTTATATTTCTGATGCTGCTCCATATATCTTAATCTTTAGATTTTTCTTCTTTGGCTTTTTGGCGTTCTAAACGGCGCTGTTCTCTGCGCGATAGCTCTTCCTTTTCTGCCGGTTTAGGTTGTTGTTTGTTAGCGTCTGTGCCTTGCGTTTTGTCTTTTTTTGCGTCTGTTGCTTTAATGACGTTTTCGTTCGGTTTTGCGTCTGGCTGTGGTTCTATCATCTCATCGTCCAAAGGTTGGTTTATCAGGTTTAAAGAATCCACCAAAGTACTATCGTTAAAGGTAGTATCCACCACAATGCGCGGCGATGGACAATTGTACTTACGTGTAATTTCTACTTCGGGTTTTGGAAAGGGGCCTAAAGTAATGCCGGTGCTTGGATCTTTGTAAACTTTCTCCATAAACTTTGCAAAAATTGGCAATGCTGTACGCGATCCTTCTCCAGTTTCTGAGGTGGTAAAGTGTACGCTTCTATCATCTGCACCTACCCAAACCCCAGTCACCAAGTCTTTAGTAATGCCCATGTACCAGCCATCAACATAATCAGAAGAAGTGCCGGTTTTGCCGCCTATTTGGTTGTTTTTCTTCCACAAATCCCACTCCCAAAGTGCTTGCGAGGTGCCTCCGGGTTCTTCCATGCCACCTCTAAACATATAAAGCATTAGCCACGCAATTTCTTTGCTTAAAACTTCGGTTTGTTTAGATTTAAACTCCTCAATAATATTGCCATCTTGGTCCGTAATTTTTTCTACCAGAATGGGTTCAACACGCTTTCCCTGATTTAAAAAAGTGCCGTAAGCTTTTACCATCTCAAATACCGAAACATCATTAGGACCTAAACTTACCGACGGTACGGATTGCAACTTACTTTCGATACCGCATTTGTGCGCATATTCTACCACTTTATCCCAGCCCACTTTTTCGGTAATTTGTGCGGTAATAGAGTTTACAGATTTTGCCATTGCCCAGCGTAAAGACATTTCGCGGTAGCTAAAGTGCCAGTCGGCGTTTTTAGGTTCCCAAACTTCTGTTTTGCCTTGGTCCTGGTAGGTGATGGTAACAGGTTTATCGGTAAATTTATCGCAGGGGTCTATACCGCTTTCAATGGCTGCTAAATATGCAAAAGGCTTAAAAGTAGAGCCGGCTTGGCGTTTGGCTTGATTTACGTGGTCGTATTTAAAGTAGGTATGGTCGTTTCCGCCAACCCAAACCTTAATTTTTCCGCTAAACGGATCTAAAGTCATCATGCCGGTATTAAGGATTTTGGCGTAGTACTTTATCGAGTCGACGGTAGAAAATTCCACTTCTTTATCGCCGTCCCAAGAAAATACGGTCATCTTCTTCTTTTTGTTTACATAAGCATCAATAGAATCCTGATTTCCAGCATAATCGCGAACCAAACCTTTGTACCACGGCAGGCGGTCTAAATTTTTCTGAACAAAATCTTCAATTACATTTCCTTCCGAGTCGCGCCACGGTTCACGGTCGCCCCAAACATTGTTAAAACGTTTTTGCAAAGTTTTCATTTGCTCGTGAACAGCTTCTTCGGCATATTTCTGTAATTTAGAGTCGATGGTGGTATAAATTTTCAAACCATCTTCGTACAAGTTGTAGTCGTTTTCATCGCACCATTTGTCCAACCATTTGGCTACGGCAGATCTTAGGTACGAGTCGCCGTCGTTTTTACCTACATCTTTACCCAAATCTAATTTTAAGGGCGTTGCCGATGCACTGTTGTACTGCGCTTGTGTAATGTAGCCGTACTTCTGCATCTGCGAAAGCACCACATTGCGCCTTTTTCTGGAGTTTTCTGGATTTTTGATGGGATTATAGGTGGATGTCGCTTTCAACATTCCCACCAAAGTAGCCGACTCTTGCAGGTTGATATCACTTACAGATTTGTTGAAGTAGTGTTTAGATGCAGTGTTAATGCCGTAAGAGTTGTTGCCGAATGGCACGGTATTGAGGTACATGGTAATTATTTCCTCTTTACTGTAGTTTGCTTCTAATTTATAAGCAGTAAGCCACTCTTTTACTTTTGAAACCAAGGTGCGCACCAAAGGTATTTTACTGATGAAGCCTTGCGATTTGTTTAAACGCGTGCGGTATAAATTTTTTGCCAGTTGCTGTGTAATGGTACTTCCGCCGCGTTTATCGCCGGTTGCCGTAGAAACAATGCCCGAGAAAATGGAAAAAAAATCGACACCGTTATGCTTAAAAAACCGAACGTCTTCTGTAGCAACCAATGCGTTAATAAGGTTTTTGTTAATCTCTTTAAAGCTTACCGGGGTACGGTTTTCTGTGTAATATTTGCCGATAAGCACGCTATCTGCTGTGTAAACCTCAGATGATACGTTTAGCGATGGAAATTTGATGTCTTTTTTTGCTGGCGAGTAGCCGAACAGTCCTAAGAAGTTAAGCTCTAAAGCGCACAAAAAAAGGATGATAAAGTAGATGACAATTAGTGGGTAGCGGACGGCTTTGCTGCGGATTTCTTTAAACATATATTTATAATGGCGCTTTGCTTGCAATAAAAGTGGAAGGAGTTTGAAATAACCCAAACAAATATAATTTTTGTTTGGCTAAAATTGCTGAAAACGTGCTCCAAATCGCGATTTAACACTATTTAACAATTGGTGCCGGTTTCAATTAACCAAGACGGAAACGGTCTGCGTCTTTTAAAAAAGGCATATAGCGGCGTGTTTTTTCTATCTCGTTTTTATAAATGCTAAAGGTGTAAACATCTTCCTCATCGCGTTTGTAGTAAACCACATTACCGGCCGGATCAATGCAGGTAGTGTCTCCGCAGTAATAAACTTGGTTTCCATCGTGCCCAACGCGGTTTAAAGCAATTACGTAGCTTTGGTTTTCGATAGCGCGTGCCGGGATGAGGGTGTTCCAATGTTTGGCGCGTTTTTCGGGCCAGCTGGCTACCACCAACAGCAAATCGTACAAGTCATCTTGGTTACGCAACCACACCGGAAAACGCAAATCGTAACAAATTACCGGTAATATTTTCCAGCCTTTAAAGTCGATGATCAATTTCTTTTGGCCGGCAGTATAAACGCTGTCTTCTTTGGCCATCCCGAAAAGGTGCTTTTTATCGTAATATTGGTAGCTACCATCGGGGTTCATCCAAATTAAACGGTTAAAAAACTGCCCGTTTTCTTTGATAATGATAGATCCGGTAACCACTGCATCGTAACGGTTGGCTTTTTCGTGCATCCACTGCATGGTTTTGCCGTCCATTTCTTCTGCCAAAGCTTCCGCATTCATAGAAAAGCCGGTACTAAACATTTCGGGTAAAACAATGATGTCGGTTTTCTCGCGCAAAGCGGATAATTTTAAACCAATATTCTGCAGGTTTTTATCAATGTTTTCCCAAAAAAGATAAACCTGCAACAAGGTGATTTTTAAACTTTCCATATTCATCTGTTTCTCATCAGTATTTGTGATTATAGATGCGTAACCGCAAAAACGGTTCCGTGTAAATTACACTTTTAAGAGCAACTCTGCGGCTTTTTCTAAAGTTTCGTCTTTTTTAGCAAAGCAAAAACGCAAGGTCCTAAAATCTGTGTTGCGTGTATAAAAACTAGAGTTTGGGATACACGCTACTTTATAGTCTGTCACCAGCTTTGTAGCCATTTCTACATCGTTATCTGCTGCAATGCGCTCGTAACTTACGTTTTGGAAATACGTGCCTTCGCAACGCAATAAGGTAAAACGCGACGGTTCCAAAAGCTTACGGAATAGGTTGCGCTTACGCTGAAAAAACTCATTTAACTCCAAATACGTAGGTTTATTGTTTAAATAAGCCTCAATGGCGAATTGCATAGGCGTATTTACACTAAAAACCATAAACTGGTGCAGTTTTCTGAATTCTTTCATTAGCATTTCTGGCGCAAGGCAATAGCCAACTTTCCAGCCTGTGCAGTGGAAAAGCTTACCAAAGCTTGCGGTGATAAAAGTGCGCATCTTAAGCTCGGGGTAGCGCGCTAAACTTAGGTGCGTTTGTTTATCGTAAATCAGATGCTCGTAAACCTCGTCACTGATGATTAAAATGTCTGTGTTTTCTGTAATGATTTTTAGCTGCTTAATATCTTCTTCTTTCAAAATCCGCCCGCAAGGGTTTTGTGGCGAGTTGATGATGATGAGTTTGGTATTGGCAGTTACCAGGCGTTTCACCATGTTCCAATCTATATCGTAAAAAGGCGGTGCCATTTCGTAAGGTTTTACTAAACCGCCAAAAGCCTTAACTACGGGCGCATAAGAATCATAAGCAGGTTCAAAAATAATGGCCTCGTCGTTTGGTTTAATGCTGGCCGCAATGGCGGTGTAAATGGCTTGCGTGGCACCCGCTGTAATGGTAATTTCGGTTTCGGGCGAGTAATAGCTTTGATGCAAGGATTGTGTTTTTTCAGAAATTAATCCGCGTAAGCTTAACAAACCGGGCATAGGCGCGTATTGGTTGTGTCCTTGGCGCATTTGCTGGTTTACCAGTTCAACCAGTTCGGGGTCTACATCAAAATCCGGAAAACCTTGCGAGAGGTTAACCGCATGATGTTTATTGGCCAAAGCCGTCATGGTTGAAAAGATAGAGGTTTGTGTTTGCGGTAATTTAGAGGTAAAATTGATCAAAACGGAAAATATAAAATAAATAATTGCTGTGCCTTTGGCAAAATAAGCTATTAAATTTTAAAAATTATTCTCATAATTTAGAATTATGAACCATCACTCTAAAGAAAGTAAGTTGTTTGTGGTGCTAGGCTGCTTTTTAGTTGCTAACGCGATACTTGCCGAATTCATTGGCGTTAAGATTTTTTCTGTAGAAGAGTCTTTGGGTTTTGCCAAGTTCAACATCAATTTATTTGGCATCAAAGGCTTGTCGTACAATATGTCGGCCGGGGTAGTAACTTGGCCCATTGTGTTTATTATGACGGATATCATTAATGAATATTATGGCACCAAAGGCGTTAAATTTCTCTCGTACCTTGCGGCGATATTAATTGCGTTTTCTTTTGTGGTGGTGGGCTTCACCATCAATTTAGTGCCTTCAGATTTTTGGATTCACCAGAGTATAAACGGCTCTGATACCAACATGAACAACGCTTTTACCGGTGTTTTTGGGCAGGGAATGTGGATTATTGTGGGTTCTATCACTGCTTTTTTGATAGGGCAGGTGGCCGATGTGAAAATATTTCACAACATTAAAAAGATTACTGGCGAGCATAAACTGTGGCTCCGCGCAACGGGCTCCACTTTGGTGTCGCAACTGATTGATAGCTTTGTGGTGATCTTCATCGCATTTTACCTAAACCCGCAATACAACTGGGGTTGGAAAATGGTTGCTGCCATTGGTTTGGTAAATTATACCTACAAATTTGTTGTGGCCTTGTTGATGACGCCTTTTCTTTACCTCATTCACGGCATTATCGAGTGGTTTTTAGGGAAAGATTTAGCGGCGCAAATGATGGCGGATGCCGAACGGAAATAAAAAAGCCGGTTGAACCGGCCCTAAATTTATTTTCCGACTTTTAACAGTTCAATATCAAATATCAGCGTGCTAAAAGGAGGGATGTCTTGCCCGGCACCTCTTTCGCCATAACCTAGCTGATAGGGAATGTAAAAGCGATATTTAGCACCAACAGGCATTAATTGCACGCCTTCTGTCCAACCTTTGATAACGCCATCTAAAGGTAAAGTAATTGGCTCGCCACGGTCGTAAGAGCTGTCAAACTGTGTTCCGTCTACCAAAGTGCCCTTATAATGTACGGTTACGGTGTCTGTTGCTTTTGGTTTTACGCCTGTGCCAGGTTGAAGCACTTCGTATTGCAACCCACTAGCTGTGGTGGTAATTTTGGGGTTCTTTTTATTTTCTTCCAAAAACTTTTTGCCTGCTTCTTCTAAGGCCGCGTATTTTGCTTTGCTAATTTTTTGCAGAAACTGGTTGATGGTTTGGCCAGCCTGTTCGTCATTTACCACCAAGGTTTTTCCGGTAAAAACGTCTTGCATTCCCTGTTTTAGCAAATCGTAGTTTAAGGCCTGTACACCGTCGGATTTTAAGCCCTGTGCAATCTTCATCCCGAAAGAATAACTTGCAGAATCCAGCTCGGTTAAGGTTTTAGCAGGAGCGCCAGCAGGTTTTTGAGCCGCCGGCTTTTTTGTGTTTTGCGCATTTGTAGCCAATACGCAGCAGGCGCTAAGGCCCAACGTTAATAATGCTTTTTGAATCATCTTTTTTAAATAAAAACCGTTGAAGATAGGGAAAAGAAGTGAGTATAGGGTATTGAGTATAGAGTATAGGGTATTGAGTATAGAGTATAGAGTATAGGGTATCAAGATGATGCGCTCTTAATGTTAGCTGGCTCTTTACTAAACCAACTCGCTCCTAATGAACCAATGAACTCCTAAAGACTAATGAACTCTTAACGGACTCCTAAAAAACTAATGAACTCTTAACGGACTCCTAAAAAACTAATGAACTTCCTCCTAATGAACCATTTTAACGTTTTTATTGCCTAATCTGTGCTTTCCTAGCAAATCTATCAGAATTTAAATCGATACAAAAAACGTCTATAATGATTTTACTTTAGCTATTTTTGCGCCATGGAATTTTTACAAAAAGCCATTGTAAAGGCTTTCGCCGATGTTTTTGAAACCGAAATTTCGGCCACTCAGGTTAATTTAGAGCAAACCAAGAAAGAGTTTGAAGGGCATGTGACTTTTGTAGTTTTTCCTTTTGTCCGACAAACCAAAAAATCGCCAGAACAAACCGCAACTTTATTGGGCCAATATTTACAGGCTAACTGCCAAGAGGTGGAAAGTTTTAACGTAATTAAAGGTTTTTTAAATCTGGCTTTAACCGATGCTTACTGGCTTGGTGTTTTTAAAAACGAAGTTTTAGCGCCCGATTTTGGCCAACTGCCTAAAAACGGACAAAAAGTAATGATAGAGTATTCATCGCCTAATACCAATAAACCGTTGCATTTGGGTCATGTACGCAATAATTTGTTAGGTTTTGCCGTGTCTAACCTTTTGAAAAGCGCCGGCTTTGAGGTGATAAAAGCTAATTTGGTAAACGATAGGGGAATCCATATCTGCAAATCTATGTTGGCTTGGCAAAAATTTGGCAAAGGGGAAACACCAGAAAATGCCGGTTTAAAAGGCGACCATCTGGTGGGCAAATATTATGTGGTTTTTGATCAGGAATATAAAAAGCAAATTAACGAACTGCTAGGGCAGGGATTAAGCGAAGAAGAAGCAAAAAAGCAAGCACCTTTAATTAAAGAAGCGCAACAAATGTTGCTAAAATGGGAGCAAGGCGACGCGGAGGTGATTTCTTTATGGAAAAAAATGAACGGCTGGGTTTACGCGGGCTTTGATGAAACTTATAAAAAACTGGGCGTAAGCTTTGATAAATATTATTACGAGTCGGACACCTATTTGTTAGGGAAAGATTTGGTAGAGGAAGGCTTGCAGAAAGGCGTTTTCTTTGAAAAAGCAGACGGTTCTGTTTGGATTGATTTAACTGCCGACGGTTTGGACGAGAAATTGGTTCGCCGCGCCGACGGTACATCAGTTTACATTACGCAGGATTTGGGCACCGCGCAGTTAAAATACGACGAATTTAACTGCGATCAATCTATTTATGTAGTAGGTAACGAGCAGGATTACCACTTTAAGGTGCTGTTTCTGGTTTTGGAAAAGTTGGGCAAAAGCTGGGCAAAAGGCTTGTACCATCTTTCTTACGGGATGGTGGACTTGCCATCGGGTAAAATGAAGTCTAGGGAAGGCACGGTGGTAGATGCCGATGATTTGATTGAAGAGATGAAGCTGACGGCAAAAGAAAAAACGGAGGCTTTGGGCAAAGTAGATCACTTTAGCGACGAAGAGAAAGACCAGCTTTACCAGATGATTGGGCTAGGCGCACTTAAATATTTCTTGTTAAAGGTGGAGCCTAAGAAGCGTTTGCTTTTTGACCCTAACGAATCCATCGACTTTCAGGGGAATACCGGCCCTTTTATCCAATATACCCACGCCAGGATTAAATCGGTGCTTAAAAAAGCCGGTTTTGTTACAGGTGAAGTAAGTTTTCCGGCGCAACTTGGCACCACAGAAGTGGAGCTATTACAACTGCTGAGCCGTTATCCGCAAATTGTGGAGCAAGCAGCAAAAGATTATAACCCAGCTGCTATCGCAAATTTTGCTTATGATTTGGCTAAAACCTATAATAAGTTTTACCAAACCGAATCTATTTTAAAAACCGAACACGAATTGGTTAAAGCTTTTAGGTTGCAGTTATCAGCCAGCACGGCGCAAACCTTAAATATGGCTATGGCAATTTTGGGAATTGAGGTGCCAGAGAGGATGTAGATGTTTTAATATTTTAGACTTACGAAATTTTTGAAACTTCGGTAAAGTCTTTTTTTAGCGTTAAGCCTATTTTAGAAACTGTTTAAACGGATCAATTATAAGACTCGTCATTAGGCAACGAGACATCTCATATATAGGTTGCCACGCGATACGCATAAGCCTTGCTAGTGAGATGCTTCGACTTCGCTAAGCATGACGTGGTGGGCGTTCTTACTTAAAATACCTTTTAAAAAATTTCATGATATAAATTTAAAAGATTTATAGACTTACGAAGTTTTTGAAACTTCGTAAGTCTTTTCTTAATAGCGCTCGTTGGGAACGAGCGCTTGATCTGGGTATTCCGTTTTAGTTATTTTATTGATTACCTAAACTTAATTCTTAATATTATATATTAATCAGCGTTTTTTCTAGTTTTACTCCGCACCTTCGCCAATTGCGTTCATCACATCCATACTTACACCAGTTGAAGAATAACCGCCATCATGGAAAAGATTTTGCATGGTAACCATACGCGTTAAATCAGAGAATAGGCTAATGCAATAATCTGCACACGATGCGGCATCGGCATTTCCCAATGGTGCAATCTTATCTGCATAATCAAAGAAATTATCGAAACCTTTAATACCCGAGCCGGCAGTGGTGCGTGTAGGAGATTGAGAAACGGTGTTAATTCTCACTTTCTTCTCTAAACCATAATGGTAGCCGAAGCTACGTGCAATAGACTCTAACATCGCCTTAATGTCGGCCATGTCGGTATAAAAAGGGTAGGTGCGCTGTGCGGCCATGTAGGTTAAGGCAACCACGCTTCCCCATTCGTTAATGGCATCCAACTGTTTAGCTACGGCCAACATTTTATGTAAAGACAAAGCAGAAACATCTATACCTTTTAAAAAGTAGTCGTAATTAGATTCGGTGTACGGGATTTTTTTGCGGATGTTCACGCTCATGCCGATAGAGTGAAGCACAAAGTCGATTTTACCGCCTAAAACTTCCTGAGACTCGGTGAAAAGTTTGGTCAAATCTTCAACGCTGGTTGCATCGGCAGGAATGATTTTAGAGCCTGTTTTTTCTGCCAAAGCGTTAATTTCGCCCATGCGCATGGCAATTGGGGCATTGGTTAAAACGAATGTTGCACCTTCTGCGTGAGCCTTTTCGGCCACTTTCCAAGCGATAGAATTTTCATCTAATGCACCTGTAATGATGCCACGTTTTCCTTTTAATAAGTTATAAGCCATATATCGATTGTTTAACTTGCTGTTTTAATAGACTATTTTTGTAAAACTGCGTAAAGATAAAAATTACGTTCAATTAATTTTGCAGTAATTCCCGCGCGTTCTGTAAGGCAGATTCTTTAGGGTTTTCGCCGCTCAACATTTTGGCAATTTCTAGCACTCGTTCTTCATCTTTTAACTTTTTAATACGGGTGTAAGTGGTTTCGCCTTCATTAACTTTGTGCACAAAATAATGCGATTTTCCTTTGCTGGCCATTTGTGGCAGGTGCGTAATCGCAATTACTTGCATCGCCTTAGAAAGCTCGGCCAGTATTGCGCCAACGCGGTTGGCAACCTCACCAGAAATTCCGGTATCAATCTCGTCAAAAATAATAGTGGGCAAAGCCGTTTTTTGTGCGATCAGTGACTTGATGCTCAACATTAAGCGCGAAAGCTCGCCTCCGGAAGCTACTTTATGGATTTCGTTAGGAGATTGACCTTTGTTTGCGCTAAACAAAAATCTTATTTGGTCTGCACCATTACTATCAAAACCATTGCTGTCCAAAGTTTGCTGTTCTATTTTAAGCTTTGCATCCGGCATACCTACTTCTGCCAAAAGCGCGGCAACTTTTTGTTCAATCTCCGGAATTACCTTTGCCCGCTTAGCGCTGATTGCTTTTGCCTCTTGTGCTAATTGCTGTTCTTCTTTTTTTAGCTGTGCGGCCAATTGTTCCAGTTCTTCATCGGCAAACAAAATTTGGTTAAGCTTTTCCAGTAAATCGCGTTGCATAGCCAAAAGTTCGGCGCTGGTATTTACACGGTGTTTTTTCTGCAAACCGTAAATTATGCTCAACCGTTCGTTTATCGTGTCTGCCCGGTTTTCGTCATAATTGGTTTTTTGCTCAAGACTGTCCAGTTCTTCGGCAATGTCTTTAAGTTCAATCTGGCAGCTTCGTAAGCGCGAGGCTAGTGCGGCAATCTCTTCATCGTAATGCTCAATGCTGTGCAATTGCGTTAAAGCATCTTTAATTTTTGATAAAGCAGCCTCCTCAAAACCGTTTAGCTGCGCGTTGACGTTGTATAAATTCTTTTTAATTTCTTCGGCATGGCTCAGCGCGTTTAGCTCTTTTTCTAAGTTTTCCTGTTCTTCCTCCTGTATCAAGCTTCCTTCCAATTCGTCGTACAGGTACTGAAAATAATCTTGGTCCGCCTTTGCCTTTTCGTTCTCATCTATCTTGGCCTGATAAGCTTTTTGATTTCTGCGGTACTGTTGGTACGTTTTGCGGTAATTTGCTACCGCAGATTGTTGTTCGGCCATTACATCTAACACCAGCAACTGAAAAGCAATCTCGCTAATTTCTAAAGTAGCATGTTGTGCATGTATATCTATTAACTGCTGGCCTAGCGCTTTTAGTACGCTTAAGGTAACCGGCGTATCGTTAATAAAAGCCCTAGATTTTCCGTCGAGCGCAATTTCACGGCGTAGCACCGTTTCATCTTCATAGTCCAGATCATTCTCTGAAAAAAAATCTTTGAAATTATAATCGGCAATGCTAAAAAAACCTTCTACTACGCACTTCTTTTGTTGGTTAAAAAAGTACTTACTCTCCGCGCGTTGACCTAAAATTAAGCCCAATGCACCCAGCACAATAGATTTTCCTGCGCCAGTTTCACCGGTAATAACATTTAAATCGCCTTCAAAACTAATATCGAGGTTATCTATTAAAGCGTAATTTTTTATGGTTAATCTGCTTAACATGGGTTAGGATTGCGTAGTATTGAGTATTGAGTAGTGAGTAGTGAATTGTCCGGTAGTCCATTGTCCATTGACCATTGTCCATTGACCATTGTCCATTGACCATCGTCCATTGACCATTGTCCATTGTGCATCGTCCATTGACCATTGACCATTGTCCATCGTCCATTGTCCATCGTCCATTGTCCATCGTCCATTGACCATCGTCGACGTCCGCTACCTCAATTTTTTCAGTTCTTCGTATTTGGAGGTGTTAGCCGGATCGGCATCAACCATCACGTTATAAACTTTGGTGCGTTCCATGGGGTTTCCTTTGCTAAAAATGTCCACAATTTCATCAGCCTTAGCGGAAAAGAATACTTGGTTAAGCATAGCGCCTTGTTTTTGCTTATCCAGTTGCGCAAGTTCGGGCAAACTTTCTGCAATGGCTTTTCGGCCTTTATTCAAATCTTCGCTCATTACATCCAAACCTAAACGATGATAGGTGTAAAGAATATCGCGCAAGGGCGCAAAGCTTTTGTTGTTCAAATTTTCTGCTAACCAATATCTATTTTTTAAGCCTTCAAAAGCTTTCCATCCGGCAAACGCCGCGTTTTGCGCATTATTAACCACGGTTTGTGCTTTGGCATAATAAGGCGCACCGCCCATTTTTCCAAAGGTATCCGCATCTAAACCAATGATGACGTAAGCGTAAAAAGCAAGTATAGAGCTCAGATTGTTCTGGTAATTTTGATCCGAATAATCCAACGGCTGACCCTGCGTATAACTAAAATCGAAGTTTTTATCGTTTAAACTTAATACCGTGGTATTATAAGAAGTGCCGTAAACAGGTCTGCTGCTTAAAATTTGCGCTTCGCCTTGGTAGTTGCTGCCACCGTCCCAACTTTTTAGCGTAATAACCAGGTTGCAATCAACGCGTTCTTCGGGTTTTAGCTCAAAATTAGCCCATTTTCGGTTGTTCAAAAATTCGCTTATCGCGATTTGTAACTCCTCCAAAGGTCTTTTGTTGGTGTTTTGTATTTGTGGCGAGAGGATTTGTACCCTGCAATTTAAATCTTGCGCAAAGCTGGGCAAGCTAAGCGCGAAAAATAGGATAGCAATTAGTTTTTTCATCTTTTTAATAATTATACCTGATACTTGCTACTCAATTTCCTATTTGTCGGCAAAAATCGAGACTATTTTCTCGCAAATATCCGTAGCTACCTCATCTTTGCTTTTAAGCGGAAAAACCGTCTTCTCCAAAGTTTTGTCAATAATGGTTATTTTATTGGTGTTGTTTTGGAAGCCTGCACCGGCATCGTTCAACGAATTTAAGACAATAAAATCTAAGTTTTTCTTTTTTAGCTTTTCTGTGGCGTTTGCCTCTTCGTGATCGGTTTCTAAGGCAAAACCCACCAAAATCTGAACTGTTTTTACAGCTCCTAAAGTTGCCAAAATATCCGGCGTCTTCTTTAGTGGGATAGTGAGCGAGCTATCTTTCTTTTTTATTTTAAAAGGTGCAACTTCTTCTACGGTATAATCGGCCACAGCCGCCGCCATCACACATATTTGGCTATCGCTAAAATGCTTTTGGCAGTTTTCAAACATTTCTGCTGCCGAGGTTACGCTAATTCTGTTTACGCCCTTCGGTGCATCTAAAGCCGTTGGACCGCTTATCAACGTTACCGTGGCGCCCAGCTCCTTAAGTTTTGCGGCAATGGCATAACCCATTTTGCCCGATGAATGATTGCCGATAAAACGCACCGGATCTATCGCTTCATAAGTTGGCCCTGCGCTTACCAAAGCTTTTTGCCCTGCCAAAGGTTTTGTTTCGGATAGTTTTTGATTGATGAAATTTACAATTTCTTCCGGCTCCGCTAATCGGCCTTCGCCGTACAGTCCGCTAGCTAATTCGCCTTTCGCCGGAGAAATAATTTCATTACCATAATGGCGCAATTTTACGATATTGTTTTTGGTGCTCAGGTGTTTCCACATGTCTAAATCCATGGCCGGCGCAACGTATATAGGGCATTTTGCAGATAGGTAAACCGCCGAAAGCAAATTGTCGCACAAGCCATTGGCAAATTTTGCAATGGTATTTGCTGTTGCAGGGGCAATCACAATTAAATCGGCCCAAAGGGCTAGCTCAACATGGTTGTTCCAAACCCCAGTATCAGCGTTTGCATAGGTACTGTAAACCGGATTTTTAGATAACGTAGAAAAGGTGAGGGGCGTGATGAAGGCTTTTGCGCCATCTGTTAAAATTACCTTGACGTTTGCACCGGCTTTCACTAACAATCTTACAATTTCTGCAGATTTATAGCTTGCAATGCTACCGCAAACGCCAAGGATAATGTTTTTGTCTTTAAGCATTGTGGACATGCTCAAATATAAAACAAATTACTTTTGTTCTTTAGACGGGTTTCTGTAATATACTTTGCCGTTGATGAATTCGTCAATAGCTATCAAAGAAGGTTTTGGCATTCTTTCGTAATGCTTAGAAATTTCAATTTGCTCTCTATTTTCAAAAACTTCTTCCAAATTGTCGTTAGAGCTGGCAAACTCGGCCAGTTTGCTGTGTAATTCTTCTTTAATGTTAGAAGCAATTTGGTTGGCTCTTTTGCTGATGATTACCAAAGATTCGTAAATGTTTTTGGTATCTGTATCAAGCTGTCTTAAATCTCTGGTTACCGTTGTATTGGCAACAGTTGGTTTATTTGCGTCTTTATTGTTCATCTTCTTCTGTCTCTTTATTTTTATAGCCGTAGGCTGCTAATGTTGCTTTGGTTTGTTCTATTCCTTTTAATGAAGCTTCTTTTAAATCTAGTGCTTCTTTAGCGAAGGCGCTTTTCGGATACCTCTCGATAAATCTTTCGTATTCGTCTATCGCTTCGTTATAACGGTCCTCTTGTTTAGTTTCTAAGCTGTTTTTTGCGTACAGATATTGCGCTTTAATGGTTAAATATTCCATCTCTTCCGCATATTTTGTATCTGGGAAATCTTTCGCCGAGTTTCTGAAAGCAATGACCGCCGCTTGGTAATCACCGATATCTAAAAACAACTTGGCATTCTCGAATGATTTACGCTCCAACTTGTCTCTTAAATCTGCAATTAGCTTGCTGGCTTCTGCAACGCGTTCACTTTTTGGATACAGGTTGATAAAAAGCTGCAAAGCTTCTATTGCTTTGTAAGTATTGTCTTGATCTAAAGAATAATTCGGAGATTCTAGATAATAGCAGTAAGCAGCTAAAAACCGGCATTCTTCTGCTTTGGGGCTACTGGGATAAGTGTCTGCAAAAGTTTTAAAATGATACCTTGCTGATAGGTAGTCTTTTAGCTTATAATTAGTATAGGCGTAATAGTAATAAAGGTCTTCCGACTCGGCACGGCCACGGTAACGCTGTACCAGGTCATCAAACAAAACTAAAGCTTTAGAATAATCTTTTTTGTTGTACAAACGAATGGCTTCTTGGTATTTTTTAGCCACGTCTGTGCTGGCTCTCAGTTTTTCGAACCTGCTTTTACAACCTGTAAAAACTATGGCAATTAATAAGAAAGAGGCTAAAAGTGCTAAGCGCCCGTTTTTAAACATCCTGCAAAGATAGATTAATAAATAATACTTGTCAATTTTAAATCGTGTGGACACGAAAGTAAATTTTTTATTGCTTTTGGCAAGAGGAATTAACAAATTTTAACGATGCTTTGCTGGTTTGGTTTTCTGTGCTGGTTATTAGGAGGAATTATTGATTTGCTAATTTTTGTCAGAGTAATCGGCTGTCCCAAACCCACTCTTCGGATTTAATGATTTTCACCTTTGTGCCAAAGTCGGTGTGTTTTGTGTTGATGATGTAATTAAATTCTTGCGCTACAATTGCAGATGGCACTTTCAAAACTAGGTGTTCGCACTCTTGGTACCACAAAGAACCAACATCTTGCAAATGAGGATATGCATCCAAACTTTGCCAACTGATAGGGAGTTGACTAGATTTAATTTCTTTAATTGATGTTTGTCCGTCAAGAGCAATTGTTATAAGCCTGTAACGATTTGAAATATTAATTGATGCGCGGTGTGCGATGTTTTCAAGTACAGACAGGGCAATACTACTCCCTGTATAAATAACAAACTCGTCTTCCTTATTCCAACGGTTGGCAATTCCAGAAGCAGATAAATGATCTGCATATATGTCTCGGCAAATTTTATAAACCAACATGTTATACGTTGTCGCCGTATTCTAAAGCAGTTAGCCGTGTGTCAACAAACTTTATTCCCGTTATCGTTCCTAAAAAATCTTTCGGAGCTTGGTTGTCTAAAAATTTGTTTTCGCTTAGCAACCACTGGTCAAAAGCTTCTGTATTTCCAAAGACTTCGATACCGTGCTTGTATAACGAAATTAACAACACAAGATGCTCTTTAATATTGTCTTTTGAATTGCTTTCTGGTTTGCGGTACGTTCTTAGTGTTTTTGAATTTATATTAAGCCAAGTCGACGTGATCTCGTCATTTAGTGTTGAAATATCTCTGAAATACTTGAAATAACGCCAATTGATATCGTTATCTTTTAGGAAGAAAAAGAGCTTTGCAAAATCATTAACGGCAGGGATTTCCGCAACTTTCTCGTGTTTCAACGCAATTTCCATCTGAAAATTCTTTTTTCCAAATATAATCAAAATTACCTTCGCAAAAAGGAGATTTTACCGCGTTTTTACGCCGTGCCTATCTGCTCAAACGATCCTTAGCTTCGCAAACTTTAGCAACAATTGCTTTTGCCCAATTTCTTTAAAAAATATGGTCGCTTTAATATCTGGCTTGTTGCCTTCCAAAGTTAATACCTTGCCGTATCCGAAGCGCTCATGCTCCACCTCGTGCCCAACCTGTAGGTTTGAAGTGTCGCTAGGCGCAAAGCCTTCGCTTGGCACGTGTGCTTTTGCCAGTAAAGAAGTTGTTTTTAAAGGTTTTGTAGCCGGTTTAGGTTTAGAAAACACATCTGCTTGTGCCGGCTGATAACGGGTATTGCTTTGCCATTGCGTCCGTTCGTCATCAAAACTGCCCGAGTTAGCAATGGAGGCTTTTTTAGGCAGTTCAATTTCCAAGTAACGCGGATCAATCTCGTCCAAGAAACGGGATGGCTCACAGTTAATTAAGGTGCCAAACTTAAAGCGCGACGTTGCATAGCTAATATTCAGTTTCTTCTCTGCACGGGTAACGGCTACATAAAACAAACGGCGCTCTTCTTCCAAATCTGCTCGCGAATTGAGCGACATTTGCGAAGGGAAAAGGTTTTCTTCTAAACCTACAATATAAACCTGCGGAAACTCCAAGCCTTTAGAGGAGTGGATAGTCATTAAAGAAACCGAATCTTTGTCATCTTTATCCTTATCATCATTGGTAAGCAAAGCCACATCTTGCATGAAAACGTCTAAGCCCCGGTCTTCAATATCTTCGCGTTCAGAAAACTCTTTAATACCGTTCAGCAATTCTTGGATATTTTCGTAACGGTTGATACCCTCTACAGATTTATCATCGTACAAATCTTTCAGCAAACCCGATTGTTGCGCAATATGTAAAGCCGCATCATAAGCCGATTGATTTTTGGCTACCACGGCAAAACTTTGTATCGCAGTGGCAAAATTGGACACCGCAGCTGCCGCACGGGCATCTAAATATTGCTGCGCATCAACAATAACATCAAAAAGTGTTTTGTTCTCTTTATCAGCAGCTAAGATAATTTTATCTAAAGTAGTTTTTCCAATGCCACGCGCCGGGTAGTTAATCACCCTCTTGAAAGCTTCCTCATCTGCCGGATTAAACGTTAAACGGAAATAAGCTATCAAATCTTTAATTTCCTTACGTTGATAAAATGAAGTGCCGCCGTAAATTTTATAAGGCACGCCCAACTTTCGCAAGGCTTCCTCCATCGACCTTGATTGGGCGTTGGTACGGTATAAAATGGCAAAATCGGACCAGTTTAGGTTGGCGTCCGCACGCTCTTGTGCAATAGCTTCGGCTACTTGTTTGCCTTCCTCGTTATCGGAAAAAGAGCGGGTAACTTTTATTTTATCGCCGGTTTCATTGGCAGAAAACACGTTTTTCTCCAGTTGGTTTTTGTTGTTGGCGATAATGCTGTTGGCAATATTTACGATGTTTTGTGTGGAGCGGTAATTTTGTTCCAGCTTAAAAACCTTTACATCCGGATAATCTTTTTGGAAATTGAGGATGTTTTGGATGTTGGCGCCGCGGAAAGCATAAATACTTTGTGCGTCGTCGCCTACTACGCACAGGTTTTCGCGGATGGCAGCCAGTTTTTTCACAATCAAGTATTGCGAAAAGTTGGTGTCCTGGTACTCATCCACCATCAAATACTTAAACTTGTTTTGATATTTATATAATACCTCGGGCTGTTCTTTAAGCAGTACGTTGGTTTTAAACAGCAAATCGTCAAAATCCATTGCACCGGCTTTAAAGCAACGGTTTACGTAGGTTTCGTAAATTTTACCTAAAAAAGCACGCCCCGAGCTATGGTCGTCGGCCTGTATCTGCTCGTTCTGCTGATATTCGGCAACCGATATCAAATTGTTTTTGGCCATAGAGATACGCCCGTACACATAATTGTGGTGGTAAAGTTTATCGTCTAAACTCATTTCTTTCAAAATGGTTTTAATTAAACTTTTACTGTCGTCCGTATCGTAAATGGTAAAGTTGTTAGGATAGCCAATGTGGTGCGCCTCCACACGTAAAATCTTGGCAAAAACAGAGTGAAAAGTGCCCATCCAAATGTTTTTAGCTTCCGTACCAACTACCTTGGTGATACGCTCTCGCATTTCTTTTGCCGCTTTATTGGTAAAAGTTAAAACTAGGATGTTGAAAGGGTCGATCCCTTTTTGGATGAGGTGCGCAACGCGATAGGTGATTACCCTGGTTTTTCCCGAGCCGGCGCCGGCTACAATCATCACTGGTCCTTCTGTTTGTTCAACCGCTTCTCTTTGCGTTACGTTTAATCCTGCTAAATAATCCAAATCTGTAAGGCTTTTATTGCTTGCGAAAATAGCAAAATGAGACGGAGATTGAAACCTTGGGGCAGGCTTATTTTTGAACAGGTGCTTAGCTTAATCCTTTTTTTGTAGGGTCGTTAAGCGCATCGTTGATGTCCATGATTTTAGTGTCGATATCGTCCACGCATTTTTTAATCTGTGGCGCAATCTCGTTGCTTTGGACCATGTTTTCTTCCACCAACATCATCAAACCTTTTAAAGTAGCCACCGGTCCGCGTATTTGGTGCGATAGGTGCGACGAGTATTCGGAAAGCTTTTGGTTTTTGATGATGAGGTCTTTGGTTCTTTCCGCAATCAGCTCTTCTAGCTGATGGTTTATACGGTCAACCTTATTTTTCTGCGTGATGATTTCATCGTTCAATTCTTGCAGTTGCTGGTTTGATTCTTTTGAGCGCCTGTTGCTTTTTATGAGTAAAAAGATAACGAAGAAAGAAAGCACGGCCACAATGCCTATGGCTAAAGAAAGTTTTTTAGCATTCCGTTGCGATTGAATGGTGAGTTCGTTTTCTTTTTGGGTTTGTTGTTGTTTAAAGGTTTGTTGGACTAATCCGATGTTTGAGGCAAGGTTGCGTCTGTAGTTTAAGCTGTCGTATATATAGACTTCTTTTAAGTAGCCTAGCGCTTCTTTGAAATTATTTTGTTTTTTTTCGAGTTCGTATAGGCTATAAATAAACTGTTTTTTTCGGTGTTCATCACCAATCAGATTTGCAAATGCCAAGCCTTCGGTTATGCAATTACTGGCAGCCGGAAAATTGTTCTTCGCCATGTAAATAGAACTTAAAGTAAGATTCAGCATTGCGATGGTGTTATTTAAAGAGTATTCTTGCGCCCTGGCTTTGGCCAACAAAAGATAATTTTCAGCTAGCTCGAGATTACCTGTCCGATAATATATCAATCCGATATTTTGTAGACTTTGCGTTAATCCGATTGTGTTTTTAGTGACAGTAAAAATTTTTCTGCTCTTTTCATAATTATCCAACGAGATTTTGTATTGCTTATTTTGGTAATAAGCGTTTCCGATGTTTAAGTATGCTCCGGCAGTAAGATCTTTTACGTTTCGTTTTAACGCAATTTTCAAAACCCGTTTGAAATACACTAAACTTTTTTCATAATCAATATCCACCCAAATATTAGCAATATTGTTGGATACTCTTGCTTCCCCCAATTCGTCTTCATTTTTTTGAAATAAGCTTAGTGATTTTAAATATTTGTTTATTGCGGAATCCCTTTCGTTTAAATATGTAAACGCTATCCCAGATATGCGATACGCTTCTGCTAGCTCATTGGAATCACCGATCTTAAGTGCGATGCTTTCGGCACGCCTGGCAAAGGATAGGCTTAACTGTGGATCCGTAAGACGTAAACCATATGCTTTTTGGTGGTAAGATTTTGCTGTTTTGGCGTTGAGTGTGTCTGGTGAATTGTATGTTGCTGGAAACGCTTCTTGCACGTGTGTACCAAATCTTATTAAAAAGATTAATAAAATCAAAGTTCTGAACAGAGTGCGATTCATGTACAGTAAAGGTATTTAATAATTTAAATCTTCAATATTATTTAGAAAAAATACTTTTAAATTAATTTTTTTTTCTTTAAAATTTTAATTGATATTGTAAAAATATTTTTTTATTAAAAAACATTCTTTATAAAATAAAAAGTTCGCTTATTTGAGCTGTTTTAAATTTTAATCCCAAAGATCATGAAAAAGATTTTATTATTATCCGCTATATGCGCAACCATTTTTGCTACTTCGTGCAAAAAAGATTCAGAGGCTACTCCTTCGAAAAATAATGTAAAGGTTATGGATGATAAGATTAAACCCATTAATGGTGGCGATTATGGAAAATACGACTAACCTCCCTGCAACCTAATTAATACATCTGGCTCCAAAAAAGCTAGCCTGTATTTGATATATTTGCGTAAAACAGGTTTTTATGCAAGTAATCAAAAATTATATCGAGCAAAATAAGGCTCGTTTTTTAGACGAGCTATTTGCGCTCTTAAGATTTCCGTCTATTAGTGCCGATCCAAAATATAAGGACGATGTGCTGAACACGGCAGAATTTGTCGCAGAGAAACTGAAAGAAGCCGGTGCAGACCAAGTTGAGGTCTGCACAACCGACGGCTATCCGATAGTTTACGGCGAAAAAATTATAGACAGCCAATTGCCAACCGTTTTGGTTTATGGGCATTATGATGTGCAACCGCCAGACCCTATTGAGCTTTGGCATACGCCTCCTTTTGAACCTACCTTGCGCGACGGCAAAATTTACGCGCGTGGCGCCTGCGATGACAAAGGGCAGTTTTACATGCACGTAAAAGCTTTCGAGCTGATGATGCAAACCGGCAGCTTGCCTTGCAACATTAAGTTTATGATTGAGGGCGAGGAAGAAGTGGGCTCTGATAACCTCGGGAAATTTGTTGCTCAAAACCACGAGCGACTAAAAGCTGACGTAGTGCTAATCTCAGATACATCTATGCTGAGCATGGAAACGCCGTCTTTAGAAACTGGCTTGCGCGGTTTAGCTTACATGGAAGTGGAAGTGCAAGGCCCTAACCGCGATTTGCACTCTGGCGTTTACGGAGGCGCCGTTGCTAACCCTGCAACCATCCTTTGCCAAATGATTGCCTCACTTCATGATGAAAACAACCACATCACCATTCCAGGTTTTTACGATAACGTTGCCGTTTTAAGCGATGCGGAAAGAAAAGCTCTGAATGAAGCTCCGTTTGATCTGGAAGCGTATAAAGAAGATTTGGGAATTGAAGATGTTTGGGGCGAAGCAGGTTATTCTACCATCGAACGCACAGGTATCAGGCCAACCCTAGAAGTAAACGGCATTTGGGGCGGTTATACCGGTCCGGGGGCAAAAACGGTGCTGCCAGCAAAAGCCAATGCTAAAATTTCTATGCGATTGGTTCCGGGACAAGATTGGCAGCGTATTTCGGATCTTTTTAAAGCACATTTTGAAAAAATTGCTCCAAAATCTGTTAAAGTAAGTGTTGTGGCACATCACGGCGGAGCGCCCTACGTAACTCCGGTTGATTCCGTAGCTTTTAAAGCCGCGCACAATGCGATTGAAGAAGCTTTCGGTAAAGAACCAGTGCCAACGCGGGGCGGCGGAAGTATTCCGATTGTGGCATTGTTTGAAGAAGAACTTGGCATAAAAACCGTATTAATGGGCTTTGGTTTAGATAGCGACAACCTACACTCACCAAATGAGAAGTACGATGTTTTCAATTATTTCAAAGGCATCGAAACCATTCCGTTATTTTATAAAAACTTTGCGGAACTTAGTAAGTAGCAAGTACTAAGTATTAAGATCTGGGAGGTCGCTCTATTGAGTGTCCTTCCAAGTTTTTAATTGAGAAAGTTTACAAATGAGGTTAGCTGGTTTTTAAGCCTAATCCACAAATGAACTTGTGACTTTTTGTATAAAGCTGACTAGTTAACCGATCCATAAGAAACTAACACCTATAACCACCTGATTACTAACCATCTAACCCCCAACCAACTAATCAGTTAATGACTAATGAATTAATCCCTAACAAACTAACGCCGAACCACCTAACCAACTAATAATCAATTACCTGTTGCTCTAGATGGTCCACATTGCGCCATTCGTAACGTTGCGTTCTCAGTTGCGGTTCAAAACCTGCTTCTTTAATGGATTCTTGAATGCCGTTTGAAGTAAACCTGTGCGGTGCACCTGCTGCGCTTACTACATTTTCTTCTATCATGATGGAGCCAAAATCATTTGCGCCCGCATGTAAACAAATTTGTGCTACCTGCTTTCCAACAGTTAGCCATGAAGCCTGAATGTTTTTGATGTTAGGCAACATGATCCGGCTCAAAGCAATCATTCGGATATATTCGTCGCCGTTGACATTATTGGTAATACCGCGCACTTTTTTAAGCAGGGTGCCGTCATCTTGAAAAGGCCACGGGATAAAAGCAATAAAACCATAGTTTCCCTCTGGTTTTTCGCTTTGCACCTCGCGCAACCAAATCAAATGCTCAAAACGTTCTTCAATGGTTTCTATATGGCCAAACATCATCGTGGCCGATGTTGGGATGTTGAGCTGATGCGCCGCCCGCATGACATCCAGCCATTCTTGGCCGCCACATTTTCCTTTGGATATTAACCGCCGAACGCGATCATTTAAAATTTCTGCGCCTGCGCCGGGTAAAGAATCCAAGCCCGATTCCTTCAAAGCCTTCAGCACATCGTAATGGCTCATGTTTTCCAACTTGGCCACGTGCGCCACCTCGGGCGGACCTAAAGCGTGTAACTTCACATCCGGATATAATTTTTTAAGCTCCCGAAATAAATCTGTATAAAATTTTAAACCTAAATCTGGGTGATGTCCGCCTTGCAGAAGCAGTTGATCACCGCCGTAACGGAGAGTTTCTTCTATCTTTTGTTTGTAGCTCTCGATATCCGTAATGTAACTTTCGGCATGGCCTGGCCTGCGGTAAAAATTGCAGAATTTGCAGTTGGCGATGCAAACGTTGGTGGTGTTTACGTTGCGGTCTATCTGCCAAGTTACTTTTCCGTGCGGTACCTGTATTTTGCGAAGTTCGTTGGCTACGTACATCAGCTCGGGGGTAGAGGCATGATGGTAAAGATGCATACCTTCTTCTAAGCTAAGAAATTCAAAGTTTAAAGCCCTTTTTAATATTTCGGGAATATTCATAGCCAAAAATAAGGCAAATTTTAAAATTATCGTTGGCACCGGCTTTTAAAGCGCAAATGCTGACGGATTTTTGATAATGCGACGTTTATTAGCCGTATTCGGCAATTAAAATGAAGATTAAGCTTACGATGATTACTAAGATCCAAAATAAACGGTTCTCATTTTGGTTGCCATCGCCTTTAAACCTAAACTGTCTTTTAGTGCCAAACATTTTATTGCTTTATTCGTGATGATAAGGTTCGCCTTTTAAAATGGTAAAAGCGCGATAAACTTGCTCTACAAAAAACAAGCGGATCATCTGGTGCGAGAATGTCATCCGCGACAGCGAAAGTTTATAATGCGCTCTTTGATAAATGCTATTGTCGAAACCGTAGGGACCACCTATTAAAAATACCAAGTTTTGCACACTGCCAATCATTTTACGGTTCAGCAGGTCAGAAAAATGCGTTGAGCTTAATTCAATCCCACGTTCATCTAATACAATTACTTCGTCCGTGGGGTTGATCGCCTTAAAAAAAAGTTCTGCTTCTTTACTTTTTTGCTCGTCTTGGCTTAGGTGCTTTGTTTTTTTTAAATCGGGTATAATCTTAATCTCAAACTTAATGTAATGTTTTAAGCGTTGGAGGTATTTGTTTATGCCTTCAAGAATGTAATCGTCGTCTGTTTTGCCAATAGCAATCAAAATAATTTTCATCTGCGGTAGGTGTGATAGCTTCTGATTTAATGTTTTTAAGCACCCGTCAATACTGGAGCGTCAAAAACAGTGCAAAAAAAGGATTTTAAACAGAGGCGTTGCGCGTTTCCAAAGCTTGCCTTACTGTTTCTAAAATTACGTTAGGATAAATGGGCTTGTTGATAAAATCATAGGCGCCCATCTTTATCAGCTCTGCGGCTAAATTAGGATCGCCAAAGCCACTCACGATAATAAAAATCAGGCCCGGATAGTTCTTTTTAATGTGACGGAGGATTTCACGGCCGTCGGTGTCTTCGAGCCTAAAATCACAAAGCACTAAATCAAATTTATGCTGCGCCATTAGCTCAAAAGCTACTGCACCGCTTTCGGCGGTCACTGTTTCGTAGCCATTTTTAGACAAGAACTTAGACATTATCAAGCATATTCCAATCTCGTCGTCAATAATTAAAATCTTCTGCATATCGGATTTGCCGGGGGTCTAAGTTGTTTGTAGTGAACGAATAAAAATAGGTATTTATTTTATTGTTTATAATAGATTATTTGAAAATAGCTTAACATTTCATTTACAAATATGCTCATTATTTTTGCATTTCTACTTTTTTAGAGCGAGTGCAAAAGATAAATTGTTTCAAACTTTCGTAAAAATTAACCATCCCACTTTTGGTTTATAAAGCAGATCAAAGCTTTAAAAGAGCCTCGGAATTCACGGGATTCTAAATTTTAAAATTTACATTAGACAGTGCTTATCAGCTTTACTCTTCAATTTTTGGCGCGGGCGGATCTTTCGGGTCAACTAAAATCCCTTTCTGCAATAAGGAGTGTTTGCGGCTGTAAAGAAAGTAGATGGCCAAACCTATTGCCAGCCAAATAAATAAACGTAACCAATTAAGCCATCCTAAACCGTAAATCATTAAACCACAAACTACAATGCCTGCAATTGGCACAAATGGCACCCAAGGAGTTTTAAACTGGCGAGGCAAATCTGGATTGGTTTTTCGTAAAATAATCACCGCACCGCAAACCAACATAAAAGCGAATAAAGTACCGATACTTGTCATGTCACCCACAATATCTCCCGGCACAAATGCCGCAAATAAGCCCACCAAAATCAAAATGAACAGGTTTGCTTTATAAGGTGTTTTATATTTAGGATGCAACTGGCTAAACATTTTTGGCATTAAGCCATCACAGCTCATGGCATAAAAAACACGCGATTGGCCAAGTAGCATGACCAAAATAACAGACGAGAAACCAAATAATATCGCAATGGTAACGGTATGGCCTAGCCAAGCGTAACCCGTCATGTATTTGTTTATGGCAAAAGCTACTGAGGCTTCGCGGCCGGTGGTTCTAAAATCTTCTATTGATGCTACGCCGGTTAATACATGGCCAAATAAAATGTACAAAACGGTGCAAACCGCCAGCGAACCCAAGATACCGATTGGCATATCTTTTTTGGGGTCTTTGGCTTCCTGGGCAGTGGTGCTTACCGCATCAAACCCTATAAAAGCAAAAAACACAACGCCGGCGGCGCCTAATATCCCTAAAATACCGCCATAGTCAAACGTTATGCCCTGGTTGTCTGTATAAGTGCCTGCTGGCGGAATGTACGGCGTATGGTTTACCGGATTGATAAATCCCCATCCTATCACAATAATTAAAATAACGATGGCCACCTTAGCAACTACAATAATGCCGTTTACCAAAGCCGATTCATGCGTGCCCTTAATCAGCAAAAACGTAAGTATCGTTACAATAAGCAGGGCAGGGAGGTTGATAATGCCCGTGTGCAATCCGTCTAAACTAGTTTCAAAAGGAGAGTGGCTAAGTTCGTAGGGTATAGGGCTGGTGCCTATCACGTTGACCAGTAGGTTGTTGAGGTACTCTGTCCAGGCAATGCCTACGGTTGCGGCACCAACAGCATATTCCAAAATTAAATCCCACCCGATAATCCAGGCAATCAGCTCGCCCATGGTGGCGTAACTGTATGTATAAGCACTTCCAGCAATAGGTATGGATGACGACAGCTCGGCATAGCACAATCCGGCCAGCGCACAGCCTATAGACGCTATTAAGAATCCAATAGTCACAGCTGGGCCTGCGTGCTGGGCCGCCGCCGCTGCCGTGCGTACAAATAATCCGGCGCCTATGATCGCTCCAATACCTAAAGCAACCAATGAACTGGCCGAAAGCGTTCTTTTGAGGCTCTTGTCGGTTTCTTTGGCATCTGCCAATAATTGGGTGATTGATTTTTTCAGAAATAAATTCATCTAGAGAATAACCATGTTTCAAAGCCTTTATCGGCTTTAGGGAAAACTAAATTAGAATTTATTTTTTTTATGATGCGGTTTTCAGCACAAAATATTTGACAATCGGCTAACAAAAATTTTCGGCTTTTCCGATTTTTAGATACCTTAAACCGCTTAAACCAAAAATAAACAGATGATAGCAGGTCCAAAATATTACTGATACCTGCTTTTTTAAACAAAAACGAAAATCGATGAGAAACAAGTTACAAATTGTATGTTCTACTTTTTTACTGATGTTAATTGCAAATACGGTTGCTGCAGCAGAAGGCATTGATGACAAAATAAATAAAGCCTTTGAGCCCGTAGCCAACGCTTGGGAAGCTTTTGTTTTTACTTCTGTACCACTCGGCGATTCTTTAATGGTACCCATCGTATTAATTGTTTTAATTGGCGGTGCAGTGTTTTTTACGTTATACTTTTCTTTTGTAAATATTAGGCGCTTTCCTATGGCTATTAAAGTAGTGCAAGGAAAATATGATTTTGTAGAGGGCAACAACAATATTAAAACGCATCCCGATGAAGATGCACCGCTGCCCATCAGCGAGGAAGAACGCAGGGAAGGCGAAGTAAGCCACTTCCAGGCTTTAACTGCGGCCGTTTCGGGAACGGTTGGCTTAGGAAATATAGCAGGTGTGGCGGTGGCAATAGCGGTAGGCGGACCTGGCGCTACATTTTGGTTGGTGGTTGCAGGCTTGCTTGGCATGTCGTCTAAATTTGTAGAATGTACCTTGGGCGTAAAATACCGGGATGTGGAGGCAGATGGCACAGTGCATGGCGGACCAATGTATTACCTTTCCAAAGGTTTTAAAGAGCTGAAAATGGGTGGCCTTGGTAAAGTTTTCGCCTTAGTGTTTGCTGTTTTGTGTGTGGGCGCATCGTTTGGCGGGGGCAATGCTTTTCAATCTAACCAGGCGGTGGCTCAAATAGCCTCGACTTTTAATCTAGAGGGAGGCTTTATAAAAACTTTACTGGGTTTAGTAGTTGCCGGAATTGTTGCCATGGTAATTATTGGTGGCATTAAACGTATTGCTGTATGGACAGAGCGCTTGGTGCCTTTTATGGCCGGCCTCTACATGCTCGCCTGTCTAATTATTATTGGCGTACATATATCTTACCTGCCAGAGGCTGTCCGATTGATATTTTCAGAAGCTTTTTCTCCGTCGGCCGGCTTAGGAGGCTTTTTGGGAGTTTTAATTACCGGATTCCGGCGCGCAGCCTTTTCTAACGAAGCGGGAGTTGGCTCCGCAGCTATCGCCCATTCGGCAGTGAGAACCCGTTATCCGGCAAGTGAAGGTGTAGTTTCTTTGTTAGAGCCTTTTATTGATACCGTAGTAATTTGTACTATGACAGCTTTGGTAATCATCTTTTTTAACAAAGACGGCATTTTCGACTATGGCTTAATTAATTCGGCAGGCAACGTGGTTATCAAAAGCACCGGCCAGTCAGTAGGTGGTGTAGATTTAACTACCCTTGCTTTTGACGCGGTTATCCCACATTTTTCTTATCTACTTACCATAGCCATTGTTCTTTTTGCGTTTAGCACGATGATTTCATGGTCCTACTATGGTTTGCAGGCTTGGAAATATCTATTCGGACGCTCAAAGGCTTCAGATATCACTTATAAGGCTTTATATCTTGTTTTTGTGGTGATAGGTGCTGCCGCAACTTTAGATTCGGTGGTCAAATTTTCTGATGCCATGATCCTAGCAATGGTGGTCCCTAACATGATCGGGCTGATTTTACTTTCGCCAAAAGTAAAAATGGAGTTAGAACGTTATGTCACAGCGGTAAAAAAGGTTTTCAAGGCCGACTAATACCGCTTTATGATAATTAATTTTCTGTAAAATTTATGTGCTAAGTATTAAGATGTTAAAATATTTTAAACTTTTGTAGGTTCTAAGATAAAAAAAGACGCTTATGCAAAAATTCAATTATAAGCTGAATTTCATTTTCAGCTTCCTTTTTCTCCTGTTTACCACAGGTAATTTATTGGCGCAAAATGCCGATAAGCAAAACTGGCAACATCTTGATTATGCGAAAGACTCTGTAATGGGCGTAAGCGCAGATAAAGCTTACGCAGAAATTTTAAAAGGTAAAAAATCGACTCCGATAATTGTTGCGGTGTTAGACGGTGGCGTTGAAACCGATCATGAAGATTTAAAAACAGTTATTTACGTTAATGCAAAAGAAAAACTTAACGGTAAAGACGATGACGGTAACGGCTACATTGACGATGTTAACGGATGGAACTTTTTGGGAAAAGGCGATAAAGACATCAACTATGAAACTTTAGAGTTGGTCCGTCAAATCCGCAAGCTGAAACAAAAATTTGCGGTTACGCTAATGGACAGCGCACAAATGGCCAACAATGCCGAATATCAAAAACTGCTGGCCATGGAAAAAGATTACCAACAGCAATATGATGAAACCAAACAAACCTTAGAGGGCATCTCTCGCTTTAAGCAGCTATTGGAAGCTGTGGAAGCAAAAATTGGAAAAGATGCGTTGACTTTAAACGGTTTCAAAAGTTTTGAACCGAGTAACCCCGGTGAGGAACATATTAAAAAAGTAGTAATTGGTGTTTTAGAAGATAGCGGAATGGACTACGCTACTTTTAAAGCTACCCAGGTAGATAACGGTTACGAGCACTACTACGAAAAGCTGAACTATAATCTCAATATGGATTATATGCCTCGGAAAGAATTGGGCATTGACGATGCAACGCGCTTTTATGGCAACAACCACGTTGAGGGACCAGATGCGATGCACGGAACACATGTTGCGGGCATTATCGCAGCTAACCGTAAAAACAAATTGGGTATGATGGGCATTGCCGATAACGTAAAAATCATAGGCGTGCGTACCGTGCCAAACGGCGACGAGCGAGATAATGACGTAGCCAATGCCATCCGTTATGCGGTGGACCGTGGCGCAAAAATCATCAATATGAGTTTCGGCAAATCTTATTCGGATGATAAAAAGATTGTTGACGATGCCGTAAAATATGCAGTTTCAAAAGATGTTTTGTTGATCCACGCGGCAGGCAATGACAATAACAACCTGGACCAGCAATCTAACTTTCCTAACAAAAGATACGAAGATGGCGGAACGGCTTCTTCTTGGTTAGAGGTGGGCGCTTCTGGCCCAAACAACGACGAGAGTTTAAAAGCAAGCTTTTCTAATTATGGGAAAACTACCGTAGATGTTTTTGCACCCGGCGTACAAATTTATTCTACCATCCCAGATTCAAAATACCGCGCTTTAAACGGAACTAGCATGGCATCTCCGGTAGTAAGCGGTATTGCTGCCTTAATCCGCAGCTATTATCCAAGTTTAAGCGCTACCCAAGTGAAACAGATTATTATGGACTCTAGCGTTAAAGTTAATCACCCGGTTACGGTAATGGTTGACGAAAAGCCAACGCAAATCAACTTTTCTGATTTAAGCATTAGCGGAGGCGTGGCCAATGCCTATGAGGCTTTGAAAATGGCGGATACCATCGCTAAATCAAAAGCCAGTAAGTAAAAAACAAATTGGAAAAAAGCTGCCTTCCCCCTAAAAGAAGGCGGCTTTTTTTATACACTACTCCCTAACCACCTAACCAACTAAACGGGAACGGTTGCGTAGTTTTCGTCCACTAAATCATGTAAGCCGTGGTTTTTTTCCCGAATTTAGGGCGTCTTTAACCAATTTAATACAGAATACAATGGAAAAAAACATTTTCGACCTTAGCGGAAAAGCAATTGTTGTTACCGGTGGCACAGGTGTATTAGGCGCATCATTTGTGAAAGCGATTGCGCGCGCAGGTGCTAGCGTGGCCATTTTAGGCCGAAACAAAGAAACAGCAGAGAGCCGCGCCCAAGAAATTAATGCAAATGGCGGCCATGCAATTGCAGTAGTGTGCGACGTGCTGAATGAGCAATCTTTAATCGCAGCAAAAGACCAGATTTTAAAAGCTTTCGGAAAAATTGATGGTTTGGTAAATGGCGCAGGCGGAAATATGCCAGGCGCGGTAGTAGACCCAAGTGCATCGGTTTTTAGTTTAGATATGGATGCGCTTACGCAAGTGATGAACCTCAATTTGTTTGGCACATTATTGCCCACGCAGATTTTTGGACAAGAGATTGCCAACAACGGTGGTGGCAGCATCGTAAACATCTCATCCATGGCCTCGCAAAGAGCGATTACCAAAGTATTAGGCTATAGCTTGGCAAAAAGCGCAATAGACGGCTATACTAAATGGTTTGCCGTAGAGCTTGCCAACCGTTACGGAGATAAAATAAGAATGAATGCCATTGCTCCGGGTTTCTTTTTGACCGAGCAAAACAGAACTTTACTGACTAAAGAAGACGGTAGTTATACGGACCGAGGTAACCTGGTAATTAAACAAACGCCATTTAACCGTTTCGGTACGCCCGAAGAATTGGAAGGCGCTTTAATTTGGTTGCTGAGCGATGCTTCTAAATTTGTAACCGGAAGTATTGTTAACGTAGATGGCGGCTTCCCTGTATTTAGCGGGGTGTAGGTAGTAGTAGTGAGTAGTGAGTGATGAGTAGTCAGTATCAAGATTGCTAGACTAAGTGCTGGTTGTTCATTCACTCAAAATTCAGTCATTCACTCCTTCAAAATTCACTCTTTCAAATTCAATCATTCGCTCATTTAAAAAATGAATAACTATAAAATGATGCCGACTATGCGTTGGTATGGGCCAAATGACCCGGTTAAATTAAGTGATTTGTTACAGGCCGGTTGTACCGGGGTAGTGTCGGCCTTGCACCATATCCCAAACGGAGAGGTGTGGACGGTTGAAGAAATAAAAAAGCGCCAACAAATTATCTCAGATGCAGGCTTAGTATGGAATGTTGTAGAGAGCGTTCCGGTTTCCGAAGCCATTAAAACCCGCACCGGCGATTTTCAACGTCATATCCAAAATTATAAGCAAAGCATTATCAATTTGGCCAGTTGTGGTATTAAAATCATCACCTACAATTTTATGCCGGTACTGGATTGGACCCGCACCGATCTGGAGTTCGAAGTTGCCGACGGTTCAAAGGCGCTAAAGTTTGAAAAGGCAGCTTTTGTAGCTTTTGATGTTCTGATGTTGAAAAGAAAAGGCGCACAAGCAGATTATACCGACCAAGAAATAGAAAAAGCAAAAAAACGCTTTGCGGGTATGAGTGATGCTGAAAAACACACTTTAGAGCGGAATATTATTGCAGGCCTTCCCGGTAGCGAAGAGAGTTTCACTTTAGAAAAGTTTCAGCAAGCTTTAGATGCTTACGCCGATATTGATGCGCAACAACTGCGCGAGAACTTAGTGGCTTTTTTACAATCGATTATCCCGGTTGCAGAAAAAGAAGGGGTAAAAATGGTCATCCACCCAGATGATCCACCATTCCCAATTTTAGGTTTGCCACGCGTGGTAAGCACCGCTGCAGACATTGAATATCTGGCGAAAGCGGTTCCTTCTTTAAGTAACGGCCTATGTTTTTGCACGGGTTCTTTCGGTGTGCGTGCAGATAATGATTTGCCGGCTATGGTAAAGCAATTTGGCGAGCGCATAAATTTTCTGCATTTGCGCAGTACGCGTAGAAATGCGGATGGAGACTTTTATGAGGATAACCATCTAGAAGGTAACGTGGATATGTACGCCGTGGTTAAAGAAGTAGTTTTGCTAATGCAAAACCGTCAGCTCAGCATCCCAATGCGCCCGGACCACGGCCATCAGATGCTTGATGATTTGACAAAGAAAACAAACCCAGGTTATTCTGGCATTGGAAGGTTACGGGGTTTAGCCGAATTACGCGGACTAGAGATGGGAATCTCCAGGTCATTAGTTTATGATGCTTAAATACATTGCATATTATTAATGCAAACCATAAGAAAGCGCCTTAAGCGGGCGCTTTTTTTATGCTTATATTTTTTCAGATTTTGTTAATCGCCACATTTTTGACGTTATTTCAGCACTTTTTTTCGTCCTAAGGCCTCTCTATTAGCGCACGAAAACGCTTTTAAAAGCTGTTTTTTTTAATTCTTCCGACCTAAATTACATTCGATTGCATAAAAAAATAATGTCCATTCTGTAGAAATAAATACGTTTTATTTGTTTGTAAATCAAATGTTTATTTTAAGATTGTGCTTCAATTATCATGTTATTGTAAAACATAATTTTGATACTTATTGTAAAAAATACACTTCCATAAAAATTTATTTTGCATATTAGCTTTTATAAATCTTTAAAATTGTACATTGGACACTTCTAAAATGACAAGCTTGAGATTAACGAAATTTTAAAACCTAAATCATTTAAAAATTAATGAAAACACTTTCAACTGCGGATTACATTGTATTCCTAATCTATTTTGTGATTGTTGCCACCTACGGTATCTGGATTTACCGGAAAAAGCGGAGTGCTAAAAACGATTCTAAAGATTATTTCCTGGCAGAAGGTTCCCTCACTTGGTGGGCAATCGGTGCTTCTTTAATTGCCTCAAACATCTCTGCCGAGCAGTTCATCGGGATGAGTGGTTCGGGTTTCCAAATGGGTTTAGCCATCTCTACCTATGAGTGGATGGCAGCTATTACCCTAGTTGTGGTAGCGGTGTTTTTTATTCCCGTTTACCTTAAAAATAAAATTTTCACCATGCCACAGTTCCTTCACCAAAGGTACAACGGCACGGTAGCTATGATTATGGCAGTGTTCTGGCTGTTCTTATACATCGTTGTCAACTTATTGTCTATCTTGTATTTAGGCGCAGTTGCCGTAAGCGGGATTTCGGGCTTTAACATTTATGCCTGTATCGTGTTCTTAGCCATCTTCGCTATTATTATTACCCTTGGCGGGATGAAGGTAATCGGTTATACAGACGTTATTCAAGTATTCTTCTTAATCTTAGGAGGTTTAGTGGCTACTTATATCGGTTTGCAGTACATCAGTGATTTATCTGGCGAAACCGGTATTACTAAAGGTTTCCATATTTTATATACCGAAGCCAATGACCACTTCCACATGATATTTGACAAAAGCAACCCTAACTACATGGACTTGCCAGGTTTAACCGTATTAATTGGCGGTATGTGGATTGTGAACTTAAACTATTGGGGCTGTAACCAATACATTACCCAGCGTGCCTTAGGTGCCGATTTAAAAACTGCCCGCGGTGGTATTTTGTTTGCTGCTTTCTTGAAATTGTTAATGCCGGTTATTGTGGTTTTGCCGGGTATTGCCGCTTATTACCTGTACCAAAAAGGAATGTTCCAACAAGAGATGTTGGATTCTAAAGGTATTTTAGATGTAAACAAAGCTTATCCATCTTTATTAAACTTGTTGCCGGTAGGGATGAAAGGTTTGTCTTTCGCCGCTTTAACAGCAGCCATTGTGGCATCTTTAGCTAGTAAAGCAAACAGTATCGCTACCATTTATACCTTGGACATTTATAAAAAGTCAATCAATCCAGAGGCTTCTGAAGAAAAACTAGTTTTCTACGGAAAAGCAACTGTAGTTGTGTCTATGATTATTGGCGTTATTCTTTCTTTAATCATCGGTGATAAATTGATGGGCGAGGGTAAACAAGGTTTCCAATACATTCAAGAGTACACCGGTTTCGTTTCTCCGGGTATTTTTGCTATGTTCATTTTAGGTTTCTTCTGGAAAAAAGCATCTTCTAACGCTGCGATGTTTGCTACCATCGGCGGGTTCATTTTCTCGGTAATCTTGAAGTTTTTGCCGCTAATGGTAAACCTAGAGTTTTTGTCTTCAACAGGTTTCTCAAAAGCAGTTGTGCAGGCAGACGGTACTTCGGTTTACGAAATACCATTCTTAGACCGTATGGGCTTTGTGTTTGTATTGTGTATGGTGGGCATGTACGTAATAAGCTGGTACGACCATAAACGTGGAATCAAAACTAACGGTTTAGAGGTAGATTCTTCTATGTTTGTACCTAATAGATCCTTCACCATAGGTTCAATTGTAATTGTTGCAATTTTAACCGCATTATATACTTACTTCTGGTAAGATAGATTTGTTGAAACAACAATAAAAAAGCCTCTTGAGCAATGGCTCAAGAGGCTTTTTATTTTAAACATACTAGCGCAGGCGTGTTGTGTATACTTTAAATGCTTTAACGGATCAATGTAAGCAAATGAGATACGCGTGTGCCAGCTAATTAATTAGCAGAAGAAGACGCGATATACATTCGTCCAACTTTAGTAAGGTTCCATAAAAAAACCTGTTAGGTTTTTAAACCTAACAGGTTTCCTAATAAAAAAACGTATTCTTAAAACTCAGCGTTTTTAGGGAAACGCGGAAAAGGAATTACGTCTCTTATGTTGGTCATTCCGGTAACGAACAGCACTAATCTTTCAAAACCTAAGCCGAAACCAGCATGTGGTGCGCTGCCAAAACGGCGCGTATCCAAGTACCAATACAGTTCTTCTTCTGGAATGTGCATTTCTTGCATACGCTGTTGCAGTTTCTCTAAACGCTCTTCACGTTGCGATCCGCCTACCATTTCGCCAATGCCAGGGAATAAAATGTCCATAGCGCGGACGGTTTTCCTTCCATCGGCATCCGGCTCGTTCATGCGCATATAAAACGCTTTAATATCGGCCGGATAATCTGTTAAGATAACCGGCTTTTTAAAATGCTTTTCTACCAAATAACGCTCGTGTTCCGATTGTAGGTCAACGCCCCAATCTTCTACCAAATATTTAAATTGTTTCTTTTGGTTAGGTTTAGAGTGTTTTAAGATATGGATAGCTTCTGTATAGGTTACGCGCTCAAAATCATTTTCCAAGCAGAAGTTTAATTTGCTCATTAAATCCAGCTCGCTGCGTTGGTTTTGCGGTTTGCTTTTTTCCTCTTCTGCCAAGCGGTTGGCCAAGAAGGCCAGTTCATCCGGACATTTGTCCATCGCATAGCGGATCACATATTTTAACAGATCCTCCGCCAGGTTCATATTGTCTTCCAAATCGGCGAAAGCAACCTCAGGTTCAATCATCCAAAATTCGGCAAGGTGACGGGTGGTATTTGAGTTCTCGGCTCTAAAAGTTGGGCCAAAAGTATAAATCTCTCCTAAAGCCATGGCGCCTAATTCGCCTTCTAACTGACCGGATACCGTTAAGTTAGCTGAGCGGCCGAAGAAATCCTCTTTAAAATCAACTTCGCCACTGTCTGTGCGTGGTGTGTCATCAAATGGGAGGGTAGTTACCCTAAACATCTCGCCGGCACCTTCTGCATCAGAAGCGGTGATGATAGGTGTGTGCAGATACACAAAGCCGCGCTCATTAAAAAACTGGTGTATGGCAAAAGAAAGCGCATTACGCACCTTGAAAATAGCATTGAAAGTATTAGTTCGGAAACGTAGGTGCGCAATTTCGCGCAAAAACTCCAGGCTGTGTTTCTTAGGTTGCAACGGGAATTTCTCCGGATCGCTCTCTCCTAAAATTTGCACGCTGTCTGCTTTAATCTCACATTTTTGACCTTTGCCTAAAGATTCTACTAGTTTTCCGCTTGCGCTGATGGCGGCTCCGGTGGTAATTTTCTTTAATACCTCTTCCGGCGTATTGGCAAAATCAACCACCACCTGTAAATTGCTCATGCACGAGCCATCATTAAGCGCAATAAACTGGTTGTTTCTAAAAGTTTTTACCCAACCCATCACCGTGGTTTCACGGTTAAACTCGGTAGAAGAAAGTATATCTTTAATTTTTTCTCTTTTAATCATATCGGCAATAAAAATATCAGGTTGCTAAAATACGGATTGATAGGGGATTTTAAGGATGGAAGCGGAAATTTTAAAGCTGATTTGGGGAGGGCAGGGCTTAGGGTTTAAGGTTTATGGTTAAAGCATAATGCTAAACTTGGAAAGCGAGGATTAAAATACATTAAAACAGTTCGGTTAAAACCGTTGAAAACAATTCTCAGTTTTAAGATTTTTTATATGCTGAAAATCCTTTAAGTTGTCTGTCACTAAAGTTAATTCATTGGCGAGTGCTGTTACTCCAATAATTAAGTCAAACTCATCATGCATCGGGGTGCCGTTTTTCCTAAGCGCAGTTTTTATTTCCGCATATTCCTTTATTGCGCTTAAAATAGGTATGATAGTGATACCTATTACAAAAATTTCTACAGCTTTGTGAGATCTCACAGGACCATCACTGTTCTCTGCCCCCTACTTCAGCTCAAAGACCGTAATTTCAGAAATAAAACAATTATAAATTCCTTTCTCTTTAATAAGTTTATTAAGATCGAGCTTCCCTCGAAGAAAGAAAACGCAAATACAAAGTATCTAATAAATACTGCATAAACCTTATTACAAGTAAAGGTCTTTATCTTTAAAGCTTCTACTTTTTTTGATTTCTTTCACAATTTCTTCTGCAGTTTTATTAGGCGCAAAGGCACCAAAAGAAGTGAAAAAGTCTTTTTTTTGGCGGGGTACCTCCGCCTTTAGCGCAGTCACCATTTTCTGCAATAATTTGACCTTGCTTTTAAAACTCAAATTCTCAAAAATTGTTGAGTAAGTTTCTAAAATGTGTTTTTCAGCGTAAGTCATTTTGTTTAATGGTTTTCTAAAAAAATTAATTTAAGATGTGTAATTGTTGAAAGTTTAAAACCTATCAAATTCTAAACGGTTGATCCCGTGGATTTCGGGTTGAACCCCATCTGATTCTACACACAGTGTTCCGCCCCCAAATCTTTCGTCCATACTCTTTACTCCAAAAAATCACCTGTCCACTTCACCCAGCACAATATCCAGCGAGCCGATAATCGCAATTAAATCTGCAATCATAACGTTTTTAGAGATGGCAGGCAGTACGCTTAAGTTACAAAAGCTAGGGCCACGAGATTTAATGCGGAAAGGTTTGTCGGACCGGCCGTCGGCGATAAAATAAAAACCAATTTCGCCTTTAGGGTTTTCTGCACGCACATAAAAATCCTGCGCTTTTGGCGTCGTCTTTTTCGGGCATAAAGCTCGCGGATCAAACTCTTTCGTGCGTTTATGTTCTTTAGTGAGTTTTTCAACGCATTGCTCTATAATTTTTAAAGATTCCTCGACTTCCACCACGCGCACTTGGTAACGGTTCCAGCAATCGCCAACGGTCCCAATTTCGCCTTTGGCATAAGCCACTTCAAAATCCAGCTCGGGATAAACCGAATACTCATCCACACGGCGCAAATCATATTTTAAGCCCGACCCGCGCAACATAGGACCCGAGCAACCGTAATTGATGGCTACATCTAAAGGCAAGATGCCCACATTGGCCGTGCGCGAGATAAATATCTGATTATCCGTTAATAGCTCGTTCAGCTCTTTTAGTTTTGGTTTAAAATAGTCAACAAATTCTTTGCAGCGTTCTTCAAAACCTACCGGGATATCGTAAAACAAGCCACCTACCCAAATATAATTATACAGCATACGCGCCCCGGAAGCCCATTCGAGCATATTCATGATATGTTCTCTATCGCGAAAGCACCATAAAAAAGGTGTAAACGCGCCAATATCAATGCCGTAAGTGCCGATAGCGATAAGGTGGGATGCGATGCGGTTTAACTCGCACACCAAAACGCGGATATATTCCACCCTTTTCGGGATGTCGTTTTCGATGCCTAACATGCGCTCAACGCCCATCACGTAAGCGTGGTTGTTGTTCATGGATGCCAAATAATCCATCCGGTCCGTGTAGGGGATTATCTGGGCGTAGTTTAGCGCTTCGCCGTGTTTTTCAAAACAGCGGTGCAGATAACCAAGGTGGGGGATTACTTCTTTAACAATCTCGCCATCGGTAATCAACTCTAAACGTAAAACACCGTGGGTGCTGGGGTGTTGCGGGCCAAGGTTTAAAACCATTTCTTCGGGCAATACCGAAGCCATTTTATTTTGGTAGTTAATTAAACCTTGCTGATATTTCTGAGGGATAAGACGCTCCAAAACTTATAAGTCAATTTTAATGTTGTGGTAACTTTCTGCGTTTTTATAATCCTTGCGCAAAGGGAAGCCCTCCCAGTCATCGGGCAATAAAATACGCCTTAAATCGGGGTGGTTTTCAAAATAAATGCCCAGCATATCAAAAGCTTCACGCTCGTGCCAGTCGGCCGCTTTATAAACCGCGCTGATGCTTTTAAAAGTAGGCAAATTTTCTTCGCTACGGTCATTAGACGCAATTACCTTTAAAACAATTGTATGTTTTTTGATGATAGAGCTGAGGTGGTACACCACGCCAAACTGTTGTTTTTCCACGCCATAATCAACCCCGCTAAGGCACGATAGAAAGTCGAACCAGGTTTCGGGATGGTCGCGTAAAAACAGACATACCTCATCAATTAAATCTGCTTTTATAATTAAAGCGGGCTGTTTTTGTTCGGCTTCTTCGGCAACAATCACATCTGCGCCAAATTTTTGTCTAAGCAATTGTTTTACGGTATCAAAAATCATGGCGCTAAACGTTCAAATCTCCAACTCTGATCTTTTTCTTGTACGTATAATATACGGTCATGCAAACGGCTGGATCGGCCTTGCCAAAACTCAATGCGGTTTGGAATAACGCGGTAACCGCCCCAATGCTCGGGCCTTTGTATGTCCTTTTCCTTGTATTTTTCGGTGAGTTTAGCCAGTTTATCTTCTAAATAACTGCGGTTAGGTATCATTTCGCTCTGCGGCGATGTAAGAGCGCCTAGCTGGCTTCCACGCGGCCTCGATTTAAAGTAAGCATCAGATTCTTCCTCGCTAACCGTTTCAACCACGCCTTCTATGCGGATTTGCCTTTCCAAATCGGGCCAAAAAAACACCAGCGCAGCAAAAGGGCTTTCTGCAATTTCGCGGCCTTTTTTGCTGTTATAGTTGGTGTAAAAAACAAAACCTTCATCGGTAAATTCTTTCAACAAAACAATACGCGCCGATGGTACACAATTAGCCGTTGTAGTAGCCAAGGTCATGGCATTGGGCTCTGCAACCTGTGCGTTTAGCGCTTCCTGAAACCATTTTTCAAACTGCTGGTAGGGGTTTTCGGCTACTTCGCTTTCATCTAAAGATGCCGAGCGGTAATCTTGGCGGAGGTTTTGGATCGTCGATTTTTCGATACTCATGTAGGCAAAATTAACGAATGTAAGTATGGAATTAAAGGTTATGCGCAAATTAATACACTGTTTTTATATATTTGGAGAAAAGCTATGCTATGAACGGATTATTGGTTGCTTTGATCATCATTTCCTTTTTGATTAAAGCCTATCAGAACTTTAAAAAGGAAAGCGAGAAAGCTGCAGAACGCGCTAAGCAGGCCGATGCGCAACGTCGGGCTTCGCAAAGCCAAACAGTGCCAACGGTCCCGCACCCGCCGGTATTGGTAGAACAGCCATCGCGTAAGCAAACCGCTAAAACCTTGCAAGAAGAACATCCGCGCCAAGCAGAAAGAAAATCCGCTTACCGGGCCGAAACAAAGCCGGCTTACCAAGCTGTGCCTGTGCAAAATAAGAAAGCGGTAAAACAAAAGGAATTGCTAACAACAGACTACTACAATCCCGAAATACCATCTGCAGAGGTGCTGGCCAACCGTAAAATACACGAAAAGCACAAACACGGCATTAAACTGCCGAAACGGGAACGGCACGTAGCGGCCGATTTTAATTTTAAACAAGCTTTAATATACGATGCGATTTTGCATCGGCCAAAATATTAATGTCCTATAATTTGCTTTGTTTGCGAATATTATTTTTCTATATTTGCACCTCATTTTAAAAACACAAATTTATTTAATAATGTACGCAATAGTAAATATAGCAGGGCAACAGTTTAAAGTTGCAAAAGACCAGCAGCTTTTTGTACACAGGTTACAAGGAGATGAGGGCGCTAGTATTGAATTTGACAATGTTTTATTGGTAGCTAATGATGGTAAATTTACAGTAGGTACACCTGCGGTAAAGGGCGCAAAAGTTTCTGCTAAGATCGTGTCTCATTTAAAAGGCGATAAAGTAATCGTTTTCCACAAAAAAAGAAGAAAAGGTTACAAAAAGAAAAACGGTCACCGTCAATCTTTTACCAAAATCCAGATCGATAGCATCACAGTTTAATTTTAAAATTTACAGCTTTTCTAAAGCTAAACAGATATAAAACATGGCACATAAGAAAGGAGCCGGTAGCTCTAACAACGGTAGAGAATCGCACAGTAAACGTTTAGGTATCAAAATTTATGGCGGACAGGCTGCAATCGCAGGAAACATCATCGTTCGTCAGCGCGGTACCAAACACCACCCAGAAAAAAATGTGGGCATGGGTAAAGATCATACCCTTTTTGCTTTAATTGACGGTAAAGTAGCTTTCAGAAAAAAAGCAGACAACAAATCATATGTTTCTGTAATCCCTTTTGAAGCAGTTAGCGCTGCGGTTGAAGCACCTGCAAAAAAAGCAGCCAAACCTGCAGTAAAAGAAGAAGTAGCAGCAGAAGCGCCTGCAAAAAAAGCCCCGGCGAAAAAAGCGGCTAAGAAAACTGGCGACGCAGCAGCGGAATAGTTCTTACTATAATAATAAAAAGGGAAGCCTTGGTTCATTGAATCAGGGCTTTTTTTATTGCCTTTGTTTTGAAAGCATAAAACTTAGTAAAACGGCAGTTTTTAACAGGAGCTAAGTGCATTAATTGAAGTGTGATTTTATTTTTATATATTAAGCAGGTTTAAAAAATTAATATCCCATTAAAAAGTTATCTAAAGAGCTTCAGTCTTCGCCGTTTCAATTTAAAAATGGCTTTTACGAATTGCCTTATATTTCCAATTCGCCCGAACTACTTATTGGTAGTTTGAAACATCTGCTAGGTTCTGAATTTGATGATAATAGCAATTATTTCTGCATTAATAATGCCTACACCAACGGAACTGTAAGATATAGGAAAGTGGAACAGGGGTTTTGGGTAGTAGCTTTAGAATGTCTAAATTTATATTGCAAAAATTTTCACAAGTTCCTTTTTAAAAAAGGGAGCGCCCACTATGTCATGCTGAGCGGAGTCGAAGCATCTCACTTGCAGGGTTGCCACACTGTCGGCATTACCTTATTTGTAGGATGTTTTACTGTTCGTCCGTACCGACCGGGCGGACGTTCAACACAAAAATGCTCAGATAATACCTTCTCAGAGCAATTTTAGACAGCCTCTTAGATTTAGGTGATTTGTTTAAAATATTAATTATAAAAACAATAAAAATCAATTTTATGCATAAGAATCAATTTTTATTGTTTTTATAAGAAAAAAAAGATGTTTGCTTTTTTGTTGTTGCAGAAATAAAGGTGAAGTTTTAGATTTGCTACTCTTAATTAATAGTTTTGTGTGTAAATTAAAAAATATGAAAAAAAACTTACTGAATTGTTTCGCAATTATTTTCTTGTCGCTTGTTTCTTTAAATAAAAGCAATGCGCAAAACAATGCTCTCCATTTTGATGGGGATGCTTCAATTACAGGCTTGTCTGGCATTTCCCCGGGAAACTTTACTATTGAATTTTGGATGAAGTCCACTTATTCGGGCAGTAACCGTTATCAGGGCATTTATTGGCAAAATTCTGGTAATGAACACGGCATCTTTATGGATAATTATGAAGCAGATTATTCCCATTCTCAAACATTATCAATATTTCCTAACGCTTCAGATTATACTACATTTCAGTCATGGTCTGCCTCTACTCCTGACGGTGACATTCCATCTTCCCAACAAAATATCTGGAGGCATTATGCTATTACTTATGATGGTAGCAACATCAAATTTTACTTTGATGGCACATTGATTCGTACTGTAGCTTACTCTGGAGCAATATTGCCAACCACTAATGTGCAAATAGGCGGAACAACTTATCCAATTACAGATTACTCTTTAGATGAACTACGTATATGGAATTTTGCCAAAACCGAAACACAGATACAAGATCAGAAAGATGTAGAAGTCTCTCCGTCGTCACCGGGTTTGGTAAGATACTATGATTTTAACCAAGGAGTGGCCGGAGGAAATAATGCGAGCGTAACCACACTTATAGAAAGGGTAGGAGGAAATACAAATGGTACGCTAAACAATTTTACACTTAGTGGCGCTACATCTAATTGGGTTGGCGGAGCGCCGGTAAATAATGTTCTACCGGTAAAGCTTTCCGGATTTTGGGTTAAAACCGCAGCAACGGGCGCTATACTTGAATGGCAAACCTCGTTGGAGCAAAACCACAGCGGATTTGAAATATATAGAAGCGGGGATGATAAACAATTTGTAAAGATAGGCCAGATATCGGCTTCTTTAAATTCTTCACTTCCTGCTTTCAATTATAGTTTTACAGATAAAAGCCCCCTAAACGGTAATAATTATTATAAACTGGTACAGGTAGATGACAATGGTACAGCAACAGAATTAGGCCTTAAACAGGTTACCTTCAACCTTCAGCCTTTAACTCTTAATTTGTATCCCAACCCGGTAAAAACTCAACTGACATTTACAGTTGCTTCAACAGGAGAGGTGCTACGAATTTATAATGTTATGGGCAAACAAATGTTTTGGCAGTTGATAAATCAGCAACAAAACAGCATAAATGTTGCTGCGCTTGCGCCGGGTACGTATGTTTACCGCTATGGCAAACAGCATGGCAAGTTTATAAAAGAATAATTCCGAACCCATTAGCGGGAGGATTGCATTGGTGAATTAGAGATTGCTATTTGCTAGTGCTGTATTATTGTTAAGTTTTGTCATCGGGCTAATGCCCCGATGACAAAACTTAAAAGTTCATCGCCACCATTTTACCGTTTTATTTTCTGAGCTAAGTTCTAAAACTTCTCCAATCTGTGGTGTAAAAACAAGTTGTGCTTCATCGGCATTAGCAATAAGCAATCTCTCAACTGGCTCCGTCCAAGGATGGCTGGATAATGAAAACTTGCCCCAATGTACAGGCAAAAGTGCTTTGGCTTTTAAGTCCTTACTCGCCTGTAGCGTTTCTTCGGGCAACATGTGGATCAAGGGCTAATATCTGCCGTACTGTCCGCATTCTAAAATCGCTAAATCAAATGGGCCGTATTTTTCTCCGATTTCCTTAAAATGAGTATCGTAACCAGAATCTCCGCCTAAATAGATTTTGGCAGATGGTGTGTTTAAAACAAAAGAACTCCATAGCGTTTGCCCTCGCTTGAATTTCCGTCCAGAGAAATGACGGGCAGGCACACAAATGAACTCATTACCTTCAATGATAGCTTTGTCGTTTCAGTTTAAAGCAATGATTTGTTCGGCTTTATAGCCCCATAGTTTTAAATGTCCATCCACACCTTTCGAGGTGATGACGCTTTTTACCTTAGGTTTTAGTTCGCAGACCGCCCGATGGTCTAAGTGGTCGTAATGGTCGTGAGTGATAACTAAAAGATCAATATCCGGAAAATCTTTTGGTAGATATTGATAAGTCATTTTATAGGGTTTCCCGAAAAAACTTACCGGTGAAGCCTTGTAAAAAACCGGATCTACTAAAATGCGCTTTCCGCCGATGGTTAAAAGGTAAGAAGAATGCCCGAACCAAATCAAACTATCATCAACAACTGATAAGTTTTTCAGGTCCGTTTTAACAGATTGGATGATTTCTGATGGTGTGTTGCTTTTGGGCTTGTTAAATATTTCCCGCATTAACTTCCAATAATTTGCATCTTTGGTCATCATCGGCGTAGGCGATTGATTTTGGAAGCTCTTATCAAAAAAATTGGACGAACCTGTGAATGCAGAAGTGTCGGGCTGGCGACCAAATACATCGCTATTTAAAAAACTGAACGTAATAAAGGCCAGCAAAGCTATTGCAAATGCTATGTATATCGTCATCATTTATATTCCTGCATCGTTAGAAACTCCACCTGCAATTCCCTCAACCCAATCACTATCGTTATTGCCTTTTGCCAGGGCGCTTAATAAGCGGTTGTAAACCAAACTTAATAGCGGGGCAGGCATTTCGGCATCCAATGCCATTTTACTGGCTAAGCGGGCATCTTTAAAGCCCAAGCTTGACTTAAAGCCTACTGGCTGATATTGTTTCTTTGCGATCAGGGTTCCGTAGTTCTTATAGATAGGCGCATTAAAAACCGTTTCGCCAAAGAAATTAGCGACCTGTTCTCTGTCCAAACCTTGTTTTTCGGCTAATGTAAAAGCTTCTGCCATGGTTTCCATACTTGCCATAATCATAAAATTGCCTGCTAATTTTACCACGTTTGCAGCGCCCGGATCGGTTCCAAAATCATAAACAGCCTGACCCAGCAATTCTAAAATGGATTTTACCTTTTGCTTTATAGTATCCTCGCCAGAAGTACAGATGTATAATTTTGCTTCGGCAGCTGCATTGGGTCTGCCGAAAACAGGGGAGGAGAGATAGTGTTGGTTTTTATGCCGATGCTTTTCAGATAAATCTCTGGAAGTATCCGGTGAAATGGTACTCATGCTGATGTGTATTGCACCTTCTTGCATCACGTTTAAAAGTCCTTCTTCGCCCTCGCATATTTGGTAAAGTACATCGTCTTCTGCCAGCATAGAGATAATGATTTCTTGCCCTTCGCAAGCTTCTTTTATGGAAGTGCAGATTTCGAAATCTCCGCTCAAAGCATCTGCTTTTCCGGCAGTTCGGTTGTAAACGTTTAATTGATGTCCGGCATTGATAAGGTTTTGAGCCATTGGTAAGCCCATGTTTCCTAAGCCGATGAATGTTATAGGTTTAGCTTGTTTTTTAATGTTTTTCCTAATTTTCATATCAACCAAATATAAAAAACTGACGGTGTTTTTCGGGCGAATCAAGCTAAAACAAATTGCTAACTTTGGTGGCTATGAGTTTGTATCAGGAAGAAACTATTGTGGCCTTGGCTACTCCAAACGGAATCGGGGCTATCGGAGTAATCCGCTTATCGGGACCGGATGCTATAAAAATCATCAATAAAGTATTTAAGGGCAAGGATTTAGAGCAACAGGATAGTCATACCATCCATTTCGGGACGATTAGAGAGGGCGAAAAAATTATAGATGAGGTGTTAGTTTCGCTGTTTATCGCTCCTAAATCCTACACCAAAGAAAACGTGGTAGAAATCAGCTGTCACGGTTCAAAATATATTATTGATGCCATTATAAAATTATTGATTAAACAGGGCGCAAGACTGGCAAAGGCCGGCGAATTTACTTTAAGAGCTTTTTTAAATGGAGGGCTTGATTTATCTCAGGCAGAAGCAGTTGCAGATTTGATTGCTTCAAACTCTAAAGCTTCGCACCAGCTGGCTATGCAACAGATGCGTGGCGGTTTTTCTAACGAGCTTAAAAGTTTACGCGAGCAGTTGATCCATTTTGCCTCGATGATAGAGCTGGAGCTGGATTTTGGCGAAGAAGACGTGGAGTTTGCCAATCGCGACGAGTTGAAGAACTTAGTCTTGCGTCTTATAGCTCATATTTCACATCTCATCCGTTCTTTCGATTTAGGTAACGTAATCAAAAATGGGGTGCCGGTAGTTATTGCAGGTAAGCCCAATGTAGGGAAATCAACCTTGTTAAACGCCTTGCTGAACGAGGAGCGCGCCATTGTATCGGACATTGCGGGAACCACTCGCGATACCATTGAGGACGAGATTAACATCAAAGGTATTACTTTCCGCTTTATTGACACCGCCGGGATACGCGAAACGCAGGATATTATTGAAGCTAAAGGCGTAGAGCGTACTTTTGAAAAAATAAAGTCGTCTGCCGTGGTAATTTACCTGTTTGACCCGGAAGAAACCAAAGAAGAGGAGTTAGAAACCATTTTAGCCGATTTAAAAGCGGTAACCGCACAAAACAACAGTCAGTTGATTGTGGTGGCCAATAAGGCCGATATACATCCTTTTAAAAGCAGCCGGGCTGATGTTTTGCAACTATCTGCAAAAGAAAAGCAACATTTAGATTTATTAGAAGAAGCTTTATTGCAAGCGGTAAATGTGAACCTGTTAAACTCTGATGAGGTGATTGTGAGCAATATACGGCATTTAGAAGCCTTGCAAAAAACCGAAGAAGCTTTAGGCAAAGTAATGTACGGGATAGATAATCCTGTAACCTCCGATTTTTTAGCGATGGATATTAAGCAGGCGCTTTATTACTTAGGTGAAATTACCGGCGAGGTGACTACAGACGACCTGTTGGAGAATATATTTAGCAAGTTTTGCATCGGAAAGTAACTCCGTATTTCTCCAGTTTAGGTAGGTAGGCTTTCCTGCCCGTATTAAAGTATTCTGTCCTACCAGATTATACCTTAAAAGGTATATACAAGCGTTTGTATTTTGTTTTTATACCCGAAATGGTACTGTATCTGGTTTTTACGTGTATTTATACCGGTAAAGGTATAATTATGGACCCCATACGGTGGTTTGTAAAACAAAAACGCAAAGAGCTAAAATTAACAAAGGAAGATTTAGCGCTAAATGCCGGTGTCAGGCTTCGTTTTGTGCGTGATTTAGAACAAGGAAAAAAGACACTTCGCTTAGACAAAGTGAATGATGTATTGGCATTATTTGGAAGAGGTTGGTGTAATTGATAAAATAGGATCGTAATTGGCACGTCAAGCAGAAATATATTTTCAGCAAAAATTAGCTGGTGAACTGGCTTATATCACTAAACGTTTTGATAGGACGAAAGTAAAATCCATGTTGGAAATACCGTTTTAAACAATCCCCATCCGGTTAGAATCCAGCTTAATCAGAATAAAAAGCAAAATGGTGAAACTCAGCAGCGATGAACCTCCATAACTTACAAAAGGAAGCGGGATGCCTATTACCGGCATCAGGCCCACCGTCATGGCGATGTTAACAAAGAAGTGGCAAAATATAATGCAGGCCACAGCATATCCGTAAATGCGGCTAAATGACGAGCGTTGCCTTTCGGCCAGGTGGATAATCCGCATCAGCAGAAAAATGTAAATACCTATCACCACAAAACTGCCTGCAAAACCCCATTCTTCGCCCACGGTGCAAAAAATAAAATCGGTGCTTTGCTCTGGCACGAAGTTAAATTTGGTTTGTGTGCCTTGCAAATAACCTTTGCCCCATAATCCGCCAGAGCCTATGGCAATTTTAGATTGGTTAACGTTGTAACCCGCTCCGCGTAGGTCTTTCACCTTGCCCAACAATAAATCAATCCGCACTTTTTGGTGCGATTTCAGCACGTTATCATATACAAAATCAACGCTAAACACAAACAGCACGCACAGCAAAAAGCCTCCCACGAAAGTGGCTATCATAGCCCGCGAGCGTTGGTAATTGTAAACCAAAATGCCCAACAGCACAAATAGGCCGGCAATAATGTACAGTTTTGGGTAAAGCAGGGTAAGGATGAACAAAACAATCATCATAAAACCCGAAACCAGATACAGCGGCGAAAGTCCTTCGCGGTACAGCACAAAAATCAAAGAACCAAAAACCAAAGCCGAGCCGGCATCGGGCTGTAAAATGATAAGCAAAACAGGCACGCCCAAAATGGCCAGCGTTGGCAATGCGGTGCGCCACTCGCTTAGTTTAGAGTTCATGACGCTTAAATGCCGCGCCAGCAGGAGGGAGGTAGCCCACTTGGCAAACTCGGATGGTTGCAAACGGAAACTGCCAATGGGGATCCACGCTTGGTTACCGCCCACATTACGCCCTACCACAAGCACCACCACCAACAGTAAAACGGTGATGCCGTAAAAAACAGGGGAGAAGGTGAACATAAACCTGCTGTCTAACAGTAAAATAACAACGCCCACCACTATGGCCACAACAATAAATATCAGTTGTTTGCCCGAGTTGCTGCTTAGGGTAATGAGCGCCTCATCCTCGTTATACACCGCTGCGTGGATACTAAACCAACCGATAGCCAACAGGCAGAGGTACAAAAAGATGGTCAAAAAATCGACGTTGAAAAAGAAGTTTCTGTTTTGCGTATTCATTCTTTAAAACGTTTTTTTATTGGGCACCACGGCGGGCTGTATTACCGGTCGCTCACTTTTGCTGCTATCTGGCTTGTTGTTGCTAGGCCGCACATACACTTTCTTTTGGCCGGGTAACAGGTTGGCCTGCAACAAACGGTCGCTGTAATATTTTGGTCTGCTGATAGAATCGCGCAGGTACTGCTCTATCATTAAACTTGCAATTGGGGCGGACCACACCGAGCCGTAACCGGCGTTTTCTACCACTACAGCTATGGCAATTTTTGGATTGTTGCGCGGCGCAAAAGCAATAAAAACCGAGTGGTTATCGCCATGTGGGTTTTGCACTGTACCCGTTTTACCGCAAACCTCAATACCGTCAATTTTTGCATTGTAGGCCGTGCCGCCGGGAGCATTTACTACACGGCTCATCCCTTCAACAACCGGGTCAAAATATTTAGCATCAACACCTACATTGTTTTTTTTGGTAAACTCGGGTTTTACCACCTTTTCTTCGCCAATGGCTTTAATTAAGTGCGGTGTATAATAAAAGCCTCTGTTTGCGATAATGGCCGCCACGTTGGCCATTTGCAATGGGGTAATCCCCAGCTCGCCCTGCCCAATAGATAAGGAGATGTTGAAAGATGAAGTCCATTTATCATTACGGAAAGATTTAGTGTAATAATCTGCCGTTGGCACCATCCCGTTACGTTCGGCAGGTAAATCTATCCCTAAAGCATGCCCTAAACCAAATTTCATTACAGCCTCTCGCCAACGTTTGTAAGCGTTTACCGGCCGCATTCCGGTTTGGTCTATCATGCGGGCATAGGTGTAACCGTAATAAGTATTGCAAGAGGTTTCTATAGATTGCGCCAGGTTGATTGTGCCGTGCACGTGCGTACAGCCCATAAAACCGCGCCTGCCGTAGCGGTAACCGCCGGGGCAGTTGTAATAGGTGTTGGCGCTAATTAAGCCAAACTGCTGGGCAACTAAAGCGTTTACTACTTTAAAGATGGAGCCCGGCGGATATTCGGCTTGTATAGGGCGGATGAACATGGGCTTAAAGGGATCGCGCAAAAGCTTCATGTAGTTGTTGCCGCGCTGCCTGCCCACCATCATGTTGGGATCGTAACTCGGACTGCTGATGGATGCCAGAATCTCTCCGGTAGAGGGTTCTATGGCCACCACGCTGCCAATTTTGTTGTGCATTAAACGCTCGCCAAAGAGCTGCAGTTTTTTGTTGAGCGATGAAATGAGCTTATCGCCGGCAACGGCAGTGGTATCGTACTTTCCGCCAAAAAAGCTACCCTGCTCGCGGTTATGCACATCTACCATAATGTTGCGCACCCCGCGTTGCCCGCGCAGCAGATCTTCGTACGATTTTTCGATGCCCGTTTTACCGATGTAATCTCCCTGACTGTAAAAGCCGTTGTATTTCTCGATCTCGCGCTCGTTTACCTCGCCAATATAACCGAGAAACTGCGCCGCGGTAGAATCTGGATAATAGCGCACCGAACGGTTTTGCACATAAAAGCCCGGAAACTCGAACAGCTTTTCTTGAAAGGCCGCATAAGTTAAGGCAGATATCTGCTTCTGGAAAAGCGATGCCTTATATAAGGAGTAGTTTTTTGCTTTTTTAAAGGCACGGTCAAAATCGTTTTTGCTAATTTTTATTAAGCGACAAAACTCTAGCGTGTCCATCTCTTTCACCTGCCCCGGAATCACCATTATATCGTAAACAGGCTCGTTTTGAACCAGCGTTTCGCCGGTACGGTCCAAAATAATTCCCCTTGCGGGATAGATGATGAGTTTCCGTAACACGTTGTTATCTGCCGAAAGCTTGTACGAATCATCGATAACTTGGATGTAGAAAAGCCGGCCCAGCAAGATCAGGCCAATTAAAATGAAAATTCCTTGGATAACGTACCTACGCTTAAAAAAACTGTTCATTTACGCTGCCTCTTTTTAAAGAATACAATCTCTGCCACAAAAACCAATAACAAAGTAAATAAAGAACTGAGGAAAACACGGCTTATTGTAGCTGGGATTTCCGAAAAACGGAATACTTCTAAATTTAAAAGCGTAAAGTGGTGGATAAAGATGAGCACCAGCGCGTAAAAGAAAAACCAGCGGAAACCCATGATGGCAAGGGTAGGCTCGGGGTCGCTTTCGTAATTTTCTTTTTGTACCGTAATGCTGGTAATTAACACCCTAAAAAAGGCCGTAATTACGCAGGCGCAGGCATGTAGGCCTACGGTATCGTTAAACAAATCGATATTTAAACCTATCAAAAAGGAAAGCAGAAACAACAGCCAATTTGGCGTTTCAAAAGGTAAAAGCAGTATAAATAGGATGTACAGGTAAGGCGTGTTTAGGCCAAATAATACCATATTCTTCAACAGAAAAATCTGTATCAGCACCAGCACTAAATATCTGATGATATTTTTAATGATATTATTCATTTAAGCTCTCCTTATTGGCTTCTTCCAAAGTTTCTTGCTCTGTTTGGAAATTGTTTTTGATAACGTAAACGTACTGCAAGGCGTAAAAATCTGTCGACAGTTTAACGGCAATATCCAAAAAGCTGCCGCCACCTTTAACACCCGATTTTAGCACCGTGCCAATCAATATTCCTTTAGGGAAAATAACGCCTAGGCCCGAGGTAACTACGCGGGTTTTAGGTTTTAAGTTCAGCTGATTTGGGATGTCTGTTAAGGTGACAATGCGCGGGTCTTTACCGTTCCACACCAAAGGGCCAAAATACGGTGTGCCTTCAATAGATGAGGTAATGCGTGTATCTTCATGCAGTACCGATTGGATAGAAGCGAAGTTTTCTGAAACATTCCACACAATGCCCACCACGCCGCTAGGACCAATTACGCCCATTCCTTTTTTAATGCCCTGTTTGCTGCCGCGGTTAATGGTGATGTAATTGTTTCTGGAGTTGATGGATTTGTTAACTACCTCGGCTAAAATATACTCGTATTTTACTTTATGGATGGTATCCGTTACGGTGTTGGTGACCAGGCTGTCGTCCATGAACGAAGTTTTTAGCATGGCGTGCAGGCGGCGGTTTTCATTTGCCAAACTATCGTTCACCAACGCTAAATTAAGGTATTTGTTTATCGAGTTTACCTCTTGGTAAACACTCCCCACAATTTGGTTTGAGGTATTGAAGGTACTTGCACGCTGAAAATCGTTATTACGGATTAACAGCACCAGCGCTATCGTTAAATAGATAATCAGGAAAAAGAACGCATTATACCGGCTAATGAACCTCCAAAGATTTAACATACTTAATTTTTGGCTTTGATATTAACGCGATATTTGAAGTTTAGTGTAAGGCTAAAGATTAAATTACTCATATTATTGCCAAAAAATAGATTGCCCAAGGCATCAGTTGTCATATCCTTTTGTGTGTGCGGCATTAATAAAACCGGCTTTATTAATACGGTTTCAAAGATATAGAATTTAACAAAGATAATAAGGAAAAACACGCCTAAGTGCGAGGGGTTTTTCTGCACTGGCAGGGCCTCTCGCACAGGTCCCCGCGTCAGTATCCTTAGGCCACAGGCGCTTTCTCTTTCTTAGAACTCAGCAAACCCAAACTCATTACCACGCTGGTAGCTAAAATCATCATAAACAGTAAACCTGTTTCTACGCCGTTAATGCGCATCTCTTTTGGCAGGTTATAAAACAACAAAATGCTAATTAAACCACGTGGCGTAATAAAAACGATGGGGTTAATAGGCACTTTAGCTACAAATTTCAAGTACAACAGCCTGATAAGATAGGTTGCGCCCAAAATAATTAAGCCGTATTGGATTAGCTTTAAATCCTGAAACTGGTTTACCACTATCGTAAAACCAAAGATGATGAAAAAGAAAGTACGCATTAAAAAAGCACTTTCCGCAGATAGCTGGTGCAGCTGAACCAAATCTTTAGAAAGGTTGGGATAAATAAAATACTTGCGGAAAAAAGGGATGCGTATTTCGTCGGCATTGTTTAAAAACAAACCGAAAGCCAGCACAATTATCAGCGCAGAGAGGTGGTAGCTTTGCCCCACGGCATATACCAGCACCAAAATAGAGATGATTAAAAAGAATTTAACATGATGGCTGATTTTGCCGATAAGGTAAAGCAGCAGCAAGCAAGATACGGACGCGAACAAGAAAATCATCACCAGCTCGGCACCTAAACTTGCGAAAGCACTTACGTTAAAGCTATCATTACTGATGGCAAAGTTGAACAAAATAATGCCCGCAATATCAGAGAAAGACGATTCGTAAATCACAAATTCACGGTCGCGCCTGCCCAAATTAGCCGCCGAGGGTATAGCGATAGACGAACTAATTACACTGAAAGGGATGGCATTGGCAAAACATAGGTAATAGGTTTCGCCGGTAAGCTCGTGAATAATAAAAGTAATGGCGGCGGTAGTTACCAGCAGAATAATTACCGCAGCTAAAAGTGTTTTTTTAATTACCCGGTTTTTTTCTTGGTCGTACTTTAAGTCCAGCGCACCTTCAAAAACAATTAATATCAAACCTACCGTACCTAGCGTAGGCAATATGGTTAAAAAATCAAAGGTTTCAATCTGGAAATAGGTGACAATTTGTTTTAAGCCGATGCCCAAAAACAACAACAAAAGCACGGACGGGATTTTGGTTTTTTTCGCAATCATATCAAACAGATATGAGAAAATTACCAGTCCGCATAAGATGATTAATATGGTGTATGTTGACATATAATGTGCGTTTCTTTCAAAATTTAAAGATAAACGAATTTTGTAAACCTGTTTTAAAATATCAATTAAAGCGTCATTTTATCGATTTTTAGCTTGTTGTATAATTAATAATTAATTATATTTCATATATTTGTGCTTTTGACACATTTAATAATTCTTTTTGCCTTGCGCCATGGCTTTGCATTATGCCAAGGTTAAACGCCTCAATGGGGTGCTTTTTTAGCGGTGAACCCTTAATCTTACTACAAGGCTTGAAGTACAAAACTTATTTATGATATACCACATTCTGGACAAACAAACCGGCGAAAACCCATCATTCCCAAACCTAGCTATCGCAGCTTTTTTAGAAACCCAGTTAGGAGTTTACGGCGATAACAAAGTAGATATATTAAAATGCCTGGATTATGTATTTGAGAAAGGCGGCCTAGTGATACTGGCAGAAGAAGGCGGTTATTTAGCGGGCGCCGCAGTGCTCAACGAAACAGGGATGCAAAGCTATATCCCGGAAAACATTTTGGTTTATATCGCTGTACACGAGAATCAGCGCGGCAAAGGCTTAGGTACACAGCTGATGCAAAAATGCTTAGAGCTTGCAGAAGGAAGCATTGCTTTACACGTAGAAGCCGATAATCCGGCCAAAAAGCTTTACGAGAAACTGGGTTTTACCAATAAGTATCTGGAGATGCGTTTGCAACGTTAATTTTAAAACCCTCCAAAAAATTAAATGGCTTATTTAAAACTTTACAAAAACAAACTACAACATAACTACCAAATGCTTGCTGGCTGGTTTGCCACGCAGGGTATCGAGTGGGGCGTGGTTTCAAAGCTGCTTTGCGGCAACAAAACCTACCTGCAAGAACTGTTGAATTTAGGGGTCAAAGAATTTCATGATACCCGCATTAGCAACCTTAAAGCTATAAAGCAGCTTAACGCCGATGTGCAAACCGTGTACATTAAACCTCCCGCAAAAAGAAGTATTGCAAACGTCATCAAGTACGCCGATGTAAGCTTTAATACGGATTACAGCACCATTAAAATGCTGAGCGATGAGGCAGGCAGACAGCACAAAATCCATAAAATTATTGTGATGATAGAGATGGGAGATTTGCGCGAAGGCGTGGTAGGCGACCAGCTGATGGATTTTTATGCTAAAATCCTGCATTTGCCAAACATCAGTATCGTGGGATTGGGCACTAACCTTAATTGCTTAAACGGCATTATGCCGTCAGAAGATAAACTGATACAGCTTTGTTTATACAAACAACTGATTGAAGCTAAATTTAACATCCATATCCCTTGGGTTTCTGGCGGCACCAGCGTTACCGTTCCGCTATTGCTTAAAAAACAGTTGCCCAAGCAAGTAAACCATTTTAGGGTAGGCGAGGTGCTGTTTTTTGGCCTCGATTTATTCCGCAATAAAACCATTGAAGGCATGTACGATGATGTTTTTGAGCTTTATGGCGAAATTATAGAGCTGTACGAAAAACCCAAAGTGCCTAACGGCGAGCAAGGTTTTAATGTTGCCGGCGGTAAACCCAGCTACCCCACAGAAGACTATGGCAAAAAATCGTACCGCGCCATTGTAGATATTGGCTTACTAGATTGCAACCCCAAGTATCTAATTCTGGAGGATGATGATATGGATATCATAGAAGCCAGTTCGGATATGTTGGTGCTAGATTTTCATCAGAATAAACAAAATTATAAGGTGGGCGATTTGGTAAAGTTCAAATTGAAATATATGGGCGTGCTGGGCATTATGAACTCTAATTATGTTGATAAGGTGGTGGTTTAAGCAATTGTTTGATTAAGCTTGCGTTTATGCTTGAAATTTTAAATTGATATTTACTAGCTTTAAAGCGGCAAAGGTTTTGCCTGTATCAATTAAACACAGCAAATGAAAGACAGATTTATAATTCCGGCACTTATTATTGGGATATGCGCCATTGTGGTAGCTTTTATTTTAGCCGGCGGATTAAAGAGCATCAAATCAGACCAAACCATTAACGTTACCGGTTCTGCCAAGCAACTGATTGTTTCTGACCTAGGAATTTTAAGAGGAACCTTTAATATCGATGCGTCAAGCGCTCAAGATGCTTACCGCGAGCTATCGCGCCAACGGCCTTTGGTGGTGCAGTTTTTAAAATCAAAAGGTTTTAAAGACGCAGATATTGATCTTAAAACCATTAATGTTTATCCGCAGTACAATTATAGCAGCAGCGGGCAACAGTTGGGCGTGCGTTCTTACACCATTAACCAAACTTTAGAAGTAAGCTCGGCAGATGTAAACAAGATTAAAGAGGTTTCTATCTCAATTGCGTCTTTGTTTGAGCAGGGGCTTAACTTCAACGTTAACGCGCCAGAGTATTATTACACCAAGCTTAGCGATGTTAAAGTAGATATTCAGGCGGCGGCCGCTAAAGACGCCATGATACGCGGCGAAAAAGTGGCCGAAGCAACAAACCGCAGTTTGGGCACGCTTAAAAGCGCTAGGATGGGCGTGTTGCAAATAACTCCCGAAAACTCTAACATGACTTCTGATTACGGCATAAACGATGTCAGCTCTATCCGTAAAGAGATTACCGCCGTTGTGAACGCAAACTTTGAAATAGAGTAAGCGCCAAAATATGCCCCTACTATTTGCTTTGGTGTTTAACGATGTAAGCTTTTGGTGGGTCCTGCCATGCCTAGCATTGGGCTTCGGCTATGCTTTTTGGCTGTACCGAAAAAAAAGTTTTGACACTGTTTGGCTAAAACGCATCCTTTTTGCTTTGCGGATGCTGGTGGTGAGCTTAATTGCTTTTTTGCTTTTGGCGCCACTTTTTAAAACCAATATTTCGCGCTTAACCAAGCCTGTTGTTTTTATTGCGCAAGATGTTTCTAGCTCGGTAAGCAGCAATGCGCCGGCCGGCTTCAATCAGGTTGCTTACTATAAAAACCTTAACGCATTAGCGGAAGCGCTAAAAGAAAATTACGATGTTCGTACGCTTAGTTTTGGCTCAACCGTTTATAAAGGTTTTAAAGCAGATAACCTTGAAAAAGAAACAGATATAACTGCGGTTTTTGAGGAGATAAAAAATCAAAACCCAGAAAACGTTGGCGCTTTAATTCTGTTAAGTGATGGCGTTTACACCAAAGGTGCAAACCCTGTTCAAAAAGCAGAAAACACGGTTTTCCCCATTTATACCGTGGCGCTTGGCGATACGGTTGCAAAGAGGGATTTGCTGTTGCAACAGCCTAATTACAACCACCTGGTTTATTTAGGCAACCAGCACGAGGTTCAAATATCGGTTAAGGCGAGCGCAGCAAAAGGTGCAAATAGCCAATTGCAAGTGAGCACTAACGATGGCCAAAGAAAAACCTTCCCCTTGCATTTTAAAAGCAATGAAGACCAACAAGTTGTAAAGTTTACTTTAGATGCCAAGAAAAAAGGTATACAGAAAATCTCTCTTTCGCTTAAACCTATTAATCAAGAAAAAAGCATAAAAAACAATCAGTTAACACTTTATGTGGATGTGATAGACGGCCAAGAGCAGATTTTGTTGCTGGCAGATGCGCCACATCCAGATTTGAGCGCTTTAAGGCAAGCGATAGAAAGTAACCAAAACTATAAAGTACAATTGGCTTTCGCCGATGACGTGCCGCGCGACTTAAACAAATTTGGCCTGCTAGTTTTGCACAACTTGCCTTCTGCCAAACATCCCATCCAAAGCATAAACATCAATAATAAAGCGAGCCTGTGGTTCATCGTCGGCAACCAAACAGACATCAGCAAACTAAACGCCTTACAAAGCTGGGCTAAATTGATACCCGCGCCTACACCGCAAAGCTATAGCACCAGCTTTAATGAAGGCTTCTTTGCTTTCGCCATTACGGATCAAACTAAACAAGAGCTAAGCGCTTTGGCGCCTTTAGCCTCGCCGCTTAGTGCCATCCAAAATCAGGCTTCTGCTAAAATATTGTTGAAAGGCAAAGCTGTAAACGGAAGTACGGAAGTTCCACAATTGCTTTTCAGCGATTTGGGTGCTAAAAAAGAAGCGATTTTAAACGGCGAGGGCATTTGGCGCTGGCGCATGGACACTTACTCCAAAAACAACAACTTTGATGCGTTTGACGAGCTAATCTCCAAATCTGTCCAGTATTTAAGCGCCAAGCAAGATAAAAGAAAGTTTGTAGCACGCGCAGATGCCTCGCGATACAACGAAAACGAACAGGTTCTTTTGACTGCGGAGTTGTATAATGATAGTTACGAGCTGGTAAATCAGCCCGAAGTAAAGCTAGAACTGAAAGACAGTAAAGGAAAGCGTTACAGCTATTTGTTTTCCAGAACGGATAAGAGTTATCAGCTCACGGTGGGACCTTTTGCACCAGGAGAGTACAGCTTTACCGCAAGTACAAAATTTAACAACAACAATTACAGCAGCTCGGGCAATTTTATTGTTGAAGAACTAAATGTGGAAGATTTGGCCAATAAAGCAGATCACCAATTGCTGTATCATTTGAGCAGGCAAAGTGGTGCCAGTATGCTTATGCCTCAAAACTTAACATCATTGGCAGATTCTATCAAAAAGAACCAAAAGGTAAAACCTGTAAGCTTCCAACAGCAAAGTTACCAGCCACTTATTGCGTCGGGATGGCTTTTTGCCTTAATTTTGATTTTGCTAAGTTTAGAGTGGTTTTTAAGAAAGCGCAATGGAACAATTTAACCTTTGGATTGGCGACATCGTAACCATCTTTGGTACCTTTTCTTTTGCTGTTTCTGGCGCTTTTGCCGCCATGCAAAAACGTTTAGACGCTTTCGGCGTTTTAATTGTTGCTTTTGTTACGGCTGTGGGTGGCGGAACCCTGCGCGATTTGTTGCTGGGTATTACACCGGTGTTTTGGTTAAAAAACGCCAACTATTCTTTGCTCATCATCATCACGGCCATTGTAGCCATGGTTTTCTGGAAACGCATCAAAACCTTAAAAATCACTTTATTTTTATTTGACTCGCTAGGTTTGGGTTTCTTTACCGTAGTTGGTTTGCAAAAGGGTTTGGCTTATGATTTAAGTCCGGGTATTTGCGTGGCACTAGGTACCGTTACCGGTTGTTTTGGCGGTATTACGCGAGATATTTTGCTGAATAACATTCCCCTAATATTTAGAAAAGAGATTTATGCAACAGCCTGCATTATTGGCGGGCTAGTATATTTGCTGCTAAGCGCTTTGGGGATTAATGAGGCTTTGGTGAAATTTATTGCTGTTGCCGTAGTGTTTGCAATACGTATTGTAGCTGTAAAATATAAGCTCAGCTTGCCCCGGATTTATTAGTTATTTCTCTGCTTTGTTATCAGTAACCACGTACACATCTTCGTTGTCACGTTTCATGTAATAGCGTTCGCGGGCAAATTTTTCTAAGCTTTGGATGTTGGTGGTTAGCTCTTTCAATTCGGTATAGGCTTTTGCAATTTCTGCTTCGTAAAAGCTTTTTTCTTCCTCTAGCTTTTGTACACGGCTGTAATAATCATACTGCGATGCCAAATCGTTGCGGTCAAAAAAGAACATCCAAACCACAAAAGCAGTTCCGGCTATAAAAAATTTGTTTTTAAGTAGGTGAAGTAAATTTTTCATCTGTTCCGTTTGTTTGGCTTTCGCCGATCGCAAAAATCAAAAAAATGTTGCGCAAAACATCACGCAACACTTTATAACATTGTTAGATTAAATGTTCTGGAAAATGCGTTTGATTTTCTTGGTCCTTTGTAGCCACTAAAGCGGTTAGCAATACCACCAATACCACGGCAACTAACAGCCAAAACCAAGTTGTATTTAACAACTGCTGTCCGCTTAAATCGCTTACAGGAGCCTCAGAAATATAAACTTCCGGAACTTTACCGTTTGCGAAAGATAGGTTTCCGGTTGTTACTAAGGCAAAAAGCAACACGAGCGGTTTTATTAATTTTTTCATATTTATATTGTTTATGATGATTTTTAGCCTCGCAAAATTAAAAAGCCAAAAGAATTTATGCGCTTAATTTTCGAGTTTTTTTAATTCGTTTTGCACAAACAGTACCAAGTCTTTAATGTAAGCACTGCTAAAATTAAATTCGATGCCTGCCGTTTTATAAATTTCCTTAATACTTTTTGTATAACCTAATTTTAAAGCTGCAATGTAATTTGCTAAAGCTTTTTCGGGATTTTCTTTATAGTTTTTCCACACCGCTATCGCGCCAAGTTGCGCAATGGCATATTCTATATAATAAAAAGGCACTTCAAAAATATGCAGCTGTTTTTGCCAAAGGTTTTCTAAAGCCTCTTGTTGGCCGTCCCAGTCCACAAAATTTGCCCCAAAGCGTTTAAAAATAGCTGTCCATGCTTGGGTGCGCTCTTCTACAGAATGCGCTGGGTGGGTATAAATCCAATGTTGAAAAGCATCTACAACAGCCACCCAGGGCAAGGTTTTTAAAACATCTTTAAGCTGGTATTGTTTAGCCCTTTTTAAATCCTCGGCATTGTCAAAAAACTCGTCCCAATAATCCATAGAAATCAATTCCATGCTCATAGATGCCAGCTCAGCAACTTCTGATGGGCAATGTTTAAAATCATTAAGCTCCAGGTTCGCGGTTAAAAAAGTATGTACCGCGTGTCCGCCCTCATGCACCATGGTGGTTAAATCTCTAAAAGAATTTGCCGAGTTCATAAAAATGAAAGGTGCGCCACTTTCCGCAAGCGGATAATTGTAGCCTCCCGGCGCTTTACCTTTACGGCTTTCCACATCAAACAAGCCGTTAGCTTTCATAATTTCTAGGCGCGAACCTAAGAAAGCATCCAAACGGTTAAAACATCTGGTCGATTTTTCGATGAGCTCTTCACCGCCGTTAAATGGCACTAAGGGCGCTTTTCCGCTGGCATCTACCTCGGTGTCCCAAGGTTTTAAGCTATCTAGTTCCAGTTTTTTTCTTCGTTCTTCCGCTTGCTGAGCTAGCACAGGCACTACCTCTTGTTCAACGGCTTTGTGAAAATCAAAGCAATCTTGTGGCGTATAATCAAAGCGGCCTAAAGAGGCAAACATATAATCGCGGAAGTTATCAAAGTCGGCGTTTTTTGCCACCTGATGGCGCAATTTCACCAATTTGTTAAACAGCTGATTTAATACGTCTTTATCTTGCAAACGGCGAACGCTGATACTTTTCCATGCTTCTTCACGCACGGGGCGGTCCAGGTTTTTAAGGAAGTTAGCGGCTTGCTCTAAAGTGTATTCTTTGCCTTGCAGTTCAACAGACATAGCGCCGGTAATGGCCTGGTATTTTTGTTGCTCAACCTGCAATTCGGTTTGCAAAGGAATATTTTCTTCTCTGAACAAAGCCAAGGCCTGCTTTACACTACGTATATAGATGAAGTATTTTTCTTGATCCAGTTGTTCTATAAATTCACTTTCCACCAATTTCTTGTTCAGCTCATTGGCAATAGGTGCAATCTTAGGTTCAATTTCAGTAGCAAAGTATTGGAACGATTTTACCAAATCTTCATTAGCCGTGTCGCAGGTCATTTTAATGTATCGCCAAGCAAAATCTTCTTCCAACGCGGCTTCTAGCTCGCTTTTGTCTTTTAACCATTGCTCTAACTGCGCTAATGAAGATAGGGGGCGCTGTTTCAGCTCATCAAAAATAGGAGCTAAACTTTCCCAATCAATATTTAAGTTCTGCGGTAGGTATGTTCTAGGGGTTTTCTGGATCTTCATAAAATACTACGGTAATAAATATCAAACAAAAAACATAAGGCAAAAGCTACTGAAGCAATGCCATTGGTAGTCATAAATGCAAAATTTACCCGACTTAGGTCGTTTGGTTTCACCAGCAAATGTTGGTAAATAAGCATACCAATAAATACGGCCAAACCTACATAATAGGGTAAGCTTAGGGGGGTTAAAAACAAAGGGATAATCACAAAAATGGCTGCAAACACATGCAAAATATTGCTCACGTTTAAGGCTCTTTTTTTTCCGAGATAGGAGGGGATGGAGTGCAGTTTTTCCTCGCGGTCAAAATCTTCGTCTTGTAGCGCGTAAATAATATCAAAGCCACTAACCCAGCAAAGTACGGCCAAAGAAAAAAGTACAGGCAAAACGGCAAACTCGCCTGTTACTACCAGATAAGCGCCAATGGGCGCTAAAGACAATCCTAAACCCAATACCAAATGGCATAAAGCGGTAAAACGTTTGGTGGCACTGTAACCTAAAACAACCAACAAAGCAATCGGCGAAAGCCAAAAACATAACGGATTGATAAAAAATGTAGCCCCGATAAACAATGCGCAATTGGCGATGGTAAATATTAAGGCATTTTTTGCGCTGATGCGTCCGGATGGAATATCCCTTACTTTAGTTCGCGGATTTTTAGCATCAATATCCCTATCTAAATAGCGGTTAAATGCCATGGCGGCGTTGCGGGCAAACACCATACAAAGCACCATTAAAATAAGCTTTAGCCAAGAAAACTCACCGCCCGCCGTATTTATCGCTAAAAAAAAGCCGATAAATGCAAAAGGCATGGCAAAAATGGTGTGCGAAAAAGTAACCAGCGAAAAGTATTTTTTCATCTGCTTGCGTATTGATTTTTGTTGGCTAGCTGATTTAGCAAACCAAATATAATAAGCGCGAATTATGCCTGCCGCGCTTTACTAAAATTATTGTTGTTCTTCGGGTTTGGCAAGTTTCGGCGCCTCAAACCTTTGGTTAATATCATCCACCAAAGTAAGCACTTCGTCTTTTCCGGTGCCGTTTTCGGCAGAAGTCAAAATCATTTGGGGCACTTCCTCAAAATATGCTAACAAAGCTTTTTTAAACTGCTCCATCGCTTGCGCGGATTTGCTGCGGTTTTGTTTATCAGCTTTTGTGAAAACCAAAATGAAGGGGATGCCTCGCTCGCCCAAAGAACAGCAAAACTCGATATCTATTTTTTGTGGCTCTAAACGGCTGTCGATTAAAACAAAAACGCATTGCAGGTTTTCGCGCTTATCCAGATAATGGCGTATAAATTTAGCCCACTCTAAACGGTTGCTTTTAGAGCTTTTTGCGTAGCCGTAGCCCGGTAAATCCACAATGTACCAGCTTTCATTAATCAGAAAATGGTTGATTAACTGTGTTTTACCCGGCTTTTGCGATGTTTTTGCCAAGCCTTTTACGCCGGTTATCATGTTAATGAGGGATGATTTGCCCACATTGGACCTGCCGATAAAGGCATACTCGGGCATATCTGGCGCAGGCAATTTGCTAATTTTGGTATTGCTGACCGTAAAAACTGCGGATTTAATAATCATTGAACAAAGGTAAGCTTTTTTCTTTTTTAGGTATGCGTGGCAAGTAAGCTTGTTTGCAGGGTTGACAGGCAAGCTGAATTTCTAAAAAATAATTTCAAAATCAATTAAAGCTATATATTTGCGCCATACCCAGGTGGCGAAATTGGTAGACGCACCATCTTGAGGGGGTGGCGCCTGTACGGGCGTGGCAGTTCGAATCTGCTCCTGGGTACGTCTTTTCTTAAGCAAAAAACGCTTGCTTCTCATTCTGTCATCCAATCATTCGTCCAATTCTCAGATATGCTTTCTTTTAAGCCATTTCAATTTTTAATTTCAAATAATGGTGTTATAATTGCAGGATTTGAAACGTATTGAAAATTATAAGTTATGATTAAAGCAAATTTTAAAACTGTAGTGCTGGTTTGTAGTTTAGCTCTTGTGGCTATGTTTTACAGCTCGTGTAAATCAAAAAAAGCTGTGGTACAACAGCCTAAAGAAGAAACAGAAGTTGTGGAGCCAGCAAAACCTGCCGAGCCGGTAAAAGAAGTGGATACTGATGGAGACGGAATTCCTGATTCGCAAGATGAGTGTCCAGAAGTAAAAGGCGACGCGTCTAACAACGGATGTCCTAAAGAAGAATTGAAGCCTTATGACTACAAAAACATCCAGTTCGAGTTTAACTCTTCGGTTTTAAAAACTTCTTCCTATGCCACTTTAGAAGAAATTGCTGCGCAAATCAAAAAATCTGGCAACACTAAATTTTTATTAAACGGGCACTCTTCTGCAGAAGGTACCGAAGCAAGAAACATGGCTTTATCCGTTGACCGTGCAAACGCGGTTAAAAACTATCTGGTAAACAGCGGTGTAGCTTCAAACCGTTTAATTACCAAAGGCTTTGGCGAAACAATGCCTATTGCTGATAATTCTACGGAATCTGGCCGTATCTTAAACCGTCGTGTAGAGATTTCTCCGGAAAAGTAATAGCCAATTAATTTATAAATTTATAGCCGTTGGAACACCATCCAACGGCTTTTTTTCTGCTTATGAATTTAAAAAACAGTAACACCTTTAGTTATATCCATTTAGCAAACGAACTGAAAAGCAAATCTCAGAAATTAAAGAAACAGCTTGATTTTTACGCTTACCTGCGTTTAGCTGTATTTGCTTTAGCCGTTTTTGCCATATGGTTTCTTTTTGATTTTGGTTTATCCGCCGTTTTTTGGATTGCACTTGCCACAGTTGTTGCTTTTCTGTTGTTGGTAAAAAAGCAAAGCTTGGTGCAAAACGAATATCAATTTATCACCACAAAACTGACCTTGGTACAAAATGAATTGAACATCGAAAAAGGCGACGCCAATATTTATTCGCACGGCGCCATTTTTGAAGATGCCACACATGCTTATAGCAGTGATCTGGATATATTTGGCGAGCATTCGCTTTATGCTTACATAAATCGTTGTGCTACAGAAAGAGGGCTGTTGTCACTTGCCGAGGCACTCAAAAAGCCGGCAAATATTGCCGAGATCATCAAAACGCAAGATGCCGTAGATGAGTTGGCAAACAAAGCCATCGAAATCCTTGATTTTAGAACGCATTTGTTTGGGATTGATAAAAAAGGCGTTTTCTCCGAAAGCTTTTATCAGCAACAACTGCCACAACGTTTGGCATTTACAGCTAAATCTTGGGTAAAAGCAGGGGTCTATTTTTTCTCGATACTCAATCCGGTGTTACTGTTGCTGTCAATTTTTGTCGGAGGCCTGTTTTGGAATATTTTAGGTCTGGCTATTTTGGCAGGCGGTGCGTTTTATTTTTTATTTAAAGCACAGATTGACGTGGTGCACGAAGCCATCGGGCGAAATGTAGCGGTTTTACAGTCGTATGTGTCAAATATTAAATGGATGGAGGAAACGCAGTGGCAGAGCGCTTTGCTCCATGTTTATGTAACGCGTATCCAATCGTCAAAGCCTTTGCATCAACAAATAACGGAGTTGGCCAAAATCCTAAATTCGCTCAACGCACGCTTAAACCCCATTGTTGGCATATTTTTGAACTTATTTTTCCAATGGGATTTGCGTTGTTTAATGCGCTTGGCGCGATGGGAGCGCGAAAATAAAGCTAAGCTGATAGAAGGTGTGGAGCTGATTGGCGAATTTGAGCGTTTAATCAGTCTAGCTACTTTAAAAATCAACCATCCAAACTGGGTGAAACCCATTTTAAAAGAAGATTTTGCTTTCTGTACGCAGCAATTGGGCCATCCTTTAATTAAAGCAGAACTAAGAGTTGCTAACGACTTCCATTTAACACCAGAGGCAACGGTTGACATCATCACCGGTTCTAACATGGCGGGCAAATCTACTTTTTTGCGTACCGTTGGCATAAATATGGTATTGGCCTTTGCAGGCGCACATGTTTGCGCAAACCGCTTTGAGGCATCTATATTCCAATTGTTTAGCTTCATGCGCATCAAAGACTCCTTGGCCGATGGCACCTCTACTTTTAAGGCCGAGATTGACCGGATAAAAATGATTTTAGACCGCAGCGCCACTTGTGCAAACGCTTTTGTTTTGGTAGATGAAATGTTGCGAGGAACCAACAGCAGAGACAAATATCTCGGTTCTGCAGCGTTTATTAAAAAGCTGGTACAACAGCAAACACCGGGTTTGGTGGCCACGCATGATCTGCAATTGGCGCAACTGGCTTCAGAACTGCCCGGTAAAGTCCGCAATTTCCATTTTGATATACAGGTGAATAACGGAGAAATGTTTTTTGACTACCGCATAAAAAACGGAGAATGCCGGACCTTTAACGCTAGCATTTTGTTAAAAACGATTGGATTGGATGTGGGGTCTTAATTTGAGGGATTTATGTGCTGGCGTATGGAAATAGTATAAAAATTGTTTGCAAGTAGCTGTATTTTAGTTAGTAGTGATTATTGTAAGCCTAGAACAAGATTGTTTTCTTACTCCATTCGTTTAGTCTCTTCTATAAAAACTGATACAGGACAGCACAGGTTGCGGAGCTTGATAAAATGATTTTCTTTTGTAGAACCAATTACAATCTGAATCTCTCAGACGTTTATTGAAATATGTTCGAAATGGGGTTTTTGTGGCGTTTTTGATAAATGTATGATTGACATTTTTTTGCAAATTATTAACCAAATTTCAATAAATTATGAAGCACAATTACTTTTCAAAACACGGCTTAATGTTGGCCGTAGCAAGTGTTTTTTCATTAAACGCACTGGCGCAAACCTATACTTGGACAGGGGCGTCTGGGGATAACGAGTACACTACCCTCGGAAACTGGGACGATGGCACTGGAGTGGCACCAACAGATATTAAGGTAGGCACTTACCAAATACCGGCGGGAATTGTGGTAAACCAAACTACAGACGCTGTTGCTTCGGGAAGCTCAAATCTAAGCCTAACAGGAGTAGGTGCAACCCTAAATCTGCAAAAAGGATTTTTGGGAACTAATTTAAATATGGTAAATGGCTCGGTGTTGAACATAGAAAATACTGGGACGGTAGACGCAACTTTAGTGAATTTAAGAAACGGAAGTGGTAACTACCTTGCTGGCGGGACCATAAATGTAGGTACGCCTGCCGGTACAGGTTCAAAAGCCATATTTGCAGCTAAATCTTTGATAGCCGTAGGCAATGGTACAGACAATGTAAATGTAATGAATGTATATGCAAATGGTGGGCTAGACTGTGGTTCAAACAACTTACTAAGAATTCATTACGCCAGAGATAACGGAAGTGGCACAGTAAATGTTTTGGGCGCCGCTATTACCGTGGGAGAAATTCAAGTAGGCGAAAATACAGGCAATGATATCGGTTCTGCAACATTAAATTTATATTCCGGAACGGTCACTGCGACAACTTTAGGCATACCTAGAGGGGGCATCGCCAATGCAAACGCAACAAATCGTGTCAATATAATGAATGGCATTTTAACAGTTGCTACAAACTTACAGCTAGGAACTTATGGTAAGTTAGAGTTTAAATTAAATTCAGACAATAGCGCTCCAACCGGTAAACTAATAATGCCAACCGGTACAAAAATCGCCTTACAAGAGCATATTGACGCCGGACGGATAACCAAACCGGCCGGTTATGATTGGGTATGGGATGAAACAGCCGGAGTAAAGCTGTCAGTAATACCTTCCACCACGCCGGTAGATCTTATCTCTTTTAACGTAACTAAAACTACAAATGGTGTTATCGCTAAATGGGTTACCGCTTCTGAGAAAGATAATAAAAATTTCGTGCTGGAACACTCCGTTGATGGTAAGTTGTTTACAAATCTTGGCGAATTTTCTGGTAAAAATGGCCACGCAAAAGAAACCTATTCTTACACCCATGAAAGTCCGGCAAATGGAACAAACTATTACCGTTTATCTCAGGTAGATTTTGACGGAAAAAGTAAGGTTTTAGGACTTCATAGCGTGAAATTTGAGCTGAGTGAGGGCAATGAAGTAGTAGTATATCCAAATCCGGCTACAGAAGTGATAAATATTAGCGTGCCTGCCAAACAAAACGTGGAGAAAACGGTGACGATATTTAACTCAAACGGTGCTCAGGTTTTCAAAAGTTCGTTTAAAAACGAAACGCTAACATTAAATGTTCAAAATACTTTATCTCCGGGTGTGTATGTGGTAAAAGTTGCAGGTTTAGGTGTTGAGTATGTGAAAAAAGTAGTTGTACAATAAATAGCTTTTCGGTTTTTTATAAAGCTTCGCGCGGATAGCGCGAAGCTTTTGTTTTTTACGGCCTGTATTGGCAGTTTTTTTGCGTTTGTAAAATCAAAAAAACATGACGCCCCAGCACGCAGCGCAAATTGTAAAACTACGCACCTTAATTGAAGATGTTAATGTTGCCATGTTGCATTCTTTAAAGGCAAACGGCGAATTTTACTCGCGCCCCATGAACACCATGGAGCTTGACGACAATGCTAACCTCTATTTTTTTTCTGATGAACATACGCCAGACGAGCATGATATCGCCATCAATAACAATGTATCCGTAACGTATTCCAACCCAGAAAATAATACCTACATCGCGCTGAGCGGAAAATTATACTTAGCGCACGACCAACAAAAGATAGATCAGCTCTGGATTCCGGCAATGAAAGCTTGGTTCCCCGCAGGCAAGCAAGATCCGAAGCTAACGCTAATAAGGGTTGAAGTTTCAAAAGCCGAATATTGGAACAGTGCAGAAAGCGACATGGTGGTGCTGTTTAACATCATTAAGGCTGTAATAAAAGGAGATAAATTCAGCCAAGGCGAGCATGAACGCATCAAATTTCAATAAACGCATTAAAAATTAGCACGATGAAAAAAGTCCGTACCCTAAGCATTTTAAACCTGGTATTTTATGTAATTGCTTTCGCGACTTCAAGCTTAAGCCAATTCGGGATTTTTGGCGGTTTAACCAACCAAGAAGTTTCTGCCAAGCATGAAACCTTGTTTACACCGGCGGGCTTTACCTTTTCTATTTGGGGCGTAATTTATTTGTCGCTCTTCGGTTTTTGTATTTATCACTTGATAAAAGCTTACAAAAGCGAGGTGCACGATGAACCAAGTCAGAATGTATTGCGTATTGGCAACTGGTTCATCATCAATAACATCGCTACAACATGCTGGGTGTTCGCCTTCGCTTACGAATTGCTTTTGCTTTCGGCGTTATTAATCCTCATCCAACTTGTCAGTTTGCTTATTATTTTTATCAATTTAAATCTGTTAGATAAAAATCAAACTTTTGACAGTAAGCTTTTTACGGCATTTCCCTTAACCATTTACTTTGCATGGATTTGCGTAGCCAGCATCGCAAATATTTCCTTGTATTTAGATGCGATAAGCTGGGGTGGTTTTGGTTTGCAAGCCGAAACTTGGGCCATCATCATGTACAGTGTAACCTTTTTGCTTACGATTTTTATACTAGCGCGGCGCTCCAATCCTTTTTTTGGCTTGGTGGTAATTTGGGCTTTATATGGCATTTTACAAAAAAGAGAGGCAGATCAAATGGTGCATCAAAATTTAATTACGCTGTTATGGGCATATTTAGCAATTTTGGCACTGCTTACCATTTACCAATTCTATAAATTAGCGGTGTTTAAAAAGCATCAGCTTAATGCTTAAAATAGCTTATCACCACAAATACATACACCCTTTGCCATCTGGGCATCGTTTTCCGATGCTAAAATACGAGCTTATTCCTTTGCAATTAAAGCACCAAGGCGTAATAACAGATGAAAATTTGTTTGCACCTGGTTTGTGCGAGGAGCAATGGATTTTGCTTACGCATGATAAAGAATATTGGGATAAACTAAAAAATCAAACTTTAAGCTATCAAGAAGAGCGACGTACAGGCTTTCCGCTTAGTGCCAGTTTAGTGGAACGCGAAATTTTAATTGCCCAAGGCACCATTGAAGCAACCGAGTTTGCCTTAAAGCACGGCGTTGCTTTTAATGTGGCTGGCGGAACACACCACGCAGGTTCAAACTGGGGCGAAGGTTTTTGTTTATTGAACGATCAGGCTATTGCTTCCAACTACTTATTAAATAATAAATTAGCCACTTCTATTTTAATTGTTGATTTAGATGTGCACCAAGGCAATGGCACCGCAGAAATATTTAAAGATAATCCGCATGTTTTTACGCTCTCGGCACATGCCGAGAAGAATTTTCCTTTCCGCAAAGAGCAGTCAGATTTAGATTTGGCTTTGCCAGTAGGAATGAAAGATGACGCTTATCTAAATTTACTGCACCGCACTTTGCCAGGCATGTTTGCCCAAATAAAACCCGACTTTGTGTTTTATCTTTCGGGAGTTGATGTGTTAGCCACCGATAAATTGGGTAAACTTGCACTCAGTTTAGATGCTTGCCAACAGCGGGACCAACTTGTTTTTGAGCTTTGTCATCGTCATAAAGTACCTGTACAAGTGAGCATGGGCGGTGGCTATTCGGAAGATATCAAAATCATTGTTGATGCGCACTGCAACACTTTTAAAACCGCGAATGAAATTTATTTTTAACAGATGATTACAACCTTTGAAGCTTCTTTGCAACAGTTATCCGTTCACCGCGTTGGCAATAAAGCGCAAGACGAATACATGGTGCTTTCTGATGCGCCTTTACGTACCGATGAAGACCTATTGCGGAATTTATTAATGACTTATTTCCTCAAACCCTTTGAAAAAGTAAATGAGGTTTACCGCTTTACGCACGCTACCGAAGATTTAGCTTTAAATGAGATTTGCAGTTTTGCCAAAAAAGCTTTCGCCGATGAAACCCAATTTCACCAGCTGAGCCAGCAGATTACCAAGCATTTGTACGATGTTTCTGCGCACCCAAAAATTAAAGCGGGCGAAGTTTATATAGCCAGTTTTGATAAGGTGCAGATAGAGGGAGAACTGCATCAGGCACTAGGTATTTTTAAATCAGAAACCAAAGAAACTTATTTAAAAGTGTATCCGGATGCCGGAGGTTTTGCTTTAAGTTACGAGCAGGAAGCCATTAACATCCAGAAACTTGATAAAGGTTGCTTGATTATAGATGCCGATTCTGAAGAAGGCTACAAAGTTTTGGTGGTGGACCAAACCAATAAAAGCCAGGAAGCGGTTTATTGGAAAGACGATTTTCTTAAATTGCGCATCCGTAATGATAGCTACAACCAAACCAGCAATGTATTGGGTATTTACAAAAACTTTGTAAATGAGAAAATCGACGATGATTTCCAAATTTCAAAACCGGATAAAATTGATCTGCTCAACAAATCCATGAAATACTTTAAAGAAAAGGAGAAGTTTGATATTGATGAGTTTTCTGATGAGGTGATAGGTAATGAGGTGGCTTCAAATTCTTTTAAAAACATGCTGAGCAGTTTTGAAACCGAGTTTGATTCGCCTTTAAGTAAAGGTTTCGATATATCTGGACAAGCGGTTAAAAAACAGGCTTCAAGCTACAAAACAGTTTTAAAATTGGATAAGAATTTCCATGTGTACATCCACGGCGACCGTTCTTTATTAGAGCAGGGTTTTGATGAGCATCGTGGCAAAAATTACATTACCCTTTATTACGATAAAGAAGCTTAAACTTTTAAACGATTATGATTTTAGAAACTTTAGATACCCGCCGTAAAGCATTAAGCATCAATTTAGACCAGAATATCTACGGCACTTTCGCAGAAATTGGCGCAGGACAAGAGGTAGCGCGCAACTTTTTCACGGCAGGCGCAGCCTCGGGAACTATCGCCAAAACCATGTCGGCCTATGACATGACTTTTAGCGACGAAATTTATGGCGCAGAACCTTCTGGCAGGTACGTTTCTAAATCCCGTTTAGAAAAAATGCTCGACCATGAATTTGAGCTTTTGGGCCAGCGGCTTTGTGGCGTAAAATACGAGCAACGGAAATTTTTCTCTTTTGCAAACACGGTAACTACGCTTAACTACAGCAAATCAAATGATCCGCACGGATGGATTGGCGTAAAATTCCAGTTAGAACCCTGTGGCCCGGCCAATCAAATTATTTTCCACGTGCGCTTGTTAGATAGTGACGCTACGCTGCAACAAAATATTTTGGGCATTTTAGGTGTCAACTTGGTTTACGCAGCGTTTTACCACCACAACAATCCCCAGTTGATGATCGAGTCTTTGTCAGACAACCTTAGCAACGGATCGGTAGAGATAGATTTAATCAGCGTAAAAGGTCCTGCCTTCGAAAATCTGAGCGAGGTGTTGGTGAACCTGTATTTGATACAGAAAGGCTTTTCGCCAGCAGCCGTTTTTGTGCCTAAAATTGGCGTTATCCAATCAAAAGATCTGATGTACAAAAAGAACATCATGATTTTGCGCACCCGTTTTAATCAAAAAACTAAGCCGGACTTTGCTTTGTTTGCAGATGCTGTTGCCTGCTACAAACGGCACATGAATATTGGCGATGAAGCTTTGCTAACTATGGCCGAGCTAACATTGAATAACCTAATGGATGCCACCATCCCGGCAGATGATGAGCTGGTTTGCCGTGTTGCCAAGCGTGCCGATGAAATTTTAGAGATGGGACATGCCGTAATTATCTCCAATTTTAGCCGCAATAATAAACTTGCTAAATATTTAGGCAAAGCAAAACCGGCAAGCGTGGGCATTACCACCAATATCTCCAACCTTAAACATATTTTCTTGTCCGAAAATTACGGCGCCGATTATACCAGTGAGCTTTTGGCTTACGTGAGCGATTTGTTTAGCAATCACACCAAATTGTTGGTGTTTCCTTATCGGGATATCAAAAACAAAAAGCTGGTGACCACCAAAAACCTAGAGGTGTCTCCGGAAGCAAAACCGCTGTTCGATTTCTTGTTGCTAAACAAATACATCGTAGATATGGAAGACATCCAGTAAGAAATAGTTGAAAAATAGCATTAGGTTTTAAAAGCTAAGGCATTTAGGTTTAGGTATTCGATGCGGCTACAAGCCAAATTTATCTTTGAAATGCTACCGAAACTTATTTCTAAGCTGTTGATGTGGGATAAAGGCAAGCCTAAAATTTGCGCCAAGAGGCAACGGATGGGCAAGGGATGACTTACAAGCACAGCGCTTTCATATTTAACTTCGGCCTGTAAATTCCGTAAAAACGAAGCTATACGGATATCTACTTGAGATAAAGATTCGCCTTTGGGCATTGCGTAATTGATAGGATCTTTTTGTAGCGAAGCGATGCTACGTGAAGAAATTACGCCCCATTCTTTCAACTCCCAATTGCCGTAGTTCCGGTCGCTTAAAAATATATCTGTTTCATATTCGTCGCTTGTTAGGTAGGTAGCCAATTTGGTACATCTTCTTAACGGACTGCTTATAACCAGCGTATTTTTAATAGTAGGCAAGCGCTCTTTAATCCAGTCGAAGTCGCCGGTAAAGTTTTCTTCCAGTGGCAATTCGGATTGGCCATAACATAAATTGTGTGGGTTATAAACTGAGGTATGGCTTACAATGTACAGATTTTTTAGCATTTTTTTAATTGATGTTTTACACTAAGCACTTCAACTGAAAATAGGATTTTACGTTGTTATTTATTGAAAAGGAGAGAGGTTTAAAGAACTTAAAATCTGCTTTACAAATTTTACTTAGCACATAACTTCTGCCAAATCAAATTTTAGTTCCTTTGTTAAAATAGCGGTTTCCTTTCGTGTTTTTTCAACATCCCAATTCAACTAAACAAACCTTATCTATTCCGTTTTTTTTTGAGTACACTGTGCATTTATTCGGTGGTTATAAGCCTCAAAATATTATTTTGATTGTATATAAACATTTTTGATTGTCAATGTAATATGATGTTTATTTAAACTATTTATTTATTTTAATTTTAAAAGGCTTATTTTGATTTCATTTTTAACCAAATTTAATTCTGTTAACAGCTTATTATTACATTAAAATACTTATTTACAGTTTATTATGTTACTTTTATTAAAGTCTTAATTATATCTTTGATAAGCGTCCATAAAATTCTTCCTCATATCTTTAAAACCGGCCACCACTGCCGAAATAAAGCTTTCATCTAAAATTTCAAACACGCCATCTACTCCGTTTAACACATCCATTTCTGCCAATTTGAAAGTTTGCTCAAGCGTGCCTTGTTCAAATTTGATGATGTATTTATTGTTCATCGAAAAGATGGTGATCTTACAATCGGGGTGTGGTAATTCTGCTACTACTCTCATGGTTTTACACTAAGTCTTAATTATTGGTTTGTTTTAGGAAGAACCGAATAGCTCCCCACTGATAGAAATTACGGCAAAGCGCGCAAACAATTCTTCCGCATACCAAGCTTCATCTCTGGTGCGTTTTATCACTTCGGCATGTTTTTCATCTTTGTAAGCAAACTGCACCATATCTTCTGTTGATTCCCAAATAGAGAAAGTGGCTTGCATAAAAAATGGTGCCTCGCCAATACCTACGGAACTGATAAAGCCTTTATGCTTTCGCATAATCTCTGCTACCGGACTCACGTTTTTCCAAAAGTTTTTAAGTCGGTTAAACCGAATGGTTGCCCGTGTAAGTACTGCAATCTGCCCTTGGTGCGTCTTGTTTTTAGGTTTGCCAAAAGGTTCTTTGCCGCTCCATTTTCCGTGTGCGCTTAAGGGCTGTAGCAATACCGTGCTTTCTTTTACGCCAAAATATCGCCACCATTTACTAATGACAGAATGCTGTTTAAAGCGCCAGTAGCTTTCTTCATTTCGCCAAACCGCTAATAGCCCCCATTGGTTTAAATCTGGTGTTAAATCAAAAGAGCCATTTTTTCCGCAGCCCAGCAATTTCCAGAAACTGCAGCCTTTTGTAAAGAACAAGGGAATACGATGTAACGCCATCGCCAAAAAAGCGAAAGGAATAAAAATGGTCCGGTATCGCACTAAAGTGAGAGAAACTAGCATTCTTAAAAGCTAATTTCCAGAAATAAATAGGGATGGCAGCTAAACGTGGATAAAAAGCCGATTGTGGATAAAACCGCGCTACAAGCCGGTATTGTTTTTAAACATTTTGATTGCAATGGCCAGCAATATGATCCCAAAAGCTTTGCGCAGAATCTGTAAGCCCACGGGGCCGAGTATTTTTTCAATCCATACCGAGTTTTTTAACACTGCGTAAACGAAACCCAGGTTAACAAAAATACCCGCCACAATGTTGATGGTGGCATATTCGGCTTTTAAAGATAGGAGGGTAGTCATGGTGCCGGCACCTGCTATCAGCGGAAAAGCAAGCGGAACTATGGATATCGTTTCGGGAATTTCTTCTTTAAAAAAATTGATGCCTAGAACCATTTCCATCGCGATGATGAAGATTACAATAGAACCGGCAATAGCGAAAGAAGAAATATCCAGACCGATAATCTGCAACAAGCCTTCGCCTAAAAACAAAAAAAGCAACATCAGCATCAACGATACCAAAGTTGCCTTTTCTGATTGTATATGTCCGCCGGCTTTACGGCGCAAATCTATAATGATGGGGATTGAACCCAAGATATCGATGATCGCAAAAAGAACCATCGTAACGGATAAAATCTCTTTAGCGTTCAGTTTGTCTCCCATACAGTTATTGTTATGCCAATTTTGTTGCTTTTAGCCAGGCGTTTGCCATCAGCTTTGCGCCAGGCAAACTTGGGTGTACGCCGTCGCCTGTCCAGTAACTTCCGGGCGCGTGTTTCTGTGCCTCATCAAAAACTTGTTGGTAAGGTATAAAAATAGCTCCAAATTCGTTAGCTATTTTTTTTGCTGCTGCGCGGTATTCGTCAAATTCGGGATACCAAGAATTATCTACCGCTTTAACATCTTTTACCGCAAAGGGTTCGCCAATTACCAGTTTAACATTTGGCAACGCTTTTTTTGTCCGCTCTAATAAAGCGCGGTAATCCTTCTCATAAATAGCAGTGGTGCCATCATATTTGCCGTTGTGTTTGTGCCAATAATCGTTCACGCCAATTAAAATACTTAAAACAGAAGGTTTTAGTTCTAAACAATCGGTGTCCCAACGGTTAGCTAATTGGTACACTTTATTTCCACTGATGCCTTTGTTGTAAATTTCCGGACGTTTTGCTGCTTGACTCACCAATAGCTCGGCAGCGGCATGTAAGGCATAACCATAACCTAGGTTGTCCATCTGGTTGCTGGTTTTACTTTCTTTTTTGCGCCCGGCATCTGTGATAGAATCCCCCTGAAAAAGTATAACGTCTCCTTGGTTCAGTTTAATTGCCGGTGCAGTAAACTCGGGGATGGCGGCTTCTACAATCTGAGGGATGCTTAAAGCTAATGTTGCTGTTAAAGTAGTGTTTTTTAAAAAATCTCGTCTTTTAATCATTGGTTGGTTTTTTTGTTTTTAAATGTAGATAAAAGCCCCAATAATGTCAATATCAACGAATAGGGATTGGCTACAACTAGTTTAGCGTAAAGGGATGCTAAACGAGAAACAAGAGCCTGCGCCAAATTCGCTTTCCACACTAATTTCGCCCCCGTGCCGCTCAATAATTTGTTTGGTAAGATACAAGCCCAAGCCCAAACCACTAATGCCTTTGATGCCGTCTGCGCGGTAGAAACGGGAAAATAACTGATTCAGCTGTTCGGGTTTTAAGCCTATACCATAGTCTTTTACCGAGAACTTGGCATTACGGCCATCTGCTGTAAGGCTAACCTCAATGCGGTCCTGCTTAGGCGAATATTTAATAGCATTACCCACTAAATTAGTGATGGCCTGCTCTAAACGTTGATGATCTGCATTAATAAATACAGCTCGAGACGGCAGTTGCAAATCAATTTTATAGGTAGGAGTGGTGTGGCTAAACGTATCTGCTACATCGGCCACTAAATCTTTAAGATCAAAGTGTTCTAAATTAAAAGCCAACTTACCTGCCTGTATCCGCGACATGTCCAGCATATCATCAATAAGCAGATTCAGTTTTTCTAGCTGCGATAATGATTTTTCTACAAAACGCAGATCGGTTTCATTGCTTTGCCGTTTGGCTAAAAGTTGCAGATAACCTTTAACAGAAGTAAGGGGCGTTTTTAATTCGTGACTGGCCAAGGCAATAAACTCATCTTTTTTTGCGCTCAGCGATTTTACCTCTTCAAAAAGTTTAGAATTATCTATCGCAATAGCGGCTTGTGAGGCAACACTGCAAATAATGGCTTCGTGTTCTTCTTTAAACACGCCTTTATCGGGATGTCCAAAAATTAATGAGCCTATTACACCGCCCGAATTAGAAATTACCGGAACCGAAAAAAAGCTCCGCACTTCTAAATGTCCGTTGGGCATTCCAAAATAGGGCGCGCTTTTCCCATAACGATGGTCAGCCGTAATATCGTCTACTCTTAAAACCGCTTTATCGTCAAATGAAACCGAGAAAACGGAGGTGTGCCTAGGCATGGGAAAATCCTGAAATGCCGACCGCGGGGCGCCAGACAAAGTATAAAGCATGTAAGCATTTCCTTCTTCGTTCACCGAATTATAAAAGAAGGCGCCAAAAGCTGCGCCCGTAAGTTTAGTTGTGGCGTCTGTAACCCTTTGGAGCACCACTTCAACGTCCATTTTTTCGGAAATGCTGCGCCCGATATGGTTAAGCGTTTCTAAATTCTCTGTATATTTTTGGATTAAGGCCAAGGACCGCACCTGTTCACTAATATCGCGTGCTATTTTAGATGCTCCTATAATTTCGCCCAGTTGGTTTTTAATGGGAGATATGGTGAGCGATATATCAACAGGATTGCCGCTTTTATGTAGCCTTACAGTTTGGAAGTGGTCTATTTTTTGTCCTTTTTTTAGACTAGCGATAATCTCATCTTCCTCGTTTAAACGTGCGGGAGGAATAAGCATGGTAATGGGTTGTCCTACAGCTTCTTCTTCTGTATAACCAAAAATCCTACATGCAGATTGGTTCCAGCTGGTAATAATCCCATCTAGACGTTTGCTGATAATAGCATCTTCAGAAGACTCTACAATGGCGGCCAGCATGGCCTGCTTAGTAAAGTCGTCTTGTGCTGTTAACTCTTGCTCTTTAAAATTTTTCGGTTGTACCAATTGCGCGGAAGTGAAAAATTAGTCTAATATAACTTTTCTTAAGCGCTAAATTAGATATTTGTTGTTTTTCTGCAATTATACGTATTAAAATTGCGTATAAATTACGTAAAAGGACTATCCGGATTTAACAGCCCTTTTCCGTGTGTCACTTTAGATAAGCGTCTTTATTAAATTTTCAAGTTCATCCAAATCAAAAGGTTTTGCTAAATATGCATCTGCACCTGCTTTTTCTGCCAAAGATTTGATGTCGTTATTTGCAGAGAAGTAGATTACTGGGATGTTTTTAAAACGTTCGTCGCGTTTTAACATTTGAGTAGCTTCAATACCGCCGATATCTGGAATCCAGTTGTCCATCAGGATAGCATCTGGGTGCATCTCGGATACTTTTTCAATAATATCATGTGAAGTTTCTGAAGTGGCAACTTCGTAACCGCACTCGGTTAAAATGATGGAACATAATTCTAAGATGTTCACGTCATCGTCAAAAATGAGTACTTTTTTCTTCAAAAGTTGAGCGTGTTAAATTCTAAAATTGATTAATCAGGTCTGCAATTTCGCCGACGTTTGCAATAAAATCAGGCTTGCACAGTTTCAACGCTTCATTGGGCATTGTAGCTATTTCGGCACTTTCGGGGTCTTGTACAATTGTTGTTCCACTTTTTTGTTTTATGTACGCTAAACCTTCGGCACCGTCGGCATTTGCGCCAGATAGCAGAATACCAACCAGTTTAGATTGATAAACATCTGCTGCATTTTTAAAGGTGATGTCGATTGCCGGACGTGAGAAGTTCACTTTTTCAGAATAATCGAGCGAAAAACAGGAATCTTTCTCAATTAAAAGGTGATAATCTGCGGGCGCAAAATATATTTTCCCTTTTTCGATACGGTCTTTGTCTTCGCACTCTAGCACGGGCAAAGCACATTTTTGGTCAAAAACATCTGCAATGCTGGTAGTGAAATTGTTTTTGCGGTGCAGTACTACTACAATGGCAAAGTCAATATCCGTCCTTATTTTTGGTAAAATTTCTAAAAGCACAGTAAACGATCCGGCAGAGCCACCAATAACAACAAGATCTACTCGCCTCATTTCATTTTCCTCCATATCTTTTCTTTGCCAATTTGTTGGTAGCGCCTTTCTAGGTGCGAAAATTTAATGGTTTCTTTTGAGCCTAAAGCTAAATAACCTAAATTCTCTAGGCTAGCATCGAAAAGGTTAAACACCTTATCTTGCAGGTTTTTATCAAAATAAATTAAAACATTGCGGCACAATATCAGCTGAAACTCATTGAAAGAACTGTCTGACACTAGGTTGTGTGTAGCAAAAATCATGTGCTCGCGCAATTTGTCTACAAAACGTGCATAGTCATAATTGGCGGTATAATAATCGCTAAAATCTGTTATGCCTCCGCTATTGATGTAATTTTGCGAATAACCGCGTATTAAATGTATGGGGTAAATGCCATTGCGGGCAGTTTCTAAAACGCGGGGGTTAATATCCGTAGCGTAAATAATGGCTTTGTGCGCCAAATTAGCTTCGTGCAACAATATGGAGAGCGAGTAGGCCTCTTCGCCGGTTGAACAGCCCGCCAACCAAATTTTGATGTGCGAGTGGACACCCAATTGTGGGATAATCTCATCCCGCAAGGTTTTATAAAAATGTTGGTCCCGGAACATTTCGGTAACATTTACCGTAACTTCTTCTACAAAACGTGCAAAATAACTGTCGTTATTTAACACGCGGTAACGCAGTTCGGCAAAACTGGCAAATTTATCTAGCGTGCAAAGCCGGTTAACTCTGCGTTTCATAGAGGCTTTGCTATACTCGGTAAAGTCATAGCCGTATTTGTTGGCTACGTCATTTAACAGGGTTTCCAGGTCATCATCATCAACAAGCGTATAAATGCGCATTCTTTACAAGTACTTTTCAATAAAAAACATTAAATGGTCAATATTTACGGGTTTGGATACGTAGCCGTTTGCCCCGGCGGCTATGCACTTTTCTTTATCTCCACTCATGGCTTGCGCTGTTATCGCGATAATGGGCAATACGCATCCTTGTTTTTTTAAGATGCTAATACCTTCGTAGCCATCAATTTCGGGCATCATCATATCCATCAAAATCAAGCCAATATTGTGGGGCTGGCTCAAAATTTCTTGTGCTTCGTTAAAACTTGATGCGGTTTGGCAACTGAGTTTCCTTGCTTTTAATACCATTTGCAAAGCAAAAATGTTCCGGTAATCATCATCAATGATTAAAATGTCTTTTTTCTGCATCAGAATTTTTTAGCCTTTATATAACCAAACTCTTAATAGCGATAGCAATTGGTCCACATCAACCGGTTTTGAAATATAGTCTGATGCGCCCACCTTAATGCACTTTTCCCGGTCGCCGGTCATCGCTTTTGCTGTTACCGCAAAAATTGGCAGGTGTTTGTATTTTGGGATTTCGCGTATTTTGCTGATCGTTTCGTAACCGTCCATTTCTGGCATCATAATGTCCATTAATATAATGTCAACTTGCGGATTTTCTTCCAAGCGGGCAATGGCTTCCTTACCGTCTATCGCGCTGATCACTTTCATGCCGTGTTGCTCCAAAGCTTTTGATAGCGAGAAAATGTTGCGCACGTCATCATCGGCAATTAAAACTGTTTTGTCTTTAACAACCTCTGTAAGAGTGCCCAGTTTCACAATAGTGCTTTCTTTTTTGGCATTTTTGCTTTCATCAATCAAATGCAAAAACAAACCTACCTCATCCAATACCCTTTGGTAAGAATGTGCAGTTTTAATGATGATAGAATCTGCATATTTTTTGATTTTCATTTCCTCTACCTTGGAAATGTTTTTGCCGGTGAAGATGATGATGGGCAAATTCTCTAAACCGGGATTTTGCCTGATAGCCTCTAAAGTTTCATAGGCGGTTTGGTAAGGGACGCCCATATCCAGTATTACGCAGTTTACTTCTTCTTGCTGTAATGCGGCGGCGCTGTCGGCCACGGTGTTTTTAATTTCTGTATGAATGTCAAAATTGCCTAAGAAATAGGAGAGGGCATTTGCGTGTTTATTGTTTTCTTCAATAATCAACACCTTGCGCGAGCCTCGGTTAAGTGCATCTTCAATCTTCTTAAACACATCAGACATTTGCGAAATGGCAAAAGGTTTGTTGATAAAATCTACCGCGCCTTTTAACAAGCTTTCTTTTTTAGCTTGTAACGATGACATGATATGCACCGGTATATGTTTAGTTTCTGGATGGCTTTTTAGCTGGTCCATCACCATCCAACCGTCCATTATAGGCAATTGAATGTCTAACAAAATAGCTTTTGGTTTAAACTGTAAAGTAGCCGGCAAAGCCAAATCGCCACGAACGGCTACAATGCCCTTATAATTGCTTTTTCGAGCATAGTTGAGCAATGTTTTAGCAAAAATGGTGTCGTCTTCAACAATTAAGATCACGTTGTCGCCATCTTTGATATTGGCGCGGTCGTCTTCTACATCCTCTGGGATTACGTCTATTACATAATTCTCGTTTGTTGCCGCCTGCTCGGCTTTTTCTACATTTTCGTTAATAGACTGAAGAGGGTCTTGCACCGGAACCAAATCGGCCTTGTTAAGCGGGAATTTAGCAATGAAACGGCTTCCTTTGCCCGGGTTGCTTTCTACCATGATGGTACCTCCAAGCAATTTTACCAATTCTCTGCTGATAGACAAGCCTAAACCGGTGCCGCCAAATTTACGGCGGGTAGTGCCGTCTGCCTGTTGAAATGCTTCAAAAATAATCCGCTGCTTGTCCTCGGCTATGCCGATGCCGGTATCCGTTACTTTAAATACGATGTGTTTGCCTTTTTCTTCGATATCTAAAGTTACGCCGCCATGCTCGGTAAATTTGATGGCGTTGGAAAGCAGGTTTTTCAGTATCTGCCCTAAACGTACAAAATCGGTATCAATTTCTTTGCGCTCGGTATGTACGTTAATCTCAAAAGCTATGTTTTTGTCTTTTGCGGTTGGCGTAAACAGGTTTTTAAGCTCTGTAGTGATGGTGTTAATCGGCGTAGGCTCTATGTGAACTTCCATTTTGCCTGATTCTATTTTAGACAAATCCAAAATTTCATCAATTAAAGCCAACAAGCCGTTGCCCGAGCTTTGGATCACTTTTGCCGATTCTATCTGTTCTTCCGTTAGGTTGCCCTCGGGGTTTTCTGCAGTAAGCCGCGATAGCAGGAGAATCGAATTTAGAGGCGTGCGCAACTCATGCGACATGTTGGCCAAAAACTCTGATTTATATTTGGTGCTTAAAGCTAATTCTTCTGCTTTGCGCTGTATTTCCGCATTCCGCTCTACTATTTCCGAGTTTTTTTCTTCTAACTGTGCCGAGCGTTCTTCCAGCTCTTTGTTGGACTGTAGTAGCTCTTCTTGTTGCACCTTTAGCTCTTCTTCAGATGCTTGCAGTTTCTGTGTTTGCGCTTCTAGCTCGGTATTTAAGCTCTCCAGTTCCGAGTGCTGTGCCTGTAGCTCTTCTGTTTGTGCCTGCGTTTCTTCCAATAAATCTTGTATATGCCTGCGAGAGCGCGCGCTACTGATGGCAATGCCCATAATTTCGGCAACACGCGAGTGGAATGTGGCATCTGTTTCTGTGAAAGCGCTGTGGCTACCCACTTCAACCACACCAATGGCAATATTATCAACGGATATTGGGCACAATAAAAGGTTAGAGAGCTGAATGGTGCCGGTACCTGTGCTAACCGTAAAGCTTTGGTCCAAATTGTTTAGCACCTGCATTTTTTTGTCTTTAAAAACTTGCCCCACCAGGCCTTCGCCTTCTTCAAAAAACGGTTTCATAAACCCCTCACGTGCGTAAGAGCGCTTCATCATCAGTTTACCGTCTTCGTACAGATAAATAGCGCCATTTGCGCATTCGCCATAACCAATAAGGTGGTTAATTGCTTCTTCGCAAACGGTATCTACCGTTTTGTTACCTACTAGCTTTTCGTTCAAATCTGCCAGGCCCTTTTGCAACCATTCGTTATCATTTAATCTGGTGAATGATGTTTCCAAAGAAACTGCCATGTTGTTGAGGCTTTCCGAAAGTTTGGCTAACAGACCAATCGGGTTACGGTCTACCCGGGTTGCATAATTGCCAATGGAAATTTGATGTGCAATTTCTTCAATCTGTTTGATGCCGTCGCTGGTTTCTTGGTCTTTTTTCAGCAAGCTTTGTTTTAACCTTTCGCGCTCGTTAAAATCATTGCGGATGCGGATGTAAAAAACCAAGGTGATAATTAAGGAAATGATAGCCGAAACAATTAGCAGAATAGGTGTAAGCGTAGATGAGTTTTGGCTTGCTAAAAGTCGTTGCTCTAGTAATTTGCGTTCAATGTCCTTCATCCGCACAATTTGTCTTTGGATGCGCTCCATCAGCTGGCGGCCGTTATCTATCTGCTCAGCGGTTTCTGTTTTTGTCTTTGTTTGGGTAATTAGCCCTTCTAAAACAGCGTCATAATCGCTAAACTGGCTAGCTAACAATTTGGTGTTTTCTACTTGTACGGGATTGTCTTTTACTTGGGCCGCTAAGGCGCTCAATAAAGAATCTTTGCTAATCCGGCTGTTATAGTATGGCTTCACATAAGCGTCTTCCCGCGTTAGCAAAAAGCCGCGCATACCAATTACCTTGTCTTTTAAATTCAGATGAACGTCATCTAAAGTTTTTAAATTTTTTAAAGAGTGTTTTACCCAGCCCTGATTGGTTAACAGCTGCTCTATAGAAATATAAGAAGCTGCCGAGCTAAGGATGAGTAAAAGAAAAGATACGGTAAAACCGATTTGTAAGTTTCTGATAAACTTTGATGCCATGTTTAGGAAAAATGTTTATTTAACTGGTATAGCGAAACAGAACTCAGATCCGTCCCCGAAAACGCTTTCAACGCCTACGTATCCGTTGTGGCGCTTAATAATCTCTGCACAAATATATAGCCCAATGCCCAAACCTTGAAATTTAAGCGAGGATTCTTCTACACGGTAAAACTTGGAGAAGATGTTTTTATGCTTTTCTGGCGGAATACCGATGCCAGAATCTTTAACTTTTACCACCACGTTGCCGTCTGCTACGCTTCTGGTGATGCGTAAACTTTTATGGTCTGGCGAATATTTTAAAGCGTTGGTAAGGTAGTTGATTAAAACCTGCTCGATACGGCTTTCATCGGCATTTACGATTAAAGGTTGCTCGTTACCGATGATTTCCAGTTCAAAATCGCTATGGGTTTGTTGTATGGTTTCTACCGCAGACTCGATCATCAGTTTAATGTCGAAGTCCTTTTTATTTAATTTAAGCTCGCCACTTTCAATTTTAGAAATATCCAATAGGTCAGATATCAGCTCATTAAGTTTTTCTACCTGAAGTTGTGCTTTTTCTATATAGGTTTTAATCTGATCTGATTCATGTTCCCTTAAAGAGCGCGAAAGCAACTGTATATACGCTTTAACACTGGTTAGGGGCGTCTTTAACTCGTGGCTGGTGATACTTAAAAATTCGTCTTTCTTTTTTTCTATCTGCTTTTGGTCTTCAATATCTGTAAAAGTACCAATCCATTTAAGCAGTTTCTGATTTTCCCAAATGGGGACAATACGCAACAGGTGATGCTTGTATTTTGTGCTGTAAAGTTCCTTAATGCAAACTTCTAGCTCTAAGCTTTCTTGCTTGGCAAAAGCAATTTTCCATTCCTTTTCAATATCTACTTCGTTTTCAAAAGTTTCTGGAAATTTATCGGCGCTTTTGGCGTATTTGAACCAGTTGTGGTTTACAAACTCTATTTCTCCGATTTCATTAGCTGTAAACGCAATTAAGGGCAGTACTTCAAGTGTGTTTTGGAGTTCTTCTACGCGTTCTTTAAGCTCCGATTGTACCCTTTTCCGGATATCAATTTCGGCGCGTAAAGCCTGCTGTGCGGTTTGTAGTTCTTTAGTTTGCTGGTAAAGCTTAACAAAGGTATTTACTTTTAAAAGCAGTATTTCGGGGTCAAAAGGCTTTACTACATAATCTATCCCGCCAGATTCGTAACCTTTATTGATGAATTTATTGTTGGTATTTACCGCAGAAAGAAAAATGATAGGAATATCTTTTGTTTTGTTGAAGCCGCTTAAAGTTTCGGCAACCTCAAAACCGTCCATTACTGGCATTTGCACATCTAAAATAATGAGTGCATAATCTGTATTAAGAACTTTTTTTAAACCTTCTTCTCCAGAAAGCGCGGTATCGACAGCAAAACCTTTAGATTCTAACAGTTTTTTGAGAGAATAAATGTTCTCTTGCTTGTCATCAACTATTAAAATCATCTACAATGTAAAGTAAATCCAACCACCAATCGTTTTTTGATAAATAAAGTGTTGCAACAATAATTAAACCAAAAAAAGTAAAATTGGCTGATATTTCATAATTGGTGTTTTACCGCAGTACTACTCACTACTCACTACTCATTACTTAATACTTACTGCTTGATACTTCATACTAAAGCCTATCTTTGCGCAAATGAATCCGGAAAACGTTACCCCCTATAAAAACCAACAGGCCGCAAAAAAAGAGCAGGTGGCCACCATGTTTAATAATATTTCAAAGACTTATGATTTTTTAAATCATTTTATGTCTTTAGGGATAGATATTATCTGGCGTAAACTAGCGATAAAAGAACTTTTAAAAGATCGCCCGCAAACAATTTTAGACGTGGCCACCGGTACCGGCGATTTTGCTTTTGAAGCTTTGGAAATACTGAAGCCAAAAAAAATTATAGGTGTGGATATTTCTGAGGGGATGCTGGCTGTTGCTAAAGAGAAGATTAAAAAACGGAAAAAAGAAGATTGTTTTGAAGTAAGATTGGGCGACTCTGAACGTTTGCTGTTTGATAACGATAGTTTTGACGCCATTACTGTGGCCTACGGCGTGCGTAATTTTGAAAATTTAGAGAAGGGAATTGCTGATATGTTAAGGGTTTTAAAGCCCGGCGGTAAAGCGGTGATATTGGAATTTTCTAAACCTAAGGCTTTTCCTATCAAACAGCTATATAACTTTTACTTTCATTATATTACGCCTAGCATTGGGAAGGTTTTTTCAAAAGATTCCAGCGCTTACACCTATTTGCCAGAATCTGTAAATGCTTTCCCAGACGGAAAAAACTTTACGGATTTAATGGATAAAGTAGGTTATAAAAATACCAAATGCCGCCCCTTAGCGTTTGGGATTTGTTCGATCTATACCGGCGTTAAATGACCAACAAAAGGGTAATATTTTCATTAATCGTTCTTTTGAGCTCGTTCTCTGCATTTGCGCAGGGCAATTATGGTGGCGGTGTGGATAATGATAACCTGCACTTTGGCTTTGGTTTCCAATATTTAAGTTCCGAGTATAAAATACAACGCTTTGCCGACTGGGAAAAACCATTTGTTGAAGATGGAGCCCAAGTTACTGCTGGTTTAAAAAGTATCCGATCTATCCAAAACCCGGGTTTCGGGATTGGTTTTGTGTCTGATTTGTACGTTACGCCGAATGTGAATTTGAGGTTTACGCCTGTTTTTGTTTTTGCCGACAGAATTATTGATTACGAGTTTACGGATGGTGTTTCGCATGACCGCAAAGGCTTAACATCGCCCGAAGGGTTTACACGGAGGGTTGTTTCGTCTACCATGTTCGAGTTTCCTTTGGGGATCAAATTAAAATCGGACAGGCGCAATAATTTTAGAGCGTATTTATTGGCAGGCGGCAAATACGGGATTGATATTGCAGCAAAAAAAAATGCCGATGATGTAGGAGAAATTGCGGTTAATAAACAGCTTAAAAACAATAAAGGCATTTTGTCTTACGAAGTGGGGATAGGTTTCGACTTGTATTTCGAGTTTTTTAAGCTTTCGCCAGAAATTAAACTGAGCAATTCGGTGAAAAGCGTACTCAAGCGCGAAGACCATCCGTATGCCAGCCCTATCGAAAAACTGTTTTTACGGAATTTCGTCTTTAGCCTTTATTTTGAGTGAGGACGCTCTTCTTATCTAACTTATCTGATCGTTCTTCGGCATTTCTTGCCTTAGCTACAACGTTTTGATAATGGTGCCTGTGGACAATAAGGATAATTTTTTCGGTGCTTTTCAATTCTTATAATTATTTTGACCAAAAAAGTAACATCATGCCACAAATACCAAAACTTGCTTTAATTACCGGTGCCACATCGGGCATTGGCGAGGCTTGCGCTATAACTTACGCTTCTAACGGTTTCAACCTCATCATCACCGGAAGGAGAGAGGAACGCCTACAATCGCTTAAACAAAAATTAGAACAGCAGTTTGGCATCAGCGTAAGCGCATTAACATTTGACGTACAAGATAAAAATGCCGTAACACAGCATTTAAATGCTTTGCCTGCGGAATGGAAAAACGTGGACGTGCTAATTAACAACGCCGGTTTAAGCCAAGGAATGGATGATTTTGATGAGGCTAAATTAAGCGATTGGGAAACGATGATTGATACCAATATTAAAGGTTTGCTTTACGTATCTAAAATAATTTCTGGATGGATGGTTGACCGCAAACAAGGCTTTATTGTGAATTTAGGTTCTATTGCCGGAAAAGAAGTTTATGCCAAAGGCAACGTTTATTGCGCCACAAAACATGCGGTAGATGCGCTGAGCAAATCTATGCGGATTGACCTTTTGAAGCATAACATCCGTGTATCGGTAATACATCCCGGCGCTGTGGAAACCGAATTTTCTGAAGTCCGCTTTCATGGAGATAAAACGCGCGCTAAAAAAGTATATGAAGGTTACCAGCCTTTAACAGCCAGCGACATCGCAGAAACTATTTATTTTATCACCAGCAGGCCAGCTCATGTAAACATTAACGATTTACTGATTATGCCTACTGCACAAGCTTCGGCCTTTTATTGGGAAAAAGGTAAAAATTAAAAAGTAAAAATTAAAAACCCATAAATTAGCCAAGATAAAAGAGACCCCAATAGGTCTTGATACTTGATACTTTTGTCTTGATACTCAATACTCACTGCTCAGTACTAATAAGAAATCATAAAAGTAAAAATTCAAAAACCTAAGTTTACCGAGATAAATTGCCACACAAATCTTAATACTCACTACTCACTACTAAAAAAAAATGCTAGAAAACACCATCAACCAAGATATTAAAGCCGCCATGTTGGCTAAAGACGAAGCTACATTAAGAGGTTTGCGCGCTATAAAATCGGCTTTGCTGCTGGCTAAAACAGAAAAAGGAGCGTCACAGGAAATTAACCAAGATGCAGAAATCAAGGTTTTGCAGAAGCTGGTTAAACAAAGGAAAGAGTCGGCAGATATTTACAAAAGTCAAAACCGCGAAGATTTATACCAAATTGAGGTGGAAGAAATAGCTGTTATCGAAAAATATTTGCCTAAACAATTATCGCAAGAAGAATTAGATGCGTACATTAAGGACCTGATAGCGCGCTTGCAGGTAAGCAGCGTAAAAGATATGGGTAAATTGATGGGCGTTGCCAATAAAGAACTTGCCGGAAAAGCCGATGGCAAGGCAATTTCTGCAACTGTAAAAAGCTTGCTTGCCTAATGCAAGTAATTGCCGTAGCGCCTATTTTTTGCATTTTATAAGTGTTTTTATACTCATTTTAAAAACAGACTATTAATTTAGCACAATTAATGCATATTACCTTTTGTAGAATTTATGGATTACATAATTAAAGAAGAAGACGGTTTTAAATACATTGAAGAAGGTAATGGAGAAGTGCTATTGCTTTTACACGGCCTTATGGGCGCACTAAGCAATTGGGAGCATGTGATTGAACAGTTTAAAGGACGCTACACCGTAGTTATCCCTATGTTGCCGATATATGATTTGCCACTGTTAACTACCGGGGTAAAAACTTTATCAAAATACGTTCACAGATTTGTGAAATTTAAGGGCTACCAAAAGGTTACTGTTTTAGGAAATTCTTTAGGAGGCCACGTTGGGCTCATTTATACTTTGGCTCATCAAGATTTTGTAAAGGCTTTGGTGCTTACCGGGAGCTCGGGTTTATATGAAAACGCCTTTGGTGGCTCTTTCCCAAAACGCGAAAGCTATGATTTTATCAAAGAAAAAGTAGAATACACCTTTTACAACCCGGAAACAGCTACAAAAGAATTGGTAGACGATGTGTTTGAAACCGTAAACAACCGTAACAAGGTAATCCGCATTTTGGCGATGGCAAAATCTGCCATTAGGCATAACATGGCCAAAGATTTGTCGAAAATAAAAGTGCCCGTAGCTTTAATTTGGGGCAAAAACGATAAAATTACTCCGCCCGAGGTGGCTGTTGAGTTTGAAGAACTGTTGCCAGATGCCGAACTGCACTGGATAGACCAATGCGGACACGCACCAATGATGGAACAGCCCGAGCAGTTTAACAGTTTGCTTGAAGCGTTTTTACAAAAGAAAGGCCTTTAAATGATTGCAAGTGACCTCATATCTACATCGATATCGCCATTAAAACCAGCTGACCCTATACAGAAAGCTTTGGATAAAATGGCGGATTTTAAGGTGAGCCATTTGCCCATTGTTAACGAAACGCAGTTTTTAGGCCTTTTAGCCGAAGAAGATTTAGCCAACGAGCTTGATTTTACCGAACCAGTGGGCGCCATCACGCTGTCGCTTATAAACCCGTACGTAATTGAAAGCCAGCACGCTTATGATGTAATTAAAACTTTGAACGACCAAAGTTTAAGTCTTTTGCCGGTGCTGGATGCAAAGATGAATTATCTGGGCGCTATCTTTATTGATGATGCCGTAGAGTACCTTGCCAACATTACGGCTGTGGCTAGTCCCGGCGGTATTATTGTTTTAGAAATCAGCAACAGAGATAATTCCTTGGCGCATATTGCCCAAATTGTGGAGTCGGATAATGCGCAAATTTTAAGTTCTTATGTAGATGAACATCCAGATTCTACCAAGCTAACCGTGACCATCAAGGTGAATAAAATGGACATTACCCAGATTGTAGCTTCTTTTTTGCGTTACGATTACGTGGTGATGGCTACTTTCAACAACTCTAATCCTTACAATAAGGACACAGACCGGTACGATTCTTTAATGAACTACCTTAGTTTTTAAGCAATAAACCATCATCCCGCCAAACAGGCATAGGGACATCAAAATATAAAATCAATTCATCATCATAAAAAAATTAGCCGATGAAAATTGGAGTTTACGGCCGGCAGTTTAATCATACAGTTATACCGTACATTCAGCAAGTATTTGATTGCTTGGTAAAACACAAAGCCGAGGTGCTTATATATCAAGGTTTTTATCAGTTTTTGAAAGACAAGCTGAGGTTCCCAAGCAGGTTTACCGTGTTTAAAAATCACGATGAGTTGGTGCACCATCATGTGGAGGTAATGCTGAGCCTTGGCGGCGATGGCACCATGCTAGATACGGTGGCTCTGGTGCGCGATTCGGGCATTCCCATGATTGGGATTAACTTTGGGCGTTTGGGTTTTTTAGCCAACGTAAATAAAGAGGAGATAGAACAGGCGGTACAAACCTTGGTAGCCCGCCAATTTACTTTGGATGTGCGCCGTTTGTTGCAAATAGAAACCTCTGCCAATCTTTTTGGCGAGTTAAACTTCGGGTTGAATGATTTGACCATCATGAAGCGCGATACTTCTGCCATGATATTGATTCACTGTTACCTAAACGGCGAATTTTTAAATTCTTATTGGGCAGATGGTTTAATCATTGCAACGCCAACCGGTTCAACCGCTTATTCTTTAAGCTGCGGCGGGCCCATCATGTTCCCGCAATCGGGTAATTTTGTGATTACGCCTATCGCGCCGCATAATTTAAATGTACGGCCTGTTATCTTATCAGATGAAAACGAGCTCACTTTTGAAATAGAAGGCCGTAGCCCTAAATACTTGCTAAGCTTAGATTCACGTACCGAAGTAATCAATCCCGGAACCCGTATCCACTTAAAAAGAGCCAATTTTGATATTAATTTGGTAAGGTTAAACAATCAATCCTATTTATCTACGTTAAGAAACAAATTGCTTTGGGGTATAGATACCAGAAATTACTAAGCCATTCTTAATGACTCATTTTATCAAAGTATTTATACTTTCCTTCTTCGGGTTTTGTAGCCTTGCAGCGGCGCAAACTTGGGAGCTGGGCCTTACGGGCGGTGCAATGGGCTATATGGGCGATTTAAACCAAAACAATCCTTTAGCACTCAACCATCCGGCCTTAGGCTTAACCGTAAAAAGAAATATCGATAGCTATTGGGCCATTAAATTTGGCGTACTGCAAGGCAAAATCAGCGATGACGAGTCAAAATCGAAATATCAGCAAGAAATAAACCGTAACCTCAGTTTTTTTTCGCCCGTTACAGAGGGGAGCGTCAGCTTAGAGTTTAATTTATTCGACTACGGATTTGAGTTCCGTCAAAAACGTTTCACGCCGTTTTTATTTGCTGGCGTAGCTTTAGCCGGCTTTAATCCTAAAACAGATTTTAATGGTGATGTGTACGAGCTGGTATATTACAAAACGGAAGGCCAGGCAGAAGAGTATAAAACCATCGCTTTTTCTGTACCTTACGGCGCAGGTGTAAAATATAACTTTGGCCGCTATTTTAACATCATTGGCGAAATTGGCTACCGCAATACCAATACAGATTATTTGGATGATGTGAGCGGTGTTTATCCTGATCCCAGCAAATTAGCTGAAACAGATCCAAACAAAACTGCGTTGCGGCAGGCACTTTCGGACCGTTCGGCAGGCAAAATAGGGAATCCCGGTACGCAACGTGGCGATTTCAGAAAAAAGGATAGCTATCTATTTGTGGGTATTACCTTATCTTATACCTTTGTGAGCCAAAAATGTCCTTTTTAATTATATAATCGCTTTTAAGCAGATGAGTTTCAAAGAAAAACTGAATCTTGAGAAGTTACCGCAACACATAGCCGTTATTATGGACGGCAACGGGCGCTGGGCTAAAGAGAAAGGGAAGTTGCGGGTGTTTGGACATAAAAATGGCGTGCTGGCGGTACGGGATACGGTTGAAGGTGCAGCCGAACTGGGCGTTAAAAATCTAACGCTTTACGCTTTTTCTACCGAAAATTGGAACCGGCCAAAACTGGAAGTTACCGCGCTGATGGAGCTTTTGGTAAGCACCATCAACAAAGAAACCAAAACTTTAATGGATAATGATGTGCGTTTAAATGCCATAGGCGATTTAAAATCGTTACCATCTCGCTGTTACAAAGAACTGCAAGAAGCGATACAGAAAACGGCAGGCAATAAACGTTTGACCTTAACTTTAGCGCTTTCGTACAGTGCGCGTTGGGAGATTACCGATGCCACAAAACGCATTGCCGTCGATGTTGCTAACGGACTAATAAAAGAACAGGACATTACAGAACAGTTGTTTTCCAGCTACCTATCTACGCATAACCTGCCCGATCCGGAACTGATGATCAGGACTAGCGGAGAGCACCGCATCAGCAATTACCTGTTATGGCAATTGGCTTACGCCGAGCTATATTTTACGCCTAAGCTTTGGCCAGATTTTAGGCGCGAAGACCTTTACGAGGCAATTTACAACTATCAACAAAGAGAAAGACGTTTTGGTTTAACCAGCGAACAAATAAGCTAAATTTTACTTTTAACAAAAATTAACAAACAATAGAGGTATTTTAGCCCCACAACAGAATAAATGAAGAATATTTTTTTAGTTATATTTCTATTTGCCTTCTCGGCGAACAGTTTTTCACAGCAATTACCCACGTTAAGATCTTCTAGCAGCAGCCAAAGCCAACACGAAGATTTGGATTACCTTAACCCCAAAGAATATGTAATTGGCGGGATTAATATAAACGGTGTCGAATACCTGGATAAATCTGTACTGATTACCATTTCAAAGCTGCAGGTTGGCGAGCGTATTTTAGTGCCTGGCGATGCTACATCAGACGCGGTGAAAAACCTTTGGGCGCAAGGCTTGTTTGATGATGTAGCCCTGCTTATTAACCGCACTAGCAATGACACCGTTTACTTTGATTTAAATTTGGCCGAGCGTCCGCGCGTATCTAAAATTGTATTAAAAGGGCTTAGCAAAAGCGAAACATCTGATATACAAGAAAAGCTGAGCAACCAAAAAGGAAAAATCGTTAACGAAAACCTTAAAAACACCGTTAACAGCATTATTACCAAGCATTTTGCAGATAAAGGTTACTTATATACCACCGTTAATATTAACGCGATTAAAGATACCGCCGATGCAAACAGCCGCATAGTAAATGTAACCGTTGATAAAAAGAATAAGGTAAAAGTACATGCCATCAATTTTGACGGAAATAAAGATTTTAGCGATGCACGCCTAAAGAAATTCATGAAAAAAACGCATGAACAGGCTTGGTATAAAGTTTTTGGTTCGGGTAAGTTTATGCGCGACAAATACGAGGAAGATAAGGAAAAGCTGATAGCCAAAATGCGCGAAAAAGGCTACCGCGATGCGGAAATCCTGGACGATTCGGTGTATCGTTACAATGATAAATCTGTAAATATTGATATTAAGCTAAACGAGGGGCATAAATATTATTTTGGCAATGTCACCTTCGCAGGTAACGCAAAATATCCATCTACCTTATTGCACCAGATTTTAAAAATCGAAAAAGGAGAGGTGTACTCTGAGGCTAAGCTTGAAAAAACCTTGAGAAGCAGTCCGTCAAGCAACGACGTTTCTTCGCTTTACTTGAACGATGGTTACCTCACTTTTAATGCAGACCCAGTACAAACCCGCATTTACAACGATACGGTAGATTTAGAAATCCGTATTTACGAAGGGCCGCAGTACACCATCAACAAAGTAATTTTAAAAGGCAACGAGCTAACCAACGACAGGGTTGTTTTACGCGAGATTAGAACACGGCCGGGACAAAAATTCTCTAAAGACATGTTGGTGCGTTCGCAACGCCAAATTGTGCAGCTGGGCAATTTTGACGAGCAAAAAATTGACATTAAGCCTATTCCAAATCCGGCAGACGGCACGGTAGACATCCAGTACACCGTGGTAGAAAAACCATCGGATCAAATTGAACTTTCGGGCGGTTTTGGCGGCGGCCGCGTTATCGGTACTTTGGGTTTAACCTTTAACAACTTTTCGGCGCGTAACCTCTTTAACTTAAAAGCCTACAAACCTTTACCAAAAGGCGATGGACAAAAGCTAAGCATCAGAGGGCAAACCAACGGCAAATATTATCAGTCGTATAGTTTTTCTTTCTCCGAACCTTGGTTTGGCGGTAAAAAACCCATTTATTTTGGCATCAGTGCCTTTACTTCTTTGCAGAGTAATGGTTTAAGCAACAGCAATCCAAACCTGCAAAAAATACGGTTAAACGGTTTAACCTTTAGCTTGGGTAAACAGTTAAAATGGCCTGATGATTATTTCCGTATTGATTACGCAGCCAACTTACAACAGTTTAAACTGCGTAATTACCGCGGTTATTTATTTGAAAACGGCGATTCTTACGATTTAAGCTTAAGCCAAGTGCTAAGCCGCAACTCGGTTGATGCGCCAATTTTCCCTACATCCGGTTCAAACATTAAGTTTACCGTTCAGGCTACTTTGCCTTACTCATCATTCAACGGCAAAAATTACAACAACTTATCAACTTCAGATAAATATAAATTTGCCGAGTACCACAAATGGAAGTTTGAGTCGCAGTTTTTCCAAAAGATTTACGGAAAGCTAATTTTAAAGGCACAAGCGCAATTTGGTTTCTTGGGCTATTATAGCAAAGATGTGGGTCAGGCGCCGTTTGGCCGCTTTAAGTTGGGCGGCGATGGCTTGCAGGGCTTCGACTTTTTACAGGGCTCTGAGGTGATTGGCTTACGCGGTTACTCAAATAACTCGGTGGTGCCAGAAGGTGCGCCAACAAGTGCGGGTTCGCCTATTTTCAATAAATACGTATTAGAGTTAAGGCATCCAGTAACTTTGGGCGAATCGGCAACAGTATTTGTTTTGGCTTTCGCCGAAGGAGGTAATACCTGGAATAAGTTTTCGGAGTTTAATCCGTTTAATGTTAAACGTTCTGTGGGCGTGGGTGCCAGAATTTTCTTGCCGATATTTGGTTTGTTAGGTATTGATTACGGTTACGGATTTGATGCCATCCCGGGCCAACCGGATGCCAATAAAGGACAGTTCCACTTTAGTATAGCCCAACAACTGGGAGGTTTTAACTAAATTTGGATTTTGCCACACACCAGAAACAACAAAATATTTACATGAAGAAATATATCATTCTGTCCGTATTAGCCGTTATGCTTTGCGTTGGTGCGCAGGCGCAGCGCTTAGCTTTTGTAGATTCGGAGTATATTTTGAAACACATCCCCGAATATTCATCGGCACAAAAACAGTTGAATGCTTCGGCAAAAAAATGGCAGAGCGATATTGACGCGAAGTTTGCCGAGGTAGAGAAACTTAGAAATGATTTTCAGGCGGACCGTGTTTTGCTGACAGATGATATGCAGAAACAGCGCGAAGCGGATATTTTGCAGAAAGAACGCGAAGCAAACGAACTGCAGCAACAAAAATTTGGATACGAAGGCGAGCTTTACCGCGAGAAATTGCGTTTAATAAAGCCCGTGCAAGACAAAGTAGCCAAGGCGGTTGAAGAGTATGCCAATTCGGAAAGCGTTGATATTGTTTTGGATAAAAGCACAGTGACCTTATTGTTTGGACGCGCGAATTTTGATGCTACTAACCAGGTGATCGAAAAAATGGGTTACAAGCCCGGTTCATTTGCTAAATAGCAATAATTATTTTAAACTCGTAAATTAAATTAACACACATATAATTGGAAGTTGAGGGCAATTAAGATTGCTTCAGAGCTATTAAAAACAGAAAAAACACACATGAAAAAATTATTTAAGATTGCATTGGTAGCAGGAGGATTGTTATTTGCAGGTAATTTGGTAAATGCACAGCAAAAAATTGCGCACATTAACTCAGCAGAACTAATTAAAGCAATGCCAGAAGTGGCTACCGCCGATAAACAGTTGGAAACGTTTAAAGCTTCTTTAGATGCGGACGGAAAAACCATGTACACCGAGTACCAAACTAAAGTGCAGGATTTCCAGTCAAAAGAAAAAACTTTGAGCGATGCCATGAAAGACGCTAAAGTGAAAGAAATCCAAGATTTGCAGAGACGTATCGAAGAGTTTCAACAAAAAGCCGGGGAAGATTTTGAGAAGAAAAGAGGCGAGTTGTACGACCCGATTTTGAAAAAAGCAGAAGACGCTGTGAAAGCCGTTGCTAAAGAAAAAGGTTACGCTTATGTATTTGATACTACACAACCCGGTATAGTTTACTTTGATGGCGGTATCAACATCATGGCAGAGGTTAAAACGAAATTAGGCTTGAAATAAGGTATAAGTTTTAAGGTGTAAGGCTTAAGGTTTAAGCTCACTTAAAATTAAATGCGAAGTAGGATAAAATCTGCTTCGCATTTTTTGTTTTATAAAGTAATAAATCTTAGTGAGCCAATGCTTTTTACGTCATCGAGGCAGCGAGACATCTGACGATAGCGTGTGACATTTATGTGTATGATGTTTCTCCGCCAGCCGGCGGATCAACACGACGGAACCCTTTAAATAATAACGTTGAACGAAGCAGAATAAAGGTGCGTTTCAATCTGGGTTCGATTAATGATTTTTGGGATTATCAATAGGAAAGGGCTTTAGCCAAAATAAGTTTCGGCTAAAAAAAATGCGAAGCCTGTTTTCAGGTTTCGCATTTTTTTGTTTTAACTTTTTGTATTGCAGAATAATTTTATTTTTTCAACACTTTTTCTGTACGGACGCCTTCTGCTCCCTCAAAACGGAATAAATAGGTGCCAGGTGTGTAATTAACTAAAGAAACAGCCAAATTGTTTTGTTCTGGCTTTAGCATTACCTCATCCAATATTTTCCCATTAAGGTTCACAATGTTCAAACGCTTATAGTTATGTTTGCCAAGCGAAATATTTACTTTGTTGGCTGTTGGATTAGGATAGATCTGCAAGCTGATTTCTGAAAGATCAAAACGTACTGTAGTAAGGCCTAAATTTGTTTCTTTTCCATTCTCATCTATCTGCACAAGTTTGTAATAATTATTTCCGTTTAAGGGTCCATTATCATAGCAATAATAGTTCTTTAGGGTAGATGAATTTCCAGATCCAGCTACGGTGATTAATTTCTCGAAATTTTGTTGGTCACCGCTTCTGTAAACAACAAATTCTTTGTTGATACTTTCGGATGCAGTTTGCCAAGCTAGTTTAACGTTGTCAGTTTGTGCATGTGCTTTAAAACTCAATAAAGAAACCGGAAGAGGGGTAAGCGTCATCCAGCGTAAGCTTGGTTGTGAAACATTTTCTTCTATTTTCCATACGTTGGCAAAATCCCAACCTGCAAAAGTCGCCTGCTGTTTCATTTCTGTATCGGTTTTGCCGGTAGCACCTGTGCCGTTGCCGTTACTTTGCCCCGAAGTGGTAGTGTTCCAATAACAATTGCTTGCATCGCCTCCCGCTAAACCAACTAAACCACCTTGCCATCCACTGCCACTTACACTCCCAGAAGCGTAGCTGCTTGAAATAATGCTCCCGTTAGCTGTATTGTAACCTACTAATCCTCCAACATCATCATTTCCTGTTACACTGCCGGTAGCATAGCTGTTACTTACTTGTCCGCCGTTTTGGTTTCCGCCAAGTAAGGCACCTAAATAATAACTTTTATATTCTATAGTTTGATCGGGTGTTCCGGGTATAACCGTGTCGGGTGTTCCGGGCATCCACATACCGGGACCAGGCATACCTGGCATAGGCATCCAATAGCCAGGTGTTCCTGGTATGACTATGTCAGGTATTCCAGGTATGAGCGTGGAATATACATAACTATTTCCCTGTACTGTAACGTTGGCATAAGATTCAGAAACTGTTGCAGGAGAAATTTGCCAACCCGCTAGGCCACCAACGGCATAATATCCTTTTACGGTACCACTCAGTACCGCCACTCGGTATATCTGTCCTTTGCTATATCCAACCAAAGCTCCAACTTCCTTTGAGTCTCCCTCGAGATTGATGTTTACGTTCTTTAAATGCAGGTTTTTCAGTTGTCCCCCTTCACCTAGCTGGCTAAAAAGCCCCTGGTCACTTTTACCCGTACCGCTAATTGTTAGGTTGCTGATAGAATGGTATTGCCCATCGTATGAGCCGGTAAAAGTTCCAATTGGTGTCCAGTTGGCATAGCCAGAAAGGTTAATATCGGCGGTTTGCTTGTAACTGGCGTCTAAAGGATAATCGGGGTCATTTCCGATTTTGGCCAACTCGGTAGCATTGTTTATTGAAATTGTTTGCGCCTTTAATGAGTCATAAGCGACAAAATAAATCACAAATAAAACCAATGGTCGTAAAATTTTTTTCATAATAATTGTTTATTGGTTAAAAGAAATAAGTAGATGCTTCAAATATAAGAGTCTAATACAAAAAACCTTTTATTCACATTTAAAATTGCGGGTTTTTAAAAAATAAAAGACTTTTGTGTAGATATGAACGATCATATTCTGCAAAACAATGAGACAAGCGCAACCCATAGGCATATTTGATTCGGGCATTGGCGGTTTAACCGTTGCAAATGCCATCCGTAAGGTTTTACCGCACGAAAACCTAGTTTATTTTGGCGATACGGCTCATATGCCTTATGGCGATAAATCGGCGGAAGCCATTAAATATTACAGCTTAAAAATTGGCAAGTTTTTACAGGCGCAAAACTGCAAAGCCATTGTTATTGCCTGTAACACCGCGTCTTCTTTAGGTTATGCCGATTTAAATGAGTTTTTAGGCGATAGCTTGCCCATTTTAAACGTGATAGATCCGGTGGTTGATTTTTGTGTAAAACAGAGCAATTATCAAAAGATTGGCGTTATCGCAACCAAGGCGACCATTAAATCGGATATTTATGCAAAAAAACTGAAGCAGGCCATGCCCGATGTTAAAGTACAGTCTTTAGCAACACCGCTTTTGGCTCCAATGATAGAGGAAGGTTTTTTTGAAAACAATATCAGTAAAACCATCATTAACGCTTACCTGTCATCGCCTAAGCTGAAAAAAATTGACGCTTTAATTTTAGCCTGCACTCATTATCCTTTAATCCGTAAAGAAATCGACGATTATTATCGCAACCAGGTTGAAATTTTGAACACCGCCGAAATTGTGGCGCAGGATGTGAAAACAAAACTGGCCGGGCTTAATTTGCTTAACCCATCGGAAGATGCACCTAAGCACCGTTTTTTTGTGTCGGATAAAACCAGTTCGTTTGAAAGCAGTACACAGCTGTTTTTTGGCGATAAAATCAACTTAGTACAACAAAATATTTGGGAGCGGTAGCCAGTTAGTTAGTTAGTTTTAGAAAAACTCTCTACATTTCAGAGGGCGGCTAAGCTTCTACTCAAGGAGTCTATGTTTCTGTTTAGAACGTTTCTTAATAAATAACATTTTTGTTAGAATTAGTCCTTACCCTTTGCTATTCGTATTTTTGCCCCTTGATAGTCACAAATTTAACTATCAAACAAATTATAGTTTGTGAAAAGCACACAGGCTGTAAAGTCTAAAACGAAAAACGATGAAAAAAAGCTCTATTATCGGGATGATCATTATTGCGATAGCAATAGGTGCCATCATTAGTACTTATGCAGACAGCAGTACTTACGGTACTTTTTCTGAAGCTAAAGAAACAAGCAAGGAACTGCACGTGGTAGGCAAGCTGGATACCACCAAAGCCATGTTTTACGATCCGGAAAAAGATGCCAACTACTTCTCTTTTTTTGTGAACGACAATAACGGAACCAACTGTAAAGTAGTGTTCACAGGGGCTAAACCGCAAGATTTTGAGCGTTCGGAACAAATTGTACTCACCGGACAAATGCTGGGCAACGAGTTTCATGCTAGCAAAATTTTAATGAAATGCCCATCTAAATACACTCAAGATAAAATTGAGGTAAAAGAAGTTAAAGCCCAAGGTAAAATATAAGTTTAATGGACATCCAATTTACAGGTGAACACCTGTTGCCGGGAAAGCTCGGTCAATTTTTTATTGTGCTTTCCATCGGCACATCTATCCTTTCTTTCATCAGTTATTTGTTGGCTACAACCGCTAAAGATCAGTTGGATTTATCTTGGCAAAAGTTGGGGCGTTTAGCTTACCGCTTAAACCTTGCGGCGGTGGTTGGTATAGGTGCTTGCTTATTTTATATTATCTATAACCATTATTTCGAGTACCACTACGCTTGGGCGCACTCATCTACCACTTTACCAACCCATTATATCATTTCTTGCTTTTGGGAAGGGCAGGAAGGAAGTTTTTGGTTGTGGACCTTTTGGCAAGGTTTGCTAGGCTGCATTGTCATCGCGAAAGCAAAAACTTGGGAAAACAGCGTGATGACGGTGATATCGGCATCGCAAGTGTTTTTGGCTACCATGATTATCGGTGTAGAAATTTTTGGAGCAAAAATAGGTTCGTCGCCTTTTGTGTTGTTGCGCGAAGCCATGGAAGCGCCAATTTTTTCTCGTCCGGATTATCTTTCACTGATACAAGACGGTAACGGCTTAAACCCGCTTTTGCAAAACTATTGGATGGTTATCCACCCGCCAATTTTGTTTTTAGGTTTTGCATCTATGATTGTGCCTTTTGCCTACGCTTTTGCTGGACTGTGGCAAAAACGCTATGCGCTTTGGATTACGCCAGCTTTGCCTTGGGCTCTGTTTGCCGTAGTTACCTTAGGTTCTGGTATCATCATGGGGTCGTTTTGGGCTTACGAGGCATTAAACTTTGGTGGTTTCTGGGCTTGGGACCCAGTAGAAAATGCTTCTATCATCCCTTGGTTAACTTTAATTGCCGGTGTACACGTAATGTTGGCATTCCGTAATACGGGCCACTCTTACTTTACCGCAACCTTTTTGGTGTTGATTAGCTTTGTGCTGGTGTTGTATGCTTCTTTTTTAACCCGCAGCGGTATTTTAGGCGAAACTTCTGTACATGCCTTTACCTCAATGGGCATGGATACGCAATTGCTCATTTACCTGGCTTTTTTCCTGATTATCCCAATTGTGTTGGTGATAAAAAACTGGAAGCAATTACCTATCACTAAAAAAGATGAGGAGACTTACTCGCGCGAGTTTTGGTTGTTTATTGGCGCAATTGTGCTTTTTGTTTCTTGTATTCAAATTTTAGCCACTACCTCTATACCCGTTTTCAATAAAATTTTAGGTACAGATATCGCACCGCCTACAGATGCTATCCAGCATTATAATAAATGGCAAATTGCTTTTGCCTTCGTAATTGCCGCAATCTCTGGTTTCTCGCAGTTTTTAAAATATAAGAAAACAGAACCGCGCCGTTTTTATATCCGGATAAGCGTTTCTTTGGTGGTGGCCATTTTGCTTACCGCGATTGTGGTTTATGTGGCCGATATTTACGGCAATGCCATGTACATTTTGCTCACTTTTGCTGCCATTTTTTCCATTCTATGCAACGGAAATATTTTAGGCGAGGCCTTAAAAGGAAAATGGAAATTGGCCGGTTCGGCAGTGGCGCATATTGGTTTTGCCATGTTGCTGGTTGGTGCTTTAATTGCGGCCGCAACCAACAAGGTGGTTTCTATCAACAACACCGGAATTGGCTTTGGTGACGAGTTTGCCAAAAACAATAACCCTCGCGAAAATATCATCCTGTACAAAAACGAACCTACCAAGATGGATAAGTATTTGGTGACTTATCTGGGCGATTCTACATTTGGAGTAAACACTTATTATAAAGTGAATTATCAGGTAATAGGCGAGGACGGTAAAATTAAAGAGAACTTTAACCTGTATCCAAACGCGCAACAAAATGCAAAGATGCGCCAAATTATTGCATCGCCAGATACCAAGCATTACCTGTTACACGATATCTATACCCACGTAAGTAGCGTACCGTTGAAAGAGGAAGAACACCATGAAGATCATGAAGGACACTCGGACGATGAAAATTACCTTAAACCAGTTGCGCACGAAGTTACCATAGGGGATACCGTACGTTTCCGCACAGGTTATTTGGTGGTAAAAGACATTAATAAAAGTGCAAAAATAAACGATATCGCTTTAACGGATAAAGACGTTGCCATTGGTTTAGTGCTTGCTGTTTATAGCGATAATAAAACGTACAGCGCCGAGCCTATCTTTTTGATAAAAGGAAACGCGAAGGTGGATTTTGGTAAAAAAGTAGACGAAGCCGGCATTAAGGTGCGTTTTACCAACGTATTGCCCGATAAAAACAAAATGGAGCTTACGCTTTACGAGAAGCCTAAAGAAGACAAAAAAGATTGGATTGTGCTAAAAGCAATTGAGTTCCCATACATTAACCTGTTTTGGGGAGGCACAATTATCATGGTCATCGGTTTTATCATGTCTATCTTCAGGCGTTCAAAAGAAATTAAATCAGCATGAAAATAGCCCTGCTTGGTGCCGGCAATGTGGCCACGCATTTAAGTAAAGCGTTGATTAAAAAGGGCCATCCGGTAATACAGGTGTGGAGTAACACACGCCAAAACGCGGTTGATTTGGCCTTGGCGATAGGGGCAGATTCTATTGCTTCTGTGTTGGATTTAAGTTTGGATGCCGAGCTGGTTATTATAGCAGTAAAGGATGATGCGATTGAAGAAGTAGCAAAGCAGATTCCGGCGACTTCCAAGGCAATTGTTGTACATACCTCCGGCTCAACAGCGATGGCTGTATTACGAGGACGCACTCATTACGGCGTGCTTTATCCCTTGCAAACTTTCTCTAAAGCGGTAGATGTTGATTTTGATGATGTTCCTTTGTTTTTAGAGGCTTCAGATCCGAATACAGAAATTAAACTCAGTGAATTGGCTTCACAGTTGAGCGCCCGCGTACAGCTTGCAGATTCTGCCCAAAGGCTAATATTGCATGTGGCGGCCGTTTTTGCGTGTAATTTTACCAATCATTTTTATAGCATTGGCGAGCATCTGTTGAAGCAACAAAATTTAGATTTTAACCTCTTGCGACCGTTAATTGCAGAAACAGCCGAAAAAGCACTAAAGTACGCTCCTTCATCGGTGCAAACTGGACCAGCTGTTAGACTTGATGTGCAAACCATGAACAAACATTTGGAAGCTTTGACCGGGCATCCAGATCTTCAGGAGCTGTATCGTTCAGTGAGTCAGAACATAGTAAAAAATTGCTAGGCAAACCAGCCTCCAGCCAAATAAATTGCTAATTTTACGGCTTATGAGCGTTTTTAAGATTAAAATAAATTTCGAGGAAAAAGATCACGAAAGCGTAGAACTGCCTATTGCAGTAGGCGAGTCTGTGTTGGATGTTTGCTTAGACAACGGGATCGAGCTGCAGCATAATTGCGGTGGCGTTTGCGGGTGCAGCACCTGCCATATATACTTAACAAAAGGCGAGGATAACGTGCAAGAGATTTCAGATAAAGAGGAAGATTTTATTGATAGGGCAGTAAACCCAAAAATTTCTTCCCGTTTGGGTTGCCAGTGCATTTTAATTGACGGCGATTTAGAAGTTACTATTCCGGACCAATCACAGTTTTTAGGACACTAACAATCAAGATGAACAACGAAAAATTCGCGCTTCCAATACATTGGAACGATTATGAAGATATCGCAATGGGTTTGTACGAGAAATTTGGCGATGATTTTGACGAATCAAAAATTTATAGAATCCGTTTTACCGATTTGATGGATTGGGTTTTAAGTTTGCCCAATTTTAAAGGCACTAAAGAAGAGTGTAACGAAGGCCACTTAGAGCAAATCCAGTCTGGCTGGGTGTACGAGTGGCGCGATAATCAATAATTAAAGAGCAAAGGGTTTTAAACAGTTAAAGCCCTTTGTTTTTTAAAGTAGTTTACGCCGCATAAAAAACATAATTTGAAAGCTACCGAAAACATTGAACATTATAATTTAGTGATTATTGGCGCTGGGCCCATTGGTTTGGCCTGTGCTATTAAAGCTAAAGAGGCAGGTTTAAGCTATCTTATTGTAGAAAAAGGTTGCTTGGTAAACTCGTTGTATAACTATCCGCAAAACATGACCTTTTTCTCTACTTCAGAAAAACTGGAAATTGGCGGTGTTCCTTTTGTTTCAAATAATCCAAAACCTACCCGTGCCGAAGCCCTAGAATATTATCGGCGTGTAGCCAATAAATTTGAGCTAAAAATCCATCTTTTTGAAGAAGTTTTGGCGGTAAATAAAATCGCTGCACACTCATTTAACATCCAAACTACTAAACGCCATTATACCAGCGAAAACGTGGTGGTAGCAACCGGGTTTTACGATATCCCGGCTTTGCTTAACATCCCCGGCGAAAACTTGCCTAAGGTGATGCACTATTACAAAGATCCGCATTTTTATGCGATGCAGAACCTGGTAGTGATAGGTGCCAGCAATTCTTCTGTTGATGCTGCTTTAGAATGTTACCGTAAAGGCGCTAATGTCACCATGGTGGTGCGCGGTGCCGAGATAGGCCAACGTGTTAAATACTGGGTACGCCCAGATATAGAAAATCGTATTGCCGAAGGGAGCATTAAAGTTTACTTTAATTCGCATTTAAAAGCAATTGAAGCCCAAAAAGTAGTTATTGATACACCTGAGGGCGAGGTTATAATAGCGAACGATTTTGTGTTAGCGCTTACCGGCTATCAGCCTGACTTTAGCTTTTTAGAGAAAATTGGTATTCAGCTAAGCGATGACGACAAGCGCTACCCGCAACACCAAACCGCCACCATGCAAAGCAACCAAGAAGGTATTTATTTAGCAGGCGTAGTTTGCGGGGGCATGGATACCCACCTTTGGTTTATAGAAAACTCGCGCATCCACGCAGATTTTATCGTAGCTGATATTTTAAGAAAACAGGAAATGTAACCGCTTATTTTCCTTTATAGCTGTAAACGGTATAGCTACAAAAGTACTTAGCAGTGTATTTGGCGATAAAACATCCTATCGCAACAGGGATAAATATTACATAGCCACCGTTCACAATGCTGCATCCTAAAAATATTGACGTCAAAGGTGCATCTATCGCTGCGCTTAAAACAGCCACACCGCCTATAATGGCAAAATTTAAAATAATTAAATCGGCATCAAACAAATAGTTGAACAACATTGCTGTAAGGATGCCCAAAACGGCGCCCGCTACAATGCTGGGCGCAAACACACCGCCATCGCCGCCGGCACCTAAAGTTAAGGCAGCAACCAAAGGTTTTAAAAACACCAACGCCAATAAAAATATACTCAATTGCAGGTTTAAATTTTGCGAGTGCGAATCGAACAATAACTCGTTTATGGCATGATAGCTATCCCCGTATAGCTGCGGAAAAAATAAAATTGCGATACCTACCAATAAAGCGCCCGAATTTACCCGTAAGAAGTTGTTGCTAATGTTACCGAAGAACTTTTTGAGGTAAATTACTGTTTTTGTAAAGTAAATAGCTACAAAACTAGAAGCTAAACTTAGGATGATAAAATAGGGGATGGCGTGTGCATTCCAGCTTTGTACAGTAAAATCAACAATACGCTCGGAGTTTAACCGGGCCAAACTTGCCCATGAAACCAAAGCCGCACAGGCAGAGCTTAACAAAACCGTGCGGTTAATGTTTTTACGCGCAATTACCTCCACCGCAAAAAAGAAACCCGCTATCGGACTTGCAAATATGGTGGCAATACCTGCGGTAACGCCTGCGCAAATCAGCTCTGTTTTGTAGTGCTTTACCAAGCTGATATTACGCTGGCCCATCGTGCCAACAGCGGCAGTGGCAACCACCGTAGAAACTTCGATACCGGTAGATCCGCCAAAAATTACGGTTAAAAATCCGTTTAAATAGTGTGAAGGAACTTTAAACGCTGGTAAGGTGTTTTTTCGGCTATCAATACATTGGTAAATTTCTTTTATCCCTTTGTTTGGTTTGCCCCTAAAAACATATTTGCGCAAAAAATAAATTGCGGTGATACCCACAGAAGGCAGAATAATGTACACCAAAGGCACTTTTTTACTTTGGTTAAAGATGAAAGTTTCTGCGTGTTCTGTAATGCTCTTCAGGGAGTCGGCCAGGGTTACACAAATAATGGCGATTGCAATAGATGCTACAACCAAACCAACCATCCGAGCGCTATGATTTGGATATTTCATTAAGAACTAATGATATAAATAAGAGATTTTTAATGAGCGCAAAGGTATGATAAAAATTACAAAATTTTGCCATGCCAAAGCCATCGCGCCTAAAATACGCTAAGTGGCTTATGTTCTTTAAAATATGTTGCGGATACCGTCAACAATTGATTCGAAGAAAGTTGGAATGGAAAGCCCTTTGCTGTAATAAAAGTAGAATAAAAGCATCAGCACAAAAATAACAATCCCGATTAAGCGCCTAAAAAGATAGCCGAGCAAGATTAGCCCCAGCGGCACAATTAATAAGATATACCAGTTAATGGCGTAAGGATATAAATCGCTGTCTTTTTTATAAACATAATAAATTTTGGATGGGCTTTTTAAATCATTAATGTGTTTGATAAATACAAATGCCGATTTTTCAATCTGCAGCGGGCAAACGGCCACACCATCGTTAAAACGTAAATCTTGGCGAAAACCGTTCACAGAAAAACTGAAAACTCCGTTAATATGTTCTTGGGGGACATCTAACGAGTCGGTAGCGATGATTGCCAATTTTTCGCCTTTCAGCAAGTTCTCTTTTACCGTGAAATAATTAATGTGCTGGCCCTCTTGCGCAAAAGCAAAACCCGAAATAAAGAGCGTAAAAAAGTAAAGCAAAGTTTTCATAACTCTAATGCTCGCTTATTATAAATCAGGTAGCCAATATGGAAAAAAACTCCAAAATTTTTAGGCTTATCATCATAATAATTGAAATTTAACGCAATGGGGCCAACCGGACTGTGGTAAACTGCTGCGCCTGTAAAAATAAAGCTTCGTGATGAAAGCGCGTCTCCGTAATTTGTAGCCTGCAAGCCGCTTCGTCTAATTTCTTGATAAGGTTGAAAAATATAGCCTTCTAAACGGAAATCTAAATGGCGCGTGGCGCTATATACATTTTTGATGCCCGCGGACAAATACTTATCTGCACGTAAAGATTCTAAAAATAGGGTTTTGCTGTCCGATAGGGGATAAAACGGCGATGCGTAAAGTAAATTGCTTTTGTAGCTAGAAAAATCTGGCCGGTTGCTGTAAACCCCTTCAAATTGATAGCCTATGCTGTATTTACGGCTAATGGGGCTGTATTTTTCGCTGCTTATTTTAGCTACAAACCACTGCCGATCATTTTTTTGTGGCTTTAGGCTTGGGTAAATGGGTTCGTCTTTGAAAACATCGCCAGGATAATACTTTTCTGTGCCATTAACGTAGCTAAATCCGGCAAAAAGCTTATTCCCTTTTGAAGCATATTGCTTTCTATTTAGCTTATCGCGCTGATACTTTATGCCTGCTGTAAAACCGTTAAAATTTGTTTTATCTAAGTCGGCGCCCGTTATGAAATTATCAATTGGGCTGTAGTTATTGGTGTTGGATAATACACCTCCAAAAATTAAGGTTTTGGCGCTTTTACCTGTAGAAAACCCTATATTTTGTATAAAACGGCTGTCCGATTGCTCTAAAAACGTGGGCTTTGCATCTTCTAAAAATAACTGGCTCGATTGGAAAAAGTTCCAATGGTTGTAAGTTAACTCGCTTTCTAAATAAAAGGGCGCTTTTTTAGGTATATCAATACGAAAAGCGCCCTGTGCCGATTCGTGGAAGCGCCCGGTATAAAAATTAGCGCTAAGCGTATAAGATTGTCTCCTCAAAAAGTTGTATTGCAAACCTATAAAAGCAGTGCCCACCGGACGGTTGGATACCGCCCCGCCAAAATCAATCCTGAAATTTTTTTCAGGCTGTACAATCAGTTCAAATTCGTAAGTATTTTCGGCTGGCAGGTAGTTTATTTTCGGGTAAACGGTTTCAAAATTGTCATCGCCTAAAAGTTTATAATAAGCCCGTTTTACATCGCGCAAGCTTAAATCATCGTTCATGTTTTTGAATAAGCTTTGCACATATTGTTTGCGCTTGCCGCTAACGCCAGAAATCCGAATATTTTTAAACGTAAAGTAAGGGTTTTTGGCTACAAAAGCCTTGCGTTCTTCTTTTACCTTTTCTTCGCTTGCGCGCCGACCTACCTTGGCGTTAATCTTTTCCAGTTCGGCTATGGTGGCATCGTATCCCTTTTTTATCAGCTCCTCAACCGGCGTAAAGTTGGTAGCGGTATAATTTGTTAAATCGGGCTGTATGTAAACGCCGTTTTCGCCAATAGCGGTGGAATCTGTTTTGCTTAAAAACAAGTACATCAAAAACTTGTTCATCAACTTTTCATCAATATCTTTTGGGTAGGTATTAAACGTTTTTGACGATACGTTTGAGCCGATGATCACATCGGGTGCAAATTCTTTCTTCATCACATCTACCGGAAAGTTGTTGTACAAGCCACCGTCAAAAACATACTTTTCTTCAACTTTTATAGGCCTGTACACTAAGGGGACGGTAAAAGTGCCACGCACCGCTTCTACTAAAGAACCCTCTTTCATTACAATTGCCTTTTGCGATAACACATCAGCTACCACACAGCGGTAGGGCACAAACAGCTTGTTGAAATTGTTTTTCGCATTGGCGGATGCTTGCCCCAGCAGTTCTAACAAAGCAAAGTTTAACGGAATATCGTTTACCAGGTTAGAGCGGAAACGGAAATTGAAACCCGTATCTATCTGTAATTTAGCAGTTATAAATGATGGGTTATCTTCTTTTTTCTTGAAAAAGTAGCTGTAATCGCTAGTGTACTTACCCGAAACCCAGTTTTGAAAATCGCTGCTTAGGGCAATGTATTCAATTTCTTTAGGCGAGTAGCCTGCCGCATACATGGCGCCAACCACGCCTCCCATAGACGTCCCAGCAATGTAATCAATAGGGATGTTGTTTTCTTCCAAGGCTTTTAAAACCCCTATGTGGGCCAAACCTTTTGCGCCGCCACCACTTAATACCAGCCCTACTTTTTGGGCATAGGCGCCATTTGCAGCAAATAGAAATAAAATCAACAGAAGCTTTTTCAAAGGCAATCTTTTAAGCTCCTAATTTACAATTTAATTTATTACAAAGCCCTTTGGGTAGGTAAAGAGGGAGGTACGCGCAACTAAAAAATACGTAAAATTACGTATGGTTCACGGCAAGCTAAGCCCGTAATTTTGAAGCAACCAAAATTCACAAATATGAAAACCTTATTTACCACAATCTTTTTGCTAGCGTTCGTAGCGGGCGTTTCACAAGCACAAACCAAGTATTTTTACACTACGGTTTCCAGTCCGGATAAAACCATTGACTACCTTTTCGGATTTTATCCTTCTACAGCTTCTTACACAGAGTCGGCAACTGTTAAACCTTACACCTCCATCAAGGCTGCCCTTATCAACCAAAAAGGCGCTAAAGATTTTGTTTCTAAAGATGATAAAATCATGATTTTGCTAAAATCAGGGAAACTAATCAGAAACTATACCACCCAAGCCAAAGAGGGCGACTATGCGGTAGAATATACCACTAAACCGGGCGAAACCCATGCACAGTATTATTGCTTTAGTGGCAAAGTGGATATTAATGATATAGACCGTGTTTGGTATATTTTAAGCGATACCCAAATTTTTGAGCTTTTAACGGCAGAAACTAAAAATTAACGTTTGACACAACGGTTAACAAAAAAGCCCGTTCCTCTTAAAGAAAGAACGGGCTTTGTTATATGATAGGGTTAATGTTGCCTTTTTATTGCGCTCTTCCGGTTTTTTTGTCTTTGTCCCGGCCAATTAAGTAACCTGCACCGGCGCCTGCTGCTCCGCCGATAAGAGCGCCTCTACCTTTCTTTTTATCAATTAAAGCACCGCCAATTGCACCTGCTGCGCCTCCAATTACAGCGCCTTTAGCTGCCGAGCTCCAGCCTTTTTTCTCGGCTTGGGTTTGCGTGGTGGTGGTTGTATGATAATGGTTTACCACAGTTGGCTTTTTAGCTGCTGCAGCGGACGCAGCGGCTTCTTCCTCTTGCCTTTGTTTTTCTGCTTCTGCTTTAGCGGCTTCCGCACGTTTAAAACTATCAAGCGTTAAACTGTCTTTTATCATTTTTAATGAATCTGCACGTTCTTCAGAACTTGCCTTGTATTTGTTGTTACATGCAGCCAAACTCGCCGCAATTAAAACTATTCCTATGATCCTTTTCATCACTAAATGGTTTAAATTATAAATTATAAAGCCAATAGAAATAACAGTGCCAAAAATGTTTGTTGTGGAAAATTTGCGTTAAACAGACTGCTTTTTTTGAAGCCTCAAATGTATCTCAGGTGCTTTTAAAATCCGATAAACAGCCGGTAAATTACCTGTGTAAAATGCTTAATCTGATTATATTTGCGCCTATGAATAATAGTGCCCAGCAGATACGCCAACAGTTTTTAGATTTTTTTAAAAGTAAAGGACATCAGATTGTGCCATCGGCACCTATCGTTGTAAAGAACGACCCTACATTGATGTTTACCAACGCCGGTATGAACCAGTTTAAAGAACTGTTTTTAGGCGAGGCCACCATTAAATATCCACGTGTGGCAGATACACAGCGCTGTTTGCGCGTGTCGGGCAAGCATAATGATTTGGAAGAGGTAGGGATTGATACCTATCACCACACCATGTTTGAGATGCTGGGCAACTGGAGTTTTGGCGATTATTTCAAGAAAGAAGCCATTACTTGGAGCTGGGAACTGTTGACAGAAGTGTACAAATTACCTAAAGACCGCTTGTACGTCACTGTTTTTGAGGGAGACGATAGCGAGGGTTTGCCTAAAGATCAGGAAGCTTATGATTTTTGGAAGGCTTTTGTTGATGAAGACCGCATTTTACTGGGCAACAAAAAAGATAATTTTTGGGAGATGGGCGAAACTGGCCCTTGTGGTCCATGCTCGGAAATCCATTTCGACAGTCGCAGCGATGAGGAGCGGGCACGCGTTAACGGAGCTGCTTTGGTAAATGCCGACGACCCTTTGGTGATTGAGATTTGGAACAACGTATTTATGCAGTTTAACCGTTTAAAAGACGGAAGCCTGAAAACGTTGCCTGCACAGCACGTAGATACCGGGATGGGCTTTGAGCGTTTGGTGCGGGTAATACAACAAAAAACTTCTAATTACGATACGGATGTTTTTCAGCCGATGATCCAGTTTATTGCCGAAAATGCAGGAATAAAATATGGCGAGGCCGAGAAAACAGATATTGCCATGCGCGTTATGGCGGACCATATTAGGGCTATTGCCTTTGCAATTGCAGACGGGCAACTACCTTCTAATAACAAGGCCGGTTATGTAATCCGCCGAATTTTACGTCGCGCGGTACGTTATGCTTACCAAACCTTAGGTTTTAAAGCGCCATTTCTTAATCAGCTGGTTCCGATACTGGCTCAACAATTTAATGGTGTTTTTGATGAGCTGTATGCGCAGAAAGATTTTGTGCAAAAAGTGGTGCTGGAGGAAGAAAATAGCTTTCTACGGACCTTGGAGAACGGCATTAGCCGTTTCGAAAAGATGGAAGAGATTAGTGGAGAAAAAGCTTTTGAACTGTATGATACTTTCGGTTTCCCGATAGATTTAACGGAGTTAATGGCGCGTGAAAAAGGCTTAATGGTGGATATGCAAGGTTTTGAAGCCGAGTTACAAAAACAAAAAGCCCGCTCAAGAGCCGCCACTGCAATTGATACGCAAGATTGGGTAATCGTAAACGAAGGCGATGAAACCGAATTTGTAGGTTATGACGAATTAGAATCGCAGGCCCAAATCTTAAAATACCGTAAAGTTACCGCTAAAGGGAAAGAGCAATATCAATTGGTGCTGGATCGCACGCCATTTTATGCCGAAAGCGGCGGGCAAGTTGGCGATAAAGGTTTATTGATAGGAGAGGGCGAAGAAGTTGCCGTTATCGATACCAAAAAAGAAAACGGTTTATTCATCCACTTTGTGGCAGAACTGCCCAAAAAATTGGAAGCGAACTTTGTAGCTCGGGTAAACCCGCTTCAACGCTCCTCTACAGAAAACAACCACTCGGCAACCCACTTATTGCACGCCGCATTAAAAATGGTGTTGGGCGAGCATGTAAACCAAAAAGGTTCTTTGGTTAACGATGAGGTGCTGCGTTTTGATTTCTCGCATTTCTCTAAACTTACGGATGAAGAAATAAAAGAAGTAGAAGGCATTGTGAACGAGAAGGTGCGTGCAAATATCCCGTTAAAAGAAGAACGCAATGTAGCTTATCAGCAAGCACTGGATAGCGGTGTTACCGCTTTGTTTGGCGAAAAATACGGCGACTTTGTACGTGTAATTACTTTTGATGATGCATTCTCGAAAGAGCTTTGTGGAGGCACGCACATAAAAGCAACCGGACAAATTGGTTATTTTAAAATAGTGGCCGAGAGTGCCGTTGCAGCTGGGGTTAGACGTATAGAGGCCATTACAGGCGCTAAAGCAGAAGCTTACATCCGCCAGCAAGATGAGCTGTTGAAGCATTTAAAAGAAATTTTAAAGAATCCGCAAGATTTAAGCAAATCTGTGGAAGCTTTGGTAGAAGAGAACTCACGTTTAAAGAAAGAGGTAGAAAAAGCAGTTTCCGAGAAAGCATCCGGTTTAAAAGACGAGTTGAAAGCAAAAGCTACCGCTATAAACGGGGTTAATTTTATTGCCGAAAAAGTTGCGCTTCCTAACGCTGAAGCCATCAAAAATTTAGCTTTTCAGCTTAAAGATGTGGTAAACAACTTGGTATTGGTTTTGGCAGCCGATATAGAAGGCAAACCCTCGCTTACCGTAATGATTTCTGAAAATATCGTAAAAGATAGAGGCTTTAATGCCGGAAATATGGTGCGCGAGCTGGCGAAAGAAATACAAGGTGGCGGTGGCGGTCAGCCGTTTTATGCCACGGCAGGCGGTAAAAATGTAGCTGGACTAGATGCTGCTTTGGCAAAAGCTAAAACTTTGGTAGAAGCTTAGCTAGTTCTACGTCAAACTTACGAAGTTTCAAAAACTTCGTAAGTTTCTCATCACGCCTAAATCGAAAACGGAATATTAAAGTTCTCTAGTTCGCCGATTGCATTACTGTGAAAACAAAAACGGCTATGAACTTCTAAAACTTTACAAATTTTATTCAGCCGCTTCTCTGGCTAAAATAAATAAGACAAACCTGTAATTAAACTCCGGCCTGGGCGCGGGATATTCCCCCAATCTAAATGCTCGCGGTAGTAGGTGTCAAATATATTTTCGAGCGCCACGTTTAATTCAAACCGCTGTTTTTTAAGCAGAAAGTTGTAACCTGCACGTGCGTTAAATAATGCGTAAGCTGGCGTACTTTTCTCGTTTACGGCAGTGCTTACGCGGTTTTGTGCACTTGCCCAAATGCTTTCTGCCTGCAAACTCAGCTGCTTTTGTTGATAATGTAAAGAGCCGGTTAGTTTTAGCGGAGAAATCATCGGAAGCGGATTGCCGCTATAGTCGTTTGCGTAGGTGTAACGCAAGTTGCCTATAAAATTAAGATGCTTCGCAAAGGTTACATTTAAACCCAATTCGAAACCTTTAAGCGTAGCATAATCTACCTGCTCGTAAATTTTAGTGCCATTAGCACCAATGGTCATCACACTCAACTCGGGGTGGTATTTTCCTAAGGTATAATTGTAAACACGGCTGTTAAAAAGGGTCAGGTTTACATCTGACCAAGCATTTTTGAAGCCGTTGCTAAGCTCCGCGTTCAAAGCATATTCATTTTTAAGTGTTGGGTTTCCGATATAATCATAACCGTCATAAGCATTAAAAAGATAAAACCCATAAAGTTCATTGGTAGAAGCGGGGCGTTCTGCATAGCTAAAGTTTGCCACGCTGTAATAGCCATTTTTGCGATAGCTTAAACCCGTACCGATATTCTTTAGCAAACGTACGCGCGGGGCATCTACATCGTAATTAAAAACATTTAATTGTTGCTTGCCTAAGGCACTTGTCACAGATGCTCGGTTTACATCTAACCTGCCGTTAAGGCTGAAAGTTAATTTGCTGTTTATCGCGTAATCGTTATTGGCAAACATGCCGATGTTGGCGCTGTGCACATCCGGCCAAGTGAGCATAAACATAGGCGTGCTGCCGTTGGGGTACATCGTCATTTCCGCATGGCTCATATTGCTGTATCCATCAGCCCTTAATGTAAGCCTACTTTTATGGTTCCAGTTCAGTAATGCTTCGGCGTAAGCACCATAAGTATTGCTGGTGCCGGGCATGTCCATATGCATAGGTGTAAGCGGACGTTTGGTGTCGTCCATGCTGTGGTTAATGTTGTTTCCGTAAGCTTTCGCTTCAAAATACTCGAAACTGGAGTTTTTTGGATAAACTTTGTACGACAGCGCATAGATTTTAGCTTTCGCAAAAGCCACATCCATGGGCAAGGCAGCATAGCCGATATCCCAACCGTCATCCATCAATACATCTAAACTCAAAAAGCTATTGTCTTTAAGCATGTATTTACCGTTAACGCTAAAGTTCACTTTCTGAAACTGTGTAAAAGGCACTTCTTGGTTTTTTGCTTGGTAATTATTGGCTTTACGGTAAACACCGCTTAAGCGGATACCAAAATTTTGAGCGCCGTAATTTAGCTCCATCACGTTGTTTGTACTTTGTGTACCCATGGCGTAAGAGCTACTAAACATTCCGCTAAGCGGATTTTCTGTAGCGAGCTGCGCTTGTGCCAATTGCAAATTTAAAGAACCGCCAATGTTTGAGCCATATTTGCATGATGCGCCGTTTGTAGCCAGTTGGATGCTTTTTAAATTTGAGGGCTCAACATACGATGTTGGCGGGTCCATATGGTCCGTACAGGCGCCAAAAATTTTGATACCGTCTAGCGTTAAGCCTATTTGGTTGGCAGAAAAACCGCGTATTACCGGCTCCATGGCATAGTTGCCACGGCGTATCAAATTTACCGCCGCCAAACGGCTTAAAACATCTTCGGTAGCAGAGGTTTTGTGGCTTTTATAAAACTTTAATAAAGCGTTATTGTCATTTAGTTTTTCGGTTACCACAACTTCTTGCAAATCGCAATGTTTAAATACGCTATCGGTTGGGCAACAGGCTTGCGCCATTACAGCGGCAACAGCGCCAAGGCTGATACCGATGCTTAAAATGGTGATTTTTAAAATTGCCATGGCAAAATGTTTTTTAGAAGGTAATGTTGAACGCGGTATCTTCGGCGATAGCCACTCCACTAGCGTTTTTAATTTGGAGGTTGACTTTCCAATAGCCAGACATGGTGAAATTGACTTTCCCTTTGTAATGACCATTGCTGGTTAAAGCCGGATTTACATTGTTAGGTGATCCGTGGCCCATGTCTGGCATTTCTGGTTCTATCGATAATTTTAAATCATCAGCCGGGGTGTAAGTCATACCGTTAATTTTTTTGGTGACAAAAAGTTCAAAATCATTAACCCCGATTTTGTAGGTGGCGTTTGGGATTAATGCAACCAAATAGTTGCTGTTGTCTGCCGTAGATTTTACCATAAGCAAGCGCGATTGTTTAGGCTCTTTTACGCTAAAAGGGATTACTGCCTTTTTGTTGTTGATAGTAACTTCCATTTCCCAAAAGCCAGAATCTGTTGTAGGCATGCTAAAAACCGCTGCGGCGGGAGTTAAACCGTCTTTTTTTGCACTTGCGTTTGCTTGCTCAAAAGGGCAGGAGTGCTGCATTTTCATACCACCGCTCATGGTCATCGTCATCATGGGCAAAATATTGAAGTTGACATCGGTTTTGGCTTGACCACTTACCGAATCTATTGCGCTTAGGTATAATTTGTTGTAACCAGTTTCTAAACCGGCATCGGCCCAAAGCTGTATTTTAGTGGCTGCACCAATGGCGTAGGCCTCACCAATTTTGATTTTGTTGCTGTTAAAAGGTAAAGTTTCATTGTCTTTACTGCAAGATGCGAGTGTGAAAGCTACGGCGCTTATTGCGATATATTTGAAGAAGTTTTTCATGATTTTAGTATTGAGTATTGAGTATTGAGAGCTTAGCGCAAATTGCTTTGCTTCGGTTGCACTAAGCATATTTTGGGGTGTATAAGAAAGCCGGGTTATAATACATACCTATTGCTTACAAGCCAACATTTATAAATTCTACGATGGTAAAAAGCTATGAAAACCGTAAGACTTACAACTGCTGAACAAGTTGTGTTGAGTAATAAGTTTAAGTCCTAAATATTAAGTCTGGCAGCTTAAACTTCTTTTTTATAACAAAGCAATCTTTTAGCTATTAGCGGGCGGGGGATGAAAAATGGAAGTAGGTGTCTCTTGAATATGTGGATTTTTGAAAAAGAAATTTGGAACTTCCATCTCAAAATAAACGTTTTCAAACTCAAAAGCTAGATCTGCATGCACGAAGGCATCTAAAACCCGAGTGTTGAAAGCTTTTTTGTTTTCTTTTTCCTGATCTGTTTTTTTCAATAGCTTGCTTAAAACGCATTGGCCATCGCAGTGCATTTGTGGTTTGGCAATGTTCTCACATTCGTTTTTTGCAATATAATCTCGGTTTACCTCAAAATAAAGGAATGCGCCAAACTGGGCCATCACTTGGAAAGCGAGTCCAATTAAAATTAATATGGCGATTCCCTTCTTCATTTTATAGCGGGCAATTCGAATGCTTTTTTATAAATCTTTTTTTCTGAAAACCCTAAGCGAGATGATCAACGGCACCACAAACCAAACCATTAACAACCCAAAACTGAAGACTATACCGAAACCGCTGCCAAAGAAATCTTGGAACAATGCGCCGGTATAACCCATTAAAGCGGCAATATCCAGTTGTAGCAGTACCAAGATACGCGCAAGGTCTATCGGGTTAAAAGCAGTAATGGCAATTAAAACTTTTTCTAGCGGATAATCGCTTAAAGCGTATAAAAACACCAGCACCAAACCGTCAAAAATAATGGAGCAATAAAACCAAATCATCAGCGCTAAGCCAATTCCTTTAGCTTTATCGCGCATGGCAACAGAAGCTAAAAATGCTAGCGAAATAAAGCAAAGCGTTAACAAGCTGCCGGTTAAAATAAGGATGATACCTGTGCTACCAAATGCGAACAATAGCACCGGTACGCCCACTCCAATTAAAAAAGCACTCAAAATAGAACTGCTTATGCCTATATACTTGCCCAGCAAAATATTTTTACGGCTTATAGGTTGCGATACCAGCAGCTCGGTGAATTCTGCAGCATTAAAATAATAGGTTGTGGCGTACACCACGCTTACTAAAGGCACAATAATGAGCATGATGGTGGTAATGCTTACCAAACCTTTGGTCACATCGGCATCTGTTAAAAAAACGCTGATACAAATAGCCATCAGCAACAGCGTATAAGCCATCACCACTTTACTTTTGATGATATCTAGTGCGATATATTTTGCTATTTTAAACATTTTGAGTCAGGATTTTTGTAAGTGCTTTACCCAGTTTTTGTTCGCCAGCCTCGGCTTTTAATGCCGATAATGGCTTGTGGAATTTGATGTTGCCTTCAAATAAATACATAATATCATCTGCCAGCTCGTCCACCTCGGTTAAAATATGCGATGTGATCAAAATCAACTTTCCTTTTGCTTTCTCGGCGTGTATTTTATCTTTCAAAATTTCAGCAGCTAAAGGATCTAAACCAGCAGTAGGCTCGTCCAAAATCAAAACCTTTGGATTAAACAAACAAGCCAAAGCGGCGCTCACTTTTTGGCGCGTTCCGCCACTTAACGTGCGCATGGCTTTATCGTACATGGCATCTAAGCCATAGGCGCTAATCAGATCGGTGTCCAGATTATCGTGTACGTTGCGTAAATCTTTCATCATTTTAAACAGCTCACCAATTTTCATATTGTCTGGGTAGCGGCCAATTTGTGGCATATAACCAATCTGTTTTTTGTAATCAAAAGAGCGTGCAACCGGTTTTCCGCCGAAATAAACTTCGCCTGCATCTGGGATTACCATCCCTAAAATAGATTTGATGAGCGTAGTTTTGCCCGATGCATTTGGACCTAAAATGCCCACAATGCCCCCTTGTCCAAAGCTGCAGTTTACTTCTTTAAGCACTTGCAGTTTGCCGAAAGATTTTTTGAGCTGTTTTACTTCTATTATATTTTCCATGGTTTCATTTGTGGGCTATCATCTTTTACAGATAAAGGCGTGATAGATGGGATAGAGCGTTCCACTTTATCCAAAAGGTTAACAATAAAGCTGCGCATTAAAATTACACTCTGGGGAATGCGCTCCATTATTTGCGCGTACAGGCTTACCGGCCTAAAAGGAACATCACCAATGCCGTCTTTATTCAAATCGTAACCCTCATATTTATCCCAATAGTTATGGGCAAAATGATTTTCCAACAAATCGCCGTTGGTGGTTACGTCAAAAGTGTTTCCTTTAAAATTGTTTAAGGTAAAATTATTGTCTTGGCAGTTTGATAATACCCTAAGTGCCAATCCATTGTTAGAGAAACTGTTAGAATAAATTTTGTTGCGGTTGCAGCTTTCCATAAAAATAGCCGAAGTATTTTTGTAAAACGTGTTGTGCGCAATTTGGCTGTCTAAAATCTCTTTCAGCAACAAGCCGTAAATAGAACTTCCCCAGTTTTCGTTAAACTGGTTGTACTGCATTTTTATACGTTTAGAGTACATTACGGCCACACCCGCTTGGTTGTTTTTAAATTGGTTGTGGATGTAGCTGTTATCGTTAGAAAACATAAAGTGCAGGCCATAACGCAGGTTTTTTTCGCTGCTATTGTCTTTGATGTGCGAGTTTTGCACAAACTCGAAATAAATACCGTCCCGGTGTGCAGTAACCTGGTTGCCGGTAATGGTAATGTGATCTGATTTCCAAGCCTGAATGCCGTTGCCAGCTTGCCTGCGGTTATTGTTGCCGGTAACTTTGTTGTTGGTTACGCTTACGCGATGCGAATCTGAAATGTAAATACCGAAAAAATTATTTTCCAGTATATTATCGTTCACGTGTACGTTGCTTGCTCCAAAAATTCGTAGACCTGCATAATCGCGCAAATCGCCAGTTTTAGAGTTGCGTAACAGGAAGCCCTCTATTTTAACATTGCTGGCGGTAACGGTTAACACCTCGTCTTTAAATTGGGCATCCAAAACGGGGCGGTTTTTGCCTAAAATGGTTAGCGATTTATTTACCACCGTATTGTGCGATGCGTATATCCCTTTTTGTACCACAATGGTATCACCGTTTTGCGCCATCGCGATAGCTTCTTTTAAGCTTTGCGGTTTTGCGCCAGATTTAACCACAATGGTTTTTGCCTGTGCGTTGCCAAACACTATAAAAAAGCTTAAAGTGAAATAAATTATATAACGCAAAAGGTACATTTCGGTAGATTTATTTTCTGCTGGCCAATGCTTGTTCAAAACTTAATATTTTGGCATCGGGACTAATCATGTTGTTATCAGCGTGCATTTCTGTTGCAAAAGGTGCAATATTGCCGCCCATTGGCGATTGGTATTCTTTATCAATAAGGTAAAAAGCTGTTGTTGCGTCGATAAAATTGGTGGGTTGCGCAAAGTTGATCACATACAATTTAGCACCATCTTTTTGTTCTTGGTTATCGTTCACATAATCCATTAAACACTCGGCCGAGTCGAACTTAAAGATTTTGCGTTTTTTGGTAATCAGTTCTGCACCATATTTCTCATCTGCTATAGCCATTTTGCAATGTTCGCAGAGGTCTTTTCCGTAATTAATTGCTTGAGGTTCGCTACTTCCACAACCTGTAAATAAGGCTGTTAACATCATCAAGCTGTAAATAATGTTTTTCATGATTGTTGCTAATTTTATTTTGCGTTTGCTTTTAAATTAGAGATTTTCTTGGCAAACTGTTTTTTCTTTTATTTTCTATGTACAACACTCCGGCTGCAATGAGGCCGCCGATGCCTACTAAAATACCACCAATATCTGGGAACGATCCGGCTAAGAAGTTAAGCAATTGCTTGTAGCCGATAAGCGGCGGCTGGTAGGTCATTCCCTCAACTTTAATTGCCGCAGTTGGGTCTAGGTTATGTCCGTAATCGTATTCCCAAAGATAAAAATCTACTAAACCAAATACCGTAAACGCTAGCAGTATGCCTAGCCAAACCCATAATAATTTGACACTGCCTTTCCAGGCCACTAAAAATCCAATCAGCACAATTGCACCGTACAAGTACGGCAGTACTTTAAACTCCCAAAAATTCTCCACTACAATATGTTTCATCCCAATATAGTGGTTCAAACCATTAATCTGATCAACGTTTCCGGTTATGCCGGTAAGCCAAATCTGCATTTCTAAACCTTCTGGGTATTGGGGTGCTTCTAACACAATTCTCCAAAGCGGTAACACATAAATGCTAAGCATTAATAAGGCGCTGATGCAGATAAGGATTTTGGATGTACTTTTCATGATGTTTGTGTTTTGCAAAATAGAGGCGGGGCTGTGCCATGTCGCTGGGAAACCCCGTCCTCTACTGCTTTATTTATTATTGTTGATGTTCAACCTTGGTTCCGATACCGTATTTAAGCGGTGTTGAAGAACCTTTTGGGGATACCCTTAGGTAACCCTGCATTTCCTGGTGCAGTGCAGAGCAAAAGTCTGTACAGTAATAAGGGAACATGCCCGGTTTGCTAGGCGTCCATTTTAAGGTGTTGGTTTCGCCTGGCATAATCAGCAATTCTGCTGTATTTGCACCTTTAATCGCAAATCCATGTGGCACGTCCCAGTCTTGCTCTAAGTTGGTTACGTGGAAATAAACTTCATCTCCAACTTGTACACCTTCGATATTATCTGGCGCTAAGTGAGAGCGGATGGCTGTCATGTAAATATCTACACGGTTGCCTTTGCGCACTACGCGTGCATCTTTCTCTGATGAAGTAACAAAGGGGTTTTTGTTCTCTTCAATTTTGTAGAACCTTTTTTGGTTTTTAACGATTTTTTCTGCCGGTATAGATTGTGCGTAGTGAGGTTCGCCAATAGTTGGGAAGTCTAAAAGCACTTTCATTTTATCGCCGGTAATATCAATTAGCTGAGCAGATTGTGTAAGTTCTGGGCCGGTAGGTAAATAGCGGTCTTTAGTGATTTTATTTAACGCAATTACGTATTTACCGTAAGGTTTTTTAGAGTCGCCACCCGGAATTGATAGGTGACCTGGAGAGTAATAAACCGGGATACGGTCCACTACTTTATAATCTTTCAAACTCCATTTTACCACTTCAGAAGATACAAACATAGTGGTGTAGGCAAAACCTTTATCGTCAAACTCGGTGTGTAAAGGGCCTAAACCCGGTTTTTGCACTTCTGCTTGCAATACAGATTCGTATTTTAGTACAGGCAGGTTGCCCGCAACTTTACCCTCGTAGCTTTTGTTTTTGATGGCCTCTAACATTTTTTTGAAAGAGAAAACCGGAAGCGTTGCCGCTAATTTACCGCTGGCTACCATAAATTCGCCATCTGGCGTAATATCTACGCCGTGCGGAGATTTAGGACATGGCATGTAATACACCAATTCTGGGAAATCTTTCACATCCAATACCATTACAGAATTTTCCATAGTGCTGGTAGCGGTGTGGGTATTTTCATCTAAAATGTTGTGCGCATATTTAGCAGGTGTTTTTTTGCCTTTGCCTTGTGCAATTAACTCTTCGGCTTTTTTCCAGTTTAACGCCATAATAAAGTCTTTGTCTTTTTGGCTGGCGTTTACTTCTAATAAAGTGTGCGCTTGCTCGGTGTTGTAGGTGGTAAAAAACATCCAATCGTGAGATGGACCTTTACCGGCGTGCGCCAAATCATAGTTGAAGCCCGGAACTCTTATCTGAAATGCCACACTCATACGGCCAGATTTAGGATCCACTTTAACAAAAGACACGTTTCCTTGGAAAGTTTCTTTGTAGGTATCAATCGGCACGTCGTCTTTACCTTCTTCTGGCACAGAGAAACGGGTGTTACCTACTAAATATTCGGTATTTTCTGTACAGAAAGGCGATGCGTGGTTACCCGCAGAGTTAGGCAGTTCGATGATTTCGGCGGTTTTAAAGGTTGCCAAATCAATACGTGCAATGCGCGGCGTGTTGTTGCCGTTAATAAAAATCCACCGACCGTCATCCTCACCATTGGTTTTACTTAACTCGGGGTGGTGCGCATCATCCCACGGGATAAAGCCGTTAGAGGTATTCAGCATGGCTTTGGTGTTTTCGTTGTAACCCCAGCCGTTTTCCGGATTTTGCGAGAAAACAGGGATTACCTTCAACAACCTGCCAGATGGAATACCGTAAGCAGCCAATTGACCGCTAAAACCGCCCGAAGCAAAGAGGTAAAGCTCATCATGCTTGCCCGGCGCCACATAAACTTTTTGTGCCGCGTCGGCATCGGTGGTTTCGCTTACTTTGCCCGGCTTACAGCTCGCTGTAAACAGGAGCGGAGCGGCCAAAAGCAGCATCGGAGACATTTTAGATAATAGTTTCATAGCTTTTTTTGTTTTGATAATGTTTTTAGTCTTTGTCGTTGCTGCGCAAGAACTCGTAAATTTGACGGGTCTCTTCGTCAGAAACGTTTTGGAAAGTCATCTGAATCAAATGCTCTTCTAGCAACGCTTTCGCTATCGGATCTTTTTTGGTCATTTCTTCCGGATTGGTAATCATGTTCATGATCCACTCTGGCGTACGTAGCTTAGTAATTTCTTTTAAACCAGGCCCTACCAGTTTTTCTGCCGTAGTTTTGTGGCAAGCGGTGCATTTTGTGTCAAAAATTGCTTTACCTTTTGCGGCCATCGCCTCGTCAACGCTGGCGTCAACTTCCACGTTGGTAAATTTGCCGACTCCTTTCGAATCGCTTTTTGCATTGGGATCCACAGCAACTTCAGCGGCGTCATCTTCAGCGGCAGCGGTCTCGGTGGTGTTTGCATCTGCGCTTTCTTGGCTGCCGTTTCCACTTCCGCCGCACGAGCTAATGAAGGCTAGCCCCGCAGAGAAAGAGAAAATGGTGATTAATAGTTTGAGCTTTCTCATGATTTTTTTGTTTTTATTTGATGGAATAAAAGTATTCAGATGCCGTTATTAAAAAAATGACATTTAAAAGCACAAAAAGTGACCTAGGTTATTTTTGGAAGTAGGAAGGGGCTGCGGTTTATAAACCGCAAGGGGATTTTCCAATATCCCAGAGAGAGGGAAAGCGGAGTTAAAACAGAATCGGCTCATCTACAATCCTCAAAAACGGGATAAGATGAGCCGAAAGCTTTATATTGAGTTTAAAAGAGCAGGGGCGTTTACTCTTCCAAATTTTTGAAGTATTTTTTGGCGGTTTCTCTTCGGTGCGGACAGCCTGGCCAGCAACAAGGGCGTTTTTTGCCGTTTAAAACATCTTCGCTTAAACGCTGGATGTGTTCTTGCCGGGTTTTTTCTTGTTTTACAATGGTAGTCCAGCAAATCCATTCGTTTCTGGCAAGTGGCGTAAGCTTGTTCCATTTCTCAAGCAAAGCTTTATTGGCAAGCAGAGCAACTTTCATATCGTCTGGTACTTGGTGTACCACGCCTTCTTCTATTGTTTTTTGTTCCATTTATGATGCGTTAAGTTCTTTGGCAACCAGCTTTCTGTCTGCGGGCCTTAGGTACCATGATAAAACAGTAACTGTTAAAAGGATTAAAGAGGGGATAGCCTCTGTAAAAGCTTGTCCAACCACTAAATGCGAAATAAATGCGCCCGACATCGCAAAGAAAAATCCGGCGTAAGCCCATTCTTTAAGCAAGCGAAAGCTAGGTAAAAGGATAGCAACAACGCCTAAAAGTTTCCAAGCACCAATAATGCTGAGTAAATACAGCGGATAGCCTAAATCGCTTACGATTTTGTTATAACCGCCTATTTGGAACAATTGCTGTATGCCACCGGCCAACATCCCCACGGCGAGGAAGGCAGTGACTGCCCAATAAGCTATTTTTGTTTTGTTTTTCATCTTATTTTATTTTAGTTGGTTTCCAATTTCCTGTAAACGCTGATGAGCTGAGTTTAAGCCATAAGCAAAAGGCATCTTCAGTTGCGCAGCGCGGTGTTCCATTGACTTAAAGTTTATTTGGATGCTCAGCTTGCTTTTTTCTTTGCCCAGTTCTTCAAAATCCAAGTATTCGAGCTGCACGCCAACATCCGAGTTATGCATTTCAAAAGTCCGTACAATTTTTTTGTTCTCAACAACATCGTGTATAGTTCCGTGCGCGCTAAATACCACATTGCCATTATGTTCTGTCTCAAATTGGAAGCTTCCGTGCTTTTTGTTCTCCAGCTTTATAACGTTCGTTCCCATCCATTGTGCTAACAGTTGGGCTTGTGCGTGTGCCTTAAAAAGTAGGGCAACTGGCAGATCAAATTCCCGGGTGATAAAGATGCAGGGTTGCCCTTCGGGTGCATGTACATTTGTTTTTTGCATATTATTTGTTTTTAGGTTGTTTCATCAAAGCTTCTAATTTGTTAAAGCGGTTGTCCCACATTTGGCGGAAGGGTTCCAAAAAATCAGCTACTTCTTTCATCTTTTCTGCACTGGTTTGGTAGTAAATTTCTCTACCTTTTTGGTCCTGGGCAAGCAAGCCACATTCGTTTAATATTTGCAGGTGCTTAGAAATTGTGGGGCGCGCGCTGTCAAAATTTGAAGCAATTGCACCGGCTGTCATCGCTTGGGTGGCTAATAATAGCAGTATTGCCCTGCGTGTTGGGTCTGCCAAAGCTTGGAAAACATCTCTTCGTACAATCATTATGAAGTCATTTGACTACAAATATAAGCGTAGTTATTTAGCTACACAAATTTGATTCATTTTTTTTTTAATCTGATGGTAACCCTAAGAAATAGGGTAGGATATATTACTCAAAAGAGAGAGAAATTGAGCTAGAATTTATCTAATTATCTAAAGACTAATTAATTAACTCCTAACTAACTAAAACCTAACCAACTAGCCAACTAAAACCTAACCAACTAACAACCACCTTACCTTCCCACCATCACTCCAGGTTTATCTAACACCGGTATTTTAATCAGGTTTGATTCGATGATGCTTTCGGGTAAGAAGATGAATTTTTTATCGAAAATGTCTTTGCCAATGTAATAGCTGAGCCAGTACTCGTTGTTTAAGCCGAAAACTTGCTCATCAATGGCTTCAATTTTAGCGTAAGATTTTGCTTCCACTTTATCGATCATGTGGCGCAAGGTAGATGTTTTTACTTCTTCGCCATCTTTTAAACCGTAACCCTTCGAGGTAATGAGTACGGTATTAATGGCTTCATTTTTTAGGTTAATAAGGTACACATTCCAGTTTTTCTCGTCAGGAGATTCGCTATCTAAAACAACAGCAACTGCTATATCCTCAACTACAAAACTTGGAATGTCTTTTTTCATGCGAACCTAAAATTTGAAATGCCCGTTTTCGGGCATTTCAAAATTAACGATTATTTCTTTTTGGCAGCGCTGACTTTCTTTTTTGCCGGTGCTTTTTTTGCTTTCGTTTCAAAAGCATCAGGTACTTGCTCTGTTATTAGCTTTTTAACATCGTCCAAAGAAACCTCGCGTAGCTCTTCTGCCGTATATTTTTCATTGGTAGCTGGGTTTTTCCCCAATTTTAACATCTGTTTGCCAAAGCGGATAAAAGGCCCCCAGCGACCATTTTCAATCGCTATTTTTTCTTTTTCCCATTGCTGGATATAACGGTTCGCCTCTTTTTCAATTTTTGCACTAATCAGTTCGTCGATATCCTTTGCAGACAGGTTTTCGAAATTATAGCGAACCGGCACGTTCACAAACAAATCGCGCCATTTTAAAAACGGACCAAACCTGCCTTTTCCTTTAGTTACGGGCTCGCCACGGAAAGTAGCAACAGGAGCGTCGGCTTTGATTTTTTCGTCAATGATTTCGCGCGCACGTTGGTTGTTTATCTCCAGCGCGTTCTCATTTTTAGGTACGGATATGTAAGTATCTCCCCATTTTACATACGGACCAAACCTTCCAATGCCCACAGAAACTTCTTTGCCCTCGTAATCCTCTAGATTAAAAGGTAATTTAAACAAATCTAAAGCTTCTTCTAAACTAACCGATTCGATAGACTGGGTTTTAAGCAAGCTGGCATAAACGGGTTTTTCTTCATCATCGGCCTCGCCAATCTGCACCATCGGGCCAAAACGCCCAACCCGTGTGTAAACGTTTTTTCCGGTTTTCGGATCCACACCTAATAAACGTTCGCCACTGGCGCGCTCGGCGTTTTGAAGCGTATCTTCTACTTCTAGGTGGAAAGGCTGGTAAAAGTTTTTAAGCATCGCAGTCCAGTCTTTGTAACCTTGCGCAATCTCATCAAACTCTTTTTCTACATTGGCCGTAAAATGGAAATCCACGATGCCTTTAAAGTGCTCTACCAAAAAGTCGTTTACCACCGCGCCAATGTCCGTCGGAAATAATTTTCCTTTTTCGGCGCCTGTAATTTCTGTTTTGCTTTCCTTGCTTATTTTACCGTCTTTAAGCCTCAACAGCTGATACTTTCGAGATTTACCTTCACGGTCTTCTTTAACCACATAGCCGCGGTTTTGCACGGTAGAGATGGTAGGGGCGTAGGTTGACGGTCTGCCGATGCCCAGTTCTTCTAATTTTTTTACTAAAGAGGCTTCGCTGTAACGCGCTGGAGGTCTGCTAAAACGCTCTGTTGCTGTAATTTCTTTTGCCGTTACCGCTTGCCCTTTTATTAGCGGAGGTAAAATGGCATTGTCAGATTTTTCGTCTAGGTGTGCGTCCGTATCTTCATCTTCACTTTCTAAATAAACTTTTAAAAAGCCATCGAACTTAATCACCTCACCGCTGGCCGTTAATTCTTCTTTTCTGGTGCTGATGCCGATTTTCGCAGTTGTTTTCTCAATTACTGCTTCGCTCATTTGCGATGCGATGGCGCGTTTCCAAATCAATTCGTACAAACGCTTTTCCGATGCGTCGCCATCGCTTAAACTGTGCCATCCAAAATTGGTAGGCCTAATGGCTTCGTGTGCTTCCTGTGCGCCTGCGGTTTTGGTTTTAAAGCGGCGTACTTGCAGATATTTTTCGCCATATGCCGAGCTGATTTCGCGAGAAGCACCTTCAATAGCCGTTTCAGACAGGTTTACCGAGTCGGTACGCATGTAAGTGATTTTACCGGTTTCGTAAAGCTTTTGCGCTACACTCATGGTACGCGAAACCGAAAATCCTAATTTCCTACTGGCTTCTTGCTGTAAGGTTGAGGTGGTAAAAGGTGCTGCCGGATTTCTTTTTAAGGGCTTGGTATCTAAAGATGAAACCTGAAAACTAGCGCCACTACAATCTTGTAAAAACTGCTGCGCCTCTTGCTCGGTATCGAATTTCTGCGCCAGCTCGGCCTTAAAAAGTTCTTTTTTATCGGTGAAAAAAATAGCTACCACGCGGTAAGCAGCGGTGCTTTCAAAAGCGTTAATCTCTCTTTCGCGGTCCACAATCAGCCTTACGGCAACAGATTGCACCCTGCCCGCAGAAAGCGAAGGTTTTACTTTTTTCCATAAAACGGGCGAAAGCTCAAAACCTACCAAACGGTCCAAAACACGGCGTGCCTGTTGCGCATTTACCAAATCCTGGTTTATTTTACGCGGATTTTCAATGGCTTTTAAAATTGCCGGTTTGGTAATTTCATGAAAAACAATCCTTTTGGTGTTCTCTTCTTTTAGGCCTAAAGATTCATATAAATGCCAAGAAATAGCTTCTCCTTCGCGGTCCTCATCCGATGCTAACCAAACCATTTCGGCAGATTTCGCAAGCTTTTTTAGCTCGGCTACCACTTGTTTTTTATCCGGAGATATTTCGTAATGCTGTTTAAATCCGTTATTTACCTCAATGGCGCTGTCGTCTTTCTTTAAATCGCGTATATGTCCGTAACTCGACTTTACTAAAAAGTCTTTTCCCAGGTATCCTTCTATCGTTTTGGCTTTCGCCGGAGATTCTACAATAAGTAAGTTTTTCGCCATTTCGGTTCGATTTTAACGCAAATAAAGGATAATAAATTTAGTAATGCCAAATTTTATCGCAATACGCCGTTTGTGATGTTAATTTTTAGGGGATGATTTATGCGCTTCTACTATCGCGATAAAAAGCGATAAATGCGCTTTAAAACAAAAAAGCTTCTTGCTGTTTTTTTACAAGAAGCTAAATGTCTTTTTAGTGGTGCATCATTCTGATGAAAGAGGCCAGTTTCGCTTTCATCTCGCGCCTGTCTACAATGAAATCCAAAAATCCGTGCTCTAACACAAACTCTGAGGTTTGGAAACCCTTAGGTAAGTCCTTTTTAATGGTTTCTTTAATTACCCGCGGACCTGCAAAACCTATCAAAGCACCCGGCTCGGCAATATTTATATCGCCCAACATGGCATAAGAGGCAGTAACGCCGCCCGTGGTAGGGTCGGTTAATAAAGAAATATAAGGGATTTTAGCCTGACCCAATAAAGCCAGTTTTGCCGATGTTTTTGCCATTTGCATCAAAGAAAAAGCAGCCTCCATCATCCGCGCACCGCCAGATTTCGAAATCATTAAAAACGGAATGCGGTGCTTAATGCAATAATCAATGCTGCGCGCAATTTTTTCGCCAACTACAGAACCCATAGAGCCGCCAATAAAGCTAAAATCCATACAGGCTATCACCAAATCCTGCCCTTCAATTTGCCCGTGCGCGGCACGCAAAGCGTCTTTTAAACCGGTTTTTTTGTATGATTCTGCCAAACGTTCCGGGTAGCTTTTAGAATCTGTGAAGTGTAAAGGGTCGCCAGAAGTTAAGTTTCCAAAAAGCTCTACAAAGCTGTTATTGTCAAACAAAACCTCAAAATATTCTTTAGAGCCAACTCTTAAATGGTAGTTACAGTATTGGCAAACGTATTTGTTTTCAACTTGTTCCGAGTAGTGAAGGGGTTTCTTGCAGTTCGGGCATTTGTTCCACACACCGTCCGGGGCTTCTTTTTTCTCTTCTGTGGAGGTGGAAATGCCTTTTGTGTTTCTTTTAAACCAAGCCATATTTTATAATAGTGTGGTTACAAAGAAACAAAAAAATGATGAATTGTTTAAAATTTGCAATGTCCTTAACAATGCAGGCTTATTGTTCACAAATTTATAAAGCATTGATATTTTTTATAACTTCGACGCTAAGAAACAATTACAAACATGAGTTTAAAAGATTTTAAAGGAGTTATTACCGGAGATCAGGTTCAAGAACTTTTTGAGGTGGCAAAAAAACACCAGTTTGCTTTGCCTGCGGTTAACATTATTGGCACCAACTCGCTAAATGCGGTGTTAGAAACGGCTAAGGCGGTTAACTCGCCGGTGATGGTGCAGTTATCTAATGGCGGTGCGCAGTTTTTTGCCGGAAAATCATTACCTAATGATAAGCTGCAGGCCTGTGTTTTGGGCGCTATCTCTGCCGCACAGCACGTACATTTATTGGCAGAACATTATGGCGTTGCCGTAGTTTTACACACAGACCATTGCGCAAAAAAATTATTGCCTTGGTTAGATGGGATGTTGGACGCCAGCGAAAAGTATTTTGCACAACATGGCAAACCGCTTTTCTCTTCGCATATGATTGATTTATCTGAAGAACCGATTGAAGAAAACATCGAAATCTGTAAAAAATACCTAGCGCGTATGAGCAAAATGGGTATGACCTTAGAGATTGAGCTTGGCGTTACCGGTGGCGAAGAAGATGGCGTTGATAATACTGACGTAGATTCATCCAAACTTTACACCCAGCCAGAAGAAGTGTCTTATGCTTATGAAGAGCTAAGCAAAATTAGCGATAAATTTACCATCGCGGCAGCGTTTGGAAACGTACACGGCGTTTATAAACCGGGCAACGTAAAGCTGCAACCGGTTATTTTGCATAACTCGCAAGTGTATGTTAAAGATAAGTTTAAGCTAGATGCCGAGAAACCAATCAACTTTGTGTTCCACGGAGGTTCTGGTTCTTCGCAAGAAGAAATTAGAGAAGCTATCTCTTACGGCGCTATCAAAATGAATATTGATACCGATATGCAATGGGCGTTTTGGGAAGGCGTTTTAAATTACTACAAATCAAAAGAGGGTTATTTGCAATCGCAAATTGGTAGCCCGGATGGTGAAGATTCTCCAAATAAAAAATATTACGATCCGCGTGTGTGGTTGCGTAAAGGCGAAGAGCAGTTTGTAAGCCGTTTAAAAGAAGCATTTGCTGATTTAAACTGCGTGGACGTGAATGGGAAGCTTTAAAAATTAAAAAGTGAGAATTAAAAATTCAAAAAGGGTTGCGCAAGCGACCCTTTTTTATGCCATCATCTTATGCTAGTGTTCAATGGTGTCGGGCTTTAGCCCGATGATTTTTAGAAGATTCCTTTTATTGGCTTTAGCCGAACTATAACGTTTTTTTTATTATGACGTCTAAAGCCTCACATCTCACACTTCTCCTTACTCCTTACCCTAAGCTAGTTTCCTATACTTAATCCTTTTCGGAGCAACATCGCCTAAGCGTTTTTTACGATTTTCTTCGTATTCCGAGTAATTTCCTTCAAAAAAGTAAACTTGCGAGTCGCCTTCAAACGCTAAAATATGCGTACAAATACGGTCTAAGAACCACCTGTCGTGAGATATAATTACCGCGCAACCGCCAAAATCTTCCAAAGCTTCTTCCAAAGCGCGTAAGGTATTTACGTCGATATCGTTGGTAGGCTCATCCAGCAAAAGCACATTGCTGCCTTCTTTTAAAGTAATGGCCAAATGCACACGGTTACGCTCACCGCCCGAAAGTACGCCTACTTTTTTCTGCTGATCGGCACCGTTAAAATTGAAACGCGAAACATAGGCGCGCGAGTTGGTCACGCGGTTGCCCAATGGGATGTTTTCTAAACCGCCGGTAATGTTTTCCCAAACAGATTTTTCCGGGTCTAAATCATCATGGCTTTGGTCCACATAACCTAGTTTTACGGTCTCACCAACTTTAAACGTACCGCTATCAGGTTGGTCTTGCCCAGTAATCAAACGGAAAAGTGTGGTTTTACCTGCACCGTTAGGGCCAATAATCCCAACAATACCGGCAGGCGGAAGGGCGAAGTTCAGGTTGTCAAACAAAACTTTATCGCCAAAAGCTTTACTTACGTTGGTGGCTTCAATCACCACATTTCCTAAGCGCGGCCCCGGCGGAATAAATAGCTCCAACCTTTCTTCACGTTCTTTGGTTTCTTCAGAAGCTAATTTTTCATAATTAGATAAACGCGCTTTTGATTTAGCGTGGCGTGCTTTTGGTGCCATGCGGCTCCATTCCAACTCGCGCTCCAAAGTTTTCTGGCGTTTGCTCTCTGTTTTTTCTTCCTGCGCTAATCGTTTCGATTTTTGGTCCAGCCAGCTCGAGTAGTTCCCTTTCCAAGGTAAACCCTCGCCACGGTCCAGCTCCAAAATCCAACCGGCAACGTTATCTAAGAAATAACGGTCGTGCGTTACGGCAATCACCGTACCCGGATATTGTTGTAAATGTTGCTCTAGCCAATCAATAGATTCTGCATCTAAGTGGTTGGTAGGCTCATCCAGCAATAAAACATCTGGCTGTTGAATTAATAAACGACAAAGTGCCACACGCCGGCGCTCCCCGCCTGACAAAGTGGCTATTTTAGTTTCCGGCTCTGGGCAGCGCAAAGCATCCATCGCGCGCTCTAGCTTGGTATCTAAGCTCCAGCCGTCAACCGCATCAATTTTATCCTGCAGCTCGCCCTGGCGGTTCATCAGCTTCTCCATCGCGTCAGCATCTTCATAAACCTCGGGCAAACCGAATTTTTCGTTAATTTCTTCGTATTCTTTAATAATGTCGGTAATCTCTTTTGCGCCTTCTTCTACCACTTCTTTCACTGTTTTTGACGGATCCAGCTCGGGCTCCTGAGCCAAATAGCCCACACTGTAGCCCGGCGAAAACACCACCTCACCTTGGTACGATTTATCTAAACCGGCAATAATTTTTAATAAAGATGATTTTCCGGAGCCGTTTAAACCGATTACGCCAATTTTAGCTCCGTAAAAAAAGGATAGGTAAATATTCTTTAAAACCTGTTTCTGAGGCGGGTAAATCTTGCTTACGCCAGCCATCGAAAATATAATTTTCTCGTCTGCCATTTTTTCTTTTTAATAATTGCGAATATCGTTTTTTTGGTCAAATTTGGGTAATTAATATCAAATAGAAAGCCCGCAGAGAGTTTTCCACGTAAATGGTGTTATTGTTGATAAATACAAAATAAAGCAACCGTCCGCTTTATAAAACAATTTTATACATTGGGACGTTCAACACATAAAGAGAAAGGTTTTATTATGGAAGCTAAATTTTCACCAAGAGTCAAAGACGTAATTTCATACAGCCGTGAAGAGGCTTTGAGGTTAGGTCATGACTATATCGGGACGGAACACTTGCTGTTAGGCTTAATTAGGGAAGGAGACGGGATGGCAATAAAGATATTAAAGTCTTTAGGTGTTGATACCGCAAAACTGCGCCGTGCAATTGAAGATGCTGTAAAAGGAAACTCGGGCACAACCGTTAATTTGGGCAATATCCCTTTGACCAAACAGGCAGAAAAAGTTTTGAAAATCACCTATTTAGAAGCTAAAATTTTTAAAAGCGACATTATCGGTACAGAGCATTTATTGCTTTCTGTATTGCGTGAGGAGGATAATATTGCGTCGCAGATATTGGCCCAGTTTAACCTCAATTACGAAAATTTTAAGGCCGAGGTAGAAAACAACAAAGAAGGTTTTAGAGATACTCCAAGCAATGCGGCAGCAGAGGGCGACGAGTACCGCGATGAAGACGCCTTTACTGCGCCTAAAAAAGTATCAGACATTAAATCTAAAACCCCTGTTTTGGATAATTTCGGCCGCGATTTAACCAAAATGGCGGAAGATGGCAAACTGGATCCGATTGTGGGCCGTGAAAAAGAGATTGAGCGCGTATCACAAATTTTATCCAGAAGAAAAAAGAACAATCCAATTTTGATTGGCGAGCCAGGCGTAGGTAAATCTGCCATTGCGGAAGGCTTGGCGCTGCGTATTGTGCAACGCAAAGTTTCGAGGGTGCTGTTTAATAAACGTGTGGTAACCTTAGATTTGGCTTCTTTAGTTGCCGGAACTAAATACCGCGGGCAGTTTGAAGAGCGGATGAAAGCCGTGATGAACGAGCTGGAAAAATCGCCTGATGTGATTTTGTTTATCGATGAAATTCACACCATTGTGGGTGCAGGTGGCGCATCTGGTTCATTGGATGCTTCTAATATGTTTAAGCCAGCTTTGGCGCGTGGCGAAATCCAGTGCATTGGCGCAACCACTTTGGATGAGTACCGCCAGTTTATCGAAAAAGATGGTGCTTTGGATAGGCGTTTCCAAAAAGTGATGGTAGAACCGGCTACACCGGCAGAAACCACAGAAATTTTAAACCGTATTAAAGACAAGTACGAAGAACACCATGGCGTTACCTATACCGAAGAAGCTATTGATGCCTGCGTGAGTTTAACTTCGCGCTACATTACCGATCGCTTTTTGCCGGATAAAGCCATCGACGCTTTAGATGAAGCAGGTTCCCGCGTTCATTTAACCAATATCCATGTTCCGCAAAATATTATAGATATTGAGCAGAAAATAGAACAGGTTAAAGTTGAAAAAAATACGGTTGTCCGTAGCCAGAAGTACGAAGAAGCCGCCAAATTAAGAGATACCGAGAAAAACCTGTTAGCCGAGCTGGAAAGCGCCAAACAGGCTTGGGAAGCAGAAACCAAAACCAAACGCTACACCGTTACAGAAGATAACGTGGCCGAGGTGGTTTCTATGATGACCGGCGTGCCTTTGCAACGCGTGGGCCAAACAGACAGCGCTAAACTGCTGAACATGTTTGACAAGATTAATGAGAAAATCATTGGTCAGGATGATGCCATTAAAAAGCTTACTAAAGCCATTCAACGTACCAGAGCAGGTTTAAAAGATCCTAAAAAGCCAATCGGTTCGTTTATATTTTTAGGCCCAACCGGCGTAGGTAAAACCGAATTAGCCAAAGAGCTTGCCCGTTTTATGTTTGATTCTGACGATGCTTTGATCCAGATAGACATGAGCGAGTACATGGAGAAATTCGCTGTATCGCGCTTGGTGGGTGCGCCTCCGGGATATGTGGGTTACGAGGAAGGTGGACAGTTGACCGAAAAAGTACGCAGAAAACCTTACGCAGTGATTTTATTGGATGAGATTGAAAAAGCGCATCCAGACGTATTTAACATTTTATTGCAGGTGCTGGATGAAGGCCAGTTGACGGATTCTTTAGGCCGCAAGGTTGACTTTAGGAACACCATTGTAATTATGACGTCGAACATTGGCGCACGCCAGTTGAAAGATTTTGGCCAAGGTGTAGGTTTTGCTACGGCAGCCAAAACTTCGCAGGCCGATAGCCACAGCCGGGCGGTAATTGAAGGCGCTTTGAAAAAAGCCTTTGCGCCCGAGTTTTTGAACCGTGTGGATGATGTGATTGTTTTCAACTCTTTGCAAAAAGAAGAGATTTTCAGAATTATCGATATCGAGCTGAAAGCGCTGTTTGGACGCGTACATACTTTAGGTTACGATATTAAGCTGACGGATGAAGCTAAAGAGCATATCGCCGAAAAAGGTTTTGATGCTAACTTTGGCGCGCGACCGTTGAAACGCGCCATCCAAAAATTCTTGGAAGATCCGATTGCCGAAGAGATTTTAAAAGGCGAATTGGCCGAAGGCGACACCATGGAAATCGGTTTCGATAAAGAGAACGACAAAATTACCATTGCAGCAAAAAGCCCTAAGAAGAAAAAGAAAAAAGAAGAAGAGAAAGAAGGGGAATAAGGGATTTGATGCTGTATAAAAAAGCTGCTTCAGTTAAAACTGGAGCAGCTTTTTTTTGTTTTGTGGGTGCGTAAACCGCGAACGCTTTCGTTAACACCCTTATAATTTTTATATTTTTGAGGCCTTCCTTGGCTTCGTTTTTGGTATAATCATTCACACAAAATCTTCATATTTATATGAGAAAGCTAGTCCCATTAATCATATTATTTGCACTAACAGCTTGCGGAAGTAAAAAAGCCTCACTTTCGGCTTTAGAAAGCACCAACCAACAATTTGATGGTGCAGTGGCGGGCAGAGATCATTATTCGGCAATTTACCAGCTAGATACCGACGACCGGGAAACGGTTTTAAAAGCTTTCCGGAATATCAAAAACGCCATGGAAGATTCGCGCCTAAAAGGAAAATTAAAAGTGGAGTTAATTGCTTTTTCTGCCGGCACTAAGGTGATGCTAAAAGGAAGCATTTACGAAGCACAACTGCGCGACTTATTGCAAAAAGGAGTAATTATTGCGCAGTGCAACAATTCTTTGATAGAGCAGGGGCTAGGCAGAAGCCAACTTTATCCATTTATAGCTTTGGTACCCAGTGGCAACGGTGAGTTGATTATCCGTAATGCCGAAGGTTGGGCTATTATTAAACCTTAGGTTTGTGACAGCCCATTGATCTGGAGATTTACGAAGTTTTCAAAACTTCGTAAATCTATACTGCCTAAACTTTAGAAGTTTCTAAAAATCGCAAATGTTCACTGCACTTCCTCAAGGTAAACTCCGAAACAACTTTGTGAACTTCGAGCCTTTGTGGCTAAAAACCTTAACCCACTCAATCGTAGAGAGAAAGTGGTTAAATTCGCGTCAGCCTGCCGAGGTAATTATCGTCCAAATTTTGGTAAACCACTTGCAAATCCCAGCCACATTCTTTGGCAACGCGCCTCATAGTCCATTCATCTATATATAACCAAGAGAACCATTCGCCTTTTTGGCCTCTATATTCGTACTGGTAATCGGTTTCTCCGTAATAAGGCTCAGCTGTGCGGTCCAAATCTTCGTACAGGTATGCTACATCAGAAGAATCGAACAAAATTTGTCCGTCAACATTTAGTAAATCATCAGCTTTAGCTAAAAACAACTTTAAATCGTCTATATAGCCACAAAAGCCGATGCCGTTCATCATCAGCAAAAGCGTATCAAAGCGTTCGCCTGTAAAATCCATCACATCTAAACAGCGCACATCTTTTACGCCTCGGCTTTCCATCACTTCGCAGGCACCGGCAGACACATCAACAGCCGTCACCTCGAAACCACGGTTTTGTAAAACCAGAGCATGGTTCCCGCTCCCGGCCCCCACATCCAACACTTTGCCTTTGCATAAATCTAAAGCAATGGTTTCCGCTTCGGGCATGGCCTGCTCATCCCTAAAAAACATGTGCATAGGGTAGTCTTCGGCCTCGCCGTAATGATTATGCAACCACACCTGCAAATCGGACCCACCCCTGTAAAGGTCTTTTAAAATATTCCCGTAAAGATCTTTTTGGAACATCAGAAGATTAGCTTTTTTTCGATAGTTTCAGCAGTTTGTAAATAGTCAATGGTAAATAGTCAACAGTCAATGGTCCATTGAACAATTATACCCAATACTCACTACTCACTACTCACTACCCAATACTCACCACTCACTACTATTTAATCTCCTCCTTTACCGATCCGCAGCTCATCATTTTGTCGCCATAGTAAGGGTTGCGGACTTTCTTTTCGCTGGCCAGCCAAAAACCGCCTTTGTTGCTATTCGCCATTGGGCAGTATTGTTTGTAAACTACGCCTTTTGCTAGTTTGTTCGCTTTAAAAACATCCACCAATTCTAAAGAAAGCTCGTTGAATTTTGCACGTTTGGCGTCTACATTTTTAGCGTTTGCTACCGCGTTTAAGTTTTTAAGGTTCAAACCGGCTTCTTTTGCCGCAACAACTAAAGCCTTAGAAGCGCTTGTACCTAAAGCATTATCATTTGCTACCAAGGCATTTTTCAAGGCAATGTAGCTTTGATAAACCGCGTTAATTTTAGCATCGGCAAACTCTGGGTTGTTTTCTGCCTGTACTATTGTAGTTTCAGTAATATTTTGTTGCGTGTTTGCATTAGTGCAGGCGTACGCACTGTAAACAAATCCGCTAAGGCTTAGGGCAATTAATAAGTTTTTCATTTTTTAATAAGTTTTATGTGGTGCCGATTTGATAACACTGCATCAATCAATAAAGTTAATGTATAGCAACAGCCCGTTTAGGTGGCGTGCAATTACAAAAATAGACGGATTTTATTGGAAAAAGAAGTTGCAATAACTGCTAATGTAGTTTTTGAGTAAAGATTGCAGGCCTTGCTTTAATAAAGGGAATAAAGATAAACCGCCTTCTTCAGTGGCTTCATCCTCTTTATCGTCGAAATTTAAGATGTTTTTGGGTTTTTTAGCCTGCTCTTTTTCTTTTGCTTTCGCCGGTTTTTGATCATCGCTTGGCTTTTTGATGTCCAGCGTTTTAATGCTTGAGTTCTCTTTCTTTTCGTTCGCAGATTTTGCACTGCTATAAGCAGCTTTTGCTTCTTTTGTAGCAGGGGCGGGGGCGTTGCCTGCTAATGTAAAGCTGGCAGAACCCAACAAAAACACCAATGATAAAATAAAGCTCATCGATTTCATTTACTCAAAATTAAAGATTTTTTGGCTTTTTAAGCTTTTTCATAAAAATGTTACATTTTCAAATTAAACCTTACTGGGTTTGCGCAAACAGCGGCATTTATTTACTTTGTAGCAATGGCAACAGCGCTAAATAACAAAGATCAACAACAGCTAATAAAACTGGTGAATGCTTTAAGGGAAGGCAATGGCAACATGGGTGCTTATGTAGAGCATTTTTATGATGAGCAAGAAGCCATCGTCATTAAGTTGAGCAACGGTATTTTAAAACTTAGTGAGGCGGATCTTGTCAAATTTTCACAAAGCGCTAAGCCGGATAAAGTCCTTTTGAAACAACTGGCGCGGAGCTTTTCTACCTCTATTCAACTTTAGTATTCATCTACCAGCAATTTGCAAGACTTTTGCGGAAGGCTATTTAAAATTATAAATCATGGCAAATCAATTGGCAAACGCCTCATCACCCTATTTATTACAGCACGCAAACAACCCGGTTAACTGGTATCCTTGGGGTGCCGAGGCTTTACAAAAAGCGAAAGCAGAAAATAAGCTGATTTTGGTAAGCATAGGCTACTCGGCCTGCCATTGGTGCCACGTGATGGAACACGAAAGTTTTGAAGATGATGAAGTGGCCGCCTTGATGAACCGTTTCTTTGTGTGCATTAAGGTGGACCGCGAAGAGCGTCCTGATATTGACCAGATATACATGACCGCCGTACAATTGATGACCGGCAGGGGAGGTTGGCCCCTAAACTGCTTTTGCTTGCCCGATCAGAGGCCTATTTATGGTGGTACTTATTTCCCGAAGCAAGATTGGATGAACATTTTAGGAAATTTGGCTCATTTTTATGAAACGAAGCCAGATGATGCCGAAGAATATGCCGTGCGTTTGACCGAAGGCATCCAACAATCAGAAAAGCTGGAATTTGGCAATCACCAGCAAGAATATACGATGGCTACCATCCAAGAGTTTTTGGAGCCTTGGAAGCGCACCTTTGATTTTACGGAGGGTGGTCCCAACCGCGCACCTAAATTTCCGATGCCCAACAATTGGGAGTTTTTGATGCAAGTGGCGCAGCTTACGCAGGATAACAATTTGGCAAATTTTGTAAAGCTTACGCTAGATAAAATGGCGTCCGGCGGTTTGTACGACCATCTGCGTGGCGGTTTTGCACGTTATTCGGTTGATGCGAAATGGCATATCCCGCATTTTGAAAAAATGCTTTACGATAATGGGCAGCTATTGTCGCTTTACGCGAATGCCTACAAATGGACAGGCAACCAGAGTTATAAAAAAGTAGTTTACGATACCGTAAACTGGCTAAAAAATGAAATGACCTCAGCAGAAGGCGGTTTTTTTTCTGCTTTGGATGCCGATAGCGAGGGGGTAGAAGGAAAATTTTACACCTGGACAAAAGCCGAGATTGACGAAATTTTGGGTGGCGACGCCCCACTTTTTAACAGCTATTACGAAATAAGCGAAAAAGGCAACTGGGCAGAAGAACATACCAACCACCTGTGGCGCCGCAAACCCGCAAGTGCCATTGCAACGCATTTTGGAGTAACAGAAGAAGCGGTGGAAGAGCGGATAACCCTTGCCAAACAGAAATTGTTAGCAGTGCAAAACCAGCGCGTACGCCCCGGTTTGGATGATAAAATCCTCTGCTCTTGGAATGCTTTAACCATCTCGGGCCTATGCCATGCTTATCAGGCTTTTGCCGATGAAGCATTTTTAAACTTGGCCATGCGAAACCTCCAGTTTATCGACCAAAACCTAAATAAAGAAAATGGGGGCTTGTATCGTAATTTTAAAGATGGAAACACCAGCATTAATGCTTTTTTAGATGATTATGCATGTTTGATACAGGCCTTAATTGATGTTTACGAATGCACCTTTGATGAGCAACATCTGCAAAAAGCTAAAGCACTAACAAATTTTGTGTGGGTGCATTTTAAAGATGCCAACTCGCCTATGTTCTTTTATACCTCTGATGAGGACGAAGCCTTAATTGCCCGTAAATATGAACTGTTAGACAATGTTATCCCTGCATCGAACTCTATTATGGCTAACAACTTAAAAAAGCTAGGCTTGCTTTTGCAGAATGACGAATATCTGCAACAGGCAGCAGACATGTTAAAAAGTATTGTGCCCAGCATTAAAACCTATGCCTCCGGCTACTCAAATTGGGCATCGTTGTTGTTGCAAGAAGTGAAAGGCGTTTTTGAGATCGCCGTTACCGGTGATGATTTTGAAGAAAAACGCCGCGAATTAGAAAAAAAATACATTCCCAATAAGATAATTTTGGGGGGCAAGCAAGGAAATTTACCTTTGCTGCACGATAAGTTTATTGGCGAAACCAGAATTTTTGTTTGTAAAGATAAAACCTGCCAGCTGCCGGTGAGCGAAGTTAGTGAAGCATTAAAACAGATTTTTTAACAGGAAACCCCAGGTTTCGCAAAAACCAATAGATGAAAATTGATAATAACAAAGTGGTATCGTTAACCTACGATTTACACATTCCCGAAAATGGTGAGAAAAAACATGTAGAAAGTGCAAATTCTGATAATCCTTTAGTATTTCTTTACGGTGTAGGCATGATGTTGCCAAAGTTTGAAGAGCACTTGAAAGGCTTATCTGTTGGCGACAATTATGCTTTTACGCTTTCGCCAGAAGAAGGATACGGCGAGTACGACGAAAAGGCGGTTGCACCGCTTCCAAAAAGTATGTTTGGCGACCAGCCTTTGCCAGAAATTGGTGCTATTTTGCCTTTGCAGGATAATAACGGCGGCCAGTTCCAAGGCCGTGTAGTTTCTATCGCAGAAGATGCAGTTTTAGTGGATTTAAACCACCCGATGGCGGGTCATGAGTTGCATTTTAACGGTACCATCCAAGATGTGCGCGAAGCAACCAAAGAAGAGTTGGACCATGGCCACGTACATGGCGAAGGCGGGCACCACCATTAATAATCTAATTAGATTTAAAAAAAGCATCCGTAAGGATGCTTTTTTTGTTAAGACGATTATTTTTAAGTTTTCAAAATGAAAACTAATCTTCGTTTTTGAAAAGTGAATGTCATTAACCGTAAAACTATTATTTATTATTGCGAAAAGCATCCTTTGGCCAAACGAGCACTTCTAGTTTGGTATAATGAGATGGTGAAATATAAGTTTTCTAGTTCCAATGACTTAAAGAAGGTATACGGAAACGCCAGTATAGTGAATAATAAACGTATAGTATTTAACATTAAAGAAAATGATTATCGATTAGTGGTTTCTGTAAATTTCAGAAGAAATGCTTGTTACACAATTTGGTTTGGTACGCATAAACAGTATGATCAAATTGATGTAGAAAATGTAAGCTACAATCTTAAATTATAGTTATCAATTGGAAAGTAATTACAACTGAGGCTGTTTATAAAAAAGCGCTGGCTCGAGCTATGGAGATTTTTCATGCAGAAGAAGGAACGCCAGAGGATGATGAGTTAGGAGTTCTCTTGTTACTTTTAAAAGACTATGAAGATAAGCATATTTTAATGCCCCAAATAGAAGTTTTAGAGGTGATAAAAGACAAGATGCAAGAGCAAGGCATAAAAAACAAAGATTTAGAGGGTATCATTGGTAGCAAAAGCCATGTTTCCTCCATTCTTTCTGGCAGAAGAGATATCACCCTTAAGATGGCACAAAAGCTTCGCGATTTTTTTAATTTACCTGCTGAGTTGTTTTTGCGTGCAAATTGAATTTACAATCTGGTATCCCACTTTTGTCAAAAAACACGATTTATCCACAAAATTTTGCAAAGCAGAAAAATCTCTACTAAATTGGTAGAGTTAATTTTTAAAAAAATAAAACTATGTTAAGACTAGGAGACATTGCGCCGAATTTTCAGGTGAAAACATCGGCAGGCGAACTCGATTTTTATGAATATTTAGGCGACAGCTGGGGTGTATTATTTTCGCATCCGGCAGATTATACCCCGGTTTGTACTACTGAGTTAGGGAGAACAGCACAGCTAAAATCAGAATTTGACAAAAGAAACGTTAAGGTTATCGCTTTAAGTGTAGATTCTGTTGAATCTCACCAAGGTTGGATTAAAGACATTAACGAAACGCAAGACTGCGAGGTTAATTTTCCGATTATTGCCGACGAGAACAAAGAAATTGCAGAAGCCTACGGTATGATGCATCCAAACGCGTCAAGCTCGGTAACTGTTAGATCTTTGTTTGTGATTGCACCAGATAAAACGGTAAAATTAATCATTACGTACCCTGCATCAACCGGAAGAAACTTCCAAGAGGTGTTGCGCGTAATTGATTCATTACAATTGACGGCTTACCACAGTGTAGCTACTCCGGCAGATTGGAAAGACGGCGAAGATGTAGTGGTTTCTCCGGCCATAAAAACAGAGGACATCCCTAGCAAGTTCCCTAAAGGTTACAAAGAAATTAAACCTTACTTGAGAACTACGCCACAGCCAAACAAATAACTTTTAATATTAGTTAATATCAAAATTATTTTATATTTGGGTTTAGTTTATAACTCTAAATATCAATATTTTATGAAAAACGGAAAAGTTAAGTGGTTTAACGCTCAAAAAGGGTTCGGATTTATCATCTACGAAGGCAAAGACATATTTGTCCACTTCAAAGATGTTGAGGGTGGTGCGAATGCCATTAAAGACAAAGACGAAGTGGAGTTTGAGATTGCGGAGGGTAAAAAAGGGCCACAAGCAGTAAACGTTAAGAAAATTTAATTATACCGTTTTTTGGCTTAAAAAGCTGGCTTGATTTCACAATCAAGCCAGCTTTTTTTATATTAAGCAGGGATTTTTGACAACACACGCTTTTCTACATAAAAAGTAGCGAAAGGGAAAAAGCTGGCTATACTAACCCAAAATATCTTTTTAAAGCTCCATTTGTATTTGGCCGCAAAAAGTACGGTGTAACCCACATAGGCGATGAAAAGCGCACCGTGTATAGGGCCAAAAATTTCGGAAACAATGGGGTTGTGGAAAACGTATTTCATTGGCACCGCAATAAATACCAACACCAATAAGGTTACACCTTCTAAAAAGCAAATTAATCTGAACTGGGCAATCTGAGAACTTAAGTTTTTCATGTTTCTGTATTATGTAAAATTGATCTTCTGCGCATGTATCACCACTTTCCGATTTTTATAATCGGTACTGAAGAATAAAAAATCTGCACCTCCGTCTTTTAATCCAAAACGCTTTTTCAAATCCTCTGGCTTCAAGTCAAAATTCCTACAAACAACGTTAATTTGTTTGGGAACTTGTGCCTTTTTAAAGTCATTAAACAAAATAGTTTGCAGTACTTTAAAACGTTTGCCCGGGAAATCAACCAAGTCTGATGAAGTGTAGAGGTGGCTGTGTTGCTGAAGCTTATTAATTTGTAACCTTTCGCCAAGCAGTTTAAAAGCACCGGCTTTCAAAATGGCGGCATCTGGCTCGTAAAGGTAATTCTGAACTTCGCTGAATGCGCTTTCGGCGTTTTTTTCTTCATCCGGAAAAAAAGAGAACAAACCGGGCGATGTATTTCCCAACATTGCGCAAACCATCTTTATTGCTTCTTTTCTAGGTTCTGCCCGCAAAATAAACAAACTTTCCTTGCACTCGTTTTTTACGCTCACCACATGCACCTCAGCAACGTTTTGCAAATCGCTTAATGCCAAATTAATGTCTAACATCGGCGCAGCCTTAATCATCACCTGCTTCGCTTTGTGCAAGTAAAGCTCTTGGTTTTCGATTACGTTTGGCTCACAATCTTTCAGCATAAAAACGCGACCGCTTCCGGCTCTTCTGCTGGGGTCCACATACAAGGCGTCTGCACGCTGCATACGCTGCAAAAAAACAGCACCATCCCCTTCATAAGTTTGGATATTAGTTGCACCTAAAACCTTAAAGTTATGAGAAGCAACCGTGGAAAGCTCGGCATTTAGCTCGCAATGCGTCACCCTTTCAAATCGTTTCGAAAAATAATAATCATCCACACCAAAACCACCTGTTAAATCTACAAGTGTTTTGCCGCTTAGTAAAGATGCTTTGTAATGCGCCGTCAGTTCGGACGAGCACTGCTCCATATTTAGTTTAGGCGGATAAACAACGCCCTTTGCAGCAAACCAAGTCGGTAGTTTTTTTTCCGCATCTTTTTTACCCGAAATTTGGGTAGCCAAAGCCTGTATTGCGATATCCGGAAAAGGAGAGCCCTTTAAAACCAAGCGCTGCAGATCCGTTTTTAGATTTTTCGCAACATAATCCTGCACTTCCTTTTGCGCTAGCTTTTGGATGCTTTTATTCATGCTTTTACCACAAAATGCGAGGTAATGCGGTTACGTTCTTCTAAATAAACCTCGCCTTTAACAAATTCCTTAAATGTTTCTGCGTTGCCATGTCTTATCGTGATGAGTTTTAGCTCATCGTTATAGCGCAAATCAAAATCGGGAACTTGCTGCTTAAAGCTCTCGAACTTGGGTTCGTCACTATCAAAACTGGCCGAAAATGTTAATGCAGAAACTTGTAAGGTGTTTACTTTGATACGCGCATCGGCGAAAGCCTTAAAAATGCCAGCAATCTGGCTTTCGCTAATAAAAGCGGCCTGTTTGCTGTGAAGCGTAATTAAGGTTTGTTTTTCTTTTACGATGATGATGGGCGTATCTACGCTTTTGGCGCTGGCTTTGATGACCGTTCCAGCTTCTGCCGGGTTTAAAAACGGTTTCACAAATAAAGGGATACTTTTGTTTTGCAAAGGCTTAATGGTTTTGGGATGGATGACGGTTGCGCCGTAATAAGTCATCTCGATGGCTTCCGCATAGGAAAGTTCTTCAAATTTTATACAATTTTCAAAGCGCTTTGGGTCGGCGTTTAATACGCCCGGGACATCTTTCCATACCGTAACACTCTCGGCATTTAAGCAGGCTGCAAAAATGGCCGCGCTATAATCGGAACCTTCGCGCCCCAGCGTAGTGGTGAAATTTTCTGAAGTGTTGCCGATAAAACCAGGCACTACGGCAATATGCTGTTCAAGAATTTGTGGAATATCTTTTTGTATCAGTTGCGCTGTTTTTTCCCAATTTACATGCGCCTCGCGGTAGCTATTATCTGTTTGAACATAAGCGCGCGCATCTAACCATCTGCTTTTTACGCCGCGCTCTGCCAAATAATGCGCAATAATTTTACTGGATACCAGCTCGCCAACAGATACAATTTGATCGTAAATAAAATCGAACGGATCTGCCGGTTCGTCTTCAATAATCCAGTCTATCTCTACAAATGTGTTGTTTATTTCGTCAAAAACCGGGTGGCCTTCGGCAAAAAGCTGGTGCAACACTTTAAAATGGTAAGCTTTTATTTCTTCAAATATTTGGTGGGCGTCATCCTGCTGGTTAAAATAAGCTTGAGCCAATTTTTCGAGGGCGTTGGTGGTTTTGCCCATCGCCGAGACTACAACTAACAGTTTTCCGGTGTGGGTAGCGCTAACAATTTGCGCCAAATTTTTGATGCCCGTAGCGTCTTTTACAGATGCGCCACCAAATTTAAATACCTGCATTTATGGTGTAATATATTTTGAAATAATGCTGTTGGGTTTAACCAGACCCTTGATTTTCTGATATGGAATAAATAAGTCCGTCATCCCCTCGGCATAAGATTTAATTTCGTAAACGTTGTAAGTAAACAATAACCCTTTTTGTGTAACAGCGAAATTATCGTTAAGGTAAAACACCTTGTTTTCAAAAAAGTAATTCTCTAAAGAGTCGGTTTGGCTAAGGCCTTCGTTTTTACGGAAAATGCTTTCGGCAACTCTGGTAAGTGGCTTTTTATAATCTTTTATTAGGATGTCTTCTAGCTTAATATCCTTTTCATTTTTTAAATCGAAATTGCTATACAACAAACTGGGCATACCATGGGCGCCACCGGTATAAACGTAAGATTCTGACGCAAAAACAATCAGGTTTGTATCCTGAAATTTTACGGTTATGCTTTGTTCCCAAGCATAACCTGCCGGACTTTCGGGTACTTCTTTTTTAAATGTTTCAAAATCTTTAAAGAATGATTCTGACGCTTTCATTAAGCTGTGCTGGTTTTTTCCTGTCCAAGGTTCGGCGCTAAGAAGGCTTGTAATTTTGCGGTTTAAAAAATCTTGATCTGCACCAAATTTTGGGTACGATGCCTTTACGTAAGCATATTTAGAGCTGTCTGCGGGATTTTTACTTCTTGCAGTCTCCCGATAAAAATCCTTAATTTGATAAGGTAAAGTATCGGTGCTAGAAAAGGCAGTTAGCGTATTTTCATTTATTTGGGATGAGCTGTCCGTGTTTTGTTGGCCGGTTTTATTATTGTTGCAAGCCAAAAAAGCTAAGGCTAGGGCAGGGATGATGATGTTTTTCATATTCAACTATTTGCTTGGCTCATAGCGCCGAAATTTATGCCAAAAAGGCTGTTAAACATATTTTGCCAGCTGTTCGGCACTTAAAGAAGCATTAAGCCAACCGCCATCAAAACTTGCATTGTATTTATTGTAAAAATTAATGCCGGGCTGGTTCCAATCTAAAACCTGCCAAACCACACCTTGGTAATTATCGGCTTTAGCCTGTTTTAACACGCGCTCGAAAAGTTTTTTTCCTAAGCCTTTGCCTCGCATATTTTCGGTCACTATAAAATCTTCTAAATACAGACGCGCGCCCTTCCAGGTGGAGTAACGGACGTAATAAAGCGCAAAGCCTACAATTTCATCGTTTAGCGTTGCAACAAAAGCTTTCCAAATAGGATTTTCGCCAAAACCTGTTTCTTTAAAATGTTGCAGTGTTACGGTCACTTCCTGCGGTGCTTTTTCGTAGTTTGCTAGCTCGCGCACCAGCTCTAACATGCGTTCGCAATCTTCTTCGCGGGCAAATCTGATTTCTTCGTGCATTAATTTTCGGTGTTTTTGTAGTGTTTAATTACCCGCTGACCAAAAATATCACTGCCTATGCGCACCATGGTAGAACCCTGTTCTATCGCTATTTTATAATCGGCAGACATGCCCATAGAAATTTCTTTAAAGCTGTCTTGGTTGCGGAAATAGCTGGCTTTTATGCCCTTAAATAAAGTGTGCAGTTCGTAAAACTCTTCTTTAATCTGCTTAGGATTTTCGGTATTGGTGGCAATGCCCATTAGGCCCACAATGCGGATGTTACTCAGCTTTTGGTATTCTTCAGATTCTAAAAGCTCAATGGCCTCGTCAAAACCCAAACCAAATTTAGTGTGCTCATCAGCAATGTAAATCTGCAATAAACAGTCAATCACCCGGTTATGCTTCTTGGCTTGCTTATCAATCTCTACCAACAGTTTTAAGCTATCTACACCATGGATAAGACTTACAAAGGGCGCAATGTATTTTACTTTATTACTTTGTAGGTGGCCCACCAAATGCCACTCAATATCCTTAGGTAAAGCCTCTTGTTTTTCGAGCATTTCTTGTACTTGGTTTTCGCCAAAAATGCGCTGTCCGGCCTGGTAAGCCTCCATAATATCTTCGTTGGACTTGGTTTTTGAAACCGCTACCAATTTTACACCTATGCTGTTTAACTCTTTGGTATATGCTTTTATGTTATCGGCAATGCTCATTTATGATTATTTTTATAGGGATTTTGCCAAAAATACAAATGCTTACGTTATAACACGAAAGATAAGTTAAGGTTTGTAAATTTGCCGCTTAAATAAGGGGACTGTGATTTTTGGTGATTGCGGATATATTTTATTGATGAAAAAAACCGGATTATTTTTATTGCTAAGCTTAGCTTTTGCCTGCCAGCAAAATAAAGCGCCTAAAGGCATTATCGAAAAAGATAAAATGCAAAACCTGATGCTGGATATGCAATTGACAGATGCGTATTTAAACCAGGTTTATAACCAAGATACCATGAAAATGCAGGCGCACAGCAGGTATTTGTACGTGTTTAAAAAACACAAAACAGATTCGGCCAAATATGTGCGCAGTTTAGAATATTACAGCAAAGACCCAAAGGTTTTAAGCGCCATGTACACCGCTATTTCGGATAGTTTAACCCGCTTGCAAACCAAATTGCAAACACCGCCGAAAGCGAAAAAGAAGAAAGCGCCTAAAAAATTAAAGAAAGCAACGAATGATTTATCCACAAAATAGCTCGCATAAATTGGGTTTCGATGATATCCGGAACGCCATTAAAGATTTATGTATGAGTGAGATGGGACGTGGGATGGTGGATAAAATCCAGCCGATGACCAACTTTGAACAAATTGACAAGTTTTTAAGGCAAAGCAATGAGTTTAAAAATATCATCCAAAATGACCAGCCTTTGCCCATCCAAAGCTTTTATGACATTAAAAAACTGGCCGACAAAGCAAAGTTGGAAGGTGCTTTCTTAAACGAGGAAGAGCTTTTTCAGATTTATTTAACCCTGCAAACCGCTTTTGCCGTTATCAAATATTTTGAGGACCGCAACGGCATATATCCAAATTTAGAAGCGCTATTTGAACATTTGCCGATAGAAAAAAGCATTGTGAGGCATATAGAAGCGGTTTTGGACGCAAAGGGCAAAATGAAACCCAACGCATCGCGCTTGTTAGCCGAACTTACCGGCGCCATTGCAAAGGCAGAACAAGAAGTTTTGCGCAAAATAGATCAGATTTATAAACATGCGCAGGGCAATAACTGGGTGGCTGATGGTAGCTTAACCGTACGAGACGGACGCGTTTGTATCCCGATTTTAGCAGAAAACAAACGTAAAATAAAGGGTTTTGTGCATGATGAATCGGCATCCGGACAAACCGTTTACCTGGAGCCCGAAGAAGTTTTTAACCTAAATAATAAGATCCGCGATTTAGAATTTGAGCGCAGGCGAGAGGTAATCCGCATATTAACCGAGCTTACCAACCAACTGCGGCCTTATGTGCCAATTTTATACTCTTACCACAGCTTTTTGACTAAAGTAGATTTTGTGCGGGCGAAATCGCTTTTTGCAATTGATTTGGGTGCAACCATGCCCAAGCTGTTGAAAGATACGCAAATTAAACTGCGCAACGCCAAACATCCGCTGTTGTTGATGGCTAGCCGTGAAAACGGTAAAGCCGTGGTGCCTTTAAACATCCGTTTAGATGCGGGCGTTCGCATTGTACTGGTTTCGGGTCCCAATGCCGGTGGTAAGTCGGTAGCGATGAAAACTGTGGGGCTTCTGCAAATGATGATTCAGGCGGGTTTATTGATTCCGGCCGACGAAGAATCGGAAGTGGGGATTTTTAAACAGATTTTTGCCGACATCGGCGACGACCAGTCCATAGAAAGTGATTTAAGTACTTACAGCGCCCACTTATCTAAAATGAAGTATTTTACCGAACATGCCAACGGTAGAACCTTAATCTTAATTGATGAGTTTGGTACCGGTACCGATCCGCTGTTTGGCGGACCAATTGTCGAAGCTGTTTTGGAACAGCTTAACCACAAAAAAGCTTTCGGGATTATTACTACGCACTACTCTAACCTAAAGGTTTTTGCTAACAATACCGAAGGACTAGAAAACGCGTCGATGATATTTGATAACGTGCATTTACAACCGCTGTACATGTTAGAAATGGGTAAGCCCGGCAGTTCATACGCGTTTGAAATTGCACAAAAAATTGGGCTTGCAAAGCATTTGATAGATTTGGCGAGAACCAAAATTAGCGCACAGCAACAAAAGGTAGATTCGTTATTGGTGGATTTGGAGCGTGATAAAAAAGATGTTTTAGAAAATAAGATTGCCCTAGAAAAACAGAAAAGAAAATACGAGCAATTACTGGCCGAAAACCAGAAACAAAAGGCTTATTACGAAGAAAACAAGCGCAACTTACTTCGAGAAGCTAAAAGCGAAGCACAACAAATCATAAAAAGCGCTAACAAATTGGTAGAGAATACCATCGCCGAAATTAAAAATTCCAAAGCCGATAAAAGCAAAACGCAGGAGTTACGCGCAGGTTTAGATAAAGCTTTTAAAGCAAATGAAAATAAGCCAGTTAAGCCAAATAAGCCAGTTGAAAAAGCGGAGAGTATTGAGGTTGGCGATTGGGTAAAACTAGCCGATTCTGAAAATTTTGTGCAGGTTTTAGAAGTGGCTAAAGACAATTTAATTGTGGCTTTTGGCGAGTTGCGCTCGGTGGTGAAGCGCAACAAGGTAAGCAAGGTTTCTAACAAACAGGTGCCTAAAGCGGTAAAGCATTTTGGAACTTCAAGCTATACCGAGTCGGCCGCTAATTTTTCTGCCGAGATTGATGTGCGCGGAAAAAGAGGAGAGGAGGCTGTGGCCGAGATAGAACGTTACTTAGACCGAGCCGTGATGTTCGGTTTTCCATCTTTCAAAATCATCCACGGAAAAGGCGACGGCATTTTGCGCAAGCTCATCAGAAATTACCTAAAAAACTATCCACAAGTTGTTAAAATGGAGGATGAACACGTGGACCGTGGCGGCGATGGGATCACTTATGTTTATCTGAGCTAAGTTCTTCGGCGGCTTTAAAAACTTCGTCCGCGTATTTGCGATGGTGTTTGGCTTCTGCTGCATCAATAGAGTGCGTGGTACCAAAATCAGCCTGGGCGGCCTCCAATTGTGCCAGTTTTTTGTAGAAACGGTTCAGCTTGTCCAGCTCTTCTTCGCTCAAATCTTCAATGCAAACCATGCGGTTGCTTGCGCTTTTTTGGCCGCCAAAAGCTCGTTCAGCTTTAACTGTATGGCTTTGCTGTCTTTGTTCTGCGATTTTTGGATAAGAAAAACCATCAAGAAAGTAACAATGGTGGTTCCTGTATTAATTACCAATTGCCAAGTTTCGGAATAATCGAAAAACGGTCCGCTTATGGCCCAAGCCAAAACAATAATTGCTGCGCAGCTAAAAGCGGTAGAAGTGCCGGTAAATTGGGTCATGGCGTTGGCAAATCTTTCAAAAAAATGTTTTTTGGTTTTCATGGTTCTCGCTGGTTAAATGCTTGCTGGGGAAATACATTTTTTATGCCGAACTGCATCGGCGAAAGCCAAAAAAAACCGGAGCAAAAGCAATTGGACAAGCGGTTTTACAGAAAATGATTTGAATTAATAGATTTAGAAATGTACATTCCAGCAAATCAAAGCCTTTCTTTCAATAAAAAAGATTAATTTAACCTAAATCGGCTAATAAAGAGTAGTTTACAAGTACCGGAAGTACTATCGGTAACGATTTAGTAATGGTGCTTACTGCACTTGTTTTCATTTGATTACCTTGTAAATCATTACTGCAAATTTATAAAAAATAAAGGTAAAGCCGTGAAACTTTACCTTTATTTTTCGTCTTGTTCGTCCATCCTTTTAATGAGCGCATCCCGAAGACTATCGAGGAACTTTGTGCGGTTCATCTTTCTGGCTTTCAATTCCAGATAGGAATGATAGAAATCCCCTAAGTCAATATTAAACATATTTTCAAAGGTTTTGGCTATGATTTTAATGTCTGCATTACCGTTGTCAATCGAACCTTGCGAATGCAGCGAATATATCAACTCGATGAGTGAGGTCTTGCTGCCCGTCCAGTTTAAAGGCGGGTTTTCCCAAATTCTTTTCTGACTGTTGTTATTCAACTGGTCTTCGAGATAAACCTGTATCAAATCATTGGCAATAATCTTGGCTACTTTGTAATCGTGTGAGGTTGTAAAATTGTGGTCTGCCTCAAAATAATAGGTGTCTAAACTTAGCTTAATATCGTGTTTGCCACGTACAAAGTATTTGTTATCAAGATGGGTGCTGTTGGTTCTGTAATACTTGTAAAATTCCAGATTGGCATCGAAGTACCGCTTGATTTTGGAAAGCTCAATATTGAGGTATTTCCTGATAATTTTATCCCCTCCACGTGGTCTTTTTGTTTCAATTTTATAAATCGAATTGAAGAAGATAAGTTTTGAAACTAACTGCGGCTTTAGCTGCTTGAAAAACAATATTTCTTCTTCCGCATCTTTAAATCCCTTTTCTTGAATGTGCTTCTTTACCTCTTCAATCTTCTGCAATACCAGCACAATAGCATTTTCATACGATACCAATGAATTATTCTGCTCGTAGGTCAATTCACTTATTCTATCGTCTAATTCGTTTATTATAGTATGGCAATAATCTGTCATTGAAAGCGGAATTTTAAGTATGATACCAATAAAAAGGATAAAATGAGGCAGTAATTGCAGGTATCCTACAATAAATTACCTCATTTCAATATGTTTGTTATAGTATGCTTATAGGAAAGCCATATCCGCTTTCACTTTTGAAACTGAATAGGGCTTGTGTATTAAACCATTAAAGGTTCTGCTTTAAAGCCTTTTTTCTTAACGATGGCAACTATTTCATCTTCTGTAATTCCCTCTGATTTTACGGTTAGAATTTTGTCATTGTTAGCTGTATCTACATTCCATTCGCAGATACCGTCCGCTCCGTCCAAATCAGCTTTTACTTTTGATACGCATCCACCACAATTAAGGTTGGTTTTGAATTGAAATTCTCTATTTTCCATTTTTTTGAAATTTATTTATAATGTTTTGTACTGTTGCAAAATTCAGCATAATTCCAAAGCCTGCTATTGTGATATTTCTTGTTTGATTTGTGACTTTTACTGATTTAGCCCGTATTATAAAAAGCAAAAAGGTCATAGCAACGCTACAACCTTTCCCAATCTTGTATTGAAATGCTTTAGTAGATGAGCGAAAGCCCTACACCAAAGCCCATATCACTATCATAGTGTGTTCTGATACCGATATGCCTTGTCAGGATATACCGCAGGTCTGCCATATATTCCAAATCGGTATTGACCATAAATCCGGCTCTTAGTCTTCGGGAGATAGGTATATCCTCACGCATTAACGATACACGAAAAATCCCATCGTGATATACTTCTGCCTGTACATTAACGAGCATTGGCAGGGTGTACATTACACCCAAGCTGACTGCTGCCCGGTTGTCCTTTTTATTGACCTGTCCGAACAGGTTTTGCTCGTGTTCGTCCATTCCCATTTTGCGGTATCGCCAATCGAAACCGATAAACGGCATCAGCCATTGCATTTTACCGATGTAACGTCCTAAATGGGTTTCTACTTCGTAGCCGTGCATATCGTTGTAGCCTAAACGCCATTCTGTACCCAAACTGTAACGGGCGTTCATCAGCATAGCTTCCCCGTCTATACCGTTGATGGCAAAGTCGCTCTGTGCCATTAAGTGTGGCATATTGCTTTCCCGCTGTAACATTTTATAGGCTTTTTCCTTGTTGGGCAATTCGGGATTTTTATAATCGTCCACTGCAAAAACCCTGTTCATTCCTGCCATCATATGGTACAGGATATGGCAATGGAAAAACCAATCGCCCTCGGTATTGGCAAGAAACTCGATGGTATCGGTTTCCATCGGCATAATGTCGATTATATTTTTCATCGGTGCATTTTCGCCGTGCTCATTCAGCACCCTGAAATCAAAACCGTGCAGGTGTATCGGGTGGCGCATCATTGAGTTGTTGTGAATGGTAATCCTCAAAATCTCGCCTTTCTTTACAGGTATTTTGTCGCTTTCTGCCAAGACCTTATTATCCATACTCCAAACGTAACGGTTCATATTTCCGGTAAGGGTAAATTTCAGTTCTTTTACCGGAGCATCTTTTGGCAATGTGGTATTGTGTGGCGATTTCAGCATTGCGTAATTGAGCGTTACTATATTGCTCAACGCATTGGCATTATAACGGTTGGGGTCTTCGTCCGTATTCATTTTATGGTTTTCCCCGTGATGCTCCATTGGCTGCCCATTGTCCTTAGCTTTCTTGCCCTTTTCTTCGCCTGTAATTTCAGGATACATTACTACGTTCATATCCATTTGGTTAAGGCTCATATTCATTCCCATATCGTCAAGGTCGCCGTTCATCTTCATCATATCATTCATCATCTTCATACCCTCAAAATATTTCAGGCGTGGCATTTCCCCAACATATTGTTTTGTACCGCTGCCAATAAAATAGCTTGTGGATTGGGTACGGTCTTCGGTAGTTGCCATAAATTCAAAGGCTTTACCGTCTTCGGGAATGGTAACGACTACATCGTAAGTTTCAGATACAGCGATAATCAGCCTGTCCACATCCACAGGTTGCACATCGTTGCCGTCGCTTGCCACTACGGACATTTTACCGCCTGCGTAGCGAAGCCAAAAGTAAGAGGATGCACCGCCATTAGAAATCCGCAAACGCACTTTGTCGCCTGCTTTTAACGGCTTGCCGTCAATGCTTTTCAGGTCTGTATGATGATTGCCGTTCATCAGCACACGTTCGTAATATACATCGCTCACGTCCATAGCCAACATACGTTTCCATTCGTTGGTCAGCTTGGTTTTGAATTTACCGCTTTGGATGGCTTCGGCATAGCTTTGTGTTGCGCCTTTTCTTATGGCAAACCAATCGCTTGCATTGTGCAGCATACGGTGTACATTGTTGGGATTGAGGTTCGTCCATTCGCTTAGCATTATGGGAATTTCCGGCAAATCGTCAATGCCTTTCCTGAATGTTTTGTCATCAGCCCTTTTGTGCATTATAAAGCTGCCGTACATACCAATCTGCTCCTGCAAGCCCGAATGTGAATGATACCAGTGCGTTCCGGTCTGAATAATCGGGAAACGGTAAGTATAGGTTGTGCCGGGTTCTATGGGCATTTGCGTTAAGAAAGGTACACCGTCTTCTTTATTGGGCAGGAATAGCCCGTGCCAATGCAGGGATGTACTTTCTTTCAACTGGTTATGGACAACAATTTCTGCCGTGTCGCCCTCTGTAAATTCAAGCGTGGGCATTGGGATTTGCCCGTTTACAGCGATTGCCCTTTTTTCTTTGCCTGCGTAGTTTACAACCGTATCTCTTACATACAGGTCGTAATGGACTACTTTTTGGGCAATGCTGACTTGTGATATAAAGAGTGCCAACAGGGTTAGCGGCAACAGCTTTTTGTGAAGAAATTTTTGATTATCCATTTTAAAAATAGCATTGGTTATAAAGATTAAAAGGCATTGCCTAATGAGCAATGCCTTAATGGGTATTATTTAGTTTCTGCAACTTTACCACACGTAAGCATAGATGAACCGTAGTAAGGATTTTTGATGTCCTTTTCTTTGCTCAACCAATATGCTTTTTTCATCGGGCAATACTGGTAGTAAACTGGTTGGTTTACTTTGTCGGATGGTTTTACCAGTTTCCACATTATGGTAGATACATCATTGAAAGCGGCTCTTTGCTTTTCAATGTTGTTGCCTGCCTTGCTTAATTTCTCGGTGGCTTTCTGCAATTCTGCTTTCTGTGCAAAATTGTCTTCGCTCTTTACGGCTTCGTTCAGTGCGGAAATAGCGGTGTTTGCCGCCTTGCTGTCACTGCTTACCAAAGCATTTTTTACGCTGATATAATTGTTCAGCAGGTTGCCTGTATTTTGTGCAAAAGCAGAAAATCCAAACATCATTACGGTTATTGCAACTATTAACTTTTTCATTTTTTGTTCCTTTTAAAGATTAGTGAATTGCTGATGGTATTATGCTGAAACAGGTTCAGCTTTAAAACCTTTTTTCCTGATGATTGCGACAACCTCGTCTTCGGTAATGCCCTCTGCTTTTACAGTCAGTATTTTATCGCTGTTTGTGGTGTCAACGTTCCATTCGCAGATACCGTCTGCGTTATCTAAATCTGCCTGCACTTTTGATACACAGTTACCACAGTTAAGGTTTGTCTTGAATTGAAGATTTTTACTTTCCATTGTATTGAACTTTTAATTGTTTTTGTTGGTACAAAATTCGGAACATAATGCGCTATGCTGTTTGCGATATTCCTTGTTTGATTTATGATATTTACTGATTATACCTCAAAAACGGTTCCGCTTGTAATATTTCGGTTTTGTTTTGTGACTTTTACTGATTATGGTGTTGGTTCTGAATAAGCGGAATACATTTACCGCTTAATAACGCTAACTGATTATAAAATGTCTATCAAAACCTTTCTCTCGGTTTTGCATCGGGCGATGTTGTAGCTCGGGTTCAGGAACTAAAACACTATTGCACAATCCCACTTGTGCAAAAACCTTTATTGCAAAATCACACATAACATAATTTTTAAAAATCATTATAATGACAAACGATTTGAAAAACGTTGAATACGGCTTGGATAAAATATTCGAAGGTGCACAGGACTTTTTACCGATTTTAGGAACCGACTATGTAGAGTTTTATGTAGGCAATGCGAAGCAGGCTGCCCATTATTATAAGTCCGCTTTCGGATTTCGGTCAGAGGCTTATGCCGGACTGGAAACGGGAATGAAAGACAGGGCATCTTACGTGGTAAAACAGGATAAAGTACGGTTGGTCTTAACTACCGGAATGCGGTCTAATTCTGAAATCAACGAACACGTTAAAAAACACGGCGATGGCATCAAAGTGGTTGGTCTTTGGGTGGAAGATGCCCGCAAAGTCTTTGAAGAAACCACATCGAGAGGTGCAAAAGCATTTATGGAACCTACCGTAACCACAGATAAAAACGGCGAAGTGGTACAATCGGGTATCTATGCGTATGGCGAAACCATTTTTATGTTTACCGAACGCAAAAACTACAACGGTATTTTTATGCCAGGTTATGAAAAATGGGAAACCGAATATAATCCTGCTCCTGCCGGACTGAAATATATTGACCATATGGTGGGCAATGTGGACTGGAACCAAATGGACACCTGGGTAAAATGGTTTGAGGATGTAATGGGATTTGAAAACTTTCTGTCTTTTGATGATAAGCAGGTTTCAACCGAATATTCTGCCCTGATGTCAAAAGTAATGGCAAATGGTAACGGCAGAATTAAGTTCCCGATTAACGAACCCGCAGAGGGCAAAAAGAAATCGCAGATTGAAGAGTACCTTGAATTTTATGAGGGCGAGGGTGTTCAGCATATTGCGGTAACTACGGACGATATTGTAAAGACGGTAAACGACCTTAAATCAAGAGGTGTTGAATTTCTATCAAGACCGCCACAAGCGTATTATGATGCTATTCCAGACCGTTTAAAAGCGCATATGCACCGATTTAAAGAGGATATAAAGGAATTACAGGAATTGGGTATTTTGATTGATGCAGACGAAGAGGGCTATTTATTGCAAATCTTTACAAGACCTGTGGAAGACCGCCCTACATTCTTCTTTGAGGTTATCCAAAGAATGGGTGCAAGAGGTTTTGGCGCAGGAAATTTTAAGGCTTTGTTCCAGTCTATCGAAAGAGAGCAGGAACGCAGAGGTACGTTATAATTCTATAATTTTCTTTTAATGCGAAGAGGCTGTTTCCAATATTGAAACAGCCTCTTTTTGTGTGCATTTATTTTTGGTATAGTTTACAATTTGGTTAATGTTTGTGTTCAATGTTGTTTTTGACAATTAATAAGCGATGCCTGTGATTGATGTTTTGCCATCTTCCTTTTTGGTTTAGGTCAAAAAAAACTGCCGCAGAATATTTTCGGCGGCAGTCAAATCCAACAATTAAAACTTCATTTTCTGTATTCGCACCGCATTTAGAATTGCTAATAATGCCACACCTACATCGGCAAATACGGCTTCCCACATTGTAGCCAGTCCGCCTGCTCCGAGTATCAGTACAATTGCTTTCACACCGAACGCCAAAACAATATTCTGATAAACAATTTTCTTCGTCTGTTTCCCGATATTGATAGCCATCGGGATTTTAGACGGCATATCGTCCTGTATAACCACATCGGCAGTTTCAATGGCGGCATCACTTCCTAAACCACCCATTGCGATACCCGCATCACTCAATGCAATTACAGGAGCATCGTTTACACCGTCCCCGATAAAGGCTACGCTTCCATTACGGGATTTGATTTCTTTTACTTTATTTACTTTGTCTTCGGGCAATAAATCTCCGTATGCACTGTCAATTCCTAACTGATTTGAAACGTATTGTACCACGGTATTTTTGTCCCCGCTTAACATTGTGGTTCTAACACCCATTTTACGCAGTTTGTCAACGGCGGCTTTCGCATCTACTTTAATGCTGTCAGAAATGGTTATATATCCGGCAAACTTACCACCATAAGCGATTGCTATCACGGTATAAACAATGTTTGCCGTGTCTGCATCGTGGCTGATATTGAACTTGTCAAGCAATTTGAAATTACCTACCAACAGCTCTTTACCGTTGACAGTGGTTTTTAGCCCGTGTCCGGCAATTTCTTCCGTATTTTCAAGTTTCACTGTGGTATCTACTTCTCCCCAGTAATTGTGGATTGCGGTTGCCACAGGGTGCGTACTTTGGCTTTCTAAAACATTGACAAGGTTCAGGATTTCATCTTTGTTGAACTCCGGTTTTATGAATACTTCCTGTACTTTGAAAACGCCCTCGGTCATCGTTCCTGTTTTGTCCATTACTACGTTTTCAACTTTGGCAAGAATATCAAGGAAGTTGGAACCTTTGAACAAGATACCGTTCCGGCTCGCTGCTCCAATACCACCGAAGTAACCTAACGGAATGGAAATTACCAACGCACAAGGACAAGAGATAACCAAAAATACCAATGCTCTGTACAGCCATTCGCTGAATACATAGTTATCTACAAAGAGTGCAGGCAGCAAAGTAATGGCTATTGACAGGTACACTACGATTGGCGTATAAACTTTGGAGAATTTACGGATAAATAATTCGGTGGGTGCTTTTTGAGAAGTTGCATCCTGTACCAATTCCAGAATTTTGCTCAATTTACTATCAGCGTAGTCGGTAGTAACTTTTATCTGACTTACGGTATTCAGGTTAATCATACCTGCCAGTACAGTGTCGCCTTTACCTTTGGTGTCGGGTTTACTTTCTCCTGTGAGTGCTGCTGTATTGAATGAAGCACTATCCGAAACTAATTCGCCGTCCAAGCCTAATTTTTCGCCCGGTTTCAATTGGATAATATCGCCAATGTTAGCATCTTCGGCTTTTATCACAACCGCTTTGCCTGCCCTAAGAACCGTAACTTCATCAGGACGTTGGTCTAACAGGGCTTTAATATTTCCTTTGGCTCTTGATACTGCAATGGTCTGAAAAACTTCTCCTACGGAATAAAACAACATAACGGCTACTGCTTCGGGATATTCGCCTATGGCAAATGCTCCTATTGTAGCAATACCCATTAAGAAGAACTCTGAAAAGAAATCTTTATACCGGATACTTTCTATTGCTTCTTTAATTACGGGTAGTCCGACAGGGATATAGGCAATTACATACCAAGCAATTCGTACCCATCCGGTAAACCAATCCTGTGGAAAGTAATTATCTAACCCGATGGCGATAAGCAATAAAATTAATGAGATACCCGCAGGCATAAAAAGCTGAAACGCTGTTTTGCCCTCTATGTCGTGGCTGTGGTCGTGGTCATCCCCGTGGCTGTGCCCGTGTCCGTGACTATGGTCGTGTCCGTGGTCGTGGTTATGACCACCTTTTTTGTTATGGCTGTGTTTATGACCGTGGTCGTGATGGTGGTGGCTGTGGTCGTGATGGTCTTCCTCATCATCACAATGTCCGGCATCGTCTTCACTGCAACTGCTGCCGTCAGTGTGTCCGTGTCCGTCATCTTTATGATTGGCATCTTTTAGCAAATCTGCTGCTCCTGCTTTTTCATAAATTTTCTCTGTTCTTACACAGCACAACTGATTACCCTGCGTATCATATTTGTGTTTGTGTTCCTTTTTTTTTACAAGGTTCAGATTGTTATCTGTACTGCAACATAGTTTTGACATATCTATTAATTGTTTTTAATTTCCATTTATAAGGCAAAATTACTATGGGGTTTTGGGAACTTAGTTGCAAAAGCAACACGGCTATTTTGGAGTATATAAAATTTGCCTTTTGGAAAGGAGCGGTTGCTATGCTGTGGTTTCGGTAATGAAAAAACAGCCTGTGTACCTGTCGTCAATCATTACAATAACCACCTTTTCGTTTACGTGGTCTAAACTTTCATCGTAATAGAAGTCATAAGATTTCATCAGGGCTAAATTGCCAATGATGACTTCGTGCCCGTTTACAAATCCTTTGATACCATAACCAGGTATCTCTTCAAATTTTTCGACCTTGTAATCGGATATCGTGATACCCGGAAGAAATTTGAGCAAACTGCTTGCTATACGGTGCGTGGAATGGGATTGCATTGCTGCCGTATAAGCAATCACGATTTCTTTTTCGGGTACTGCACATTCAAAGGAAATTACATCAAACAGGCGGTTGCTTTTGTAGGCTGTATCTATATCTGCTGAATAATGATTTTTTATTGCCATTGTCAAATTATTTTAATTTACAAGGCAAAATTATCAGTCGGTTTTGGGAACCTGGTTGCAAATACAAACAGCCATATCGGGAAATATGGCTGTTTGTAAATTTAAAGATGAGTATCACAAAATATTATTTTGTTTTAACGAACCTCGAACATTCGTTGCACATTCCTTTCATTACAAAATTGATACTCTCCAACAAAAATTTGTCGGGCAACTGGATAGGCGGAATGGCAATACTTTCGAGGCAGAAGGTATTCTTGCATCGGTTACAGTTAAAGTGCACGTGCAAGTCGCCAACGGTGCACATACAGTTATCGCTGCAAATAGAATACTTCATTGCGCCGGAGCCATCATCAATAGTATGAATGAGTAGGTTATCGTGAAAGAGGTTCAACGTCCTGAATATGGTCGATTTATTGACCGTTTCCAGTTCGGTTTCCAAATCAGTCAGGCTGAAAGCCTTTTTAAAGTCAGACATTCTTCTAAAGATTAACAGCCTAACCGAAGTTGGTTTTATGTTCCTGCGCAATAGTTTTTCTTCTAAATCTTTCATTTTGTCATTGTCGGTTTTAGAACCGTATTTAAAATCTAATGTAAAATTATAGAAGCTGCTATGCACAAGTATTATAATTTCCTTTAATAAATTTGTGATTTTTACTGTTAGGTTTTATAGGTAATGGATATAACCTATTTCGGGCAGGTATTTACAGTCTTCGCAGTTGTCATACGCAACGGTTGCTTTTTCGGGTTGGTCAAAATTGATTTCCAAAAACGCATTAGAAAATAACGCATATGGCGGGTATTCCGCAATGTGATTTTTCAGCATCTTGTGGGCTTCTACCACTGGTGCTCCGTAGAGCTTCTCGAATTTCCCGATTTTGTATTTGGTAAATTCCCCGTAGTGTACAATTATCTTTAATGATAAAGGAATTTCTATTGCCAGTTGTAATGCGAGGCGTTTGCATTCCTTTTGAAAATCGTTGTACATCTGTTCTATCTGCATCAATGTTTCTTCAAAGGTGGGCAGGTTGTGGTACTTGTAAAAAAGTATCGCATCGCCCTCAACCTCGGAAATTTCAAGGCAAAGGATATTGCTATCCATTACTGATTTGAGCAGGCTTTCTGTTATGTATTTTCCAACAAACATATTTGATTTGATAACGAAATCCGTAAAGCCTGAAATGTCGGGTATCATTATCATACCGTTTTTATTGGCAGTATCGTGTTGCATTTATATCATCGTATTAACCATTAAAAATGCAGGGGCTTGTTACCGTCCCCCGCAAATTGAGTGTATCTCACTCCAACAAAAACTATTTTATCTGCCCGGTAGCTTTGTGGTACACAGCTTCGGCTATTTTGTACCGTATTTTTGCATCCAACATATTGCTGTATGCTCTTTGCCAAAGCGTTTCAGCTATCAGCACATCTTCTCCGGTAATGGTTCCGGCTTTAAAGCGGTCATTGCTCAACTTCAAATTTTCGTCGGCTTCAATTAATGACGCCTGCATTAAATCAATGTTATTCGCCTGCAATTGCAGATTAAGCACTGCGTGCTCAATCTCCACCGTGATTTGGCTTTTCAGTTCTTTCAGACCGTATTCAGCCGAACGTATATTAGCTTCCTGCTGTTTTACTTTTTCTTTTCTGCTACCCCAGTCAAAAACCGGGATTTTCACGCTTAGCATACCAAAGTAGGTTAGCATATGGTTTTTGGTCGGGTCGCCAAAGTTAATACCCTCTTTTCCAAAGGCAGCCATTCCATTGAGCGATAAGCCTACCGATGGTTTCAGGTCGGCTTTGAGCATACTTTTGGTAAGCTCGCTCATTTTAATGCCATTGGTTGCCAACTCAATTTCCGGTCGGTTCGCATCGACAGCATCCAAAACACCCTGCTTAGAAAAGTCGCCCGTACTCAATGTATCGGCTACCTCTATACCTGTCGGGGCTTCTATCCCGATTAACTGGCTCAATCTTCTTTTTGCCAGGATGAGCTTATTCTCAGCAGCCTGCGAACGGGCTTCGTTTTCGTTCTGGAGTACCTTTGCCCGTAATACATCGTTTTTGTAAATCAATCCTGCTTCAAACTGGTTGTTCAGGAATGTGTAATGCGAAGCCAGTTGCTTTTTAACCTGCTGTTCCAGTTTGATTTCTTCCTTTGCCTGCACCACAAGCCAGTAAGCGGTTTCGGTAGCCAGTAATACTTCGTCTTCCACCAATCGTTGTTGTGCATTGCTCATCTGTATATTGGTTTCTGCCATTTGCCTGCCGTACTTAATCTTACCGCCTGTATAAATCGGCTGTGTAATGCTGACCATCGGTGCAAACCCATATTCGGGCAGCATTGTGTTCAATGGTTCGCCAAAGTAAAAGGCGGTTGCCGAAGCATCCAGTTTTGGTCTGCCCGCCACATCCGCAATCAGTTTGTCAGATTGGGTGGCAATTACGTCTTCTTTAGCTTTGCCTATTCTGTTATTGTTTTTTAATGCCAGTTCTTTGCTTTCCGCAAGGGTTAGCTGCTGTTGTGCAAAGAGGTTGTTTGTTCCCTGCAAAAGAACGAAACCGCATATAAAAACCTTTATGACTGTTTTATATCTTTTCTGTAACATCATCCCTTTTTATGATAAATATTTTTGGTGGTGAACATCGGTATCGGTATTGCGCTCGTGCTGTTCATCCGATTGTTTGTTTTTAGGTGGTTTTACGAACCTGTAATACAGTACCGGAACGATAAATAATGTGGTAATCATTGATACCAGAATACCGATTGAAATGGTACTTGAAATCGGTCCCCATTCCGGCGAGCCACTCGCCATTAACGGTATCAAACCGATTGCTGCCGCCATTGAGGTAAGGAAGATTGGTCGCATTCTTCGTTTAGCTGCAAACAGGGCTGCTTCTCTAATCGTATGACCGTGCTCCCTTACCAGTTCATCTGCATAGTCCACGAGGATAATCCCGTTACGGACTACGATACCCAGTAAGGCGGTAATACCGATGATTGCCATAAACCCGAACTCGTACCCTGTAAGGAACAAGCCCAACATTGCGCCCAGTAAACTCAACGGGAACGAAGCCAGTACAATGAATACTTTACCCACACGCTTGAACTGGAATAACAGCACAAGGAAGATGAGAACGAAACTTATCATAAAAGCCTTTCCCATTTTGGGACCGCTTTCCAGTCCATCCTCATACTCGCCGCCGTAGGCAATCTTAATGCCTTTCGGCAGTTTCAGGCTGTCAATTTTAGGCTGTACTTCTGCAAATACTTCTGCGGGTTTTCTGCCCAACTGCGCTTCGGAAGAAACGGTTAAGGTTCTTAACCCGTTACGGTGTACAATAGCCCCAGTATGCCACGACGGTTGTAAATCTACCACCTGCTTTAGAGGAACCTTAGCACCGAATGTTGAATTGATGTACATATTGCCCAAAGCATCCAGATTTTCCCTGTCGCTTTCGTCTGTACGCAATACAATGTCGATGGCTTTATTGCCCTCCCACATCTGCGATACCGGGTATCCTTTTATCTTTGCACCCAATGCCTGTGCTATCTGCGCTTTGGTAACGCCCAAACGCAAGGCTACATCTTCTTTAACCACGGCTTTCAGCCCTACATAATCATTCTGATAATCGGTGCGCACCCAGTTAGAACCTTTAGTGTTTTCCAGTAATGCTGCAACCTGCTTGGCTACTTTTTTCTGCTCGGTCATATCCTTGCCAATCACACGGATTTCAATCGGTGCGGGCTGCTGCTTCTTGCTTAGCTGCCTAACCCGCACATAACCGTTCGGCAGGTAGTTGTTGAATTTCTGTACATACTCGTCTATCATTTCTGCCGTTGCATCTTTGCTTGTGGTATTGATGAATACCTGCGCAAAGTTTTCCCGTGGGTGCTCCGGTGCATAGGTAGAGTAGAAACGTGGCGAGCTTGTACCGATAAAACTTGCTGTGTTTACAATGCGCTTATCGCCTGCAATTTCCTTTTCTATCTTCTTAACGGCTGCTTCGGTTTCGTGGATATTCGTACCGTTATCCATCCACAATTCAAGGTTGAACTGGTTTCTTTCCACGATAGGGAAAAATTCGGTTTTAACCTGACTACCTACCACGAAAGACAGTAAGAAGATAACCAAACCTGCTACCAACGTAGTTTTCTGCCATTTCATACAGAACTCGATTGCCCGGTCGAAACCGTCCTGCATCCGGTCTAAGAAATTGCGTTTTTTGGGTTTATCATCGTGCTTTTTCAATCCTTTTTTCAGGAAGTGGTAACACATATACGGCGTAAGGAACAAGGCTACAAGGAACGAAACTGCCAAAGCTATGCTTACGGTAATCGGTATCCATTGCACAAACTCTCTCGTAAGCCCGGTAAGCGTAAATGCCAACGGCAGAAACGATAGGACAATGGTAAGCGTAGCCGTGAAAATGGGAACCATCAACTGCGTGGCACTCTGCCAGGCGGCAGTCCACGACGGTATTTTTTCGTCCACTTTCTCGATGTAATTATCCACTACGATAATGGCATCATCGACCACCATCCCCAGTACGATAATCATTGCCGCCAAACTAACCTGGTGCATTTCGATACCCAACAAATTGAGGATAGCAAATGTTACGGCAATGGTAACGGGTGCTGCAATGGCTGAAATGGTGGCAACCCTGAACGGCAGCAGGAGCATTACGACCAAGATAACGGCTGCAATGGCGATACCGAACTCGATAAAGAAATGCCCCAAATTCATATCAACCACTTCGGGTTGGTCAACAATGGTGCTGACCTGCACATCTGATGGCAGGATTTCTTTTACTTCAGCAACTTTCTGTGTCAGCGCATTACCCAAATCGACAATGTTCTGTCCGGGCTGCATTTCTACGGTCAGCATCATTACATCGTTTCCTGAAACGGTAATTTTGCTTTTCAGGTCTTCATATCTTCTCTCGATGTTGGCTATATCCCGCAAACGGATATTGCCGCCCTGCGGGGAACTATATACAATCAGGTTCCCGATTTCATTTTCATTCTGATACTGCGCATCCGTGAAAATAAGGAAACGGTTTTTGTCAATTTCAATATCGCCACTCGGAATAGTTACATTCTGTTGGCTTAATGTGTTTGTGATTTCGTTGATACCGAAACCGTATTGCTTCAATACATCTTCTCGCAGGGTAATAAATACCTGCTGCTTCTGTCCGCCGTAACGCTTGATTTTGGAAACGGACGGTATCGTCTTAATGCCGTCTTCCAGTTCATCCAAATAGTTTTCCAACTGGGCGTAAGAACGACCGGGGGCTGATACGGCAATCATCTGAACAACCACATCGCCGAAATCGCTGTTCACATACGGTCCCTGTACGCCCCGTGGCAATGCTAAAGGCATATTGGCATCCAAACCGTGCTGTAAAGTATTCCAGAATTTTTTGGTGTCCTTTACATAGTCCTGCAATTCTACCGTTACAACCACCTGTCCGGGCTTACTTTCCGAATGGGTTTTTTCTTTTTTGATTTCCTCGAAACCGAACAGGTATTGTTCCAGCTTGTCGGTTACTTCTTTCTCTATCTGCTCTTCGTCGGCTCCGGGGTAGAAAGCCACAACAAGCCCCTGTCTAACTGTTACACGGGGGTCTTCACTTCTCGGCATCGTCATTAATGAAATCAACCCGGCAAGCACCATAATAACGGTAATCGCTATCGGTACTTGCGGAAATTTCATTGCCGCTTCAATGAGGTTTATCTTTCTTTTCATAAATTATTCAGATTTTGGGGCTGATGCTGTTACCGATGTAGTTTGCGCTTTTACTTTCTGCCCGTCTTTCACGTTGTTTTGCCCGGCAAGGATAATGGTCTGGCTTTCGTTAAGACCATCGGTTATAATAACCGCATCGCCTACGATTTTGCCCACTGTAACCCTTTTCAGCTTTGCTGTGTTATTCTTATCCACCACGTACACGTGCGGGATTTTATCTACATTGTTGATGATGGCGGTAAGTGGTACACGTACCTGCTTAACCTTTACCGGAACGCCTGCAAGCACTTCGGTAATCATTCCCGGCATCAGCACGCCGCCCGGATTGGCCAAGCGTACTTTAAGGGTAAATGCTTTTGAAATTTCATCAGCTACGGGATTAATGATTGTGATTTTACCCGTAAAATTGCGTTGCAATGTAGGAATGTTCACATCTACCTGCATCCCTTGTTTAAAGCTGCCGATTTCGCTTTCGGGTACGGCAAACTGAGCATATACCATATCTGTTTTTACAATGGTAAAGGCAGGAACGCCCGGTGCTGCCATACCGCCAACCTCGGCAGTTTTCACGGTAATGATACCATTGGTAGGCGAATGCAAACGGCTGTCGGCAATGCGCTTGCGGTTGATTTTTTTATTGGCCTCTGCCTGCGCTACTTTGGTTTTGATGTCGATGTAATCCTTTTCAGGGAAACTTCCTTTTTTGTACAGTTCATCAAATCTTCTGAACGCATCCTGGCTCTGCTCTAAACTGGCATTGGCAATCTGCAATGCTGCTTCGTACTCGGTGGCATCAATGCTTGCAAGGAACTGTCCTTTGCTCACTCGCTGCCCCTCATTCACACCCACGCTGTTAATCGTGCCGGGAACGGCAAAACTTACGGTGGTCATATTGTCGGGAACAATGGAACCCGAATAGGAAACGGATTGCTCGGTTTCCGAACTGTTGATAGTGGCTACGGTTACTACCGGAGGCTCATCTTTTAACTGTTTTTCTTTTTTTTGTTTGCAACTCTGTATCAATCCGGCTCCGATAAGGAAGAGGGATAACAAACCAATTTTACTTGTTCTCATCTTACATTTATTTTGTTACGCTTCTTTGTTTAGTTAAACTTTGAAAATTTTAAATACAGAGGCAAAGGTCGGGTTACAGATAAGGTGCAGCTATACGAAATGACGGGTAAAAGTTGTGAAATTTACTTTTTTGATTTGGTGGTATCTGCCTGAAACAAACAGAGCTACTGATGTTTCAGTAGCTCCGATGCCTGCATTAAAAAAATAGCAAAATGCTTGGGGATGGATTGAAAAACCCTTAATGCGGGGTTTGCGCTTCGTCCATCTGCATAGTAACGGCTTGCCCGTGTTCCTGCTTTACCTGCTTGAAATAGCTTGATGTAAAGCCCGTGTGTTTTTTCAACTGGTTGGAAAGGTATGCCTGACTGCTGTACCCCAGTACGTGGGCAATCTCGGTCAGCGACATTTCGGTATGTACCAAAAGGTCTTTTACTTTTTCAATCTTCCGACGAATGATGTACTTTTCGAGTGTAATTCCCTCCACTGAAGAGAATAAGGCACTCAATGTATCGTAGTTCTTGTGCAGCTTGCCACTGATTAAGGTTGTGAATTTGGTAGGTTTGCCGCTTTGCAGTTGCAACGTGATACCTTTCTCCACCAACTCTTTTATCCTGTTTATTGTCTTTTGGTTTTTGTTGTACATCAGTTCCAAGCCGATGCCTTTCAGCATCGTTTTGATTACTCCCAACTTCTGCGAAAAGTCTGTCGTATCCTTTATGATGGCTTGCCCCAGTTTTATATCCAAAACCTCAAAACCCAACGCTGTCAATTCCTGTTCAAGAACATAGGTACATCTATTACACACCATTCCTTTTATTAATAGTGTCATAGCTTCTAAAATGTATAAGTTCCTTTATTCAATGGTCAAAATTCTGCATTTGTCCCCGACAAACTATTATGATATTCCGGCTTTGTTTTGTGAAATTTTATGAAAATCGGTGCAGTAACATTAAATATCATAAACTAAACAAGGAAAAGTACATAGCTACTTCCGACCATCTTACGGAATTTTGTAACAGACAACATCCGTATAAAAATGAAGAACAAAAAGAGCAACGAACATCAGGTTTTAAAGGTGCTGAAAGATTACAACGCAGGCAAAAGCGGACTGGAACTTTTCGAGAAATACGGCGTTTACGGCACGAACATTTTTGAACTGAAACACAAATACAAGGATTTAGGGATGGATATTCTTGTAGAATTGGTAAATTTAAACGAAGAAAACAGCAGGCTGAAAACAATGTATGCCGAACTGTGCATACAGCACCGGAAGCTCAAAGACCTACTGAAAGAAGATTTCTGACAGGAAAGTAGGGAACGGTAAGCAGCAATTTAAAATACTATTACTATGACAAATGTAACGTACAAATACGCTACGGTTTTGGTAGCGATACAGAACCTACGCAACGAGGGGTATAACGTGGATTTCAACCTCGAAGAGAACTGTTTAATCTGCGGCGGTAACAAATATACCAATGATGATTTTGAGATTGAGCAGGTCTATCGCTATGAGGGCGAAAGCAACCCAAGCGATGAGGCTACGGTATATGGCATTGCCTCGAAAGACGGTTTAAAAGGAATTTTGGTTACGGCTTATGGTGCTTATACCGATAGTATGAGTACGGCAATGCTCCGCAAACTGGCACTAAAAAAAGAATGATAAAACAACAAGGGCAAAACAGCAGCTATAAAAAGCTGTAATTTTGCCCTCTTTCTATATGGATATTACTGTACCGTAACACAAACATCCGCATTCATCGGGTAGCTTTGGCACAGCAAAATTATTCCCTCTGCCATATCCTGTTCTGTCAGTGCCCCGTTATGGAGCATCCGAACTTCGCCATCGGTTTTTACTGCCCAACAAGCCCCGCAGGTTCCATTCTTACAGGAACTCGCCACTTTGATATGGTGCTCTTTCATCGCATCCAGAAGCGACTGCTTCGGCTGCACCTCAATGAGCGATGTGCATTCATACGTTTGCTTTTCCTCGTTCTCGTAGTAATCCTCGTAATAGTTTACAATCACATCCTTAACAGTACCGTCCGTTTCCAAATCGCCCGCATTCTCCGGAACCGGGTCGAAGTATTCCAAATGGATATGGTCTTCGGGAATGTTCAAACCCGTTAATGCATCCCGGTATAAATCCATCAGCCCATTGGGTCCGCAGATGTAATAATGGGCTTCAGCAACCTCGCCAACCAGTCTTTTAATGACCGAACGTAAAACAAGCAGATTGAACCTGCCTGCAACGTGGTTGAGTTTGGTGGAAATAAAATCAGGTGTAGTAAAGGAATAACAAATATTCAATTCTTGCGCTGCCTGCATCGCTTCCAGTTCATTCCAAAATATGGTTTCTTCCGGTGTTTTATTGCTGTACACCAGTAAGGGTATTTGATTGCTGTTTTCAACGCTTTTCAGCATTGCATATAACGGAGAAATACCGCTACCGCCTGCCAGTAAAACAATTTGGGATTGCTCGGCTATCGGTTTTTCTAAAACAAAGCTGCCAAATGGGGCTTCTATTTCCCAGGTTTCGATGTTGTCTGCATTATCTAAGATGTAATTGCTCATCTTTCCACCTGTAACCCTTTTAATAGTAATGGCGGGAAATTCGTCAGACGGCACAGAACTGAACGAATACGAACGTATGAGCAGTTCGCCGTTTACGGTAAGCCTGATGTTGAGGTACTGACCGGGCAGGTAGGTAAACGCCTGCTGCTCCGTGTCAAAGTATAGAGTAATGGTATCTTCGGTTTCCTTTATAATTTTATGTGTTCGCCACGTGTATTTCTTCATCCCTCGGTTTTTCCTGTCTTGCATTGCTGATAAAAAGAAAACCTCTGCTCCTGTACACAAAGCGAGGTTTCATAAAGACTTCTAGTTTGCTGTTCTGATAATTATAGTTCGTTTTGCTTTTCCTGTTGTCTTCTGATGATTTCGAGCTTGTTTTTTCTTATCTGCTTAAAATGGGCAGACGTTAATCCCGTATAGGTCATTAATTGCTCGGATAGTTCCGTCGGCTTTTGATAGCCTAACGCTTTTGCGATTTGTGACAGCGATTGCTCGGTGTACACCAGTAACTCTTTTACCTTTTCGATAATGCGCCTGATATAGATAATTTCAAGGCTCATATCACATTTAACAAGAAACAGATTGTTCAACTGGTGATAATCTGCTTTCAATTCGTTTGTAAGCTGTACGGCAAACGGTGCAGATTTACCTGTGTCCAATCTGTTCTGTATAATCCGGTCTGCTACATTGCAAACTTTCGTCATTATCTCCGAACAGTCGCCTGAATTTTGTTTCTGTAACATTGCTTTTTATTTATGGAACGAGATTTAACTGTTTCATACGGTGGGTAGCTTTGGTAAAAAATACCGGAGAAGTACTGGTGTACTTGCTCCGGGACTGTCCAAAACTTATCCGCAGCATCCTGTTGAACAACTTGAAGCCTTTTCGCTGTCGTCGCCGCCAACTTTGTAGCCTGCTTTTTCAATCGCCTCAACCAACTCTTCTTTCACTTCGTCGTTTTCAACTGAAACAGATAATTTTCCTGCTTCCAGTTTTTCTACTTTAATGCCGTCAATATCTTTGATTGCTCCGTTTACTCTCGACTGGCAGTGTGCACTTTGCATATCTGGTATGCTTAATTCTACATTTTTCATTTTGAACTTATTTTTTATTGTGATACAAATTTCCGTATTAAACGGGGTGTTACTATTATGGTATTCCCTGTAAGATTTGTGATTTTTACTGATTTTGAAATCGCCGTTCTATTCCACGATTAATTTACCTTTCATATAGATGTAATGACCGGGAAATGAGCACAGGAAATCATACGAGCCTTTTGCCGGAGCCGTAAAGGTAATTTCTGTGGTTTGCCCACCGCCAATCATATCCGTTTTTGCGATTACGGCGTTTTCCATTCCTTTAGGTATGTAGCCGTTGTCCTTAGCATCTATCGCAGCATTGGCAAAAGCGTTGAAGTCTGTGCCCTGGGCAAGTATAACAACATTGTGCCCCATTGCCTCAATCGGTGCTTTTCCGATGTGCTTTAAAATGAGCTTTAAGGTTTCGCCTGCTTTGGCTTTCAGTTCGGTTTTGTCGAATTTCATATCATCGCCGCCGCTAATGGTAATTACATTTTCGTTCCCTGTTTCTGCGGGGGCAACTGTTTCTTCTATTACAGGCTGATTGCTCTCCTGTGTGGTCTTGTCTTTTTGCTGATTGTTGTTACAGGCAGTAAATGCGATTACCGACAATGCTAACACTAACTTTTTCATTTCTATTTGAGATTTTATTTTGTTGTCTGATAGTGCAAATTTCAGTACATAAGGTCACTTCCTCATTACGCTTTTCCGTGTTTGATTTGTGATATTTACTGATTGGACAGGGCACAAAAAAGAGGGCTGCAAGAACCCTCTGAATTTTAAACAAAAAAAAATGCCAGTATTACGCTGCCATTTCCTCACAAGCCTTTGCACAAGCTCTGCACGCTTCTGCACATTCTTTACAATGCTCCATACCCATTGCAGCGTGTTTCTCACACTCTTCAGCACAAGCGTTGCAAATGTCAGCACATAGTTTGCAAATCTCTTTGCTAAATTTACCATCAAGACTTAATACGTTTGCTGCCGCTTGGCAAATAGCTGCACATTCCAGGTCTAACTGGATACATTTTTTTACGTGTGCAACATCATCTTCATTTAAACAAGCGATGGCACATTGGTTACAGATAGCTACGCACTTCAGGCAAGCCTCGATACACGATTGAAATTTTGTTTGTATCATAATATAAAATTTAAAAAATTAAGAAAATAGATTTTATACTGTTTCTAACAAATATCAGTCCCTTGCAAAAGAAATGCTTTGTAAAATTCCTTGTTTGAATTGTAAGATTTACTGATTTGATATTTCTTAATATCAGGCTATATAAATAAAACCTGCCTAATATTATTTCTGTAAAGAATTAGAATAAAAAAAACGACAGTCCCAATTAAGGAACCGCCGTTTTAGCAAACGCAATAAAGCTAAGTTCTATATTATTTTTTCAGTTTGTCGGCAGGAGGATTGTAATCGGCCAATGTTGTTACCCTTACGGTATCAACCCCGGTAATATCCCAAGTGATAGGTATCATAGTCATATACTCACATTTCGGACACATATCACCCTCTGAACCTATCATTTCTTTATGACCAGGACAGCCTGTAATCAAATCTCCGTGGGCATCAATCAGCTCGCCTTTTTCGTTCCTGTCTTTTGCTGTAATTTTTTCGGTGGTTTTTTCAACCACCTGTTCCGTAGCGTGGTCGTGCCCGTCGCCCTCGGTGTGTGCGTGTCCGTCTTTTGCTGTTTTGGTATCGCCCCCGCAAGATGCTAAGAAAATCGCTAACGAGGCGAATGCACCTATTAATAATTTGTTTACTTTCATTTCTATTTATTTTTTAGAGATTAAAAACTTGATTTTATTCCAGCAAGATTAATGAGTATGCTGGTCGTGCCCTGACGGTTCAGCCTTTACAATACATAATACCGAATTATCGTGTAGATGTGCTGATGTTTCCAACTGGATGGTAACGTGATGAATATTCATATGCTCTAATTCGTGTTCTACTTTACGAAGTAATATTTCACTTTCTCCAATAGTCATTTTTTCATTTACAACGGCGTGGCACGTAAGTGCATTCAAGCCACTTGTAATTGTCCAAATATGCAGGTCGTGGATACTTTTAATACCATCGGTATTAAGGATTTTTTCAGTGACCTTATCCACTTCAACATTTTGGGGTGTGCCTTCCATCAATACGTGTACCGATGATTTGGTAACTAAATACCCACTTCTCAATACCAGTATCGAAACGATGATACTTGCCAAAGGGTCTGCCCATCCCCAACCAAAGAACATAATAAGCAATGCGGCGATAATTGCACCAACAGAACCGAGCATATCACTGATTACGTGCAGATAGGCTCCCCGCATATTCAGGTTTTCCTTTACGTCAGCCCCACGCATCATTATCCAGGCTACAAGCACATTAACGAGTAAGCCGATGAATGCCACGATGAGCATACCGCTTGATTGAATTTCCGGCGGGTTCTGGAAGCGTTCTATCGCTTCGTAAATGATATAGGCTGAAATCAGTATCAGCGTTGCGCCATTGATAACCGCCGCTAATATTTCAAATCTTTTGTAGCCGTAGGTCTTGCCGTAGTTGGCAACCTTGCTGCTGAACTTAAATGCCATCAATGCAATGAACAATGATACTGCATCGCTCAACATATGCCCGGCATCGGCTAATAGTGCAAGGCTGTTAGTCAGTAATCCGCCGATTACCTCTACTGCCATATACACCGTAATGATAACCAAGCTAATGGTCAGGGTCTTTTTATTCGCACTGTGCGAGTGGTTGTGCCCGTGGTCGTGGTTGTGCCCCATATTCTATTTATTATTGTTTTGCTGCCGCAAATTTCGGCAGCAAAACATTTTATTTTAGTTCGTTATTCCGTGTTTTATTTGTAAGATTTACTTCTTCCACTTCAAACGTAAACTGTTACTTACTACGCTCACGCTACTTAGAGCCATCGCTGCACCTGCAATCATCGGGTTCAGTAAGAAACCGTTAATCGGGTAAAGAATACCTGCGGCAATCGGAATACCGATAAGGTTGTAGATGAACGCCCAAAACAGATTTTGCTTAATGGTCGCAACGGTCTGTTTTGACAATCTAATCGCCTGCGGGATTTTGGTAAGGTCTGATGAAATGATGGTCATTTTAGCCACGTCCATTGCGATATCCGAACCTTTACCCATTGCGATACTTACATCGGCGGTCGCCAGTGCAGTACTATCGTTGATACCGTCGCCAACCATTGCTACTACTTTGCCTTGCTGTTGCAGTTCTTTCACAAAATCAGCTTTGTGCTGTGGCAAAACTTCGGCTTTGTAATGCTTGATACCAGTTTGCTCGGCGATAGCTTTGGCGGTAGCCTCATTATCTCCCGTCAACATATACAGTTCGATATCCGCATCCTGCATTTCTTTGATAGCCTGTACCGATGTCTCTTTAATTTTGTCGGAAATAGCGATTACAGAAAGAGCTTGTTTACTGTTTGCAAACCATATAACGGTTTTAGACTGTGTGCCCCATTCGTCTGCCTGCTGTTGCAGTTGGTCGGCAATGGTAATGTTGTTTTCGGCTAACAGTTTTTTATTACCTACATAGTAAGTGTCGTTGTTGTAATCGGCTTTTGCGCCTTTACCTGTGATACTGTCGAAGTTTGATAACGTAGTGGTAGAAACGCCCTCCAAATTTTTCACAACGGCTTCCGCTAATGGGTGCTCCGATTGCTTTTCAATGCTCAATAAAACATCTTTCGTCGCATCGTCATTGTTCAGCCATTGGATGCCTGTAACCTGTGGTCTTCCCTCGGTAATCGTACCTGTTTTATCCAGTACGATAGCGTTTACTTTCTTCGCTAATTCCAAACTTTCCGCATCTTTAATCAGGATGCCGTTTTCTGCACCCTTACCAACGCCTACCATAATAGCGGTAGGAGTAGCCAAGCCTAAAGCACAAGGACAAGCGATAACCAATACAGTAACGGCTGCTAAAAGACCTTGTACAACACCATTCTCGCCTCCTAAGAAGAACCAAAGAATAAATGTCAGGATAGCAATACCCATTACTACCGGAACGAAAATACCTGCGATTTTATCCACCAGTTTTTGTACGGGTGCTTTACTTCCCTGTGCATCCTGCACCATTTTGATGATTTGGGCAAGCATTGTTTCTTTACCCACTTTTACCGCTTTGAACTGGAAGCTACCTTTTTGGTTGATGGTTCCGGCAAATACCTTTTCGTTTTCCTTTTTCAGTACCGGAACAGGTTCGCCGCTTAGCATACTTTCATCTACATACGAATTGCCCGATACAACTGTACCATCCACCGCAATTTTTTCGCCCGGCTTAACCAAAATAATGTCGCCTGCGTTTACATCTTCGATGGCTTTTTGTCTTTCCGTGCCGTCTGCTTCTATTACGATAACCGTTTTCGGTTGCAAGCCCATCAGCTTTTTAATGGCTGATGAGGTATTGCCTTTGGCTTTTTCTTCCAATAGCTTACCCAATAAAATAAAGGCAACGATTACGGCTGCGGCTTCAAAGTACACGTGTGCGTGTAAACCTCTTTGATGCCAAAAGTCCATAAACAGCATATTGAATACACTGAACAGATAAGCGATACCTGTACTTAATGCGACCAACGTGTCCATATTGGCAGAACGGTGTTTTGCCTGCTTCCACGCATTGATAAAGAAGTCTTTACCTAACCATAAAACTACCGGAGTGGCGAATGCCCACATTATTTCATTACCGTAAGGCATATCCATAAAGAACATACCGATAATGACCACCGGTAGCGATAGGATTACCGCCCAAATGGTTTTGTTTTTAAGTTTTCTGAATTTTTCGGCGTGGATAGCTTCTAAAGTTTCCTGTTGCTTGCTCTCGTCTTCGAGCAATAGGTCATAACCGCCGTCCTGTACCGCTTTCCTGATTTGCTCGGAACTGGTTATATTCGGCAGGAATTCAACGTTAAGGTTTCCCGTACCGTAATTCACTTCGGCACTTACTACGCCCGGCGTATATTTTGCCATACTCTCGGCACTGCCTGCACAAGATGCACAGGTCATACCTAAAACGGGATAAGTCTTTTTAACAGTGGGAACGCCGTAGCCTAAATCTTTAATTGCTTTTACAGCTTCGCCTACTACCTCGTTATCATTAACGGTAATAGCCGCCCGGCGGTTATTTAGCTCTACTTTGTGGGTTTCTACGCCTTTTACCTGTGCCAGTCCTTTTTCGACAATTAATGCACAGTGCTCGCTTTCTACATCCTCTAAAGGAATGTAAATTGTTTCTCTATTGGTTGCCATATTTCGATTGCTTTATTTTCATAATGCAAAGGTGGCAACAAAAAAGAGGAGTTCTATTGTGAAATTCTGGGTTTGATTTGTAAGATTTACTTAAACCTTATCCAGTGGCTTGCGCTTGTCTTCCCGTATCTGCTTGAAATGGCTCGGTGTAAGCCCTGTTACTTTCTTGAACTGGTTGCTCAAATATGCCACGCTCGAATAATTCATACGGTCGGCAATCTCGCTTAACGACAGCTCATCGTACACCAACAGTTCTTTTATCTTTTCTACTTTCTGTGCGATAAAGTACTTCTCAATGGTCGTACCCTCAATATCGGAAAACAGGTTGCTAAGGTAATTGTAATCGTGGTGCAGCGCATCGCTCAACACGTCCGAAAGATTGGTTTTCGCATCGTTGTCCTGATAGTGTACCAGGTCAATGATAACGTTCTTTATTTTCTCAATCATCCGGCTCTTCTTGTCGTCGATGACCTGAAAACCCAAAGGGTCTAAAACGTTTTCCAACGCCTCACGCTCTGCTGTGGTTAAATCTTTTTTAAGGATTATTTCGCCCAGTTTTATATTGGTAGCCTCTATGCCGAGCCTGTCGAGTTCGTTCTGAACTACGAGAATGCAACGGTTGCAGACCATATTTTTGATAAATAATGTACTCATATTTCGCTAAATCACAATTCATTTTGTTGCATCAATACGCAACCACAAATTTAAGATTAAAAATTAAGTATTTGTTGATTATGAGTGACTAAGTGATGCAAATGACGGTTTTCATAGGGGGAAATAGCTAAAATATTCCCCATTGTAGGGGAATATTGGCGGTTAAAGTGCTGTTTATTAATAACCTTTGCTAAGGTACTCTGATATTGATAACGTAATCCTCCCTACTATGAGAAAGTTATTAGGAACTATTGTTACCGAAATTCAGGAGCAGGAGCGGAAACTTTCAATTACGTGCTCGGGGCTAATTGAAGAGGCTTTTCAAATGACGGTCTTTCTTCAGGAGCTATTGGTTTCGGCAAAAGAATGTGTGCTAAGTTCGGGATTTGAGAACGATGCAAAAGAGATTGAGTTCTTTAAAATGATTAAGCCCCAAATCCTGGGCAAACTCATCTATTATAACAAGCTCTACCGGATAGAAACCTCGTGCCCGGTCAATAACGGGAAAATGTATCATAACTATTTCTCGAACCATTTAACGGAGCTAAAGATTGAGTTTAGGGAACACATCTGCAACTCCCATTTTTATCGCTACTACCGTTCGGGCAGGGTGGATAAAGACCACGAATATTTTAAGCGTGGGCAGATAAATTACCTTGATGGGCTTAACAGCTACGTTTTTGAAATCGACCCGCAATTCTCTACATATTACGATTACAAATTAGCCCGCATCCTCGCCAACGACCTGTTATACGCCTATCTCTTAACCAAAATCAGCCCCGAAGAAAATCCCAACACCTTTTTTCAGAACGTAGACGACATCAAAGAACTTTCCTGGACGGACAGCAAAAACGCCCTGATTGAGTTGATGTATGCCCTGTATGCTTCGGGTGCTATATCGGGCGGTAAGGTCGGCATCCGAAAGCTCGCCGCCATTTCACAGGTCTTGTTCCGAATTTCACTGACCGACGTGCATCACGCATTCCACCGTATGAAAACCCGTTCAGGTTGCCGCACCTTGTTTTTAGACCAGTTGAAGCAGGCACTTGAAGAGTATATGGATAAGGACTTATAAATAGCCCGTCCGTAAAGGCTTTGAAAGCAATACGCATTCCGTATTGCTTTTTTTTGTGCCTGCGTTCGCCAATATATGGCAATTGGCGAACGGGTATATTTCCTTATCCCAAAAATTGGAAAATCTGCCGAAACGCTTATTTAATAAGGTTGTCTGGGAAATTGTAAAATTTTCAAAAAACCGCTTTTTCAATTGGCAAGCATTGGCGGACAAACACTGCCACACTTCTGAATTTTGTCTTGTGAACATTTAACATTATTGCTATGAATATTATAACAGTTGACGAAGAAGTGTGGCAGCACCTTAACGAACGGTTGAAAGCCATCAGCGAATATATCCTCAAACTGGAAGATACAAGCTACGATAGTTTGTGGCTAAACAATCACGAAGTCTGCCAGTACCTCCACATCAGCGAAAAAACATTGTGGCGTATGCGCACCAACGGGCAGATAGCCTTTTCAAAAATGTACGGGCAGTATTACTATACGATTGGCGCAATCAAGGAAATGCTGAACGCCAATGCCGTGCAGACCACCGATGAGTATGTGGAGCAGCTTATGGCGAAAGGCAAAAGCTACATCGAACAAGGCAGAAAAATGAAATCAGGTAATAAGTAAAAGTTTAGGGTATGAATATTGACAAAATGGAATTTGTGGCGTGGATGGAACGCATAATGGATAGGCTTGACATTCTCGGCAACCACATAGACGATTTGCAAAAGAAGCGCAATAGTATAGACGGCGAAGAATTATTGGATAATCAGGATTTATTACAAATGCTGAAAATCAGCAACCGTTCCCTGCAACGGTATCGCTCCATAGGTAAGCTGCCTTACTATACTATCAGCGGAAAATTGTATTACAAACTATCCGATGTGCATCAGTTCATCAGGGAAAGTTTTAACCCGCCTTTACCCAAACTGAATGCCAATAAGTGACAAACACTGCCTTTGAGTGCCACATAGTGCAATTCGGTGCAGGCTTCCTTTACATTCGACAGCGAACTTTTAAAATTTTCAGAATATGAGTGAAGAAACAACCAATAAACAGGAAATGCCCGAACAGCTTTCGGACATATTACTCGTACTGGATAAAGAGAAAATGAAAATCCAGGCAGTAAAGAGTATTGACGAAAACGGGAAAATGGAAACCGTTGAACCCACCAAGAAAAACCAAAACCAGTTTATGCGTGTGGACAAAAGCGGCGATTTCTTTTCCAACTTTTTTTCCAACTTTTTCAGCCAGTTAAAGAACCCCACAAACTTTACTTTCTTCAAAGTACCTGCCCCGGTTGCTGCTGAAAAAGCGCAGGAACTCCAAAAGCACGTAGATAAGCCCACTCCGCAGGGCGAAAAAGTGCTGAAAGAACACGAAGTGAAAGCAGAACCCCAACCTGATAAAAAACAAGAAAATCAAAATAATATGGCAACAGCACAAACAACAACGGAAACAAGCGAATACCGCTACAAGCCGGAGCAGATTGATTGGGACACAATGAAAAACCTCGGATTAAGCAAAGAGTATCTTGAAAAAAGAAACTTGCTTGACCCT
>NZ_MBTA01000026.1 GCF_003609575.1 Pelobium manganitolerans | reverse complement strand
AAACTCGCAACCTGTTTGGTAAAATGTAAGGAAAGGGAATTGTGTAGTGGTGCATTTTGACAAGGGGGTTGCACCTATTCTAAATGCAAAAATGCGTTTCCGACCAAAGTGAGGAATTGCATTTTTGCCCGCCCGATTTTTCGGGTCAGGCGACTTTTATCGGGTGGGTACGGAAATCTTTCAGATTATGAAAAAATCCCTTGTATTCGGTCATTCCTCTGCGGAATAAGTTCCACAATAAGGAACAACCCATTTGTGTCAATGAGGAATTGATAAACAAGTCCTGGTATTCCAATGCTTCGGCAAGGGAGCAACTTGGCGTGTTGTCTTCTTGTTCGGATTGCTTCAGCAATTCGCCAAATTCATCGGTAACAAATGGCAGGCTTGCCACCGTTTGGTATTTCTCGGAATTGGGTTGCTTTATCTCTCCGATAGTAGATAGTAGCACTTGTCCTGTATGCTGGCTGTTGCCAAAGTCTAACCAATATTTCGGCTCATCTTGATAGTGTCTGCGGTAACTTAGTTCTTTCAGAATTTCAGCAACGCCAAACCTCGCCTGTACATTATCCACACAAGTAATGGTAATGATTGCCCTTGCTTTTTCGGGCATTCTCCCAAACTTGTCCTTTTCAAATTTTATCGTTTCGGCTTTCCAATTTGTACCCGCCCAACGGTTGCAACGATTGATCAAGGCAACGGATTTGTATAATCCTGTTTCACTTTCTGCAAAACGCTGTCTGCCTAAATTAGCACTCGTGATAACATCATCATCCCAAAGGCGGACTTGCAACCCTGCGTGTCCTAATGCTATCAAACTTTCGTTTATTTCCATTAAAGCGGTCAATACTTTTGAGCCTGTGCCACCTGCTCCGATAAGGTTTACCGAAATCGGGTTTGTCGGATTGAGCAGATAATTGTCCGTAAAATGGATTGCTGTTTTTGCTGTATTCATCACAATAGATTTTTAAGGGTTTTGTTATTCTTTTTTAATACTTCTTTAGGAAAGGGTTTGTCTGTGTTGATAAGGTCTTTCCAAAGGTTTACAATGTTTTTTTTCGTCAAGTTTTCGCATAATGAATGGCTGAAATAGGAATTGAAAAAATAATGTTCCCAAGCCTGTATAAATTCCTCAACCGAAGCCGAATTTTTAATGTCAATACTAACAGTACCCATACATACGTTGCCTTTTTCGTAGATATTGAAAAATGGGACGTAATGCAATGGCGTTTTCTCGGTAGGTCTTCTGTCGCTTGCCAAAGCAAATACCGTAAGACTGCTTTTGCTCGCTAACCAAAGCATTGGCGGTACTTGTGCCTTTCCGTTGGGTATGCCCAAACTATCCACAAAATATATCTGCCTTTGCTGTGTTTTGGTGTACCATAGCACCGTACCTTTTTCGCTCGGATTAATATGCAGAATGTTGGTAGGCAAAATTCCCTTTGGCTTTAAAAAGGCTGTGTTTTTTTCTTCATCCGTCTGTAAAGCCTTTGCCAAAATGTTAGCTTCTTTTACTGTCAGTGGGTGGGCATTTATAGGCGTTCCATTGCTATCCATATCAAAATGCTCCACGTACATATCGGTATCTGTTCCTTTGGCTTCGTAGAAAACCAAAGCAGATTTTGGGTGGTACAATGTTCCGAAATGGTCTGTTATATCTGTTGTTGTGTTCATTTTTCTATCGTTTTGTATTCGTATAATAATCCACTCAAATCATTTAATAAATCAAACAAACGGTTCTCAAAATCGAGGTTGGCTGTTGGTATTTCGCTTCCGTCAAATTGCTTGGAAATAGTTGGCTCTTCCATTGCTCCGTACTCGTTAAATTCATTGTTGATTGTATCTGAAAGGCTTTCGTATAACCAGCCTTTAGTATCTGCAATAAATGAAATGTACTTTTCCATTCCGATTATTTCATTCTCGTCATTATCATAAGGTCTTTTTCGGGCAATGTTGCGTTTCTGAAAATATTTTCGCTTGGATATTCAGTATAAAGGGCAAACGCATTGCGAGCAATTTTCCAACATTCGCTATCGAACGTATCAACACTTTTAAATCGGTTCAAACGCTTTTCAAATACCTTTAGATTGATGAGGTTGAATAACTTCTGTTCCACCTTATCGCCAATGTATTCGGCATTTCTCAACTCACGTTTGTTGGTTTCGGTTTCTGCCGTTTCCTCGTCCTGTTCAACCCAATCGTTCATCATTTCGTAAAGCCAATACAAATAACTTTCTTCTTGTCTGTAATAGGGAATTTGGGCAATGTGGTACAGATAACTGCATACTGATAGTAAAAGCTGTGCGGTCTTTTTACGCTTCTGGTCTTTGAGTATTTGAAAGAGTGGCACAACTGGAATGTAATACAAGGTTGTACCTGTGTTGTACCGTTCCTCACTTGTAAAGTAGGTTTTCTTGCTATCCTGTATCAATTTAAAACCTTCCCAATTGATATTGGTACGTTTTACTTTGGTTTCCATATCCCACATAGACAATACTATATTGTATGGAAACTCAAAATCTTGGGTCTGCATTGGCTCAATGCTGTGATGCTCGGCAAGTTTGGAAAGGGACTTGTGAAAATCCCTCTCCGTTTTCTGACAAGCCTGTACGGATTTTGCTGTTTTCAGTTTTGGCAGAAACGTACACTTTAAAATACCATTGGTAGCATTGCTATCGGTACGGACTTCTGCTTGTCTTTCTGCACTTGGTTTGCATCCTTTGGTCTTTGCATCCAATTGGCAAACTCGCCCAACTGTCGGTGCAATTGCCGTTGTCGTTTCTGTTCGGGTATGCTGATAGTTCCCGATATGATGTTGCGTTGCATAATTCATCGTTTTAAAATTTTGGTTTAACCTTTCGTACCCATTACGCTCTCAAATTTGTACTCGACTGCATCATCTTTTATTTGTGGTGCTGATACTTTTGCGGTTGTCAAAATCGGGTACATATTGGCGTAAAAATTCATTACGGCTTCCACGCTCCAACGTGGTTCGGGGTCGGTCAGTCTGATGTCCTGTCCTTTATCTTTGAGTATGAAAACTCGCTCTAATTGCGTTGCTAATAACATAACTTTCTGATTTTGGGGTTAACACTTTTATTCTTCTTCGTCCGCTTCATCAATAGGATAATCGGCAGTAACTGCTTCCTCTGGCGATTCATGTGGTGCTTCTTCCATTGTTCCGAAAAGGCTCGGTGTGGCAAACTTGTCGGATAATGATGTTTTGCGTTTGCGTATCTCGTCCGCTTTTTCGGGAAACTCCGTTATATCGGGTACTTTCATCCACGCTTCACGGAACTTACCCTCTTTCTCCAACTCGTCAGCCTTTACTATAGCATCTTTAAATTTCTTGTCTTTGGCTTCTTTTTCCTTTTTCTCCTTTTCGGCTTTTTCTTTCTCGATTGCCGATTGTTTTTTAACTTCTTCCAATTGCTTTAAGAATTTTTCCATATCCACCATTAAGCCTGATATTTTTTGTATAGGTTTGGTAATCTGTTCAAAAAATCCCTCGTCAAACTCTTGGGGCGTGGCGTTAAATGTCAATGGGGGAATACCGTTTTTGGCACTATCTCCGCATTGTTCGTTGTTAAGCAATACTGTTACGATTAGGTTGCTTTCTATTCCTTTTGAAATGTTCAGTTGTAATACTCCTGTAAAGTCCAACTGCTGTATCTGGTTGAAAAAATTTGTATTCATTGTTATGAAATTTTGTAGGCTACCACCGATTAAGGCGGTAGCCTGTTGTTATTTAATTAAGGTTTAGGATTTCTGCACCATCTAAAGCAAAACCATTACACAAGTCAAATGCTTTCTGTGATTTGAGTTGAGCAGTACCACCCAATACAATGCTTTGTAATTTGGCTTCGTCATTCTTGTAATTTCTCACGTTCTGATAGTAGCCTGTAACAGCGTTATACGCTCCGAACAAAGTGCCTTTTGTTGTGTCCATTTGCTGTGTATCGCTTATCATTGCGTATGCAAATGCGTCCTCAACGGTATTTTTGAACACGGTGGAAATTTCATCCATAGCACCCTTTTTTAGCAAATCAAAGGTTTCCTTATTCGGGCAAAGTGCCAATTGGATTAGCTTTTTAACCTCTTGGTCTGTTACCTTCACTTTTGCCCACTCATTGAAAATTCCCTCTAATTGGTTGCTCAATGTGTTGGCAAGTCCCATAATCTTGTGGGCATTTTCTATACGTTGTTTTGCTCCCGAAGTATGTTTGATACGAACCACATTGGTCATACTGCGTAACGAAGCGTTTAAGGTGTTTTGGCAAACTATACGGATAGGAGTAAATGCGGCTGTGATACTTCCGCTACCATCGTGCGAAGTGGTTAGGAAGATGTACTTTTCCGTAACATCATCGCCATTACCGACACGGATGTAGTCAGGCAATTTGGCTGTGATGAAAATACGTTCTCCGTTTCCTAATGCTCCTGCGGTTTCATAGAGAATACCCTCGCCACCACCTACAATTGCATCAAAGAAATTAAAGGCTTCACGATTTTGTACTATGTGGTAATCCTTTCCGACTACTCCCAATACTGCATTGTTATCGGTGCGTATGTTAGCAAAATAGTTAGGTACTTCCAATTCACTACTGCCTATCTCAATACCGTTAGCCGTTTCGATAATGCCCGAACCTTTTGTAAATAGTGGGGATTTTACGACTTCGTAATCTAACCCTGCGTGCTTGATAGCTTCTTCGCTTGTCGGGTACTGTTCTACGATTTGCCCCAAACCGTGCCACGCTTTTTGCTGAACGCTAAAAAATGAATAACGTCCTGTTCTCTCGTTGAAATTGATATTATGTGCCATAATGCTTAAAATTTTGATGTTAAAAAATGATTGAATACTCGTTGTTAAAATGGTAGGTCGTCTTCTGTCTTATTATTGTTTGTGCCTGTGGTGGCTTGTACCGTTTCCGTTTTTTTGCCACCGCCGTGCAGTTTGATTTGTGAGGTATGGAAATTCAGTCCTGCTCTTGGCTCTCCGTCATTGCCTGTCCACGCTCTTGTACTTACTCTTCCCGATAGTTCTACCAAAGTGCCTTTTGTAAGTAGCTTGGCTACATTTGGGGTTATCCAATAGGAGCAATCAAAATAGGTTGTTTGCTCTACACGCTCACCTTGTTTGTTACGGTAGCTGTCGTTGGTCGCTACTGAAAAATTTACTACTTGTTTGTCCTGTGACGTTGTGCGTACTTCCGCATCTCTTGTCAGTCTTCCTGTAATGTTCATGATTTCTACTTTTTTGCGTTATTAATTTTGTTCTGATTTTTCCCTTGATTTATTCGGCAATGAGAGGAGGTGCTGAAGTTTCGTTTCACTCTTTTGCCATTTCCAATGCTGTATTTTTTCATTTCTGACATTTTTTTTATTCGTCTAAAGAGCCGGAGTATGCTTTGTTTCGTTTCACGAGCATAAAAAGGTTAGTGTTTAGCAGGAACAAGGTTTTGTCAAAAAAATACGACCCGAATGGGTGGAGATTTTTTTTGCAAACCAGGAAGGCACGACCTTGTTTCTGCGTTAAGAACACGGAAATACCTTTGCTCTTGAAATGGAACAAAAAAGCATATCGGTTCTTGAATAAAAAATCATGTGGAAGCACTTGAAAAAGGCATTGAGGAAATGGCCTTATGATTACAAAACCTGCAATTACATTTAGCAGAATTTATTTTAGTATCTCAAAGTATTGTGGCTTTGGAGGCCACGTAAACGGTACTGAAAATATTTGTTGAGGGATAAGATTGGATAGTTTTTCAGTATGGTTTATTAAGTCATCCTGCCAAAGCTCTTTTATTGCATGGGATGGGTGCTGGAGGAATAAATGTGCTTTTGAGGATTAAGTATGGGCATAAAAAAAGCAGGACATAATCCTGCTTCGCTCTGTGTGTATATAAATTCTAAATGATAACCTCTTTCTCCATTTCAGAAAATGCGGCTTCCATTCCTGCAAATTTATGCGATACCAAATCCATATCCTTGCTAATTTTCTGACTGGTAATCTTGGCATAGATTTGAGTGGTAGAAATGTTTTTATGTCCCATCATTTTGCTAAGGCTTTCAAGGGGTACACCCTCTGTTAAAAACATTGTTCCAAATGTGTGCCTTGCGGTGTGAAAGGTTACTTTTTGTTCTGTAACAATCTCTAATTCTTGAACAAGTTTGTCTATATGGCTATTACAAATTTTATTAGTTGGAACAGGAAAAATAAAATCATTTCGGGTAGTACCTTTATATTTTTCAATAATACGTTTGGGTATTTCCATAAGCCTAACATTAGAGGCAACATCAGATTTTTGTCTTCGGCTTATAATCCAATCGTGACCATCAAAAAAGGATTGTATGTTAGTACTTTTAAGTTGTTTAATATCTATATAAGATAGTCCTGTAAAACAGCTGAATACAAAAAGATCCTTTACAATTTCATAATTTTGTTTTGAAGGATTGTGTAATAACAGGGACTCAACGTTTTCCTTGAGTAAATAGCTACGGTCATTTTCCTTCATCGCTATTTCATAATCTTCAAAAGGATTTTTCCTGATAAGACCGTTTTTGACAGCTATTTCCGCAACACGATAGAGTGGCATAGTATATACCCAAACAGTATTGTGTGTGCACTTTTTGTCTATTCTAAGGAAGAAATCAAACTCTCTGATAAAATCACACGTCAATTCCCTGAACGCCATGTCATCACGATGATACCTGCTTTTGATAAATTCAGTAACGTGGTTATAGACAATTTTGTATTTGTAGTAGGTACTTTCGGAGCGTTCTCCTTGTACTACCATTTTCCCAAAATCGTCATTGTTCTTCTTAAAGACTTTCAGCAAGGAATCTTCCATAATACCAACACCGAGAAATGCAAGTTTCAGCTTTTGTGCCGTTACAAAACCCTCGTGTTTCAGCATATCTTCATAAAGGGTATCAATACGTGCCCGTATATTATCCAATTTTTGGTTAATACCTAGTGCTTTTGCACTCTTGCCTTCAACTCTTCCATACTTTAAATCCCAATTATTTGGGTTGATTTCTAACTTTGTTCCTAAAGTCTTAGGTGTTCCATCAATAGTAATACGTGCCATAATCGGGGCATTACCGTTCTTTTTCGGCTCGTTCTTTTTCAGGTAGAAAAGTAATTTGAACGTAGATTTTTTTGTCTGCTCCATAACTCAAATGTTTAATGTTTAAAATTAAATTGTATTGAGTTACAAGGGAATATGAAAAATAGGGCAAAACACTGAAATATAATCTGTTACACCTTTAATTACCTTTGCTAATCGGTAACGAATTAGTAACCTATCTTTGTATTTTTAAGACCAAAACCTATCAGACACCGAGTTCCAAACTAAGACTACTGTTTTGTAAAGCATTGTATATAAACGGTTTTAACCGTTTTGCTTATTTTTGCTTTCTACTAATCTTTTTATTAAAAAAAATATTTGTTAGCATTGCCTAATCATTAAATTATATTTGTTGTTAAAATCAAATCGCGAATGCCCGTAAGAGGAAATCAGTTTAGAACAAATACTTTTAGAGATGAGCCGGGATCAGCAAAAGAGCCTTTCCGGAAGAAAACCGAAAAGCCCGGCCTTGGCAACAACTTTCCGAAGCTGAATTTTAACAACGATAGGTTTGTGAAAATCTGTGGCTTGTTTCTGTTATTGCTGGCTTTATATTTTTTAATTTCTTTTACCTCGTACCTTTTTACTTGGCAAGATGACCAAAGTTATGTGATAGATGCCAACGGAGGCTGGTCCAACTTTTTTAAAACCAGTGCCGAGTTAAAATCCAATGGTGTGCTTAATCCGGATATCCAAAACTGGGCAGGTAAGTTGGGCGCTTTGTTATCGCACCAATTTATTTACGAATGGTTTGGCATTGCCTCATTTCTGTTTGTATTTGTATTTATTGTTTTAGGATACCGATTGCTTTTTAAGGTCGAACTATTGTCGATTCCTAAGATGTTGGCATACAGTTTTTTCTTATTGGTATTTACATCTATTACTTTAGCTTTTTTCCATGGTTTTATTTCGGAGTATCCGCATTATTTAGAGGGCGAATTTGGGTTTTACTCCAATTTATTGTTAGAGGCACAAGTAGGGCGGGCTGGCGTTGGCGGCATTTTACTTTTTGCAGCTTTAGCCTGCTTGGTGATGGCTTACAATATTGATTTTAAACTTCCAGAACGAGCACCCAAACCCGTGGCTTTAAGCGAGGAAGACGAGGTGATTATCCCCAACGAGCTGGAAGACGGTGAAGATATTGACGAAGCCGAAAGTGAGCCTTTAAATGCAGATGATTTTAAATATGTAAGTAACACGCCACGCCAAAACAATTTGGTAAACGCGGCTTTGCCACAACAAGAAACGCCGTCTGCGCCTCCGATAAACAGTTTTGAGGTGAATAACACGCTAGAGGCTGACGAAGAACCGGAGGACGACGGTTTTGAGAAAGTAGAAAAACCAGCGGTTACCAACCAGCCTAAAACAGACGATAAAGCTTTAGAAATTGTAGAGCCAGAAAATATTGAGCTTAGCGTAGAAAAGTCTGAAGAGGAGATAACGTCAGAATCCTTAGTTGAACAATTTGGTACTTATGACCCTACTTTGGATTTGGCATCGTATAAAAACCCAACTTTAGAACTGTTAGAGCAATACGGAAACAACAAAATAGCCGTAGACACCACCGAGCTTGAGAACAACAAGAACAAGATTGTTGAAACGCTGAGCAACTATAACATTGACATTGATAAGATTAAAGCTACCATTGGCCCAACGGTTACTTTGTACGAGATTATCCCCGCGCCCGGCGTGCGTATTTCCAAAATTAAAAACCTGGAAGATGATATTGCGCTGAGTTTAGCCGCTTTGGGTATCCGTATTATTGCGCCAATGCCCGGAAAGGGAACTATCGGTATTGAGGTGCCAAACTCGCACCCAGAGATGGTTTCTATGCGCTCTATCATCGCTACAGAGAAATTCCAGAACACCACCATGGATTTGCCGATTGCGATGGGCAAAACCATTTCTAACGAGGTATTTATTGCCGATTTAGCCAAGATGCCTCACATGCTGGTAGCCGGTGCAACGGGGCAAGGTAAATCGGTAGGTATCAACACTATTTTGGTTTCTTTGCTCTACAAAAAACATCCATCACAACTTAAATTGGTGCTGGTTGACCCTAAAAAGGTGGAGCTTTCTTTATTTAAGAAAATTGAGCGCCACTTTTTAGCCAAACTGCCAGGCGAGGAGGATGCCATTATTACCGATACCAAAAAGGTGATTAACACTTTAAACTCGCTGTGTATAGAGATGGATCAACGTTATGATCTGTTGAAAGATGCCGGTGTGCGCAACCTGCGCGAGTACAATGATAAATTTGTGAAGCGCAAGCTTAACCCAAATAACGGTCACCGCTTTTTACCTTTTATTGTTTTGGTGATTGATGAATTTGCCGATTTGATGATGACCGCCGGTAAAGAGGTGGAAACACCAATTGCCCGTTTGGCGCAGTTGGCGCGTGCCATCGGCATCCACTTGGTGCTGGCAACGCAAAGACCGTCTGTAAACATTATTACGGGTACTATTAAAGCCAACTTCCCGGCGCGTTTAGCATTTAGGGTAACTTCTAAAATTGATTCGCGTACCATTTTAGATTCTGGCGGCGCCGATCAGCTTATCGGAAAAGGAGATATGCTTTTATCTACCGGAAGCGATTTGATTCGCCTGCAATGTGCCTTTGTAGATACGCCAGAGGTGGACCGCGTTACAGATTTTATTGGCGAACAGCGCGGCTATGCTTCTGCTTACGATTTGCCGGAATATGTGGGCGATGATGCGGATGGTGGCAGTATCAAAGATTTTGACCCTAAAGACCGTGACGCAATGTTTGAGGATGCCGCGCGTTTAATAGTGATGCATCAGCAAGGATCTACCTCGCTTATCCAAAGAAAAATGAAACTAGGCTACAACCGCGCCGGCCGTATTATGGACCAGCTGGAAGCTTGTGGCATTGTAGGGCCTTTTGAGGGCAGTAAAGCCCGTGAGGTACTTATACCGGATGAGTATTCGTTGGAACAATTCTTGACTGAGCTTGACAAGAAAGATTAAAGAATTGAGCATTAGCAATGAAGAAAAGCAGTATTAGTTTATTTGTAGCGTTTTTATTTGTATCGTTGAGTGCTGTGGCGCAATCGGACCCAGAAGCAAAAGCAATTTTGGCAGGTGTGAGCAAAAAATACCGCTCATACGATGTGGTGAAGGTAGATTTTGTATACAGCATCAAAAGTCCGCAGGCCAATATCAGCCAAAGCCAATCTGGTGTGCTTTACGCCAAATCAAAATCGAATAAATATAAAGTGATCATCGGCGGCCAAGAGCTGATATCAGACGGAAAGGTGCAATGGACTTATTTAAAACAGGATAAAGAAGTTCAGGTTAGTGAGATTGATAACAGTCCGAACAGCTTAAACCCGGCAAAGATTTTTACCATGTACGAGAAAGGTTTTAAGTATGTGTACCTGGGCGAAACTACCATTGGTGGGCGTAGATATCAGAATGTAGAATTGGCGCCTTTGCAAAACCGGTCTTTTTCTAAGGTGAAATTGCGTATAGATAAAGTAAATAAGCAACTGTCAAACATTGTGGTGTATGATAAAAACGGGAACGTTTATACCTATCAGATCAAAACTTTTACCCCAAACGTGAAAGTTAGTGATGCCTTTTTTACTTTTGATGCAAAAGCCCATCCGGGTGTGGACGTGGTAGATTTACGTTAACAAAATGAACATTACTTTCACCAACCATACCTTAGAAAAAGTGGAGCTTTTACTGAAAGAGCTAGGGTATAAGGTGCGGTACGAGAAGGGGAACTTCAAAACAGGGTCCTGCCTGATTGAGAACAGCAAATTGGTGATGGTGAACAAGTTTTCTAATTTGGAGAGCAAAATCATTTCACTTATCGAATTGCTTAAAAACATCGATGCCAATGACAGTAAACTCTCCGAAAAGCAAAAAGCCTTTTATTACGCTATTAAACAAACTAAACTGGCTATTTGACTATTTGCGTAATTCGTAAACATAGCTGGGATTGATGTTGTAGCGGTTTGGGAAAGCTTTCCCTTAAAAAGCAAAAAATAGATGAAGATTACATTTTTAGGAACCGGAACTTCACAGGGTGTACCTGTTATCGCTTGCGGATGCGAAGTATGCCAATCTGCAAACCCGAGAGACAAACGGTTGCGAAGCAGTATCCTCATCAGCTCTGATGAAAAAAATGTAATTATTGATACCGGCCCCGATTTTCGGCAGCAGATGTTGCGTTACAACGTACAGCATTTAGATGCAGTTGTTTTTACCCACGCGCACAAAGATCATGTTGCCGGTTTGGATGATATCCGTGCTTTTAATTTTAAACAGAAAGCAGCCATGGATATTTACGCTACGCCAGAAGTGGAAGAATCTTTGAAAAGGGAGTTTTATTATATCTTTTCGGAGTTTAAATATCCGGGGATTCCGCAAATAAACATTCACCACATCGGCAATAAAGATTTTGAGATAGGCGATTTGCACTTTACACCCATAGAAGTGATGCACTATAAACTGCCTGTACTGGGTTTCCGCGTAAAAGATTTTACCTATATCACCGACGCGAAAACAGTAAGCGACGCAGAGTTTGAGAAAATTAAAGGCACAAAGATTTTAGTTATCAACGCGTTGCAAAAAGAAGCGCACATCTCGCATTTTACCTTTGATGAAGCCATTGCCTTTGCTCAAAAAGTAGGCGCCTCACAAACTTATTTTACCCATATTAGCCACCGTTTAGGACGGCATGAGGATGTTTCTAAAGAATTGCCCGCAGGTATTAATTTGGCTTATGATGGTTTGGTGGTGAGTAGTGGGTAGTGGGTATTGAGTAGCGGGTATTGAGTAGTGAGTATTGAGTAGCAAGATTGCCTGATTTTGTGTGGGAAAATATGGCTTCAAGCTTTTAAACCTCATCCGGTTTCAATAGCGTCGGGCTTTAGCCCGATGATTTTAGAAGATTTCATCTGTTGGCTTTAGCCGAACTGGAACGTTTTTAGGGTGCCTTAAACCCAATACCTTAAACCCTAAGCTTCCGCCTTAAACCTTCCTCCACCTTCTAATTCTCCCGCCGTTTATCTGCCAAGCCCTCGTTTTTGTGTTCAATAGCGTCGGGCTTTAGCCCGATGATTTTAGCGAATTTCATTTATCGGCTTTAGCCGAACCGGAATGTCTTTTGGTTTCCCTTAAATCTGACACCCTTAAGCCTCAAACCTTCCGCCTTAAACCTTCCACCTCAAACCCTAAGTCTTAAACCTTCCACCTCAAACCCTCTACCTTCCACACCTTCTATCTACGTTTTCTGCTTTTTCTTTTTGGCGGCCGGAAACAAAATATTGTTCAAAATTAAGCGGTAGCCCGGTGAATTTGGGTATAAATTTAAATCGGTAGGAGGGTCGCCTACCAAATGCTGATAGTCTTCCGGATCATGGCCACCATAAAAAGTCCATTGCCCTTTGCCGTATTCGCCGTGGATGTAACGGGCCTCACCGGCAGATTTTAATTCGCCCATCACTAAAACATCAGGTTTAATCAGGCTGGACTTAAATGCGGTAGTTTGTCCCATAAAACCTTTAATCACCCGCTCATGATTTTGCGTAAGCATGGTGGGCACCACATCCCATTTGGCCGAGAAATCAAACAAAGTGAAATAATCATTTGTACGGTCCACCAAGCGCCCTTGCGTAACATCAATATCCGAAAACTCGTAATTGAGCGGATTTAAATCCAAAGTAAAGTTGTGGAACGCAAAGGCCTTTGAAAAATTGAGCTTGGATTGCGCTTGTGGATCTGCCGGGTCGCCGTCAAACATGCGCTCGCAAATATCTACGCCTTCCGCTGCTAAAGCAATATCGAAACTATCTGTTCCAGAACACATAGCGAACAAAAAGCCGCCCCCAGCGCAAAAATCCCTTATCTTTTGGGCTACGGCTAATTTCATTAAGGATACTTTGTTAAAACCCAGTTTTTTAGCCATGGTCTCTTGGTTTTTAACGTCTTCTATGTACCAGGCGGTGCTGCGGTAATTGGCCCAAAACCTACCGTACTGGCCGGTAAAGTCTTCGTGGTGCAGGTGCAGCCAATCGTACTCTGGCAGTTTTCCATGAATTACTTCCTCATCGTAAACCACATCGTAAGGAATTTCGGCATAGGTAAGCACCAAAGTCACGGCATCATCCCACGGAAGTTTGCTTTTAGGCGAGTAAACCGCAATTTTAGGCGCTTTCTCTAACTTCACAATATCCATGTTTACCTCGGCTCGGCTAATCTGCGTCAAAATTGCATTCACTTTAGCATCAGCCATCACATCGTAACTGATACCGCGCACTTTTAGTTCCGATTCTATTTTTTGGTTATACGCAATTAAAAAACTTCCTCCTCTGTAATTCAAGAGCCAATCTACCGTTAAACCATTCTTTAACGTGTAGTAGGCCAAGCCGTAGGCTTTTAAATGATTTTTTTGATCTTCGTCCATGGGGACAAGGATGGATGAGGCTAGCGCACGGAAACTAAGGCAGGCAATCAGCAAAAAAAGGTAAAAGGACTTCATCGATTAAAATTACGTAACAAACACCAAAACGTTTAGCTGGGCAGAAAATTTTATTAATTTTGCCAGCTAATTAAACACAAATTATGAGCAAAGCAATAATTAGGACAGCGAAAGGCGACATGACGGTTGAATTTTACGATAATGACGCTCCGAAAACCGTTGAAAATTTCAAGAAATTAGCTAAAGAAGGTTTTTATAACGGATTGTCTTTTCACCGTGTAATTCCGGATTTCGTGATCCAAGGCGGTTGCCCTTTTTCTAAAGATGAATCTACTGCTTACAAAGCAGGCTCTGGCGGTCCCGGTTATCAAATTGATTGCGAGCTAACCGGTGAAAACCAATATCACGACCGTGGCGTTTTATCTATGGCACATGCAGGCAGAAATACCGGCGGTTCTCAGTTTTTTATTTGCCACAGCCGTGCAAATACCGCTCATTTAGACAGAAACCATACTTGCTTTGGTAAAGTGGTTGAAAACGTTGATGTTGTGGATGCAATAAAGCAGGGCGACAAAATTATTAGTGTAGATATTATTGAAGCTTAATAAAAAAATATGAATTTAACAGGCGTTGTTTCGGTTTCCGGTAAACCGGGATTACATAAATTGGTAGGTCAAAACAAATCTGGATACATTCTGGAAAGTTTAGACGAAAAGAAAACTAAATCTATCGTGAATATTTCTACTGCTAGATTGGCTTCTTTGGCAGATATTACGGTGTACGGCGATGATGAAGATTTGAAGTTGAAGGATATTTTAGCCAAAATGAAAGCGCAAGGAAATGTGCCAGAAGCAAAAGCGGACGCAAAAGATTTACGTGCTTTCTTTTATGAGGTTGCGCCTAGTCACGATGAGGAAAAAGTTTACGGCTCTGATATTAAAAAGATTGTAGGCTGGTACCACATTTTAAAAGATTTACCATTATTTAACGAAGAAGAGCCTAAGGCAGAAGAAGAGGCTGGCGAAGAAAAAAGTGCTGAAACCAAAAAAGAAGCGCCAAAAGCAGCTAAAAGCCCTGCTAAAACAGCAAAACCAAAGAATGATAAAGCAGCCAGTACTAAATCTGCCGCGGTTAAAAAAACAGGCGGAAGCAAAACACCGTAAACTGTTTTTATCTATCAACAGAAAGGGCTTTGCAACCGCAAAGCCCTTTCTTGTTTAACGATGCTAGCCTTTTAAAAATCGCAGATTAAAGTAGCGTGTTTTTTCCCAAATTCAGAACCGGTGGCGCTGTGTATAGCCAGCATTTTATCATTAAAATCACCCACCCACGAAAGCTCAAGCTCGTCGTACTGGTTTTTGGGCAAAACATATTCTTTCAGTTTAATAAACATCGCCGACTCTAAACCATGTTTCTGGAATTTTTCTTTGGTACCCATTACCACAGCGCGCATCCGGTTTACGCCCCTTAGCTTTTTATACAAAAACTTCAGCTTGCCAATTAAATCTAGCTTGCCGTTTAAGGGCTTAATCATCAGATTGGCATCGGGCAACATTACGATAAAAGAAGCAGGTTCGCCGTTGATGTAGGCAAACCAAATTAACTTTGGATCCATGATAGCCTTCATTTTTTCAAAGCTTTGCTTTACGCTTTCTATTTTGATGGGCGAAAAATTAGTAAAGTTCTTCCAGCCATCATTATATATCTCCACAAAATCCTCGGCAAACTGGTCAAAATTCTTTGGGTCCAAGTATTTAAAAACATAGCCCGGTTTTTTGGCTACCCATTCGGCTATCTTGGTAAAGCGTTCCGGAAATTCTTTATGCAGGTCCAGGTGGTTGGTGAGCTGTTCATAATCAACCCGGAAACCGTAATTTTTAAAGTGTTGCAGGTAATAGGGTTTGTTATAATTCATTCCGTAAGACGGATGCGTAAACCCATCTACCAATAAACCCCAAAACATATCATTTTCGCCAAAGTTGATGGGGCCCGTCATTGCCTCCATACCTTGTTGCTTTAGCCATTCTTTGGCCGTATCAAACAACAGATTAAAAGCTGCTGCATTATCAAAACTTTCCACAAAACCGATTCCACCGGTCGGTTTTTCAAACGTGTAGGCTTTTTTGTCGTTAATAAATGCGGCTATGCGTCCAATTAATCGGTTTTGCCCGTCCTTTAAAATCCAGCGTTTCGCTTTTCCATGCGTAAAAAAACTGTTCTTTTTGGGGTCAAAAATAGTTTCGATGTCTTGGTCTAAAGGACAAACCCAAACTGGGTCGTCTTTATAAATGACGCGTGCAACATCTAAAAACTCTTTCCTGGTTTTTGCAGAGTTAACCTCTAAAATTGTCATAGTAGCGCTTAAGTCTTAATAAAAAAAGCATCCTTTCTTGGATGCTTTTAGTTAATATTTGTGTAGGCCGCGACTTTAGTAGTCGTCGTCCTCGTCATAGCTAAGGTCATCAAAACCGTCTAGGTCATCAATCGGCATATCAAAATCGTCGTCATCCTCATCGTTAAATTTGCTTTTTGATTTCGGATCAGCCTCAGGTTTTGTGCTTTTACCAGCACTTGTTTTCCCGGTAGAGTTGGTGGTGGGTTTAATCTGCTTAGCCATCTTGATTTCCTTTCTTTACTTACTAATGTAGTATTTTAAAAAGTCTTATAAAAATAAATTGTGTGTTTGTGAACGGCAAAAATATAAGGAAAAATGAATTTCAAAAAATTGATTTAAAATTAGTCAATCTTGTTACCAATCTCTATCTGGTTGCTATCCTCAACATCTTTTAGCTGAGGCAAATCGGCTATGGAAGCTATGCCAAAATAATCTAAAAAATATTGGCTTAATCTGTACAATAAGGGTCTGCCGGGACCATCCGCCTTGCCAGAAATGCTTATTAAATCTTTTTCTAACAGCTTTTGCATAGTATAATCGCAATTAACACCGCGTATCTGCTCTATCTCTAGCTTGGTTATGGGTTGCCTGTAGGCGATGATGGCTAAAGTTTCTAATGCCGACTGGCTGAGCTTCTTCTTTGATTTTTGGATGTGCAATTGGTTAACAACGCTTTGCATGCTTTTGCGCGTTAAAAACTGGTAACCGCCGGCAATTTCTACCAGTTCTAGCGCAGAATTTTGCTCGTTATAACGATGTTTAATTTGCGCTATCGCCTCTTTCACTTCCGCGTCTGTAAAATCTTGTTCTAAAGCACCGTGTAAACAAATCAAAATCTCTTCAAACCTTAGACTGGCATCAGATGCAAAAATTAAAGCTTCGATGTATTGGACGAGCATGGGAATAGGGGTAGTGAGTAGTGAGTATTGGGTATTGAGTACCGGGTATTGATATTCTTTTTACCGCTAAGATAAACGATTCTGTTAATCGTACGTTATAAAATCGCAAACCATGAGCTGCACAATAAACCTCAATCCATATTAATGAACTAATGACAAATGAACTTTAATAACTAATGAACTCCTAATCACTAAATGGACTCCAAACTAACCAACTTGCACCATCTTTTTACCAAACATCTCTTTTATTTTGATGCGGTAAACGCTGGTAGTGCCTCTGGTATAAACATCGCTAGTGAAATCGCTGATGAAGCGCACATGCTGGTGGTGATGCTGCGAAATGACGTTTTTTACACCGTTGGCAAATTCTTGCAATAAAAATTTGGCCTCGCTACCAAAAGCTTCTTTAAAATGTCCCTGCACCATAACTGATCTCCAGTTTTTAACATCTTCAATCTGCTCTACCTGTAAAGCAACGCGGCTGTTTTTACGCATGGCTTCTATTTTAAAACCTTCGCCCGCGTAGGCGATGATTGAATCTTTTTGATCAAAATAATAGGTGATAGGCACGGTATAGGGCTTTTCATCAGCAATAAAGGCCAAATGACCGATGTAGTTTTCGTTTAACAGCGCAATGCACTCTCTAGCCTGAAGCGTTTCCATTTTGCTTGATAATTTGGTTTACCCTCAAAATTGCTTTGTAATCACCGGAAACAGAATGACGCTTGTCAGCTTAGAATCAAACGTTCATCATCTTACAGCTTATACCGCAACGCTGTTTAATAGTTTATCTAGTTTGTTTATAAGCGTCCAGCTCGGCTTTGCTGTAAACACACCTGTGTTAGATGCGCTTCGCATTCCGCGTACAAACAAATAAATTACGCCACCAAATTGCCTATCGAAGTTGAAATTTGGAATGCGGCTTTCTAGGTATTTACGCACCGCCAAGCTGTAAATGAGGTATTGCAGGTGATAATTGTTTTCGTTCATTGCTTCGCTTAATTGTTCCGTATCGTAATCTTCAAGCCGGTCGCCCAAATAATTTGATTTCCAATCCAGTACATAATATTTGCCATCATGCTCAAAAAACAAGTCAATTTTACCGTTCATTAAACCTTTTGCTCTTGTCCAAGGCCTAATGGCAATTTGCGCAGCATCTGTACTCAATTGCGAAAGTTGCGCGGGTAAAAACTCATCAAGCAGGAAATCGAACTCGAACTCGTGGATGCATTTGAACGTGTTAACATCTGAAAGTTTAAAAGCACGGTCGCCCAGCAAAATAGGAGCGTTTAGCACGTTCTCTAGCAGGGTATTTAACATTGGCGCATAATATTCTTGCTGTTGCGGCACAAAGCGTTTAATGGCTTCTTCTATTACATCAGCCCATTTTTGCGGATTGTTAAAATGGATGTTCTCAAATATGAAGTGCAACATATTGCCGGTTTTAGCACCTCGCCGCAGTTGGTTAAAAATAAAATCGTCGTACTCGCTTTTTTCGGTATTGCTTTTATTTTTTGTGCTGATGGGATGATCGGCCCGTAAAGCGGAGTAACTGAGCTTATGCCAGTTGCTATCTAATAAAGTGAATTTAATTGGACGTAACGGCTTTTCTCCAGGTTTAAGCGCTGTCGCGCGATAACGGTAGCCTTCTGGCACCTGCTGTTCATCAACAAACTGTATGAGGTTCGTTTGTATGCCATCCAATTCTTTAATGAAAAATTCCATAGACGAACCCTTATAATAACTGGCGGTACTTTTATAAATATAACATTGTGATACCGCGCGCGTAATGGCTACATAAATTAACCGGCGGTTTTCCTGCTCTACTTGTTTCAGCGTTTCTTCTTGTTCGTCTGCACTTAAATCGTGCTTTGCCCCGCTGATGTAATTGCCGCTTTCGTCCCTAAAATTATAATTAAAATCTTTAGGCGGTTCTCTCAAGAAATCTAAACTCGGGATAAATACAATGTTATATTCCAGCCCTTTGCTTTTATGGATAGTCACAATTTTAATGGCATCTTCATCGCTTTCTATCCGTTGCTCAAATTCGTCGCCTTCGGTTTCCATACCTTCAATCCCGCGTTTTAACCAACTTATTAACTCTAAGCTGTTCAGGTTTTTACGATTTTGTGTTTTATGTAAAAGTTCAATCAGCTGATTAAGGTTGGTGACAGTGCGTTCGCCGTTTAATTCCGCATTTTTGAGCAGTTTTTCTTCAATTGCAAAATCCTTGATCCAAGTTTTTAGCGCGGTGTAAATGCCATCTTTTTCCCAAAGAGATTTGTAGTTTTTAAACAGCTCAATAATCAAATCAGAATTTAGGGCTAAAATTTCTTCCACCTTAAAAGCGGTAAAAGGCGAGAGCAAAGCTTTGTTGATGTTGGCCCGGTTGATATCTATAATGGCCTGCAATAAATAAAGCAAATATTGCGCTTCCTGTGTTTGCAGTACTTTTCCGTCGTTAATGGTTACAGCTTGAATCCCGTAGGCAGAAAGTACGTTTTTTATCGCAATACCTTCGCTATTTTTACGCACCAAAATCCCGATATCCTTTGGCAACACCTTCCTCTTTATACCATTAGTTTCTAATTGAAATGTATCGTTATCCAAAATTTTTGCTATCTGCGCCACTAAAGATTGCTGAATAATTCCTTTGTTTTTACTTACGCTGATTTGGATGGGCGCGATAGGCTCGCCGTTTGCCAATAAATTGCCCTTCTGAGTATTTTCTGGTGCTTCTACCGCAATGTAATCTATCCGTTTTTCGGCGGGTGCATCGCCAAAATTAAAGGTGTCGGTATCTGGTTTGGGCTTAAAAAAGATGTTCATGGCCGCTATCATCCGTGCAGAAGAGCGGTAATTCTGGTTCATGCCATACAAATTGTCCACTGCGTTTTTTGCCCTAAAATAAGTTTGTACATCCGCTTTGCGCCAGGCATAAATAGATTGCTTTGGATCGCCAATGTAAAACAGAATGGTGTTTTTGCCGAAAGCTTTATCAAATATTTCGTACTGCAAACGGTCGGTATCCTGAAATTCATCTATAAAAACGGCCTTATATTTTTCTTGCAAACGGGCAACCAGGCTGTCGTTATCTTTTTGCACCAAAGCCACGTGCAACTTGGCAATTAAATCATCAAAACTTACTTGACTGTAACGGCTTTTATAAAAAGTTACGCTTTCACTGATTTGATTGATACCATTGCAAATCAGTATATTAATATGTTTTCGTATAAAAGCTTCTTTCTCAGCTTTCAGCAATTCTAATTCATCAATAAGTTCTAAAAAATGTGCTGCGCAGGGCATTTTATTTAGCGTTGTTTTTGTACGGTTAAACGCTAAGGCCTTTAAAAAGGTGTCTTCATCCTGATAAGGAATAAACCAGTTTGTTAGGTGTTTTTGGCCTGCGCAGGCTTCTTCAATCTCTCCCCGGCGTAGCTTTACTTCGTCAAAGATTTTCTGCTCAAACGTCACGATAGCTTCATGCAGTTTCGCTGCCTCGTCTGCAATTTGCGCGTAGTCATCGGCATTGGTGGTATAGTCTTTATCCGGTTGGTAATGGTAATATTTTGTGCCACTTGAATGGCTTTTTACCACGCTTTGGATTTGGCTTTTGGATAATTTAGCTTTGTGAAAAAGGCCCAAAGCCGGGGTGGGGATGGTGCTGACGTATTTTCGCCAAAACTTGTTGCATTCATCGGCTATCAGTTGTGCCTCGTCTTGCATCAGCTCCACGTTAAACAGCTGTTGCGTTTCAAAAGCAAATTCATTTAAGGTTTGCTGGCAAAAACTATGTATGGTAAGCACTGCGGTTTCATCCAAAAACGCGACGGCTTCTTCCAAAAGCTGGTTTACAGGGTTGCCTGCATTTCTGGCATTTTCCACTATTTGCGTAATGTTGCCATCTTTAACGCTTTCGCCCTGCGCGGCCTTTTGGGCGGTACGCACAAATAGGCGGATTCGCTCTTCCAGTTCGGCCACAGCGGCTTTGGTAAACGTTACCATCAATATCTCGCGGATGTTGATTTGCTTCTCTAACAAAAGCCGAAGCACCAAAATAGCTATAGAATAAGTTTTGCCGGTTCCGGCGCTGGCTTCAATTAAATTACTGCCCGCCAAATCAACGGTGCTGGCATCAAAATTTTTAAATTTGGTATTCATATCATTTAATCCCATCAGCTTTTGTGAAATAGGTAGGAAAAAGCTTTACGGCAGGCTTTAAAATGGTGTCGAAGTTACGTTTAAACTCTTCAAATTTTTCTCCGTCGGTTTCCAAATCCATTTCAAAAAATCCTTCGTTGTATTTAATGTTGGTATAAACGTCGCTGTACTCGGGTTTTTCAAACTTTTTGGTCAATAATTTTTTCAAATTACCCATGTGTAATTCATCAAAATCTGTTTCTCCGTAGCCTAGGTCGGCGTAAAAAAGTAAAATTTCCTGATGCCCTTCTATAAACAAGTTGTGCAAATCAATTAATTTGGCTTTCGCCGATTGTTCATCAATATAAAAAGCCTCATAACAGCGCCCTGTATTAGCGTTAATAAAGTAAAGCTTTAAATTATAACCGCTGGCCTGCGCAAACAGATAGCTGATGTAGGCGTCTATCAGATATTTATATGCTACCGAGGACCAGCATACCACTACCATTTTCTCGCCATAAATATTGGAAAGGCTGCCGTTAAATTTGATGTTGGCTTCGGGTATTTCAAGTTCTATGTTTATTGTGCTTTCTGACAATCCCGAGGTTGCTGCTAAGTACAAGTTGCGCACAGGTTCTACCATTTCTTCCACCTCTGCCACGGCTATTCTCGAGAAATTTTTTAAAGGTAAATTCCCTGTTTTTAACTGCCTTAAACGCAAAGCTTCCTGCTCTTTTGGGCCGTTTCCGCAACGTAACAGGTCCTGCTTTAACTGCCATTTCTCGCGATGGTTTAAATCAAATACTTCTGTGCTTGACAATAGCGTTTCTTCGTCCTCATAATAAATAGCCAAAACGCGGTTGAAATAGGCTTTTATCGGATTTTTGAAGAAATTGACGAACACGTGCGTAGCAAGCTCATTAAAATTAAGTTCTTCCTGCTGTTTGGTAACAGTTAAGCTGTGGTTCATTGCATGTTGAATGTCCAGATAATTGATTTTACCATTCTCGAAGTTTTTAGTGCTAAAATGGTGGAGCGCCTGTTTTTGCACTAAAACATCGGCCACTTTATCATCTGCTACATATTTGTTTTGCAGATAATCCAGCAGCTCATCAACCAGGGCTGATGGCGGCAAGCTAGAGTTATCTTTAACGTTTTGCCCAATGTAACTGATGTACAGGTAATCTTGTGCAGAAAGCAGCGTTTCTAAAAACAAATGTTTGTCATTGTCTTTCACGTTACGGTCGCCGGGCAAAGGATGCTGTGTAATAAGGTTAAAACTCACCTGCGTTTCTTTCCTCGGGAATTTATCAAAGTTTAGCCCTAACAATGCAATTACCTTAAAAGGGATACTACGCATAGGGATGAGCGAGCAAAAAGTAATCCCACCGCCGGCAAAAGAACCCAAACGCGTGCTAGCGCTAATTGCGCTTAACAGACTGTGGCTAAATATGGTGTAACTTATCTCTGCGCCAAAAAGATCAGTTGCGGTGTTGTACTGCTCTAACTGCCCCAGCAAGGCCTGATAATCTTCATCGGCATTTTCGCCTGGGTCAAAAACTAAATTGAGCAACAAGGTTTCCACGTATTTTACCCATTCATCAATAGGTCTGTGGCGTTCGCGCTGCTCTAGCGTACTTATCAGCACTTGCACAAAATGGATAAAGCGGATGAGTTCGTCAGAAGCGCTGCCCTCAACGGCATCAACCGGGAAAATGCTTTCATCGCCATCTAAAAAGTATTCCGATTGGTTACCCAAACACAAACCGTAAATGATACGTTGTAAACCGTAGGTCCAGCTCATATAATGGCTATCGTCTAGCTTATCTCCTTTAATACCTGTGCGGATATTGGCTTTGGCCACCACGCTGCGTATCAAATCGGCATCGCTAATGCCAAAACGCTTGCGGATGTAGCTAAAATCCAGCAATTGCAGCACATCCTCGGCATGGAACTTTTGCGGATTAATTTCCAGCAAGGCAATTAATGCGGCAGCGATGGTATCATTAGAGGCAAAGCTTTCATCGGCAATAGTAAAACCGAATTTATAAGGTGCGTTGTTAAAAACAGCTTTAATGTAAGGGGCGTAAGCATCAATATCGCTCACCATCACTACCACATCACGTGGCGAAAGCCTTTCTTCTTTTTCATCCACCAAAGCCACCAAATAATTGTACAGCGTTTCTACCTCGCGCGCGGGCGTAAAACAAGAATTGATTACCACAGAGCCATCTTTTAATTCGCTTTCGCTGATGTTTTGGCGTGCGTCATCGTTCAGGTTATGGTAAAGCTCGTGCTGAATTTTGTGCAGCAGTGTGTCACTTGTAGGTTCTGCGGTGGCAAGTTCTGTATAAGAATTTATCAGCTCCTCGTTCTCAAACAGCATCTTAAAGGTATGCTGAATAATTTTTCCCCAGCTGGTGAGCAGTTTGTTGCCTTGCATTTCCTCGTACGGTTCTACAAAACCCTTTTTCTTGAGTTGCATTAGCCTTTTGTTGCTCAAATCCTCGAACCAGTAAACGTTAGGAGCGGGGTTAATGAGATAATAGCTAAAATTTACCCATTGCCCAAGCGCATTAAAAATCTCCAGGTGAAAGCTGGTTAGTACCGATAGCCCAAACAAGCTAAGCTCGGGCATCCGGTTTTGCAACATCGCTTGTTTTTCGGGTTGTCGCAGTTCTTGGATGATGAAATTGCCGATAGCGGTTTTGTCTGGAAGTTGCCCACCGGCACTTTGCGCCGCTTTTACCCAAATATAGGTCTGCCATTGGTCTGCATTAAGCTCGGCCAACGACTTTCCGTTCCACTCGCGCATCATTTTGGCACGGTATATTTGATATTGGTCAAACAAATCGGCGACTTTTTCTGCCAGCGCAAATCGTTTTAAATCGGCATCTGGGCCATCCGTTTGGTAATAAGAGGCGATTTTTGGAAAGCGTTTTATAAAATCGCGCTCGCCTAATATTTTAAATATCAACCAACTTTGGTTGGCCGGGTTTAGCAAGGTGCTAAATTCGCCACCTAAAATAGCGTACAGCTGGTTCACCAAATCGTTAGGTTTTAAAAAGCGGTAATTGGCGGCAATACCCAGGTTTTGTGCCATTTGCATACGCAGCCAATTGTTCATCCCTTCGGTTTGGGTAACAATATAATGAGGCCTAAAAACCGAAATATGGCGGTGGCGCAAGTCTGCACAAAGCGCTTCGGCTAAAATATTTAAAGAGTTAGAGGCTTGTATTTGTGACGACATGCTTTTAATTACTTAAAAATCTGTTAATAATGCCCGATGCGCGTTTCACTTGTAGCGAAGCTGCTTTTAAAATACTGTTTGTGCTGGCCTGCAGCAACACTTTCTTTTTGGCACGGGTAAGGCCGGTGTAAAGCAGTTCGCGGGTTAATAATTGTAAGGTTTCAGTTTGCGGCAAAATAATGAGCACTTCATCAAACTCGGATCCTTGGCTTTTATGGATAGTCATGGCAAACACCGTTTCAACGGCATTTAAAAGCCCCGGCAAAACCGCTTTCAGCTTTCCCTCGGCATCTTCAAAGTATACGCGCAACTGTCCGTTTTCGTCTTGCCGTACAATGCCGATATCGCCGTTAAACAGCCCTAGTTCGTAGTTGTTGCTGTTCATAATTACTGGCCGGTTTTCGTAAAATTCGCTATTGGTATTAATTAACTTGGCTGCAACTAAAATCTGCTCAATTTTTTTGTTGGTATAGTACAAACCTTGCTCGCCTTCGCGTATGGCACACAAAACCCGTAAATTATTGAGCAATTTTAACGCTCTGGAAATGTCTTTTTCTTGGATGTAGGCCTTGTAGCCCATCGCAAAATCTTGCAAAACAGTGGCTTGGTATTCCGAATCTATCAGCACCTCGGCACCGCCATCACCGTTTAAAAATTGCTCAATGGCCGTAACGTTATTTTGGATAATGGCTTTGCTAAACTTGCCGATGCCTGCCTCATCGCTAAAACGGTGGCTGTACAACAGTTCCACAATTTTTTGTGCCAAAGGGTGATTCAAGGGCTTTGCTAGGGCAGGTATTTTCGCACTTTCATCCTTTATAAACCCGTTAATTAACTGCAAGTGGGTTTCATCAAAAACATTCAATTGCGCTTGTGCCATGCACAAATCGCCAAATAAACTACCGGCTTCTACCGAAGCAAGCTGATTTTTATCGCCCAGCATAATCAGTTTAGTGTTTTCGCCAATGGCATCCATCAGCTTGGCAAACAAAGCCACGTCAATCATCGAAGATTCATCAATAATCACCACATCATAAGGCAACACGTTTTGCGCATGGTGTTTAAAGTATGGCGATTTGGGAATGTAACCCAATAAACGGTGCAAGGTAAGCGGCTGCAGCTGCGCAAATTTTTGTTGTATTTCGGGCGAAGTATCTAGCTGGGCATTTTTTAAAGACTCGCCCATCCGCGCGGCCGCTTTGCCTGTGGGCGCTGCTAAAGCCACTTTCAAATTGCTGTTGTTACTAAAAAGTAGGGCCAATATTTTAGCAACGGTGGTTGTTTTTCCGGTGCCCGGCCCGCCGGTGATGATGGCGAAACTGTTTAAATAAGCAACAACCGCTGCCGCCAACTGCCAATTTGTAACTCCAGCCGTTGACGGAAACAGGCTTCTAACTAAATCACTTTTTGCCAAAAGTTCTTTAGTGCGTAGGGGTTCTTCCTTTTTATCCGCAAAAACAAATTGCTGGATACGCGCTAAAATTTTGCTTTCATAATTAAAGTATCGGTACAAATAAAAGCGCCTATCTTGCAATACAAAAGGCTTATTTTCTTCTATTGAAGAACATACCAGCGCACTTTTAGGCAATTTCTGTTGTGCTTTTTTCAAATCTGTATAGCTGGCCGGTAAATTCTCCTGCACCAAATCTTCATCATCTAAATTTACGCAGATATGCCCCTCGGCCAGTTTTTTTGAAACCAAATAGGCAAAGGGTTTTACATTTTCATCATTAAAAAAAGAAGCAAATTGCTGGTGAATATCGTTGAGCGTATGCATTTGTAAAAGTTGTGAAATTGGGCGTTGCGCCGCTTGGGCGTCGCCGGCAGGATTTCCGCGTCCATCCCTAACGCAAACCCGTTTTAAATTTGTTTCAAGGTAATAAAAAAATCCGCCTTCCAACCGTTTTAAAAGCGTATTTTACCGGCAAATTTCAATTAATACTTAGTCGCTGATTTTCAGTGCCACACAGCGCTATTCCTGTTAAATTAAAACCCAAATGAACCCGCAAATCCTGCTCGATTTAGTAAAAGTAAAAATGCCTTTCGGTAAATATCAAGGGCGCACCCTCTGCGATTTACCGGTATCGTACCTCGAATGGTTTGCTGCCAAAGGCTGGCCTCCGGGAAAATTAGGACAGCAACTAGCTACCATTTATGAAATTAAACTGAACGGGCTGGAGGAGCTGTTGAGGCCGTTGAGGAAATGAGAGGAAGGAGTAAAGAACAAGAGTAAGGAGCAAAGATTAAAGAATAAAGAATAAAGACTTCTGCCTTAAACAGCATTGTTACGCAGATGCTTTTTAACACAATTTCCGTAATCCCTATCTTTAAGGCATAAAAATGGCATTATTGTTAACGATATGAATGCCACAAACACAGCAAAAACATGAGAAAAATATTAACCACTGCCTTTATTTTGTGCGGCTTTAGCGCTTTTGCACAGCAAAGTTTAACGCCTCAAGCACTTTTAGAGTTGGGTCGCGTAAGTGGCGAGCGCCTTTCGGCTGATAAAAAATCGGTCATCTACGGCGTATCTAATTTTGATTTAGCAAGCAACAAATCGGAACGGAACCTGTTCCAAATTCCCTTAAACGGCGGGCAAGCCAAGCAACTCACTAAAACCGTAGGTTCCGAAAGCATTATCGATATTAAAAACGGAAAAACCATTTATACCCACAAAGGCCAGCTATGGGAAATGAATGCCGACGGCAGCGGTGCCAAGCAGTTGACCAATTATAAAGGCGGGCTTGCCAACGCAAAAATATCGCCCGACGGCAAAAAGATTTTGTTTACCAAAGAGGTGCAAATGATTAAAACCGTTGCCAGCGACAAATACACCGACCTGCCAAAATCTAACGCCTATATCTTCACCGACTTAAATTATCGCCATTGGGATACTTGGGAAGACGGTAAGTTTTCGCATGTGTTTGTAGCCGATTATCAAAACGGCAACATCAGCAACGAACTAGATGTGATGAAAGACGAGCCTTATGACTGTCCGCAACAGCCTTTCGGTGGACCGGAGGATGTAATTTGGTCGCCAGATAGTAAAGCTGTTTTATACGTTACCAAAAAGAAATTCGGCAAAGATTACGCGCAAAGCACCAACACCGATATTTACCGCTACGAGCTGGCCAATAAACACACTTTTAATTTAACCAGCGGTATGTTGGGTTACGATACCCAACTGGCATTTAACAAAGATGGCTCGCGCTTGGCATGGACAAGCATGGCAGAGGACGGCTACGAATCGGATAAAAACGATATTATGCTGTTTGATTACAGCAGCAATGTTTGCCACAACCTTACCAAAGACTGGGACGAAACCGTTAGCAGTTTCGTATGGAGCGAGGATAATAGCAAAATTTACTTTTTAGCGGTTAAAAACGGCACCGAACAGCTTTTTGAGCTAAGTCTGAACAAAGATTTAAACAACAACACGGCAAAAAATATCCGCATGTTAACCAATGGTAGGTGGGATATTAATGGTATTGTGGGCCAAAGCGGCAACACCATGGTAGTATCGCGCACGGATATGAACCATGCAGCAGAATTATTTAAGGTAAACCTTAAAAATGGCGATGTAAGCGCTTTAACCGCCGTAAACAAAAAGTTTTACGATGGTTTGGCTATGAGCGAGGTTGAAGCGAGAACAGTGAAAACCAGCGACGGGAGAGATATGTTAACCTGGGTTATTTATCCTCCAGGTTTTGATCCTACTAAAAAATATCCAACTTTATTGTATTGCCAGGGCGGGCCACAGTCGGCGTTATCGCAGTTTTACTCGTTCCGCTGGAATTTCCAACTTATGGCAGCGCAAGGTTATATTGTGGTAGCTCCAAACAGGCGGGGGATGCCGGGTTACGGCGTGGAATGGAACCGCGCCATCAGTGGCGATTGGGGCGGACAGCCGATGAGAGATTATTTAGCAGCCATTGATGCCGTAGCCAAAGAACCTTATGTGGATAAAGACCGTTTGGGTTGCGTTGGCGCCAGCTACGGTGGCTACTCGGTTTTTATGTTGGCCGGTATGCACCAAAACAGGTTTAAAACTTTTATTGCGCATGATGGTCTGTTCGATTTAAAAAGTTGGTACGGCACTACAGAAGAGCTGTTTTTTGCCAATAAAGATGTGGGTGGCCCGTATTGGGGCAAAAACATTCCTAAAAGCTACCGCGATTTTGATCCGTCAAATTTTGTAGACAATTGGAATACGCCAATTATGATTGTGCAAGGCGGAAATGATTTTCGCGTGCCTATAGAGCAAGGTTTGGAAGCCTTCCAAGCGGCACAACTCAAAGGCATCAAAAGTAAACTATTGTATTTGCCCGAAGAAAACCACTGGGTGCTATCTGGGCAAAATGCCATGGTTTGGCAACGCGAATTTTTTGATTGGCTGAAAGAAACCCTGAAATAAACGCCAATATTTTATGATTTTTATTCATATTTAAAGCCGGAATTTCCGGCTTTTTTTGTGTTGAAACCTACCAAAACCACATGTATTTAAAAAACAACAAAAAAACAATCCGCGCCTGGGCAATGTTTGACTGGGCAAACTCTGCTTACAATTTAGTGATTACTTCCACTATTTTTCCGGCATACTACACCGCCATTACCAGCACTACAGTTCATGGGCACAGCACAGATAAAGTGCAATTCTTCGGGTTCAGCTTTGTAAACACGGCACTTTCTAATTATGCGCTAGCCGTTGCTTACCTCATTATCGCCTTAATAACGCCCTTGCTCACCGCAACTGCAGATTATCGTGGCAACAAGCGGATATTTATGAAGCTTTTCACTTGGCTTGGCGCGTTAGCTTGTTGCGGACTGTATTTTTTTAAGTTGGAAACGCTGGAACTGGGCGTCATTTTATTTGCCTTGGCGGCCATAGGTTATTGCGGTGGCATAGTTTTCAACAATTCGTACTTGCCAGATATTGCCACGCCCGATCAGCAGGACCGTGTAAGCGCGAAGGGCTTTGCCTATGGCTACATTGGCAGTGTGCTTTTGCAAATCATTTGTTTTGTTTTTGTGCTAAAACCCGATTTGTTTGGCATTACAGATGCGTCTTTCCCTGCACGTTTGTCTTTTTTGTTGGTTGGCATTTGGTGGATTGCTTTTGCGTATATCCCTTTTTCCGTTCTGCCAAAAGGAAGCCCCAACTACAATAAAATTGCGAAGAGTAAAATTGCCAGCGGTTATGATGAGTTGCGCAAGGTATGGTCGCGCTTGAGCGAGATGCCGGTACTGAAAACGTTTTTAGTGGCCTACTTTTTTTATGCCATGGGGGTACAAACCATTATGTTGGTTGCGGCCAATTTTGGGGAAAAGATTTTGCATTTGGGCACCTCTAAATTGATTGCTACCATTTTAATTATCCAGCTGGTGGCTATTTTGGGTGCTTACGCGATGTCTCGCTTGTCGCAAGTTTTCGGTAATATAAAAGTGTTGCTGTTTGTGGTTTTTATATGGATTTGTACCTGCATTTGCGCCTATTTTATCCAAAACGAGTTTCAGTTTTATGCTTTAGCTGCTGTGGTGGGATTAATCATGGGCGGCATCCAATCGCTTTCGCGTTCTACTTTTTCTAAGTTTTTACCTTTAGATACACCAGATACTGCATCTTATTTTAGTTTTTACGATGTTACCGAAAAGCTAGCCATTGTAGCAGGTTTATTTAGTTTCGGATTTATTGAAGAGCTTACCGGAAATATGCGCAACAGCGCCGTAGCTTTGGCTTTGTTTTTTGTAATCGGTTTTGTGATGTTGTTTGTGACTAGGAGCAAAGAAGTGGGTTTAGCTAAAAGATAAAAGAACAAGGATTAAAGATTTATTACATCTCTAAAAAAGATTTGTATTAAAAGCGACTTCGTTTCGCCAAGCGAGGATGAGCTATTAAAGCCAACGATATTATCAATTAATAGGAGCGGGCTCTTCAGAGCAGCACATACATTGTTTTAGCCGAAGCCTCGGTACAGAATTTCGGCTAAAATTATACATCGGGCTAAAGCCCGATGCTATTGATCACCTTGCTACGAGGGGATATCGACGATTTCTAGGCAACATCATCAAAAGACCATCGGGCTAAAGCCTGATGAGATTGAAGCACCTTCCAATGAGCAGATAATGATGATCGTTGACAATGACTGATATTTCAAAAAATAATTGAACCGCTTTTCAAAAAATCAGGTAACGATGATTAGCAACCATAACAATCAAAATTTGGGTCAACAGGACATGATAAAAATCGTGACGCCAATAAATAAAATATTATCTAATAGCACAAATACCCGTGCCTGACATTGCCCAATTCAATAGGAGCGGGCTTTAGCCCGCTCTTAGCCAATATCGTAGGCGGCTTTAGCCGAAACCTAGCCTTAAAATTAATCACTGCTATCTATTCACCACTACCCATTCACTACTAACTATTGACCATTGACTACTAAAAAAAACACTAACTTGTACGCATGAACAGCAAAAGCCCAGAACAATCACTAACTACCATGAACGAGTTGGTACTGCCCAACGATACCAATCCTTTAAATAATTTAATGGGGGGCAGGCTATTGCATTGGATGGATATTGCGGCCGCTATTTCGGCACAAAAGCATTGCAACAGGGTAGTGGTTACTGCTTCGGTAGATAATGTTTCTTTTCAGCACCCTATAAAGTTGGGCGATGTAGTTACGCTTACCGCTAAAGTGACCCGTGCTTTCCATACCTCGGTAGAAGTGAGGTTGGTGGTGTGGGCAGAGAATATCCCCTCGGGCGAAAAAATAAAATCTAACGAGGCCTATTATACTTTCGTGGCTTTAGACGAGCAGGGAAAAAAAGTGGAAGTGCCTGCTGTAAATCCGGAAACCGAAAAAGAGCGCGAACTTTTTGATGGCGCCTTATTACGCCGGCAGCTCCGTTTAATTTTAGGCGGCAAAATGAGCACCGACGAAGCAACTGAGCTTAAAGCCTTGTTCAGCGCCGCGAAGCAATGATAAACAGTCAATAGGAAGTAGGAAGTAGTCAGCAGCAGATAGGTACTTACTATTGACCATTGACCATTGACCATTCACTTTTCACCATTCACCAATCCCCAGCAACTAGCTTCTCATATTCACATATTGCAAAGGTTGCCCAAAATCTTCGCCTCTGCATACAGCAATAACCGCTTGCAAATCGTCAATTTTTTTGCCGGTTACGCGCACTTGGTCGTCCATAATAGCTGCCTGTACTTTTAAACCGCTGTCTTTAATCTTCTTTACCACTTTTTTAGCGGTTTCCTTGTCGATACCCTGTTTTACAGCAATATCTTTTTTTATCATGTTGCCACTAACAGCGCTATAAGGTTTTTCAAAATCAAGCGCTTTCGGATCTAAGTTTTGCTTTACAAAACGGCTGATTACCGCATCTGTAATGGCTTTTAAACGCATATCATCTTCGGTAACTATGCTAAGTATGTTTGTCTTTTTATCTAGCTCAACAGTACTTTTTGAGGTGTTAAAATCGTAGCGGTTTAAAATTTCTTTCTTTGCATTGTTAATGGCATTGTCTAAAGTTTGACCATCAATTTTGCTTACAATATCAAAAGAAGGCATATTTGGAATATTATTTGTTATCTTAAAAAAAATAAAGATAATTTAAAATTTTAAACCATGGCACCTAAATCTCAGAAAACAAAAGCCAACCAAAAAATGGGTAAAAAGGCTACTGAACAATTAGAAATCAGCTTGCGCAAAAAAATAAAAGACTTTGTAGTTAGCTTAGGGCATGATGCAGAAGATATTGGCGAAGAAATTAAGAAGACCAGCAAAGTTTTGGCTAAGCGCTTAAACCGCAAATTTAAAAATGCGAAAGAGCAGGTTGAAGAAACGGTTAAAAAAGCAAAAAAAGACATCGGTAAAAAGGCGAAAAGCAAAAGAAGCAAAACCGACAAAAATTTAGAAAAGGCCAGCAAAGAACTAAAAAAGCTAGCTAAAAAAGCGGTTTCTGTAACTAACGTAGATGTTTTGCCTACTATCCAAAAAGAGGATAGCAGCGCAAGAAAAGCAAGTGCCCCAAGAAAGCGCGCTAGCACAACTGCCACGGCAAAACCAGCTACCAAAACTACAGCTACCCGCAAAACAAACGCGCAATCCACAGCCAAGGCCAAAACCACTAGGACAGCGAAAACACCGGCTAAAGCCACAAACCCTGCAAATGCGCACCCAGAAATACCTAAAACACGGGGCAGAAAAGCGTTTAACAGCGCTCCCAAATCAGATCCGAAACCGCATAACACCGATGCGGTATTAGAAGCCGGCCCAGCAAATAAATACAAAAGAGGCTAGCATTAAATTAACCTTGGCTTAACGTTCCAAATCAGCTTTATTACTATTTTGCGCAACCGCGGCTTGCGCAAAATAGTATGTATTTTTTTATTAAATGACTAAAGAAAAACCTCCTTTAATCAACAGAGAAATCAGTTGGCTTTATTTTAATGCCCGCGTATTGCAAGAAGCGGCAGACAAAAGTGTGCCTTTGATAGAAAGGATTAAGTTTTTAGCCATATTCTCATCCAATCTGGACGAGTTTTACCGCGTAAGGGTGGCAACGCTAAACCGCCTAATCACAGTAGTAAGTAAAACCAAGGCCGAGTTGGGTTTCAATCCCAAAAAAATCCTGAACCAGATTAAAAACATCGTTGTAAAACAAGAAAAGAAATTTAATCTGCTGTACGAAAAAATCATCAAAGAACTTGCTGAAAACAAGATTTTTATCCTTAATGAGCAACAGCTAAACGTTAACCGCGGCTCCTTTGTTAAAAGTTATTTCCGCGAAACCATTTTGCCGGCTATTGTACCTATCCTTATCGATGAAAAAAAGCCTTTACCTCAGTTGCGCGATCGCGTAATTTACTTTTTGGTAAAGCTAAGTCGAGACCATAGCAAAGCAAAGAACAAATATGCGCTGGTAGAAATCCCCGAAAGCTTGAACCGCTTTTTGATTTTGCCGGATACCAACGACCTTAAATTCATCATTCTGCTCGACGATATTATCCGTTATTGCTTAGATGAGATTTTTTTCATTTTTGAGTACGACCATATTGAAGCCTACAGCTTGCAGGTAACGCGCGATGCGGAGCTGGATTTAGACACCAACGTGAGCGACCGGTTTATTGAAGCTTTATCTAAAAATCTGCAAAAGCGAAAAAGAGGCAAGCCCATGCGTTTGCTGTACGATAGCAGTATGCCTATGGACATGCTGAATTTGATGATCAACAAGCTGGATTTGCATCCCGAAAGCTTAATTCCCGGTAACAAATACCACAATTTTAAAGATTTTATTGCCTTTCCGCACGTTGGGCCGGAGCATTTGCGCTACAAAAACATCAAACCTTTGCCCGTTCAAAGCCTTAGCGTAAACAAAGGCATGTTTGAACTGCTGAAGAAAAAAGATTACCTCATTAACCTGCCTTACCAATCTTTCGATTACATCATCCATTTTTTGCGCGAAGCCGCGATAGACCCGCATGTAAGCACCATACACATCACTTTGTACCGCTTGGCAGAAAATTCGCGAGTGATAAACGCGCTGATAAATGCCTCAAGAAACGGCAAAAAGGTAATTTGTTTGGTAGAGCTAAAAGCGCGTTTTGACGAGCAGGCGAATATTTACTGGACGGCAAAGCTGGAAGAGGAAGGCGTATATGTAAATTACGGGATTACCGGATATAAAGTGCACACCAAAATTTGTTTGGTTACCCGCATAGAAAAAGGGAAAACCACCTACTATGCCAATTTGGCCACCGGAAACTACAACGAGAAAACCGCCAAACTGTATTGCGACCATAGCTTGTTTACCGCCAACACCGATATTACCAAAGAGCTAAATAAGCTTTTCCACAATATAGAGCGCAAGAAAATATCTAAAGGCTACCAACATTTGATTGTATCGCCAACGGAAACGCGCAATAAGCTATTTGGCTTTATTGATAGGGAGATAAAGTTTGCAAAGTCCAAAAAAGATGCTTTTATGGTGCTAAAAATGAACTCTTTGGCAGATGAAGAAACCATAGAAAAGCTGTACCAAGCCAGTAACGCGGGTGTTACCATTAAATTGATTGTTCGCGGAATGTGCTGTTTGGTGCCTCAGCAAAAAGGCTTCAGCGAAAATATAGAGGTTATTTCTATCGTAGATAAGTTTTTGGAACACGCCCGCATTTGGTGGTTTGGCAATAATGGCCAAGATGAAATTTATATGCTTTCTGCCGATTTAATGACCCGCAATTTGGATCACAGGATAGAAGTGGGCTTTCCTATTTTAGATGAGGAACTAAAAGATGAGGTAAAACAGCTCATCAACATCCAGCTGATGGACAATACCAAGGCGCGTGAAATTAACGGCCTAAACAATAACAAATATCGCAAAACTGGCATTACAGTACCGTACCGCGCACAAATTGACAGCTATAATTACCTAAAACATAAACTACAAAGCAATTGAGATACGCCGCTATAGATATTGGCTCAAACGCCATCCGCTTGTTAATAGCAACGGTTTTAAAGGATAAAGAACAGGTTAGCTTTAAAAAAACTACGCTTATCCGCGTACCGTTACGCTTGGGCGATAACGCTTTTCTGGACAAAAAGATTTCAGACAAAAAAGCCGACGATTTGGTAAAGGCCATGAGCGCTTTTAAGCAGTTGATGGAAGTTTACAAAGTGGAAGATTATATGGCTTGTGCCACCTCTGCTTTGCGCGAAGCTAGCAACGGCGCCGATTTGGTGGCGCGCATAAAAAAAGAAGCCGCTATTGATTTAGAAATTGTTGGAGGGCAACGCGAAGCCAACATCATTTACAGCAGCCATATAGACCAAACCTTAGACAAGCACAAGAACTATTTATATATAGATGTGGGCGGCGGAAGTACCGAGCTGTCGATTTTTTCGGAAGGCAAGCCTTTGGCGTCTAAATCGTTCAACTTAGGCACCATCCGTATTTTGGACCAGCAAGATAAACCCGAAACTTGGGACGACATGAGCAACTGGATTGCCAAAGAAGCCAAGCACCTTAAAAATTTAGAGGGAATTGGCACCGGGGGCAACATTAACAAGCTTGCCCGTTTGGCAGGTACTAAAGAAGGAAAACCTTTGAGTTTTGCGAAGCTGCAGGCGCAGTACAAATACCTTAATGCCCATTCTTTAAAAGAGCGTATTTATAAAATTGGCCTTAACGCGGACCGTGCCGATGTAATTATACCTGCCTGCCAGATATTTTTAACGGTAATGAAACAAGCCGGAATAAAACAGGTGCACGTACCTAAAGTGGGTATGGTGGATGGCATTATCAACTTATTGATAGAGAAGAATTTGGGAAGAGGGAAGGAGTATTGAGTATTGGGTAGTGAGTATTGAGTATTGAGTATTGAGTAATGAGTATTGGGTGTTAAGTATCAAGACATAAGTATCAGGTATCTATTGAACGCCTTTAAAAAACAAGCTAAACGAATGAAAAGGAGAAGCTTTTCCACCGACCGGCAATGAGGCGGGGAAATATGCGTTTTTAAGATAAATCCCATTTGTTATCAGCACTTGGCTTTCCGCCGCTCATCGGCGTGGCACGCCTACAGGTTTTCGTTCATCGCCACTAGGGCTAGTCCTTTTTTCGGTAGTTTTTATTATTTTCTTTTGCCCTCAAGAATGCTACGCATTTTTCCTTGACGCAAAGGACCAAAGGTCAAGGCTGACCTCATTTTGTTTGTTCCGCCTGCGGGAAATCTCTGAACGCAAACCGAAGCCGTGCGAACGGTTGTGCTTTAACAAAGTTTGTGCAGCACTCGGCGGTTTGCTCAGGGCAGTGCAAGCATTAATGTTCTGCAAAAGATTTCCCGGGCTTCACTTCCAAAACTCGGAAGGCCGGGCTTATCGCACGCGACACTGAACGCGCTACTTTTTTACTTTTGAATTTTTAATTCGCTCGCAGGCGCGGTGGAGAGTGCCGGGCAATGCAGAAAACTCGCAGCGCTTCCGAACACCTTGTCCCTTACCCATCAAGCCCTTAAACCTTATACCTCACGTTTCATACCTTACGCCTTATGCCTTACGCCTTATACCCCCTCACGGTATTATCGCCGATTTTTCCTCTTTCGTATATGCGCTAAAATAACCTAATGCACCATTATTAAAATTGCTGGTGGGGTTTGCCGGGGTGGTAGGTGGGCCGCCATTGCCGCCAATTTGCGAGATGGCAAAAAAGTAGCGGTAAACATTCATGTCCACGCACTGGAATTCCAGCTTCACTTCATCACCGGTTTTTAGTTCGGGGTCACCGCTAAAAAGTGTGCTGTTTACGTATTTACCATCGTTAAAGCGGTCAAAATCCAGAAAATAGCCTTTTACTTTCTCATTGTTCACATACAAAACGTAACGGTATTGGTTAGCTATATTAGGCATATCTTGGTAATTAACCTTTACGTATTTGCGTTCTTCGCCAAAAAAAGAAATGGCGGTAATGGATAAAGAATCCAGAAAAACCTTCTCGGGCATGGCAGACTGCGCGGTATAAGTTTGGTTACCCACCTTTACAGACAGCTCATAATTGTGTCCGGGTGCACCTTTAAACAATTCGGATTTGTACTCTCCAAAGCGGTTGGTTGCACTAAAAAGGTACAGTTTATTAAGGGTTAAGTCTTTCACGCTTACTTGTGCATCCATAACTGCATCAACTTGGTTGTTTTCTGTAAATGCTTTAGTGCGCGATACCGTCACTTTATGTGCTACAAACTCGTCACTGATATTGCCCTCAATTACAATTAAAGGATCGGCTTCTTTTAAATCAACATCAATTACTTTCTCGCAAGCATTAAATAACGCCAGTGCGCCTATAGCAAAAAATATCAGGATCAAATTCTTCATGCTTTCAAACTAAAATTTAAAATTCCAGGTTACAGAGGGTATAATGCCAAACAAAGAAGTTTGCACGGCTTGTGTCCGGCTGGCATCGTTCGGGTCGTCTTCAAAATCAATAGAAAACGGATTTTTGCGGTTGTAAACATTGTAAATCCCAAAGGACCAGCTCGATTGGTATTTGCGCCCCGGCTTTAACTTTGGCTCTAGCGTGGCCGAAAAATCCAAACGGTGATAAGCCGGTGTGCGGTAACCGTTACGCTCCGAGTAATAAAATACCGTTTCGCCATCTAACTGGTACTTGCCGCTAGGGTAGGTAACCGCGTTACCGGTATTGTACACAAAGGTTGATGAAAGCGTCCACCGCGGGCTGGCTTTGTAAATGCCCACCACAGATAAATCGTGCGTGCGGTCCTGCTTCGCATTAAACCATCGTCCATCATCAATTTGGTCAAACTGCCTTTCCGTTTTGGCCAAAGTATAGCCAATCCAACCGTTAAACTTGCCAAAGCGCTTTTTCAAAAAAAGCTCTACGCCGTAAGCTCTGCCATCGCCAAATAACAAATCGGCTTCCACATTTTTGTTGCCCCGCAAATCGGTCCCGTTCCTGTACTCAATTTGGTTTTTCATGTCTTTATAATATAGCTCGGCAGAAAACTCGTAGGTATCATCCTTAAAATTATTGAAATAACCTATGGCAATTTGGTCCGCAATCTCGGGTTTTACGTTATTGCTGTTCATAATGTATAAATCTGTTGGCGATGTAGCCGTAGAGTTAGACATGAGGTGCAAGTTTTGCGTATTGCGCGTGTATGAGGCCTTGACAGATTTGTTGTTTGAAAACTGGTACGATGCCGCGATGCGAGGCTCCAGATTGAAGTAGTTTTTTACCAACTCGCCACTTTTATAGGTTTGGTTGGTTAGGATATTGCCATCCTCGTCATAAGTGTGAAAAGTACCGCTGCCTAAAGCGCTAAAATTGCTGATACGTGCGCCGTAAGCCAAATGGAGCTTATCGTTTACGTTGTACTCGTCAGAAAAATAAGCCGCCAGCTCTAAGCCGTTACGGTTTTCAATTTTCGTGGCATTTACGCTTGATGCGGCGCTTGCGCCGATGTCGCCCGGAGCAATGGTATGGTGTATCAGGTTTAAACCGAATTTAATCTCGTGCGCGTTATTGGCGGTAAACTGAAAATCTTGCTTTAGGTTATAGTTGCGTATGGCCGATTTTACGTTGAAGTCGTTGTCTTCCAGCAAACTCTTAATCAGGTAGTTGTAATTGCTGTAAATTAAAGAGGTGTTAGAAAACAAACGGTTGGAGAATAGGTGGTTTAAACGCAAGGTGGCCGTGGTATTCCCCCAATCAAACCCAAAACTATTGGTGATGCCCAGTTTATCCCTACCAAAATATCCCGAAAGGTAAATGGTATTTTTATCGTCCAAAATAAAATTGGCTTTGGCATTTAAATCGTAAAAATAAAGGGTGCTGCCTTTAACGCTGGTGTCTGATGAGAATGCGAGGAAAGAATCGGCATAAGTTCTTCGCCCGCTGACCATAAAGGAGCTTTTTTCTTTTTTGATAGGCCCTTCCACTTTTAGGCGCGAAGCTATCAGGCCAATTCCGCCTTCAACGGTATAGTCTTTTTTATTGCCATCATTCATTTTAATATCCAGCACAGAAGCTAAACGGCCGCCATATTGCGCGGGCATACCGCCTTTGTAAATGGTGGCGTCTTTGATGGCATCCGAGTTAAAGGTGGAGAAAAAACCCAGCAGGTGCGATGCGTTGTAAACCGTTGCCTCATCCAGCAAAATCAAATTTTGGTCCGTAGAACCGCCACGTACGTAAAAGCCGCTGTTGCCCTCGCCGGCAGATTTAATGCCGGGCAATAGCTGCAAAGTTTTTAAAATATCGCGCTCGCCAAACAACACAGGGATGCTGTTAATTTCTTTTACATCTAACTTTTGAACGCCCATAATCGGGTTTTCTACGTTGGCATTCCGTTTTTCGGCGTTCACCACAATTTCGTTAAGCTGGTTAGCAGAGGTTAAGGATACATTGCGCTTAGCATCACCGCCAATGCTAATATTTTGGCTAATGCTTTGGTAGCCCACATAGCTGTAAACAAGCTCGTAAACGCCCGCCGGCACACTTAAAGAATAATATCCGTAAGCATTGGTTACGGTAGCAAAAGTGGCAGCGCCTTTAAGCTGTACCGATGCGCCTATTAGGGTTTCGCCAGTACCGCCGTCTTTTACCGTGCCGTTTAAAACAAAATATTTTTGCGCTTGCGCGATGTTTGTACCAACAAATAGCGACAGGAGTAAATGGAAGAAGATGAGTTTTTTAAACATCTTAAATAAAATATTTTAAAGCAGATTTGCGCAAATTTAGCAAAGCGTTTCACATCGGCTAAATTAAAATCATAACGCCCAGGGTATATAAATGTTTTTTCCGCAATTTACCGTAACTTGTACACCCAATTCATTTAATTTAAGCTTATGAACAAAAAAATCGCAATTATTTTAGGGATGTTGGTGTTGGCATTTAACATCAACGTAAAAGCACAGGCAGATAAAAGCAAAAGAGCTAGTCCGCCGGCCAAAGTTTCAGAAACCCTTAAATCTGGCGCTACGGTGAGTATTGATTACAGTCAGCCTTCTGTTAAAGGCAGGGCCATAGGTAAAGAAATTGCACCTTATGGCAAGGTATGGCGTACCGGCGCAAACGAGGCCACCGTTTTTGAAACCTCAAAAGACGTTAAAATAAACGGCAAGGCTTTGCCCGCCGGAAAATATGGCTTGTACAGCATCCCAGGCGAAAACGAATGGACCATCATTTTCAACAAAACCTGGAAACAATGGGGCACCAATTACACCGAGAGCGACGATGCTTTGCGTATTAAAGTAAAACCTGGCACAGCAAAAGATTTTTCGGAAAAGATGACTTTTACCATTAGCCCAAGCGGCGAGGTAAAACTGTTATGGGGAAATGTGGCAGTACCGTTTACGGTGAAGTAGGTGGGTTAGTTGGTTAGTTAGTTAGTTAGTTAGTTAGTTAGTTAGTTAGTTAGTTAGTTAGTTAGTCAGTTAGTTGGTTAGTTAGTTAGGTGGGAGAGTTCATTAGTTCATTAGGCGGGAGAGAGTTCATTAGTTCATCGCTTGGACTATCAACTATGGACTACGGACTATGGACTATCGACCATCAGCTATGGACTATGGACTATCAACCATCAACCATGGACTATCGACCATCTTTTTTGGATAAGGTTTGAAAGTTGTTGCCTCGTTTACAGCCATTGCGAGGAGGCACGACTAAGCAATCTGTACCGTCAAGCACTGAACCTTTGTTCACGGACTTCCGCTCATTAAAGCCTGTGCTAAATAACTTGGAGATTGCTTCAGCGCCATACGCTTTTGCCTGGCGCTTCGCTTCGCAATGAACTGGGGGGCACAATGACTGCGCGGGAGAGCAGATTACGGTTCCCCGTTTTTTTACTCCCTCACTCCCTCATTCCTTTCTTCCCTCATTCCATCCTTCCCTCATTCCATCATCCTCCCCAAAATACTCTCACCCATACAGCTGTGGCAATGCGCAAAAGTCATTAAGCAATCTATAAAATCCGTAAAAATGTGCAGCATCAAACCAATGCCTATCAGCCGGTAAGGCTTTTTACAAAAGAGCAAAGCAATGTAGAACGGAATAACATAAAAGCTGTGCAGGGGATGAAAGCCAATGCTGCAGCGATCGGGTTGGAAGATGGGATTGGCCAGCAGATGGTCCAAATCTACGAGCATCGTAGCTAAAAAAATGAGGTAAGTTTTTTGCCAACTATCCCTAAAAAAAACATAAGCCACCAAAGCCGGAAACACAAAATGCAAGGAATAGTGGACAACGGCCTGCATATTTAAAACGCTTTCTCTATAAGCACACTGGCAGCGTTTCCGCCAAAACCTACGGCATTCACCATTATCTTTTTCAGCTTTTTAACACGTGCTTTTTGGTTCAGATAAGGCACCGGGATAAACAGATTGTGCTGCATCATTAACAGGGCAAACTCTAAACTTAAAGCACCCGATGCGCCAAAGGTATGCCCCAACTTCCATTTATTGCAGGTTAAAAGCGGTGTGCGCTCCCCAAAAACCAAATCTATGGCGCGGCGTTCGGCTAAGTCGCCCAGTACTGTGCCTGGCGAGTGCAGCACTACCGCGTCAACGCTATCCGGACTGTTGCCGTTTAGCGCCATCAGCATGGCTTTTTGCATACAGGTTGCCTCAGCAGAAAGGGACGCGCCGTTTTGGATAATTTCTGTTCCGTAACCTATGCCAGATATATAAGCTATGGCATTGCTGGGGTTGCTTTCTAAAGCAAAGGTGGCGGCGCCTTCGCCCAAAATCATCCCGCTTTTTTGTTTGTCCAAATCCATTGCCTGGCAAGGGTATTCATCTGCCGATGAGGAATAAATCTTTAAGGCTTTCATCTGCGCAAGCGTAAAGGGCGTTAAAGGCGCTTCGCTTCCGCCGGCCAAAAAGTGGGTGGCCAAACCCGATTTTAGCCAAGCAAAAGCATTAATTACCGCATGTAAAGCCGTACTGCAAGTGATAGAGTGTGAGATAGCCGGTCCTGTTGCGCCCAAATCTGTGGCTACCCAGCTGGCAATATTGCCCAAAGTGGTTGCTGGCGAGCAGGCGGGCATGGTTTCTTGTTTGTCGCTGTTTAAAAACTGTTGGTGGTAGCTTTCAAAAAGGGTAGTGGCACCACGGGAAGAGCCTATGTTTATTCCAAAGGACACATTGGCACCCCATTTGGCCTTTGTAAGCGCTTGGCGCGATGTTGCGATGGCGAAAAGCACGCTGGGATCTAAATTGCGATAGGCCTGTTTTTCTGCTCTAATTTTTTTGATGGCCTCTTCATCTGCCAAGGCGCCGCACCAATCTTCGTCTGTTAAAAACCTCTTTTTTGTTAAACGGTGCTTGTTGCTCAGGTACTGTTCCCATATTTCATTGGTGGCAGCCCCTAAAGCCGAACTGCTTCCCCAGCCAACAATGCCAATTTTATCCGAATTCATTATTGGCAAATATGCTGTTTTAAATTTTTTAGACGAACAATGCCGCGTAAAAAGAAAGCCCTTCGCTATCAAATGCGCTAATCCCGCCTTGCTATTTTTTCTTCTTCGGTACTTTAGCGCCTTCTTTTCGGGCCTCGGACAAACCGATAGCAACCGCTTGTTTCTTTGAAGTTACTTTTTTACCCGAGCCGGTTTTTAACTTCCCTTCCTTCATCTCGTGCATTGTTTCCTCTACTTTCTCGCTCGCTTTTTCTGAATATTTTGCCATGACATTGGTTTTTTTCGGGATTAAAACTATCTTCTAACGCGGCTGTTCGCGTTTTTAGCGCTGGTATTTTCTTTGGCTTTTAGCGCTTTGTCTTCTTTAGATACCTTAGAAGCTTCTTCCTTGGCCTCCTTATTAATTTTTGTTGTTGCTGCGTTTTTCATGGTTGCTAGTTTTAATCTTTGTTAACAAACTTGTGGAAGGTGCTGGTTTCGCCATCTTCTTTTTCATCTTGATACAAGAAGTTGAGGTTCTTATCGTCGAAAGTCTCAAAAAAATCGTCCCAGCTAATCTCTTCAAAATCATCAGCATTGCTGTGCTCTGGAAAATGGATGCGCAACACCCCATCTGATGTTGAATTACCTGTTCCTTTTATCCGTGTGGGCACGCCATTTCTTTCTTCGGCCCATTGTTTAATCTGTTGGTGATTGCTTGTTTGCTTTGATGTTTCCATGATGTATGTTTTTTAAAGGTATAAGCAAGGGGTATAAAAAACCATGCCAGCAGGGTACAAGGGTGGCTAGGTGTCGGAAATAAAATGTAGGGCAGCTCATCGCTACGATGTGAAAATTTAATAGTTCCGGATTGGTTTATAGGAAAGTGGCGGCATATAAACCGCGTTAAACCCTAATTCGCTTTTAGATGTAGGCCGGTAGATCCTCTAAAAAGGTATAACCTTCATTATCGTAATCAATGGCGGCGCAAAAATGCTGTAAACCATTGCTCACCATCAAGTATTTTACCTTATGCACCAGATTATAACGCGCAGCTTGGTCAAACACGTCTTGACTTATTTTTACTGTGCTGGCTTTACATTCTACCAAAACAGTGGGTTCTCCCATGCGGTTGAACAGTAAAATATCGGTTCTCTTTTGTAATTTGTTGAGTTTTAAACCGCCCTCTAGCTTAATTAGGGTTTTAGGATATTTTTTGTGCACAATTAAAAACTGCACCAAATGCTGCCTTACCCATTCTTCTGGCGTGAGTACAATATCGCGTTTACGCAGCTCGTCAAAAATAAAAAGCGTATTGTTTTGCTGGCTTAGCTTAAATGGGTAGGGCGGTAAGTTGAGCGGAACGGGCTGAAACATCCTGCAAATTAAAGCCGAATTTTCAACAATCAGCGTTTTGCACCCGAATATTTATAATTTAGCTCCCACACATGGCAATCAGCGCATCAGACATTATTAAAGACATTAAAGCCCGCAAGCTAAAGCCCATTTATTTGTTGCACGGCGAAGAAAGCTATTATATTGATTTGATTAGCGAGGCGCTTGAACAAGAAGTTTTGTCGGAAGCGGAACGTGGCTTTAACCAAACTGTTTTATACGGTAAAGACACCGACGTGACCACCGTTTTAAACGCCGCAAAGCGCTACCCCATGATGAGCGATTACCAAGTGGTGATGGTAAAAGAAGCGCAAGAGCTAAAAATTGATAAAGCGGCGGACGCTTTTCAGGCTTACTGCGAAAACCCTTTGAAAAGTACCGTATTGGTGCTATGCCATAAATACGGCAAGTTTGACAAACGGAAAAAGGTTTTTAAGGTAATTGAAAAAAACGGACTCGCTTTTGAGTCGGCCACCATTTACGACAATAAAGTTCCTGCTTGGATAGAAGATTTTGTGCGCGGAAAAGGCCACCACATTAACCCTAGCGCCTCTGCCTTGTTGGGCGAATATTTGGGTAACGATTTAAGCAAGGTGGCTAACGAGCTGGAAAAACTGATGCTGAACGTGCCGAAAGGCAAAGAGATTGGCAGCAAAGAAGTGCAAGACAATATCGGCATCAGTAAAGAATACAATGTGTTTGAGCTGCAAAATGCTTTGGCGCGCAAAGATGTTTTTAAAGCAAACCAAATTATCAATTACTTTGAGGCAAACCCGAAAGCCAATCCTTATGTGTTAATTATCGGGACGTTAAGCTCGTGGTTTACCAAGATTTTAAAACTGCACTACATCCAGAATAAAGGTGAGGCGGCAAAAGAGTTAGGCGTAAATCCTTATTTTATAAAAGATTACGAGCAAGCTGCGCGCAACTATCCCTTAGGGAAAGTTTTTGAGGTGATGTCTTTATTGCGCACCTACGATTTAAAAGCTAAAGGCGTAGATAGTACCGGCAATACAGAAACCGGCGATTTGTTAAAAGAGCTGGTGTTTAGGATTATACATTAGGGAGCGGGGAGTAAAGATTAAAGAGCAAAGACATAAGAGAAAATTCCATCATTCACTCATTCAAAATTCACTCATTCATCATTAAACAATGCAATACTTCTTAGTAAAATCAGAGCCTTTTAAATACAGCTGGGAACAGTTTAACAAAGACGGCCGTACGTTTTGGGACGGTGTGCGCAATTACCAAGCGCGTAACAACCTAAAAGAGATGAAAGAGGGCGATTTGGTGCTTTTTTACCATAGCAATGAAGGGAAAAATGTGGTCGGGATTGCGAAAGTAGTAAAAGAATTTTATCAAGACCCCACCACAGATGACGAACGCTGGGTAGTGGTAGATTTAGTTCCGGTGCAAAGTTTAAAAAACCCCGTAAGCTTAGAAGCCATAAAAAACGACGAGCGCCTAAAAGACGTTTCGCTGGTGCGCCAAGGCCGGCTTTCTGTGATGACTTTAAAACCCGAGGAATTTGATAGGATTGTGGAGTTGGGAAGCTGATTGGTAGTGAGTAGTGAGTAGTGAGTATTGGGTAGTGAGTAGTGAGTAGGGAGTATTGGGTATTGAGTATTGGGTAGGGAGTAGGGAGATCTAGCGCGACTATTGAGTACTCACCATTCACCATTGACTAACATCATTCACCATTGACCGTCAACCACAGACCATGGACTATTAACTATCAACCATCGACTAACCACCATGGACTATCAACCATTGACTACTCACCATTTACCATTCACCATACGCGATGAAAAACACCTTATTTATACTTATCTTTTTTATTTGCGCCTGCACGGCATCGGTAAAGCAAGAAGATTTAATTGGCCGTTGGAATTATGTTTCTTATGCCTATGAAAACAAATCTTTGGACAAACCTTTGGCAAACATCGCTTCGCAAAAGCCCTTTATTCAGTTTTTTGAGGATGGCAAGTGCCGTATCGTTTCTAGCGGTAAAACCTTATCCGAAGGCACTTATACTTTAGACGGAAAGATAATCCGATACATGGAGGAACTGCCGGACGGACAAACTCGGCCGGTGCCATTTTTAATAAAATCTTTAAGCGCAGAAGAATTGGTTTTCCAAACGATGGATGCGGAGGTAAAAATCATCACCGCAAAAAAGGCTAAGTAGCTAAGAATGCCGCTTTAATCAAACAAAAACCTAATTAATTTATTTATTCGGCGGGCTATTTATAATTTAGGGCTTTAAAACAAAAAATTGAAAAAGCCCATACTCGTTATAAAATTTGGATCGGCATCTGTTACCACCGCCAGCCATGAAATTGATGAAACTGTGATTGCCTCTGTGGCACAGCAGGTTTCGTTCTTGAGTAAAAGCTACAACATTGTGCTGGTATCATCCGGTGCGGTGGCGGCGGGTAAAAAAAAGCTGGTCAATTATAAAGGGACGCTGAGCGAAAAAAAAGCGGCCGCTGCTGTAGGAAACCCCTTGCTGCTACAAACCTATTCGCGTTATTTTTTGCCTTACGGTGTTTCCATTGCGCAAAGCCTGTGCGAACGTCATCATTTCTCTAACCGCAACCAGTTTTTGCAACTGAAAAAAACCTACGAGCAACTGTGGAAAAGCAATATTATCCCAGTTGCAAACGAAAATGATGTGGTGAGCAATTTGGAGATTAAGTTTTCTGATAATGATGAGCTGGCGACCTTAATTGCCGTTGGTTTTGGCGCGCAGATGGTGTTGTACTGCACCTCTGTCCCCGGTGTTTATGATGATAACGGTAAAGTAATTAGTGAAATACCCTTGATAGACCGTGCTGCGCTTTCTTTAGCTAAAAAGGAAAAATCGAGCGTGGGGCTTGGCGGTATGACATCCAAACTTACATTTGCGCGTTTAGCCACGCAAATGGGCATAAAAGCCGTTATCTTCGGGATAAAAAGCGAAAATGCCATCATTAACGCGGTAGAAGGTAAAACCGGAACGGTTTGCTTGGCGCAAAACAGCAATATATCTGCCCGCAACAAATGGCTGGCCAGTGGAAGTATAATCAAAGGGCAGGTACAGGTAGATGACGGTGCGGTAAAAGCATTGTTAAAACGCCACAGTTTGCTGGCGGTAGGCGTGCAAAAACTATTGCGCCATTTTGAAGCAGGCGAAGTATTCGAAATTGTAGATGCCGAAAAAACCGTCATCGCGGTAGCAAAATCTAAGTTAGATTCGCATACGTTAACGCAACAAGAAAATAAACAGAATATCGAAATAGCACACGCTGATGATATTGTGTTGATATAAACGCTTGAAAACAGAGCATATGAAAGATATAAAAGACTTACTAATTAACGCGTCGGAAGCCAGTGTAAGCATCCGTAGCCTTTCGGCAACTAAAAAAGCATTGGTGTTAAATGCCATTGCTGATGAATTGTTGGCCAACGAGGCCGAGATTATTGCAGAAAACCTGAAGGATTTAAACCGGATGGACAATGCCAACCCGAAGAAAGACCGCTTATTGCTCAACAAAGAACGTATTGCGGCTTTGGCACAAAGCACGCGCGATGTGGCCCAGCTAGAGGATCCAACAGGTAAAGTGCTATCTACACAGAAAATGGAGAACGGTTTGTTGATACAGAAAAAAACCGTCGCCCTTGGTGTGGTGGGTGTGATATACGAATCGCGCCCTAACGTAACCATTGATGTGGCTACGCTGTGCATCCGCTCGGGCAATGCCTGTTTGTTACGTGGCGGCTCTGATGCCGATGCCACAAACCTTTGTTTGGTGCATATTATTCGCGATGTTTTGCGCGCGTATCATTTAAACCCAAACATTGTGCAGCTGTTGCCGGTGGACCGCAAACATGTAGAAGAGTTGCTTACCGCAGATAAATATGTGGATATTTTGATTCCGCGCGGCTCGCAGGAACTGATTGATTTTGTGCGCCAAAATGCTAAGGTACCGGTAATTGAAACCGGTGCAGGTGTTTGCCACACTTATGTAGAGAAAAGTGCAGATTTAGAAAAAGCGGCAAAAATTGTTTGGAATGCAAAAGTTAGCCGTCCATCTGTATGTAACGCATTAGATACTATTTTGTTAGATGAAGAAATCGCAAGTGATGCTTTAGCTTTAATTGCGCCCTTACTTGCCCAAGATAAGGTAGAAGTTTTTGCAGATGAGAAAGCTTACGCGATATTAAAAGATTTAAAATATCCTTTGTTAAAGGTCGCAGAAGCCGAAGATTTCGGTCGCGAGTTTTTATCGATGAAATGCTCTGTAAAAGTGGTCGGAAACACCAAAGAGGCCTTACAGCACATCCAAAAATATTCGTCTAAACATTCGGAAGCTATTGTGAGCCAAAATGAGGAGAAGATTGAAGATTTTTTAAACCAAGTGGATGCAGCGGCGGTATATGCCAACGCTTCTACGCGATTTACTGACGGCGGCGTATTTGGCTTAGGTGCCGAGATTGGCATTTCTACGCAAAAACTTCATGCCCGCGGACCGTTTGCGTTAGAAAAACTAGTTACCGAGAAATGGGTGGTTAAAGGCGATGGGCAGATTAGGTAGCTTTTAAATTAAAAAGTGAAAATTAAAAAGCGAGAATAAAAAAGTAAAAACTGGAATAGCCAACAAATAATAAACAACGTTCAATAAATGAAAAAAATATTTCTTGGAATCTGCGCATTGTCCCTTATTTATGCAAGCGCTTGCAACTCCTCATCGTCAAAAACAAACCAATCTGCAGATTCAGCTGCGGCGGCGGGAGCTGACAGTGTACAAACCACAGCAACAAACACAAGCGAGAATGAAACCACTGCAGCGGCTGACCATAAAAACCGTAAAATTGCTGATGCAGCTACTATTTTAGCGCGCAAACAGGTTCCGGTTTTGTGTTACCATCAAATTAGAGATTGGCGCGAGAAAGACTCTAAAAGCGCTAGAGATTATATTATCCCGGTAGCCACGTTTAAAGCGCAAATAAAAATGCTGGCGGATAGCGGTTACAACAGCATTCAGCCAGATCAGCTTTACAACTATTTGGCTTACGGCGATCCTCTGCCGCCAAAGCCCGTAATGTTAACTTTTGACGATACCGATTACGATCAATATAGCGTTGGTGCTAAAGTGCTAGATCAGTACGGATTTAAAGGCGTTTATTTTATCATGACGGTTTCTATCGGCAAAAAAGGCAAAGTGCATTACATGAGCAAAGAGGATATCAAAGATTTATCCGACCGTGGGAACGCCATTGGGAGCCACACTTATGACCATCAAAACTTTAAAAAATTTAGCGGTGATGATTGGGTAACCCAGATTGAGAAGCCGACGGCTACTTTAGAGGCTATTACCGGTAAAAAAATCGTCGATTTTGCTTACCCTTTCGGTTTGTGGAATTCAAAAGGTATCCCCGAACTTAAAAAGAGAGGTTTCAGATCAGCGTATGCACTGGCGCAAAAACGCGATGAAAAAGAGCCTTTATATACCATCCGCCGTATTATTGCCAGCGGCTACTGGAGCCCAAAAACCTTGCATAACAGCATGGTAAATAGTTTTTAGAACAGGGAGTATTGAGTATTGAGTATTGGGTAGTGAATGATGCTTTATAAAATGCTTCGTAAAAACTACAATCCATCGATTGTTTTAATTGACATAGCGAACAATAATGTTCCCATCAATAGCGCCGGATTTCAATCCGGCGTTTATTGTTAACGATGGACAATCATTTCACAAAAACCCCAATCCACGCGTATAAACGACAAATTGAATAGCTAAAAACCAGAGAGCCATACCATCAATAGCGCCGCCGGATTTCAATCCGGCGTTCCGGCGTTTGTTATTTAAAAAAGGCTTTAGCCGAAACCAAATCTGTTTCATCAAAGCCTTTAGCCGTTTATTCTTTTCTCCTTATTCCTTACTCCTTATTCCTTACTCCTTATTCCTCAAAGAGCCGCTTCCAAATCCGCAATTAAATCATCAATATGCTCTAAACCCACAGAAACGCGCAACAAGTTCTTTGGAGTCTGCGTATCGGGACCTTCAACAGAATAACGGTGTTCTATTAAACTTTCTACACCGCCCAAGCTTGTTGCTTGCGTAAAAATCTTTAAGCTATTTACTAGCGCATGTGCTTTTTCTTCGCCACCCTTTACCAAAAATGAAAGCATCCCACCAAAACTGATCATCTGTTTTTTTGCCAGTTCATGTTGCGGATGCGATGCTAAGCCCGGATAATAAACGGCTTCTACACCCGGATGCTTCTCTAGGTAATTTGCTAAAGCAGTGGCATTTTGCACGTGGCCGCGCATACGGTAAGGCAAAGTTTTAATGCCACGCGTGATTAAATAGCAGTCGAACGGAGCGGGCACAGCACCGCCAAAGCCTTGTACCGTGCGGATTTTCTCCCACAATTCGTTTTTTTCTTTGGTAATTAAAGCACCGCCAGAAACGTCGCTATGGCCGTTAATGAATTTAGTGGTCGAGTGCATAACCAAATCGGCGCCCAAAGCCAAAGGTTGCTGGCAAAGCGGTGTAGCAAAAGTATTGTCCACTGCAAAAGTAATATCATGTTCGCGTGCTAAATGCGCAATGCCTGCGATATCACAAAGTTTCATGGCCGGGTTTGATGGCGACTCGGCCCAAATCAGTTTAGTTTCTTTTTTGAAGCAGTTTAGGATGTTCTCTAAGTGGGTAAAATCGATAAAATCGAAAGTTAAAATACCTTTAAAAAGCAGTTTAAGCTGGTTTCTGAGGCCGTGGTACATATCATCAGGACAAATAATGTGGCTACCCGGTTCCATGGCTTGGAAAACCGACATCCCCGCCGCGTTTCCAGAGGAAAAAGCACAAGCATCGGCACCGCCTTCTAATTTGGCCAATACATTTTCTAAAGCCTCTCGGTTAGGATTTTCAGCCCTTGAATACATATAACCGCCCGGGTAACCGCCGTCGTGCCCTCGTAAAAAAGTAGTTGAAAGTGTTATTGGTTGTACAACGGCGCCGGTTTTTTCATCCGTTTTATTTCCGGCATGGATGGCTAAAGTTTCGATTTTCATTTTATGGGTTATTTAAAAGCTCGGCGGGTAAAAAAATACGATTTCAGCTAAGATGTAGCTTCATCCGCCGATAGGCTGTTTCGCGCCAAATTAACATTTTCTCCGCTGTTTTACATTAATCAAACCGAATTAGCGGGGCATTTTTGCTATTTTTGACCAAATTCTAGCAAGATGAATTCGACCCACCAAATCCATACATTATTAGCTGATAGCAGACTAAGCAAAAAACACCGCCAAATAGCCGAAAAAGTTTTGAACGAAGAAAGAATAAGCTTTGAGGAAGGTGTATTTTTATTTGAAGAAGGGGAGTTGGCTTATGTAGGTGTTTTAGCAAATTATATGCGCGAAAAACGCCACGGGAACAAAACCTATTTCAACCGTAATTTCCATATCGAGCCAACCAATTTATGCGTTTACGACTGCAAATTTTGCTCGTATTCTGTTTTAATCAAAGATAGAAGTGATGGCTGGGAATACACTATGGATGAGATGCTTAACATTGTAAAATCTTACGATAACCAGCCTGTAACAGAAGCACATATAGTAGGAGGGGTGTTGCCGCAATATAATCTTGAATTTTACACCAATTTGTTTGCATCTATAAAAGCGCATCGCCCAGAATTGCACGTAAAAGCCTTAACACCGGTAGAATACCATTACATATTTAAGAAAGCAAAAATTGACTATGCCACCGGTATGCAGCTGATGAAGAATGCGGGTTTAGATTCGATGCCGGGTGGCGGAGCAGAGATATTTGATCCCGAAATACGCAACCAAATTGCCAAAGATAAATGTACCGGCGAGCAGTGGCTACAAATACATGAAGAGTGGCATAAACTGGGTATGCGCTCAAATGCCACCATGTTGTACGGCCATATCGAAAACTATAAACACCGGATAGACCATCTGGAGCAATTGCGTGCTTTGCAGGATAAAACTGGCGGTTTCCAAACGTTTATCCCGCTAAAATTCAGAAATAAGGAGAACCAAATGGCACATGTGCCAGAATCCTCCGTGATAGAAGACCTTCGTAATTACGCTATTTCACGCATTTATCTGGATAATTTCGATCATATTAAAGCCTACTGGGCAATGATTAGCCGAAATACCGCTCAGCTTTCACTTAACTTTGGAGTTGATGATATTGACGGAACTTTAGACGATACCACCAAAATTTACAGCATGGCCGGGGCAGAAGAACAGCATCCAGCTATGAGTACTAAAGATTTAGTAAAACTAATTAAAGCCGTTGGACGCGAGCCAATTGAACGAGATACGCTTTACAATGTAATCACAGATTATACCAATGTAGCGTTTGATGATGAGCCGAAACCGAAATATTATGCATTACCCGTAGTAAATAATTAATGAGCGAGCCAACAATAAAAAGATTATACATTATACGCCACGGCGAAACAGAACTTAACAAAAACAAGGTAGTACAAGGCAGGGGCGTTGATGCCGATTTAAATGATACCGGCAGGGCGCAGGCCGAGGCCTTTTATCAGCGTTATAAAAACGTTCCTTTTGATAAAATTTATACGTCGGCCTTAAAAAGAACCCACCAAACCGTAGCGAAGTTTATCGAAAAAGGGATTGCTTGGGAGCAACTTCCTGGTTTAGATGAAATAGCCTGGGGCAATTACGAGGGGAAAAAACATTCGCCAGAGCTAGACGCCAGTTTTATAGCTTTGGTTGAGTCTTGGAACAAAGGACAATACGATAACAAAGCGGAAGGAGGGGAGAGCCCCAATGAAGTGCATATCCGCCAGATGGAGGCTATTGCACATATTTTATCGCACCGGGATGAAAAAACTGTTTTGGTGTGTATGCACGGGCGCGCGTTACGGTTGCTGCTTTGCGGATTAATGAAAAAACCTTTTGACCAAATGGAAGATTTTCCGCACCAAAATACGTCTCTTTACATTTTAGATTACGATTATGAACGGGATCTTTTCATGATCGAAACTTTTAACAGCACTGCACATCTTCAATAACTTATGGTGAAAATTTCGGCGGTGAGCTACACCAATACCATCCCGTTTATATACGGTTTACAACATCATAGCATAAAAAATTCAATAGATTTAAGTTTAGATGTGCCCGCAACCTGCGCAGATAAATTGCAAGAAAACGTGGTCGACATTGGTTTAATCCCCGTAGCGGCCATATTGAATTTGCCGGAGGCGCATGTTATTTCCGATTATTGCATAGGCGCAAGTGGAGCGGTAAACTCTGTTTTCGTGTTCAGCAATTGTCCAATACACGAAGTGAAATATCTGCAACTGGATCCACAATCCAAATCGTCAAACAACTTGGCTTTGGTGCTTCTAAAAAACTTTTGGAAAGTACAGCCCGAGCTGGTTTACAAGGCTAAAGAATACGGACGTTCGCCACACCCGAAAACGGCTTTTGTACAAATAGGCGACCGTACTTTTGGCAAAGTGGACAAATATCCTTACGTGTACGATTTGGCAGCCGAATGGCAAAAGTTCACCGGTTTAGAGTTTGTTTTTGCGGCCTGGGTGAGCAATAAAGTGATAGATCCAGAATTTGTAAGCCAACTGAACGAAGCCTTAAAATTTGGTTTAGATAGCCGGTTGAAGATTTTCGAAAATTTAGAGATGCGCAAAGATTTTGATCTGGTGGATTACCTGATGCACAAAATTGATTACCGATTGACAGATAGCAAAAAGCAGGCGATGCAGTTATTTCACAAGCTGATTAGAGAGTTGTAGTGCTTGCGGTAATTGGTGAAGATATGGACTGCATTAGGAAGTACCGGAAAAGGCGAAGACAGAGTTCAGCTCAGTGTTACTTAACATAATATCAATTATAAGACAAATATTGGTGGGTTTTTTAATAAATATTGAGACGGCTTTATAGCAACTATTTCGGTAACAAACTATAGGTTTGGCTTGGCTGAAATAACATACTCAAAGCATTGGGCTTAATCTTAAGTATCGGGCCTTTTTCCACGACTTTGCCGGCAGTGGCTTGCTTTTTATAAGACAAATATTGGTAGTTTTTTTAATAAATATTGAGACGGCTTTATAGCAACTATTTCGGTAACAAACTATAGGTTTGGCTGAAATAACATACTCAAAGCATTGGGCTTAATCTTAAATATCGGGCCTTTTTCCATGACTTTGCCGGCTGTAGTTCGCTTTATTAAATGGTCAAGTGCAGTATAAAGCGTTTCTGAATCCCGAGAAATTGAAAAACTGGCGTAAGCCGATGTTGTTGCAGATAGCCAATTGATATCGATTATAACTGGTCGGGTGCCGTTTAGCGAAAGCCAAGATGGATTTGTGTTTGTGAGTAAACACCCTGGCAAAAAGAATTTCTGCCTGCTTTTAGGATACGATAAAAACGGCATTACTTTTATCCCGTAATGCCGTTTTAAACAATTATACCCTCTTTACGTTTACCGCATTTAAACCTTTCAAGCCTTTTTCTAGCTCAAAAGTTACTTTGTCTCCTTCCCTAACCTCTTCGGTAAGCCCGTTTACATGCACAAAATATTTCTCTTGTGTACCGTCTTCGCGGATGAAACCGTAACCTTTAGATTCGTTAAAGAAATCAATCTTTCCTTTTTTAGGCAAGCTAAGGTCTTCTTCTGCTTGTTTAGGGATGGCAATTTCAATGCTGCTGGCATCTATTACACTTTTTTTACGTGTTGGATCTGGTGGTGTATCGGTAATATTGCCAAATTCATCTACGTAGGCCAGCATGTTTTCTAAACCGCCACCTGCAGAATTTTCTTTGCGCTCTTCGCGTTTTTGCTGTTTCTCTTGTCTCTTCTGTAAACGTTTTTTCTCTTTTTCTTTTTTGCTAAATGTCTCTTGTGATCTACCCATTAATGATTTATTAGTATGCTTTAAATCCACATCGTACCCTAAAACAAAACCGGCATTAACAGAAACGGCATCGCTTATCGAGCTTTTACCAAAATGTTGTTATGAAAACCGGGTGTAAACGTGCGGTCGGATTTATGCAAATTTAGCAAAATTTAGGATAAATTGGAATTAGCTACGGATGTTGCGTTTCTTCCAGCTTTAATTTACTGAGCGTGATAAGGTTTAGCACTAAAACACAAAACATCAGCCAAGCAAAACCCGCTAAGTATCCGGCCAAGATATCGGACGGAAAATGAACACCCAAATAAATCCGGCTAAAGCCAATCAATACCGTCATCACCAAACACAGCACAATTATCAACGTTTTTAACCAAGCTTTTTTGATTAAAATTGCGCTCAGGTAGATGATAAAGCCGTAAAAAGTAATGGCGCTCATGGCGTGCCCGCTAGGGAAACTGTAAAATTGTGCTTCTACCAAACGGCCAATTTCCGGTGGCCGTTCTCTGCCGATGATGTTTTTTAAAACAACATTTAAGCCCGAGGATAACAGCAAAACCAATGTAATTTCTATAGATAAACGCCAGTTTTTGCGGATAATAAAGAAAATAGTAAGTATAGGGATGATAAGCACATAGCCTATAAGATTGCCAACTAAGGTTACGCTTTTCATCCACTCGGTATGCAAGGGCGTGCGCCAAGATACCACATGCTCAATAATAAAATTATCAAAAAGCTCCAGCTTGTTGTCAGACAACTCTTCTGTAAGCTCATAAAAGCAAAAAACGCCAACAAGTAAGAAAGCCAAAGCAATAAAAATGGTGCTAAATTGAGGCACCATCTTATAATCGTTAATATAAGCTTTAAAAAGCGTTCTGTACTTTTTCAAATGCGTTTATTTATTGGCGCAAATCCACTTTTTCAAAAGAAATGTGCAAGCCTTCTTCTAACTCGTCAATTTTTCCAAGTTCAGATGGGGCAACAAAAGCCAATGAAAAACCTTTTTTTCCTGCTCTGGCAGTGCGTCCGCTCCGGTGTGTATAATACTCAAACTGATCTGGCAATTGGTAATGCAAAACGTATGCTAAATTATCAACGTCAATACCGCGTGCCGAAATATCTGTAGCCACCAGCACCTGCAACCGTTTAGATTTAAATAAACGCATCACCCGGTCGCGGTCGCGCTGCCCTAAATCTCCGTGTATGGCTTCTGCCTGTATATTTTTGCTATAAAGCTGTTTGGCTAAAGCCTGCGCGCCAGCTTTGGTGCGGCAAAACACGATGCCACGCTTATCGCCTTGGGCTTTTAAAAAGCGCACGGCAACATCAAATTTATCGTTAATATCAACAACGGCGTATTGGTGCGCAATACCTTTGGCTACAATTTTTTCGTTAGAAACCACCAAACGTTCGGCATCGTCATCCATAAACTCATCTATAATTTCTTTTAATGCATTAGGGATAGTTGCCGAGAAAAGCCACGTCCGGCTTTTCTTGCTGTTGGTATAAGCCAAAATTTTGTCAACATCGGCTTTAAAACCCATGCTCAGCATTTCATCAGCTTCATCTAAAACCACGGTTTTTACCTGTTCTAAATTAATGGCATTGCGTTCCAATAAATCAATCAACCTGCCCGGAGTTGAAACCACAATATGCGTGGGGCGACGTAAACGCGCAATTTGCACGTCTATTTTTTCGCCGCCATATACGGCTTCGGTAAAAATTTTCTTTTCGGCGTATTTGGTAAAGCGGAAAAGTTGCTTGTTAATCTGTTGCGTTAACTCGCGCGTTGGGCTAATTACCAAAGCTTGAATTTGTTTTACATCCGGATTTATTTTGTGCAGCATGGGCAATCCGTAAGCTGCGGTTTTTCCGGTACCGGTTTGCGCCTGACCGATAAAATCGCGCTCTTCTGTCATCAAAAACGGAATTGCTTTTTCCTGTATTTCGGTTGGCGCCGTGATATTGTTTTCTTCTAGCGCCTGTATAAACTGTGGACCAACGCCCAATTCTTTAAAACTTTTCATTAATAAAAGGGTTTTGCAATAAAAGATGCCGAAGTTATAAGCAATATTTCATCACAATAAAATCAAAATATTAGGGCGCAAAGTTATTAAATTAATATTGATGCTTTTGGGCTTAGGGTTTGTTTGAAATGGATTACATTTACCGATATGAAGAGTAACCCCATTGATGACTTTAGAAATTTCATGTACACCCAGTATTTTTCTGATGGCGTTAAAGTTACAATGGGCGTGCTTCTGCCCTCGTTCATTGCTTTTCAATTTAACCATTTGGAAATCGGCGTAACCCTATCTTTAGGTGCGCTTTGTGCCAGCATTGCCGATTCGCCGGGCCCTTGGCTACACCGTAAAAACGGAATGTTGGCAACCAATGTGCTGGTGTTTTTCACGGCTTTGCTTACGGTGTCTATCAATACCAACCCGTATTTTGTTGCCGTCGAGATATTTTTTCTCTGCTTTTTATACGCCATGTTTTACCTGTATGGCACACGCGCAGCCTCCGTAGGCACCGCCGCTTTGTTAATTATGGTGCTGGATATTATCCCGGGGAAATCGTCTTTTAAACCTTTTGAGCATTCGTTTTTGATTTTAGGTGGCGGTATTTGGTACTATTTGCTCAGCACGCTGTTTTCTACATTGCGCCCATATCGCTATGCGCAACAAACTTTGGGCGAGAGTATTAGCGAAGTGGGCAAATACATGCGTTTGCGGGCGCGTTTTTATGGCAACGAAGTTACTGTTGAAGAAAACTTTGAGGCCCTGGTAAAGCAACAGGTTAAGGTAAACGAACTGCAAGATAATGTGCGCGATGCGCTTTTTAAAACCCGCGAGTTGATGAACGAATCTACCAATGCCGGGCGTTTGATGGTGCAGATTTTTGTGGATACGGTAGATATTTTTGAGCAAACCATGGCAACGCACAACGATTATGAGGGTATCCGCGAACGGTTTGCCGATAAATACATATTACCTGCCTTTGCAAAAACCATAGAAAAAGTTGCCGACGAGATTGAATACATAGGTTTTTGCCTTACCTATCAGCAAAAACCGGTTGTAAAGCATGTTTCCATCGAAGATTTAGACGATTTAAAAAACCGTTTAGATGTTTTAGAACAGCAAGGCACATCAACACTTATCCTTAAAAAAATACTGATTAATCTGCGCAACATTTACCAAAAAACGGTTGATATTTTCACCTACTTTGGTAAAGAAACCGTGGAAACCAAAGGTGGCACCTCTCCTAGCGAGCTTTCGCGTTTTGTAAGCCATCAAAGCTTTGACTGGAAGATTTTCCGTAATAACCTTAACCTAAGCTCGGGTGTGTTTAGGTACTCTTTGCGCCTGGCGATTGTTTGTTTAATAGGTTTTACCGTTGGCCGGATGTTTTCTTTGGGGCACCACAGTTACTGGATTTTGGTGACCATTTTGGTGATTATGAAACCCGGTTTTAGCAGTACCAAGCAAAGAAATTACGAACGCGTGGTGGGCACGCTGATAGGTGGTATTTTGGGCACAATAATTTTGATGTTTGTGACAGATGAAACTGCGCGTTTTGTGATTTTGTTGCTGTTTATGCTGGTAACTTACAGTGTTATCCGCATCAAATACGTGGTGGGGGTTATTTTTATGACACCTTTTATCCTCGTTTTGTTCACGTTTTTAAACTCGGCAAGCAGCGTTACCATGATTGCCAGCGAAAGAATTGTAGATACCTTGATCGGTTCTTTTTTAGCCATCGCTTCCAGTTATATTTTATTTCCAGATTGGGAGTCGGCGCAATTACGTAGCTTTTTACCGCAGATGGTAAAGGCAAACCTCAACTATTTTGAACACATTATTTTGAGGCAATCTTTGATGCCTGTTAATGTAACCGAGTACCGGTTAGCCCGGAAAAACGTTTATGTAAACACTGCTAACCTCTCCGGTGCTTTTCAACGGATGCTTCAAGAGCCAAAAAGTAAACAACGCCGTATTAAGGAGATACACAAATTTGTGGTACTTAACCACATCCTGTCATCTTACTTGGCAAACCTTTCTGCAAGTTTCGCCGAAACGGAGGCCACCATCAACTCGGACCAGCTAAAATTGATACGAAAAATCAGGTTTTATTTAGAGGAAGCAGTTGGGAAAATTGATGCTAAAATAGAGGCCGGCACAAACACAAAACTGCATATCCATTTATCAGACAAAAAGAACGATCCGCAGATTACCGAGCAACTGGAGCTGATCACCAAGCTTTCGGCAGAGATTTCTAAGATGAGCGAAAAAATCTAAGCTTCTTCTTCAAAATTTAAAGGGCGTAAGTTTCGCAGCTTACGGTATATATCTTCGGCATTAAAAGGTTTATAAATGTAATCACACATTCCCGCCTCGCTCACTTCGGCCAAAATTTGTGGCGAAATAGAGGCCGTAAACGCCACGATTGCGGTTTCGCTATTCAAAGCATTTGCATCAGCCTTAATCGCTTTGGCAGCCGTATAACCGTCTACGCGCGGCATATGCAAATCCATTAATATAATGTCGAATTTTTGAAAAGATGCTGTTTCTATAGCTTCCTGCCCGTCTTCGGCAAAAACCGGGTCGTTATTCCATTTCGCAAATATCTTTTTAACCAGTACACGGTTCATCATATTGTCTTCTGCAACCATAATTTTAAGATCGCTCAAATCTTTCAACGTCGCTACTTCTACAACAGTTTCTGCATCCGCAGCTCTGTTTCTGTAGCTAAAGTTGATGTCAAAATAGAAAACAGAACCACGGCCTAATTTACTGGTCAGATTTATTTTACTGTCGAATAACGAAAGTAAACGTTGAACTATTGACAACCCTAATCCGGTGCCTCCAAATGTGCGGGTAATACTGGTAGAAGCCTGATTAAATGGTTCAAAAATGGCTTCCCTTTGGCTATCATCAATGCCAATGCCGGTATCTTCCACAGAAAAACGAAGATACAGCCGATCATCTGTTTTGCTTAAAACAGACAAACTCACTTTCACCTCGCCCTGCGGGGTAAATTTTATGGCGTTCCCGATAAGGTTGTACATAATTTGAGTGATACGGGTGGGATCCGTTAACACTTCGTAACCTTGGATGTCCTCATCAATAGTCAAATGGAAATTTAGCCCTTTTTCTTTGCATTGGTGCGCCAAACCCGAGCTTACTTCACGTAAAAGCTGATGCAAGTGGGTATAAATAAATTCTAGGTTAAGCTTTGAGGAATCGAGTTTATTATAATCCAGAATATCGTTAATGATGGTAAGCAAACAGTTGGCAGAAAACTTAAGATCTTTCAGGTTGTCTGTTTGATGCGGTGCATAAGCCTCTGAAAGCAACAAATCTGTGGTGCCGATAACCGTGTTTAAAGGGGTGCGCAGTTCGTGCGACATGGTAGATAGAAATTCGGATTTCATCTTTACTGCTTTATTTGCAGACTCTACTGCCCTCTGCAACTCCATATTCAACTTTTCTTTGTCATCCAAAGTTTCGCAAAATGCCTGATAAAAAAGATATGGGATAAAAATGATGGTGATAAAGTTAAGCACCAAAACCATCTCGTAGCCCGGAGAAGACAAAGTACTTAAACCCGAAAAAATACTGAATTTGTACCCTACCAGCAACGAAACCATCACAGGCAAAATGCCTAGAGCAGAATATATTATGCCGAATTTGGCGTTTAGCAAATAAAAACTGCAAAGAATAAGCGTAAATATAAACTGTATGGTTACAATATTTACCGATTTGGCCGTCATGAACAAATTGGTATAAATCAACAATAAGCTCCCTGCAATAAACGCGTGTGCAACACTTGCCAAGCTGAGTCTTTTGTTGAGCAGGCCTTGGATAACCAAAACATACACCACCAAAAAAGCTAATGCACGAACAGCCTGAAAATGCTGCCCGTTGTAAACTGCGCTGCCAAATGCCAATAAGCCTTTTAAAGAAAACAGGATAAAGACAGTAAAAATAATTTTGTATTTGGCTCTTAAAAGATGGTTAGTTTCATCATTTAAAGTCTTTTTTAAAGACCAGTTAAAAAACGGTAATTTTGAAGGCATAAGGCTCCAATATAGGTATTAAAAGCGTTTTCATTTTAAAAAATTACACTAATTTTAAATATTTATGCCTTCGCTTTGACGGTAATTGGCGCTAATGCGGTGCCCGCTTTTAAAAGCTCTTGCGTAATGCTTTTAGTGTATTCGGCAATCTCGGCTTTAAAATCTGCAACAGATGCCCCAGCTTTTATTTCCTCTAAACGCTTTTCCCATGCACCCGTAAGTTCTGCTTGCGCAATTTTTTTAGTTTTAACCACGTCGTACACCGCTAAACCCATGTCTGTGGGTATCAAAGATTTTTTTTCGCGTTTAATGTAATCGCGTTTAATCAAGGTTTCTATAATAGAGGCACGTGTTGCCGGTGTTCCTAAACCGCTATCTTTCATCGCATACCTAAGTTCTTCGTCTTCAATATCTTTACCACATGTTTCTAAAGCTTTAAGTAAAGTTGCTTCGGTATATAAAGGTTTAGGTTTGGTTTGTCTTTCTAAAATGGCTTTGTTGCTAATAACCAAAGTTTCGTCTTTTAAAACCGCGGGCAAGGTAGCGTTGTCTTCGTCTTTTTTATCCTCGTCTTTATCGTTAAAAACTGCACGCCAACCGGCTTGTTTAATTACCGTACCGTTGGCTGTAAACAAGGCGCCGGATACCAAAGTGATTTTTGTTGTTTCTTTTAAACATTCTTCATGGAAAGCTTCCAGCATACGCCCTACCACCATATCGTAAACAGCCTGCCTATCCGATGAAAGATGCCCCGCCGGCTCTCCGGTGGGTAAAATGGCATGATGGTCGGTTACTTTTTTAGCATTTACGCTACGTTTGTTTAGCTTTTGCGATGATAAAACCTGGGCTTGCTTGCCAAATAGCGGATGATCTTTGAACTTCGCAATCAAATCCGGAACGCTAGCAAAAATATCATCACCGATGTAACGGCTGCCGGTACGCGGATAGGTTACCAATTTGCCTTCGTACAATTGTTGTAAAATGCCCAGAGTTTGGTCCGCAGTGTAACCTTTCTTTTTGTTAGCCTCTTGTTGCAGCGAGCTCAAATCGTGCAACAGCGGTGGCGGTTCTTTTTTAGCCTTTGCTTCCACTTTCTCCACCCTTGCGCCCTTTTCGTAGCCACGGGCTAAATCCAGCACTGCTTCTAAAACCTCCTCGGCTTCTTCTTTGGTTTTGTAATTTTTTGCAGATATCGCCCTAAATAAGCTTTCGTCTTTTTTCAGTTGTATAGCTACCTGAAAGTAGGTCTCGGGCACAAAATTCTTCACCTCATTAAAACGAGAACATATCATGGCTAAAGTAGGCGTTTGTACCCTGCCCAAAGACAAAACCGCGCGGTTACCAGCGGAAATACTAAGGGCTTGGGTGGCATTCATTCCTACCAACCAATCCGACTCTGAACGGCAATGGGCCGAGTAAAACAGGGTATCATAATCGGTTCCGGGTTTTAGGTTGCGAAACCCATCTTTTATTGCTTGGTCCGTTTGTGAGGAAATCCACAGTCTGCGGAAAGGCTTTTTGCATTTTAGATAATAGTAAATGTACCTAAAAATCAGCTCTCCTTCGCGCCCGGCGTCCGTAGCCACAATAATTTCTGTACATTCCTCAAACAGTGCTTTGATTACATCCAGCTGTTTGCGTACCGCGGGGTCTTCTACCACGCCGTCTTTGGTTTTTATTTTGCGTACGGCAAGCTTAAATTTAGCTGGTAACATCGGCAAATTTTGCGCGCGCCAACCGTAAAAGCCATAATCTTGCGGAGGCGCAAGTTGTAGCAAATGACCAAAAGCCCAGGTGAAAGTGAAGCCTTTTCCTTCAATGTAGCCAGCCTTTTTTGTGTTTGCTCCAAATACTTTTGCTAGCTCTCTGGCTACCGATGGTTTTTCTGCAATAATAACCTTCATCTATCCCAATTATGCTAATAACCCACCAAAATAAGCGTTTTTTAGTATTTAAACGTCGTTTTAGTTTTCAAAACAACTATCGCTTATTTTAAGTGTTTGAGTTTTAGATAAAAGAATGAATGAGAAAATTCGTTATTAATTTTTTCAAAAACTTTCCAACCAAGCTTTCAATTCTGCCTCTACCAAACCTGCAAACGCAAATTTGTCATCTTTGGTGTTAATGTGCCAGCCGTGCCCGCCAAATGGGTAGCTGTGTAAAACGGCTGGAACTTTATTTTTATTTAATGCGGCGTAATACAATATGCTGTTCATAGCCAAACGGTCGTCATCACTAACTGCGATAAAAGCCCGCGGCGTACGGGCAGTCACCTGCAACTCGTTAGAATAGTAGTTTTTTAAACGGTTATATTTTTCTTTGGCCTGTAAATATGCTTGGCGCGATGCTTTTGTTGACGGTAATTTTGGCTCTGGCATTTTGCCGATAAAGTTATCGCGCGAACCCTTATGCGTATAAGGATCCTGAAGGGTGATTACCGGATAAATTAGAATTTGAAAAGGGATATTTAATTTTTCTTGATAATGCGTTGCCAAGGTAGAAGCCAAATGCCCCCCGGCAGAAACGCCTTGTATCCCAATTTTATCAGGGTTAATCCCCCACTCTTTTGCGTGTAATTTAGTTTGTTTGTAAGCTTCTATGGCATCAGAAATAGTAACGGCGCTTTTGCCTTTTGGCATACGGTAATGCAAAACAATAAAAGCAATCCCTAACTTATTATAAAAAGGCGCCCAAGTTTCGCCATAACGCTCGGGGTTGGTTTGCGCATAGCCACCGCCAGGGAAACACACAATGGCTTTCCCATTTGCGATGGGCTTTTGGGGTAAAAACACCCGCATGGTGGGTTTATAATTTACCTCATCGGGACCGTAGCCCCCAAAATCACTTCCGTTTGTGTTGGGTAGTCCTTGCTCCCAAAGTTTAACTTCAAAATATGCTTCTTGAGCCTTGCTAAATAAGCAGATACAAGAAAATATCGCTACGCAAAGGGCGTTTTTAAGGGTAAATTGCATAAATGCGAAGCTATGAAAATAAAGAAATTAGTTAAATAGCGTTTTTTATAAAACCGGCATAATTGGTACGATAATTTCATATCAGCTGGCTGCAAAGATTAAATGAACTTGGACTTTAAACAGGATTTTTTATCGGCCACCAAAGGCAAAATAATTTTCGGCTTTTTAATGGCAATTTTTGCACTATTGGCTGCATGGGGCGTTAGCAAGCTGGTTTTTACCGAGATGATAAAAACCGTTGATGCGGTATCGGCACCGGACCGGAAGCTGACGCTGGTGAACCAAATCTTCAATAACGTTTCGCGCTTAGATCAAAAACAGCAATACTTGGCTATTAACCAGCACGATGACGAACGTTTTGTGGCCGAAACCCGTCAAGTCAGAAAAAGTTTGGACACTTTAAGTGCTTTGTATGCGGCAGACAGTATGCAAACCGAGCGGATCAAATCTGTTAAGAAGCTTTTGCTCGAGCGCGACCGCCAGTTTATATTGTACCTCACCGTGCGTGATAGCCTTTTAAGCACCAAATCTTTCTCCAAAGAAATTGAAAAGCTAAACAAAATTTTTCAGCAGAGGGCTTTCCAAACAGACAGCGCTGTTTACACTACCGAAAGCACAACGGCAGTTACCACCATCCAAGAGGATAAAAACAAGGGCTTCTTCAATAAAATCTTCGGAAAAAAGAAACCTGAAGAATACAAAGTTGTAAGCGAAGAGCTTAAAATAAAACGCGATACTTTAGATCAGTTTGCAGAAGACAGCCTTTTGCACAGCATGGAAAATTCTTTGGATTTAATTAAAAACCGCCAGCGTTTAAAAAGCCAAAAATTTGTAGATAAGGAACGTAATCTGTTAAGCACATCTAACAAATTAACCCAGCAAATGCTGAATATTTTGAATGAGGTGCGTAACGAAGCTTTGGCCCAGATAGAACGCAAAGGCGTTACGGCGCGTAAGGTAGTGGGTGATGGCATCCGGCAAATCAGTATCATTTTAATTGCGTTTTTAGCGCTTACACTGATGTTGGGCTACCTTATTTTAACAGACATTGCCAAAAGCAACCGCTACCGTAAAGCGTTGGAAGAGGCAAAAGATTTAGCAGATTACAATGCCCGCGCCAAACAACGCTTTCTCTCCAATATGAGTCATGAAATCCGCACGCCTCTGCAGTCCATCATCGGTTATTCCGAACAGCTCGCCCTTCATCAGGCAGATGCATCAAAATCTTTAGAAGCAATTAATTTGTCTGCAAAACATCTGTTGTACATCATCAATGAAATTCTGGATTACAGCCGTATCATCTCTGGCAAGTTCATTTTTAAAACAGAGGTTTTTGAGCTAAAAAGTGTTTTTGATGAGGTTTTGCAAATTACAAAACCTTTAGCAGATGCCAAAAACCTACAATTAACCCACAACATACAAATTTCTGAAAATCTGTTTGTTAAGGCAGACGCTTTCCGCCTAAAACAGATTTTATTTAACCTTATAGGCAATGCCATTAAGTTTACCGATGCAGGCACGGTGAGCCTAAACCTAGCCTACACCAAAGAGAAAACAAATTACGCCTTAAAAATAAGCGTAAGCGATACCGGCCAAGGCATGGACGCACAACAAATGGCCTCCATTTTTGAGGAATTTGACAATGGAAAAAATGGAAACCGGACAGATTTGGAAAGCACAGGTTTGGGTTTAAGTATTGTGAAGCAACTGATTGATTTACAAAACGGAAAGATTGAAGTAAGCAGCAAAAAAGGCGTTGGCAGCAACTTTGCCGTAAACCTTGTGTTGCCCATTGCGGAGGCGCCAAAAATAGCAGCTCCATCTGATTTACGTGACAATTGTTGTTACACCGAAAAAATGGTATGGCTAGTGGATGACGACCAGCTTATTTTAGATCTTTACAGCGCCATCCTCTCGCAACATGGACTTAGTTATCAAATATTTTCGAATCCAAAAGCGGTTTTAGAGGCCAAAATTGCAACAAACTTGGGTTTTGTTTTAATGGATATGCGGATGCCCGAGATAGACGGCACGGCATTGATTAAACTGTTGAAACCAAAGGTATCGCCCAGGACAAAATTTTACGCTGTAACCGCGCAGGTACTGTCTGCCGAGCAGAAAATTATTTTAGATGCCGGCTTTGACGGCATAATCCATAAGCCTTTTAACCAAAATACCCTCTTATCTCTGTTTATTGACGACAGCGCAGAATTTAAAAACATAAATACACAAAACCTTAAAAAAATGACCTTTGGAGATGAAACCCAGTTAGCAAAAATATTGAAACGTTTTGCCGACGAATGCCGAGCAGACATTTTATTGCTCAAAAGCGAATTGATACAGCAAGAGTGCAAACTTTGCCAACTCATTGTGCACCGTTTAGCTGGGCGTACGGGGCAAATTGGCTATAAACAGTTGGCTTTTGCATTTAGAAAAGTGGAAAGCCAGTTACAAACAAACCAGCATTTCTCGGAAGATTTAACACAGGAAATTAACTACCTGTTATGCAAGCTCGACCGTTTTATAGATTATATCGCCGAGCGGAATTACTCGATTTGATAGCGTTCCATTTTGGCATAAAGCGTTTTGCGATCGATGTTTAACAGCCGTGCCGCTTTAGATTTGTTATATTTCGTTTTCTTTAGAGCGTCTTCAATCAGCAGGCGTTCATTTTGCTCGTTGCTGACTTTTAAATCACTGCCGTAATTTTGTGGCGCGGGCTGTTGTATAGCTAAAACCATTTCATCTGGCAGGGCATCCAATTGGGCGGTTTCCGTAAAGCTCAATAAAACCATTCTTTTAATTACATTAGAAAGCTCGCGTAGGTTGCCCGGCCAATCGTAGTTAAAAAGAACTTCTTTTACTTCTTTTGAAAGCTGTTTTACATTTCTGTTGAGCTCTGTATTAGCATCGGCAATAAAATAATCAATAAAAAGCTTCAAATCGTTTCCACGTTCGCGCAAGGGTGGCAACTGTATTTTAAACTGGTTTAGCCTGTGGTATAAATCTTCGCGGAAATCACCATTGGAAATGCTGTTTTGCAAATCATCATTGGTGGCGGCAATAATGCGCACATCTACGTTTACCGTTTTTGTAGCACCTAAAGGTTGTATTACGCGCTCTTGCAAGGCACGTAAAAGCTTCACCTGCACCTCGTAACTTAAATTTCCTACTTCATCCAAAAATAAAGTGCCGCCTTTTGCAACCTCAAATTGCCCTTTTTTATCGCTTAAAGCGCCTGTGAAAGAACCTCTTACATGCCCAAATAATTCGCTAATGGATAACTCTTTAGATAGCGAACCACAATCTATTGCTACAAAGGGCTTGCTACTACGGGCGCTTTTAGCGTGCAATAGTCTGGCGATATGCTCTTTCCCAGTACCGCTTTCGCCCTGAATAAGTACAGCCATTTCTGTGGGTGCCACCAAATCTACATGCTGATAAATTTTTTCCGACTGTTCGCTTTCGCCTTTAATGTAGTTGGCAGATGCGACTTCTGTTTTCGGGGTTTTAGATTTGGCTATCGCCCCTTCAATGGCAACCAGTAATTCATCCGGATTTACCGGCTTTAAAATATAATCAGATGCACCCAACTGTATGGATTTAACCGCCGTACGTACATCGTTAAAACTGGTCATCATCAAAACCGGTACAGCTATTTGCTTGTCGCGTAGGTATCTGAGCACTTCTAACCCGGTGCCATCCGGCAAACGATAATCAACTAAAAGGAGCTGGAATTGTTCTTCTGACAGCGTTTTTAAAGCTGTGGCTATTTTTGCGCAAAGCTTTACTTGATGCCCGTTTCTGGACAAAAAGCCCTCTAACAATTCCGAGAAAGACGTATCATCCTCTATAATCAAAGTCTTCAGCATCGTCCAAAAATAACAAAAGCCGAACAAAATTGTCCGGCTTTAGCACACTAATAAAGAAATTTAAGGTTAATCCTTTACAGGTTTTAATTAAGAAGCTGGTGTTCCGTCAGCTTTGATTTTAACAGACCCTTTTTCATCGTCTTTGGTCACGTTAATTTGGTAAAACTCGTTACCGTTTTCTTTCACTAAAAAGGCTTCTGTAGGGGTCCAAGCTTTGTAAGCTTCTGATGCTAAGGTGGTTTTAACAGCCTCTGGCAAATCTTCCATTTTTACAGGCGTAGTTGTAGAGCTATCTTGGGCAGCAGTTGCTTGGGTTTGCTGTTGTGGTGTTGTTTCGCTGTCGTTATTTTGTGCAAATGCTACGGTTGTTAGTGCCACAATTGCAGCCGATAAAATGAACTTTTTCATAATGATGTTATTTTAAAAATTTAATTAATCTGATATGCTTCGGTATATCGAATAAAAGTGCCACCTGTGCCATAAAATCTCACTTTACTGTTACACAAGGTCTTATGAAAACAGCAATAGATAAAAATTGTGGACTTTCTCCACAAAATGCCCAATAAATAAACAATAGTTATATTTGCAATCCCGCATCTTACAAAATAAACATAGCATGTACGTTAGCTACCAAACCCTATTTGCCGAATTAAAACGCGTATTAATTAAGTATGGCTTTACCGATGCAAAGGCTGGTGCCTGCGCCGAAGTTTTTGCTAGTAACAGTTTAGACGGCGTTTATTCGCACGGATTAAACCGTTTTCCGGTCTTCGTAGATTATATAAAAGAAGGTTTTATAAATGTTGACGCCGAACCGAGTTTGGTTAAAAGTTTTGGAGTTATAGAGCAGTGGAACGGTAATTTAGGCCCGGGTGTGCTAAACGCAAAATTTTGCATGGATCGCGCAATTGCTTTAGCTAAACAAAACGGAATGGGTTGCGTAGCATTAAAAAACACCAATCATTGGATGCGTGGCGGCGCCTACGGATGGCAGGCGGCAGAAGCAAACTGTATCGGCATCAACTTTACCAATACCATAGGTATTATGCCGCCTTGGGGTTCGCCATTGCCCACTATTGGTAACAACCCTTTAATTATTGCTGTACCGCACAAAAACGGACACATTGTATTGGACATGGCTATGGCGCAATATTCTTACGGGAAATTGCAAGAGCACGAACTAAAAGGCGCCGAACTGGCTTTTGCCGGCGGTTACAATGAAAAAGGCGAACTTTCTAAAGATCCTGCTGCCATCCGTAAGTCCCGTCGGCCTTTGCCCGTGGGTATGTGGAAAGGCTCGGGCTTGGCTATTATGTTAGATTTATTAGCGAGTATTTTAAGCGGCGGGCAAACAACCGGCGCCATTACGGAAAGCGGAAAAGAAAAAAATGTTTCGCAGGTTTACATTTGTTTAGATATGGATTTATACCCCAACGCGCAACAAACTGCCGATGAAATTTTGGCTTATACCAAACAGGGTGCATCTGGAGTGCGGTATCCGGGAGAACAAACCTTAAAAACCCGCGAAGCAAATACCATCAACGGAATACCGGTTGACGAAAGCATGTGGGCAGCTTTAAAAAATCTTTAAAAGAAGTTTTTTTCGGTCAGGTATTTCCAATAGCGCTTAGGCACATGTTGTACATGTAAACGGCTGTTTTTTCTGCTCGCGATGCTGGTTTTATCAAAGTAAATACGCCACAGGTCGCTGTAAAACGCCTCGTCGCTGGCTAAATTGCTCAGCTTATCTAAAGATTGTTGGTGGTTTATGCTTACCAGTTCCACGCTTTGCAAATCGTAATATAAACCGTAGTGGCGTTTGCGGTCAAAAATCATCCATTTTTGATCTTGGTAACGCTGGCGGAAATGTTTTGCTATAATGGGCATTACGTTAAAATCCGGCTCTATTTCGGCAACAAAAACCGAATCGGCTATTAAGCGGAAACGAACAAAAGCTTCCATTCGGTGTTTTTCGCGGTTTACTTGCTTGTTGTAGCGCTCTAGTTTTAAAACAGAAAGGTTGGTCATATCTGCCAAAACTTTTTTCTGTGGATGCGCAATCGCGTAGCGTATCACATCCAAAATGGGTTTTTCGCAATGTTCTTCTTCGGTAAGCAGGCCATATACAATCATGCGCAAGCCGTTTTCGCCCAAAAGCATTTTAAGTTTATTAATTACCCGCTCAGCTTTTTTTGCATCGGTAATTACGCGGTGCAAACCGCCAAAAAGCGCCGGTTCTGGCAAACCCTCTTTTCTAATCCAAGGGTTTTCAAACTTATATTCGTACACTTCAAAAACGGCGGTAAAAAAACCATCTAAACTGTGGTCATATGTAAGAAGCGTAAGCATTAAAACAAACTTAATTGAGGTGAATAATGCGCCTGAAACTTGCTAACGCTTTGGCTTAAGATGATGCTCTTTATGTTTTGCTGATGCAGTACATTTTTGTTTAAAAAGGTTGAGGTACCAAAATCAATAAAATGCTTGGCGCGATTTACAGCTACACCCATCTTCTGTAAATGGCTGATGCTTAATTTGCCGAACTTGCGTCCCTCTATTATTTTCCAAGCAGATTTTAAACCCACCCCCGGAATTCTGAGTATAGCTTCTAAATCTGCTGTTTGCAGATTTAGAGGGAAAAAATCAAGATTACGTAGCGCCCAAGCTAGCTTCGGATCCATATCCAGTGCTAAAAATGGTTGTTTGCCCTCCAAAATTTCATCGGCTTTAAAGCCATAAAAGCGCATAAGCCAATCGGCTTGATACAAACGATTTTCTCTTAATAAAGGCACTTGCGATTGCAAAGAAGGTAAGCGAGCATCTTGCGCCACAGGAATATATGCCGAGTAGTACACCCTTTTCATGCTGTAGCTTTTATAAAAAAAGTCGGCGGTTTGTATCAGCTGTAAGTCCGTTTCTGGCGTAGCGCCAATAATCATTTGTGTACTTTGCCCTGCGGGTGCATAGCTGGGTAGGTGTTTAAATTTTTTGCGCTCGTCTTGGTAAAGCGCAATTTCGTTTTTTACGGCGGCCATTGGTTGTAACATTTGCTGGCGATCTTTTTCTGGTGCAAGCAATTTTAAACCCTCGGTAGTTGGTAATTCCAAGTTGATGCTTAGCCTATCAGCATATAAGCCAGCTTCTTTCATCAACTCATCAGACGCGCCCGGAATGCTTTTTAGATGAATGTAACCGTTGAAATTCTCTTCCACCCGAAGCTTTTTAGCCACCGTAACCAAGCGCTCCATGGTGGTGTCGGCATCTTTAAAAATACCCGAGCTTAAAAACAAACCCTCTATATAATTGCGGCGGTAAAAATTAATGGTAAGGTCCACCACTTCCTGCACAGTAAAGGCGGCGCGTTTGATATCATTGCTGCGCCGGGTAACGCAATACGCACAATCGTAGATACACACGTTGGTGAGCAAGATTTTCAAAAGAGAGATACAGCGCCCATCTGTGGTGTACGAGTGGCAAATACCCATTCCGCTAGAATCGCCCAAACCTTTCCCTTTATTTTTTCGCTTGCTTCCGCTGGATGAGCAGGATACATCGTACTTTGCCGCATCGGCCAAAATGGACAGTTTTTCTTTTACGCGATCAAAATTCATTGCTCAAAAATACTAATATTTTTAGTATTTTTAAAAGAGTCTCGAACGCATTTTTAGCAATATTCTATTATCAAACAACACTTTTAAAGAAAACTAAATTCATTGCAGGCCAGTTATTGGCTCGGCTTTAACTAAAAAAAAATGGGGAATTTATTGCATCTCTAAGGAAACTATTCCCCAATGTTTGATGCAAAATCTCTTAGCCGATTTTTTCTTTAAATTTTTTTTAAATAAAAATCGCGAGCTACACAAGCAATATGGTAACCGAAAAATCGAAAAACTTTGAAGTTACAAAAGCTACATACTACGCAGAAACACCTTTAAATAGCCGTGAGCATTGTTTTGCCGGTAATGTAGCGTCAACAAAATTTAGAAAACCATAAAAAGGTTTAAACCGTAAATTTTCAAAAACTCTCCGTACTTTTGGAAACCATTTTTTCAAGCAGTTCGGCATTGTTTCTGATTATCCCGAACTATATTGACTAAGGTTTATGTTATCACTAGAAAAAAATAAAGAGACTGTAAAGAAAAGGATTCTGCTGGTAGATGACGAGGTTGCCATTTTGAAATTGCTGGAATTCATTCTTAAAAAGGACTACGAACTAATTATAAAAAACAACGGGTTCGATGCACTCACTTGGTTAGATAGCGGCAACATTCCAGATTTGATTATTTCTGACATGGAGATGCCTTATTTTGACGGTGCCGATTTTGTTAAATCTTTAAAAGTAAGCGGTTATTTTAGAGATGTACCTGTAATTGTACTTTCGGGGTCCGATTCATTAGAGAATATCAAAAGTAAAATTCCTTACCCTATTCATGGTTTGATGTCTAAACCTTTTAATCCGTCAATTTTAAAGGATAAAATAAAAATTATACTAAATTAGCGGATGCAATTTTCGAATGTTAGCGTGGACGACCGCTCCAAATCCGCTTCCTCCGTTAATATTCTTTACCATGGAACGCAATTCCAAGAGGGCATAAATCAGCTTTTTCGAGATTCTGAATTTTACGTTAAGCAATTTCATTTGCTCGCAGACCTAAAAAAGGTAACGCAACGTTTATCTTTTGATGATTTGAATACCATCATTTTAACGGAAGTTGATCCAGAAAAATCAGATGATACTTTGAACTTTATTGCTTCGCTAAAAAGCAATTTCATCAGCAAAAACTTTATCACAGTATTTTTGCTTACCCAGCCTAATGCTTCTGTAACAAAAAAAGCGATGGAGCTTGGCGTTAGCGATTGCTATGCCCCTCCTATCCCATTTGATGATTTAATAGAGCGTTTAAAATTCCTCAACTTTTACAAACTTTTACGCTCGCAGGTAAGCCAACTTTCGCAAGTTCCTACTGCCGAGTATAAAATGCCGTTTAGCAAAAGGCTGCTCGACGTAACGCTTGCCAGCTTGGCGCTCATCTTTTTGTCGCCCTTGTTTTTACTGGTAGCCATCTTTATTAAACTGGATTCGCGAGGGCCAGTTTTTTACACCAGCAAACGCGTAGGCACCGGATACAAAATCTTTGATTTTTACAAGTTTAGATCCATGCGCGTGGGTGCCGATGCCGAAATTGCAAGCCTATCGCACAAAAACCAGTATGGCGATTCGGCTTTTTTTAAGATCGAAAACGATCCTAGGATAACTAAGCTAGGCGCATTTTTACGAAACAGCAGTATTGATGAGCTTCCGCAGCTTTTAAATGTGCTTAAAGGCGATATGTCTTTAGTAGGCAACCGTCCTTTGCCCTTATACGAAGCAGAGCAACTAACCACCAATGAATGGTCCATGCGTTTTTTGGGTCCGGCAGGTTTAACCGGCCTTTGGCAAATTAGTAAGCGCGGAAAAAAAGAAATGTCTGACCATGAGCGTAAAAAACTCGATAACTTTTATGCTAAAAACTACTCTTTTTGGCTGGATTTAAAGATTATCTTTAAAACCATTCCGGCTTTGGTTCAAAGAGAAAAGGTATAAACCTTTAAATTTCATTTTTGTGATGAACGCAGTACCCGTTACCATACTTACCGGCTTTTTAGGCGCCGGAAAAACAACTTTTTTAAATTACCTAATTAAAAAGCATCCGAACACCAAGTTTGCCATTATCGAAAACGAATTTGGCGAAATAAATATTGATAGCGAACTGGTGGTAAAAACCGATGAAAACATTTTTGAGCTATCAAACGGCTGCATCTGTTGCTCTATAAACGGAGATTTGTTTAATTTGCTAAATAAATTGGTAACCGGTAGGTATAAATACGACCATTTAATTATCGAAACAACGGGCATCGCAGATCCATCTGCCGTAGCGGGCACTTTTTTAACAGATTACAACATCCAAACGGCTTTTAAATTAGACGGCACCATCTGTTTAATTGATGCCGAAAATGTTTTAGAAGTTATCGCAAATGAAGAAGAAGCCGCAAAACAAGTTTTGTTTGCAGATTACATCATATTTAATAAGTGTGCAGATGTGGACCAGGCTACGCTAAACAAAGTTGCAGAGACTATCAGCAAAATAAATCCTTTAGCAGAAAGCGAGTTCACCAACTATGCGGAAAGCAAGAAAGCAGAAATTTTATCACTAAAAGCTTACGACAAAGAAAAACCTCGCCTGCAGCTTGGCTTAGGTGCAAAATCGGCACAAAATATATTTGGGATTGGCCAAGAGCAAAGTTTTCACAATATTGTGTCGCAAAGTTTTGTGTTTGATCAAAGTTTTGATCTTTTAAAGTTGAGGCATTATTTTACGGTGATGTTGGCTATACAAGGTGCGTGGTTTTACCGCATTAAGGGCATCATCAATGTGGAGGGCATCAGCAGGCGTTTAATTATCCAATCTGTTAAAGGTGCGCCGGTTTTTACAGAAGGTGCCGCTTGGCGCGATGATGAGACCCGCCAAACCAAGTTAGTTTTTATTGGCAAAGAGTTAAAAAGAGATATTTTAGAGCGTGGCATTAAACAATGTTTTTATAAGCCCGCCAATCTATAAACAACACAACTTAGTGTAGTTTGTACAATAAGTAAAAATTACTAATTTTATAGCGCTAACAAACCAATAAAATAATGATACTAATTGCAGACGGGGGTTCTACAAAAACCAGTTGGACATTGATCCAAGATGATGGAAAAAAAATCATGTTCCATACCGAAGGTTATAATCCGTATTTCTCTGATACAGATTACATCTACGATTCGTTAAAAAAGAATACGCCGTCTGATTTGCCGGCCGACCAAATTAAGGAAGTGCATTATTACGGCGCAGGCGTACATAATGAAGAAAAAGCGGAAATTGTAGCTAAGGCCATGCGTAACTTTTTTCCAAACGCCAAAATTGCCGTAGACCATGATTTGATGGCTGCCGCCCGCGCACTGTTGGGTAACAAAAGAGGCTTCGCCGCCATTTTAGGCACCGGGACCAATACTTGTATTTACGATGGTGAAGGGATAGAGATGAGCATTGACTCTTTAGCTTATATTTTGGGCGATGAAGGAAGCGGTTGCTATATTGGCAAAAAGCTGCTTGCCGACTATATTAGGGGTTACATGCCTAAAGCCGTGAGAGATTCTTTTTGGGAAACTTTTAAACTTACGCCCGATGATATTTTAGAAGCGGTTTATACCAAACCATTGCCCAACCGTTTTTGCGCCAGCTTTAGCAAATTTGTGTATGATATCACAGCAAACCTCGAGTACTCTAGAAACCTAGTTAAAAGTTCTTTTGAAGATTTCTTTAAAAACTTGGTAAGCCACTATCCTAATTATAAAGATTATGAATTTAACTGCATTGGCTCTGTAGCTTATAATTTCCGCAATATTTTAGAAGAAGTTGCTACAGAATACGGCATGAAGATGGGCAAAATATTACGTTCACCAATTGATGATTTAGTGAATTTTCACCAAGAAAATTACGCTGCTAAATAATTAAATAAACAAAAAATGCCGACTATTAAGCCGGCATTTTTTGTTTGAAAAACTTTGTTATCGGTTTTCCTGAATTTTTAAGCCTAATTTTAAGCTGTCTGTTGTACTGCCGTTATAGTAGCCTTTTGCCCAAACGGTGTAATTTTTATTACTTTCGATCATTATCGCATTTTGGCTGGCGCTGTTACCGCCACCCGCTTCTGTAGCTACACTAAAGTTGTATTTTTTACCTCCTGGTATCTCTACAAAGTCTGTATAACCTTTATAAGCAACATTGGTGAATAAAGTTGAATCTACACCGTAATTCAACTTTAAAGCAGGTGCGTTAATACTCAAATTCATGAACCTTACGCGCGCTTTTCCGGCTGTTGGTTCTTTTATAGAATCTGTGGTAACCAAAAACTGGGTGTTTGGTGCTTCGCCAACTACGTACAACGAGTAGATTTTATTAGGCTGTGCTACCAAAGTTCCGGTTCTTAAACTATCGGTAGTACCATCTTTAAAAATGCCGATACGGCGCGTACCCGAGTAAAGTGCTTGATAAGATAAACGGTCGCCAAAACTGAAGTATTCGTTGTTTACCAACTGATTATCAATCACAAAATCAAATTTTTCAACGTTTGGAGAAGCATTGGTAACCGATAACCACGAATAATTAGGCGCCACATAATCATCGTTGTTCTTTAAACAAGACGACATAGTGAACACTACAAGCAACATCACAAAGCCCGCAATGCCTCTTTGTTTTAAACTTTTCATAATTTTTAAAATTTTAATTTTTGAAATTTTTTCTTTCTATATCCCTAACGTAAAAACTCTGCCAAGCGCTACAATCGGCCAATCATTTTTATTTTTTTGTAATTACTTCGCAAAGAACTAACCATCTAGCAAACCAACCACCTAGCAAACTAAGACCTAACAAACCAACCACCTAACAATGACTCCGTACTAATATAGAATGCTTCCAAATAAGGTGGCTTACATTAAAATAACATAGGTAAGCGCAAATTTTCATAAATTAGCAAGCAATTTTTAAAAGCATAATCATTTCAGAAAATGGCATTTGATATCGACATGATCGAAAAGGTATATGCCAACTTTGCCAGTCGTGTGGAAGCGGCGCGCAAAGTGGTAAATAAACCTTTAACCCTTACAGAAAAAATATTATACGCTCACCTGTGGGACGGTGAGGCAACCGAAGCTTACGAAAGAGGAAGTTCTTACGTTGATTTTGCGCCAGACCGCGTAGCCATGCAAGATGCTACGGCCCAAATGGCTTTGTTGCAGTTTATGCAAGCAGGCCGCCCAAAGGTTGCTGTACCATCTACGGCACATTGCGATCACCTGATCCAAGCTAAAGTAGGCGCAGAAGAAGATTTAAGCAGGGCAAACTCTGAAAGCAAAGAAGTTTTTGATTTCTTAGGTTCTGTTTCTAATAAATATGGCATCGGTTTTTGGAAACCAGGTGCAGGAATTATCCACCAGGTAGTTTTAGAAAATTACGCTTTCCCGGGCGGTATGATGATTGGTACCGACTCGCACACGGTGAATGCCGGCGGTTTAGGAATGTTAGCCATTGGCGTTGGCGGTGCAGATGCCTGCGACGTAATGGCCGGTTTGCCTTGGGAGCTAAAATTCCCGAAACTTATTGGCGTAAAATTAACCGGTAAACTGAACGGGTGGACGGCTCCAAAAGACGTTATCCTTAAAGTTGCGGGTATATTAACCGTAAAAGGCGGTACCGGTGCTATTGTTGAATATTTTGGCGAAGGCGCAACTTCAATGTCTTGTACCGGTAAAGGAACCATTTGTAACATGGGTGCCGAAATTGGCGCAACCACCTCTACTTTCGGTTACGATGAATCTATGGAGCGCTATTTACGCGCAACCAACCGTAACCAAGTTGCTGATGGCGCCAACAAAATTAAAGCGCACTTAACTGCAGACCCTGAGGTTTACGCAAATCCAGAAAAATATTTTGATCAAGTAATTGAAATTAACCTTTCTGAGCTTGAGCCGCACTTAAACGGTCCGTTTACACCAGATTTGGCTACGCCGGTTTCTAAAATGAAAGAAGAAGCCGTTAAAAATGATTGGCCTTTACGTGTGGAGTGGGGTTTAATTGGTTCTTGTACCAACTCCTCTTACGAAGATTTATCAAGAGCAGCTTCAATTGCCCGTCAGGCCATTGATAAAAAATTGGTCACCAAATCATCTTTCGGTATTAATCCGGGATCAGAGCAGGTGCGTTATACTGCGGATAGAGACGGTTTATTAAAAACTTTTGAAGATTTGGACGCTACTATTTTCACCAATGCTTGCGGTCCGTGTATTGGTATGTGGGACCGTGTAGGTGCCGAGCGCCAAGAAAGAAACACCATTGTACACTCCTTTAACAGAAACTTTGCGAAAAGGGCCGATGGAAACCCAAATACCTGCGCATTTGTAGCGTCGCCAGAAATGGTTGCCGCTATTGCAATCTCAGGCCGTTTAGATTTTAACCCAATTACCGATACATTAACCAATGCTGATGGGCAGGAGGTTAAATTAGACGCGCCACACGGCGATGAGTTGCCAACAAAAGGCTTCGCTGTGGAAGATGCAGGTTACCAAGCACCGGCGGCAGATGGCTCTAACGTTGAGGTAATTGTATCCCCAACTTCGCACCGTTTGCAGTTGCTAGAACCGTTTAAAGAATGGGAAGGCACAGATTTAACCGGTTTAAAACTGTTAATCAAAGCCAAAGGAAAATGTACAACGGACCATATTTCTATGGCCGGTCCTTGGTTGAAATTCCGCGGACACCTCGACAATATCTCTAACAATATGTTGATTGGCGCGGTTAACTATTTCAACGAAAAAACCGACAGCGTAAAAAATCAGCTGACTGGCGAATACGGACCTGTTCCGGCAACGCAAAGAGAATACAAAGCCGCCGGAATTGGCACTTTGGTAGTAGGCGATGAAAATTACGGTGAAGGTTCTTCAAGAGAGCACGCCGCCATGGAACCACGCCATTTAGGTGTACGTGCGGTATTGGTAAAATCTTTTGCCCGTATTCACGAAACTAACCTCAAAAAGCAAGGTATGTTGGCATTAACTTTCAGCAATCCAGCAGATTACGATAAAATACAGGAAGACGATACCATCGATATTATTGGTTTAACTACATTTACGCCAAACCAAGCTTTGGAAATTGTATTGCACCATGCCGATGGAAGCAAAGACCAGTTTAAAGTGAACCACACTTACAACGCTCAACAAATTGAGTGGTTTAAAGCAGGTGCGGCACTTAACATTATCCGTAAAAACATCTCTGCATAACGTTTAGTAGAACTAATTTACAAACCTCGCTGATTTTATTTCGGCGAGGTTTTTTATTTTACAGCGCGCTGCCTGCTTTCTACGCAACACTCTTCTATTAACCTCAATTCGATTAATAATTTCAAAAATTATAACTAGGAACGAGCTTTAGCCCGTTTTACACGACAATTTATAAATGGCTTTAGCCAAAAATGAGATCAGAAAGTTTCGGCTAAAGCCATATTCATAATAATCTTATCCATCGGGCAAAAGCCCGATGCAATTGAATCTGCTTTAAAGATCTAATAATTGATGATTTGATTTAAAATAATAATCGAACTCAGGTTATTACTAATTTCAGCCTTCGCTACCTCACGCTCCCAACGGATGTTCGGTTCCTATCCCTTTCAGACGCAAAATACACCAGACAAGCGCCCGCGATGATTATAATAAAATTCATCTCAATGTAAATTCACAAAAATAAATTACATGTTCAAACATCTAACTGTATATTTGACCAATAAATCATTAACAAACAAAAGGACATGGAAAATACAAAATGGATATTAGATCCAACTCACTCAGAAATTCAGTTTAAGGTAAAGCACCTGGTAATTTCTACCGTAACCGGCACTTTTAAATCTTTTGAAGCCAGTTTAACTACGCCAACTGAGGATTTTATTAATGCTGAAGTACAGTTTTCAATTGATGTAAACAGCATTGACACCAACCAAGCTGATAGAGATGCACACTTAAAAAGTGCCGACTTTTTTGATGCAGAAAAATTCCCGGCCATCCAATTCAAATCTACTTCTTTTGAGAAAGATGGTGACGATTACAAGCTTAAAGGCGATATCACCATTAAAGACGTTACTAAACCCATTACTTTCAACGTGGAATTTGGTGGCACAGCCAATGATTTTTACGGAAACCATAAAGCAGGTTTCGAGCTAAGCGGAAAAATTAGCCGTAAAGAATTCGGTTTAACTTGGAACGCTGTAACCGAGGCTGGCGCTATTGTAGTGGCCGACGAAATTAAATTGAGCGGAAGCGTGCAGTTTATCAAGCAAGCATAAGAAAACCATAAAAAAGTCGCAGCTCGGCACAAGAGCTCCGACTTTTCAAAAGTTTTTAGGGCAGGTAACTTTATATCGGTTGTTCAGCATTAAACCCAGCACAATCTCGTGCGAAGCCTTCCCTGCTGTTTTTATGTCTGAGGTTACAAAATCATAGGCATAGCTGATGTTTAATAACGATCCTATGTTGAAACCTAACATCGCGCTCCACGAATCATCTTTGCGGTAGCTTGCGCCAAGCCAAGCTTTATCCCTAAAAGTGAATTTTGCAGAAAAATCTGTAGCGGGCGGTGCGGGTTTAACATATTTCAACATCACCGAGGGAATTACCGTAAAATTATCCCCTAACCAAACCCTGAAACCGGCCGTAGCAAAAAAATGAGGAACAGTTTTCCCTTTGGAACTGCCGCTTTCGCTAAAGGCGATTTCTTGAGGCAAAAGCTGCTGCACAGAAACACCGGCAAAATACGCTGCCGCGTATAACCATACACCCGCATTTAGTTCGGGTTTAATGCTGCTTATTTTTCCTTTCTCTGCAATAGCGGGGTCGCCACCAACCTCTGTTTTAATCTTGCTGGCATCCGGCGTAAACTGGCTAGCGCCAGCGCCAATTCCCACCGCTAAATTCAGTTTTGGCGCCAAACCTAAATGATAAGCATAAGTTAAATTTACGGTATTAGTACCCAATGCGCCTGCTTCATCTTTCACTAAACTTAAGCCTACGCCGTGGTGCGGACTAGATGCGGTATAATCGCTTCGGTAACTTTTGCCTAGTGGATTGTCACCTACCATCCCGCCTGATGTTGGATCTGCCCAATCAGAGGTGTTACCAATAGGCATGTGAACAGTTAAATAACTTGTTTTTGGCGCACCCTCTATCCCAACCCATTGTCTTCTGGTGGCCGCCTTTACGTCGATATAGCCCTCTATACCGCTTAAAGCTGGGTTTGTAATGTAGTTGTTTAAAATGTATTGGCTGTACTGTGGTTTCTGTTGTGCATAGGCCGCTTGTATTGTAAAAAACATCAATAGCCAAACGTAATATGTCAATTTTCTTTTTGTTATTGTTACAACGGTACCCAGCATCCTAACGCACTAACAATAATGAACCGCTGTATTTTAACTCGTTATTTTTGGCTGTAATTACGTAATAGTACGTCCCTTCGGGCAAATCTTGAGCATCCAGTTTGCCATCCCAAGCTTTGTATTTTGTAGACACAAAAACTTCTTTTCCGTAACGGTTGTAAATTTTAATGGTACAATCGGGGTAGCTATCCAAATATTTGATGTTCCACACATCGTTTATCCCATCGCCGTTAGGTGTAAAGGTGTTGGGGATTTCTGGAAATTGCAGCACTTTTACAAACACATCTTTTTTAGTTACGCAACCTTCTTCGCTGATAACAGTTAAGGTATAAGTTATATCTTTTTTAGGGCTAGCCGTTGGGCTTAAGCTATTGTAATTGCTTAAATCTGTTACAGGGGACCACTCAAACTTTACATCTTTTCCGCTTGCTGTACCATCTAAGGAAACGCTGCCTCCCAACAATATCACTTTATCTGCTCCAGCATCTGCCTTTGGCGTTTCAAAAACTTCGATGTTACTTATTTTACTTGAGGAACAACCTTTATCGGTTATAAAGGTATAAGTTATAGGATGCACTCCTACACCAGCAATAGCCGGTGAAAATAAGCCATTTTCATCAACGCCGTCTCCGCTATATTTCCCTAGGCCTTTTAAACCTTTTAATTCTCTGGCTTCCGTTAACAAGAAGGGTTCAATATCTGCACATACACTTTTAACGGTATCAAACAGGATTATTGGCGAGGGGTACAGCGTTATAGATTGTTGACTTGTGCTAACACAAGACTGTCCGGAATAGGCGCGCATAAGCACATTTAACGTTTTGGGATTGTCCAAATTTGCGTAGTTATAGCGGTGCGGGTAAGTTTTTGGTTGGTTTTGCCTTTCTAATCGGCTGGCCGGCATTTCATCTATTTCCACTACGGTTGGCTGTGAGTTATCAAAAACCCATTCGATTTTTGTTATTTCGCCGAAATCTACGGTCGCTAAATCCTCAAAAATTACAGGTTCATCGCTACATAAGTTGTTTGCGTTTTGCACGCTAAATGCGGCTTTTGGGGTACTACCGTTTACGGTAAAGCTTTTGGTGAGCGTTGTGGCGCAACCGTTAGCGCTGGTAGCCGTAAGCGAGACATTATAAAGGGCAGCTGTGTTATAGCTATGTTTGCCGTCTGTTTGCGATGACAGATTGTTTGCTGGTGTTGCGTAAACATCTCCAAAATCCCACTTATAGCTTAATGCTGATTGATCTGGTGCCGATGATTTATTAGTAAAAATAGCCGTAGCATCGTTTAAGCAAATATCCGGTAACTCAAAATCGACCTGAGGTTTGGCAAAAACCTTAATCTGTTTACTGATGCTATTTTCGCAACCCAAATCGGTAACGGTTTTTAAGGTAACGATATAAGTTTTTGCAACAGCAAAAGTATGAGAAGGGTTTTTAAGGTTAGAAGTATTTGAGGTAGAAGTGCTGTCGCCGAAATCCCAAAACCATTTAACAATTGTTCCTAAGGTAGTTTCGTCGGCAAATTGTATAGGTTCTTGCTCGCAGGTGATGTTTTGAGCAGAAAAATCGGTTTTTGGAAGAGGCACCACTTCCAGCTGTTTCTCTTTAAAATCGGACCAGCAACCGTCCTCAGATTTTACAGAAAGCCTGATAGATTTTATTCCTGTGCTGTTAAAATTGTAATTTAAAGAAACGCTGTCTGCATTTACTTCACCATTTAAATCCCATAAATAAGCGGTTAAACGTTCACCGGAAGCAACTATAGGGCTTAAACTGGCTGGGTTTCCGACACATACTTTTTGAGGTGCATTAAAATTTGCTAAAGGCTGATTATAAACATTAAAATCCAATAAAAACTCGTCGGCACTGCCACAAGCGTCTGCAGATGGTTTTGTAGCAAGCACCTTATAACTATAACTTTTTGCTTGTTGATATTTTAGGTTCGGTATCAAAACGTAGCTATAAGCATCCTGCCCGTTTTCGGTGATTTTAGTTGGATTGGCAGGCAAACTCACATATCTAAATCCTTGCCCGTCGCCTGTATCCAACTGGATATCCTGTGCCAGATAGGGCAATTTTAACGTAATATCGTAAGCGGTATTTACGCAGCCACTTTGAACAATTACCGTATCCTTTCCGCTAACAACAGGTAAAATTCCGAAAGCAGTGAGGTTCGCCCCGGCTGCGTAGCCGTAAGATTCGTTTCCGCCAAAACCGTAAGCAACCGCATTGAAGCCCACATCAGACGAAAGATTATGAGTGCCTTCGGCGACATTTAGTTGCGCATAAGCGTAGCCCGAGTTAGGTATATTAAAAAATTGGGAAGACACAGATTGTCCGTCTAATTTAAAGGTGGTGACTCCCTCTTGTTTAATTACCACGTTTATAAAATGCTTTAATATTTTGAAACGACCGGTAGAATACATGGTTATGCTTTTTAAGGTCTGCTCTATCGGGTTAAGATAAATCATTTCGGGGTCTCCCAGATCGTTTGCTCCGTTGCTGCAATTCATTTTTTTGTTTTGAGAAACCGTGTATTGTGCCACTTGAATGGGTTTATCGGAATTTATTTGATCTATACCGGTGGAGGCGAAATCATAATAAAAATTGTTTACAAAATTTGATGCTGAAATAGGAACTCCGTTTAGCGTTACCTGTGCAGTAGGATCGGCCTTCACAATCCGGTAGATAGAAAAATCCCGCTCTTTTAGCGGAACAGTCACAAATGCCTTTCCCCAGCTGGACACCGGATAGGCCTGTTGAAAAAGATTATCTGCTGTACCTGGCGCCCCAGGTAACGAGAAATTAAGACAAGCAATAGATATTTTACTGCTTCCAGAAAAAACTGCAATTTTTTTGCACATGCCGTTGCTAGAGACCGATGTGATTTTTGAGCCCGTTAAATCCACTCCGGAAGAGTTGTTGCCAATATTTGTTGTGGTTCCTAAAACATTATAAACTTGTCCTTTTTGTAGGCTTACCGTGTAAGTTGTGCCGGCTTTCCATCCGTCCCGCGTGTCGCCAGAAGGAGTGATTTCCACTTTTGTATCATCCTCAACGGCTACTACAAAAAACCAAGAAACCGCGTCATTAGCATTAGAGTATTGCTTGTAATTGATAGAATAATACTCTTTTCCTAAAGCATTAACGGGCAACACCAAAGTAGCCCCCGATACAGAGCTGGCGTAAATGTGGGCATAAACAATGACTGGTTTTTGCGAAGTAATGTGGATACCGTTTAAAGACAGTCCTTCGTTATCGAGATGCGCTGCTGTAGGGATATCTACGGCCACCAAACCATTGGCCGGTACTTGTACCGTTTGGCTAAAGCCCAAATTGCTAATGCTAACGGTTGCGCTGGTATTTACATCAGAAGTGATGTAAACAACCATTTGTCCGGTTTCGATATGTTTACCGTAGCCTAACCAAAAATCTGTGCCTTTATTAGACGCACCTTGACCGTTTGCATGTTTAGATGCGAACAGGAAAATGCACAGAACAAAAACAACAAAAAATCTTGGCATAAAAGGCAAAGCGCCTGTAAGACTTTACAAACGGTAAAAAGTTTAATGAGCTGGCTATTTTACACGCGTCCAAACATCGGTACGGCCAATTAAAGAAATACCAATGTAGCCTCTAACGTTCAGCGCATCTTTGCTTTTTAAGCTCATTTTACAGCTGTAAGTTTTGCCCGACTTTGGGTCGTAAATGGTTCCGTCTTCCCATGTGCCATCGTTGTAGGTAAAACCCCTCAACAGCTCCAGCCCAAGCAACGCGCGCCCTCGTAAGTTCGCATCCGGATTATTAATGTCGGTTTTTGCCTTTCCGTTTTCGTTATTAGGATTCTTAAGCCACACCAGTTTACCGTTGTAGCGATTCCCGCTTTTGTATATCTGGATGTGAGCGTCTCCGTCTTTATTTAACCATTTGCCAACAATGGCATCGGCAGACTGGGCAAAAGAAGCCATGCTTGTAAAAAGCACAATGGCCAAAAAAATTAATTTTTTCATGTTTACTAGCAATTAGGTGTGTAAAATGGCTTACCTAAAATAAGCTTATTTTGGATATAAACGCAGGTTGAGGCAATAAATTTTCGGGAGCCGGATTGTTGCCAGTTCTTTTAGCAAAAAAACTGACCGAAACTTATATTTAAAATCGGTTCCAGTTTTCAAAAAAGATGCGTAATCGGCTAGTTAAGCGTTCAATTCAGCTTTTTTAAAAGTTCCTGTGCTTTATTATAATTGCTGGCGCTTGATGGGATTTTGTGCAGCCATTCTTTACAAGCGCTTTCGTTTTTCTCTTTCAGGTAGCTTAATGCCACGTAAAATGTAGCATCGTATTTTAACAGAGAATAGCCCAAAGCCACTTTACTAAGGTTGATGCGCCCAATTTTAACTTCGTTAGTTTCTACCTGGCTTATGCCTAAATAATACCTTAAAACATCGTTCTGTTGATCATTGTTTAATAAAGGCATCAAGATTTCTTTGGCTTTTTTAAAATCGCCAGAATTAAAAGCATCGGTAGCTTTTTGTAGTTCGCTACGGTCATTTGCGCCACGTTCTGCAAAAGAAACCATCTGCGTATTGGAATATTGCTGGTACAAATTTTTGTTCCACGGCGCCCAAACTAATAAGCCAACTACTAAAATTGCGGCAACATACCACAACTTGTTCCACGGCAAACTGCGCATTTTCGCAGATGCGCGCTCCTGTTTGTTGAAGTACTGCTTGTTTAGGGATGCCAGATGGTTTTTAAACTGCGCATCTGCCCTGTTATCTGCAACGTGGCTTTGTAAAGTAGCTTTGATATTTCGGTATAAGGCCACTTCTTTTTGCAATTCTTGATTATGAAGCAATTGGGCTTCAAAAGTATTGCGCTCGGCGCTGTCCATTTCGCCGTCCACGTAATTTACGATGTCTTTTTCCGAAAACTTATCCATTGCTTTTGTTCTCCTCCATTTTTATCATTTGGATTAAAGACGCTAAACATTCTGATTTCTTTTTACGAAGGTAGCCGTAGCTTACACCCAATTGCGCTGCAATTTTCTCTTGATGTTCGTCTGAAAGTGCCAGCTTTATAATCTCGCGGCAGCGTTCGGATAATTTATCAAACATCTTGAGGTACAGTGCCGACTGGCGCTCTTCTTCTTCTAATTCATCAGCCTGACTGAAAACATCCTCACCGATATTTAATAAACCGTCATCGTTTTTTGTTACCGGTATTACCGATTTTTTCTTGAGCTGGTTTAGCCACTTGCGCTTGCACAGCAATAAAAAGAACGGTTCAAAAGGGCAGGTTAATTTTAGCGATTTATACTTGGCTTGGTTATACAAATCAATCAAACATTCTTGAAAAATATCTCCGGCATCGTCCTCGTCTCCGCTGTTGTTGCAGATGTAACGTTTTACTTTGGCAGAAAACTTATCGTAAATCTGCTTGATAATCCGGCTGTCGTTGGCCAGCAGCCCATCTATATAAAACTGATCGCTATGTATTTTATTGGCTGCCATTGGTAGCGCTAATATAAAAATTTAAGTGTGCCTGCTGTTTTTAAAAATTTCTGAAAAAAATATAGAAGCAAGGGGTAACAATTTTTTAGCCCGCTTGATATAGCTACAGAAACAATAAAGAAAAGCATTATGAACACCGCAGAAAAAAGAATTATTCACCTACTGATTAACCTGATCATGGCATTAAGCCTTTTTTTATTGATCCAAATTTTATACTAACACAATTTACAAACCCGAGGCTCCGGCTTCCTAAAAACAGAAAAACATGAAAAAGTTAAATTTTGCAACAGCCCTTTTAGTAGCGGTAATAGGATTTACTGCTTGTAAAAAAGAAAGAACAAGGCCGGTATCAAGCGTGAAAAACGCCAAAGACTTTACCGAAAAACTAGGTTCGCCGAAACAAACCTTTAGCGTTAAAACCAGTGAACTGCCAAAAACCCTGAGTTTAGCTAACGGAACGCGAATTACCATACAGCCAAACTCATTTACGATGGACGGCCATGCAGTTACCGGCGATGTAACCATTGAGGCCTATGAAATGCTAACGCGCAGTGCCATTATTTTAAGCGGCACCAACACCAACCATATTTCTGGCAGTCCGCTTATTTCGCAGGGTTTTATTTTTGTTGATGCAAAAGTAGACGGTAAGAGTGTTGACCGCATGCTACAAAAGCCCCTAACAATTAAAATTCCGGCCAAAGGGCAGCCGTTTACCCAAATTTGGGAAGGTGTAGAAAACGTGGCGGATAACAATCAGTTTGCGTGGGCAGCGCCGGGCGATGCTGCCGGCCAAAACCAACAGCGCGATGTTAAAGCGGTAGAAGACGATTTTGTTTTTGATTTTGGTAAACTGGGCTGGGTAAACTGCGATATTTTTTACAATAGCAGTGCGCCAAAAACTACCGTGCGTGTTACCGTGTTAAACAACCCTGGCACAATGGCTACGTTTAGAGGGTTTAGCGGAGAAACTTTTGTGTTTTTCTGTGCGACAGGAGACAACGTGGTAGCGCAAATTTACACGCCAGACGGTGCCAACAAAGTAAAAAGCTACGATAACTCTATGCCTATCGGTTCTGTGGGTAAGCTGATTGCTTTTTCTATCAAAGACGGCAAATACTACTTTGCCAAAAAAGATATAACCATTACCGCAGATATGAATGAAAGCTTAAGCTTAACAGAAAGTACAGAAGCAACCGTACAAGCAGAAATAACTGCTTTAGATTTATAAGAACAAACCTTTGATTAACCTTAAAAACAGGCACCCTGCTTTTGCAGAGGCCTGTTTTTTGTTTAGCCTAAAGCGACCAAAGACGCTTGCAAAATTTTAATTTTGGCTTCGGCATCAGCCTTTTTATTTTGCTCATTAGCCACCACCTCGGGCTTGGCATTTTGCACAAACTTTTCGTTAGATAGCTTTGCATTAACAGATTTCAGGAAGCCTTCCAGATATTGGATGTCTTTCTGGATGCTTTCTTTTTCTGCTTCTAAATCAATACTGCCTTCCAAAGGCACAAAAAACTCGTCTCGGCCTGCCATAAAACTGGCTGCACCGCTTAATTTTTCTTCGGTTTTACTCAGCTCGTTTATATTGGCTAGTTTAGCAATAATCCCTTTAAAGGCTAAATAATCAATATCCGAGTTGCTTTTTACTGATAAGGAAAGTGCTTCTTTTGGCGAAATCTGCTTGCTGTTGCGGATGTTTCTCAACTCTGAAACCACTTGTTTTACCGCGTCAATTTCTTTCAATATTTTTTGATCGATGTTGCCTACTTGCGGTCTTTGCGCTACAATGCAGCAATCTTTAGTGTTGCGATGCCCAAAAACTTCGTCGTGCCACAGCTCTTCGGTGAGGAAAGGCATAAACGGATGCAAAATCTTCAAAATGTTTTGAAAAAAGCCTAAGCTGGCTTCGTACGTTTTTTTATCAATCGGACTTTGGTAAGCGGGCTTTACCATCTCTAAGTACCAAGCGCAGAAATCGTCCCATACCAGTTTATAAGTTGCCATTAACGCTTCTGATAAGCGGTACGAGTTAAAGTTAGCTTCAATCTCTGCTAAAGCTTCGTTAAAACGAGATTCGAACCATGCAATGGCAACTGCATTTGTATTATTTTCTTCAGAAATAGTTGGTGTAAGATCGCCCCAGCCTTTTATCAGCTTAAATGCGTTCCAAATTTTGTTTCCAAAGTTTCGTCCTTGCTCGCACGATGTTTCGTCAAACATAATGTCGTTACCGGCGGGCGAGCAAAGCAACATGCCCACACGTACGCCATCCGCGCCGTATTTCGCAATTAAATCTAAAGGATCTGGCGAGTTTCCCAAAGATTTTGACATTTTACGGCCTAGCTTATCACGTACAATTCCTGTGAGATAAACATTTTTAAAAGGGACATCATTACGGAACTCGTGCCCGGCCATAATCATTCTTGCTACCCAGAAAAACAGAATTTCGGGCGCGGTTACCAAGTCATTGGTAGGATAATAATAGTTGATATCTGCATTGCCTTTTGCTTCCGGGTTTCCGCAAACCGTAGGGTCAAAAACAGATATTGGCCACAGCCATGATGAAAACCAGGTGTCAACCACGTCTTCATCTTGGCGCAAATCAGAAACACTTAAATCCTCGAATTTCGAATTTTGAGCTTTAAATTCGGCAAGTGCTTCCTCGGCAGTTTTAGCTACCACTACCGCTCCGTTTGGCGCATACCAAGCCGGAATTTGCTGTCCCCACCACAACTGGCGCGATATACACCAGTCTTTCACATTCTCCATCCAGTGACGATAGGTGTTGATAAATTTATCAGGAATCAGCTTGATATCGCCATTATTCACATAATCTAAAGCCGGACCAGCCATTTCTTCCATTTTGCAAAACCACTGCATAGAAAGTTTGGGTTCAATAGCGGCATCGGTACGTTCAGAAAAACCTATTTGCGATTTGTAATCTTCAACTTTTTCTAAATGTCCGGCTTCATCTAATAACTTGGCAATTTTTTTACGTGCAACAAAACGCTCCTCTCCTACCAAAATCTGTGCTTTCTCGTTTAAAGTGCCGTCGTCATTTAAAATATCTATCACCTCTAGCTGATGCTTCTGGCCCAGCTCATAATCGTTTAAGTCATGTGCTGGAGTTACCTTTAAACAGCCTGTACCAAAATCCATGGTTACGTATTCGTCTAAAATCACCGGAATTTCGCGGTTAATTAAAGGGATAAATACGCTTTTGCCATGAAGGTGCAAATAGCGCTCGTCATTTGGGTTAATGCAAATCGCCGCATCTGCCATAATGGTTTCTGGCCGTGTGGTAGCTATGGTTAAGTATTCAGAGGTGAGATTTGAGATTTGAGACTTAGACTGCGGACCGCCGTCTTGAGACTTGATACTTGCTACTTGATACTTGATATAATACAACTTCTGGTTTACTTCTTTACGGATTACCTCTTCATCAGAAACGGCTGTTAAACCTTTCGGATCCCAGTTTACCATCCGCACACCGCGGTAAATCAAGCCTTTTTTGTGTAAGTGGATAAAAGTATCAATAACCGCCTCGGACATGGCCGGATCCATCGTGAAAGCTGTACGGTCCCAATCGCATGAAGCGCCCAGTTTTTTCAGTTGCTCTAAAATAATTCCGCCGTATTTATCTTTCCATTCGTAAGCGTGCTTTAAAAATTCGGCACGGCTAATATCTTTTTTGCTGATGCCTTGCTCTTTTAGCATGGCTACCACTTTAGCCTCTGTAGCAATGGATGCGTGGTCCGTTCCCGGCACCCAACAGGCGTTTTTACCGCTCATGCGTGCTTTACGGATTAAAACATCCTGAATGGTATTGTTAAGCATATGCCCCATGTGTAAAACGCCGGTTACATTTGGCGGCGGGATAACGATGGTATAAGGTTCCCTTTCGTCTGGCACCGATTTAAAAAAATCGTTCTCCATCCAATACTGGTACCATTTACTCTCAAATTCTTGGGGGCTATATGTCTTCGACGTACTCATCTTAAGCTAAATATTTTTTCGGAACGCAAAAATAGGGTTTATCAGCAAATTATTGGGCTTTAATTCCAATGTTAACATATACGGTCATCCGTTAAGAAAAGTAACAATACTGTCGATTTTTTGAAGGTGGCGCCGTTCAGTACGTATCTTCATGCATCAATTACACAACACACATGAACAAATTTACATCTAATAGCCTGTTTTTGGGCTTAATTGCTGTGGCCAGCGTCGGCAATTTATCTGCCCAAAGCAGCAAATCGCCAAGTCCGGATAAATTTATCAACGTGGCTAATATGGATTTAAGCGTAAAGCCAGGCGATAATTTTTACGAATACGCCAATGGCTTATGGCTAAAAAACAATCCGATCCCGGCGAAAGAGGTACGTTGGGGAAGCTTTAACGTTTTGCACGATTTTAACGTGAATGCGGTACGCAGCTTGTTAACCCAAGCTGCTGCCAATAAAAACGCTAAGTCCGGATCATTAGAAAAACGTGTGGGCGATTTTTACGGCGCAGGTATGGATAGCTTAACCATCGAAAAACTAGGTTACAGCCCGATAAAACCTGATTTAGCAAAAATTGACATCATAAAAAATTTAGAGGGCGTAAAAACAGCAATTGCCAGCTTAAGAACCAACGGAAGCGCCTCGCCTTTGTTTGATTTTTATGTAGATCAAGACAGTAAACATCCCGAAGTAATGGCCGCTATCTTGAGCCAGGGTGGTATCACCTTGCCGGATAGAGATTATTATCTGAAAGATGACGCGCGCTCTTTAAAAGCCCGCGAGGCTTATCAGCAATATATCGTTAAGCTTTTTACTTTAATCGCCACGCCACAGTTAACGGCAGAGAAAAATGCGAAAACAGTTTTTGATATCGAAAGACAATTAGCGCAGGCACAATATAGCCGTGTAGAGATGCGCGATCCTTACAAAACTTATAATAAGTTTAGCTTAACTGATTTTAGCAAGCAAACGCCCGGTTTAGATTGGAAAAAGTTAATGGCAGAAATGAAAGTTACCGAAGAAGATTCTCTGATTGTGGATAATCCGGCATTTTTTACAACCGCTGCTAAACTTTTGCAAGATGTACCGGTAGAAAACTGGAAGGTTTATCTTAAATGGAACATCCTAAAACGGGCTGCCAACAGTTTAAGCTCGCCTTTTGTAAACGCAAGCTTTGAATTTGGCAAAGTGCTAAGTGGGCAAAAAGTGCAAAAACCCCGTTGGGAACGCATGTCGGGCACTACAGATGCTGTAATAGGCGAACTTTTGGGGCAGTTGTATGTGAAAGAATATTTTAAGCCAGAAGCTAAAGCCAGAATGCAAGAACTGGTGAGCAACCTTTCTAAAGCTTTCGAAATCCGCATTAACAAGCAAGATTGGATGAGCGACTCTACCAAACAAAAAGCATTGGATAAATTACACGCTTTTACGCCAAAAATCGGCTATCCGGATAAATGGGAAAACTATGAAGGTTTGCAAATTAACCGCAACACCTACTTTCAAAACCTAAGAAATGCGGGCGCCTGGGCTTATAACAAGATGATTAGCAAATTGGGCAAGCCGGTAGACAAAACCGAATGGGGAATGACACCGCCTACGGTAAATGCTTACTACAACCCGGTTTTGAACGAGATTGTTTTTCCGGCCGGCATTTTACATTTTCCGTTTTTTGACCCCAAAGCAGACGATGCCATTAATTACGGAGGCATAGGCGCAGTAATCGGACACGAGATGTCGCACGGTTTTGATGATGAAGGAAGCCAATATGACAAAGATGGCACTTTGCGCAACTGGTGGACTGCTGAGGACCTGAAGAATTTTAAAACACGCACAGAAAAGTTGGCCGAACAGTTTGATGGATATACGGTTTTAGATACCGTGCACGTGAACGGAAAACTTACTTTGGGCGAAAACATTGGCGATTTAGGTGGCTTAAATGTAGCTTATGAAGCCTTTAAGATGACGAAGCAAGGTCAATCTAATGAGAAAATTGACGGCTTTACGCCAGATCAGCGTTTCTTTTTATCATGGGCACAAGTTTGGAGGATGAACATCCGCCCAGAAACTGCAGCGCAGCTGATTATTGTCGATCCGCACTCGCCCAGCGAATACCGCTCTGTTGGTCCACTGGTAAATATGGATGCTTGGTACAAAGCTTTTGATGTTAAACCGGGCGATAAATTATACGTAGCTCCGGAAAACCGGATTAGAATTTGGTAAACAAAAAAGGCGGATTAAAAACCGCCTTTTTTTATGTTCTTTTGTGCCCCAGTTTTGGGGCTTTTTATATATTAGCCTTTGGTTGCCCGCAAAATATTTTGCTTGCAATAACAAAGCACCGTATCTGTCCGTTAAAAAAACATGCTAAAAAATATTATCGTAGCATTCTTGGTCTTAAGCTCAACTATCGCCACCGCGCAGATAAAGAACGCGGATTACCAGGAGATGCTTGACAATTTATACCAGCACAATGTGCCTTTAATCTCGGTTGATTCGCTTAAACAACTAAAAAACGTGTATGTTTTAGATACAAGGGAAGATAATGAGTTTGAGGTGAGCCATTTAAAAAGCGCCAGAAATGTGGGTTATATCTGGTTTGATATGCGCAAAGTAATGGACATCCCCAAAAACGCCACCATTGTAGTTTATTGTAGCATTGGCTACAGAAGCGAAAAAATTGGTGAAAAGTTGTTAAAAAACGGTTACGCTAATGTGTACAACCTATACGGTGGTATTTTTGAATGGGTTAACCAACATAATCCTGTTTATAAAAGCAATGGCGTACAAACCAGTGAAATACACATTTATGATAAAAAGTGGGCGCAGTGGGTTAGCCACGGCACCAAAGTTTTGTGATTAATGGATCAAGATAATAGCGCATTACAAATAGTAAGCACCGCCGACGGCTCTAAAACCATTTACAATCCTTTTGTCGGCGAAAATTACCATAGCAAACACGGTGCATTGCAAGAAAGTGAGCACGTTTTTTTAAACTCGGGCCTACGCTACTATTTGGCAGATAAAAATGTGGATAGTGCTAGCGTGCTGGAAGTAGGCTTTGGCACAGGACTTAATTTTTTGCTGAGTGCAGATTATTGCCAGGCGAAGGAACTTAAATTGAGTTATGTAGGTTTAGAAGCCTATCCGCTTTCTAAAGCTTTATTAGAAGAAACGGGATACAAAAACTTGGTTTCTGCTAATTTGTGGAAAAGCTTTGTTGCTAATTATGAGGATAGCTTAACCCAACTTCAATCTATCACAGATTTTGTAAAGCTCAGCATTGTAAAAGGCGATGCCAAAGTTTATCAAACTGTACAAAAGTTTGATGTCATTTATTTCGATGCCTTTGCCTCCAACCATCAGCCAGAGCTGTGGGAAGAAGATTTTATTAAGAAGGTAGTGTCATTTTTGAAGCCCGGCGGTGTTTTTGTAACCTACGCTATCACCGGCAACTTAAAACGCACCATGAAAGCTTTGGGTTTACAAGTTGAAAAAGCGCCCGGCGCAGCCCGCAAACGCGAAATGCTCCGAGCGGTGATGGGCGGTGAGTGTGAGTAGTGAGTGTGAGTATCAAGATAAGGAGTTCATTAAAATTAATGAACTCCTCACCAATGAATTAATGACTAATAACTAATGAACTAATTAATTATGCCAGAACTAATTGACTAATGACTAATGAACTCCTCTCCCCGTTACCTCTCTACCACAACAACAGACGTGGAACCCAACTTGCTGTTTTCCAATCGTTCTGTAACTGGGCAATGACCGGTTACCCCTCGTTGCAATAAGCCGAAACCTAAAATCAGCTCGGTGGTGGCTAAAAGCGGACTCGAAAATATATTACTTACGCCTTTTAAAAAGATGTAGCTTCCGCTAGCCATTGATAAAATACGTTCGGTTTTACTGATATTGGTAAAAATATCTTCTTGCAGCAGCGTGTCTTCTAAAGACTGCGTCACTTCTTCAATTTTGTCTGTAATCATCGGTATGTTTTTATCAATGCATTACAATCATCATACCATTAGCGGATTAAAAAATAGGAGGCGGAAATGAGGACTGCAACTTTTTGTGGAGTAGATGCAGAAAAACGGAAAACTGATATATTTACCTTCTAAGCCAATTTTATGAAAACCTGCTTTCATTTCTTTTTGTGGCTTACTTTGATATGCAGCGCCTGTACACAACCTAAAAATTATACGAACGAATTTTTCATTTTAGGAACGCTAGACGATTACATGGGCAGACGTTTAGATCCGAGGTACAAAAACCAGATAGAACAGTACCATGGATCAGACGCTATTTTAATTGCAGCTATTGATTCAATAGTTAAAGTCACCTATCCACAAAGTGTTTATCAGCGAATAAAATGGGAAGGCAACACCTTGAAATCCGAGCCATAGCGCAAAAGCTTAACAGTTATTATAATTTTCAAAAAAGTACAGATTTCACCCCGCAAGGCGAACCTATATTAGAAGGAACACTAAAGGCAGCTATTTTTAAAAATGAACAAGCCAAACTAGCTTTTATCGCTGGCGCTTTTATTCGGTTTGGATCGATAGAAAATAAGCAATATGTTATCAGGATGGGTAATTCCGCATCTAAAATGCAAGCATTACAATCTTTGCTGACGGATCTTGGTTGCAATCCTAAACTTGAGATAATCCCTAACATCCCTAAAATAGCTCGCCTAACTTTTAGTCCAACTCCAAAATTAACGACGTATTTGAACAGCTACGAACCTGTGCGCAAAGAGATTGCGTTAAGCCGAGAGCACTATATACAAGAACGATTGAGAAAAAACCGCTCCAGGAACAACAACAAGCGTGAACTGAGGAACAAGAAGTAAAACAAAAAAGATTGAATTTGACGCGATAGGAATGTTTAAATGCCCAGTGCTAAAGGCATGTTAAGTTCTTTTCTGTAATTTCGCCAGCCGTTTGGCTTTATATTTTCCTGCGCTAAATTCTCGGGTTTAAAAAAGGAATTTTCGGGATGATGAAACTTTATGAAATATTATCTATCCGCAATCACAGGTTTTGCCATTTGGGGTACATTTGCTTTGGTGCTAAAGCCTTTAAGCGCGTTCCCCTCCATAGATATTTTAATTTATCGCGTTAGCTACGCAACCGTTTGCATTATTTTAGCCAGCCTACTTTTTAGAAGAAAGCAAACTTTTGAAAGCATTGCCAAAATTAAACAAATGCCAAGGCCCGAGCTACTCAGTTGGATATTGAACTTATTAATGAGTGCGCTAACCCTCAGTCTTAATTGGTTCTTATTCATTTACGTAATGAATGCGATAAGCGTTAACGCCACCTCTTTAGCTTATTTAATTTGCCCCATTCTCACTACGTTTTTAGCCGCGGTTTTTTTGAAAGAAAAGCTAAATAAAGGGCAATGGTTTGCCGTTTTCTTAAGCTTAGTAAGTTGCCTGATATTAGCGTATGGGCATTTTATTGATTTGTTTTACAGCATGGTAATCGCACTTTCTTATGCAATTTATCTGGTGCTTCAAAAAAACAAGTTTGATGTTGATCGTTTCTTCACCTTAACCATCCACATTACCGCAGGCGCAATCTTCCTAATTCCCGCTTTTCTTTTGATGGAGCAGCCCACAGAAAAAACACCCGTTTTTCATGTTCTCATTTTAGTAATTGCTGTTTTTTATACCATTATACCCCTGTTCCTCAATATTTACGCATTAAAAAAACTATCATCTTCTGTAGTTGGTACGCTCTTATACCTAAACCCAGTAATCAGCTTTTTACTTGCTGTACTTTACTATAACGAAGCTATAAATACCGCCCAAATTATTGGCTTTTCTTTAATCGTAATTGCGGTTTTCATTTTCAATTTTGCCTACTTTAAAGCGCAAAAAGGTTATGTGGAATAAGGAATCATCGTTGTCTAACTAACTAACTAACTAACTAACTAACTAACTAACTAACAACCTAACCTCAAGTATCCTTTAGCCCTACTCTAATCAGTCTTACGGCGGGCTTTCTGCGGACTTAGGGCGGACTTACAGCGGACTTACTATTTTACGGGAACGATTTTTGAAGGAGGGGTAGCCCCAGTTAAAAACAACGACTTACACCATAAATATAAAAAACTGCTACGATAAAAAAGATTATGATGTCCATTAATGTATTTGCGCTATAAAGGATAAACCATTTATACCGCGTTATTTCAAATTGTTTAGTTGTGTTAGTGTAAACGGTATGTTGTTTGTTGCTTAGCTGTTTTCCAAAACATCTTTAACCCTAAAATTCCAGCTCAGGTTTTTATAATTACCGCATTTGAGTGTTTTTCAGATTTTAGGTTAATCCTCTCACTAATAACTGCGTTTCAGCATTTTGAGGATTATTTGTTAAACAAAATATAGCATATGCAAATAAACACACTCAACAACAAAACAGGCAAAAAATTTCTCGGGATGGTGGTCAACAAAACGGTATTCTTGTCAGCCGTGGCAGTTATACTGTTAAGCGTGACACTTACCTTAGCATTCCACAATCAGGCAGATTACTATTTTGCGATAGCACAAAGCTACGTCTCGGGGCACGGAGGCTGGATTTACACCTTAGCGGTAAATATCTTCATCATCTTTTGTTTGTATTTGGCGTTTGGGAAGTTCGGCGAGATACGTATCGGGGGCGAAAAGGCAGAGCCCGAATTTAGCCTTTGGGCTTGGTTTGCGATGCTTTTTAGTGCTGGCATAGGCAATGGACTCGTGCTTTTCAGCATCGCAGATCCTGTTCGGGATTTTTTAGATCCGCCACGTTTAGCGGGGCAAAATCCTGCCGAAATTGCACAAGAAGCCATTAACTTCTCTTTTTTACATCATGGTATTCACGGCTGGGCAATTTACTCATTGGTTGGTTTATCGTTAGCCTATTTTACTTATAACCGCAAAATGCCTTTAACACTACGTTCGGCCTTTTATCCTATCATGGGTAACAAAATTTATGGCTGGTTTGGCAATGTGATAGACATTATGGCCGTAATTACCACGCTTTTTGGTTTGGCCACTACCATCGGTTTTGGTGTAGGGCAAATCAACTCGGGTTTTACACATATTTTCGGCACGTCTAGCACACTGTTTTATCAAATCGTCATTATCGCCGTAATTACTTTAGCTGCTACCCTATCCGCTTTTAGCGGACTAAACAAAGGGGTAAAAATCCTCAGCATATTAAACGTAAGGGTGGCTATCAGTATTTTTGTGTTGGTTTTGGTATTAGGTCCAACTACTTTTATCTTAAAATCTTACATCCAAAACATTGGCAGTTACCTTACCCATTTTATCGAAATGTCTACCTGGACAGAGTCGCTGCGCAATAGCGAATGGCAAAAAATCCGCACCATTATGTACTGGGGCTGGTGGATTTCTTGGTCGCCCTTTGTAGGAACCTTTATCGCCCGCATCTCGCGCGGAAGAACGATCAAAGAATTTATGCTTTGCGTATTAATTTTACCAGCGTTAGTTACTTTCTTGTGGTTTTCTGCCTTTGGCGGCACTACCATGAAAGATATTTTGCTAGGCGATACCGCGATGATTGCTGCCGTTCAAGACAATATCTCTACCGCGCTATATGTCTTTTTTGATAAGTTCCCACTGGCCATAGTCCTTAAAATTTTAGGCTTGGTGCTTTGTAGCTTCATCATTACTTCGGCAGACTCTGGCGCATTGGTAATGGACAGTATCACATCTGGCGGAAAGTTAAAAACCCCTCCGTTTCAGCGGGTAATATGGGCTGCCGCTACCGGTATTATTGCAGCCGTGCTGATGTATGGCGGAGGCTTAAACGCTTTGCAAACGGCCGTAACTATTTCTGGTTTGCCTTTTGCCATTTTATTGGTGATGATGTGTTTTTCTTTACTGTCCGGACTTAAAGAAGATCACCAGCGTAGTGAGCGGAAGAAAATGTTGCTCGAAAAAGAAACTTACCGTAAACACATTTTGCAACTGGTAGAAAAAGAGCGCGAAGAGCGAAAAAATCAGACAAACAGCGAAGAACAAAAAGCAGACGATACATCAAACCTATAAAGAATGAACACTAAGATTAAAATGAATAAAGAGCTGAGCGTTTTACTGGCGCTGGATTTAACCGAGATGGATGCCGTGCTTTTGCGGTACATCAGCTTTTTGTGCAGCAAATGGCCCATAAAAAAACTCTACTTCGTACACAACGTAAAGCGCTCTGCACTGCATAACTTATACGAAGATTTATTGAAAGAAGGCATTACCATTGAAGGTATTGTAGAGCGCGAACTAAACAGGAATATCAAAGCACATTTTACCGGATCCTGCAACTATGAGCTCTTGACCACGTCTGACAATTATACAGAAAGCGTGCTGACTGAGCTGGCCGAGCAATATGAGGTTGATGCGGTAATGGCAGGCAATAAAAGTGAAATACAAGGAACAGGTATTTTAACGCAAAAATTAGTGCGGATGTTGGATTGTAGTTTATTGTTGGTGCCAGAAACCACCCAAAACCGTTTGCACAAAGTTTTGGTGCCCACAGATTTTAGTACCGCATCTGCCCGTTCTTTTGACGCCGCGCGCAGTTTAGTCGAAAATTTCGACGGTGGAATTGAGGCACTGCATGTTTACGGCATCCCCTCTTTTTTCTTTCCTTATATTGATTTTGAGCAAGCATTAGACCGTACTAAACTGCACCTGGACACCCGAATGCAACAGTTTATTAAAAAATACGAGCTACCGCGCTACATCAAATTCAAATTTGTAGATAAAGAAGAATCCTCTACCGTTGAAGTAATTGAAGAAGAAGCAGGAAAAGGATCATTTGATATGATGATCATCTCTGCAAAAGGCGCCAACAATTTAACCAAGCTGTTTGTAGGCAGCACCACCAATGATATGCTATTGCGCGATAGAGTGATGCCTTTATTGGTGATAAAATGATGGAGATAGACGTTAGCACACTCGGGGCATTGCAAGCATAAACTTCTAAAAATTAAAACATGCACCGATAGTCAAAACAATTGACCATATTTGTTGAACAAAAGCACGGGGTGCCCGCAAGGCTGAGATTTACACCCGATACCTGATTTGGATAATGCCAACGTAGGGATGCAATTGAAAGTAGCCATTTCAAGCTCCGTTATTGGTATATGCCTATCCGGAGCTTTTGTTTTAAAACAAAAGAGATGGAACTACAAAAATTTTCTACCGATTTAATTCCCCTAGAACAACAAAATTGGCAAGGCCGGCCCGAGTGGTTTTTTAACCGGGAACATACCGACACCTACGAGCAATGGTACGAAGGCCGTTACAAACGCGCCGAAGTTTGGCAAAAAAAAGTAATGGAACAGCTGGTTTCAGCAGATAGCCGTGTAAAGACGCTATTGGAATTTGGCTGTGGCACCGGACGCTTTACGCGATGGTGGGAACAAATAGGCATTGAAGCCAGCGGTGGCGACATTTCTCCATTAATGTTATCACAGGCGCGCCACCTCTTTAAAGGAGATTTGGTAATGGCCGACTCGCACCACATGCCGTTTAAAGACAACACTTTTGATGCCTTGGCCTTCATCACCACCTTTGAGTATTATAAAGATCCGGTAAAGGTAATCCGCGAAGCAGCGCGGGTAGCTAAGCATGGGATTGCTATGGGCATGATGAACCGCTACTCGCCCAAAGTGGCGCGTCGCCGGATGCAGGAGCTATTTGGTAAAAACCCTTTTTACCTCACCGCAACATTTTACTCGCCTAAAAAACTTATAGAAATTATTGATACGGCTTTGGAGGGGCGTCAATACAGCGTACGCTGGACCTGTACGGGTTTGCCAAAATGGTTCCCGGTGCAGCAATGGAGCTTGCCTTTCGGCGATTTCTTTGGTTTATATATCGAATTAAAAGACTAGCCCCATGTATAAATTATCTGGGAAAATTGGGCACCACTTTTTTGATGGTTTGATTGCCGGCCGTTGTGGTTACCGCAGAGATGAGCTGGCGCAAGGTCCGCAATTCGGACTTGATGTTGCCGTGGTAGATTTGCATAATAACCTTTCTATGGCTTTAACCAGCGATCCGCTTTCGCTAATTCCGTCTTTAGGCATGCAAGAATCGGCCTGGTTATCTGTGCATTTAATGGCCAATGATATGGCTACAACAGGTTTTGCGCCAATGTATGCGCAGTTTGTTCTCAACCTGCCCCCTAGCCTTAGCCAGCAAGATTTTGACAGCTATTGGAGTTACATCCATCAATACTGTGTTTCAATGAAAACGAGTATTACAGGCGGACACACCGGTTTTATTGAAGGTCAAAACTCTACTATTGCCGGTGGCGGAACTTTTATAACCGTAGCCCCTAAGAATCAGTTATTAACGGCAAACATGGCACAAACAGACGATGAAATTTTAGTGACCAAATCTTGCGCAATATCATCTGCGGCTATTTTAGCTTTAAGCTTTCCGCAAACGGTCAAAAATAAAGCAGGCACAGAAATTCAGAATCTGGCTGGCGAATCTTTCTACCACACTTCATCGCTTAAAGATGCTTTAGCGGCCGTAGGTGACGCACGCGAATACACAGATGTTAGCGCCATGCACGACGTGACCGAGGGCGGCGTTTTAGGTGCGATATATGAAATGGCAACTGCTTCAAATTTGGGTGCTTTAGTTTTTGATCAAAAGTTACCCATAAACCAAGTGCAAGAGAAAGTTTGTGCGGTTTTTGATTTGAACCCTCGCTTTTGTATAGGCGCTGGGGCGATGATTATAGCTTGTAAAAAAGGAACATCCGCCACGGTGGTCGAGCGCTTGGCGAAAGAAAACATTGCCTGTACCAAAGTTGGCGAGTTTAAGCCTAAAGCATTTGGCGTTAAACTGTGCAAACAAGAGCAAAAAGTCGACATGCCTTATTTAAGCACCGACCCCTACTGGGCGGCTTTTTTTAACGCATTAAATAGCGGATGGAAATGATGGAACTTAAGAAAAAAATAAACAACGGCGTTTATCTGGTGGTTTCGCCTTCTATGGATTTAAATGTAATGCTTACAAAGTTGGAAAGCATACGCATAGAAAATTTAGCTGCTTTGCAAATTTGGGATTGCTTTAACCCAAACGACGATGCCGTAACAATTGTAAATGCCATTGCCGATCTTTTTGCGGGCAGCACAACCCCCGTTTTAATAAATAACCGTTGGGATTTATTGGCGCAATGCAATTTAGATGGCATCCATTTAGATGAAATCCCCAAAAACTATAAACAGCTAAAAACCGCCATTGGCAAAGATATTATTGTTGGCATTACCTGTAATAACGATTTAGAAACTGCAAAATGGGCGGATGAAAACTTGCTGGATTACATCTCTTTTTGTTCGATGTTTCCGTCATCAACAGCTACAAGTTGCGAACTGGTAAATCCAGAAACTGTTATAAAAGCACAAAATATGTTTAAAATGCCTTTGTTTTTAGCCGGCGGAATTAAGCCCGAAAACTTAGAAAGTTTAAACAACTTAAACTACGATGGCATTGCGGTAGTGTCTGGCATCATGGAAGCGAAACACCCAAATCAAGCTTTAAAGAACTATCAAAATAAACTTAACATTTACGAAAATGAAAACAACCACCTTTAATAAATTATGCTGCCCCTTTGATAAGGGAGATTTAAACCTAGAAATTATCGGGCAAGATTTGGATGGCAACATCTTAGAAGGCATTTTAAACTGCCAAAGTTGCAAGCGGGTTTATCCAATTGTTTCTGGCATCCCTATCATGAGTCCAGATGAATACCGCGAATTTCGCCTAGAAAAACCCTTGTTAAACCGCATGGTAGGCGAACGTATGTCTTCCGATTTTCGGTTAATTGAGCAGGAAAATTGAGCTTTTAAGAAATGGGTATAATAAAAAAACGGGCTAAAAAGCCCGTTTCTTATTTCTAAAATGGTTTACAAACTTAGCAAGCCACCGTTTCCGTCTTCGCTGATGACCACATTGGCCATACCTGCAAAAATACCGTTTTCCACCACGCCTGGGATGGCATTCATTTTTGCGGCTAACTTTGCGGGTTCATCAATCCGCTCAAATTTGCAATCGGCAATGTAATTTTGGTTGTCGGTGACTACCGCCTGCCCGTCTTTTACGCGTAAAACAGGCTGGCAACCTAAAGCTTTTAACTGCGCCATGGTAATTTCTTTGGCAAAAGGCGTAATTTCTACAGGCACGGCAAAACTTCCTAAAACTTCAGAACCTTTAGCAGCATCCGCAATAATTACATAAAAATCTGTTACCGAGGCGATAATCTTTTCTCGCAACAAAGCAGCGCCGCCACCTTTAATTAGGTTTTTCTGCGGGTCAAACTCATCTGCACCGTCAATGGTAACGTCAATGCGTTTCACATCTTCAATAGCGAGCAATGGAATGTTTAAAGATTTTGCCAGCTCTTCAGTAGCTTTAGAGGTAGGTACGCCCTTAATCTGCAATCCGTTTTTAACCAGTTCACCAATTTTTTGTATGGCAAAAAACGCGGTAGATCCGGTTCCTAAGCCTATCACCATTCCGTTTTTTACATATTTGGCAGCTTCTTCGCCAACCAACTGTTTAGGGTTCATATTTTACATTTAAGGCCAAGGCTGTTAGCTGAGGCGTTAATTTATTTTAAATTTAAGCTCATCTTCAAAATATCGTAACTTTTATTGTTGTGCGATATCTGAAAATCATTTTCCACAAAGCGGAATCCGTATTTTAGGTAGCATTTTTCTGCTGGCTTGTTTCCGCCCAAAAGGTACAAATCCATCCTCTCAATCTGCAGATGATCTAAGGCTTTTTGGTTAAGCAGGCTAATCAGTTGCTGCCCCAATCCTTTTCCACGTTTTTGGCTTTCGCCGATGATGAGGTGGCCTAAACGTGCCGAAAAATCATCCTGCGGAATAATTTCTCCATAGCCGACAGGCGTTAAATCACCATCCACAAAAAGATAGATTAAGCGTTCCGGATGTTTCGAGATATAATCTGTCAACTGTTCGCGCGTAAGCGGATAATCAAAGGCGATACCTGCAAAACGTAGCATCGTCTCCTCATCGATAATCCAATTTATAAGCGTCTGAAAATGCTGTTCTTGAAAAGGAATTAGTTGCATTGTCTCCTACTCTGCTGCAGCTAAAGGTTGCGTTTGTTGCGGTCTGCCGTTTTTAAACGCTTCGCGTGTTCTTAAACCTAACAACTCAAACATCGCTAAGTCATCAGAAAAAGCAGGGTTAGGTGTGGTCAGCAATTTATCTCCGGCAAAAATAGAATTAGCGCCCGCCATAAAGCAGAAAGCTTGTTCTAAAACACTCATCTCGTTACGGCCGGCAGATAAACGCACCGCGCTTTTAGGCATAATAATCCGGGCGGTGGCAATCATACGTACCATATCCCAAATTTCTACGCGTGGCTGGTCCTGCAAAGGTGTTCCTTTTACCGGCACCAAAGCATTTACCGGCACCGATTCGGGGTGTTTAGGCATGTTTGCCAGTACCTGCAACATTGCCACACGGTCGTCCACGGTTTCGCCCAAACCGATAATACCGCCGCTGCACACCGTTAGGTTTGCTTTACGAACGTTCTCTATCGTTTCTAAACGATCATTATAAGTACGGGTAGAAATGATGCGGTTGTAATCTTCTTCAGACGTGTCTAAGTTATGATTGTAGGCGTACAAACCGGCGTCGGCCAAACGCTGGGCTTGGTGTGCATTTAACATCCCCAAAGTGCAACAAACCTCCATATCCATCTCGTTCACTGCCTTTACCATGTCAACCACTTTGTCAAAGTCGCGGTTATCCCTTACCTCGCGCCAAGCAGCGCCCATGCACAGACGGGAAGCACCGCCGTCTTTCGCTTTTTGCGCCAAACTTACCACATCTTCCACCTTCATCATGGCTTGTACCTCAATATCTGTATGGTAACGGGCAGCTTGGGGGCAATAAGAACAATCTTCTGGGCAACCACCGGTTTTTATAGATACCAATGAGCTAATTTGAACTTCCGAATAATCGTTGTTTGCGCGGTGTATGCTTGCCGCTTCATATACCAAATCCAAAAACGGCTTATTGTAAATTGCCAAAATTTCTTCTTTAGTCCAATCGTGTCTGATTTGCATTATAATGAGATTTTAAATTCGTGCATCCCGGGTAAGGATGTTTTATACGCTAGAAAATTTAAGCAATTATAGTAATAATTTGGAGGCTAGCCCCAATAAAAATAAAAATCCAAAAACGTCTGTAAAGGTGGTGATGATGATGGAAGAGGCAATTGCCGGATCCACTCCTACACGTTTTAAAAACAAGGGAATACCTGCGCCGGTGATCCCGGCAATCAACAAATTACCCGTCATGGCGATAAAGATTACCAAACCCAAAAGCAAATTATCATCATAAAAATAGGCAAATACACAAACGATCAAACCGTTAACTGCTCCGTTAATTAAACCTACGGTAAGTTCTTTTAAAACAGTGCGATAAGCTTGGTTATCTGTTAAATCACTTAAAGTGATTCTTCTGATGGTAACCGCTAAAGCCTGAGTGGCAGCATTACCGCCCATACCCGCAATAATAGTCATGTAGCCCGCCAAAACTACCAGCTTTGAAACGGTTGGTTCAAAATAGCGGATTACCGACGAAGCCAAAAATGCGGTGCCCAAGTTTAAAATAAGCCAGGGCAAGCGCGATTTTACCGCATCCCACCAATTACCGCTCAATTGCTCATCTTCAGAAACGCCCGAAAACTTAAGGATGTCTTCGGTGTTTTCTTCTTCCAAAACATCAATTACATCGTCAAAGGTGACGCGCCCCATCAACTTCATGTTCACATCTACCACCGGAATGCTGGTTAAATTGTACTGCGAAATCAAATCTGCCACCTGCTCTTGGTCGGTATCTGTTTTTACATAAACAAAATTGGTGTTTACCAATTGCGCAATGCTTACGCCGGATTTGGCTTTGATGATGTCTTTTAACGAAACAATCCCCTGCAAAACATCTTGATGGTCTACCACATAAATGGTATAAAACTCCTCAATTTCCTCGCTTTGCAACACAATTTGGTCAATTGCCTGCTTTTTAGTCATTGCCGCGTCCACCTTAATTACCTCGGTGTTCATTAAACCACCGGCGGTATCTTCGGCATAGGTCATTAAGTTGCGGATATGCACCGCATCTTCGCTATCTAAATCTTGCAGAATTTCGTGCTGGTCTTCCTTATCCAGTTGCGAGATAATGTCCGTGGCATCATCATAATCCAGTTCTTCAACAATCTCTTGCCGTTTTTCCGACGGCAAATCAATCAGCAGGTCTTCCGGATGGGCTTCTGCTTTCATCTCGGAAATGACTTGCGAGGCAATTTCTACCGATAAAAGATGTACAATGCGCTTTTGTGCTTCCAGCGGTATCGACTCGAATAAAATTGCAAGTTCAGAAGCGTGGTAATCTTCCAAAAGCAACTGCAGCTCATCCTCTGGCCCTTCTAAGGCTTGTTTTATTTTTTGGATGTCGCTTTTGTCGATGTCGAAAGATTGCATACGCGAAAGTACGGCTTCGGCATAAAAAAATTAGCTGAGCAAAAGATTTTTGTTATAGAAATGCCACATTTTTTTCAACAAACCACGCGTTGGGTATCGGACCGGCATTTTAGTGCTCTAAAACCGGTTTTAGAAAAGGCTTTCGTGAAATCAAATTTGGAAATCTGGAATTTAACAACGTATCTTCGCATCATCATTTGGCGAAAGTCAAAATCAATTCCCACAACAGGTCTTGATTTATAAAGAAGCGGCGAGAGATTAGGCTCAGAGACCCGCTGGCAACCCTTAAAAAAAGAGAAGGTGCCAATACCTAGCCCGTAAAGGGAGCTATAATTTAAAAGACATGGAAAAACTACACATACCCTCAGGTTTTATATTTTTGCTAAAGGCAGTGCTTTGTGCATGTATTATTTTAATGCCCATGCGCATGCGCACCATATTTGTGCGCCAATTTTAGTAACCGAGCTTGCATCGGTAAAATTTTGACTAATTTGTCCCCATATCTAATCTTAAAATTGTTATAAAATGTCATCAGAAAATTTAAAATTCGAAACCTTACAGGTACATGCAGGCCAAGTGCCAGACCCGACCACCGGTTCAAGAGCAGTTCCAATTTATCAAACCACCTCTTTTGTTTTTAACAACTCTGAGCACGGTGCCAACTTATTTGCTTTAAAAGAATTTGGCAATATTTATACCCGCATCATGAATCCTACTACTGATGTATTCGAGAAAAGAATAGCCGCATTAGAGGGCGGCGTTGCGGCTTTAGCAACCTCGTCTGGGCAGGCGGCGCAATTTTTGGCCATCACCAACATCATGAATGCCGGGGAAAATTTTGTTACCTCGTCCAACCTTTACGGCGGATCGTACAACCAGTTTAAGGTATCTTTCAAACGCTTAGGCATCGAGGCTCGTTTTGCCGATGTAGAAAACCCTGAAAGTTTTGAGAAATTAATTGACGAGAACACCAAAGCTATCTATTTAGAAACCATTGGCAACCCTAAATTTAGCATTCCAGATTTTGAGAAATTCGCCGCGATCAGCAAAAAATACGACTTGCCGTTTATTGTTGACAATACCTTTGCTGCCGCCGGATATTTGTTTAGGCCTTTAGAGCACGGGGCGCACATTGTAGTACAAGCAGCCACTAAATGGATTGGCGGACAAGGTAACAGCATAGGCGGTATCATCGTTGACGGAGGTAATTACAACTGGGGCAACGGTAAGTTTAAGCAATTTAGCGAGCCGTCAGAAGGTTACCACGGTTTGGTATTTAATGATGTTTTTGGCCCCAACGGTCCATTTGGGAATATCCAATTTGCCATACGTGCCCGTGTAGAAGGTTTAAGAGATTTTGGTCCGGCCATTTCGCCGTTCAATTCGTTTTTGCTGATACAAGGTGTAGAAACGTTATCGCTACGTGTGCAACGCCACGTAGATAACGCGCTTGCACTGGCAAAATGGCTTGAGCAACATCCAAAGGTAGAAAGCGTAAACTACCCTGGCTTAGAAAGCAGTCCATCGCACCAAAGAGCTAAAAAATATCTTAAAAATGGTTTTGGGGCGGTACTTTCTTTTGAAGTTAAAGGTGGCAAAGAAAACGCGACTAAAGTGATAGATTCATTAAAATTAGTGAGCCACTTGGCAAATGTTGGCGACACTAAAACTCTGATTATTCAACCATCAGCAACCACCCACCAGCAACTGTCTGATGCAGAACAAGCGGCTGCAGGGGTAACTCCAGGAGGTTTACGCGTATCTGTCGGTTTAGAGCATATTGACGACATTAAAGCGGATTTCCAACAGGCGTTTGACGCTATAAAATAATAGCAAACATTTATTTCAAAAAGCTATCTCTGTTCCATTAACTGGAATGAATTAGAGAGATAGCTTTTTTTAAACCCCATATTGCCGTGCTTCAACCATCCTTGTTGATAGCTGAGGGCGACAAGCAAAACATCAGAAATTATCCAATGAGTAAAAAATTAAAAATTGGCTTGTTCGGCTTTGGCGTCGTTGGACAAGGTTTGTACGATATTACGGTAAGCAGGCATCTGAATTTAGAAATTAAAAAAATTGCCATTAAAGACGCTTCCAAAAAACGCAGTTTACCAAGCGAATTATTTACCACAGACCGCTGGGAAATTTTAAACGATCCGGAAATTAATACGGTTATCGAATTGATAAACGATGCCGAGGCAGCTTACGAAATAGTTTCTTATGCGCTTAAAAACGGTAAAAATGTGGTATCGGCAAATAAAAAAATGATTGCCCTGCATTTGGAAGAATTGGTGCAGTTGCAACGCAAGCACGATACGGCATTACTTTATGAAGGAGCGGTTTGTGGCAGCATCCCCATCATCAGAAATTTAGAAGAATATTATGACAATGAACTGCTTTACGCTGTAAGCGGGATTTTTAATGGCTCTTCTAACTACATCCTTTCCAAAGTTTTTAACGAAAACCAAACTTATGGAGATGCTTTGCGCAAGGCTCAAGAATTAGGTTTTGCGGAAACCGACCCTACTTTGGATGTTGGCGGTTACGATGCGAAGTTTAAGGTTTGCATTGCCGCAGCACATGCTTACGGTTTATTTATCAATCCGGATGACGTGCTAAATATCGGTATCCAAAACCTGCACCTAAGCGATATGAAATACGTGAGCGAAAAAGGCCAGAAACTAAAATTGGTGCCGGTAGCCAAAAAACGCAACGATAACGAAGTAAGTATTTACGTGTTGCCGAAACTGGTAGAGCGCGATGATTTTTTGTACAATGTAGAGAATGAGTATAATGGCGTAAGTGTACAGGCAGCCTTCGCGGACCAGCAATTCTTTTTTGGCAAAGGTGCCGGCGGCCACCCGACAGGCGCAGCGGTATTTTCTGATATTTCTGCCCTCCGTTACGACTATCGTTATGAGTACAAAAAAACTTTAGTAGAAGAAAAAGTTGATTTTAACAACGAAGAAGTGATACAGGTATATCTGCGTTTTAATCAGCAGCGCTTGTTGCAAGAACTACCTTTTATTTCCATCGATGAGACCTTCTCTTGCAAGCAGTATCATTACGTAGTAGGCAGTGTGCGGTTAGCTGATATTTTTAACGCAAAGGACGCTATATTGGCAGATGGTGCGTTTATTGCCGACACCGGAAAATACGTTGCGCATACAGAAACTTTGGCAGAGGAAGCTGTTTGTTGCAATATTGATTAAAAAGAACAGGCCTCGTTTTTAAAGCGAGGCCTGTTTAAATGATTTTTTTGTTCTTTTATTTTCCTCTGATGTAAGCTGATACTGCTTCGCTGTCATACTGCGTTTTACCATAGGTAAATAATTTAAACGCTGGCATTTCGGCATAAGCCACTTCCGCACATTTTATAGAATTTGGCTTAATGGCGTATAGTACATACAAACCGCCGCCTGCGTTGGGGCAAGTTAAACAAACGTAAACTGTTGCCAGCATCGGTTACCGCTTAATGCCTAAGGGCGGCATACCGCTTAAAGGTACTGTGAACGATTTAATTGACGACCCGGAAGTTTATAAACAGCTTAACTCATTTGAGTTAGGAAACAACGCCATTACCCCACAGATTAAGTTTTATTTTGGCAAAGAGGTTTTCAAAGGATTTTACCTGGCGCCGTTTGCCAGAATTGCTAAGTACAACGCCAATGGCCTTTTTAACTTTGATGTTAATGGTAGCGATGAAGAAATGCCTTTATCTGGAGAATTGAAAACATTGACCGGCGGTTTGGAACTTGGGGTGAACTTCAGGCTAAGCAAACGAATTTATTTAAATTTAAATGCGGGACCGCAGTTTGGCAGCTCAAAAGGAACATTTGACGGAAAAAAATCTTTAACGCCTGATGAACAAAATGCGTTGCGCGACGAGCTGAACGATTTAGACATTCCGTTTGTTGACAAGGAAGTAACGGTTGATCAAAACGGTGTTAAAATGAAGTTGGACGGGCCGTGGGGAGGCATAAAAGCCGGCTTAATGCTGGGCTTTAGATTTTAGGCAAAAGCATTTTCCAAACATAAAAGAAAAAGAGGCGAAAGCCTCTTTTTTTTGCTTTAAACAAGATTTATTTCGAGAAAAGTGATTTTAATGGCAAAAAATTAGCTTATAATTTTTTCTAATAGAATAAAATTCACACTTTAGAGCAACCACACCTAACAGTATGAATTTTGAAGAAAAAGTAAGTGCGCAAATTGCGCAAGTAGCCGCTTTTGCTGATTTTTTACCTGCGGTAGCCATCATTAACCGCGCTACAGACGGCGCGGCTATTTGGATGAACAAGCGAGGACTTTCTCAACTGGGAATTGAGCTAAGCGACTTGCAGAAATTTCAAGACAAAGAGTATTTCGAGAGATTCTTCAACTTTGCAGATTCAGAAGATATTAACCCCAAAATTTTAGCGCTGTTTGAGCGGAATAATGATGAAGAGGTGGTTACCTTCTTTCAGCAAGTAAAAATTGCAGGTAAATTAGAATGGACTTGGCACATGAGCAGTACTAAAATATTGTTTAGAGATGACCAAGGCGCGCCATTTCTTATGCTTACCTTATCTATCCCTTTAGACCGGATGTTTTTAGCGCAAAAAGCCGAAAAACTACTGCACGAGAATAACTTCTTAAAAGAAAACATGCTGGCTTTTTCATCTTTGAGCTTGCGCGAGAAAGAAGTTTTAAAACGCCTTGCTTTAGGTGAAACGGCCTCTGAGTGCGGCGATAAACTTTTTATTTCACCACAAACGGTAGAAACACATCGCAAAAACATTAAGAAAAAATTAGGCGTCAACACCTTTTTTGAGCTTAATACCTTTGCGCGTGCTTTTGATTTAATCTGTTTGTATCTGACATCTACTTTAGGTACAGGCATTTGGCTTGACGGTGTCCTCTCCTACTAAAACGGAAAAATTAGAAGCGCATGTTGGCTTACCGTATTTAAATCGCGCCAAACGCGGTTAATTGCCGTGTGGTTTTTTGCAGCTTCTAAACCCGAAAACGGATGAAGCTTAGAGCAGGCGTCGCGACAGTTAACTGCTAAGGTCCTGCTATTTTTGCTCACCAGGGCCAAAGTGTCGTCGCTTATCTGGTTTTCGTTTTTCAGCTGTTGCCATGATTGCTCAACGCTATCGTAAAATTGGGTTTTCAAAGACTGTAAACGGTTTCCCCAGTCGGTTTTTAAAGCTTCATAGTATGCCAAATGGTCTTGGTCGTACTTTCGCTTTTGGTTTCTGATGTAAAAACATTCATCCACTAATTCTAAGAATCTAAGACTCAAACCTAAAATATTAGCTACTAAGGTACTTTCTGCCAACTGGCGGAAAGGATATTTATAAATTGGGTCATCAATTTTAGTTTTATCGGGCAAAATTTCAAAAGCCCGGTTTAAAGGAACAGCCGTATTTTTTGTTTTAAAAGAGTGGCTTCCGGTAGCAATCATCCCCATGTAGCTCCAACCGTCTAAAATGGTTACTTCTTGTTTTTTTAGCAAAAATGCTTTCACTACGGCTTTCCCCTTAGCATCCAATACTGGTTTACCATGTTCTAAAATTTCACAGTTGGCGGTAAAATGTGTGGCGTGTAAAGCCCCGCTGGCGTAAGTCCAGCTTCCGTTTATCAGATATTTATCTCCAACTAAATTTGCTGTACCGCCCACAAACCCGCTACCGGCAAAACAAACTTTTTCATCTGCAAAAACTTCTTCTGATAGCGACGGCGCTAAAAAGCCGATGAACCACATCGCGCCAGCACATAAAGTTACTGTCCAAGCCAAGCTCCCATCAAGGCCGGCCAGCTTCTCCTCTTTGCGTAAAACATCGGTAAAACCTAATCCTAGCCCGTTAAAGCGCTTCGGTACAAATAATTTAAACAGCTTTTCATCATAAATATATTGTAGCCATTCATCGGGCAAATAGCCCAAACTTTCTGCTTTGGCAGCCAGCTGATTGTTAAATAGCGTAGTAGAAACATCAACTGCAGAATTTGTTACATCTATCATAGCAAAATGTTTTGGGGTGCTATTTTTTCTTCTTCTTTAGCCAATAAAGCTTTACGCCAATCCAGATAACCAAAAATGGCCACTATAAACAAAAACAGCGTTAGCAAGGCAAATAGTGCAAGGTTTTTATGGAATAGTAAAGGGATGGCTACCAAATTGGAGACGTTTAACCATATCCAGTTTTCTAATTTCCGTTTAGCCAAAAGCCACATGCCTGCCCATGCGGTTGATGAGACAAAGGCGTCCATTATTGGCACGTCCGAATCTGTAAAATGCTTTAGCACCAAAAATAAAAACAGCCAGCCGAACAGGGCTATTGAAAAAGTGATATATTTTTCTTTGCTGGTGCTACGGCTAACTTCGCTTGCCCCAGATTGCGCTTTTGATTTCCACATGGCCCAGCCGTAAACACTCATTACCAAATAATATAGGTTTAAAACCGTTTCGGCATAAAGTTTAGCTTCTACCAGCAAAAAAGAAGCGGTTAAAATAGAAACAATCCCGACAGGATAAAGCGCTACCTTGTTCTTCCTGGCCAATAAAACCTCAGCTACGCCAAAAGAAACAGAAAACCACTCGAGCCAGCTTGTTGCCACAATCTGTTTAACCAATAAATTAAACCACGCTTGCAAATCCATCACAAAAATTAAAATTAAACGCATCAACCGCTGATGCTAATCCCTACGCCGGCATTATCCGGATCAGGTGCTTGGAAAGCTTCAAAAGCTGGAGGTACAAGTTTTAACCTTTAACCATTTGCTCGTTACATTCCAAAGGGTCTGTTCTCAGCCCGGTATTTTTGGGCACCCCTGTCTGATGGTGCAAATATATAATAAATTGGCGACACCATAGGCTCAACAGCCAGTTTAATGCTTCTGCACGATAAAAATTGCATATTGTTTGTATGTTTAGCATGATGCAGATGATAAAAAAAATAAAAGTGTGGCAGGTGTTAAAAACTGCTGCTTTAAATTTAATGCGAAATGATCCATTGCGTATTGCTGCTGCCACGGCGTTTTTCGGCACTTTTGCTGTCCCGGCAATTTTAGTGGTGATATTGCAAATATTCGGCGTTTTCTTAAACCGCAAAAAGTTTGGTTCCAACATCATCTCCAAACTATCGGATATGGTTGGGCATAACAGCGCGGAAGAAATCAGAAGGATTTTAATCAACTTGCTTAACTTGGCCAACAGCTGGCTTTTCGCCATCTTGATGTTTATTTTTCTGCTTTTCGTATCAACCACCTTATTTATCATTATCCGCAACTCCATCAACCAGCTGTGGTGTATAAAACTAAATTCGGGCTCTGGTTTTTATTTTAACCTAAAACAGCGCGTAAAAGCGTTGGGCATCATCAGCTCGGGCGGCGTTTTATTGTTTATAGCTTTTGTTTTTGAGGGTTTACGACTTTTTTTAGAGAATAAACTGCAATACAATATTCCTTTGTTAAACGGATTTGTAAACGAGCTGGTGTTTTTTGTAACCACTACCCTTTGGTTTTGCATTGCTTTTAAATTTACCGGCAACGGTAGGCCAAAATGGCGTTCGGTAATTTTAGCGGCCGTATCCACGGGTGTGTTGCTTACCATTGGTAAATTGATTATGCGGAGCTTGTTGCTTGGGTCCAATATTGACCAGATTTACGGTACTTCTGGCGCTATTTTATTGGTGATGCTTTTTATCTTTTACAGTTCCTTCATTTTTTATTTCGGGGTTTCTTTGGTAGATGCTTTGAGCGAAAACTTTGAAGAACCGATAGAAACAGGAAGCCACGCCCATAAATTTAAGACAGAACCTGTTGAGGTAACGGCGGGTTTTTAGTTCAATTTTACCGAATGCTTTTATCTTTGCCCGCATGAGAAAATTAAAACTCGACGAGCTGAACCGACCTAGCATTGCCGAATTTCAGGAACAACAAAAACTACCCGTAGTTATTGTTTTGGACAGTGTGCGTAGCCTGCACAACGTGGGTTCTGCTTTCAGAACTGCTGACGGCTTTGCTGTTGAGGCGATTTATTTATGTGGCATTACGGCGCAACCGCCGCATCGGGAAATAGAAAAAACCGCTTTAGGCGCTACGCAATCTATCACCTGGAAATACTTTGAGGAAAGTAAACAAGCGGTTGAACAGCTGAAAAAAGACGGCTATACGCTTGTAGCTATAGAGCAGGCAGAAAACAGCCTGAGCTTATTAGACTTTGAACCTGCTAAGCAAGTAAAATACGCTTTTGTATTTGGCAACGAGGTTAACGGCGTTAGCGATGAAGTAATGCAAATGGCAGATTTTTGCTTGGAAATCCCACAATTTGGCACTAAACATTCGTTTAACATCGTAATTAGCACAGGAATAGTGTTGTGGGATTTTTTTAGCAAATTCAGCAAATCTGGTCACTAACACAATCCAAATCGGGCGAAAGCCCTACCCTCACTTTAGTTTTTTATATTTGTTGAAATTCATATTTAAATAGCATGGCTAAGAAAAAAGAAGCTTCAGAAGAAAAACAACACGTGGCTGTTGTGAATAAAAAATCACTTTCATTTTTAGAAAAATACATCAACAACCCATCGCCCACAGGTTTTGAGTGGGAAGGCCAAAAACTTTGGTTAGATTATATTAAACCTTACGTTGATGAAACTTTTGTAGATAATTACGGCACAGCTGTAGCGGTTATTAATCCAACAGCAAGCTATAAAGTAGTTATTGAGGCGCATGCAGACGAAATTTCATGGTTTGTGAACTATATCACCAGCGACGGTTTAATTTACGTTATCCGTAACGGCGGATCTGATCATCAAATTGCCCCATCTAAACGGGTTCTCATCCACACCGAAAACGGCACCGTGCCGGCAGTATTTGGTTGGCCGGCCATACACACACGCCACGGAGGCGAAAAGGAAGAAACGCCACAGCTAAAAAACATCTTTTTAGATTGCGGTTGCACTACAAAGGAAGAAGTAGAAGCTTTAGGCGTACACGTAGGTTGTGTAATTACTTATGAAGACCAATTTACCGTATTAAACGACCGTTATTATGTTGGTAGGGCCTTAGACAACCGTGCCGGTGGCTTTATGATTGCCGAAGTTGCGCGCTTACTGCACGAAAACAAAAAGAAACTTGATTTTGGCCTCTACATCGTTAACGCAGTACAAGAAGAAATTGGGTTGCGCGGCGCCGAAATGATTGCCCACCGCATTAAACCAAATGTTGCCATAATTACAGACGTTACCCACGATACCACCACGCCAATGATCAATAAAATTACCCAAGGCGATTTGGCTTGCGGTAAAGGCCCTGTGGTTTCTTACGCTCCTGCTGTACAGGTAAACCTAAATAAGTTACTGGTAGAAACTGCGCAGAAAAACAACATCCCGTTCCAGCGCCAGGCTTCTTCACGTTCTACCGGTACAGATACCGATGCTTTCGCCTACTCTAACGAAGGTGTGGTGTCGGCACTAATTTCTTTGCCTTTGCGTTATATGCACACTACCGTGGAGATGATACACAAAGAAGACGTTGATAATGTCATTAGTTTAATTTACCACGCATTGCTGGCGATAAAAAAAGACCAAGATTTTAGATACATCAAATAATTTAATGGGTTTAAACCTCAAAAAAATTGGTGTTTGCGCATTCTTCAGTTTAATTGCAAACCCCACATTTATTGTAGCTCAAGAGGTTTCTGGTTATCAGAAACCTCCGCAGGCTATGGTAGATATTGTTGAAGCCAACGTTTCCAGATCCGTTAGTTTTAGCAACAGTGGCGATTATATGCTGATTTTAGAGGCCGAAGGTTACCCGTCAATCCTTGATCTAGCACATCCTTATTTGAGTTTGGCAGGCTTGCGTGTAAACCCGAAGAATTATAGCAACAACAGAAGCACCTATTTTAGTAGCATCAGCATAAAAAACGTCAGAAATGGAGACGAAATCCATTTTATGGGCATTCCCAAAGAAGGAAAAATAAAAGATGTCACTTTCTCGCCCAACGAATCTTTGCTCGCTTTTAGCTTAACTTTCGACGATGAGGTACAGCTTTGGTTGGCAAATTTATCCAGCGGGCAAGCGCAACGCTTGTCTAACGTAGCGCTAAACGATATTTACGGCACTTTATACAGATGGAGTGAAGACGGGCTAAGTATTTTGGCTAATTGCGTTGCCGAAGAAAAATTGCCAAACCAAGCGCTTGTACAAATTGCGCCCGTGGTGAAAGAAAGTTTGCCCGGAGTGGCAAGTGCTAACAGAACCTATCAAGATTTATTAAAAAATGTAGCCGACGAAGCTGATTTTGAACGCTACCTTACTTCACAGCTTAAACAGATTTATCTAAATGGCCAAACTGTAAATTTTAGTAGACCGGCTATTTACAAAAGCTTTGATTATTCTCCGGATGGCAATTATGTCATGCTGTTCACGGTGCCAAAGCCTTACTCTTATTTGGTGCCGCTATCGCATTTTGCACATAAGGTAGAATTGCGCGATAAATATGGCAAGCTACTGAAAGAAATAGCTCATGTGCCTTTAGCCGATAATTTACCGCAAGGTTTTGATGCCGTAGTAAAAGGTCCGAGAGAACATGCTTGGCGCGCAGATAAAGCGCACACGATTTTTTGGGTAGAAGCGCAGGATGAGGGCGACCCTAATAAAAGAATTGCCGTACGCGATATTTTGTACACGCAAGATGCCGAAAGCTCATCCAAAAGAAAACTGGCAGACTGCTATCTGCGTTTCAATTATATTGATTGGGGCGATGACCAAATTGCGATAGTGAACGAGCGCTGGTGGAAAACCCGCGCCGAACGCCGCGTGTTTATTAAACCGGGAAACTCGCGCTATCGCGTTAACCTATGGGATAGATATTACGAAGACGCATACTCGGACCCCGGCACATTTGTAAAAACGTATAACCATTTTAACAGAGAGGTGTTGCTGTTGGAGTACAATCCACTCCGCCGGATGGCCGATCCAAATAATGTGAATGTGTTTTCTATTTCGCCGGGTGCATCGCCACAAGGCGACCGTCCGTTTTTGTTACAGTTTAACGTAAAAACAAAACATACCGACACGCTTTTTCGTTCCAGAGCACCTTTTTATGAACTCCCGGTTTTTTTTGACAACAAAGACAAACTGATTGTTAGCCGCGAGTCGGCCACAGAACCACCCAACTATTTCAATTTAAACTTTAGGCAAAGCAAAACCAAACAGCTTACCTATTTTAAAAATCCTTATCCTCAACTTTTCGGAATTCATCAACAAAAGTTGACCTACAGGCGCGCAGATAAATTAGCTTTAAGCGCCATGCTTTATCTGCCTCAAGATTATAACGCCTCAAATGGCAGACTGCCTGTTTTGATGTGGGCTTACCCGCGCGAGTTCAAAACTGCAAACGCCGCTGGGCAGGTAAAAGGTTCGCCGTACCGATTTAACAAAATATCTTGGGCGTCGCCTTTATACTGGGTAACACAAGGCTATGCGGTGATGGACAATGTGGACATGCCTATTGTAGGCGAAAGTAACGATCAGCCAAACGATACCTTTATTGAGCAGTTACAGCAAAATGCGGAAGCAGCCGTCAACAAAATTGTTTTTATGGGCATTGGCGATGCTAAACGGATTGCCATAGGCGGGCATTCTTACGGTGCTTTTATGACAGCCAATTTATTAGCGCACACCAATTTATTTGCGGCGGGTATAGCACGTAGCGGTGCCTATAACCGTACCTTAACCCCTTTTGGTTTCCAAGCAGAAGAGCGTAGCTACTGGCAAAGCCCACAGTTGTACTATAAGATGTCGCCTTTTTCTTATGCTGATAAAATAAAAACGCCTTTACTTTTGATACATGGGCTTTCGGACGAAAATTCCGGCACTTTTCCGGTACAAAGTGAACGCTTTTACAGTGCTTTAAAAAGTTTTGGAGCAACAACCCGATTGGTAAACCTACCTTACGAGGCGCACAGCTATCGGGCAAAAGAATCTATATTGCACCTATTGTGGGAGATGAACAAATGGTTGGACACCTATGTTAAAAATAAAAAGTAAATTTTTGCTAGTTTAGCCGACTAATCAGCGGCAGCTTTAAATTACCGCATATCGATAACCAAACAAAATACGAGTTGAAGACGTGTTAAAAATCTTAACCGCTTCATCACATCCAAAAACAAAAAAACAAAATGAAAAAACCTACTTTACTTATTTTGGCAGCTGGGATGGCCAGCAGATATGGCAGCATGAAACAGATTGACGGTTTTGGCCCTAATGGAGAAACCATCATCGACTATTCTATTCATGATGCGATTAAAGCCGGATTTGGGAAAATCACCTTTATCATCAGAGAAGAATTTTTAGATAATTTTAAATCAATTTTTGATGCTAAACTAGCTGGTAAGGTAGAAACCGATTACGTTTTCCAAACCTTTGATTTAAAAAAGTACGGTATTGATAAAGAAATTGAGCGTGCTAAACCTTGGGGAACCGGTCATGCTATTTTAGAGGCTCAAAACCAAGTTCACGAGCCGTTTTGCGTAATTAATGCCGACGATTATTACGGCTACGAAGCCTTTAAAAGCATGGTTGATTTTTTAACTACCGAAGCTTCTGCAAAAAGATACGCTATTGTAGGTTATAAAATTGGCAATACCCTTTCAGAAAACGGCTCGGTATCTCGTGGCGTATGCCAAACAGATGCAGACGGCAACATGACCGAGATTGCAGAGCGTACAAAAGTTTACCCTAAAAACGGCGGAATTGTGTTTGAGGAAGATGGTGTGGAAACTTCCTTGGAAGCCTCGACGCCAGTTTCGATGAACTTTTGGGGCTTTACACCGGATGTTTTCCCAGTTACAGAGAAGCTTTTTGTCGACTTTGTTCACAAAAACCAAGATAACCCCAAAGCAGAATTTTTCATCCCACTTATTGCAGACTATTTGATCAAAAATAACATCGCAAGCTTTAAAGTTATCCCAACGGATGCAAAATGGTTTGGTGTTACCTACAAAGAAGATAAAGAAATTGTACAAGACAACATCAACAAATTGATTGAAAGTGGCGTTTACCCAAGCAAACTTTGGTAAAATGTAGCTTATAGCATACATTATTTATAAAAGACCTGCCACTTATGGCAGGTCTTTTTTTGTTTAGCTAAACTTTGATTAATAGCGCTTTATATGTTTTTTGTGGTGTTTAGATAGCGTTTGGCAACATTTTGTCTTTTATGCCTTCAAATAATTTTTAGGTTATGAAAACAAAACTAAAACAAAGCATAATGCTACTAAGCGCGGTTGCTATGGCCAGCTACGCCAGCGCGCAAGACATGGGTAACACCAGCACTCCCGAACCATTTTCTAAATCTGCCTTTCGCACCTGGTCTTTTGGTGTTACTGGCGGGGTAATGGCACCAACAGTTGTTACCGGTGGCCGTAACGATTTTTCTAACTGGGAAGTAAATGCCGGTTACGGTGGTTACATCAAAAAACAGTTTACGCACAATTTTGGTATTCAGGGCGATTTTTTCCGCGGTACGCTAAAAGCGGATAACGAAACCAGCAATACCAATGGTCCGGTAATCAACTCTCCTTATTCAAATTTTGAAACAGAGATTAAATGGGGCGGTACTTTAAGCGCGGTTTACAACATCGGCAACTTTAATATTTTAAGTCGCCAAAGTTACATTACGCCTTACGTTTCTGCCGGTGCGGGTTTAATGGGTTTCCAACCTACCATAACGGATAATAACGGCGTAACTACAGATTTAAACAATGGCGAAAACTACCACGAACTGGTTGTGCCGGTTGCTGTGGGTGTTAAATTTATGGTGGCCAAGGGCGTAAACCTTGATTTTGGTTATAAAATGAACTTTATGGATGCCGATAATTTAGACGGCTACAGAAGAGAGCCGTCGAGCGATAAGTTTTCTTACGGGTACGGCGGTTTAGAGTTCGCTTTAGGTAACAAAACCAAGCCACAGTTGGCTTTTGCAAACCCAGCAGCCATTTTAGAGAAAAATTACGTAGCTAAATACGATGCTTTAAAAGCTGAGCTTGATGCTGCAAAAAACGACCCGGCGATGATGGATAAAGTGAATAAACTAGCGACAGATTCTGATGGAGATGGAGTTTCTGATTACTACGATAAGTGTGCAGATACACCAAAAGGTGTTGCGGTAGACGGATCTGGATGTCCGCTTCCGAAAGCAGTAGTTGAAAAACCTGTAACATACATCATCACCGATGAGGATAAAAAAGTAGTTGCAGATGCCATTAAAAACTTAGAATTTGATTTCAACAAAGCCACCATCAGATCAAGCTCTTATGCAACATTAGATAAAGTAGCCAACTTGATAGTTTCTAAAAACCTGAGCTTAAAATTAGCCGGACATACAGACAGCAAAGGTAGCGATGCTTACAACATGAAACTTTCAAAAGAAAGAGCAGAATCTGTTAAAGCTTATTTGGTAAGCAAAGGCGCAAACCCTTCAAGGATTGAAGCCACAGGTTACGGCGAAACCCAACCTATTGACACCAATGCCACGGAGCAAGGTCGCCAGAATAACAGAAGGGTTGAATTTACCTTGTTTAACTAAGGTTTATTTAGTTCGATAAAAAAAGGTTGCCTCGAGTATTATTCGGGGCAACCTTTTTTTATTTTATAGTATCCACCGCGTCATTCCGAACGAGGTACGAGGAGGAATCTGTTAGCTACGAAGGATGAAACTCCTTTTAAAGCACGTTTAGCGCAAGTGTGAAGCTTTTGCCTGTGCCGTGGCTACTTGTGCCTTTGTTCTTTCTCTTAACATCCTCGTACCTCGTTCGGAATGACGGCGTAACGGGAGGTTCGTCACCTCGAAAGAAGTGAGAGGTTTCTTTGTTTTGTTGCGCTTCCTCTGTTTGCCCACGTCACCTCGAACGAATGTGAGAGGTCTCTTTGTTCTTCTGCACTTCCTCCATTTCTCGGCAATTAGCCCAACAAAAGGGTTCCATCGGCACCTAACTAACAGATTCCTCCTCGTACCTTGTTCGGAATGACGGCGTAGAGGGAAGGTTGGTCACCTCGAAAGAATGCGAGAGGTTTCTTTGTTTTGTTGCACTTCCCCTGTTTGCCCACGTCACTTCGAACCAATGCGAGAGGTCTCTTTGTTCTTTTGCACTTCCTCCATTTCTCGGCAATTAGACGAACAAAAGGGTTCCATCGCACCTAACTAACAGATTCCTCCTCGTACCTCGTTCGGAATGACGGTGTAATGGAAGGTTGGTTGCATCGAAAGAAAATCGGAGGTTTCTGTGTTTTGTTGCACTTCCCCTGTTTGCCCACGTCACCTCGAACGAATGTGAGAGGTCTCTTTGTTCTTCTGCACTTGCTCCATTTCTCGGCAATTAACCCAACAAAAGGGTTCCATCGGCACCTAACTAACAGATTCCTCCTCGTACCTTGTTCGGAATGACGGTGTAATGGAAGGTTGGTTGCATCGAAAGAAAATCGGAGGTTTCTGTGTTTTGTTGCACTTCCCCTGTTTGCCCACGTCACCTCGAACGAATGTGAGAGGCCTCTTTGTTTCTTCTGCACTTCATCTATTTCTCGGCAATTAGCCCAACAAAAGTGTTCCATCGGCACCTAACTAACAGATTCCTCCTCGTACCTCGTTCGGAATGACGGTGTAATGGAAGGTTCGTTGCATCGAATGAAAGGCCGTCTGCGACAGACCCTGCTCGGACAAAATGCCATGGTTAATTTTCAATCAGCTAAACGTGATGTTCTTGCGCATTTGTTTCGGCATAAATTTTTTCTATCAAATCAGCGTTCTTAGTTAAAATTACCTTACGTTTCAAACTTAATTTTGGCGTCATCTCGCCTGCGTCAATGCTAAACTCGTTTGGTAAAAGCGCAAACTTTTTAATGGTTTCCCAATGACCAAAACCCGCGTTTAACTTCTCAACTTCTACCCAAATTTTATCTAAAACTTTAGCGTTTTTGATTAAAGCCTCTTTATCTTTTTCATTCACGCCGTTTCGTTTGGCCCACTCGCTAAGTTTTTCAAAATTTGGAACAATCAATGCCGAAGGGAATTTGCGGTTCTCTCCTACCACCATCACCTGCTCTATATAAACCGATTCTTTTAGCTTATTTTCTAGTACCTGTGGCGAAATATATTTTCCGCCCGCGGTTTTAAACACTTCTTTTTTACGGTCGGTTATTACTAAAAAGCCATCACGCAACTCGCCAATGTCGCCCGTGTGGAACCAGCCATCGGTAATAGCCTCTTCCGTAGCATCGGGACGTTTGTAATAACCTTTCATTAAGTTGGAGCCTTTTGTTAAAATCTCGCCGTCTTCCGCAATTTTAACATCAACACTTGGCAGCACCTTGCCTACAGTGCCAAATTTGGTTTGTCCTTTAAATGGGCCGTTAACAGCAATAACTGGTGATGTTTCCGTTAAGCCATAACCTTCCAACACCTTAATATCTGCTGCCCAAAAAACCCGGGCTAAACGTTCTTGCAAAGCCGCACCGCCAGATACAATGGCTATCACTTCGCCTCCCAAAGCATCCTGCCATTTACTGAAAATCAGTTTACGCGCTATGCCCAACTGCAAGTCGTATAAAAGGCCGTTTTTGCCATCCAACTCATAACGGTGTGCTAAACCTAAAGCCCAAAAAAACAATGATTTTTTTACTCCGCTTAAAGCTTGTCCTTTGGCGACTATTTTATCGTAAACTTTCTCGAGCAAACGGGGCACCGTGGTAAAACAGTGCGGTTTTACCTCTTGTAAATTATCTACAATGGTGTCCATGCTTTCCGCATAATAAACGGAAATACCCAAGTAAAAATACATGTACACCACCATCCGCTCAAATATGTGCGAAAGCGGCAAAAAGCTTAAAGCGCGGCGAATTTCTTTTGGATATAATGGTGCCGAATCCTTTACATTGCTAAGCAAATTGTTGTGGCTAAGCATTACGCCTTTAGGTGTGCCCGTAGTGCCAGAAGTGTAAATCAAAGTCAGTAAATCATCCGGGCCGATGGCATCTTTGTAGGGTTGCAAATCTACTTGATGGTGTTGCTGTCCCAACGCCTGTATCTCTGTCCAGTGTTTTACGCCATCAATTTTATCAAAACTATAAACTGCGATTTCTAAAGATTGCTCTTGCTTTACTTTTTCAATTTTGTCAACCAGCGTTGCATCAGCAACAAAAATGAGCTTAACCTCCGCGTCTTTTAAAATAAATTTGATGTCGGCTTCTGCCAATGTAGGGTACATAGGCACTTGCGCAGCCCCAATCTGCAAAATACCAAAATCACAAAAATTCCACTCGGGGCGGTTGGGCGACATAATCGCAACTTTATCGTCTTTTGCGATACCAAGCTGCAATAATCCGCGGCTAACTTCATCCGCAGTTTGGACAAAATCATCTATGCTAAAGGTTTTCCACTCCCCATTAATTTTTTGGGCTAAAACTTCTTGGCTGTTATATTTTGATTTATTGTACGGTAATAAATCAAAAATGCGGGTTAGTGTTTCCATAAAGCAATAATTTTAAAAGTACGCTGGTTAAAATTGGCAGACAATGATGAGCATCATCTTCCTTATCAAAAATAAAAAAATAAAGGACAATAGCTAATGCAATCCTATATTTGCGGGCGAAATTGTCAAATTTATTACAAAGGCTTAGGCTTTCACAGCAATGAGCAGAAGCCTTCATATTTATCAAGATGAAACGTTTTTTTTCTATATTAGCACTTGCTTTTTTATTCACCTGCGGTTGGCAACAAACATCTTTTGCCCAAGCCAATTACGCCACCGGGCTTGGGATTAGGATTGGTGGCTACGAGAACGGCTTAAACATCAAATATTTTTTGGATTCTGAAACTGCCTTAGAAGGGGTTTTAGGATTTAGACCCGGTGTATTTAACGTAACCGGATTTTATGAAAAACACGCTGTTGCTTTTGCAGAACCTTCTTTAAATTGGTATTACGGCGCCGGTGCGCACATAGGTGCAATTAGTGGCGACCGTTACTACAAAAGCTATGGCAAAGATCGCTATTACGCTAATGACGGCATTTTGCTTGGCGCAGATGGTATTTTGGGTTTAGAATGGCAAGTGACAGATTTACCTATATCTACAGCTTTGGACCTTCACCCGCGTTTAGAGCTGGCGCGCGGGCCTTTTCTGAATTTAGAACTTGCTTTGAGCGTACGCTATACGTTTTAATAAATTACTGGATGTGGGTTTAATCTTCAAAAAGTAAATCCACGTCCAGTTTAAAACCGCGTAAAACTTTAGATTCTGCTTTTTCCGATAATGTCAGAAGTTTTGAAGCACGGTATTTTCCATCTTCATCTAAACTATAAATTAGCAGCGTTTGTTCGCTAGGGCTTACCACCCAATATTCCTTAACACCAAACTCTTCGTATAGCTGATATTTTAAAAGCAGCTCTTTTTTGTTATTTCCCGGTGATAAAATCTCGACCACCAAATCCGGTGCGCCCAAACAGCCCCTATCGTCTAGCTTTGTTTTGTCGCAAATTACGCACAAATCAGGTTGTAAAACGGTGAAAATCTCTGAGTCAGTTTTACTGCCCGTAGGAAAACGCACGTCAAAAGGTGCAACGTAAACTTCGCATGGTTGCTTGTACAAAAAATTCCCAACTTCTCTAAACAGATTAGACAATATCTTCTGATGATAGCGCGAAGGCGCCGGCGACATTTTAAATATTTTACCTTTTATCAGCTCTAACCTTTCATCAAAAAGCCAGTTCAGATAATTTGCGTAGCTGTACGTCAAAGATTCGTCCAGCTCGTTTAACGTATAAACGGGTTCTTCTTCAACAATGTACTTCTTTTGTTCCATGTTTAAATATACAATAAACCGAAATATAATCAGCTAATTTTTACAGACTTAACCATTTCTCTAACACGGCTTTTTGCTTCTCCGTAGGATTTTCTATTTGCCTAATGCTGTATTTTTTAGAAGCACTTGGTTTAAGTTGTACCTTGATGCTTTTTAGAATGCCATCTCTGTTAATTAAAAAATCTAGTTCCTTTAGCTCCTTTAAACCATTTACATAATCCAGTGCATTGCTTACGCGTTCGCCATTTATAGCAATAATTTCATCATTTACGTTTAAACCGGCAATCCAGGCTGCGGTATTGCGGCTAACGGTTGCTATTTGGCTGTCATTGTCTTTTGATAAACTGATACCCAAATAAGGTTTTTGCTGATCTGCATCTTGCACCATCAGTTGAAAACCCGCATAATTCAAATATTTTGCAAAAGGCAAATCCTCGGTGCCATTGATGTATCGCTTGTAAAAATCGTCGAGGTTTTGTTTGGTATATTTTTCTAATATGGCTTTAAATTCCGCATCGCTATAACCGCGGTTTTTCTTTTTGTAATACTCGTTATAGGCAAAACGCATCGCATCATCTAAGCTTAATTTAGCGTCTGATGCGTTAATGATAGCCAGATCCAGCAAGCAGGCAATTAAAGAGCCTTTATTGTAATAAGAAACTGTGGTATTGGCACTGTTTTCATTAGGGCGATAAGCTTTAATCCAAGCATCAAAACTGGCTTCGCTTAAAGATTGGGTTTTGTTGCCTAAGCGGTTTTCTACCGCATTAATATCACTTTCAATGATGTTTAACCATTCGTTAGGCGTGTAAATTCCAGCTCTTTGTGTAATTAAATTATCGTAATAGGCGGTAAAGCCTTCGGCAATCCACAAATTAGTGGTGTAATTTTCGGCATCGTAATTAAAAGGACCTAAAGCCATGGGCCGTAAACGTTTCACATTCCACAAGTGGAAATATTCATGCGCAACCAGGGCTAAAAATGACTGGTAAGTTTCCCTGTCCTTATAACCGTCTCTACTTGCTCCTAAAACGGTGGAATTCAAATGCTCTAAACCGCCTCCGCCAGTTTTGTAGTTATGAACAATAAAAACGTAACGTTTGTTCGGGTTTTCGCCAAAAACGGCTGTCTCGCGTTCTACTACTCTTGCCATATCTATTTTAAGCTGGGCTTTATCATAATTACCGCCACCAACCATAGCCACTTCGTGCATTACCCCTGCAGCAGTAAATTCAAAAATATCTTGGTTGCCTACCTCAATGGGTGAATCAAACAGCCAATCAAAGTTTGGCGCGTAATAAGTGAAAGCTTGGTCGCCATAGCTATCTAAACCCGTAGAAACTTTTTTCCAGTTTTTGGCAGGTATAATCCGGACAATTGAGGCTTGATTGATGCCGCCATCTGGATACATAAATATACCTGTGGGCGACAAAAACGCATGGCTTTCATCAACGAAACTAGTGCGTACGGAAATCTCAAAACAGTAAACCCTGTAATTAACGGTGATTGATTTTTTGCCACGGACATTAACTTTCCAAGCATTTTTAGTGATTTTTTCTGATGCCAAAGCCTCCGCGCCCGCTTTAGCGTAAAACGCTTCTACGTTTTTCGGGAATTCACGCACCAAATATGAACCCGGCGCCCAAACCGGCATTTTTAAAATTAACTCGTTCCCGCTAAGGTTATTTATTTCCATTTTCACATCCGCATAATGCGCTTGCGGCTCGGTAAAAGAAACTTCAAACACGATATTAGGCTCTGTTTTAGCCTCAGATTTTAAACTCATAAAAAATAAAATGCAGGTGATAACAATCAGTGATTTTCGCATAGCGGATGAAATGAATTTCTTAGCGAAACTAGATATTTTATTCCTTAAATCAGGAAAATGTAATATAGTTGATACCTACAACTAAACCTGTAACAAATATATATTTTTGAAAAATGACACTAACCAAGCCTGTGGAGCATCCTTTTATTCATCATTTGGTGATGATTACTAAAAAGTACCTCAGCAATTTTGCAGATTTAACTGCCGAGATTCCATTAGAGCGCTACCACTATGCCTTGCTTTATATTTATGAGCAAAAAGAACGCTTAACGCAACAAGATTTAGCTGAATATTTTAGGGTTGACAAGTCTTTTGTGGTAAATATGATTGACTATTTGCAAAAAAGCGGCTTTGTATACAGAGAAACTAGCGCCGAGGACCGCCGGAAACATTTTATAAAGCTCACCGATAAAGCCTTGGAATACATCCCGAAAATTAATGCCGCCTATAAAGAAAGCAACGATTTGGGTTTTACCAACATCAGCGAAAGCGATAAAAAAACATTTTTTGCCGTAATACAGCAATTAGCAAGCAACCTAAACAACAGTGAACATATTGTTACGCTAGATTATAAAAAATCTAAAGTTTGATAATTAAAAATACAACAGAAACCAGATATGAAGATAAAATACGTGATTTATGCTTTAATAGCCATTTTGCTGGCTTATTTAATTTATAACCGTTTAAGCGCCGATAAAAAAAGCAACGCTTACAAAGCCGGTGGAAACAGCGGAGCAAATAAAATATCGGTAAACGGCGTAGTAGCCAAAGCAGAAGATTTCGCCGATGAGGTGAACGTATCTGGCACTATTGAAGCCAATGAGCAAGTGGAAATCAGAAGCGAAATCTCGGGATTAATTAAAAGCATCAATTTTAAAGAAGGTTCTAACGTAAGCAAAGGTCAGCTGTTGCTAAAAATTGATGATAGCGAGCTACAAGCGCAATACGCACAGGCCTTAACCAAAGAAAAGCTGGCGCAAGAAACCGCCGACCGCGCCGGTAAACTCCTAAAATCAGAAGCCATCAGCCAAGAAGAATACGATAATGCGGCCGCCGAGCTAAAATCGCTACAAGCGCAAACACAGCTAATTCGCGCGCAACTTGCTAAAACATCTGTACGTGCGCCATTTTCGGGCCGTATAGGTTTACGCAGTGTTTCCAACGGCGCCTACGTTACCCCAACGCAAACCATTGCCAATTTGGTAAGTAGCAATCCGGTTAAAATCAGTTTTTCTGTACCCGAAAAATACAGCCAAATGGTAGGCGATGGCGCAAATGTAAACTTCACTGTTTCTGGCTCTAGCAAGGTTTACACCGCTAAAGTTTACGCCAAAGAACCCGCGGTAGATATTAACACACGAACCTTAGTAATTAAAGCCTTAGCGCCTAATGCTAATAATGAGCTGATTCCCGGAACTTTTGCCAACATCCAAATTACCCTGAAAGCTATTAAAGACGCTATTTTAATCCCGTCTGTAGCCGTAATTCCGGTTTTAAACGGCAAACAGGTTTATGTAAGTGAAAATGGCCTTGCTAAAACGGTTAAAATACAATCAGACGTGCGTACCGCCGACCGTGTTTTGGTAAGTGAGGGTATTTCTGTGGGCGACACCATCATTACCAGCGGCATTATGGCTTTAAAAGAAGGTGCACCTGTAAAAGTAAATGTAAAAACGCCTGCAAAAGACTAAGAGATGAGTATATCTACCACCAGTATAAAACGGCCGGTTTTGGCCATTGTGATCAACCTTTTACTCCTTATTTTCGGGATTATTGGCTTTGCGTTTTTAGGTGTGCGCGAGTATCCTTCTATTGATCCGCCGGTTGTATCTGTGCGCACCAATTATCCGGGAGCAAACTCGGATATTATTGAATCTCAGATTACCGAACCTTTAGAAAAATACATCAACCAGATTGATGGAATTAAGAACATCTCCTCATCCAGCAACCAAGGCTCAAGCTCCATCACGGTTGAATTTAATTTGGATAAAAACTTAGAAGAAGCGGCCAACGATGTGCGCGATAAGGTTTCGCAGGCATCGCGCAGTTTGCCTAAAGATATAGACGGCTTGCCGGTAGTTTCTAAGGCAGATGCCAACTCAGACGCCATCATTTCCATGACGATCCAAAGCAACAAACGGGATATTATGGAGTTAAGCGATTATGCCGAAAACGTGATTGCACAACGTTTACAAACCATCCCAGGTGTTTCGTCTGTGCAAATATGGGGGCAAAAAAAATATTCTATGCGTTTATGGCTAGATCCTGATAAATTGGCGTCTTACGCTTTAACGCCTTTGGATGTGCGCAACGCGTTAGACAAACAGAACGTAGAGCTCCCCTCGGGTAAAATTACCGGCGCCAACACCGAGCTAACCGTAAAAACCGTTGGTAACCTGGGCGATGAAGAACAATTTAACAACCTGATTGTTAAAAACGACGGCGTAAACATTATCCGTTTTAAAGATGTGGGCCATGCCGAACTAGGTCCCGAGAACGAAGAAACCATCCTCCGCTCGGGCAATACACCCATGGTGGCCACAGCAATTGTACCGCAACCGGGCGCAAACTATATCAACATTGCAGATGAGTTTTATAAACGTTACGAAGAGCTGAAACACGAACTTCCGGATGATTTTAAGCTCAACATTGCGATGGATAACACCATATTCATCAAACGATCTGTAACTGAAGTAGCAGAAACGCTAGGCATAGCTATAGTATTGGTAATCATTATCATATATTTATTTTTTAGAGATTGGAGCATCGCTTTTAGACCTTTAATTGATATACCTGTGTCTTTGGTGGCTACCTTTTTTATCATGTACATTTTTGGCTTTTCCATTAACGTGCTCACCTTGCTGGCCATTGTTTTGGCTACCGGTTTGGTGGTGGATGACGGGATTGTGGTTACCGAAAATATCTACAAAAAAGTGGAGGAAGGCATGTCGCCTTTTGAAGCGGCCATAAAGGGTGCTAACGAAATATTTTTTGCGGTAATTTCCATCTCTATCACGCTGGCAGCAGTGTTTTTGCCCGTAATTTTCTTGGAAGGTTTTGTGGGCCGCCTGTTTAGGGAATTTGGAATTGTAATTGGTGCGGCGGTATTAATTTCGGCATTTGTGTCTTTAACGCTTACGCCGATGTTGAACGCCTACTTAATTAAAGGCACTGCAAAATCTAAGTTCTACATTAAAACCGAGCCGTTTTTTGAACGGATGAACAATAGCTATCACAAGTCATTAGAGAAATTTTTGAACAAGCGTTGGCTGGCCTTCCCTATTGTGGTAGTTTGTTTAGGTTTGATTTTCTTGTTTTGGAAAGTTTTGCCCAAAGAAACCTCGCCGTTGGACGATCGTAGCGCACTTTCACTTTCCATTACTGCGCCAGAAGGTTCGTCTTTTGAATACACAGACGATTACATGATGCAGGTAAACCAGCTGATTCAAGACTCGATTCCCGAGATGGCAAATAGCTTATCCGTAACGTCGCCGGGCTTCTCGGGTTCTGGGGCTGCTAATACCGGATTTTTCAGAATCAGGCTAAAAGACCCTAATGAGCGCGAACGTTCGCAACAAGAAATTGCCAACGCATTAACGCAAGATTCGCGGAAGCTAAACGGCGCAAAAACCTTCGTTATTCAACAGGCCACCATTTCAGTGGGCCGTTCGCGCGGTTTGCCTATCCAATTTGTGATACAGGCGCCAAACTTTGAAAAACTTCGCGAAAAACTCCCGCTGTTTATGGATGAAGTGAACAAAAACCCGATTTTCACCAATACAGACGTTAACCTTAAATTTAACAAACCCGAGCTGTACGTTTCTATCGACCGAAACAAAGCACAAGATTTAGGGGTTTCCGTGTTGGATGTTGCGCAAACTTTACAACTTTCTTTAAGCGGGCAACGTTTTGCTTATTTTATTATGGGCGGCAAACAATACCAAGTTATCGGGCAGTTTGACCGTAACAAGCGAAACGATCCATACGATTTAAGCTCTATTTATGTACGCAACAACGAGGGTAAGCTCATCCAACTGGATAACCTGGTGCAGGTAGAAGAAAAAAGCAGTCCGCCACAATTGTACCGCAACAACCGTTTTGTATCTGCAACGGTATCTGCGGCGGTAGTACCCGGAAAATCCATTGGTGATGGTATAGATGCCATGCGGGATGCGCAAGCTAAAGTACTGGATGATAGTTTTTCTATTGACCTGGCCGGAGAATCCCGAGATTTTGCAGAAAGTAACTCTAATACCATTTTCGCGTTCGGCTTGGCCTTGCTTTTAGTTTATCTGATTTTAGCGGCGCAGTTCGAGAGTTTTATCGACCCCGTAATCATTATTTTAACCGTACCAATGGCTGTTGCAGGCGCATTTTTCTCGCTATGGCTATTAGGCCAGTCATGGAACATCTTTAGCCAAATTGGCACCATCATGTTAATTGGTTTGGTAACCAAAAACGGTATCCTCATTGTCGAGTTCGCTAACCAGCTTAAAGAAAAGGGAATGCCGGTGGCCCAAGCCATCCGCGAAGCATCTGTTTCAAGGCTACGGCCAATTTTGATGACCAGTTTAGCCATTGCCTTGGGCGCCTTACCAATTGCCATGGCGCTAGGCGCGGCGGCCAAAAGCCGTATGAGCATGGGAACCGTAATTATTGGCGGTACTTTATTTTCATTGATATTAACCTTGTTCGTAATCCCGGCTATTTACTCGTACTGGTCCAAAGAACATAAAGAATCACGTGCAGAAAAAGCAGCGCGCGAAATTGAACTAGCCGAACGAAACGCATAATACAACCATGAAAAATCTATTGAAATATAGCTTGTGCCTGCTTTTTTTGCCTTTTGGCGATGCCAGTGCGCAACAAATATTAAGCTTAAAAGAGGCGGTGTCCATCGCACTAGCAAATAATTACGATATTAAGCTGAGCAATAACGAAAACGAAATTGCTGAAAATGATTTGCGCTATGGCAAAACCGCTCTGTTGCCAAGCCTTACAGGCAATTTCAGCAACAGCGGCAACATCCAAAACACGCAGGTAGATTTGGCCAACGGCGACTCGCGCGAAGCAAACAATGCCAAAACAACTAATTTGAATTACGGCGTAACGCTAAACTGGAAAATTTTTGATGGTTTGCAAATGTTCGCAAACTATGATCGCTTGCAAGAATTACAAAAACTAGGCGAGCTTAACGCCCAGCTTACCGTACAAAACACCATTGCAGATGTTATTGCAGCTTATTATAGTTTAGCAGCGCAAAAAAAACAGCTAGAAGCAACGGAAACGGCGCTGGAGGTTTCGCAAGTGCGTTTAAAAAATGCACAATCGCGCTACACTTTAGGCAAGGGCGCAAAGCTAGAGCTATTGGCCGCAAAAGTGGATATGAATACCGATACCACTCAATTGCTGATGCAGCAAGACGCCATCAAATCTGCCAAAGTAAGATTAAACCAGTTGCTATCCCGCGATTTACAGATTGACTTTGATATAGATGATGATATTTTGATAGATCAGAGTTTAGTTTATCAGAATCTGAAAAACCTGATAGACACCCAAAATCCGGATTTAAGAACGGCAGAAATAAACCGTAGCATTTCCGAAATTTATATAAGGCAGGTAAAAGGGGCACGTTTACCGGTAATATCGCTAAACTCGGGATACAACTTTGCAAAAAGCACCTCGCCTCCTACCGGCTTCGCCTTGCGCTCTAACTCGCACGGCTTAAACTACGGCGTTACGGCATCCCTAAACATCTTTAACGGATGGCAACAAAACCGGGCAGAAAAAAATGCCAAGCTATCTTTAGATAACGCCAATTTAGATTACGAGCGCGTAAAGCAAGATGTAAACGCGCAATTGCTAACCAGCTACCAAACCTACCAAACCAGTTTACAACTGATTACTTTGGAAGAAAAAAACGTAGCCGTTGCGGAAGAAAATCTGAAAATCACATTAGAAAAATATCGCTTAGGAAGCATTGTGCCGCTTGAGCTTAGGGAGGCGCAGCGCAATTATATGGACGCCACTGCGCGCTATTCAAACGCACTTTATCAAGCTAAAATTAGCGAGATTAGCCTAAAGGAGATTACAGGAAGCATTGCTTTATAAAGCTTTCATATTTAGTTTTTATATATTTGTTGCATAAAGTTTCTTATGCCAAATTTTAGGTACCATAAAGCATTACTGATAGATGATAATTTTGTTGACAACATGATCAACGAGAAAATCATGGTTTCGTCTGATTTCGCAGAAGAAGTCATCATCAAACAATCGTGCGAATCGGCACTCAACTATCTACACGATCTGGAAAAAAACAACCAGAACCTGCCGGAGGTAGTTTTTTTAGACATCAGAATGCCAATAAAAACCGGATTCGATTTTTTAGTGGAATTCCAGGATTTACAATCACCAAATAAAGCCGACGTAAAAATCGTTATCTTATCGTCTTCTTTAGATCCTAAAGATCATAAAAAAGTGATCGAGTTTAATAACGTTACAGATTTTTATGGCAAGCCCTTAACTTCAGAGCTGTTAAAACAAATTTAAAATGCTTCTTGTTGCCGACGGCGGTTCATCTAAAACCGATTGGATTTTACAACCTCAGAATAACCAAAACCCTCAAAAATTTGCTACCGGTGGCTTAAACCCCTTTTTCTGGACAGAGAAAGAAATGATCAGAAGTTTAAATGCTTTTAAGCCATTTAACGCCGTTGCAGACCAAGTTAGCGAAATCCATTTTTTTGGAGCGGGCTGCAGCAGTCCCGATCGGCGCGAACTGGTTTCAAACGCTTTGAGCCACCGTTTTAAAAATGCGTTTGTAGCAGTAGAAACAGATTCCCTAGGTTCGGCAATTGCCTGTTGTAAAGATAAACCCGGCATTGTTTGTACTTTAGGCACCGAGTCTAACGTGTCTTTTTACAACGGTGAAGAAAACTTCCCCAGCAAATTGGGCTTAGGTTACATCTTGGGCGAAGAAGCTTCCGGCACTTATTTCGGCAAAATTTTAGTTACCGATTTTATATACGAGCGGGCGCCAAAAGAAATTTTAAAAGCTTTTGATCGCGAGTACAGGCTCAACAAAGAGACGGTAATCCGTAATTTGTATCAAAAGCCGATGCCCAACTATTTTCTGGCTTCTTTTGCCGAATTTTTAAGCATCTGCTATGATCATCCTTACATCCAAAACTTATTGTACCGCGGTTTCGACGAGTTTGTAAAAACCCACATCCTCCTATATCCAGATTATAAAAACTACAATTGCCATTTTGTAGGGAGTATTGCCTTCCACTTCCAGGAAATTTTGAAGAGTGTAACGGACAGCTACGAGATTAATTTTGGAGGCGTGTTAGAAAAACCTATCGATGAACTTTTTGCATGGATTAAAGAGAAAGAAGGCTTTTAAACCTTGCCAGCGTTCATTAATAAGACGAGCATTTTTTTGTACATTCACATATCTATAAACAAACGCCCTTTATGCAAAAAAGCTTTATTGTAGGATTGTTAACTGCCAGTTTTTTGTTCGCCGGTATCGCGCAAGCACAACAAATACTGGTAAACCAACAACAAAGCACCAAGCTGCAAGCGCTAAAAACCGATTTTGATTACAGCCACAAAGTAAATAGGGAAAAGGCCTTCGCAATGGCAAAAGAAAAAGGCTGGTCTGTTTTTAGGATACAGCCAAACGGCACTATTGTTTCTTTACAGGGTGTAGATGATTTAGGTTTCCCCATCTATTTAAAAACCTACAACAACAGCACGGCTGCAGCCACTACAAAAACAAACAGCTTATACAATGGCGGAAGTTTAGGGCTTAACCTCAACGGCTCGTCCAACAGTTTGATTGGAAAAGTTGGCATGTGGGACGGAGGTTTAATTTTAACCAGCCATCAGGAATTTGCGCCCAACCGAATTGAGCAAAAAGACAATCCTACAGCATTAAGCTCGCACGCAACGCACGTAGCCGGAACGTTAATCGCGAAAGGAATTTATCCCGAAGCCAGAGGGATGGCCTGGGGTTTACAAAAACTTTACGCTTGGGATTTCACCAACGATGCCAGTGAGATGACACAGGCCGCAACCGGTGGAATGCTGATATCAAACCACTCTTACGGATACATTGCCGGCTGGGATTATAATTTTGATGCCAATCCGCCCCGTTGGGAATATTACGGCGTGCCGGGCAGTAACGAAGATTATAAGTTTGGCTTTTACGATGGTAGCGCCCGCGATTGGGACCAGATATGCTACAACGCTCCTTATTATTTGCCGGTGGTTTCTGCCGGGAATAGCAGGAACATGAACGGACCAGCCGTAGGCGAAGAATATTACGGTTATGAGAGTGCCAGCAGCTCTAAGTTTGTAAGCAAAGGAAAAAGACCGGCAGGCATCAGTTCTAATGATGGTTACGATATTATAGCTACCACGGCCACAGCTAAAAACATTTTAACGGTGGGCGCAGTTTATGGCTTGCCTTACGGCGCTAACTCGGCATCAGACATTCAAATTTCTAGCTTTAGCAGCTGGGGACCAACAGATGACGGGCGTGTAAAACCCGATTTAGTGGGCGACGGCGTTTCCATCACCTCCACCGGTAGCGATAACTTTAAATCTTACACAACTTTAAGCGGCACCTCTATGGCATCGCCTAATGTGAGTGGCTCTTTAGTATTATTGCAAGAATATTACGCGCAACTCAACGGTGGCAACTTTATGCGGTCGGCAAGCTTAAAAGCCTTAGCCATTAATACTACAGACGAAGCCGGGCCTGCCATTGGTCCCGATTATATTTATGGATGGGGTTTGCTAAATACAGAAAGTGCCGCAACACTGATTAAAAACAACGGCACAAAAAGCTTAATAAGCGAGCGCAGTTTAGCACAAGACGAAACTTATACTTTGCAAATTACCACCTCCGGCTTTGGTCCTTTAAGAGCAACAATTTGCTGGACGGATCCCCAAGGCACCGCCAATACCGATGGAACAATAAATAACCGGACGCCAAAGTTGGTTAACGATTTAGATTTACGATTAACCAAAGGCACCACCACCTATTTTCCGTACAAACTGGATCCAACTAAACCAGCAAACCCAGCAAGCACGGCCGATAATATTGTTGATAACGTAGAACAGATTTATGTGGCAGATGCTACGCCGGGCCAAGTTTATACCTTAAAAGTTTCGCACAAAGGCACTTTAAGCAAAGGTCCGCAGAAATATAGCCTTGTGGTATCGGGCATTGGCGGAAACACCTATTGCAGCTCTGCCCCTAACCTATCCGACGGCGCAATTATAAGCAAAGTGCAAATTGGAAGTTTTGTAAATAACATCCCTTTAAGTTGCCGAACCTACAGTGATTTTACCAATTTGATGCTTGATTTAGAGAAAGGAAAAAGCTATCCTTTTAGTTTAGATTTAGCGTCATGCGGCGGCAATGCAACTAAAATTGCGAACATTTATATAGACTGGAACAATGATGGCGATTTTGACGATACTAACGAATTAGTAGCGCAATCTGCTGTTTACAGCGCAAATGCAACCTTCAGTGGCAATATTAACGTACCTCAAGATGTGAATTTAGGAAATTACAGTCTGATGCGTATCGTGTTAAACGAAACCAGCAATGCCAATGCGGTAACGCCATGCGGCACTTACACCAAAGGAGAAACGCAAGATTATAAAGTGCATTTTGCCAAACCGAGCTTGGATGCAGGAATATCTGCGTTTAGCACCTCTTTTGAAAACCTCTGCGCCGAAAGTGAAAAACGTTTCACCGTAAAAATCAAGAACTTTGGCAGCACGGCAATAAGCAATGTGCCTATCAACTTGGTTTTATCCAGCAATAGCACTATTATTAAAAGCGTCACCGAAACCTTTACGGGCGTAATTAGTCCCGGAGCAGAAACAGAATTTACTTTCTCCGCCGGTTTTGATTTGCAAACCAACACGGCTTACGTCCTTGATGCAAAAACAGAACTTTTGGGCGATCAGGTTGTGGCAAACAATTCAATCAGCAGAAGTTTTAATACTGTTAACCCCCAAAACCCCGATGATTTAAGCGCAACTGCTTGTGATAATGCATCGGGCTATTACCAATTGAACGGAACTGGCGACGGCACGCTGTTTTGGTATAGTAGCGCAAATGCCAGCTTGCCTTTCCAAGTGGGCAACCATACTTTCACAGATAAAAAACCGGTAAACAACACATTTTACGTTGGCTTAAATGATTTTAAGGCAAAATTTGGCGCAGCGGATAAAAAAACCTACGGAGGCGGCCAATATTCGGGCAATTTTGGACCTAAACCCATCATCAGCGTTAAAGCGCCAATGGTTTTAGATAGTGCGCGTTTATACATCAGCCAAAGCGGGCAAATCACTTTTACTGTAGAAACTACAGACGGGCAAATATTAAGCGCTAAAACAATTGACGTTACGCGCACCAAAACCACAGCAGATGTAGAGGTGGCCGCTAACCTTATTGCGGATGACCCTAATGACCCGGGTAAAATGTTCAAAATCGGTCTAGAGTTTCCGGCAGCAGGCACTTATCATATCGGTATCGAGTTTAATGGCGCTACCATTTTCCGTAGCAACTCTGCCGTGAACAATTTGCCCATGGCTTTAGAAAACGACATCATACGTTTGCTAGGTGCTTACAATCCAGACAACGGAACTACAATTACTTCATCCTATTACTACTTTTACAACATGTTGTTTAAATCTTTGGGTTGCTCTAACTTTACACGCAGCCCAGTTGTTTTAAGCAAGCCCAACATCAGCCAAAACGGAAATATCTTAACTACAACTACCGCTTTTAAATACCAGTGGTATTTAAACAATGTGGCTATTAGTGGCGCTACCCAGCAAAGTTATGAAGCAAAAGTATCGGGCTTGTATAAAGTAGAAGCTATCAGCGAGTCGGGATGTACGTCTATGTCTGATGCTTTCAATCATATTTTTAATGCTGTAGAAACTCATGATCCGGCAGAAATTGGTCTGTTAATCTACCCTATTCCGGCATCAGAAAACTTAAACTTCAAATTTGAACTTTCGAAACGCGAAAACCTCGAAATTAGTTTGCTCAACATCAACGGACAAATTGTATTTAAACAGTCATACGGGAAAGCAATCGGGAAAATATCGGATGCGATTGATGTACGCAGATTTGCTTCCGGCAACTATGTACTCAGCATAAAAGTTGCCAATAAAGTCTACTCGCAAAAAATCACCATAGTCCATTAATTTATTGATAGTAGATTGTTTTTCGCTTAAAATCCAAAAACTAAATTCTTAGCATAAGTCAAGTTTATTTAATGTGCTACACACTACATTTACAGCTGTAATCGCGCTTATTAAGGAATCACTAAGCATAACGCCAAACATCTGCGTGATTAATTTTTAAATGAATAAAAAACATGGCACAAATTAATCCACACATCAACTTCAACGGCAATGCCGAAGAAGCATTTTTATTTTACAGATCTGTTTTTGGTGGCGATTTCGCAAAGATTGTCCGCTTCAAAGATTTATCAGACCCGGGAATACCATTAACTGAAAGCGAAGCGGAAAAAGTGATGCACATCGCCTTACCTATTGGCACCGGTATATTAATGGGAAATGATGTGCCGGAAAGTATGGGGCGAACCAATGAGAACGAAAACCGCAGCAAAATTGCAGTTAGCGCCGAAAGCAAAGAGGAAGCAGAAAAGATATTTCAGGGCTTATCAGCCGGCGGTCAAGTAGAAGTTCCGCTTGAGGCAAGCCCGTGGGGCTCTTACTTTGCTATGTTGCGGGATAAATACGGCATAGAGTGGATGATTGATTTTGACCCGAACTATAAAGGAAAATTATAGCTGCGCAGTTGCGTCAGAATTACGTAACAAAGCACTAACGCGCATTTATCTGCTTGCCATAACTACCAAAAGTGGCTAAGTTGCGCGTTATGAAAAAGTACAGTTTAGCCATTGTAGGCTGTGGTAAATTGGCTCATATTGTGGCAGATGCCATAAATAATGGGCTATTGGAAGATTATAAACTTATTGGCGCATATTCCAGAACTCGCGAAAAAGCCATCGCGATAGCAGAAAAAGTAAACCCTGAAACCTGCGCCGTATGTGGATCTATGGATGAGCTGTTAGCGCTTAAAGCAGATTATATTGTAGAAACTGCTTCGCCCGCATCGCTAAAAGAATTTGCTTTCGATGCCTTAAAAAGGGGATCAAACATTGTTACGCTGTCAATCGGTGCTTTTACAGATAAAGACTTTTACGAAAAAGTGCAAGTTGTAGCCCGCGAACACAATAGCAAAATATATTTAGCATCTGGCGCCATCGGTGGTTTTGATGTTTTGCGCACTGCTGCGTTAATGGGTAATTGCACAGCAACTTTTGATACCGAAAAAGGACCAAACTCTTTAAAAGGCACTTCTGTTTATGAAGATACACTTCAAACCGAGAAAAAACAGGTGTTCAAAGGCGATGCAATAGAGGCTATCAACTTATTTCCAACGCGCGTAAACGTAGCAGTAGCTGCTTCTTTAGCTTCTGTGGGACCCGAGAAAATGAAAGTTTCTATGACATCTACCCCGGGTTTTGTTGGAGATGATCACCGCATAGAAATTAAAAATGACCAGGTCCATGCGGTGATTGATGTTTATAGCTCAACTGCACAAATTGCAGGCTGGAGCGTGGTAAATGTGTTACGCAACATCACCTCGCCCATTGTTTTCTAAATAACTTTTGATATTGGCCAAAACTTTTTCGCTCAGGCGGTCAAACGCCTGACGCGTACGGCCTACAGATACTTGCATACAATTTACATTTGGATGTGTAAGCAAATCCGCATCGCCCAAAGCTATCAAAGTATCGCAATAGCATACATTATCGCCGTTAATCCAATTTTTAAAAGCATCCATTTCCCAAACTGGGGATAAACCTGTGTTAAACAAAATTTTTCGCTGGCCTAGCGCTTCAAATTCTTCTTTATAAAGCAATACCGTGTTTTTGTTTAGGCAGGTTATTACCACTTCGCAACGCGACAGCAATTCTTTTAAAGGCATAAATGTAAAACCCTTTGCTTCCTGCCCTGGTTTTCTGCTGCGCGAGAAATAGGAAACATCTGCGCCAAAAAATTGCAAGGCATCGGCTACCATGCCACCTGATTTACCCAAACCTATAATACCTGCTTTTAAGCCTGTAATTTCGCGCGGAACACCGTCCCACGCCTTTCTTGGCGTACCATCGTTTTTTGTGCCGAAGCCGTGCAGGCAACGCACCAATTCGCTAATTACATATTCTACCACGCCTTCGTCGCCATAATCGCGTATCCCCGTAACCATAATGCCCCGCTCCTGCGCATATAAAATATCCACGTTGGCACTTTCTGGCGAATATAAAGAGCAGCACATGCCAATGTATTTCACATTTGGACAAAGCGCCAACGCATCGGCACCTAGTTGTGAAGTATAGCTTAGCAATACAGCATCCGCATCGCCAATTCTTTGGGCAATTACGTCAGCGTTTGCGGGCACATCGTCAAACATGATTACTTCTTTGGCAAAATTACTTAATGCTTTCTCTGCCGAGGGAATTAAATTTAGTGGTTCAATAGCAACCAACTTTTTAAACATAATTTGCGAAAATTGATGAACAGCGATGTTAACAGTAATTATTATCAATACCAAAAAACAAATGCTTTGTGACGGGATTATTGAATTTAAGCAATAAGCATTAAAATTTTTGTTACATCTGATGTGTTCGGTCACTTTAATTTAAAAAGCCACTTTTAAAAATTATTTTTGTATTTTCAGATAATTATTTGCTCATCGTAGCAAATGTTTATAGCACACACACTAATATCTTTTTATCCATGTCCGAGCAAAAAATCACCATATTGTATGTTGACGATGAGGAAAATAACCTTTTTTCGTTTAAAGCCAACTTCCGGATGAAATACAAAGTTTATACGGCTATAAGCGGAGATGAGGCATTAGAAATTATGGAGAAACAGGCCATAGACATCATCATTACCGATCAACGGATGCCAAAAATGACCGGTGTAGAGTTTTTGGAGAAAGTGCTGGAAAAGTATCCGGATCCGATGCGTATACTTTTAACCGGTTATGCCGATATGAATGCGGTGGTTGATGCGGTAAACAAAGGAAAAATTTTCCACTATTTAACCAAACCTTGGAACGAAGAAGAACTAGACATGACCATTAAACGCGCGTACGATGTACTTTTAAAGAAACGCGAAGTGGAAGATATGAACGAAAAATTAGCGACCTCTAACGACCAGCTTGAGTTTCTTTTACGCCAAAAACTATTATCGTAAAACAACCTAACCGTAACCCTAACCCACTAACACCTAACCAACTAACACCTAACCAACTAACACCTAACAACCAACAAACTAAGCAAAAGCCCGTTTAATCATATCCAAAAGACCTTCGTAAGAATAAGGTTTTTTTAGGATGCCTACTACAGACGGATAATTTGAAATCACACTTTCATCGTTTTTGTTTAAAGATGTGGTAATTGCGATAAGTTTATAGTTGGCTTTGGTAGCATCCGGAAGCCTCTCAAATGCTTCAATAAATTCAAACCCGTCCATTATCGGCATCATAATATCTACCAATATAACCGTATGATGCGCGTTGGCATGGTCCCGGATGAAATCCAATGCAGAAACGGCGTCATTAAATATGTTGTTTCCGGTGCTAAAACCTGTTTTCTGAATCAGTTTCTCCGCGATAAAGCAATCCAGCTCCCTGTCGTCTATAACAATGAATGATAATTTCATGATTTCTATTTATGCGGTAAAACAACTGTAAAGGTGGTGCCTTGGCCTACTACAGATTCCACTTCAATTGTACCGTCAAGCTTGCGTACCGTACTTCTTACATTATACAAACCCATTCCCGAACCCGATTCTTCTACGTGTGCCCTAAAAAACAGGTTGTAAATTTCATTAATGTGCTTTTCATCAATTCCCATACCGTTATCGCTAACTACAATAGTGGTGTATCCGCGGCTTACGGAAATTTTGAGCTTCACCTTTTTGTCTTTAGCTTCTTTTCTCTGGTATTTGAAGGCATTGGTAACTAAGTTATTGATGATCAAGTTCACAGAAGCCAAATCGTTCCAAAAAAGCTCCTTCTGCTCAACCTCCATCTGAAAATCGATATTAGATGCGCGTGCGTAAATGGCATATATATCGTGCTTTTCTTTGGCTACCTCATTAAAATCTATTGCAGATATTTTAAGTTCGCCCCGTTCTAAGCTATAATAATCGTGCATATCCATAATAAAAGCGTCCAGCTTTGCTACAGACCGCTCCATCAAGCTTAAAATCTCTTTGATTTCTTTAATATCTGCGGTTTGTAAAGCTAAATTTATACCGCCAGAGATACCAACCAAGGGTCCGCGGATATCATGGCTTACACTATAGGCAAATTTATCCAGCTCAACATAGGCTTTCCGCAGCTCTTCATTTTGGATGCTCAGCATGGAATTGGCTATATAAAACTTGTTTGCTTCGTCAATTGCCGAGATGATATCAGCCTCTATCCAAGGTTTTTTCACATATCTAAAAACATGACCGCGGTTAATGGCATCTACCACAGATTCAATATCTGCGTAAGCAGTCAACAAAATGCGGATGGGATGCGGATGGCTTTGCCTTATTTCTTCAAAAAACTCGACACCGGTTTTATCTGGCATCCTTTGGTCGCAAAAAATCACCCGGATATCTGGATGTTTATCCAGATAAGCCAAGGCTTCTGTTGCGTTTTGCGCGATGTAAATAGAATAATCAAACCTTAGCGATGCCTTAAAACCAACTAGGTTGTTGTGCTCATCATCTAAGTATAGTATTTTAATTTTTTCTGACATGTTGGTAGCGTTTATTTACATATAAAGATGATTCACTAGCTGGTGCTAATTTGGTGAACAATTGGTATGCGGATCAGCATTTCTGTACCTTCCCCAACTTTACTATGCACAATAATTTCGCCACTATGCTTTTTGATGGTGTTAAATGCGATAGACATACCCAAACCCGTACCTTCGCCTACATCTTTGGTCGTATAAAATGGGTCAAAAATTTTGCTTTGGGTGGTTTCGTTCATACCTGTACCGTTGTCTTTGATACTGATGAAGATATTTTCGCCTTCGCTATAAGTGCTGATACCCAATTTGCCTTCGCCACTTTCTCCGTGCACTTTCTGAACGGCATGTATCGCATTGGAAATAATATTCAAAAACACCTGATTGAGTTTTCCGGGATAGCATTCTGCCAAAGGAAGCTCGCCATACGACTTCACAACTTCAATCTTGTTGCTGTTTAAAGCGCTGTTCATAATTACCAAGGTAGAATCTAAACCTTCATTGATGTCGGCTTTCTTAAGGTCATCTTCATCTAAACGGGAAAACAGGCGCAAACCTTTCACAATTTCTGCCGTACGCGATGCACCGTCGTAAATGCCACTTAGCAAATGGCCAATTTCTATCTTTAGGTAATCAAAATCCAGTTCCTCTTTGTAATCTTCTATCGCCTGTTGTTTTTCTGTAACCGGTTTTTCGGATAAGCCCACGTTTTCAATGTACTTTAAGGCTTCTAGCAGTTGGTTAACATCGCGTTTTAGCGGCGAAACATTTGAGGTTACGAAGTTGATAGGGTTATTTATTTCATGCGCTATGCCTGCCGTTAACTGACCCAGGGAAGCCATTTTCTCTGAAGCCACCAATTGCGATTGCGTTTCTTTCAGATGATCTAAGGTATTGCTCAACTCTTGGTTGGTTTCGCTTAATTCATGCGTGCGCTCCTGTACTTTTTGTTCCAGAATAACATTTTGCTCTCTGATAATGCGCTCGTTTTCATGTGCCACGGCTAAGGCTTGGGCTTGCGAAAGCTCTTTTTCCTTTTTAAAGATGTTGATTTTATTGGCCAAAGCAAATGAAAGCAGCACCGCTTCTAAAGCAGAGCCTATTTCTACGGCATGTACGGTAAAATCATTATAAGGCACCAAACCGTAATCTTTAGCTACAAATACCAAAATGCTGGCAAAAAACACGGACCAGCTGATTAAAAAGAATTTGGCAGGCGCATATTTTTTACGGTAGATATACCATGCTATAAACATGATAAGTAACGAAACCGTGGCCGCAGTTAGATTAACCAGTTGAAATGCGTGTTGCTTATAGTTTGCAAGCAATAAAACCAAGGCAGTTACATACATTAAAACAGTGAAGCTTAGCAGCCTGTTTAACCTTTTAGAATACTCTTGTATCCGGAGGAAAGATTTTGCGAACAGAATAGTTGCAATGCCCGACATTACCCCGCAAATAATTACCATGTTGGTGGAAAGCCAAAAATTATCTGTCCAGATAAAGCGGTGGGCAAATCCCAACAAGGTAGCTTGTGTTAAGGCAACCCAAAATATGTAATGGCAATACACCAGATAATCTTTATCACGAACGGTAAAATAAATAAAAAGGTTATACAATAACATCACCGCCATAATACCCAGGTATATGCCGGTTTTGGCATCGGCGCTGCTTAATACAGGCAACGTTTGTTCTGTGGTGTGGATACTGATTGGCGCTAGTATTTGTTCGTTAGCGTTCAGTTTTAGATAAACGGTAAGGCTATCTTGAGGCTTTACGTTTAAATCAAACAAATAAAACTGGTGTTTGTATTTACGGTCCCGTATAGGCAGGTAATTGGTGCTTCTGTGGCTTTTAACTTTACCGTCTTTTAAAATAAAAATCTCTACCTCATTAATAATGGGATTAGAGATGTTCAGAATAAAATCTTCTTGATTGGTATTGTTTTGTAGCTTTAACTTAAGCCAGTTATTATTAGCACTGATGCCCAGGTTGGGCACGGCAAATTGGCTTGGTTTAAACTGTGCATCAAGCTGGCGTATTTCTTCAAAGCCGAGTTTCGCGGTTGAATCTTGGAAAATCAGGGCGGATCCGCCGATGTATTTTTCTGCTAAAGCCCGTTTTATTTCGAGAGGAGCTTGTGCAGAAACTTTTAAACATGCAAATCCTAAGAAAAACAGAATGCAAACATTTTTTAAAACCTTATTTATGTTTATCTGTTTACAACCCGGTTTATCAAAAATTAAGTTTAGGATTTCATTCGACATTGAAAATTTCATCTAAATCTACATAATACCTGCCAGAAGTACTGTGTTCGCCAAGCAGGATTCGCCTACATATATCCGTGGTAATAGCCCCGCCCAATACTACAGACGAAGCCAATTGCGGCCAAGTATTGATGCTTTTACCGATTTGCGCCATGGAAAGTTGCATTCTTTTAGACAAACTCTCGAAAGAGAGAATAGACATCAATATTCCGCTTCTGTTGTCGGCATTTACGGTAATTTTTCCGTCCACTAAAAAACCATCTAAATACCCGTGGAAAACACTTCTTTGCGGATCCAAATCAAATCGCTCCACATCCAACATTCCCCTATCGTTGGTATCCATCACTACGGGTATATGCAAATCTCGGGCTTTAAAACGGGCATCAATTTTTACGTCGATAGAATCGCACACTTCTACAAATAAATCAAGCTTGCCACCGTCGGTAAAAAAGCTGTCCATATTTTGTTGGGTTAAGCCATCAGAATAGATTTTCACGTTTATAAATGGGTCAATCTCTGCAATTTCACGCGCTGCTATAATGGTTTTTCTTAAACCCAGGTTATGCACTCCTGTTCTGATGCGGTTAAGGTTACTCAGTTCTGCGGTGTCAAAATCTGCTATTCTTATTTCGCCACAAACGCGTTCCATGGCCAAAGTTAAAGCGATAGACTGCCCCACAGACAAGCCCGCAACACCAATAATTTTGGATTGCAAAGTGGCTTGTTCTTCCTTAGTTATTTTGTTGCGGTTACGGTTGGTACGCACCTCAACAAACTCGTCTTCGCCCAGCAAATGAACCAAGTTTTTGTTCCAAGGATAGTAAACCCAAACTCCATAATCTTGTAATGCTGTACCCTTTAGGTGATTTTCAATTAAACTAGCCAGCTCATCTTTGGTTAGTTTTTTTGAGGGATGCTGGCATTTCACCCACTCTTCTAACTGGCTGTAAATCCCATCTCGCACAAAAAGGCGCCGCTCCTTTTCTATCAATTGTTGAAGCGCTTGTTTCTCTTCGGCGTTTTTTAAATTGAAGAATAGAGGTTTGTACAGCTGACCTTCGTCCTCTGAAGCAGCTGCCAATATGTTTAAAAAATTTATCATGGAGATTAAAGTAGATTCGGTTTTTTAGCGCCTTCTATGCTTACAGTAGCTTTTTGAAAGCTATCATAAGCTTCTGCGATGGCCTGTTTTAAATCCCATTTATCCAGTAGCGGAATCAATGTTTGATAATGAATGGTGATTTCTTTCTTACGCAACTCCTCGGTACGCACCACATTTAAGTTTTCGCGTAGTTTAAAAATAGCCTTTTTATCTTCTTCTTCGGCTTTGCTTAAGGTATCCACATCTTTTAAAATCATGGTGGTGGCAATTAAATCCAGCTTCGGATAAAAAAAAGTGCCTTCATTACCAATGCCCGTTTCTAACTCCATACCGCAACAAGCCACGGGCTTAATGGTATAAGGTGCGCAAAACGCAAATAACGACGTGATGCCTAGCTGTTGTGAAATAGCCACCGCTGCACGGATTAAAAAAATGCTTCCCACACCGTAACCCGCAATCTCGCGCGAATTCCACAGGCCACAAAGCTCACCAGTGCCATATTGCGCATAATTCCACACCAAAGAGAAAACAGAACTGTCCATTGCAGCTGTAGCTTGTTCAAGAGGTAAAGGCTGGTTGCCTCCGGCTACATGCACCCTGGCCCCGCCGTATACCCTATCGCCTTCAATAGACTCTACCACCAAAACAAAAGCTGCGGGGTTGTACATCCAATCGTTTTTAGAGGAGGTTACTTTGGTTACGCCAATGTTGGTTAACACCTGCGTGTGACCTTCTATAAAAAGTTCGCAGGTTTTGGGGTCATCAATTGCCCTAAAAGCTCTTAATCTAACAACGGGCTTTTCTCTACTTAAACTTGATTCCATTTAAAGAAAAAGTTTAGGATGTGCTTTATAGTTTAAGAAATGGTTAAATAACTGCTTGCCTTACGCGCACTAGCTTTTGCAACAAACCCTCCAACAAATCTAACTGTAACATATTTGCCGCGTCCGATTTTGCATTGGCCAAATCGGGGTGTGTTTCTATAAAAAGTCCATCGGCACCCACCGCAATTGCTGCTTTAGCGATGGTTTCTATTAGCGCCGGTTTGCCCCCTGTTACGCCCGAAGCTTGGTTAGGCTGTTGTAAAGAATGGGTACAATCCATGACCACGGGCACGTTAAAAGCCCGCATTTCTGGGATACCTCTAAAATCAACAATCAGATCCTGATACCCAAAACTATTGCCTCTGTCTGTTAAAATCACATTTGTATTGCCGTTTTCTACAATTTTATCCACGGCGTACTTCATAGAACCGGCCGACAAAAACTGCCCTTTCTTCACGTTAACCGTTTTACCCGTTTTAGCTGCCGCAATTAGCAAATCTGTTTGGCGACATAAAAAAGCGGGGATTTGCAAAACGTCAACATAGCTGGCCGCCATAGCTGCTTCCCCGCTCTCGTGAATATCTGTAACCGTTGGCACGCCAAATTCTTTACCTACCTTTTCTAAAATTTTTAATGCTTTCTCATCGCCAATTCCGGTAAAAGAATCTAAACGGGAACGGTTAGCTTTACGGTACGAGCCCTTAAAAATATATGGGATATTTAACTGATCCGTAATCTTAACAATCCGCTCCGCTATTCTCAACACAATTTCTTCGCCTTCAATAGCGCAAGGCCCAGCCATTAAGAAAAAATTGTTATCGGTATTAGGTTTAAGTTTTGGTATCTGCATTTATATATTGAATGAGTGAATGATTGAATTTTGAATGAATGAATGAATGGATGACTGAATGATTGAATAACTGAAATAGTAACGTTGATTTTCCGATCCTTTGCCTTTACTCCTTGCTCCTTAATCTTTGTTCTTTACTTCTTGTTCCAGACCTAATTTCCCAGTTCCGACATAAACTTAATCCGCATGAGCTGAATTTCTTCCCAATTGTAATCGTCGGTGCCTAATTCTTCCAACGCTTTATCAATAGAATCTACATCGGCACTTCTAAAGTAATCGAAAACTTCATCTTGGCGGTCATCGTCAATTACTTCATCAATAAAGTAATTCAAATTAAGTTTAGTGCCAGAACTTACAATAGACTCTACTTCTTTCAATACATCCTCGTAAGAAATGCCTTTTGAAGCAGCAATATCTTCTAAAGATATTTGCCTATCAATGTTTTGGATAATGGAAACTTTAAGCGCAGATTTATTTGCGGCCGTTTTTACCACAAAATCAATTGGCCGGTCGATATCGTTTTCTTCAACATATTTCTTTATCAGCTCAATAAAAGCGGAGCCAAATTTCATCGCTTTGCCGTTACCCACACCAGAAATATGCTTCAGTTCATCCATTGTAACGGGATAATGGGTACACATCTCTTCTAAAGACGGGTCCTGGAAAACCACAAACGGCGGCAAGTTTTTTTGTTTCGCTATTTTTTTGCGCAGGTCTTTCAACATCTGCAACAGCTGCGCATCAACCGTTGCTGTACCACCGTGCGCTTGGTCATCGTCATCATCTTTCGCCGCTTCCATCTCGCGGTTTAAGATAAAGCGTAGGTTATGCGGATTTTCTAAGAAGTTTTCGCCGGCTTTGTTCAACTTCAACAAGCCAAAGTTATCCACCTCTTTTAAAACATAATTATCTAACAGAGCTTGGCGCAACACAGATTTCCAAAGCAAAATGCCCTGCTCTTTACCTTTCCCAAAATATTTACTTTGGTGGTGTTTGTAAGCCTGTATTTGTGCAGTTTCTACCCCCATCAGTACGTTAATAATATGGTGGTCGTCAAATTTTTCTCCGAAATCTTTTATCAGCTGGAGTACTGTACTTAACGGTTCTTGCGCAGCAAAATATTGCTTCTCTGCACGGCAATTGTCGCACATATTATTGCAACCTACTTCATTAAAATTCTCGCCAAAGTAGTGTAAAATCTGCTTTCTGCGGCAAACAGCAGATTCCGAATAATCTATAACTTCTTTTAATATTTGGGTGCCAATTTCACGTTCAGAAACCGGTTTGTCTTTCATAAACTTAGCCAGTTTATCAATGTCTTTTTCCGAGTAAAAGGCTACACAAACCCCTTCGCCACCATCGCGCCCCGCACGTCCGGTTTCTTGATAGTAACCTTCCATGCTCTTCGGAATATCGTGGTGGATCACGTAACGCACGTCGGGCTTATCGATACCCATGCCAAAAGCAATGGTTGCCACAATTACATCCACATCTTCCATCAAAAACTTATCCTGCGTTTCTGCGCGCACTTTGGCATCTAAACCCGCATGGTACGGCAATGACTTTATACCATTAATTTCCAAGGCATTACTCACCTCCTCTACCTTTTTACGGCTTAAGCAGTACACGATACCCGACTTGCCCGGATTGTTTTTAATGTATTTTACAATTTCCTTAATTACGTTTTGCTTCGGCCTTACTTCATAATAAAGGTTAGCACGGTTAAATGACGATTTAAATAGGTTCGCATTCGTCATCTGCAAGTTTTTCTGGATATCGTACTGCACCTTTGGAGTTGCGGTAGCAGTTAAAGCAATTAATGAGATATTATCGCCTATGTTATTGATAACCTGACGAATTTTGCGATACTCTGGTCTAAAATCATGCCCCCACTCAGAGATACAGTGTGCTTCATCAATAGCCACAAAAGAAATTTTGAGCAAACGCAAAAAGTCGATGTTTTCTTGCTTGGTGAGCGATTCTGGCGCTACATATAAAAGTTTGGTTTCGCCGGCAAGTACATCTTGTTTTACCTTGGCTATCTCGCTTTTGTTTAATGATGAATTAAGAAAATGAGCAATACTATCGCGCCCGCCAAAAGCGCGCAACTGGTCCACCTGGTTTTTCATCAGCGCAATAAGAGGAGAAATAACCAAGGCAGTGCCTTCGCTCATTAATGCCGGAAGTTGGTAACAGATAGACTTACCGCCACCGGTGGGCATAATAACGAACGTATCGTTCTTTTCTAAAATACTGTCAATGATAGCTTCTTGGTCGCCTTTAAAATTATCAAAACCAAAAAACGTCTGTAAATTGTCTATTAAAGATTTTTTAATCTGCATTTTTGTAGTCAAAAAAAACAGCCCTTGCTGATTTTAAACATCAAAATAACATATTTTTGGGAAATAAATACATTTAATTATAAAATTTACAATCTTGAAATCGTCTCAAGAAATTTTAGATATCGCCCGCCGCACCATTTCGCTCGAAAGAGAAGCTTTAAATCAACTCAGTACGCAACTTAGCGCCGATTTTGAAAAGTTGGTACAAACGATTTTGAATTTAAAGGGCCGGGTAATTGTTACGGGCGTAGGCAAAAGCGCCATCATTGCGCAAAAGCTGGTGGCCACCTTCAACTCTACCGGCACGCCGTCTATTTTTATGCACGCGGCAGATGCGGTGCACGGCGATTTAGGCATTATCCAAAAAGACGATTTGGTACTTTGCCTTTCAAAAAGCGGCAATACTGCCGAAATTAAGGGGCTGATACCTTTATTAAAGCAAGGCCATAACCCCTTGGCGTGTATCGTGGGCGAAAAGGAATCGTACCTGGCACAACAGTCCGACTTTGTTTTAGACGCCAGTATCAGTAAAGAAGCCTGCCCAAATAATTTAGCGCCTACCACCAGCACCACTGCACAGCTTGTGCTAGGCGATGCACTTGCGGTTTGTTTATTAGAATGCCGCCATTTTTCTAAAGAAGACTTTGCTAAATACCACCCGGGCGGTTCTTTAGGTAAAAAACTATATCTAAAAGTTTCAGATTTAAGTCAATTTAATGAAAAGCCACAGATTGGCATCGGCGCAAGCATAAAAGAGGCTATCTTAGAAATTACTAAAAAACGATTGGGGGTTGTTGCTATTGTAGAAAAGTTGGAGATTAGGGGCGTAATTACCGACGGCGATTTACGGAGGATGATGGAGAAACACGAATCTTTTGAAAACCTAAAAGCTGTGGACATTATGAATACCCGGCCAAAAACCATAGAAGAAGACGAGATGGCCGTGGCCGCACTTCAAAAAATGAAACAGCATAACATTACACAGCTCATCGTTACCAAAAACAACGAGTATAAAGGGGTGGTGCATTTGCACGACTTACTTAGAGAGGGGATACTATAACATTTACAGATATGAACAACAACAGTTACGCGCTTATTATGGCGGGAGGTATTGGCAGCAGATTTTGGCCAGTGAGCAGAACTACCTTTCCTAAACAGTTTTTAGACGTTTTAGGCACCGGAAAAAGCTTAATCCAGAACACCTTTGAAAGGTTTAAAAAAATTTTACCGGTTGAGAACATTTATATTTTAACCAACGAAAATTATTTTGATTTAGTAAAAAGCCAGCTGCCAGAACTTGGCGACAACCAAATTATTGGCGAACCTATTATGCGCAATACCGCGCCTTGCATTGCTTATGGTTGCTATAAGATCAAACAGCTGGACCCAAATGCGCAAATTGTGGTGGCACCATCGGACCACCTGATTTTAGAAACCGAAAACTTTGTAAACACCATTAATAAAGCCTTGGAAGCAAGTGCAAAGCACCATTGCTTAATCACCTTAGGTATTAAACCGTCTAGGCCGGATACAGGCTATGGATACATCCAATATGCAGAGAACACCATTGAAGACAATTTGCACAAGGTGAAAACCTTTACCGAAAAGCCCTCTTTAGAAATTGCGCAGACTTTTTTAGCCAGTGGCGATTTTTTATGGAACTCGGGGATTTTTGTGTGGAGCGTAAACGCCATTATTGAAGCTTTTGATAAACATTTGGCGGATATTAGTGATATTTTTAGAGGCGGGAAAAACCATTATAACGCCCCTAGCGAACGTGAATTTATACAATCGGCTTTTCAGCGATGCACCAATATTTCCATTGATTACGGCATTATGGAAAAAGCAGATAACGTTTTTGTGATGCCATCAGAATTTGGCTGGTCCGATTTGGGTACTTGGGCATCTGTTTATGAGCTTGCCGAAAAAGACTATGTAGGCAACGCCGTAATTAACCAAGAGGGCGTAATGATGTACAACTCATCAAACTGCATGGTTAATGTGCCTAAAGACAAACTGGTGATTCTGCAAGATTTGCACGACTATATTGTAGTAGAATCAAACAATACCCTAATGATTTGCCCGCGCGATAAAGAGCAGCACGTGAAGCAGGTGGTTGCCGATGTAAAGCAAAAATTCGGCAATAAATACATTTAATTTTGATGCCCTAGCGATAGGGCATTTTTTTTTGCGATCCACAATTTTATGCATAAGAACAAAAAAGCTGCACTGGGTTTTATTTTTATTACGCTATTGCTTGATGTTACCGGCCTGGGCATCATCATCCCGGTTTTGCCAACATTGATAAGCGAGCTTATACAGGGCAACCTTAGCCAAGCGGCCAGCTACGGCGGTTGGCTTACCTTCTCTTATGCTTTTATGCAGTTTATTTGCGCGCCACTAATTGGAAATTTGAGCGACAAATACGGCCGCCGGCCGGTGCTGTTACTTTCTTTATTGGGTTTCGGTATCGATTATCTTTTTCTTGCTTTTGCCCCCAGCATTGGGTGGCTGTTTGTTGGGCGCATCATAGCGGGCATTACGGGTGCCAGCTTCACTACCGCTTCTGCTTATATTGCAGATGTAAGTACGGCCGAAAACCGCGCACAAAACTTCGGTTTAATAGGCGCCGCTTTTGGATTGGGCTTTATTTTGGGACCGGTAATTGGTGGCTTGCTGGGGCAATTTGGCTCGCGCATTCCGTTTTTTGCAGCGGCCGGCATCAGCTTGCTCAATACCCTTTACGGATATTTTGTGCTGCCAGAGTCACTTCCGATAAATGCTCGGCGCGAGTTTGATATTAAACGCGCCAATCCGCTAGGATCTTTATTTGCGCTAAAAAAATACCCCGCTGTAAGCGGTTTAATTGTTACGCTTATTCTTATTTATACAGCTAACAACGGCTTACAGAGTATTTGGTCCTACTACGGCATGGAAAAATTTAGCTGGAACGAGGCTTGGGTAGGTTATTCTTTAGGCTTTATTGGTTTAATGGTAGGTATTGTGCAAGCTGGTATTACGCGTTGGGCAATTCCTAAATTTGGGCAAGAGAAAAGCCTGTACATTGGCCTATGCTTGTACAGCTTAGGCTTATTGCTATTTGCTTTCGCGCCAAACGGCATATTTATGTTCATTTTTATTGTGCCTTATTCTTTAGGAGGTATCGCCAACCCTGCCTTGCAAAGCATCATCAGCAGTTATGCAACCAGTAGCGAGCAGGGCGAACTACAAGGCGCTTTAACCAGTTTAATGAGTGCCACAACCATTTTTGCACCGCCTTTAATGACCAGCATTTTCTCTTATTTTACTGATAAAAATGCACCACTGATTTTCCCGGGGGCACCTTTTCTGCTATGTTCGGTACTTGTTTTAGTGAGTGTGCTGTTGGCTAACCGAAGCTTAACCTTACACCATGTTAAAAAGTAAAATTTTATGCGCCAATAAAGCATCCTATCTTTGGTTTAATGATCCGCAGACTTAACGTCCAAATTCAACACCTACTATTATCGCTTATTGACAGCTTTTATCCGCTGTTTAAGCGCTTTTTGCCTTTACAAACATACAGGTACGCAGTGTGCGGCGGCGGCAATGCCTGCTTAAACTTTTTGATTTTTGCCGTTACAGAAAACTTCATCGTTAAAAAGCAGGTGGTGCACGTGGGTTCTTGGCTGGCCATCAGCTCGCACATTTTCGCTTTCCTGGTTGCTTTCGGTATTACTTTCCCTATCGGTTTTTACTTAAATACCTATGTGGTTTTCGGAGGCTCATACCTTTTAAAACGTGTGCAGCTAGTCAGATATTTAATGGTGGTATTGGTTTGCATCTTATTAAACTACGTTTTTATGAAGCTGTTTGTAGATTTATGGCACTGGTATCCTACCCCATCGTACATGCTCACATTTGTGCTGGTAACGCTGTTCAGCTATTTCTCACAAAGAAACTTCTCTTTTCAAAAAACAAAAAGCAACAAAGCATCAGCGCAAGCATAACTCAAAAAAATGCTTATTTTGAACACACGTTTAACCATAAGCTTTGCATAATTACTACTTAATATTAGATACCGAAACATCGGGTTTACCCAAAAAATGGGATGTTTCTTACGGCGCAAAAAACAACTGGCCGCACGTTTTGCAGATAGCTTGGCTAATTTTCGACAGCGATGGCAATGAGGTAAAACGCGAAAATTATTATCTAAAACCGGGTAAAATCAACATCAGTAAAGCGTCTACGCGCATCCATAAGCTGGATCGCGATTTCTTATTGAAGCACGGCAAAGACCGCAGACGCGTATTTGAGAAGTTTGAAAACGACATTATAAAATATCATCCCTTGGTGGTAGCACACTTTGCCGAGTTGGATTTTTGCATGGTAGGCGCCGAGGCTTACCGTTTAAACGAAGAAAACCCCTTGCAGCAAAGCGATTTCTTTTGCACCATGAAGGCCAGTGCTAAATATGTTAAAAACCCGTCGTTTAGCCATCTGCGGCTGGGCGTTTTTTACAAAACCTTATTTAAAAAACGACCCGAGCAGTTGCACAACGCTTTGAAAGACTCAGAACTTACAGCAGAAATTTTCTTCCACCTGCTGCATAAAAACGAAGTAACAGAAGCTATCGTTAAGCGCCATACGCTCGAAATAAAAGACCCGAATAAAGAGTTTAGCAAAAAACCTGTTTGGCGCGCTTACTTGCTTTCGTTTATCCTTATTACATTGCTCATTATCTTTATCTTATGGAAAATAAACTAGCGCTTTTAAAAACCACTGTTCCTTTTAGCTATTTGCCAGAAGATGTTTTGGCAAATGTTGCCGATTTGTTAGAAGAACAACGTTACAGCAAAGAAAAAGAGATTTACCATCAGGGCGCCACCAAAATGAAAGGCGTAGATATTATAGTGGAAGGCAGTTACGAATCTTTTTTTTACGACAGCAACAACCATAAACGCGATGTAGAAGAATTGCTTCCCGGCTCGGTCTTCGGAGGAATTTCGGTGCTACTAAACCGTAAAAAAGCCTTAAAAACTGTGGTCGCAAAAAAAGGGACCGTGGTTTATATTCTCCCCCGCAAGCACTTTAGGGCGCTGTGCAATGCTTACGAGGCTTTTTTCCAATATTTTACGGACGATTTTGGTAAACGGATGTCTAATGAAGACTTTGCACATTTTTTTAAGAAGCCTACTTTATTTGAGGAAAGCTACATCGCGTCTGAGCAACTCTACTCGCGTAAAATTGAAGAAATGGGCTACCAAAAATTGGTAAGTTGTCCGCAAAACACCCCCATATATGAATGTGCGACAAAAATGGCCCAAAATAAAGTGAGCTGTTTATTTATTACTAATGCAGCCAATGACATTATTGGTTACGTAACCGATTTAACCCTGCGCGACCGGGTAATTGCGCAAAGGATTGATGCCAACGGCCCCGTATCAAGCGTAATGGATACGCATACGATTTCTATCTCGGGCAGTTCTTATATGTACGAGGCTATTTTATTGATGTTCCAAACCAAGAGTCGCTATGTGTTAATTGAGAACGACGGCAGATATGAGGGATTTTTAAGCAGGAACCGCTTGCTAAGCGAACAGGCACAATCGCCATTGGTATTTATCCAGTCGGTAAAATCTGCACTTAGCATTAAAGAACTGCGGGCTAAATGGAACCGGGTGCCCAACATTGTATCGCAGCTTTTAAGCAGAGGCGTTCATGCAGAAATTGTGAACCAAGTAATTACCACCATTGCCGATACTATATCTAACAAAGTGATTGAGGAGGTGATTGGCGAGATTGGTCCAGCCCCGGCGAAGTTTGTATTTATTGTTTTAGGCAGTGAAGGGCGCAAAGAGCAAACGCTTAAAACCGACCAAGACAATGCCATTATTTATGAAGACAAAGCCAATGAACAGCGCGAATTGGTGCGCGCCTATTTTTTGGAATTTGCTACGCGCGTGTCGGACAAGTTAAATGAAATTGGTTTTGAATATTGCAGTGGCGATTTTATGGCTAAAAACCCTAAATGGACGCATTCTTTATCGCACTGGAAACGTAATTACAAAGAATGGATAGAAGAAGCCTTGCCAGAAACAGCAAGTAAATTCGCCACTTTTTTTGATTGCCGGGCCATCTATGGCGAACGTTCTATTATGGACGAACTACGCGATTTTGTGGATGAAGAACTGAACAAGCCCATGGAAAAGTTTTTTGTGTACATGGCAAAAAATGCCTTACAATACGAACCACCCCTTACCTTTTTTAAAAACATCAGAACCCTAAAAGTTCAAGAGCGCGAAGTTTTTGATATTAAACGCGCCATGACGCCCATTGTGGATTTGGCACGCGTATACGCCCTGCAGAACAAAATTTTTCAGAAAGAAAACACCGGCGAACGTTTAAAAGCCTTAAAAGAAAAAGGAGTTTTCACCGAGTCGCAATTTGACGAGCTGATGCAATCTTATTACTATTTAATGAGCTTACGCTTACGCAGGCAGGCGCAGCAAATTACCGACGACCGCAGCGAACCCAGCAATTATATAGAGCTAAGCTCTTTAACAAAAATTGAGCAGGCCACTTTACGCGAGATTTTTAAAACTATCGAAAACTTCCAAGACGGCATTAGGATGAAGTTTATGAATAGCTTTTAGCCTACCTAGCAAAAGATATGGCGACAGCACACTGCACCCCGCCAAAAGCGAACGCGAAAAACTAAGGACATAAAAAAAGCTGTTTTGCAAGCAAAACAGCTTTTATGAAGATGTTCAACCGGCCTAGGCCTCTGGCTGCTCTACCTTGTTAATCTTAAACTTTTGTACCCCGTTAGGCATTTCCCACTCAACAAATGAACCTTCCATATAACCCAAAACCGCAGCACCCATTGGGGTGTATAAAGAAATCTTGCTTTCTTTGATATTTGCTTCATTAGGCAATACCACCTGAAAATTGAACTTTCTGCCACTCACGGTTTCCTCAATTTCTACTTTAGAGTTTAAAACAATCGCTTTGGCAGGCAGTTCGCTAGCCTCTACCACTTTGGCGTTTTTAAGCTCTTTTTCCAACTTTTCATTATTAAACTTCGACATGTTAGAGGCCTTTAAGTGTTTCTCTAACAATTGGTACTCTTTTGAACCAATTACAATTTGATCTTTAACCATAACTTTTGGTTTTAATTATTTTAAAAATTTGATACGCACGATTAAGCAATCAAGGCAGGGCGGAAAAAACTGAAAGCTTCCGCTAATGGATTGCTACAATAAATACCGCCCCATAACAACAATATGGGGCATAGCTGATAAAGGCCCTGTTATTAGCGGTGAACAAAAAACACGCTCTATTGGCTTTTAAGCCTTTAGCCTTTGCAGAAAAAGAAAATAAGAAATGTAGAATGTTGCGCGCTGTTTTCATAATAAAAGAATTTTAGAGGTAAGGTAGCCCCCAGTAAATTGTGGAAATTGGGGCTTAAGAAATAAAATCCTTATTGCTTCGGAAAAGTATGAAAGCGGCAATACGCCTAACACCCAGCAATACCGACGTATATAACCTTGCCATGCCCCGCTGTTGAGGGATAGCCAATGCTATGGTGCGATATGTTGACTGTTTGGGTTGCATTTTGGACTAAGATAGCGCTTTTTTTATCCCTTCCAAATTTCATGTGAAATTGCTTGCATATTTCCGACCTTCCAAACCACTACATATTAACGGTAGCCATACTTTTTTATGTAAAAGTGATTTTAATCATTCTGGCGTCCACAACGCGTCATAGTTATCATGGATATTTTGCCCACCTTTGTAATATGGCTGTTGTTACTAAAGAAGTGTGCTACCACTGCGGTGATACATGCACCTCAAAAGTTTTGCTCAAAGACGAAAAAAGCTTTTGCTGTAGCGGATGTTTAAATGTTTACAGTATTTTATCTGCCGGAAATCTCCATAATTATTATAAGTTAAACCAACACCCGGGCGCTTCGCAGAAAAAAGAACAACAACAATTTGATTATTTAAACGTGGCCGAGATTGCCGCCAAACTGGTAAACTACCAAGATGCCGAAAAAACTTTGGTTACTTTTTACCTGCCCGCTATCCATTGTAGCTCTTGCATTTGGCTGTTAGAGCATTTAAACACGTTAAATCCGGCAATTTTAGAAAGTCGGGTTGATTTCTTGAAAAAACAAGTCCACCTGCAGTTTAATCACCAACACAGCTCATTGCAAGAAATTGCGCAGCTGTTAACAACTATCGGTTACGAGCCTTTAATTAGCTTGCAAGACGTTATAAACAGTGGCGTAGCCAAAAAAGATGCTTTAGTGCCCAAAATTGCCGTTGCCGGATTTTGCTTTGGCAATGTGATGTTATTGGCCTTTCCGGCATATTTTGGTATTGCCGAGTCCGAAAAACATTTTGGCCAGTATTTCAGTTTAATTAGCCTGGCTTTTTGCTTCCCGGCCGTGTTTTATTCGGGTATCGATTATTTTAAGCGCGCCTATGTTTCCTTAAAACAAGGCATTTTAAATATCGATTTCCCCTTGGCTTTAGGTATTGCGGTATTATTGCTGCGCACGCTTAGCGATTATATTTTCCAAGCCGGCGAAGGCTTTGCCGACACCCTAACCGGCTTAGTATTCTTTTTACTGATTGGCAAATTTGTACAGCAAAAAACCTATCACCACCTTTCATTCGAGCGGGATTACCGTTCCTTTTTTCCGGTAGCAGTGGATGTCATTGGCGAGGACGGCAAAACTGCACCCGTTCCGCTAGAAAAAATAAAAGAAGGTGATCGCATAGCGGTTAAAAGCCAAGAAATTATTCCGGCCGATGCAATATTGCTGAAAGGCGACGCGCTTATAGATTTTAGTTTTGTAACGGGCGAATCAAAACCGGTGCAAAAAGTACTTGGCGAAATAGTTTACGCGGGCGGGAGGCAAACAGCGGGTTCTTTAGAGCTAGAAGTAATTAAGCCCGTATCACAAAGCTACCTTACCGGCTTGTGGAACAACGAAAGTTTCCAAAAAGCGAACAGCACTAAAACCAAAACTTTTGTAACGCGCGTAAGTCATTATTTCAGCATCATATTGGTTAGCTTAGCTACTTTGGCTTTACTTTTTTGGCTACCTACCAGCTGGCAAACCGGCTTAAACGCTTTTACGGCAATCCTTATTATAGCCTGTCCCTGCGCCTTGGCTTTAAGCACACCTTTTACCATGGGCGCGGCGCTCAGCATATTCGACAAAAATAAGTTTTACCTAAAAAACACCGACGTGGTGGAGCAACTGGCCGCCATAGACACGGTGGTTTTTGACAAAACCGGAACCGTCACTATTGCTGATCATAACTCGGTAGAGTTTATTGGGGAGCTGGAGCCGGAGTGGGAAGCCGTAGTTTATGGGGTTTGCAAAAATTCATCGCACCCGCTTAGCCGTAAAATTTGTGCTTTTGTGAACAGCTCTGCACAAGTTCAAATTACCGATTTTGAAGAAGTGGTAGGCGCCGGTATGCGTGCCGTTTATAAAAATGAAGAAGTATTAATTGGCAAAGCCGACTTTGTGCAAGGCGCTAAAACACAACTGCTGGAATTTCCACAGGTGCATGTGAGCATATCAGGAAAGTACTTAGGTTATTTTAAAATAAACCAAAACCTACGCCCCAGCCTAGCGCCGCTATTGCAAAATTTAAACAACAACTATCAAACCTTTCTTATATCTGGCGATACCCCTCAAGACAACAACCTGCTGAGCCCTTACTTTAAAAAGCAAAGCGATTTGTTGTTTCAGCAATCACCGCAGAACAAACTGGATTTTATTGCGCAAAAACAACGCAGTGGCGCTACCCTGTTAATGATTGGGGATGGTTTAAATGATGCCGGAGCTTTACAACAAGCCAATGTAGGCATAGCTGTTACAGATAATATCAACAACTTTACGCCAGGTAGCGATGCCATTTTAGACGGCCAATCTTTTGCGATGCTGCCTAAATTTTTAAAATTTTCTAAAGCAGCGGTAAACGTAATCCATTTGTCTTTTTGTATTGCCATTTGCTACAACGTGGTAGGCATCAGCTTTGCTATACAAGGAAAGTTGTCTCCGCTTATTGCGGCCATTCTAATGCCTTTAAGCACCGTTACCATTATCTCATTCACGAGCATCAGCACCCATTTACAAGCTAAAAAATACGGATTAAAATCATGACCATTATCTTCTTTTTAATAGCCTGCAGCGTGGTATTGGCGCTATGTTTTTTAGCCGCCTTTTTTTGGTCGCACCACAGTGGCCAAAATAAAGATTTGTACACCCCTTCTGTACGTATTTTGTTTGAGAACGAAGCTGAAGAAAAGCCGGAGGGAACGAAAAAGGAGGAGCAGAAAGCAGAGAAATTATGATCTACAAAATGCCTTCTCAGTCCGTAGAGTTACTTTGTTTGTTGCGTTGAGCGCAGGTTTTTCGCAGAAGGCCCTGCTCCCTGCCTATGAAAAAGCACAAACTCTTAAACAAAAAAAACGCCATCCGGTTTCTCAGATGGCGCTTTTCAAAAACAAGAATGTTTTATTTAGAATTTGTAAGCTAAACCAAAAGTAGCCATATCAAAAATATTGTTGATAGAACCCAATTGTACACCGTAATTGGTAGTAGCTTTTGCACCGCTAGCGTCAACTTTTGAGCTTCCGATGTTAATTAAGTTGGTTAAACCAACGTTCAAAGCAAGTCTTTCTGTAATAAAGTAGTTTGCACCTACACCAACGTTGAAATCAATAGTGTTAGTTTTAGGACCTTCTACAGTATTTCCAGCAACTTCAGTTTCTGATTTAATGTAAGAATAACCCAAGCCAGCTTCACCGTAGGTTTTAAAACGTTTGCCAATTTCTAAGAAGTAATAGCGTCCAAATACACCAATTCCAAAAGAATTAGTTTTGTCTGTTGAACCGCCTGTGCTGTAATCTTCATCTTTTGTAGAAACAAAGCCTAAACCTAAACCGATAGCAACTTTATCCGAGATGAAATATCCAGCTTTAGGTACAAAATTAAAAGAAGTCACTTTTTCTTCGGTATTTTTATTGTCCTCTACGCTAAAGCCAACGCTTCCTTCCAATAAAACATCGCCTTTTTTAAAGCCAAAATCCTGAGCGCTAGCAGATACTGCTAAACCTAAACCAACTGCTAATAATGCAAATACTTTTTTCATTTTAGTTAATATTAAATTGTTAATTTTCGGCAAACATATTCAAGAAATGGAGTTGATATGCCATCCAAATGTCATTTAGTAGCACAACTGGGCTCAAGGCGGTTTTTTAAACGCCTAACTCGTTCGTAAACAAAAGCATACAATTTAATACTAAGGCAAAAAAAACAAATATATGCTTCGATATTTTAAACCTAATGTTTGCAGCCATAGGGGCTAAAGACATAAAGGGGTATAAAAGCATCGCGAATTTTGCGTGAGGGATAGCAACGGAAAGCCCTCAGCGAGGAACGAGCGAGGACTTGCAGTGAATAGCCCGACCCCGCATTTAAGCGGGGGCACGCCCTAGCCTAAATCTATAAACCAAATCAAAAGCGCAGCTATTTGGCTATGCTTCGGCTTAAAATCTTATTTTTGTGGAACCTCATAAAAACAGCGATTTTAACACGGATATGCCAGAAGTAAAATGCCCAAACTGCAGCCATTCTTTTCCTATTGAAGAGGTAATGGCAGAAGAATATAAAAACAACCTGCGCAAGCAAATGCTGGATTTCCAAAAGAAAAAAGAGGAAGAAGCGCGCAAAAAAGAAGAGGAATACCAAAAAAGAGAACAGGAATTTTTAAAGCGCGAGCAACAACAAAACCAGCTATACCAGCAACAGCTGGATGCCGAAAAGGCAAAATTGCAGAAACAACTGGAAGAATCTCTGCGGAAAACGATTGCCACAGATTACGAGAATCAGCTGCAACTTTTACAAAATGCCAATAAAGAAAGTGAAGAAAAACTAAAAACAGCACGCTTAAAAGAGTTGGAATTTTTGCGCAAAGAGGCCGATTTAAAGACGAAAGAGGCCGAAATGGAACTTTCTGTACAGCGCAAACTGCAAGAAGAGCGCGTAAACCTTGCCGAGCAAATCCGTAAGCAAGAACTGGAGAAAAGTCAGTTGAAAGAAACAGAGTTCCAGCTGAAGTTGAAAGAATACGAGCAAAAACTGGAGGCGCAGAACAAGCTGGTGGATGAGATGAAGCGCAAGGCCGAGCAGGGCTCGATGCAATTGCAGGGTGAATCGCAAGAGCTGATTGTGGAAGAGCTGTTGCAAAGCAATTTCCCTTTTGATGTGGTAGAGGAAGTAGGTAAAGGCATCCGCGGGGCAGATTGCATTCAAACGGTTAGAAATGCCAGCGGCCAGACCTGTGGACGCATTATTTATGAAAGTAAACGCACCAAAGATTTTGGCGGCGATTGGATAGAGAAACTAAAAAAAGATAAAATAGCCGTAGGTGCAGATGTGGCGGTAATTGTAACGCAATGCTACCCAAAAGGCATGGATTGCTTCGGCGAAAAAGACGGCGTGTGGATTTGTTCTTTTGAAGAGCTTAAAGCCGTAACTTATGTACTGCGGGATGGTATTGTGAAGCTTTACGCGGCCAACAAATCACAAGAAAACCGGGGCGATAAAATGCACATGCTGTACGATTATCTTACTTCGGCAGAATTTTCGGCGCAATGGAACGCCATTAGCGAAGGTTTTATGAGCATGAAAGCCAGCATACAAACGGAGCGGAATGCCATGGAAAAACTTTGGAAAACACGCGAAAAGCAGTTGGAAAAAGTGCTTTTAAACGCCGTACATATTAGCGGATCGGTAGAAGGTATTGCAGGTAAAGATGTAGTAAAACTGAACCTTGGCAATGAAGAAGATGATACTTTATTTTTAGATTGATGGCTTGGATTTTTTTAATTGTAGGCGGTTTGTTTGAAACCGCTTTCGCTTTTTGCTTAGGTAAAGCGAAAGAAAGCAATGGCAACGAAACCGTATTATGGTACGGCGGTTTTTTAATTTGCTTGGTTGCAAGTATGTTGTTGTTGATAAAAGCCACGCAAAGCTTGCCCATAGGCACTGCTTATGCCGTTTGGACGGGCATTGGCGCTGTAGGTTCGGTAATTATGGGCATTTTTTTTTTTAATGAGCCAGCCACTTTTTGGCGCATGTTTTTCCTGTTCACGCTGGTAAGTTCTATAGTAGGTTTAAAATACGTTTCGGCGGGTTAAACGTGAATCAGTAGTTTGTAAAGCTGTGCGCTGCCAATCCCGAAAGCAAAACTATCACATAACAATAAATCGGCTTTTTTGCCGATAATTCTATTTATCGGCTTTTTATCCGATATTTCAAAATATTGGGAATACCAGTTTGAGCTAATCCATTTAGGTATCATATTTGCAGCGTTCAGGAAAGCACACATTATGAATAAGATATTTGAAATTACCGTCCATGTGATGGGCGACGTTAGCCCGAAGGTAGTCCAAGTATTCTTTTCTAAAAAAGATCAAGAATACGAGTTGGGGCTAAATTACGAACCAGGTTTAAACCTTCAGAAAGAAAACCCTAGAGTAAAATTTAACAACAAGGGCGACATTTACCAAACTGCCGGAACGCCCTTAGATAGTAATACTTTGCGCGATATTAGCGAACAGATTAAAGAATTTATGGACGATTGAATAAACAAAAAAAGCTATGACATTTCAAGACAGAAAAACTATGGGAATGGATTGGGAAAAGGTAAAAAACAAAAGAAAAATGATGCACATTACCAATGCCGTACAAGCCAACAACCCTAAGGGAATTTTTCGCGTAACCGATAGTAAAGAGCTTAAAAAATAGGTTGGGCCGTCCATCTGTTAAACATTTAAGCGCTAACGGACACATTGGTTGCCCACAAAAACAGAAAAGCTACTTAATTAAATTTGTTGTGCAAAAGCATTGCTTGCTAAAATTATTACCTTTGCGCGCAAATGATTGCGATAAACGATTTAACCTTTTTAATTGGCTCCAGAGCCTTATATGACGAAGCCAACTGGCACATTAAACCCGGCGAACGCATCGGCTTAATTGGCGCCAACGGTACCGGAAAATCAACCCTCTTAAAAATTATTGTTGGCGAGTACCAGCCTTCATCCGGCACGGTATCCATGTCTAAAGACATTAAAATCGGTTACCTTAACCAAGATTTGCTGTCGTACGATTCGCATCATTCTATTTTACATGTGGCTATGGAAGCCTTTGAGCGCCAAAATCAATTACATGATGAAATAGAGATTCTCTTAAAAAAAATCGAAACCGATTATTCTGAAGAAACCTTAAACAAGCTTAGCGATAAGCAAATGGAGTTTGAGGCTTTAGACGGTTACAATATCGAATACCGTGCAAACGAGATTTTGGCCGGTTTAGGTTTTAGCGCCGAAGACCAGCACAGGCCTTTGAACACCTTTTCGGGAGGTTGGCGTATGCGCGTAATGCTGGCGAAAATCCTTTTACAGTCGCCAGATATTTTGTTGTTGGATGAGCCCACCAACCACATGGACTTACCATCTATCAAATGGTTAGAAACGTATTTGAACAGCTTTGAAGGCGCAATTGTAATCGTATCGCACGATAGGTATTTCTTAGACCGTATTGTCAACCGCATTGTGGAGTCGCGCAAAGGCAAATTAACCACCTACGCCGGTAATTACAGCTTTTATTTAGAAGAAAAAGCTTTGCGCGAGGAAATCCAGAAAGGTGAATTTAAAAACCAGCAAGCCAAAATTAAACAAGAAGAACGCTTAATTGAGCGTTTCAAGGCCAAAGCCTCTAAGGCTAAAATGGCACAATCGCGGATGAAAGCTTTAGACAAGCTGGAACGCGTTGAAGATGTAGACAATGACAACCCTACGGTAAACTTCCGCTTTAAGTTTTCTAAACCTTCTGGCAGGCATGTGGTGCGTTTAGAACATGTTTATAAAAGCTATCCGGCCATAGATATTTTAGCGGATGCGGACGGCGTGATAGAAAAAGGTGATAAAATAGCTTTAATTGGCGCTAACGGAAAAGGAAAATCCACTTTGCTGCGCATTATCGCGGGTACCGAAAGTTTTGAAGGCATGTGCGAAACCGGACACAACGTAAGCACCACTTTTTTTGCGCAACACCAGCTAGAGAGTCTTCATCTGGAAAACTCTATTTTAGAAGAACTACAGGCTTTCGCTCCCAAACATACGGATACCGAGCTAAGGTCTATCTTAGGATGTTTCCTGTTTTCCGGTGACGATGTTTTCAAAAAAATAAGGGTGCTATCCGGAGGTGAAAAATCAAGGGTTGCCTTAGCTAAGTCCTTAACTACCGACTCTAACTTTTTGATTTTGGATGAGCCCACCAACCACTTGGACATCCAATCGGTAAATATTTTGATCCAAGCTTTGCAACAGTACGAAGGTACTTTCATTGCGGTATCTCACGATAGGTATTTCTTGGATAACGTAGCCAATAAAATCTGGTTTATTGAAGGCCAAAATATTCAAGAATATCCGGGCACTTATCAAGAATATGAAGAATGGCAGGCGCGCCGTGCAAAAACCGGCGACCAAGGTGGCATAAAACCGGCTAAAGCTCAAAAACCAAAAAAAGAAGCTCCAAAACCTTCAGAATTAGAGGAACGCAAAAAGCAGTTGAAAAAACTGAACCAGCAATTGCAAACTTTAGAGGAAGAAATTAGCCAAAAAGAGCAAAACCTTAAAGATATTGAAGGTGAAATTGCGCAAGAAGCCGTATTTAGCGACGCCACCAAACTTAAAGACGCAAACGAACGCTACGCAAAAGCCAAAGAAAGCTTAGGCGCCGCACAACTGCACTGGGAAGAACTTGCCGAGGAAATTATGGTTTTAGAAAACGATTAATTTCTCTAAAACCAAAGGCAGTTGTTGCCGGCGCGAAGCGCCGGCAACCTAATTTTTTGCTCGGGATTATTTTCTCTGCTCATACTAAAACCGAAGACCCAGTTTAGGTTAAACTCTGCAACAAAATAAAGACATAGCAAATACGCTAAATTTAATTTTTGCCTTTATCTTCGTGCACAATATTTAAAGATATTTTAAGTTTAGGTAGACTAAAAACATCATCTGAAACCCGTGAACAAAAGAAATAGAATGGTAGCGCTCAACCGCTACTACAAAATCACCAAATTTTACGATTTTTTAAAAAGTACCGCCATTAAAGGAGGAATTACCATAGCGGTGGTTTTGGCGCTGTTTGTATTTTTAGAGTACTATTTTTTAGATACGCGAGCCATGCTTGATGCCTTGGTAAACAACTACTCGCGCGAGAGCATTTTAGTAGTATTTTATATTTCCGAAACCATTCTGGGTTTGCTTCCGCCAGAAATATTTATTGCCTGGAGTGCAAAAATGAGCCACCCCTGGATTTATTTGAGTGTTTTAGCTACTTTATCTTATTTAGGTGGCATCACCGCTTATTACCTTGGCACCTTAACTTTTAAAATAAAATCGGTAAAGGCTTATTTAGAAAACAAAATAGCCGTACATATTAAAAACCTAAGAAAATGGGGAAGTGTATTTGTTGTTGTGGGTGCTTTGTTGCCCCTGCCCCATTCTATCGTTAGCTTTGCCTGTGGCTTAATTAAATACAATTTTAACCATTACTTACTTTGGGCGCTGTTCCGCTTTTTACGCTTTTACATTTATGGCTTAGCTATTTTTAGTGTGGTGTGATGGGATGGTGAGCGGTGAATAGGGAGTGGGTTAAATAGTGAGTAGTAAATGGTGAGTGGTGAATAGTTAATGACGATGAATAGTAAAAAAAATCCCCTAGCGATGATGGCCGCTAGGGGATTTCTCTTTTATACAATTATTGTTTTTTATCTTTTGCTCATTTCAACGTAAGACCTATCGTTTTCTCCGATGTAGATCTGACGTGGGCGACCGATTGGGTCGTTGTTTTCGCGCATTTCTTTCCATTGTGCTATCCATCCCGGTAAACGGCCCAAAGCAAATAACACGGTAAACATTTCTGTTGGGAAACCTAAAGCACGGTAAATAATTCCAGAGTAGAAATCGACATTAGGGTAAAGCTTGCGGTCCACAAAGTAAGGATCATTTAAAGCTACTTCCTCTAACTTCTTGGCAATATCCAAAACCGGATCACTAATACCCAACTTTGCTAAAATCTCGTCGCAAGCTTTCTTGATGATCTTTGCGCGAGGATCGAAGTTTTTATAAACGCGGTGACCAAATCCCATTAAACGGAACGGATCGTTTTTGTCTTTCGCCTTATTTACCCATTTGTCAACGTCGCCGCCATCGTTTTTAATTTTCTCCAACATCTCAATAACGGCTTGGTTTGCGCCACCATGCAATGGTCCCCAAAGCGCAGAGATACCGGCAGAAATTGACGCATACAAGTTACAATCTGATGAACCTACAATTCTAACTGTTGACGTAGAGCAGTTCTGCTCGTGGTCCGCGTGTAAGATTAATAGCTTATTCATGGCGTTTACCACAACGTCATCAATCTCCACATCCTCTGTGCGTTGGCCAAACGTCATATGCAAGAAATTGGTCACATAATCCAATTTGTTTTGCGGATAAATAACCGGATGACCTAATGATTTTTTGTAAATCCATGATACGATGGTGGTCATTTTACCTAATAACTTAATCATGGTTAAGTCCATTTCTTCTGCCGTTGCGTGCGGATCTAAAGACTCGGGGTAAAAAGCGGAAAGCGAACAAACCAATGAAGCCAACTGACCCATTGGGTGAGATTTTGAAGGAAAACCATCAAAAAACTTCTTCATATCCTCGTGTACAAGGGTATGTCTGCTAATTTGATGCTGAAAATTGTCTATCTGTGCCTGGTTAGGCAAAGAACCGTAAATTAAAAGGTAGGCAACCTCTAAAAAAGTTGATTTTTCGGCTAATTCTTCAATCGAGTAACCTCTGTATTTTAATATCCCTTTCTCGCCATCTAAAAAAGTAATTGCACTTTTAGTAGCTCCGGTGTTTTTGAAGCCCGAGTCTAAAGTTACATAACCTGATTGATCTCTAAGTTTTGCTATATCAATGGCTTTTTCGTTTTCTGTGCCCTCTACTATGGGTAAATCGTAGGTTTTTCCGTCTAATTTAAGTTCTGCAATTTCTGACATAAAATGGTTTTTTCGCTTTGCGACAAATTTAAATATTTATATGAATAACCAATCATCCGAGCCTAAATAAATCAGCCTTATTTTGCTCTCACACTACTTTTTTAACAAAATTTAAACAATCCGTGGGCAATCATCCAACAAAAAATGAAGCCACACTTAAAATTTGGCTTAGTGTAAATCAATTACTTTGCAATGTTTTAAATTGCGCCCGAAATTTTAGCGGAGAAAGCCCGGTTGTTTTAGTAAATAACCTAGAAAAATACTGAACATCAAAAATTCCGACTTTAAATGAGATTTCTTTCACCAAAAAATCACTATATTTTAAATATTCTGATGCTTTTTGGATTTTTAAGCTGATAAAATAACTGATTGGCGACATTCCGCTTGTTTTTTTAAACAATGCGGTATAATGCGGTACAGAAAGATTGACGTAAGCTGCAATTTGTGGCAAACTAATGCTTTTATGCACACTGTCTTTCATAAATTGTATACTGCTGTTAACCAAAAGTTGCTGTTTATCACTTATTTTAACCCGGTCTCCGCCCAAAAGCACCAAGGACGAAATTAAGTTGAGCAAGCACATATTCAGCATTAACAAGTTTTGTTCGCCATGCCCTTGTTCCAAACATTTGTAAATGCGGTTAAACAGCTTAATCCGTTCGTCTGTATAAGGCAGATAGCCCTTGTACGAACCAGCATTATGAATAAATAAATCTGCCATTTCCCGGATAGCCTCTCCGTCAAAAAAAAACCAAAATATAGTCCAAGGTTTTATTTGATCTGCCGCATAAGAAAAGGGCGTATTTGCAGGTATCACAAAAAAATCACCCGGCGAAACATGCAAAATTTTATGATTTATAATTGCAGTTCCATAGCCTTTTACACAATAAACCAAGGCATAATCTGCGCTACCCGCGCGGTCTTCTAAAAACTGGTATTTTGCCTCGGGAAAAAAACCAACTTTGCTAAAAAAACCTAGCTTGCCCGTACTGTGCTTGCGCTGATGCATTTTTGCAGCCTCATCATTAATTTCGATTATTCTTTGCCCAGCAAAACCTTGCTTCTTTTTCATCGTTTTATTTATTACAACAAACACTAAATTACAATAAAATAATCCAACAATATCATATCAAAATCCAACTTAAATAAAATTTGCGGTTCTACCTTGGTCAGCAGAAAAATCAACAAAAAACCTATAATTCAAATAAAAAGCATGAGAGATCCAAAGGGTTTAGTGAAGGAGTTATTTCAACAGACATTTAATGAGCAGCCTTTAGTGGTGTGTTCGCCCGGCCGTGTAAATTTAATTGGCGAGCATACCGATTATAATATGGGTTTTGTATTGCCCGCGGCAATCAATAAAGCGGCTTACATCGCCATCTCCAAACGCGAGGACAATACCATTTTTATTGTGGCTGGTGATTTAGATGAATCTTACACCACAGAAGTTTCTAAATTAAGCTACTCTGACAAGGGCTGGCCAAACTACGTTCTTTGCGTGGTAGAACAGTTACAAAAAATAGGCAAAAACGTGGGCGGCTTTAACGCGGTAATATCAGGAGATGTGCCTTTGGGTGCCGGAATGTCATCTTCTGCCGCTTTAGAATGTGCCACTTTATATGGTTTGGACCAAGTTTTTGCGCTAGGATTAGAGCGCATGCAAATTGCGAAACTGGCGCAAAAAGCAGAGAACGAATTTGTAGGCGTGAAATGCGGCATTATGGATCAATTTGCCAGCGTATTTGGTAAAAAAGGCCATGTGGTGAAGCTGGATTGCCGTTCTTTAGAATACGAATATGTGCCTTTTGAGCTAGAGGGAATTAAAATTGTTTTATTTGATTCAATGGTAAAACATTCTTTAGCTTCTTCAGAATATAATGTGCGCACCAGTCAATGCAGCGAAGGCGTCTCCATTATACAAAAGAAGTATCCGCAAGTAAAAACTTTGCGCGATGCCACCATTGAAATGGTGGAAGAGTGCTTAAGCAACGAAAGCACGGACATTTATCACCGCTGCAAATATGTTGTGGAAGAGAACAACCGTTTACTGGCTGCTTGCGAAGATTTACAGGAAAACAAAATTGTCGATTTTGGTCAGAAGATGTACGAAACCCATGCCGGTTTAAGTGAACTGTACGAAGTAAGTTGCCCAGAACTTGATTTTATTGTGGAATGTACCAAAAAAGAAAGCGGCATATTGGGTGCGCGGATGATGGGCGGCGGTTTTGGCGGCTGTGTGATTTCTTTAGTTAAAGAAGATGAGCTAGAAGGTATCGTTCAGCGAATTAAAGAGGCTTACTTCAACAAAATGAACATCGGGATGAACGTGTACATCACCCAAATTGAAGACGGAACGAGGGTGGTTGATTAGTTTGTTAGGTGGTTAGTTTATTAGGACTTTGTCGGCTAGGCGTTCGTTGATCGGGGCCATTTTCTAACATAAACCACGTTTCTAAGAAAATAAGAGAGCGGGCATTAGCCCGTTTTTTTTATTAGCATCAAAAAAACTGCTACGGCCAACACACCAAATACCAAGTAACTAAAAGCTAGCTCTTAGCCACACCTACCCACCTGAAAACTAACAAACTGGCACCTGCCCCCCTACTTAACCGTTCCTCCTCGATAAAAATATTTATAGGTATAAGGATTTCTAAGTTTTTCTATTATCACGCCTTTCCGTGTGCTGGCATGTACGTAATAGCCGTTTTGCAGATATAGGCCCACATGGCTAAACTTTTTACCGTCGTAATCAAAAAACACCAAATCGCCTTCGCGCAACTGACTTTCATATTTCCGTTTAATTACCTGCACTTGCTGGCTGGTCATCCGTGGAATTTCGCGGCCGTAAACATCCCGGTATATCAGATAAACAAGACCCGAACAATCCACGCCTTTCTTGCTTAAACCTCCAAATTGATAGCGTGTGCCTTCCCAATCGTTGATAAAACTGTAAAGATTGCCGTTTTCTATCTTTCGCTTTGAAACCTCCATCACCTCTGCATATTTATTGGCAATGCGGTTACTTGGTTTTTCAAAGCGGGTTTTTGGACTTAAATTTTTCTTTGACTTGCAAGAGAAAAGCGTGCAAGAAGCAATTGCCAAAATGAATAGCAATGGCCGTAAATTTGTGAGAAATGATGGTTTAAACCATAAAAGCACCATTGATTAAGATTTTTTTAAAACTTTCTGAATTTCATCAAGTTTCATTAAAGCCTCTACAGGGGTTAACGTGTTTACATCTAAATTATTGAGCACATCTCGTATTTTTATTAAAACAGGGTCTTCCAAAGAAAACATCTGCAACTGCACAGGCTGCTTTTGCATTTTCATTAAACTGGCCTTCACATGCTCGCCTCCGGTACGCTCATTTTCTAAGCGCAACAAAATTTCGTTGGCCCTTTTAAGCACCGGTGATGGCATACCGGCCATTTTGGCCACGTGAATCCCGAAACTGTGCTCGCTACCGCCGGGCACCAGTTTTCTAAGAAAAATCACTTTATTGCTTACCTCTTTTACGGATACGTTGTAATTTTTAATCCGGTTAAAGGAATTGCTTAGCTCGTTAAGCTCGTGGTAATGCGTTGCAAAAAGGGTTTTGGCTTTCGCCGATGGATGATTATGCAAATATTCGGCAATAGACCAAGCAATGGAAATTCCATCATAGGTTGAGGTTCCACGCCCTATTTCATCAAGCAAAATCAAACTCCGGTCCGATAAGTTATTTAAAATACTGGCCGTCTCATTCATCTCCACCATAAACGTCGACTCGCCCGATGATAAATTATCCGATGCGCCTACCCTAGTGAAAATTTTGTCGACAATACCCACACTGGCCTCTTTTGCCGGCACAAAACAGCCCATTTGCGCCATCAAAACAATTAAACCCGTTTGCCGCAACAGCGCGGATTTACCGGCCATGTTGGGCCCCGTGATGATGATGATCTGCTGCGACTCGTTATCCAGATAAACGCTGTTAGTGATATATTCCTCGCCCAAAGGCAAATTTTGTTCAATTACCGGATGTCTTCCTCCTTTAATGTCCAGCGCTTTATCATTGCTGATTTTGGGCTTTACATAGTGATTTTTTACCGCGACCTCGGCAAAGCACAATAAAACATCCAACTGTGCAATTAAAAAAGCGTTTAGTTGGATGGGTTTAATAAAATCCGAGATACTCGCCACCAAATCGGCGAACAAGCGGGTTTCTATCGCTAAAATTTTTTCTTCGGCACCTAAAATCTGGTCCTCGTATTCTTTAAGTTCGGGAGTAATGTAGCGTTCGGCATTTACTAACGTTTGTTTCCTAATCCAGTCTGCCGGAACTTTATCTTTATGTGTATTTGAAACCTCTAAATAATAGCCGAAAACGTTGTTAAAAGCTATTTTAAGCGAGCTAATGCCGGTAATTTCTGCTTCGCGCTTTTGCAGTTCCAACAAATAATCTTTTCCGCCGAAGGCGATTTTACGCAAGCGATCTAGTTCAGGGTCAATACCGCTGGCCAATACATTGCCCTTGTTGATAGCCACCGGCGGATCGGCTTGTAATTCTTTCTCTATCTTTTCGCGGATAGAAACGCAGAGGTTAATTTGTTCGGCAATGCGCTTTAAAGAGTCCTGCCCGCTTTGTTCGGCAATTTCCTTAATCTCTGCAATGGCGCTCAACGCCTTTTTAAGTTGAATTAACTCGCGCGGATTGGTTTTCTGTAAACCGATTTTAGAGACCAAACGTTCCAAATCGCCAACCTGCCTTACGCAGTGCTGTAACTGGTGTCTGATATCTGCCTGAGCATAAAAAAAGTCAACCACCGCTAAGCGCTCCTGAATGGGTCTTTCCTCTTTTAAAGGCATCACCATCCATTTGCGTAACATGCGCGCGCCCATAGCGCACGATGTTTTATCCAGCACATCTATCAGCGTTTTTGCGTTCTCGTTGCTTGATCCGATAAGCTCTAAATTGCGGATGGTAAACTTATCCAGCCACATGTAACGGTCTTCCTCAATGCGCGAAATATTGCTGATGTGCTGCAATTGCCGATGCTCTGTCTCTCCTAAATAATGCAAGGCCACGCCGGCCGCAACAATCCCCAAAGGCAAGCGCTCTATCCCAAAACCTTTTAATGATTTTACTTCAAAATGTTTGAGTAAAGTTTCTTGGGCGTAATCACTGGTAAATGCCCAGTCGTCAAGCGTATAAGTGTAAAATCCGTTCCCGAAAAGCTCATTAAATTCTTTAAGCTTTGATTTTGAAAATATTAGCTCACTTGGTTTAAAGCTTTGGAGTAACTTATCTATATAATTACTACTGCCTTGGGCCACTAAAAACTCTCCGGTAGAAATATCTAAGAAAGCAATGCCCACAGATTGTTTCTCGAAATGCAAACAGGCTAAGTAATTATTAGATTTTTGTTGAACAATATTTTCGCTATAGGCCACACCCGGGGTAACCAATTCTGTTACACCGCGCTTAACTATCCCTTTTACCGCTTTAGGATCTTCCAACTGATCGCAAATTGCCACCCTTTGCCCTGCCCTAACGAGTTTTGGTAAGTAGGTTTCTATAGAATGATGCGGAAAACCGGCCAGCTCTATATGAGATGCCGAACCGTTTGCGCGTTTAGTAAGCACAATGCCCAAAATTTGGGATGCCTTCACCGCGTCCTCGCCAAAAGTCTCGTAAAAATCGCCCACCCTAAACAAAAGCAGCGCACCAGGATATTTTCCTTTTATCTGGTTATACTGCGTCATTAATGGGGTTTCTTTGCTTTTTGCCAAGGTTTTAAGTTTTAAAACGCAAAGTTATAAATTAATGTTGCCCCACCTTAATTGTGGATAATTAGGATAATTGTGGAAAGCCCCTAAGCTTCTACAGAAAAGGGCAGACTGATGGTAAATGTACTGCCGTTATTCACTTGACTTTCCACCTTAATATCACCGTTTATTTTCTTTAACAACTCTTTAACAATAAATAAACCTAGGCCAGATGAACTTTCGGAATTGGTGGGACGGTTGTTTAGCTTAGCAAATTTTTGGAAAAGCTTTGAAAACTCGCCATCGCTAATACCAGGACCTTCATCGGCGATAGAAATATCAAAGCCATCAATTGTTTGGTGTACTTTAACAGCTATTTGCTTCTCAAAAGGCGAAAATTTGATGGCGTTAGAAATCAAGTTGTACATAATGCGTTTCAAAAAGTTCATATCCGTGTTTATCACCGGTTTCTGAACATCGGCCTCAAAATTTAATTTAATGGCTTTAGACTCGGCCGCATTGGTAAAGTCTTTTAGATTTGCCCTTATAAAATCAACTATATTAAACTCTTCTACATAGTTATTTGTAGAAAAAGTTTCCATATTATTTAGCGTTTCCATCTGCTCTATCAGGTGAAAAACGTAGTCTAGGCTTTTATTAAAAATGCTGATGAGCTCCTCGCTATCCTTATCCCTCGCAAAATCCTGAAAAAGATAAGAGAGCATTTTAATGTTGCTTAAAGGCGATTTTAAGTCGTGCACCAAAATTTGCATCAATTGGTTGTTTTCTTCAATTAGCGTCTGCAGTGCTTTATTTTTAGCGTTAAGCTCGAGGTTGTTTTTATGCAGGGTTTCTTTGTAATAAGCACGGTTTAAATGCTGGCTAACCCACTGGTTTAAGTAAGCCAATAAATTCAGTTCGGCTTGGCTATACCCATCTGGCCGCACTTCGCGCGACGAAAAATTGATGGTTCCTACTTCTTTATTATCTAAAACCAGCGGGATGCCAATGTAACTTTTTGCTTTTAACACCTGGCAACACGGTAAGTGGCTATATTCTGAATTGGCAACATCTGGCAAGGCCAAAACTTCGCCACGTTGTGTTGCATGGTAGCAAAATGTGTCGGCCAAATTGGCAACCTGTCCAAAATCAACCTCGTACGGCAAGCTAGAATGCACGCCCTGTACCAAGTACTTATTATCTTTAAGCAAACAAATAACGCCTAGCTCTGCGTTAAAAAGCTTGCAACTGGCTTTTAATAAATTATCTAAACTGTTTTCGTTATCCTGTAAAAGAACGGAAGTTAATTGATAAACATCATCAATGTTTGGAACTTCGCCTGTGATATTCAGATTCATCAAATTAGGTGTGTGATGTTATGTAATGCAATATATCAATAATTATTTATAGTTGACCGTTTCAACTATTTATTTAGGGTTAAAAAAAGCAAAGCTCTTCAATTGCTTTTTAGCGCTTTACCTGTTACATTTACACCGTTTTTCAATAGAACATATCGGTTTTGTTTACAGGGATTATAGAAACGCTGGGCACAGTGAGCGCTTTAGAAAGCGAGAAAGGAAATTTACATATTAGTATTGCCTCAACTATTTCTGACGGTTTAAAAATAGATCAGTCTGTGGCACATAATGGCGTTTGCTTAACGGTGGTAGCTGTAAATGCTAACGTACACACTGTTACCGCTATTGATGAAACTTTGCAAAAGACAAATTTAGGTACCCTGAGGATTGGCGATTTGGTGAATTTAGAGCGTTGTATGCAAATGAATGCCCGGTTAGACGGGCATATTGTGCAAGGGCATGTGGACCAAACCGCGCGTTGTATTGATTTGCAAGATATGAACGGCAGTTGGCTGTTCACGTTTGAATATGACCAAACCAAAGGGAATGTTACAGTAGAGAAAGGCTCGGTATGTGTAAACGGAATTAGTTTAACCGTGGTAAACTCGGAAAATAACCGTTTTTCGGTGGCTATCATCCCTTACACTTTTGAGCATACCAACCTTCAAAACGTAAAACCCCGCGACACGGTAAATGTAGAGTTTGATATTATCGGGAAATATGTGGCCCGGCTGATGGGGAGATAGCGCACGTGCGTCGGCTATTTAGCCGGCTACTTCATACTTTACAAACACGCTTAAAACTTGCCCGTCAAAGTCGTCAACTTCGGCTACCTCTTCTAAAAACAAATCCCAATCACCGTCTGTAAATAAATTACCTTCATATTCTTTGGTATCATCGCGGTAATGGAAATACCATTCGTCGGTTTCGTCTAAACCGTCGACCGTAAAAGACCGTACAGACAAACCATCGTGAGACAATTGCAATTGCCAATGATTTTCCAGCTCACCGGTTTGCGATTTAAAATCTAATTCCAGCTCAAATTCACCGGCTAAATCGGGCAAGTACGTTAAAAAGTGCTTTACTTTTTCGGCCAACGCGGTATCTTCTTGCTTGATTATCGCTTTATCTTCCAAAAGCTGATAAAACTCTATAAAGTAATTTTGATAGCGAAGCAACAAACTTTTGTAAACTGAATCCATAGCAACAAATCTAAGATAATTGCGCGTTTTAACAGCTTTTTGCCCTTCTGTATCTTTAAAATTACCGCAAAAAAACGTCGCCGGTGGCGTTAATCGCAACTAATCAAGAGCTTAAGTATTTAAAATTTCATTTTTGATGGATGGCAGTAAATCGAAAAAAAAATCTAATTTTGCATCCCGTACAAACAGATTTAAAAAGCCACCTTCACCGTCTTTTTAGATTAAAAAAAACGACAAATCCAACATGACTAAGTACATTTTTGTTACGGGAGGCGTTACATCGTCTTTAGGAAAAGGTATCATTTCCGCATCATTAGCCAAACTTTTGCAAGCACGAGGTTACCGCGTTACCATCCAAAAATTTGATCCGTATATCAATATCGATCCCGGAACGCTAAACCCTTATGAGCACGGCGAATGCTATGTTACAGAAGATGGTGCCGAAACAGATTTAGACTTAGGGCATTACGAGCGTTTTTTAAACGTACCCACTACGCAGGCCAATAACATTACTACCGGCCGCATTTACCAAAATGTAATTAACCGCGAGCGCGAGGGCGCATATTTAGGCAAAACCGTGCAAGTGGTGCCACATATTACCGATGAAATTAAACGCAATATGCGTTTGCTTGGCGAAAGCGGCGAATACGACATTGTGATTACCGAGTTAGGCGGTACTGTGGGCGATATAGAATCTTTACCATATATAGAGGCAGTTCGCCAATTTAAATGGGAAGCAGGCTCTAACAATGCCATTGTTATCCACTTAACCCTAGTTCCGTTTTTAGCAGCTGCAGGAGAGTTGAAAACAAAACCGACACAACACTCGGTAAAAATGCTTTTGGAATATGGTATACAGCCAGATATTTTGGTTTGCCGTACAGAGCATCACCTATCTCAAGATTTACGTAAAAAAATTGCGCTTTTTTGCAACGTAAACATCAACGCGGTTATCGAATCTGCGGATGCAAAAACCATTTACGATGTTCCTTTACTGATGTTGAAAGAACAGCTGGACCGCACCGTTTTATCAAAACTGAAGCTCCCATTAAAGAACGAGCCTGATTTAGAAAGCTGGAAAGAGTTTTTAGGCCATCTGAAAAACCCCACATCAGAAATAAAAATTGGTTTGGTAGGCAAATATGTTGAACTGCCAGATGCTTATAAATCTATTACCGAAGCTTTTATACATGCAGGCGCTTATAACGAGTGCAAAGTGCGCGTAGAATGCATCCACTCTGAAGGGCTTACGGAAGACAATGTGAAAGCTAAACTTGGAAACTTAGACGGCGTTTTGGTTGCCCCGGGTTTTGGCGCACGTGGCATTGAAGGTAAAATTGCAGCCATTAAATTTATCCGCGAAAATAACATTCCGTTTTTTGGAATCTGTTTAGGGATGCAATGTGCCGTAATTGAGTTTGGCCGTAACGTGCTGGGCTTAAAAAATGCGCACAGCACCGAGATGGATGAGAATACAGCCGATGCCGTAATTTCTATGATGGAAGAGCAGAAAAAAATAACCTCGAAAGGCGGCACCATGCGTTTGGGCGCTTACACTTGCGAGTTAAAGAAAGGCACCAAAGCACATCATATTTACGGAAAAACCAAAATTAGCGAACGCCACAGGCATCGCTACGAGTTTAATAACGAGTATTTAGCTGCCTATGAAAAGGCAGGCATGATTGCTTCTGGCGTAAACCCCGATAATAATCTGGTAGAAATTATAGAACTTAAAAATCATCCTTATTTTGTGGCAGCACAGTTCCACCCCGAACTAAAATCAACTGTTGCAAATCCGCATCCGCTTTTTGTTAAATTTGTCGCCGCTTCCATAGAGCACTCTAAGAAAAAAATATAACAAGAGCATAACATTATAGAATGGACAGAAATACATTTACAGGCTTATTCCTGATTTTAGTAATCTTAGTTGGTTCCACCTTTTTACTAAAACCTTCTGAGGAAGAAATAAAACGAGAGAAGTTTGTACAGGACTCTATCGCCGCAGCGAAAAACCATCCGCAAACAGCAACAAAGAAAGCAGCGGTAATTACGGATAGCGTTGCCAAAGAAGGCGTTGACACCGCACAAGCGGCGCCTAGTTTCCAAGAAGAAACAGTTTATTTAGAGAACAAAAACTTAAAGGTAAGCCTATCTACCTTGGGCGGTAAAATTGTTAGCGTACAAGTAAAAAACGAAACTACTTATGCCGGAAAACCGGTAGTGCTTTTTAAGCCAGAAGACACTCATTTTGGCTTGGTTTACAAAAGCAATAACCAACTGCAAAACACTTCAGAGCAAGCGTTTAAAATCGTAAGCCAGTCGCCATCAAATGTAGTGATGCAATTGGCAAACGCAAACGGAGGCGCTTTAACTTATAGCTATGCTTTGGCTCCGGATGCTAGTAAAGTGGAATTTAATATTGATGCAAAAGGTTTTGAAGACAAGCTAAGCAACGGCAAGCTTCAATTAGATTGGAGTACGCACTTGCTGCAACAAGAGAAAGATTTGCAGAACGAGCGCATGGGCTCTACCACTTATTTTAAACATGCTGACAATGAAGTGGATTACCTAAGCGAAAGCAAGGATGATGATAAAGTGCTGGAAGAAGGCAAAACGCAGTGGGTTTCCTTTAAAGAGCATTTTTTCTCCGCTGCTTTAATCGCAAAGCAAGGTTTTGATAAAGCCCATGTGAAAATAAATACCTTGGCAGATAGCTCGGCCGTGAAAGCTTACGGCGCGCAACTTTACCTGCCTTATAAGCAAAGTGTCGCCAATAATTACGATTTAGAATTTTACTTCGGTTCTAACAAATTTAGCCAGCTAAAGGCTCAGGGTTACGATTTAGAAAAACAAGTAAAAATGGGCTGGGGCCCGCTTAAATGGATTAACCGCTTTTTGGTTTTGCCGATTTTCAACTTTTTTGAAAGCATGAATTTAGGATATGGCTTAATCATCCTTTTATTAACTATTATCCTTAAAACGGTGCTTTTCCCGTTCACCTACAAATCTTACCTATCAATGGCTAAGATGCGGGTTTTAAAGCCAGAAATGGACGAAATTAAAGCACGCGTAGGCGAAGGCAACCAAGCTTTGGTACAACAAGAATATTTAAAGCTGTACAAACAGGCCGGTGTTAACCCACTTGGCGGCTGTTTGCCAATGGTTTTCCAGATGCCGTTTATTTTAGCTTTCTTCTACTTTTTCCCAAATTTATTTGAGCTAAGGCACGAAAGCTTTTTGTGGATGCACGATTTATCCACCTATGATGAGCTGATCACTTTCTCTAGAATCCCGATTTTAGGCTGGAGCCATATCAGCTTAATGTGTTTACTGATGACACTCTCTACGCTGATTTACACTTATTTTAATAACCAAGTGTCCGGCGTGCAGGGTCAAATGAAATACATCGGATACATTACCCCTATTATTTTCTTTGGTGTGTTAAACAGTTACCCGGCAGGCTTAAATTATTACTACTTCTGCGCTAACATCCTTACCTTCTCGCAACAGTACTTTATCAGAAAGTTTGTTGATGATGATAAAATCCATGCGCAAATTCAGGAGAACAAAAAGAAGCCAGAGTCTAAAAAGAAGAACAGCTTTCAGCGTAAAATGGAAGAAATGATGAGGCAACAGCAGTTGCAACAACAACAAAAAAACAAGAAGTAAAAACAAAGCCCGGCGATTTTCGCCGGGCTTTTCAATTAACCATCAATCCTAAACTTACTTTATCTCAATCTCTCTGGTTAAAATCTTAGCTTCTTCCTTTTTAGGGATGCTTACTTTTAGAACGCCATCTTGGTAGCTGGCCTCAATTTTTGCATGGTCCACCAAATCTGGCAAGTTAAACGATCTTGAAAATGCATGGTAGCTAAACTCTCTTTTGTTGTATTTAGCAGTTTCCTCAGTGCTTTCTTGTTTTACATCTGCAGAGATGGTCAGCAAGTCTTTTTCTAAAGAGATTTTAAAATCTTCTTTCTTTAAGCCTGGCGCTGCCAAATCTAAATGGTAGGCATGCTCTGTTTCGGAAACGTTTACCGCCGGAACCTGATGTACTGGCTTGTGAGCTAAATAGCCATCATTAAAAAACGAATCGAACAGCTCGTTAAAAGTTGCATAACCGTTTGTCTTTTTTGGGTCGTTGAATTTTACTAGTGCCATTTTTATGTCCTCCTAATTGTTAATTTTACTTTGATACTTTCCACTAATCAATTGAGATACCAATACCATTTTTGTTAGCTTTTACTGACTATATGGCATTTATCCAAGATTATTAACGACAAAATTTCCGATTCAGGTGGCTGGTTGGTTGGTTAGGCAGTGTTGGACAGGCGATACTCGTCCTTATTCTTTAATCCTTGTTCTTCGTTCTCTTTTAGGTGGTTAGTTTGTCAGTGGTTAGTTGGCTAGGAATTAACTTGTTAGACAGTTGGTGGGCAGGCGGCATCCATCCTTGCTCTTTAATCCTTGTTCCTTGCTCCTTAATCCTTGCTCTTTTACAAAATTTATCGGGTAAAAAGATAGTTGTACTCCAGGTTTTCAATAGCTTCCAATCGGGCAATTACTTGGTTCACTTCTGCTTGGTTAATAGCGATTTTCAGTTTGCAGTCCAGATCAAAATCTTGCGTTAAAATATCAACATCTGCGTCTTTTACAATCTTCATCACCTCGTTCATCTGCGCATAAGCATAACCGACTTGGTAAACGTCCTGCACGCGGGCGGTGATAATTTTTGCATCGGCTAAAGCCAGTTCCGTAGCCGATTTGTAGGCATTAATTAAGCCGGGCACGCCTAAGAGCGTGCCTCCAAAATATCGGACAACCACCACCAGTACATCGCTTAGGTTTTTAGATAACAGCACATTTAAAATAGGCCGGCCGGCGGTTCCGGAAGGTTCACCGTCGTCGTTTACACGGAAAACGCGCCTATCCGGCGTTAGCCGATAAGCAAAACAGTAGTGGCGGGCTTTAGGGTACTTTATCTTTACCTGCTCCAATAGCTCTTTTAACTGCTGTTCTTGCTTAAAAGGAAATGCACAAGCTATAAACTTACTGCCCTTATCTTTAAAAACACCTTCTACAGGAGCTTCTATCGTTTCGTAAACATCGTTAAACAGCATCCGGTAAATTTAAAATGACAATGGCTATTAGTGCTAAAAGCAAGCCTGCCCTATTTAGCGTATTCAGTTTTTCTTTAAAAAGGGCTATTCCTACCAAAGAGCCTAAAAATATGACCCCGATATCTAACGACGAAAATACCACCGAAGGCCTATGGCTTTCTAAATGGAGCGCTTTAATATAAAAATAGATAGAACCGAAATTGAATAGGCCTAAAACTACCCCAGCAAAAGCAGCTTTAACCTCGAACTTTAAAACGCCTTTTTGGTACTGTACATAAAGCGAAGCAAAGCCGAAAAGGGCAGCTATTATAAAAATATAAAATAATGAAGTTGTGAAGCTTAGCACAGGTAACTTAGTTAAAAGGTTAAAAAGAATATCTATTAGGCCTGTACCTAAAAATACGATGAAGGGATACCAATTATCGCTCCGTTTTAAACCCGTTTTTCCGGATGGCTTAGAGGCATAAAGCGCTGCAAATCCCAAAGCCAATCCGGCTAATTTAAGCGTAGTGCCATGCTCGTTAAACAAAAAAAATGCAGCCAAAACCGGTATAATTAAGGATAAGCGTTGTGCTATCGCCGTTAAAATGATGCCACTATGCGCCACGCTTTGCCCGATAAAATAAAATATAGAGAGCAATAGTGCTGCAATTAGCGCAAATAAAGCCCATTCGTTGGTGCTGGGCAGAACGTCAAAATCGGGCTTAAAGCCAATTAAACACAATAAGGCCGCAGTTGGATAATTAAAAACAATGGCTTGGTAGGCATTGGTATGGTAGCGCTTAAATAACTTTAGGTTGATGCTGACGATTACGCTGCAGATTATCGCAATGCAGATATAAATCATTGGAAAGGGGTTAGAATATGTAAGTGGTTATCGCCAATTTGATGTTGTTCTTGCATTTGCCCCTCTATACGTGGCGCCCTGATGCCGTTTCCCCAGAAATCATTTGAGGTAAAAATCCGTGCTTCGTCCCACAGTTTGGCATCGATAAAAGATTGCAAAGTACGTGCGCCGCCTTCGATAATTAACGATTGAACATCTTGCAGAAACAGCTGGTAGAGGATATATTGTGGCAAAAGCGTCTCAAATTCTTCAATTTGCACATAATAGGTGTTGCCTACCACGTCTGTTTTGTGCCGGTTAAATACAAAGGTTTTTATGCTGTTATCAAACAGATGTAGTTGGGCTGGCAAGTCGAGGTTTTTATCGATAACGGCACGTAAAGGGTTGCGCCCATTACTCAGGCGGGCGTTTAACTGCGGATTATCTGCCCGAGCGGTGCGTTTGCCTACCAAAATACAGTCTTCTTGCGTACGCCATTGGTGCACCAGCTGTTTGACGGGGGCATTACTAATCCAGCGCTGTGTGCCGTCTTCCGGCGAAAAGTAAGCGTCGGCCGTTTGTGCCCACTTTAAAATAACATAAGGCCTTTGTTGTTGTACTTTGGTAAAAAAACGTCGATTTATGGCAATACATTGTTGCTGCAGGACGCCCACGTCCACCCGAATGCCGGCATCGCGCAAGCGTGAAACACCCTTGCCGTTAACGCTTCCAAAAGGATCTACACAGCCAATAATTACATTCGGAATTTTATGTTTGATGATTAAATCGGCGCATGGCGGCGTTTTACCGAAATGGGCACAAGGCTCTAAGGTAACGTAGATGCTAGAATTGGCCAAAAGTTCGTGGGCACCATTAAAACGCTCGATCACTTGGTTGATCGCATTTACCTCGGCATGTGCGTCGCCATATTTCTGATGGTAGCCCTCGCCAATAATTTGGTTTTGATGTACCACCACTGCGCCCACCATAGGGTTGGGGCTTACAGTACCTGCACCAAGCTGCGCTAAATCTAGCGCACGTTGCATAAATATCTCGTGTTGTTGCACGCCCAAAGTTAACAATAAGCTTGATTTTATGCTCCGGCTACAATTTTAGATTGTCTAAACAATTTTTGTATGAGGCTTCTCCGGCATTGCTCCCAGACTTCTTCCGGAAAACGGGAAATTTTGGGAGGAGCAAAGATTAAAGAGCAAGGAATAAGGACAACGACAAGCACGGTCTTGATACTCAATACTCACTACCCAATACTCACTACTCATTACTCAATACCAGACACCTAAATTTCCCCTTCTACGCCTAAGCCAAATAAGGCAAAATCATATTTGGCCGGGTCTTGTGCGTCAAACTGGCGGAGTTTAGCTGTAAGCTCCAAAGCGGTTTGCCAGTCGGTTTGCTTACGGTCTATTAAACCTAAGTGCCGTGCTACCCTATCCACATGCACATCGCAAGGGCACACCAGCTGTGCGGGCTTTATTCGTTTCCACAGTCCAAAATCAACCCCACGGTTATCATCACGCACCATCCAGCGCAAAAACATATTTAGTCTTTTGCAGGTTGATTTTTGCGAGGGCGATGAAATATGCTTCATGGTGCGCCGGGGGAAATCTTCCAAAGAAAAAAAGTAGGAGCGGAAATAGTTGAGATTTCCTTCAACGGTGTGCTTAGCCATCTGTGATAATAAGCATGACGGCGAGCTTTGTTTTTGCCCACTTTCGGTAAAATCGTTTACAGCAAAATCCTCTCTAAACTCCGCTTCCTTATCGCCGAAAGGCAAAAAAGCATCTTCTAAAGAGCTATAATTTTGGTAATGATGCCGAAAAAAAGCGATGAAATAAAGCGTATCTGTGGCGTTAAAGGTGCGATGTTTGAAATTGAGCATCCGCTTTAAGTCTTCGTCGCGGTGATTCATAATAAAATCATAAGGTGCACCGTCCATTAAGCTAATAAGCTCTCTACATTTATTTATGATGGTTTTCCGTTGCCCCCAGGCCAACATCGCGCTCCAAAAGCCCATAATTTCTATATCTTGCTGTTTATTAAACAAGTGTGGTATAGAAATTGGGTCGTTTTCAATGAAGTTGGGATTATTGTAACAATCTACCTTCGAATCTAAAAACTGTTTAAGTTCCGAAAATTTAAATATAGGTATCAACGTTTTTTATATTAACGATTTCAAAGAAGTAAACAACTTGTTGGGTTAAATCTCTTAAAAAACACAAAGATGAGAACAAATAACTTATTCCGATTAACTTTCTTGTTAGGACTAACGCTAAGCTTTTTAAGTTCGTGCCTTACGCAAAAAGAAAAACAGCAACATTTAGTTTTAGTGGATAGCTTGCTTAAGGCGGACCATTTTAAGTTTGTTGCCCAGCAGGCTAACCCTTTACGCGCCAACATTGTTTCGCCACGCTTACAACAGCTAAACGGATCGTATTATATGTTGGTAAGTAAAGATACGGTAAAGGCTTATCTCCCTTATTTTGGAGTTGCGCAGCAAGCCCCTTACAGCAGCAGCGAAAACGGCATCCAGTTTACCAGTACCGATTTTAGTTACGTAAAGAACCAAACTAAAAACGGATACGAGATCAGCATTAAGCCCAAAAACTACGACCGTGCCAATAGCTTATTCTTCAGTATTTCGCCTAGCGGTTCGGCAACGCTAAACGTGAGCAGCAACCACCGTGACCCAATTAGTTTTACCGGGACAATTGAGCAGTGGGGCAAGGATTAAAGAGTAAGGAGCAAAGACTAAAGATTAAAGAACAAAGACTAAAGAGGCCAAGCGCGATACTTAATACTCAATACTGGTAGAGAATAAGGATTAAAGAGTAAGGAGCAAAGACTAAAAAGGCCAAGCGCGCTGCTTGATACTCAATACTCAATACTCAATACTGGTAAAGAATGAGGATTAAAGAGTAAGGAGCAAAGACTAAAAAGGCCAAGCGCGCTGCTTGCTACTCAATACTCACTACTCAATACTGGTAAAGAATGAGGATTAAAGAGTAAGGAGCAAAGACTAAAAGAGGCCAAGCGCGCTACTTGATACTTAGTACTCAATACTAATAAGCCATGGCAAACAGCACCCTTTGTGATGAAGGCTTTCCGGTAACCATACATAGGCCTTCTTCCTGTTTGTTGTTTAAAGGAATACAGCGGATGGTGGCTTTTGTTTCTTCTTTGATTTTGCTTTCTGTTTCTGAGGTGCCATCCCAATGTGCCGAGATAAAACCGCCTTTTTCTGCCAGTACCTGCTTAAACTCATCATAAGAGTTAACCTCGGTGGTCATCTCTTCTCTAAAATCCAATGCTTTTTGATAGATATTTGCTTGGATTTCGTCAAGTAAGGCTGCAATTTTTTCGGCAATATCATCACGTGAAATGGTTTCTTTAGTGCGTGTATCGCGACGGGCAATTTCAATGGTGTTGTTTTCTAGGTCGCGGCCGCCAAAAGCCAAACGCACCGGCACGCCTTTCAGCTCGTACTCGGCAAATTTAAAACCCGGGCGTTGCGTATCCCGATCGTCATATTTAAAAGAAATACCTCTTAATTTTAATGCAGTGGTAATTTTCTCTACCTCGGCAGATATTTGCTGCAGTTCCTCTTCACCTTTATAAATGGGTACAATCACCACCTGTATAGGCGCCAACTTTGGTGGCAGCACCAAACCCTGATCATCTGAATGGGCCATAATTAAGGCACCCATTAAGCGGGTTGATACACCCCATGAGGTTGCCCAAACATGCTCTAGCTTGCCTTCTTTGCTGGCAAATTTAACGTCAAAAGCTTTGGCAAAATTTTGCCCTAAAAAATGTGAAGTACCCGCTTGTAAGGCTTTGCCATCTTGCATCAAAGCCTCTATACAAAGCGTATCTAAGGCACCTGCAAAACGCTCATTGGCAGTTTTTTTACCTCTAACTACAGGCATAGCCATCCAGTTCTCGGCAAAATCGGCATATACATGCAACATCTGTTCTGTTTCTGCAATCGCTTCTTCAGCGGTAGCGTGGGCGGTGTGCCCCTCCTGCCAAAGAAATTCTGTAGTGCGCAAAAACAACCTTGTACGCATCTCCCAACGCACCACATTGGCCCACTGATTTACTAAAATCGGCAAATCGCGGTAAGATTGTATCCAGCCTTTATACGTATTCCAGATGATGGTTTCGGAAGTAGGGCGCACAATTAGTTCTTCTTCTAATTTAGCCTCCTCATCCACAATAATATTCCCTGTTCCGTCGTTTTTAAGTCTGTAATGGGTAACCACAGCACACTCTGTAGCAAAACCATCAACATGCGATGCTTCTTTAGAGAAGAAGGATTTGGGGATAAACAGCGGGAAGTAAGCATTGCTATGGCCGGTATCCTTAAATTTCTGGTCTAATACGGCCTGCATCTTCTCCCAAATGGAATAGCCGTAAGGTTTAATTACCATGCATCCACGTACCGATGAATGCTCGGCTAAGTCTGCTTTTGTAACTAATTCGTTATACCACTGTGAATAGTCTTCGGATCTGCTGGTTAAGCCCTTGCTCATATGTAAATTGGAATAAATTTTGTATTTTTATAAATGCTTTTAACGCGCTCAAAGTTATAAATTAAAACGCACCCACAAACGCATTCGCCATGACAATTCAACATAAATTCAGATTTTTTTTAGTGGCCTTAGGTGCTTTGGCCTTAGGCTCTTGCACTACAGAGAAACTGGCCACACAAAACGCCGACGATGTTTATTTCGGCAATGTAGAAGCTTTGCCGGTAACCTATGCCAGCACCAGCGAGCAAGATTACAGAAGCGGAAATTATTACGACCGCAACGGCTACGACCGTAATGATGATTACTATTATGACGAGTACAGTGACCGTTCGCGCTTTGACGACTGGAACTGGCGGAACAACTATACTTGGAGAGATTACTACTATATGGACCGTTTTGGTTACGATCCGTTTTATTTTGGTCCTTCTGCTTATTTAGGCTTTAATGATTTTTATGGCCCGGGATGGGGCTTTTCTTTAGGATTCAACACGCCTTATTATGGTTATGGCGTTCCATGGTATAGCACCTCTTACTGGAATTACTACGGTTCTTTTTACGGTAACTCGCCGTATTGGGGCATCTACTCGTACTACCGCCCAGGCTTTTACGGCAATTACTATGGTGGCTACTACGGTTATCCTTACTATGGCTACCCTTATTATGGAAGCGGTTATGTTGGCACAAGACGAAACTTAACACCAAGGCCAGACGGTGCTTATGATAATAGGCGCGGTTCTGACGGAACTGCAAGAATGCCGATTCCTGATTCGCGCGCTACACGCCCAACTTCTGCGGACCGTAGCGGAAATGTGCGCACGCAAAGCGATAGAAATGCGGATAGGCCATACACTAGGCCAACCCGCACATCGCCGGGAAACAATGGTTCTACCATGGACAGGAGGACACAAGGACAATCTGAAAGACCTTCTTCTCGTCCTACCCGTACCGAAACCGGCAGAAGCTCTGAACCTACCAGTAGGCCAGCACCTAGCAGACCAACTAGAGATAGTTCGCCAAGCTATTCGCCACCGTCACGGTCAACCAATAGCAGCAGCGGTTCATCTTCATCTGGTTCTTCATCTGGTAGCAGCGGACGCGGTTCATCGGGCAGGCCATCACGTTAATTTGATTAAACATGAAACTGAAAAACAATATAATTATGGCTCTATTAATTGGAGCCACTTCTACCTCTTACGCCCAATACGAGGGTGATGCAGGCCGGTTTTCTATCGGAAACAACGCTGGTGATGCGCGTATAGATGCAATTGGTGGCCAAAAAGCCGCAATTGGCGGGAACATTAGCACTATATATGGAAATCCTGCTGGTCTAGGGATGTTCTCTAAATCGGAATTTAGCATTTCGCCACGTCTGAATTTCGGCAGCAATAAAATTGGCGCTTTTGGAACATCAGAAAAACAAAGCAACAACAACTTAGATTTAGGAAATGTTGGCGTGGTGTTTCATACCAGAACCTATACCGCTGGAGACACAAAAAAAGGCTTAATTAGCTTAAACTTCGGTATCGGCTACCAAAGAACAGGAGCTTACCGGGATAAATTTGGCTTTAGTGGAGAAACTGATTTTAACGGCTTAGGCGATTATTTTGCGCAAGAATCTAACTTTGATTTAGAAGGTGGTGCAACCGTTGATCCAAGTAAGCTGTTGTCCGATGTACATTACCAAGCATATCAAGCTTATCTTACTGATTGGGACGGGACGGACTATTTCCCTATTACGTCAAATGATTCTGAACAAAAATATAATATAAACCGTACGGGAGGAAGCTCTGAAGTAGATTTCTCGCTAGGAATGAATTTTAGCAATAAATTATTTTTCGGTGTAGGATTAGGGCTAGCTAATTTAAATTACGCCTCTACCGAGCGCGTAAACGAAACTGGCTTATCACAAGAGCCCGGCAATACCCAAACCACAAACTACAACGTCACTTATAACCGAAACTTTGACACAGAAGGTTCCGGGGTAAACTTAAAACTTGGAGCAATACTAAAACCCACGCCGGAGCTACAAATCGGCTTGGCTTTGCAAACCCCAACTTGGTATAGCATTACGGACAATTATTCCGAAAGTTTAGCAGACAATATTATAGGAGGTACTGCAAACATGCAATACCCCTACGAATACGAATTACGTACGCCTTTAAAAATCAACGGCGGTATAGCTTATTTTATTGGCTCTAAAGGTTTTATTTCTGCTGATGTAGGTTTTACAGATTATTCTAAAAACAAGATTACTTCCAATAATGCATCAATAGACCAGACAACAAATATGCGCATCAAAAACATGTACGCTAATGCGGTAAATTATAGTGTAGGTGGCGAGTATAAGATTGACAAAAGCTGGTTGGTAAGAGCCGGATTCCGCTCTGATGGTAATCCATACAAAAACTTGCGTGATAAAGATTATACCGTAAACTCTATCTCGGGCGGTATAGGTTACCGCTTTGGCGATTACCATTTGGATGCGGCACTGATTAACAGCAACGGCTATTTTAATTATTCAAATTATTTATTGGTTTCGGGCAATCCAGAACCCCAAGCAAGTGTTGACAAACGTATAAACCGGCTAATGCTAACTTTTGGTGTTAGGTTTTAGCGTTAGTAAAAATAATTTATAATAAGCTCCTGTGCTATCGAAAGCGCAGGGGCTTTTATTTGTAAATAGGCTGTAGTTTAAGCACTCGTTTAACCCCGAACTTTCCATCATAAACTGAAGCGTTGGCCGGCGCTCAACCTTAACAAAAAATAGTGAAGTTATTTTAATGAAACTTTAACGAAATGTTTTCGTAAAAAGCAAGGAACCTAATAATTTTACTGTAATGAAAACACCACAAACTATTGACTTAAAGCACGAAAGCTGGCCACCATCGCGCGAAACTTCCATGCTTATTTTAATTTTAAGCTTAGCAACACTGATGCTTTCTTTAGTGTTAAGCATGTTTAATTGGCTAAATGCAAACGCTACCCTAATCACAGCTGGTGCCGCATTGTTAATGACCTTGGTAGCTATTTATTTGATTTCTATAGCGTCTCCAAAGCACTATATTTACCTCAACCATGAAGAAATATTGTTTAAAAGAGACAAAGACAGCGAAGAAGTGTGCCTAAAGTTTGACGGCTTAGCCTACTTTGAAACACGTTTTTCGGAAATAGTTTTCAGCACCAAAGAGGCAGAAAAGTTTGTGTTGCCACTCAACTACATCAGCAACGAAAAAAAACGCTGGCAAATTAAAGAGTACTTACGCGAACACCTCACCCAGCGTAAACAAAATGCGTTTGCTTTTAAATAAGCAGGTTGAGTTTTGATTTACAGCACCTTAGCTAAAATTTAAGGTGCTTTACCGTTTGGCCATTGTTGATCAACTGCATCAAAGAATCGATACCTATACGCAGGTGGCTTTCTACAAAGTCAGCAGATGATTTGGAAGCGTCACCTTCTGCTGTTTTTACGCCCTCGGGGATCATAGGCTGATCGGACACTAGTAACAAAGCACCGGTCGGAATTTTATTGGCAAAGCCGGTGGTAAAAATAGTTGCGGTTTCCATATCAATAGCCATAGCGCGCAATTCTTTCAGGTATTTCTTAAAACTCTTGTCGTGTTCCCATACCCTGCGGTTAGTAGTGTACACGGTGCCTGTCCAATAATCGCGAGAATGCTCGCGGATGGTGGTAGAAATTGCCTTTTGCAGCGCAAAGGCCGGTAAGGCAGGGACCTCAGGATGTAAATAATCGTTAGAAGTACCTTCTCCCCTAATGGCCGCAATTGGCAGAATAAAATCGCCGATGCCGTTTTTCTTTTTTAGTCCGCCACATTTCCCCAAAAACAGTACTGCTTTTGTTTCAATGGCCGTTAACAAATCCATCACAGTTGCCGCTAGCGGACTGCCCATCCCAAAATTGATGATGGTAATGCCTTTAGCCGTAACGCTTTGCATAGGCTTATCAATGCCATAAATCGGTGCATTATCATTCCATTCAGAAAAAAGCTGTACGTAGCGAGAGAAATTAGTGAGCAAAATATATTCGCCAAATTCTTCCAGCTTTCTGCCAGTGTATCGTGGCAACCAGTTTTCAACAATGTCTGCTTTAGATTTTAAGCCTTTTTTTATGGGCTTATCTACTTCTTTTGCCGGTGTAGCCACCGGATTTTTTTTAATGTCTTTTTCTTCGTTCATAATTATCGTATAAAACAAAAAAGCCCCCCATTTTATCGGGAGGCTTTTTTTAAGCTACTTTTAGTTTTTTAAGATCCGATTTCTCAAATTGCTCCCGGGCATATTCAAGGTCAATGACCATCTTTTTACTCTTTTGCTTCTGCGATGGGATTTCGAACATCGCATCAATCATAATTGCTTCGCAAATAGAACGTAAACCACGGGCGCCCAATTTGAATTCCATGGCCTTATCCACAATAAATTCAAGCACTTCTTTACTAAATTCTAAGTTGATTTCTTCGTACTCGAACAATTTCTGGTACTGTTTGATCAACGAATTCTTAGGCTCGGTCAAAATGTTTAATAATGTATCGCGATCAAGCGGGTTCAAATGCGTAATTACCGGCACGCGGCCAATCAGCTCGGGGATCATCCCAAAAGACTTCAGGTCCAGAGGCGTAATATATTTGTACAGGTTTTTTAAATCTACCTCTACCTCATCTGTTTTTACCTTATAACCCACCGTTTGTGTCCGTAGGCGGTTAGCGATTTTCTTCTCGATACCGTCAAACGCACCTCCGCAAATAAATAGAATGTTATTGGTATTTACAGGAATCATTTTCTGATCGGGATGTTTGCGGCCGCCCTGTGGTGGTACGTTTACAATAGTACCTTCCAAAATTTTCAATAAGGCCTGTTGCACACCTTCGCCCGAAACATCACGTGTAATAGACGGGTTATCACTTTTGCGTGCCACTTTATCCACCTCATCAATATACACAATGCCACGCTCGGCAGCATTTACATCATAATCCGCAGCCTGTAATAAGCGTGTTAAAATACTTTCTACGTCCTCGCCAACGTATCCTGCCTCGGTTAAAACCGTGGCATCACAAATACAGAAAGGGACATTTAAAATTTTGGCGATTGTTTTGGCCAACAATGTTTTTCCCGTACCTGTTTCGCCCACCATCATGATGTTTGATTTTTCAATCTCGATCTCGTCTTTCGCGATTTTTTGGTTTAAGCGCTTGTAATGGTTGTAAACCGCAACCGCTAGCACTTTCTTGGCCTCATCCTGCCCGATAACATATTGATCGAGGTGGTTTTTAATTTCCAGAGGCTTCAAGAGGGTCAAAACAGAATTTACGTTCTTCCCTTTTTTCAGGTTTAACTCCTCCCCTAAAATCTCATTGGCTTGTTGCACGCATTTATCGCAAATATGCGCATCCAAACCTGCTATCAGCATCAAGCTATCCTGCTTCCCTGCCCCGCAAAAAGAACATCTAATATCTTTCTGACTTTTGCTCATTTTTACTTTTTGTCTTTGTTCGGTTCCAAAATCTCATCAACCATGCCATATTCTTTGGCTTCTTCTGCACGCATCCAGTAATCGCGGTCTGATGCTTTTTCTACCCACTCGTAGCTTTGTCCCGAGTGTTTGGAGATGATATCGTACAACTCTTTTTTAAGTTTCAACATCTCGCGGAGGTTAATTTCCATATCAGAAGCTACCCCTTGCGCACCGCCGGAAGGCTGGTGAATCATGATACGTGCGTGTGGCAAGGCCGCTCTTTTGCCTTTGGTGCCGGCGCACATAATTACCGCGCCCATAGACGCCGCCATGCCTGTGCAAATGGTAGCCACATCTGGCGAAATGTACTGCATGGTATCGTAAATACCCAAACCGGCATATACCGAGCCACCCGGCGAGTTGATATAAATTTGGATATCACGGTGCGCATCGGCAGACTGTAAAAACAATAGCTGCGCTTGGATGATATTTGCGTTTTGATCATAAATGGCATCGCCTAAGAAGATGATACGGTCCATCATCAGGCGCGAGAAAACATCCATTTGCGCCACGTTTAGCTGGCGTTCTTCGATGATGTAAGGCGTCATCCCGGTAGGCTTCAAAATGCCTTCGGTTTGGTTGATATATTTATCTACATGTAAACCACCTATTCTGTGGTGCTTTACGGCATACTTTCTAAACTCGTTTTTGTCGATATTCATATTCAGCGTTGTTTGCAAATTTAGTCGCTAATGTATTAAAATTTTAACGTTCTTATTTAACGGAATTGTTAGGGGAATGTTTTTTTTAGGTAATGATTTGGTTGTTAGGGTATCGGTTTTATAGCGCAACCTCCTTTTTTGCAGTCTTTGCGAAGCGGGAGGGTTAAGATCGTAATGGGGTTGAAGCAATCTCGAAATTTCTTTGTTTTCCTTTTTGCTAGAGCGATCTTTCAAGTCATTTAAAGAATTTTCGTTCATCGCCACTAGGGCTAATCCTTTGGCTTAGCCCAAAGGACCAAACCGAGTGAAACGAGCCATGAAAGCCTTTAAAAAGCACATAAAACTTTGAATAATTTAAGGCTGTCCTCATTTTTTTGTTGCGCCTGCGGGAAATCTTTGAGCGCAAACCGAAGCCGTGCGAACGGCATGACGATAGGGAAAATCTATAGGGAAAATCTTCTATGTTCAACCGCCAAATATGGACTGCTTAACAAACAAAAAAGCAACTGCCAAAACAGTTGCTTTTTTTATAACGGTAATATAAGCTTTACTTATTTATCCAGTTTCTCAAACTCGTTAAAAGGAATTTCTTTTTTATCTAAAGTCACCACAGATTTTAAGTATTCAAATACTTTTTGCGATTTTACTTCATCAAAAATACGGTTTGCATTTTCTTGTTCTTTTAAGAACTGGGCGGTGTACTGACCCAATTGCTCTTCAGACAAAGCTTGCGGACTGTACATTCTAAACTGTGCATCTAACCTTGCTTTTGCAGCTTCAAATACGTCTTCGTATTTAATTTCTAGCTTTTGGTCCTTCACAATTTTGTTTTCAACCAAAGTCCATCTTAAGTTTTTAGCAAAATCTTCATAGCCTTTGTCTAGTTCTTCGTCGCTTAAATCTTTGTTCGCAACCTTCAACCAGCGTTTCAAAAACTCATCTGGCAAGTCCATAGTTGCTTTCTCAGAACCATGTTTGTACAAATCAGAGGCTAGTTTTTTCTCCGCATCCTGTACCATCATAGCTTCCAGCTCTTCGGTAATTTTTGCTGTAAATTCTTCTTCGGTTTTTACAACGCCTTCGCCAAATACTTTGTCAAAAAACTCTTGGTTTAAATCTGCCTCCTCTAAACGGTTGATGTTTTTTACCGTTAATTTAAATTTAGATTCTGGGATGATCGGATTTTCTTCATCCAACTTTAAAATGCGTACAATTTGTTTATCATCGTCAACGGCTTTAACCAAGTCAAAGTTTTCAACCACGTCATCTTTTTTCAAACCTATTAAAGCTTTCAAGGCAGAAGCATCTTTAACTGCATCTGTTCTTAAAGAAGTAGTAACGTCTATGCCACCTTCAAAAATAGAACCGTCTGCGTTTAATTGCTCAAAGCGGCCAAAAATCACATCGCCATCTGCAACAACTTCTGGGTTGGTCATTTTGCCGTAGCTTCTTCTAATGTTTTTGGTACGTGCCGCTAAAGTTTCTGGATCAACCTTAATTACATATTGCGTAAGCTTGTCTTTATCAGAAAAAGTAACGTTTACTTCTGGCGCCAAGCCCAACTCGTAATTGAAAACAAACTCATCGTTAAAATCCCAGTTAAACTGATCGTCGGACTCTTTTGGTAAAGGCTGACCTAAAATTTCGATTTCGTTTTGCTGGATGTAGTTGTTTACAGATTCTGACAACAGGTTGTTGATCTCATCTACCAAAATGCTTTTGCCGTACATCTTTTTCACGTGCGCCGGAGGCACCATTCCCGGACGGAATCCAGGAAGTTTCATTTTTTTAGCTTGCTCTTTGATGGCCTTTTCCACTTTTTCGCGGTAGTCATCAGGAGAAATTTTCACGGTTAAACTTGCATTAAGATCATTGATCTTTTCCTGTGTGATATTCATGCTGAATTTATTTTTTTAATAGCTATGTCTTTATACAAAAATCCCTCCCATTTTGTGGGAGGGAGAATTTTTGTGCGGAAGAAGGGACTCGAACCCCCACGCCGTGAAGCGCCAGATCCTAAGTCTGGTGCGGCTACCAATTACGCCACTTCCGCATTAGGAATTTATGTTCCCAAAACCATCTGTGATTATTTTGGACTGCAAAGATAGACTTTCACTTTTGTTTTGCAAATGCTTTTTAATTTTTTTCCAACTAAAAGAGTTCATTGGTAGATTAGGAGTTCATTTAGTTCATTAGTAATGGGAGTTCATTACTGATGAAACTGTCTTTCCTCCTACTCTTTGCTCTTTATTCTTCTGTCTCACATCTCATATCTTTCTTCCTTACTCCTTATTCTTTACTCCTTGCCCTTCTGTCTCACGTCTCACATCTTTACTTTTACTCCTTGTTCCTTGCTCAACCTTCGTAAATAAACAACTTAATTAGATGTTTAAACATAACTTTACGAAATTGTTTCGCATATTTACTAATAACACTGATTGATGTACGAACTATTTTTCAAAAGTTTCCGCCAAAAAGTTCCGCTTAGTGCAGAGGAAGAAACGCAATTAAAACGCTACTTAACGCCAAAGAAATTGCGTAAAAAACAATATCTGTTGCAAGAGGGCGACGTTTGCAAAGCTATCGCGTTTATCGAAAAAGGGGCATTAAAAGCATATTCTGTTGATGAGAAAGGAAACGAACACATCATCCAGTTTGGTTTGGAGGGTTGGATAATCTCCGATTTATATAGTTTTCTTACGGGCGAATCGGCCACTTACAATATCGACGCTATTGAAGATTCGGAGGTACTTTTAATCAGCAAATCGGCGCACGAAGAATTATTGCTAGAGATGCCCGCTTACCAAACTTTTACCCGACTAAATATTACCGGCGCTTATCTGGCCATGCAAAAAAGACTCACATCTATAATTAGCACTCCGCTAAAAGAACAATATACCGACTTTATCGCCCTTTATCCGGATATTGTACAGAGAGTGCCCCAACACATGATTGCATCCTATCTGGGGCTTAAACCCGAAACGCTGAGCCGGGTGCGTCAAAAAATCGCACAAAAATAGGTCCGCTAAGGTTTTCTATTGATTTTAATCAACGTTATTTCTTGTCTAAAAGCAATGGAACAGTGTGTACACTCGCCGTACCTTTGTTTTATTAATTCATAAGCGATATAAAATGAAACAAACCATAGCAATTATAGGGGCTTCTGGCAACATGGGATCCGCTATAGCAAAATCAATTTCAAAAGGAAATTATCGATTGCTTTTAAAAGGGAACAACCAAGCTTCGCTTGATGCATTGATTGATGAAATAAAAGCCAACGATAATACTGCTGATGCGGAGGCAATGGCTTGTTCTACAGAAGCATGTTGGGAAGCTGATATTATTATTTTAGCTGTTCCGTTTGAAGCAGAAAAAGAAATAGCATCCAAAATCAAAGAAGTTGCGAATCAAAAAATTGTAATTAGCATCGCCAATCCGCTAAACAAAACTTACGATGGGTTAGTAACCGCAGCAAACACAAGCGCGGCCGAAGAGCTGCAAAAACTGTTGCCAAATTCAAAAGTGATAAAAGCATTTAACACCACTTTTGCGGCAGATTTTTCAACACCAGTTATTGACGGTAAACAAGCGGATGCTTTTATTGCCGGTAATGATGAGGAAGCCTTGGAAACTGTTTCGGAGATTGTAAGCACAGCAGGTTTCAACCCGATTGTAGCGGGCGATTTATCTGTTAGCAGAACACTGGAAAACATGCAACTTTTACTTATCCAACTCGGCATAAAATACAACTACAATTGGTTGGCCGGCTGGAAAATATTACACCACTAATTTTTAACTATATAAATAACAACAAAATGAAAAAGACAGCTTTAATTATCATCGCATTTATTGCATTAACCGGTTTTACAAAATTTGTTTCAACTTGGGAAAACGACGATCCACACTCTCAACTTGGGTTTACGGTTACACATTTAGGTATTTCTGATGTTTCTGGAACTTTCAATGATTTTGATGTGAAAATAACATCATCGAAACCCGATTTTAGTGATGCCAAGTTCGAACTAACCGCTAAAGCAGCTTCCATTGACACCCGTGTTGAAGCAAGAAACAACCACCTTAAAAGCGCAGACTTTTTTGATGTAGAGAAATATCCCGAGTTAACGTTCAAAAGCACATCGTTAAAAAAAGACGGCACAAACAAATACAAACTTACAGGAGACCTTACCCTGCATGGCATCACCAAATCTGTTACTATGGATTTAAAATACAGAGGAACCGTGGTAAACCAGATGACAAAAGCTAGCACTGCGGGCTTTCAGCTTGAAGGCGTAATTAAACGTTCCGACTTTAATTTAGGTGCAGGATTCCCGGCTCCAATGATTAGCGATGAAGTGCAGATAAAAGCAGACGGGGAATTTATCCAAAAATAATTTAGAAATACACCAACGATAAATGAAGAAGTTATTTAGTGTGGACAACACATCCAATACCATTGGAGTAGCGCTATTGATAGCAAGGGTTGGGATAGCAACATTAATGCTTACGCACGGCATCCCCAAATTAAATATGTTGCTTGCAGATGCACCGGTACAGTTTATACCGATAATGGGCATGAGCGCCGAATTTTCATTAGTGCTTGCCATTTTTGCCGAAGTGATATGTTCGATATTAATTTTGGTTGGTTTTGCCAGCAGATTAGCAACTATCCCACTGATAATTACGATGTTGGTAGCCGTATTTTTTGTCCATGCGGCTGATCCATTTACTAAAATGGAAGCCGGCTTACATTATCTGCTGGTATATGTGGTATTGTTAGTTGCAGGGAGCGGCAAATATTCAGTTGATTATTTTCTCAACCGAAAAAGCTAGCAAGCAATACCTCTTTACAAAACATAGCATACCATCTTCGTAACTTACTGATTGCGGAGATGGTAGCTTATGAAATAACAAGGTTTTAGATGAAAAGATCACATTTCATAAAAACAATTGGAATAGGAGCAATAAGTATGACAACGTTAGCAGCATTCAAAAATTTCACCAGCGGATTAAGTGAACAGGAAACAATTATGCCTGTACTGTTTATCGGCCATGGTTCGCCCATGAACGGAATTGAGGATACGGAATTTAGCCGCAGATGGACCCAAATGGCCAAAGAGATTCCAACACCTAAAGCAGTATTGGTAGTATCGGCACACTGGTTTACAAAAGGCACCCACATTACCGCTATGGATTTCCCAAAAACCATCCATGACTTTGGTGGCTTTCCACAAGCGCTTTTTGATGTGCAGTACAACGCACCGGGCAATCCTGTTCTTGCAAAAGAAACAGCAGATTTACTGCATTCGGCACATGTGGAGCTTGACCATGATTGGGGTTTGGACCACGGCACTTGGACAGTTGTAAGGCATATGTACCCCGAAGCAAACATCCCGGTTTTACAGCTGAGCATTGATTATACCAAAGGCCCGCAATTTCACTACGACCTTGCTAAAGAATTACTTGCTTTAAGAAAAAAAGGCGTACTAATTATCGGAAGCGGAAATATGGTCCATAATTTAAGGATGGTTGCTTGGGACAAATTAAATGATACGGATTATGCCTATGATTGGGCTATGCAAATGAATAGCAAATTTAAAGAGCTAATTGCAGAGGGCAACCATAAAGCGTTAATTAATTATCCCGGCTTAGGAAAAGAAGCTATGTTGGCTATCCCAACGCCCGAGCATTACCTACCTTTAATGTACAACATAGGTTTACAGACCAATAAAGACGAGGTTTCGTTCTTTAACGATAAAGCCGTTGGTGGTTCACTTACCATGACATCGGTAAGGTTTGGATAAGAATTATAACTGTTACAAAAATTCAAACAAGTAACACTTAGGAAACAATCGCTTATCTTAGGGTTCTTTTATTCGCTTCCTTCAGAGAATTGCCGAACTTACCTGTCCATCAGAAAAACAAAGCGAACAATTGCTAAACGAGCTGACCGAATTAGGTAGTTTGGAAAAACTGGCAACAAAGAACGGAGAGGTACAAAAAGCTATTTTATAATAGTATCTTTAAACCCATGGATTCCAAATTCAAAACATGGCTTAAACGCCTGGGAATAGCGGGCTTTTTATTCTTTTTAATTAAAGGCCTTATTTGGCTGGCTGTGTTTTATTACTTCGGTTCTAAGATAGTGGATTAGGTTTTTCCGAGGTTAAAACTTCTCCTTAAAACCACTGTTTGTCTTAACATCTTTACCTAAAACTTCCTCATCCAAAAAATTTAGCCTCCTAACTTAAAGCCGGTTACGAATATTTATTTTGTTAAAGTAATTGCCATGAATTAATTTATATTTGAAAATCACAATAAAATAGCCACTTTAGTAAACTTTTGATACTTAATGAATCATATTATAAACAATTTTGAACAATACGAGGCTGTTATCGGGCTAGAGGTGCATGTTCAATTATCTACTGCGTCTAAAGCTTTTTGCACAGACTCGGCAAGTTTTGGAAGTTTACCAAATCAAAATATCAGTCCGGTTTCTTTGGGTTTACCCGGCGCTTTGCCTTTAACTAACGAAAAAGCGGTAAAATATGCCACCAAGTTAGGCTTGGCCATCAACAGTAAAATTAACCGCTTTAACTTTTTTGATCGTAAAAATTATTTTTACGCCGATTTACCCAAAGGCTATCAGATTACGCAAGATAACGAGCCTATCTGTTTGGGCGGCAGTTTAAAAATCCGCTTGGATGATGGCAGTGAGAAAGACATCATTTTAAACCGCATCCATATGGAAGAAGATGCAGGCAAAAGCATCCACGAGATGGATCCAAACTATTCGTACATAGATTTAAACCGTGCTGGCGTAGCTTTGTTAGAGGTAGTAACCGAACCTATGTTAAGCACAGGCGAAGAAGCAGCCGCTTATTTAACAGAATTGCGCAAACTAGTGCGCTACCTTGATATTTGCGATGGCAACATGGAAGAAGGCTCTATGCGTTGCGATGCCAATATTTCTGTACGTTTAAAAGGAGAGAAAAAGCTGGGCAACCGTTGCGAGGTAAAAAATCTTAACTCTATTAAAAACGTACAGCGCGCTATAGAACACGAGATTGAACGTCAAATCAAACTGTTGAACAAGGGAAAAGCCATTGATCAAAACACCTTAAATTTTGACGCCAATACCGGCAAAACCAGCCCTTTGCGTTCTAAAGAAATGGCGAACGATTACCGCTATTTCCCAGAACCAGATTTGTTGCCTTTATCTATTTCTGAAGAGTTTTTAGAAGCCGTAAAAGCCGAAATGCCCGCCTTACCCGAGGAGCTTTATCAAAAATTCACCAAAGAAATGAACTTACCAGCCTACGATGCTTTGGTGCTTACCGCAGAAAAAGCGATGGCCGATTGTTTTTTGGAGATAACGGCGCACACAAAAAATTACAAGCTGGCATCTAACTGGGTAATGGGAACGTTACGCTCTTACTTAAAAGAAACACAACAAAGTTTTGCAGATTTGCAGATACCTGCGCAAGAAATTGCGGCGATTATTGATTTGGTAGACGGAGGTGAAATCAATAACAACCAAGCTAAAAACAAGCTTTTTGCCGCTTTAGCTAAAAACCCGCAAGCGAAGGTAAGCCAACTGGTAGAAGAACTTAATTTGATACATAAAAAATGCGACAATGAGCTTGACGCTTTTATCATGGCCGCGTTAAATAAGTTCCCAGATAAAGTAATAGAATACCACAACGGCAAAAAAGGAGTTATTGGAATGTTTATGGGCGAGGTAATGAAGCTCTCGCACGGTAAAGTGGATCCAAAAAAAGCAAATCAGTTGTTATTAGAAAAATTAGAGCAAGCGAAATGAGAAGAGTTTATATCGTAGGATTGGTTGGATGGGCTTTGTTAGCCACTGCATGTGCAAAAAAAGACAGTTTTAGCATTGAAGGCGCTTTAACAAACCCCGGAAACGCCCAAAAAGTTTATCTGTTAGAATTGGATAATAACGGGCAGATGACACCTATCGATTCTACTTTTTTAAACGAAGACAAAAAATTTAGCTTAACGGCCAAAAGCGAGGAACCAGATTTTTATCAAGTGGCTATTGGTCAGCAAACTTTTTTAGTGATTGCAGAAAATGGCGATAAAATTGAGCTTAAAGCAGATTTAAGTCGCCCTGGCGGAAATTACGAACTTAAAGGCTCCGATGAAGCCGATAAAATAACCGAATACAACAAAATTACGGCAGATTTTAGCGAAAAAAACGGAAAGCTGGCCGAAGAGTATAGCCAAAAAATCACGGCCGACGTGGGCAGCCGAGAACAGCTGATTGCAGAATACAATGGTAAAATGCAAACGCTTGCGCAGCCTTTTATGGAGCAATCCATGAAATTTATTGAGAACAATAAAAAATCATTAACCGCATTTTTTGCGGCAAATGTAATGATGGGCATGAACCACGACGCCTACGAAAAACAGCTGATTGACTACAGCCAAAAAGCAAAAGAATATTTCCCAAAAAACAAAGCTATTGTATCTTTTGCAGAACAAATGCAAAGTGCGCAGAAGGTTGCCATTGGCAGCCAAGCACCTAATATAAGTGCTTTAAGTCCGGATGGTAAAACTATTCAGCTGGCAGATTTCAAAGGCAAATATGTGCTGGTAGATTTTTGGGCATCGTGGTGCGGACCTTGCCGCCAAGAAAACCCAAATTTGGTGGCCACTTACCACCGTTTCAAAAACAGAAATTTTACGGTTTTAGGTTTTTCTTTGGATGACAACGAAGAAGCCTGGAAAAAAGCCATTGTGAGCGATAAATTAGATTGGGCGCAAGTTTCAGAACTGAGACAATGGGATTCGCCAACGGCGGTATTGTATAATGTAAGCGCAATCCCTGCTTCATTTTTGATTGACCCTAACGGAAAAATCATCGCTAAAAACCTTCGCGGGGATGCTTTAAACCAGTTTTTAGAAAAAACGCTTTAATCAATTTTAAGGCTCGGAAGTTTAACAATCTGTTAATATTAATTTAACCCAAGCTGGCGGAAAAGATATTAATTTCGTAACAAAAGTTTTTTAATGAGTAGCAGACCAAAGATTTTAATTGTTGACGACGAGCCAGATATTCTGGAATTAATTGAATATAACCTAAAGAAAGAAGGTTACCAGGTTTACACCGCTAATAACGGAAAAGAGGCCATCGACGAAGCACGTAAAGTTCAGCCAGATTTAATCATTTTAGATATTATGATGCCGAAGACGGACGGCATTGAGGCCTGCAGGCTTTTACGCGCCATGCCCGAGTTTAAAAATACTTTTATGGTGTTTTTAACAGCCCGTAGCGAAGAGTACTCTGAAATTGCAGGCTTTAACGTTGGTGCCGATGATTATATAGCCAAACCCATTAAACCGCGCGCCCTGGTAAGCCGCATTAACGCTATCCTAAGACGCAATTCACAAAATGAAGAAGCCGAAGAAGATAAAATTGAAATTGCCGATTTGGTGATTGACCGCGATTCGTTTTTAGTTTATCAAAACGGCGAAAAAATCTCTTTAGCAAAAAAAGAATTTGAACTTTTGTATTTGCTGGCTTCTAAACCTGGCAAAGTGTACACGCGCGACGCCATTTTAAGCAGTATCTGGGAAGACTCTGTGGTGGTAACTAACCGCACTATTGATGTACATATACGTAAACTAAGAGAAAAACTTGGCGACGAGTACGTAACTACCGTAAAAGGTGTGGGTTACAAGTTTGAAGCCTAGAGTAAAGAATAAGGAGTAAAGAATAAGGAGTAAAGACAGGCGTGCTTGCTACTTGCTACTCGCTTCTTTTCTACTTTCTACTTCCTACTCGCTACTTAATCCTAGCCCACTAAATCACTTCTAAAGCTTCTTCAATTTTAGCATACACATAATCCAAATCTTCATTGCTGATGCAATAAGGCGGTAAAATGTATAGGATATTGCCTAAGGGGCGGAGGATGATATTTTGGGCTAAAAAGTAGTTATATAAACGGTCGCGGATGTCGCTAAAGTAAGATGTGGCTTCCATGCGCCATTCCATGGCGATGATGGTGCCGGTTTGGCGCACTTCTTTAAGCTTAGAATGGTTTTGGATCCGTGTTTTAAAATCTTGATGTTTTTGTTGGATGCGCTGGATATTCGCCATCGTTTGCGGCTGGATAAGCAGGTCAAAACTGGCGTTTGCTACCGCACAAGCCACAGGGTTTGCCGTAAACGAATGGCCGTGGAATAGGGTTTTCAGTTTATCGTCTGATAAAAAGGCTTCGTAAATTTGCGCAGTGCAAGTAGTGATGCCCAAGGCCATGGTTCCGCCGGTTAAACCTTTGGAGAAACACATAATGTTTGCTTTGTGGTTTAAATAATCTGTGGCAAAAAGCTTTCCTGTACGGCCAAAGCCCGTCATCACTTCATCTGCAATGGTCAATACCTCTTCTTTATGGCAGTGCTGTAACAAATCGTCTAATAAATCTGCATCGTACATCAACATCCCACCCGAACCCAAGATTAAAGGTTCAAAAATAAAACAGGCCAAATGAGATTTAAGATTTGATATTTGGGATTTTAGAGCCCCTATATTTTCTTTTGTAGGCAAATCCAAGAACTCTACATCAAATAAAAGTGCATCAAAAGGCGCTGTCCACGCACTGCGTCCGCTTACTGCCATTGCGCCAAAAGTATCGCCATGGTAGGCATCTTTAAAAGCCAATATTCTCTGGCGTTTGTGGCCCTTGTTAAACCAATATTGCAGACACATTTTTATGGCAACTTCTACCGCCGTAGAACCGTTATCAGAGTAAAAAACTTTGTTCTGATTGGCTGGCAAAATGCTCAAAAGGTTTTCGGCTAGGGTAACTGCCTGCGGATGCGTAAAACCTGCAAAAATCACATGCTCCAACTGTTGCAACTGCTCAAACGCTTTTTGTGCAATATAGGGATGGCTGTGCCCGTGAATGTTTACCCACCAGCTAGAAACCGCATCAATTAATTTACGGCCGTCTTCTGTGTACAAATATGCCCCCTCTCCTTTCACTACGGGTATGGGTGGCGCAGCGGTTTTCATCTGCGTATATGGATGCCAAATATGCTGTAAATCTCTTCTAACTAAATCTTTCATTGTAAAGTAGTTTTTAATAATTGTACCACGTGCTGGTCTACCGGGAAAGTAAGGTCTCCGGGACCCAAATCTGCCAGCGGAACCATTCTGAAGCATTGCTTTTCGTCACCTTTTTGCTCACCGAAATCATAAGCGCACGCTGCCAATTTAAAACCGAAATCGTGCAGGGGCTTCACCAAATAATAAACTGAAATCAGTTGCCCGCCACCAAAGGCCGAAGCCACAAAAAAATCGGTGGTGTAAAAATGGCGCTCCACTTGCACTTGCAAGTTGCATTCTTCTAAAAATTCGCGCTTTAAACCTTCAAGCAAGCCTTCGCCAAATTCTAAACCTCCGCCCGGGAATTTGATAAAGCGCGTGCCGTTACGTTCTTCATCGCTCAATAAAATCCGCTTATGCTCGTCTATCAATAATCCGTAAACCCTAACATTAAAATCTTTCTCTCCATTCATCGCTCAAAATGTTTTTGGTTTTTTGTAACGTTATCTAAAGTCCAAACCACCTCTATAGTTTGCGCTTCGCTACGCACCGGGCAATTTTTTAAGCGGCAATAATGGCAACATTGCGGCAAACAAGGGTCCGCATGGATAAAAAACTCGGTTTGTTCGCCAATATTCTCGCTCACCAAACGGTCAATTTCAGAAATCTCATGGTGTACCTGCGTCAGCTCGTAATAATAAGGCAAAGTTACGTGGCAATCGATATGCGTTTCGGCGCCGTAACGTTGGGTGCGTAAATTATGCACATCAATCCAAGCTTCGTGGCGGTTAACGTTTAAAAAACTGACTACTTTTTCCACCGTTTCCACGTCAGATTCGTCCATCAACCCGCCCACAGATTTGCGCACCAAGCGGTAAGCGGTATATAAAACATAACATCCCACCGCAAAAGAGATAAGGCTGTCCAGCACAAATAAATTGGTAAAATAAATTAATACCAAACCCAGCATCAACCCTAAGGTACTTACGGCATCACTTAACAGGTGTTTTCCGTCTGCGTTTAAAGTAATCGAATTTAAATCCTTACCTTTTTTAATCAGATAGTACCCTAAAGCACCGTTAACAGCTCCGGTAAAACCGATGATGGCCACACCGTCTAAAATAGCGGAGAGCTGTTGCGGATAAAACAGGTTATAAACCGATTTCACCACGATAATTAATCCAGCGATACCGATTAAAGCCCCCTCAAAAAAAGCGGAAAAAAACTCGATTTTGCCATGCCCGTAAGGATGGTTTTGGTCCTTAGGCTGTGCGGCCAAATAAATGCTGTAGAAGGCAAAGGCCGATGCCAGCACGTTTACAATGCTTTCTACGGCATCGGTAAAAATAGCATTTGATTGTGTTATATAGTAGGCAACAAATTTTAACACCATCAGCATGATGCTGGTGAGCAAGCTTGTTAGCACTATTTTTAATTTTGTTTGCAAGGCACTCTTATTTTTATGAATTGTTAACGCAGGGCTTACAAACTTATTGAATTTACATTCCTTTACCGCATAAAAAGTATTTTTATATCTTTGCCAACACAACATAAATCATGAGTATTTTATCTAATAGAATCAACAATCTGGCAGAAAGCCAGACGATTAAAATGGCCAAATTAGGCCGCGAATTAGCCGCTAAAGGAATCAATGTGATTAACCTAAGCTTTGGCGAACCTGACTTCCACACGCCTCAATTTATTAAGGACGCTGCGGTTGAAGCCATGGATAAGAACTTCACTTACTATACGCCGGTTTCTGGCTATCCGGATTTGAGAAAAGCCATTGCCGCCAAACTGAAAAGAGAAAATAATTTAGATTATAATTTTGACCAAATTGTGGTATCAACCGGTGCTAAACAAGCATTGGCAAACGCATTAATGGTGATGATTAACCCTGGCGATGAGGTGATTATCCCTACGCCTTACTGGGTTTCTTACTCGGAAATGGTAAAATTGGCCGAAGGTGAATCGGTTTTTATTAATGCCACAGCAGAAAACAATTTTAAAATTACGCCAGAAGAGTTAGAGGCCGCCATTACGCCGAAAACCAAAATGTTTATGTTTTCATCGCCCTGCAACCCTACAGGCAGTGTTTACAGCAGAGAAGAATTGGCAGCTTTGGTAAAAGTTTTTGAAAAACACCCGGAAATCTTCATTCTTTCTGATGAGATTTACGAGCATATCAATTTTATTGGAGGCCACGTTTCTATCGCAGAGTTTGCATCTGTAAAAGACCGGACAATTGTTGTAAACGGTTTTTCAAAAGCTTATGCGATGACAGGCTGGAGAATTGGTTATTTGGCTGCGCCTAAAGAAATTGCCGATGCGGCAGACAAATTACAGGGCCAGGTTACTTCAGGATCTTGCTCTATCACTCAAAAAGCCGGTTTAGCTGCTTTAGAGGGAGGCTTAAAAGAAGTTCACGAAATGCGCGATGCCTTCTTGAAAAGAAGAGGCATTGTACATGAGCTGTTGAGCCAGATTGAGGGTTTAAAAGTGAATTTACCTGATGGTGCTTTCTATTTCTTCCCAGATGTTTCTTCGTTCTTTGGTAAATCTGTTGACGGACAAACGATGAACAATGCAGAAGATATTTCTTTGTATTTGTTGAACACTGCACACGTTTCTACCGTAACCGGCGAAGCATTTGGCAACGAAAAATGTATCCGTATTTCTTACGCAGCATCTGAAGATGAGCTGCGCGAAGCCTGCAAAAGAATTGCAGATGCTTTAGGAAAACTAAAATAAAAACCTGGGGCGTGCAACCGCACCTAGAATTAAAACAAAAAGAGGAATAGTGCTGCTATTCCTCTTTTTTTGTTTCTGACAAACCCTTTACTTACCCATGGATTTAGGGAAATGTGATGGTGAACCGGGTGCCCACATCTTTCGTGCTATCCACAGAAATATCGCCACCTAGCTCGGTGATATGCTTTTTCACCAAAAACAGTCCAACCCCTTTTGCATCATGATTGGTATGGAAAGTTTGGTTTAAACCAAAAATGCGTCCTTTAGCTTTTTCCATATCAAAACCCAAACCTTTATCGGCTACAATCAGCTGTTTTTTACCGTTATTTATCTGGGTACTAAACAAAACCTCTGCCTGCTGGCGGGGTTTTCGGTATTTCAAAGCGTTGGTAAGCAGATTTAATAAAACGCTTTCCAAATAACTTTGGTTGAAAGTGACGGAATTAAATGCGTTAAAATCTGTTTTTATAAGAGCTTCACTTTGTGCGATAAGGGAGTTTAAAGATTGCTTTACATTATTTAAACATTCGGCTAAACTTAATTCTTTGAGCAATAATTTAGAAGTACCGTCTTTTCTAATCAAGCTATTGATATAGGTTTCTAAAGTATCGCTTACTTTCTCTGTTGATTGCTTGATTAAACGCACCACGTTGGCATTGTCTTCATCCGCCAGTTTATCGTAATCAATCAGATCAAAAAGCCCCATGATGTTGGCAATGGGCGAGCGAAGATTATGCGAGGCCATGCGGGCAAAATGTTCTAAATCTTTGTTTGCCCGGTCAATTTCTTGGTACAGCAACTGTTGTTCTGCTTCGCTTTTCTTGCGCTCCGTTACATCTTTAGCTATTGCAAAAATATATTTATGCTCGTGCACCGGAACGGAGGTCCACGAAAGCCAAACAGTTTCACCGGATTTAGTGATGTAGCGGTTTTCAAAATTGGTTAAGGGTTTTCCTTCTTTTATGCCGTCTCTGCTGGTACTTGTAATTTCTTTATCTTCTTCTGCAATCAAATCTAATATTCTGATTTGCAAAAGCTCTTCTTCGGTATAACCTAAAACGTTTGATACGGCTGGGTTTACTTTTAAAAACTTGCCTTCAAAAGAGGCTACACAAAACAAATCTGGTGTAAAATCGAAAAACTGACGTAGCATTTTGTCTTCATCAGTTAATGCGTTTGGTAAACTTTCCCCCATATTTCCGATAAATTAGTAGAACATAAGTTAAAACAAAGATTTCTGTGAAACAAGAGACCATAAAAAAAGCTCCTAATTTAGGAGCTTTCTTAATTATGCAGAGTTTCGTGCGGCGTTAACAATTCCGTAAAGTGTTCTAAGAATCAGTTTGTTATAGATTTCTCTATCGGCTTCGCTGGTGTTTTTATCCAAACAGCGGATGATTGCATAACGCTGAATAATCACCAATGGAAGTGTAATTTTTTCGCGTACGCGGATGGATTGCCTGTCTAAAGGATACTTCTGCATCAGCACTTCTGTCCCGCTCAGCTCTAACAATAGCTTTTCGGTTAAAACAAATTCATCTTTTAGGCCTTTCCAGAAAGCGCCAAAAGTTTCGTCGCTCTCTAAATAAGCTGTCAAACGGAAATCTGCCTTAGTCATAGACATCATGCAGTTATCCATCACCGCGCGGAAAAACCCGTTGCCGGCGTAAAGTTCTTTTGCTTCATCCCACTTCCCTTCTGCCTTAATTTTTGCTAAAGCTGTTCCTACGCCGTAAAAACCTGGGATGTTCTGCTTCAACTGGCTCCAAGAGGTCACAAAGCTAATTGCACGCAAATCTTCCAGTTTTAGTTCGGCATCAGAGTTACGCTTAACCGGCCTGCTGCTAATGTTTATCTGCGAAAGCATCTTCAGCGGGCTTTGCACCTCTAAAAACTTCAAGAAAAGCGAATTGCTGCGCAAGCTCATAAAAGTATCATAACTGGTATCGGCCAAGCTGTTAAACAAGTCCCGTTCGCTTTGCGCCATGGTATCTGCATCTTTTTTATTTAAAGCCGAGGAAATACCGGCGTTAATCAACTGCTCCATGTTGTTGCGCGAGCTTTCAAAAGTGCCGTACTGCGAACTGATGGTTTGGCCTTGTACCGTAACTTGGATTTGTTTGTTGGCGACATCTTTACCAAAAGAAGCGTAAAATTTATGCGTTTTACCGCCTCCTCTTGCAGGCGGACCTCCCCTACCATCAAAGAAAGCTAAATCTATATTGTGCTTGCGCGAAATTTCTGTTAACGTATATTTAGCGTAGTATAAAGACCAATTTGCCATTAAGTAGCCACCGTCTTTGGTACTATCAGAAAAGCCTAACATAATAACCTGACGCGCTTTTCTGCGTTCCAAATGTTTTTGGTAAACCGGATGGGTGTACAAAATCTCCATCACCTCGTGCGCGTACTTTAAATCGTCAATGGTCTCAAACAAAGGGACAAAGTCCATATCCAGTTCATCCAAGGTCCATCCGCTCCATAAAAACAATTGCATCAATTGTAAAATATCAGAAGCTTTTTGGCAGTTGCTGATGATGAAGCGGTGGCAGGCTCTTTTACCGCTCTTGTTCTGCATGTTTTTTATCAACCGGATAACATCTAGCGCATCTTTGCTTAACTCGGCAAAGTTGCTGTACTCAGTTAAATCCAACTGGTTAAGCGGCACAGCTTTTATCTTCTCTTCCTCAGACAAATCCATGTAATTTGCAGGGATTGTGCCTTTTACCGGAGCAGTTTGGATACATTCTGAAAATAGCTTACGCAAAACGCGGCTATCCTGACGTACATCTAAGGATGCGAAATGACAACCGAAAAGCTTTACCTTCCAAATAAAATCATCCACCAAGCTAGTAAACAAACCATCGTGATAATCATTTAACACTCTGCGGATATTTCGCAGATTATCTAAAAGCTCTTCTTTGACGTTTTTGCCATTTCCGTTAGACTCGAAAGCATTTTCGTAAATCACTTTCTCTAAAACGTCCATATATTTTTCAACGCCATTAAAAGTTACGCGGCGTTTCAAGTTTTTAAAGTCGCGGAAATAGCATCTAAACAAAGCTTGGCGCAAAAACGATGAAACTTTTTCGGTAATTTCTGTGGTTACGTAAGGGTTACCGTCACGGTCGCCGCCTGGCCAAAAACCCAGCTCTATTAAAGTATGGTTTCCTAAATCGAGGTTAAAAACGTCTTCTAAATTTTTATGTACGTTGGATGCGGTTTGGTAAAATATATTTTCGAGATACCAAGTTAAGCTTACGGCCTCATCAAAAGGAGTAGGTTTTTCTTTTTTAAAGAAAGGCGTTTTCCCCAGTTGTTTCAACAACAGGTTGATGGCATTTACATCGTTGTCTTTAATGGCATCTGTTAAATCCGTCATGATGCCTAAAATTGGCCCCGGATAAAACTGCGTTGGGTGAGCGGTTAAAACCAAACGTAGCTTAAACTCGGCCAACGCCTCTTGTGTATTTTTATACAAAGATTCGTCTTCCAAAGCCTTGTTCATGAGGCTATTTAAAGAAGTAGCTTCATCTAAATCGCTTATTTTTGAAAAAGCAGCGTCTTCAACGGCATCAAACAGCACAACTTGCCGCTCTATATATTGTATAAAGCGGAACAGCAAGTCAAAAATTTCTTTCTGATCGGTTACTTCAACCTGTTTAGAGAAAAAAGATTCGATAATCTCATCGGGCCTTAAACTTTTCTCGGTTCCTTCTTCACAATATTTAAAAAAATAGGGCAGCGCTAAACCCGTGTTTTTAACGCTATAGAATGGTAAGGTTAGAAAAAGACTGTTATAAAGTTCAAATTTTGTGGTGACTTCGTTTTTGAAAACTGTTTCTTTGGACCTTAACGGTGTTTTTATTTTCGACATGACGGCCGAAAATTACGTTAATCTTTGCGTTTACACAAATTATTGAAAAAATATACCGGATTAAGCAACTGTCTATATCATTTGTTTAAACGCTTTACAAGCCATTTTCAGAAAGGAATTGGATGGAATTTGGCGTCAAAAACCGCGCTTTTACAGGTTGCTAAAAAATTAAAAAACTGATGTTTAAATGTTTATAAGTGGGCGGAGGAAATTTTGTAAAATAAATTTGCCATAATGGATGGCTTTCGTACTTTTGCCCTCGGAAGAATGGCAGAGCGGTCGAATGCGGCGGTCTTGAAAACCGTTGACTGTAACAGGTCCGGGGGTTCGAATCCCTCTTCTTCCGCCGGTAGAGACACCAAAGAATGATAAAAGCCTGCAAATCAGATGATTTCAGGCTTTTTTATTTTACGGTGGATGCTAAAATATGTAAATACTCTCCTCTTAAAAGAGAGTATATCGAGAGTATCCAGATAGCACAGGCAACACGCTCGATTGAAGGAACAAAACAAGGGTTGATGAACGTGTCTTTACTCCTCACTCATCCTCCATTCTTTCCTCACAAAAAAAGCCGAAGGCGTTCACCCTCGGCTCTGCTGTTAACCATTAAACCAATAATTAGTCGTTTCTAGGTGCATTTTGGCGGTTGCCTCCCGGGCGCCAATTAGCTCTCATTTCGTCGTATTTTGCTTTTTGCTCGGCGCTTAAGCTGGCCTCAAAAGCTTCGCGGTTTTTACGGCCCAATTCCATATTAGCTTGTTGTATTGCTTTTTGATCAGCTGTTAAGCTGGCCTGCAGTTTCTGGAAACGCTCGCGCGGTTGTATGCTAGTGTCTTCCATGATTTTTTTCTGGTCGGCAGTTAAGCTGGCATTAAACTTCTCTTGCCCTGCACGTTGTGCTTCGCGGTTAGCGCCAACCTGTTTCTTTTGCACTTCTGTTAGGTTAAGCTGGTCATAATTCATCCTGTCCATGCCGCCTCTAAAGCCGCCACCGCCGTTTTGTGCAAAAGCGCCCACGGACAAACCTAGCGCCAACGCGCCTGTTAAAGCAATTGATTTCAGTAACTTTCTCATTTTGTTTTAAATTGATTTTTAAAATTGTTGACGAGAAACCAAGACACCGTAGGTCGCGCTGTCCGGATTTTCCCATCGCTTTCGTTAATTTGTGTTTAGCTAAGATGGTGCTTTTTTTAAAAGGTTTAAAGACAACAAGCACTGTATGAGATGTAAGCGGATAGATTATAGACGAAACCTAAAAGAAAAAAGACAAAAGGGTGTTTGGAGACGTTAGATTTGAGGACGTAGATACGTGATGTGAGAATTTGCAAAGACCTCAACACTTTTAAAAAAGCATTTAAACAAAAAAGCGCCGGCACGGCGCCGACGCTCGAGGCTAATCACAAAAGATTGTATCGGCTGATTTAACCTTTTTTAGGCGATTTTTTAGCGCCTTTGTGTGCCATTCTTTTGCCTTTTAGGCTATCGGCCTTTGCTTTTTGCTCGGCAGTTAAGCTTGCATGGAAAGCTTCATGGTTCTTTTTTGCTTGCTCTAAGTTGGCTTTTTGTGCAGCTCTTTGTTCTGGGCTTAAGGTGGCTTGCAGTTGTTTGGCTTTAGTTTTACGATCTAAAGTTTTATTCTCTACAATTTTTTTCTGCTCGGCAGTTAAAGACGATTTAAATTTATCACGATTGGCTTTTGCTTGCTCGTGATTGGCTTTTAACTGGGCTTTTTGCGCGTCGCTAAGGTTTAATTCGCTTGTTGCTTTTTTTGCAGACTTAACATCTTTAGCAGGCGCTTTTTGTGCAAAAGCACTAACAGATAATCCCATGATTACAACAGCAGAGAATGCTACGGTTTTAATTGCTTTTTTCATTTTTTTAAATTTTTAAAGGTTATTTGCTGTTAGGATGCAACGAGCAACAAAAGGTTTAACGCTTATCATTTTAAAAAGGCGCTTTTAACATAAATTAACAGTATGTAGCTTTTTACAGCTCTATAGCACATAGCCGCTACACCCGCCAAATCATCAGTAAAGGCATTTTTTGTAAGTTTGCGCCATGTATAATCTCCTCGTTGCACCAAACGACGTAAAAAAATCATTAGCTAAACATGTACTTACAGACGGTTTTGACCTGGTTTATGATATAAAGAAAAGCAAGGGCGTAAGGATGTATGATGCAAAACACGAACGTTATCTGTTGGATTTTTTCACCTGTTTTGCATCTGTACCTTTAGGATACAACCATCCAAAAATGACGGAAGATGAGCGTTTTAAAGAAAACCTATTGTTGGCAGCAATCGCAAACCCTTCCAACTCCGACATTTACACACAGCAGTACGCCAGCTTTGTAAACACTTTTTCAGAAATAGCAATTCCGCATGATTTGCCGCACGCGTTTTTTGTGGCCGGCGGAGGCTTAGCCATTGAAAATGCACTTAAAACGGCAATGGACTGGAAAGTACAAAAAAACTTTGCAAAGGGCTACCGGCAAGAAAAAGGGCACAAAGTATTGCACTTTGAACATGCTTTTCATGGACGCACCGGATATACCATGAGCTTAACCAATACCACTGCGGTAAAAACAAAGTGGTTTGCAAAGTTCGACTGGCCACGCGTACAACTGCCTGCCGTACAGTTTCCGTTAAATGATGAAAATTTAGATGCGCTTATCAACGCAGAACAGCGCAGCATCCAACAAATTAAGGATGCCTTTATCGCTCATCCAGATGAAATTTGCGCGATTATTATTGAGCCCATACAATCTGAAGGCGGAGATAATCATGTGCGGCAAGAGTTTTTAGAGCAACTGAGGATTTTATGTGATGCTAATGAGGCTTTGTTAATTTATGATGAGGTACAAACCGGCGTGGGCCTTAGTGGTAAATTCTGGTGTTTTGAGCATTTTGGAGCAAAAGCCCGTCCGGATATCATCGCCTTTGGCAAAAAAATGCAGGTTTGCGGCATTTTAGCGGGACACAGGGTTGATGAAGTTAAAGACAACGTTTTCACAGTATCATCGCGCATCAACTCCACCTGGGGCGGTAATTTAGTGGATATGGTACGTAGCGAAAAAATCCTGCAGATTATAGAGGAAGACAAACTGTGCGCCCAAGCAGCACGCGTGGGAAATTATCTTTTGCAACAATTATCGGCTTTAGCTGAGGAAGACGGGCGGATTACAAACGCAAGAGGCAGGGGCTTGCTTTGCGCCTTTGATTTACCTGCAGAAGATTTTAGAAATCGCTTTATTGCCAAAGGACTTGAAGCAAACACGCTGTTTTTGGGCTGTGGCGACCGCTCTATCCGTTTTAGACCTGCATTAACCATGGAAGAAGCCCATATTGATGAAGGTATGGCTACCATCCGTAAAATTTTAAAAAATAGCTGATTTACAATGCTTGTATCCGCTGGGTAAATTCCGCAATGGTTTCGGTAGGTTTACCCAACTCGTCCCAAGTAAATTGCGCTGCAAATTTTTCGCGGTAGTGGTTTTTTGCGTACAATAAGCGGTAAGCATAGCCGATACGTGTAGACAGCAGACTGCCTAAAAGCAGGCTGTACATTGGGATTTTGATGATAGAAAGCTTTTTCTTTTGGTAATGGTCCCTAAATATTTCCAAAGCTTGTTGCGTGGTGTAAGCTTCTGGACCTTGCACTATATATTCCCGGTTTTCGTCTGTTAAAAGCTGGAAAGATTTGCAGACCTGTTTGGCATAATCGGCTGCGCTAATCCAATGGATTTTCACGTCAGACTGCCCCACCAAATTAAGGTTATTGGCATTCATAAAACCACCTTCTTTGGTGAAGTTCTCCATAAAACTAGACGCCAGAAAAATAGTATATGGCACACCTGCACCTTTAATTAGCTGTACTGCCTTCAGTTTGGCATCAAAAATCCACCATTTAAAACGGCTTTCTGTTTGGTAATCTTTAACTAAAGAGGTAAGGTAAGCAATGCGTTTAATGCCAGCTTGTTTTGCCGCGCTAATCAAATTCATAATCCCATCGGTTTCGGCAATAAATCCGCGTTTTTTAGCGTAGGGACCAATATGGATATTTAAATATACGGCATCTTGCCCGTCCAAACCCTTAATCAAAGAGGTACGATCTTTCAAGTCGCCATAAACAACATCAGCATGTGGAAACAAAGTTTTTGCCTTTTGCACGTTCCTGGCTATTATCCTAACCTGAAAACCGGCATCTAACAAACGTTGCGCAACAGGTTTGCCCAACAGCCCGGTAGCACCTATAATGGCTATTTTTTTCATGCAGAAACCTGTTTTAAAACATTTTCTACCCGTAACACCATCGTATCGTAATCTGCATATCCTTTAGCAACCATATAAAAATTTAAATCACCGGTTTTAATAAAAGCTGCCGGATAGCCGGTTACCTGCAACTGCTTGCTCAATGCAAAATCGTAATAGGCATCCTGTTTAAACTTTTCATCGTGCAGTTTTCCAATAAATTCGCTTCCGCGGATGCCAAATTTTTCTGCTATCGGTACATAAATCTCATCTTGTTCAAAATCAGCGCCGTTTAGGTACTTGGCTTTTTGCAAATCGGCGGCAAATAAAACGGCTTGCTCAGGGTGGTATGATTTAAAAACAGCCAATGCTATGGAAGGTTTTTCGGAGTTTTGGACTTGTGTACCCTCCTTTAAAATATCAAGGTATGGTTGTCCAAATGTTACACCTGCCGTTTCTTCAATTCGTGGGATATGGATTTGGATCAGATCTGCAGAAGCGCCTATCGGCTTTACCCGATCGCCCAAAATCATTCCGCCAGAAAGTACCTCAAAATCAAATTGGTTTTTGTAACGTTCGTACAGTTTGGTCATTACAGAGCTAAAGCCGTAACACCAGCCGCACAAGGCATCGTACACGTAAACAAATGCTAATTTATTGTTAACCATTTTGCAAAACTAAAGCAAAAAAAGCGCTCAAATGTTTGACCTTGGTCATTTATAGCTAATTACCTCGGTCAAATTGTCGGCAAACTATCACATGTTAGCGCGGGCATTTTAATTGCACTAGCCAAATAGTTAATTATGCTTATGTTTATTTAAGAATGAAGTTGCTGTTAGATGAGATTAAAGCCTGCCATCTGTGCGAGCAATATTTGCCTTTTGGGGCAAACCCGGTAATGCTGGCAGGCGAAAAAAGCAAAATAATTATTGTTGGGCAGGCGCCGGGCCGCAAAGTGCATGAAACCTTAATTCCGTGGAATGATAAAAGTGGTGATAACTTACGCGCTTGGATGGGCGTTGACCGCGATTTGTTTTACGATACCGATTTTTTTGCATTAATGCCGATGGGCTTTTGCTATCCAGGGCGCGGAAACAGCGGAGATTTGCCGCCACGCAAAGAATGTGCGCCCAAATGGCACAAAGAGCTTTTGCAAATGATGCCGGATAAAAAGTTGTTTTTATTGGTTGGCCAGTACGCGCAAAATTATTATTTGGGAGATAAAACGAAAGCCACTTTGACAGAAACTGTCAAAAATTTCCGCGAATACTTACCCCTGTTTTTTCCTTTGCCCCACCCCTCTCCGCGCAACAATATATGGCAGGCAAAAAATCCTTGGTTTAAACAAGAAGTTTTGCCTACTTTAAAAGAAATTGTGACAGACATTATTTAAGAAAATCCATAGAAAAAATGCTAGTAAAGCCACTTGAACACCAACATTGGGAAGCCGTTAAAAAAATATATGAACTGGGAATAGCTACTAAAACCGCAACTTTTGAAACCGAGGCGCCAAGCTGGAAAGAGTGGAATGCGAAGCACCTGCCCCACTCGCGCTTAATTTGCGAAATTGACGAGCGCGTGGGCGCCTGGGTTGCCTTGCGCGAGGTGCAAAATGATTGTATAGATGCTGGTGTTGCCGAAATTAGCATTTACGCGCATCCGGCCTGCAAAGGTTTGGGCTTGGGCTTTGTTTTGATGGAGCACGTAATTCGCCATAGCGAGGAGCACGGGATATGGACCTTGCAAGCTCAGATTTTTGAAGACAATAAAAGTACCATTCGTTTGCACGAAAAATCGGGTTTTAGGCGAGTGGGCTACCGCGAGCGTATCGGCGTGTTGGACGGCATTTGGCACAACGTTATTTTATTTGAAAGACGCAGCAAGGTGGTTGGGGGTGGTTAGTTAGTTTGTTAGGAGTTCGTTTGTGAGGAAGGAATAAAGAGCAAAGAATAAAGACCGCACTAACATTAACAAGACTGCCAATATAGAAAAAGGAATAAAGAGCAAAGAATAAAGATAATTAAAACGTTTACCAGGCTACTTTATACTTAATACTCACTACTCAATTCAACTTAACAAAATCCCAGCAAGCACGCCTACTAAGATGATGTAGGGTGTTTTAACTTTCGTGAATTTTAGGGTAAGGAAAGTGGCCAACATGATAGCGATGTTTTCGTAGCTGAAACCAACAGGTTTAATTAATAGCCAAAAAGCGGCAAACATAAATCCCACGGCAACTGCATTAATACCGTTTAGCGAGCTTTTTATGCGGTTAATCTTCTTTAAATCTTCCCAAAAAGGAACAATAAATAAGATTAAAATCAAGCCCGGGGCATTTATACCCAAAACAGCGATGGCACTGCCCATCATTTGCCCTACTACGCCATAACCTCTGTTACCTAAAGACATTGCGCCAACAAAAGAGGTAAAAGAAAATGTAGGACCCGGAATCATCTGCTGTAAAGCATAGCCCGATAAAAACTCTTGCCCTGTGAGGTAATGCTTTACATCCACAAACTCTGTGTACATCAAAGGCACCAAAACCTGTCCGCCACCAAAGATAATTATGCCATTACGGTAAAAATTCTCGAACAACCTGATAGGCAAACTAAAAGGAGAAGTTCGGTTCACTATGGCTCCTAATAATCCAAAAACCAACATCACTCCAATGAAATAAGCTACTTTTTTAGTGTTTATGGATGAAAAAAGCTTAACCCTGATTTGATCTTCCTCATGCTTGGCTTCTGTGGCCGAACTAACGATACCGCCCAATAAAATAAGTATCGGAAACACAAAGGGACTTCTTAAAATTAAACTCGCGGCCGCTGCGCCTGTGGCCAAAATGATGTTGATTTGGCTTTTTAAAGCTATTTTACCAAAAGCGTAAGTCGCGTAAGCTACAATCCCCAAAGCGATGGGCTGTATAAACTGAAGTACTTTTGAAAAGCTGGGGTTTAATGAAAAAGTTTCGAGGTTTATTGCGATAAAACACATTACCGCGGCCGCAGGCACTGCCCAAATTAAAAACGTAAGGATAGCTAAACTTAAGCCACCAACCTTGTAAGCAACGCCCACCACCGTTTGGGTAGATGAAGGACCGGGTAATATCTGCGTAAGCGCATAAAGCTCCATCAGCTCCTCCTCACTTAAATAGGCTCGTTTCTTCACAAAATCATTCAGCAAAATGGCCAAATGCGCCTGCGGGCCACCAAACGAGGTGAGCATAAACGCAATAACATCGCGCAAAAAAATCAGCTTTCTAAAACGTTTGCCTTTCAAGTGTGGTTAGTTGGTTAGAGGTTAGTTGGTTAGTTTTAAAGTTCATTAGTTCATTAGTGGGCTGTATTACTTACTTCTTGCTATTTGCTATTCACTCAATACTCACTATCCCCTACCAATCCTCCATTTCATCGCGTAAGCTATTGTAAGCACCTAAAAGTTCGCTTAAAGCGTGCTGGTCTTTAATGCGTTTGCCAACTTCTATACCCTGCTCGTAAGTTTTAATGGCGTCATCTTGCTTATTTAATTGTTCGTACAATTTTCCTAAATGATAATAGGTGCCGATATAATCCGTATGTTTATCAACAAGGTCTAAATAATATTTGAGCGCCTCTTCTGTTTGGTTTAGGCGGACGTACTCTGTAGCAAGCGCGTACTTCAAAAAAGGGTCGTTAGGCTCGTTCTGCAGAAATTCTAGTAAGCGTGCTAATCTGTCCATGGTCATTTATTTTATGCCTAAATAAATTAAATTTGTAAAAACCGCAATATTAGGAAACCATCCATGATTTTGCAAAGCAAACAAAATGAAGATTCATTGATTATCCATTTAAAATAAAGAGAAGATGAAAATTTTAGTGTGCATAAGTAACGTGCCTGATACCACCACCAAAATAACATTTAATAACGACAATACCTCGTTTAATGAGGGGGGCGTTCAATACGTGCTGAACCCTTATGATGAAATTGCACTTTCGCGCGCGGTAGAGCTGGCGGAAAGTAACAGCGGCACTGTCACCGTAATTAATGTTGGCGAAGCCAGTACCGAGCCCACCATCCGCAAGGCTTTAGCCGTGGGTGCAACTGATGCGGTGAGAGTAAATGCTGCGCCTCGGGACGCCTACTTTGTGGCTCAGCAAATTGCCAATTACGCTAAAGATAAAGCCTTTGATCTAATTTTAACCGGAAGAGAATCTATTGATTATAACGGCGCGCAGGTGGCGGCTATGCTGGGCGAACTGTTACATATCCCATCCGTGTCTATCATTAAAAAACTGAATATAGAGGGGGGAAATGCTGTGGTAGAACGCGAGATTGAAGGCGGTAAAGAAGTGCTTAGCATCCCTTTGCCAATTGTAGCGGGCACGGCAGAAGGTGTGGCCGAGTGGAAAATCCCGAATATGAGAGGTATCATGAGTGCCAGAACCAAACCCTTGAATGTTGTAGAGCCAATTAGCGTGGAGCAACTAGCGCAAATTGTAAAGTTTGATACGCCTGCACCTCGCGGAAGCGTAAAATTAATCGACGCGGCAGAGCCGGAAAAACTGATTGATTTATTGCACGCCGAAGCAAAAGTGATTTAAGCGCATTTATTTATCTAAAACCTCATTAAAAAAATTATGTCTGTACTAGTATATGTTGAAAATGCCGAAGGCAAATTCAAAAAATCAATATTTGAAGCTGTTTCTTATGCAAAGTCTGTTGCAGCGCAACTTGATACTTCATTAATCGCTATTTCTATTGGAAACGTGGCGCAAGACGAGTTGGCTAAATTGGCCAAATATGGCGCAAACAAAACTTTAAACGTAAATACCGAACAGTTAAAGACTTTTGTTAACCAAGCTTATGCGTCTGTTATCGCAGAAGCGGCAAAAAAAGAAAATGCGGAGGTGGTGGTATTGTCTAACTCTTTTTCCGGAAAAGGTTTGGCGCCGCGTATTGGCGTAAAGCTTGAAGCTGCCGTAATTAGCGGCGCTATTGAGCTTCCGGATACCACAGGCGGACAATTTAAGGTGAAGCGTAGCGCATTCTCTAATAAAGCTTTTGCTACCGTAGAGGCAACTTCAAAAGTGAAGGTTATTTCTTTAACACCAAACGCTTATCAAGTGATAGAAAAAGCCGGAGAAGGAAACATAGAAGACTTTAACGCGCCTGTGGACCAGCAAGATTTAAAAGCGGTAATTAAAGAGGTGGTACGTGCAACAGATAAAGTTTCTTTGCCAGATGCCGAGCTGGTGGTTAGCGCCGGTCGCGGATTAAAAGGCCCAGAAAATTGGGGGATGATTGAAGAACTTGCTTCATTACTCGGTGCTGCCACAGCCTGCTCAAAACCGGTTTCCGACGCCGATTGGCGCCCACACAGCGAGCACGTGGGTCAAACCGGTATCGCTATTTCGCCAAACCTTTACATTGCCATTGGCATTTCGGGGGCCATACAGCATTTGGCAGGTGTATCGTCATCAAAAGTTATTGTGGTGATCAATAAAGATCCGGAAGCACCGTTTTTTAAAGTGGCCGATTATGGCATTGTGGGCGACGCCTTTGAAATTGTACCTAAATTAATTGAAGCGGTAAAATCTTTAAAAGCAAACGCTTAAATTAGCAAGCAAAACAAAACATACATTTTGGCTTTAATTTTGTCAAAATGTATGTTGGCTAATACAAAGCCAATCAACAATACGTGTGATATGGTGTAGCGGGATTTTATAGCAATGAAAAAACTTAAACTAGATATCATAGGCTTATCATACAGCCAAACACAATCAGGTGCTTACGCATTGGTTTTAGGAGAAGTAAATGGCCGGCGTCGCCTGCCAATCATTATCGGGGGTTTTGAAGCACAAGCTATTGCCATAGAGATAGAGAAAATGACGCCGAGCAGGCCTCTAACTCATGACCTTTTTAAATCTTTTGCAGACGCGTACCACATTAATGTTCAGGAGGTTATCATTTACAACTTGGTTGAAGGCGTGTTTTTTAGCAAGCTGATTTGTAACGATGGAAAAAAAACATTAGAGATAGATGCGCGTTCGTCTGACGCTATTGCACTTGCCGTAAGGTTCGGCTGTCCAATTTATACCTATGAATTTATTTTGGCTTCGGCCGGAATTGTTATTGAAGGCACTGATTTTGTTTTTTTAGATAACATAGAACCCACCCAAACCGAGAGCCCAAAAAGCACCGGAAACAGTTACTCGGCTTACTCGGAGGATGAACTGCAAAAACAATTGAAAGACGCTTTAACCGAAGAAGCCTACGAAAAAGCGGCCCGCATCCGCGACGAGCTGACTAAGCGGAAATCCAACTAGAGAATGGTAATTGGTGAATGGTGAATCGTGAATATGATAGATTTTGCATCTGCTACTTTTTCACTCAGCATTCACTACTTTTTACTCACCACTCACTATTCTTCTACTCCCTACTTTCTACTCAATACTCACTACCCCCCCTCCCATTAGCATAACTCTCTTTTTTCATTTCCATATTCCCGAAAATAAATAACTTAGGGTTGCCCATCCAACGGTGCATTTTATGGGATTAAAAACTCGATTGATTGCCATGAATTTCCTGCAGTTTTTTGTTTGGGGAGCATGGCTAATCTCTTTGGGCGGCTACATGATTGTAACGCTCAACTTTACTGGAGTACAAGTAGGAAGCATCTTTTCTACCATGGGCGTGGCCTCTTTATTTATGCCTGCTATCATGGGCATTATCTCCGACAGGTTTTTTAACGCAGAGCGAGTTTTGGGCGTCTGCCATATCTTCGCTGCGCTCTTGCTCCTGGCAGCTTCTAAAATAACCGATTACCCCACGCTTTACATCATCATGCTTTTTAATTCTATGCTATACATGCCTACTATCGCTTTGGCAAATACGGTGTCGTACAATGCGCTGGAGCGCAAAGGTTTCAACATTGTAAAATCTTTTCCGCCTATACGGGTGTGGGGCACCATTGGCTTTATTGCCGCCATGTGGATTGTGGATTTCTTAGGCTGGACAAAGAATGCCAACCAACTGTATGTTGCAGGCGGCGCCGGTATTTTACTAGGGCTTTATGCTTTTACCATGCCTAAACGCCCGCCTTTAAAAATTCGCGATGCACGAAGCTTGGCCAACAGTGTAGGTTTAGATGCTTTTGTGCTTTTCCGCAATAAAAAAATGGCTGTATTTTTCACTGTTTCCATGTTTTTAGGTGCGGCCTTGCAAATCACCAATTTGTTTGGCGGTGCTTTTCTAGATGATTTTAAAACCATGTATCCCCATTCCTTCGGTGTGCAACATCCCAACCTCTTGCTTTCTATCTCCCAAATTTCCGAAACTTTATTTATCCTTACCATTCCGTTTTTCCTTCAAAAATTCGGCATCAAAAAAGTGATGCTGCTTAGCATTTTTGCTTGGGTACTGCGTTTTAGCCTGTTTGGCATTGGTAACCCCGGAAACGGTTTATACCTTTTGGTGTTTTCGATGATAGTTTACGGTATGGCCTTCGATTTCTTCAATATTTCGGGTTCTTTGTTTGTTGAGCGCGAATCGGACCCTAAAATTAGAGCTAGCGCGCAGGGCTTGTTTATGATTATGACCAACGGTTTAGGCGCTTTCTTTGGGGGTATTTTAAGCGGTTGGGTAGTTGATTATTTTACTACAAACGGCGTTCGTGACTGGCAGAGTATCTGGTTTTCTTTTTCCGGTTATGCGTTGGTGCTGGCGGTTATTTTTCCTATCATTTTTAAATACAAGCATATAAAGGAAGATATTGTGGAATAGAAACCTTTTTCTCTCGCTAAAAACAAAAACGGCCTTTAGAAAATTCCTAAAGGCCGTTTTTGTTGAGGTTAAATTGTCAATTATAAAATTAGCAACACAATAATAATCACCAGCAAAGCCGTTACTGATAAATAAATACCGCCGTTACCAATCGCATTTGCTTCTTTTTTCATTTGCCTCAGTTCTGCGCGCAGTTCTTTTTTCTCTGCGCGGCTCATGTGGCTTTTGTCCATGCTCCTAATCTGCTCTACACGGTTGGTCAATTGCTCAAGCTTTGCCTGTTGTGCAGCACTTAGTGCTTTGTCTGTTTTTTCTGTTGCAGAAGCAAAATTGGTGCTTGCTACAAGCATCAATAAAGAAAATGCGAAGTAGATTAATTTTTTCATGTGTGTGTGTTTTTAGTTTAAAACAGAGATGTAGCGCCCACATCTCCCTTATTTAAATTCAGTAATGGCGAAAACCGCGCCATATCCTAATTTGTGGGCAATTAACATCATCAGCAAATAAAGGCTGCTTATACAAAACGGAAAAACGGACTAAAAACAGGACAATTTAATTAAGGATGATTTGCTTTTGCGGATGGGCAAGCACAAAATCGGATAATATTTTTTCGATAAAAAGATATGATGGATATGCCGTAACCAAAGATTTCGCCTCTTCTACACCAGTAGGCAGCTCGTTTTCCCTGATATAACCCATACCGCAAAAAACGCCCTTGTCTACCACAATACAGCTTTTTTCCAATCTGTTGCGCCCTTCGTCAACAATCATATAACTAGGCATCGCTTTGGCTGCTTCATTTATAAAAGCCTTTACCCTAGCGTTATAATCTTGTGCACTTTCTTTCTGTAAACACGCGCCTTTACACTTGTTTTCTTCTAGGGCAATGCAGGCCATGTTGCTTTTCTGCAAGTCGCACAACACATTGCAAAGCTCATAATCGGCACACCATTGGCGCATTAACCTTTGTGCCTCGGCAATAGACGCAAAAGAGAGCACTGCCTGCATATATTTTTGCTTTTTGCCGATGGCTAAGCGTAAATAACCGTTCTGATCTTCGTATTTATACAAAGCAAAGCGCTTTTCGGGATGTTTAGCCGCCCTGTTTTTTTCGGGCCACAACCTTTTAATTTCTATATTTTCTAAAATTAAAGCCTGCAATTCGGTACCGCACACTTGGTGCGAAATTTTCCGGATCTCGCGCAAAAAATCTTGCTTGTTTTTGTGGGTATCGTTGTTTAAAAAATGGCTTAAAACGCGTTTGTATAAATTTTTAGCCTTTCCTACATAAATAATTTTATCTTTTTTATCGCGGAAATAATATACACCCGGCTGCCTCGGAATTTGCTCTAACTGCAACCTAGATACGTATGGTGGCAAAGCTTCTTCTTTACTGCGGGCATTTAAAGCTTCTTCAATAAAGTTATGCTCATCCGCATCAACCATCATTTTAAAAAGTGTGGCGGTGGCAAAAGCATCGCCCCCTGCCCTGTGCCTGTTTTCTATGCGGATGTTTAAGCTGCGGCAAAGTTTGCCCAAACTGTACGACGGCAAACCGGGCAGTATTTTCCTGGCCAAACGCACCGTGCAAAGCTTTTTAGTGTTTAAGGTGAAGCCCTCGCGCTTAAGGTGGTGATTGATGAAAGAGTAATCGAAATTTACATTGTGTGCTACAAATATTTTATCCTCAAGCATGGCAAAAATCTGCGGTGCCACCGTTTCAAAAGTTGGCGCGTTTTTCACATCATCATTACTGATGCCGGTTAAGCTTTGGATAAATGTTGGTATTTCTTGCTGTGGATTAATGAGCGTTTCAAACTGATCCACAATTGATTGCCCGTTGTGGATACAAATTGCAATTTCTGTAATACCGTGGGCATTCGCATGACTACCCGTAGTTTCGATATCTACAATTGCAAAAAGGCGCTCCATTAAATGCAAAAATAAGAAATTAGCTAATAATATTAGTAATGGTTTTTAAAATTAGTGAATGGTCAATGGTCAATGGTCAATGGTCAGTGGTCAGTGGTGAATCATAAGCGGCGGGTAATCTGTCTAGCCCCAATTATTCCTTAAAATTTAAACCTCTTCTATATTTACCTTAAAAAATCTTCCCGGGGTTCAATATGCCGTTAGGATCAAAAACCTGTTTGATGCCACGCATCAGGTTTAAATGGATTTCGCTGTATTTGATAGGCATAAAATCTTTTTGTACCAGGCCAATCCCGTGTTCGCCAGAGATGGTGCCACCGAGTTTTACTGTAAGCTCAAATATTTCCTTAATGCCGTCTTTAAGTCGGTTTTTCCAGTCTTCATCCGTCATGCTTGCTTTAATGATATTTATATGCAGGTTTCCATCGCCGGCATGGCCGTAGCAAACCGACTCAAAACCGTAAGCTTTTCCTATCTCTTTGATTCCTTTTACCAGCTGTGGCAGGTTTGCGCGTGGCACCACTGTGTCTTCTTCTTTGTAAATAGAATTTGATTTTACCGATACCGGCAATACGCGCCGCAGTTTCCAAAATTCTTCTTTTTGGATAGAGGAATCTGCAAAAAGCACTTCGATGCAACGGTGTTTTTCTACCACCCCATTTATGACTTCACAATCCGCAAAAAGCATATCCATATCATTGCCGTCCACTTCAACCAATAAATAAGCTTGCGCATCTACATGTACAGAAAAATTGAGCTTATCATATTCAATCACCCACTCTAGTCCACGACGCTCCATAAACTCTAGCGCAGAGGGCGTTACGCCAGCTCTGAAAATGGCCGAAACAGCTGCACACGCATCTTCGTTTGTTGGAAAAGCGCACATCAGCAAAATATTATGCTGTGGCCTAGGAATTAACTTTAGTACTATTTTGGTGATGATAGCCAAAGTCCCTTCGGAACCTATCAGTAATTGCGTTAGGTTATAACCCGATGCATATTTTAAGGTATTGGCACCTGTCCAGATGATATCGCCGTTAGGCAAAACCACCTCAAAATTTAGCACATATTCTCTGATAGTTCCGTACTTGACCACGCGCGGACCGCCCGATCCATGCGCCATATTGCCTCCGATGAAACAAGAACCCTTGCTTGACGGATCTACGGGATAAAGCAGACCTTTTTCTGAAACGGCATCCATAAAAACTTCGGTAATTACGCCCGGTTCCACCGTTGCTTGCAGGTTACGCTCGTCAATCTCTATGATACTGTTTAAACGCTCGGTACTTAGCACCACACCGCCATAAACAGGCAAAGCTCCGCCGCTTAAACCGGTTCCGCCGCCACGTGGCGTAACAGGAATCAGATGTTCATTACAATATTTCATCACCGCCGAAACCTCTCTTACGTTCTTCGGTTTAATCACCAAATCCGGAAAAAAACTTAAATCTTCCGTTTCGTCTTTGCTATACTTATACACGCTCTCTTGGTCGGTAAACACGTTGTTTTCACCGCAAAGCTGCTTTAGTTTATTAATGTGTTTTTGGTTGATGGCGTTAAATTTCATCACTATTTTCAAAATTCAATTGCACAAAAGAATGTTTTATTTGCGCTTTAACGGGCGGATTAAGTTTTTTTATGGTAACCTGAAGGCTTTGCACTTGCGGAAAGAGTTTCAAAGCACGGTCCATGATTTCTTGCGCCGCAGTTTCTAAAAGTTTAGCTTCTTTTTTTAACACCTTTTCGCAGATTTGATGCAGTTGCATATAGTCGATAGTTGCGTTCAGCTCGTCACCGTTTAATTTTTCGCTCAAGATATAAGTAGCGTAAACGCTCACCAACAAATCATTTTTAAGAATGCGTTCTTCTGGAAACCAGCCTATTGGCGCATTAAAAAGCGCATCGGTTATACCTACGCTCGTAAAGGTTTTGCCCATCTTCAAAGATGATGTTTAAGCTTTTTAAATCAAAATTTAATAAAAGCTACCGCGCCTAAAGCTTAAAAAATAATTGGTTCAAAGTTTGCAAATGTTTATGTACACTAAAAAAACCATTTATCATGAACAGGACAATAGGAATAATATTAGTAGTTGTAGGAATTGCAATGCTAATTTGGGGTGGTTTCTCTTATACCAAGAAAGAAAAAGTGGTAGACGCCGGCCCTATACAAATATCGGCAGATAAAAAAGAAACCGTAAACTGGCCGCCTTACGCCGGGGGAATTATTTTGGTAGCCGGCGTTGTGGTGCTGGTTACGGCTAAAAAAAGTTAATATCCGAGGAACATTTAAAACCGGCTCAGTTAAAGGGTCGGTTTTTTTTTATGAATCTGAGTTGGCTTGGCTTTTTTAATTTTAGCTTTTGATTTTATCTTATCTGCCTTTTTAATTTAACTTTTTACCTTTGAATTTTTGCTCCAACATGAAAGATTACAAAAAATATTACACCTTACCCGCCAGCCCAGAAGACGTTTATTTGGCACTAACCATTCCGCAGAGCATTAAACTATGGACCGGTGCCGAGGCAGAGATGAGTGAAGAAGTGGGTACAGAATTTTCTTTGTTTGACGGGGATATTGTAGGGAAAAACTTAGAATTTGAGTACGGAAAAAAAATAGTGCAACAGTGGTATTTTGACGGGCAAGAAGAAGATTCTGTGGTAACTATTAAACTGCACGAGCATAAAAGCGGCTGTTCTGTGGAGCTACGCCATAGCAATATCCCTGATGAGGTGTACGATGAGTTTGTAGAAGGCTGGGACGATAATTATTTTGGCGAGCTACGCGAGTTTTTTGAGGAAGAAGACTAAATATCCCAAAACTGTATCCTTTTACGCTTGATGAAGTGGCGGATATCCAGCACCACCGCAGCAAAAAAATAAAACACCAAAGGAAAACCGGCGGCCAAAAAAGAAGTATAAATAAAGAACAGCCTGATTTTAGCTTGGGAAATCTGGAATTTTTCGCCTAAATAAGTGCAAACCCCAAAGGAGTAACGTTCAAAAAACAGCAATACTTTATCAATCATTTTGCTTTATAATTTCTAAACCGACGCCACAATTTAAGCATTTTTTTAAATCGCAATAGTTTTTTTTGAGATGAATAAGCGCTTGCGTATCAAATGCGTGTGCAGCGCCAAAGCCTCGGGCCTTAAAACCACGCACAATTTGATTGTCCTCGGGCTTAATCGCCAACAGCAAATCGCCCGCAACTTCCGTATATTTTTTTTGTCCGGTGCTTTTGCCGTAAAAGAATAAAAGCGGTGCTATGGCATTGATCAAAAGATTGTCTACGCTACCAAAGCCGATAGCGCTCGGCTTTTCTTCGGCTTCTTTATCAAATCTGTAATGCTTATTCCAGTAGCTGTTTACCGGTAGCCTGGCAAATAAAGAAGCAAACTCTTTTTTAGTTTTTAAACCAATCATTTGCGAAAACAAATGTTGCGATTGCAGTACCAAAGCCGCAAACTGTGCTAAACGGATGGTGGGGAAATTATCGGGCCGGGTTTTAGAAAATTTCCAAATGCTGGCCTCCAACTCGGGCAAATTGTACTTGGCGCGCAAAAAACGGAATTCCTGCTGTAAAAGTTTCGGGTAGGCATCGGTAAAATTCTGATTTAACAAGCCCGCCACGCCAAAAATTAAAGCTTCTACCTGCAAAGCTTGGTCTTTATGTTTGGCTAAGATGCGTTGCGGCAAGTTTTTGGCCAGCAGTTCAAAAGGCAAAGCATTCACTTTAAAGCCGAAGCTTTTTGCCAGCGCAATGTAAAAGGTATCTTCCCAACTTTGTGCGCTAAAAGAATAAATCTCTTTCAATGCCAGTGATTTATCTTCTAAACGCTCGGCAAGCATCCTATCCAAAACCAAAGCTTTTTTAACATCGCTTACGCTTGGCAAATGGTTTTCGCAGGCAACCCAATAATTGTTTCCGCGCAATTGCTCGTATTTATCCAACAAAGTGGTATTGGTAAATTCAGAAAGATCAAGCACCGGAAGCAATGTGCCGTCTATACGGTGGATAGGTGCATCGTGTTCCCAAACTACATGTAAAACTACATTATTGTAGGCCGCATCGCGCTGGTGTTTATGCTTAAGCCAATCGGAAGATTTGATATGTATTTCTACATTGCCTGCCCAAACGGTATCGCCAATTTTAAGTTTAGCATTAAAAAAATCGGGACCTGCATCTAAATTATGCCGGCCAGCATTTAGCAACTGCACAGGTTCTCCATCCGTAGTATGCAAAGCAAGCGCATTAAAAAGCTTGTATTTCCAGATATGATGAAGAATAGCTTCTGAAGATGGCATTGCTAAATGTAGCAATTATTTCTACAAAAAAGCGCTAAGTAATTGTATATCAGCCGTAGCTAAAAACCTATTTTTTCAAGTTCTTTGGCCATCTGTTGTTGAACTTTTTGTGCTTCGGCACGTGCCGCTTGCGCAAAATCTTCGCCGGATGAAGCATATATAATAGCGCGCGACGAGTTTACCAGCAAACCACAGTCTTTAGTTATACCGTACTGGCAAACGTCGCCCAAAGAACCGCCTTGCGCGCCCACGCCGGGCACCAGTAAAAAATGGTTGGGCGCATGTTTTCTAATCTGTAAAAAAGCATCGCCACGGGTTGCCCCTACAACGTACATCATCTGCTCATTGCTAGCCCATTCTTGCGATTTTTGCAATACACTTTCAAATAACAAACTCTCTTCGTTTTTTAAAAACTGAAAGTCTTTTGCACCTTCATTAGAGGTTAACGCCAATAAAATCACCCATTTGTTCTGGAACTTCAAAAACGGTGAAACAGAATCTTTACCCATGTAAGGCGCAACGGTAACGGAATCAAAGCTCATCCCCGAATCGGCCTGGCTAAAAAAAGCATCTGCGTACATGGCAGAGGTGTTGCCAATGTCGCCTCGCTTTGCATCGGCAATGCTAAAAATATCTTTAGGCAAATAATTCGCTGTTTTAACTAATGATTGCCAGCCTGCTAAACCTCGGCACTCATAAAAAGCGGTGTTTATTTTATAAGAAACGCACAAATCTTTTGTAGCATCAATAATCTGTTTGTTAAACTCAAAAACCGGATCATCAAACGTTAATAAATGCTGCGGTATTTTTTTTATATCGGTATCCAAACCAACGGTTAAAAAAGATTTTTTCTTCTTGATTTGGGCTATCAGTTCCTGACGGGTCATCTTAAGCGTGTTTGCAGGCAAAGTTGCCAATTAAAAAGTGCTGAAAAAAATTTTTAGAAAATTTTAGCATTTAAAAATTAATCAATATTATTGCAGCATAATCTCATTCTATCCTTTTTCTAAGGACTAAGAAATATCACGCTAGATTTAGATGTAACATTGCTTAATCTTTAGGATAATCACAAAATTAATCCCTTGACAATACATAATTAATGTTTAATACAAACGAATTGAACGACAAGCTTGTTTCTGAGCTTCGTGAGATGGCAAAAAGTTTTGGTGTAGAAAACACGGATGCTTTGCGTAAAGCCGAGCTGATAGCGAAAATCAAAGAACAACATGATTTGATTGAGGCTGCCAGAAACTCGGGCGCAGTTGCCGATGAAGCGGAAGTGGCCGAGAAGCCTAAAAAGAGAGCAAGAACTGTAAAAACTACAGTAGCGGAAGAAAAGATAAGTCCGTTGCCAAAGCAAGAAACTTCTTTGTTTGATGCGCCGGACAGCGAGCAAGCCAAACCAAGCAGCAGAAAAGCTGTTGCCGAAAAAAGCGACCAAGAAGATAAAACTGACGGTGCCGAAGGCAAAACAGAACCTAAGCAAATTAGGCCAGATAAAAATTCGAAACAGCGCTCGCAAGAGCCTGCTTTTGACTTTGATAACGTAATTATCAACGAAGGCGTTTTGGAGATTATGCCAGATGGTTACGGCTTTTTGCGTTCTTCTGATTATAATTACCTTACTTCGCCAGATGATATCTACGTGTCTCAATCGCAGATAAAATTATTTGGATTAAAAACCGGCGATACCGTACGTGGCAGCATTAGACCGCCAAAAGAAGGCGAAAAATACTTCCCACTGGTGCGTGTTGAGTCTATTAACGGCCGTGTGCCAATGGAAGTGCGCGACCGTGTGCCTTTTGACTATTTAACGCCGCTTTTCCCTACGGAACGTTTGAATTTATTTATGAAGCCGAGCGACCATAGCACACGCATCATGGATTTGTTTACACCGATAGGAAAAGGCCAGCGCGGTTTAATTGTAGCGCAGCCAAAAACCGGTAAAACCAATTTATTAAAGGAAGTTGCTAACGCCATTGCGGCCAACCACCCAGAGGTTTATTTAATTATTTTATTGATTGATGAGCGCCCGGAAGAGGTAACTGACATGGCGCGCAGCGTTAGAGCTGAGGTAGTTTCATCAACCTTTGACGAGCCTGCGGACCGTCACGTGAAAATTGCCAACATTGTTTTGGAAAAAGCTAAAAGAATGGTAGAGTGCGGGCATGATGTGGTGATTTTGTTGGATTCTATCACACGTTTAGCACGTGCTTACAACACCGTTGCTCCGGCTTCGGGTAAAATTTTATCGGGCGGTGTGGATGCGAATGCTTTACACAAACCGAAGAGATTTTTTGGTGCCGCGCGTAACATTGAAGATGGCGGTTCATTAACCATTTTAGCAACTGCATTAACAGACACGGGTTCTAAGATGGACGAGGTGATCTTTGAAGAGTTTAAAGGTACCGGTAATATGGAGCTGCAGTTGGATAGAAAACTTTCTAACAAACGTATTTTCCCTGCCATTGACCTTACGGCATCAAGCACCAGAAGAGACGATTTGTTGTTAGACAAGGAAACTTTACAAAGAATCTGGATTTTGAGAAACCACTTGGCAGATATGAACTCGCAAGAAGCAATGGAATTTTTGTTGACACAGGTTCGCGGAACAAAATCAAACGAAGAGTTTTTAGTTTCGATGAACAGCTAAGAAAAAGGCCTAAGGAAGAAGGTTTTAGGTGTAAGATTGTTAAAGTCTTAAACCTAAAACCTTAAACCTAAAACCTTCCTACAAATGATTAAAAAACACATCCCAAACGCATTAACCTGCGCCAATTTGTTTTTTGGCTGTATGGCTGGTGTGTATGCATTTAACGGCGACCTGAAAACGGTCGCCTTTTTTACATTAGTTTCTGGTGTATTTGATTTTTTTGATGGTTTTGCTGCACGTTTGCTTCACGTAAAATCTGATATCGGCAGAGAACTGGATTCTTTAGCGGATGTGATCAGCTTTGGTTTTGTTCCTGGCATCGTGCTGTTTAAGCTGTTATCGCTTTCCTTGCCGGGATATTGGCCTTACATTGGTTTCATAATCACCGTTTTTTCGGCCCTACGTCTCGCAAAGTTCAATATTGATACACGTCAGACAGAAGATTTCATCGGGCTAAACACACCCATGAATACGTTTTTTGTGGTGTCTCTGCCCTATTTGTTAGATGATTTCGCTTGGGTAAGCAATCCTTATTTTTTAGTGATTTTAAGCTTCCTGCTTTCCTACCTGTTGGTGAGCGAAATTCGATTTTTCTCCATGAAGTTTTCCAAACTCAGTTGGCAGGCAAATAAATTCAAGTTCACGTTTTTGATAAGCGCGATTGTTTTGCTGGCGGTTTTCAATGTGGCTGCAGTGCCCTTAATTCTGTTAGCTTACTTGGTATTTTCTGCCTTACACTTCAAATACCAAGTTTAAAGAACGGGTTAATTTAACCTAACAACTCCGCTCTCTTTTGTTCTAAGCCGGCAAAAATCTGCCGAAAATCCTCTTTTAAAACGGCAAAATCTTTTTTAATCCCTTCGTAGTCTTCTTGGCCTCTGGCACGCGCTTCAATGCTGGCCATTGATTCTTTGGCTTCTAGGGCACCCATAAAAGCCAAAGTTGGTTTTATCTTATGCGCCATCTCGGCAATTTTTGCCCAGGTTTGCGTGTTTACCGCTTCTTCTAATGTTGACATATATTCTGGCGTTTGCGCCAAAAATATATCAATCATTTCTACCATAAAATCCGAATTGTCACTTGCCACTTCTTGTAAATATGAAAGGTCTATAACTTTTTTTTCTTCTGAACTCATCAGTTTGTTTGTGTTATTTTTTCAACAGATAGGTTGTCTGTGCATTGTTCCAACAGTTTTTGTACGCTTTTTTTCTTTATCGGATGAATTAATTGTTCTGCTATCTCTGCCAAAGGAACCAGTACAAACCTCCGGTCTGTAATAAAAGGATGAGGTACTTTGAGTTCTTCAGTAGCAATTACATCGCTTTCATAAAATAGCACATCAATATCCACAGTGCGCGCCCCCCATTTCTCTTTACGCACTCGGTCCAATTCGGTTTCAATTTTCTGAACTGTTTTTAAAACTTCAAACGCCGTTAAATTTGTCTGCATCTCAACCGCTGCATTATAAAAATCGTCCTCGTTAGTTTTGCCCCAAGCTTTTGTAGCATAAAAAGAAGAAACTTTCTCAATTGCTCCTACCCGCTCAGCTACTAACGCCAAAGCCTTTTGCAAATAGGCCATTTTATCGCCAACATTGCTTCCTAAGCCTAAAAAAACACGTTTCATTAATTTGTAACAAATACAGCAAATGCCTATCTATAAATTATATTTGCAAAATAACATTTTAATTCCAAATCACTAAAATGAAACAATTCTTCAAATTTGTTTTCGCCTCCATGCTCGGTGTATTCATATCGGGCATACTAATATTTGTCATTTTTATTGCGAGTTTGGCTGCCATTGTGGGTAGTTCCAAAGAAAAAGTGGAAGTAAAAGCTAACTCTATCCTACATTTGAACCTCAATTTGCCCATTACAGAACGCTCATCATCAAGCCCTTTAGATGATTTAAACGTGGGCCCGTTTGTGTCTGAAAAAAAGTTAGGTTTAAATGATATTTTAAAAAGCATAAAATACGCAAAAGACGACAGCAACATAAAAGGTATTTATTTAGATGTAAGCTATTTGACTACCGGGTTTGCTACTGCAGAAGAGATCAGGAATGCTTTGCTCGATTTTAAAAAATCAGGGAAATTTGTTATTGCTTACAGCGAAATTTATTCGCAAGGCGCTTATTACATTGCTTCTGCTGCCAGCAAAATTTACTTAAATCCGCAAGGTATTTTAGAACTTAAAGGCTTAAGCGCACAAAATATGTTTTTTAAAGGCACCTTGGAAAAATTAAATATTGAGGCACAAATTATTAAAGTAGGCACCTTTAAAAGTGCGGTAGAACCTTTTGTATTAGATAAAATGAGCGATGCCAATCGACTACAAACCAATGCCTTACTATCTTCGCTTTACCAGCATCTTACCGCAAACATTGCCGCTAGCCGGCATATTGCTCAAGATTCTGTGATTTCTATTGCCAACGGTTTAAAGTCAAGAGCGCCGGAAGATGCAGTAAAATATAAATTAGTGGATGCCCTAAAATATAAAGATGAAATTTTAGACGAGCTTAAAGCTAAAACAGGCATCGATAAAAAGAAGAACTTAAATACGGTTAGCGTAAGCGATTATGCCAAAACAATTGAAGAAAAAGGTCCATCATCAGACCGTATTGCTGTTATTTACGCCAATGGCGATATTGGCGGAGGCGAAGGAGATGAAAATTCTATCGGTTCTGAGGGAATTTCTAAAGCCATCCGTAAAGCACGCACCAACGATAAAATTAAAGCGGTTGTTTTGCGCGTTAACAGCCCCGGCGGCAGTGCTTTAGCATCAGACGTTATCTGGCGCGAAGTGGTATTAACCAAAAAAGTAAAACCTGTGGTGGTTTCCATGGGCGATTATGCGGCTTCTGGAGGTTATTATATAGCCTGTGCTGCAAACGAAATTTATGCCGAACCAAACACCATTACGGGCTCTATCGGCGTGTTTGCCATTATCCCAAATATGCAGGGCTTTTTCAACAACAAGCTAGGCGTAACTTTTGATGGGGTGAAAACCGGACAGTTTGCAGACTTAGGCAATATCGGCAGGCCTTTAAGTGCAGCCGAAAAACAGATATTCCAACACGAGGTTAACCGCACTTATAACGACTTTACCAAACGCGTGGCCGAGGGCAGAAAGCTTACGCAAAGCTATGTAGACAGCATTGGACAAGGCAGAGTATGGACCGGCGAGCAGGCTTTGAAACTTAAATTAGTTGATAAATTAGGGCATATAGATGATGCCATCGCTTCTGCCGCACGCAAAGCTAAGCTTAAAGAATACCGTATTGTCAATTATCCGGAAATCAAAGACGGATTAATGGGCTTATTAGGTAGTTCTGAAGATAAGATTAAAGCCTATTTTGTTAAACAAGAACTAGGCGAAACCTATCCTGTTTATCAAAAGATAAAGCAGGCCACACAAATGAGCGGCTTACAAGCTAGGATGCCCTATATAATTGACATCCAATAAATTTAAAGACCAGAACGGTCTTTTTTGTTGAGTTTACTTGCATAAATTAGATAACCTTTATTAAAAAATTATGGAACTAATTGTAGGAATGAGCATTCTAACCATATTAGCCATCGTAACTTTTTGCTGGCTGTTGCCGATAATTATTATTGCATTATCTAACAGAACAAGCGGGGCAGAAAAAGCAGCATGGATTTTAGCTGTTATTTTTATCTCTTGGTTTGCTTGGATTTTTTACGCCTTACTGGCGCCTTTAAATAAGCGTTAATTATTTAAGGCGATCTAATAGCATCATTCAGCTAAGGATATAATAACTGATAATATCTACATGCAAAATAACGCTAATTCTATGGCGCTAAAAAGCATTATAAGGTGCTGTATTTGGCCTTTATCAAAGATTTAGACATAAAAAAAGCTCTGGCGAAAAACCAAAGCTTTGCTTTATCAGGAAAGCTAAATGCTAGTTATACACCTTCACCATAAAAATGTAATCCTGCATTTTTTTGATTTGTTGCGTTCTATTTAAACCAGCTAAGCTGTTCTTTTTATTAATTACAATTTTTTGTTTTAAAGAGTCCTGTGGGATGTTACTCACAGCCCGCAATAGAAAATCGGATTTTACCGCAAATGCTGCGCCGTCTGCCTGGGTTTGTTTGCCGCTTACAATACCTATCACGTTTCCTTTGCTATCCATTAAAGGGCCACCAGAGTTTCCCGGGTTTACCGGTATAGAGATTTGATAAGCGATAGAATCTCCACCGAAACCTGTTGATGAGCTTAAATAGCCTTTTCCGTAAACCACGTCATCTTTAGGGTAACCGATGGTATAAACATCTTCGCCCAAATCAGAATTAGATTTTTTGAAGGTGTAGGGGACACTTGCCAAACTTTTAAAAGTGCTGTCCTTAATTTGCAATACCGCTATGTCAAACTCGGGATCTATGTATAAGGTTTGTACGCGGAAAGATTCGCCTTTATTGTTTTGCACATAAACAGAATCTGCCCCTTTTATCACATGGTAGTTGGTCACCAAATAACCGTCGGCAGAGAGCGCGAAACCCGTACCGCTGTATTGGCTAATGTCTCGCGTTGGTTTGCTGTTGATGTTTCTAATCAGTGCTGTTTGCGAACGCTTAATATTCTCCATATCGCGCTTTAATTCGCTGTAGTTAGAGCCGTGTTCATTGGCATCAAACTGCCCTGTAAAAAACAGGGTAACTAAAGTAGTAAAAACAGCAATGGTTGCCGCCACTGCCAAATTTTTGCGGTATTTATTCCAAAGCACGCGTAATAAGGTAGGTTGCTCCCGGTATTCATTTACCAAAGCTTCCACATCCAGCGTATCGTGAATCTCATTCATCGCTGTACGCAGGTTTTTTACATCCCCATAAGCTTTTAATGTTTTCAGAAAATCAAGGTGCGCTACAACCTTATGATCAAAGGAGGCATCAGCGCGGCGCTCATTTTCAAATTCGGCTATCTCTACATCATTCATTTCGTGATAGTAGTAAGCTTCTATTCTTTTGATCAAGTCAATTTCACTCTTCATTTCTACTTTATTAACGGTAAAAAATTGCTCCTAAAACAAAAGCAACTTTAAATATTATTTGGGGTTAAAAAATAGCTTCTTTAACCTTTGCAAGCATTTGTACTTCTGCGTTTTAGCATTATCGGCATTGGTGTAACCAAATTTCTCCGAAATATCCTGCATTGATTTATTGTGGATATAAAAATCCTCAATTATTGTTTTACAGGGCTCGCCCAACTGCTCCAGCGCACTGTTCATCATCGTAAACTGTTGGTCTCGTTCTTCGTGCGCCACCAAATCAGATTCTACTTCAAAATGATCTTCATAATCATTTATATCTGCATTAAACCTGCTTTTATGGCTCAGTTTCTTTAACCACAGCCTTCTACAAACAGAATATAAAAAAGTTTTAAGCTTGCTGGTGAGTTCAAAATCGCCGCTTTTTATTTTATCATGCAGTATAATGATACTTTCTTGATAAATATCTTTCGCATCATGCTCGCTACCGTTATTATTGATGATGAGTTGCAAAATCATCGGGTAATAAGCCTTATAAAGATATTGAAGCGTTGATGATGAATTATTCAGTATTCCTAAAATAATTTCACTATCTGTTGGTATTGAATGATTTATCTTTCTGCTCACTGTTTAATACTCTTTTTGCTAAATTGTAACCCTTAATCGGTAAAAAAAAATATTTTTTTCATTGTCCGTTAAAGCTGATTTAAAGCTATTTATAATTAGCAAAGCTGTTCTGTCAAAAAAAATTAATTTTTTTCGAGCTTACCGGGTTACCTTTCTTTCGTTTGGGTATTAAGGGTAAATTAATCACAAAATAAAAGAAGAAATTAACATGAAAAACTTATTCAAATTCGGATTTTTCGCTTTAGCAATCTCTTTATCAGTTGTTGCTTGTAACTCTAACAAAGCTACTGAAGAAACTGCAGATTCAGCTTCATTAGATTCAATCACAGTTGATACTGCTGCTGTTGATACAGTTGCTGGCGATTCTTCTGTTGTAGCGGTTGATACTACTGCTGCTCAATAAGATTAAAAAATCTTGAAGAAAAAGCACTGCCAAACGGCGGTGCTTTTTTGTTTACACCTGCGCCTACCTAATTTTTGCCAATATTTCCGTTGGCTTATATCAAAGCCCAAAAACTTACGTTTTTATTTTTTTACATTTGCAGTCCATTTTGGACAGCTATAAAATTTAAAACCACCTAAATGGCAAAAACCAAATATTATTTTAACTCTCAGACACTTAAGTACGAAAAGGTAAAGTTAAGCTGGGGGCTTAAAATGCTAAAAGGCCTAGGCTTTGTTTCCACTGCTTTGGTGTTTTCATTTATCATCATTGCATTAGCGTACACTTTCTTAGACTCGCCGAAAGAGAAGCAGTTAAAAAGAGAAATTAGCTCTTTAAGCTTACAATATGACATTTTACAGAGCAGGCTGAAGCAGATGGATTTGGTGGTGAAAGATCTGCAAGAACGTGATGATAATATTTACCGCGTTATTTTAGAAGCAGAGCCAATTCCCTTGGAAGTAAGAAATGCTGGTTTTGGGGGTGTAAACCGATACAAAAACTTAGAAAATTACAATTACAGCAAGTTGATGATTGAGACCACAAAAAAGCTAGATATCATCTCGAAACAGCTGTACGTGCAATCAAAATCCTATGACGAGCTGGCAAAAGCCGTGAACTCTAAAGGCAAAATGATGGCCAGTATCCCGGCCATACAACCTATTAACAGCCGAAGATTACGTTCTATCTCGGGTTTTGGCTACCGTATGCACCCGATTTATAAAATTAGGAAAATGCACTCAGGGATAGATTTTGCCGCTCCAATTGGCACTCCTATTTATGCAACCGGCGATGGATATATTGTAGCTGCCGGTGTTGAGCGCGGTTACGGCAACCGTATTATGATTAATCATGGTTATGGATATGTTACTAAATATGCACATATGAGCAAATTTAAAGTGCGCAAAGGAGAAAGAGTTAAACGTGGGGATATTATAGGCTACGTAGGCAACACTGGCGCCTCTACCGGGCCACATTGCCATTATGAAGTTTATAAGGGCGGAAAAGCCATAAATCCTATCAACTTCTTCTTTAACGATTTAACGCCGGCCGAATATGTGACCATGTTAGAAGTAGCTTCGCGCGATAACCAATCATTAGATTAATTGACATGCCATACAAAGAGAAAGACATCCAAAAATCTTATTACAGCATTGGCGAAGTAGCCGAAATGTTTGCTGTAAACACTTCCATGATCCGTTTTTACGAAAAAGAATTTGAAGTGCTGCAGCCAAAAAAAAATGCGAAAGGCAACCGGCTGTTTCGGCCGGAAGACATTAGCAACCTAAAAATAATTTTTAACCTGATAAAAGACAAAGGCTTCACTTTACAGGGCGCTAAAGATTACATGAAGAAAAACAAACGCGAGGTAGATGAGCAACAAAAAGTAGTTGAAGCTTTAGAAAAAATTAAAGCTTTTATGATCGACCTGAAAGAACAGCTTTAATGAAATTGTTTCTGAACTAACCTTTTGCAGCTCTTTAACTATGAAACCGAACGTTTTATTTGTCTTAAATCAGAAAGCAGGCAGTAAAAGTGATGTAGAAGCAGAAACAAGCATTCGCGAACATGCACATAAAAACGGTTATCCATTTAAAATCTATTTATGCCAAGAAAATGCTACAAGCGATCTAAAAAAACTTATTGCCAACTTTAAGCCGAACATTGTATGCGCTATGGGCGGCGATGGAACAATTAACCTAGTTTCGTCACTCATCCACTCCCAAGATATCTCATTGTTGATTGTTCCTTTTGGTTCTGCTAACGGCATGGCAAAAGAATTACAGATTCCGCCCACTTTAACAGAATGTCTGCATCTGATAGAAAGAGGCGAAAGCGTAGCTATTGATTTGGTAAAAGTTAACGGCAGGATTTCTGTTCATTTATCAGACGTAGGACTAAACGCAAAAATAGTACGCCGTTTTGAGCTAGATCCAAATAGAGGACTAATTACTTATGCCAAACATCTTTTTACCGAAATATTTTTATTGAAGCGCAACCGCTTTGAGATAAACTTCGACAACAAAGTCCTAAAAACCAGTGCGGTTTCGCTCACCTTTGCCAATGCTACTAAATACGGCACCAGCGCGGTAATTAATCCAGATGGTATTTTAAACGATGGATGGTTTGAAATATGTATTGTAAAGCCTTTCCCGAAAATCCATGTAATCAACATCGCTATTCAGATGTTTAGAAACACATTGAAATACTCAGAGTATTTTAAAATTATCAAATGTAAACGCGCAAGCATTATTTGTAAACGGCAAACGCATTTGCAGAATGATGGCGAACCGATGGGAAAGGTAAAGCAAATTGAATTGGAAATTATGCCCCAAGCGCTAAAAGTATTAATTGACCCTGATTTAACGCATCCAACCATCAAAAAGTAAATGCCCATCGGCATTTTCCTCGTCCACAGCCAAAACTTCCGCTTTCGCGCTTAAATCATCATAAACTTTTATCTTAAAAAAGCCTTTTTCTTTGGCGGCAAATCGCGAGTATTTCCCGTTACGCACCACATAAGTGGCCTTAGAACCTGCACCGCTTACCACGTAATTATTTTCGTACTTCTCAATAAACTGCAAGTTATGCTCGTGACCGGCGATGTAAGTTAAGCCGGGAAATTCGCGGAATATCGCCTTCAATCTTCTACGTAACTGTTTAAAGCGCGGATGCGATAAATCTTCACGTGCACCATAATATTTCCTGTACAAAGGCAGCAACGACCCCACCACAGGCATAGGTAAGTAAGCGCCTTTTTTATAAATAGTGAGCGGAAAAAGATGGTGTTTTAACTTATAGCTACCGCCGTGCAAAGAATAACTGTAAATAGGATAATGGCCACATACAAAAAGTCGCTTGCTTGCATGTTTTTGCAATAAAGACTTTAGCTGTACAAAAAACGCTTCTTCCGAGTCTTGTAAACAACCGTCTTTTTTACCGGTGGGCTTCTCTCCTTTTTGCACCCACCACTGCGTATTAATCGCTATCAGCGCTAAATGTGGGTTGCTAAAAACCAAACTTGGACCAGGGCAAGCCTTTGGCGGAAAATAAACTTCCTTGCCAAATAAGTTGTTCAAGTAAGCTTCTTGTCGTAATACATAGCTTAAACCATCGCGTTTTCCTTTGTTCCAATCATGATTGCCAGATATAAAAGCAACCTGCCCCTTAAAATCCTCAACAGCTTTATGATGAGCGTTAAGCACGGCCTCGGCATCTTGCCTTAGTTTATCCCCTTGAGCAGGCAAACCGTGCGGATAAATATTATCTCCTAAAAATAAAACTGTAGCATCAACCGTATCGGGCAAATGCCGACGCAATAATTCGAGCAAGCTATCAGGTTGGTGGCGCTTAACATTGCCGGTGTCTCCTACTAAAAGCAATTCATAAATCAGCTTCTTAGAACTCATATAAAATATTTTGCAAAAAATACACCAATTAAAAATTTTGCTTAATAATATGGATGATATTATTTAATTTAACATCGAAAACCTTGTGTATGAAGAACTTCTACCTATTGATTTTTCTTTTATCACCTTGTTTTTCTGCTTTAGCACAACAAGGAAACGGACCTGCTGTTACTGCAATGGGCGATGCTGGCGTGGCTCTTAGCAATGTTTGGGCGGTAAAAACAAACCAAGCCGGCACGGCAAATTTAAAACACGCCCTTATCGCGGTAGCCTATGAAAATAAGTTTGGGATAAAAGAACTGAGCACGAAAACGGCGGTTTTTGCGGTGCCGATAAAAACTTACGTTGTAGGCGCAAGTTTTCAGGCTTATGGCACAGACGGCTTTAACGAAGTGAAGACCGGCCTAAGTTTAGCGCGAGCGTTTGGGCAAAAACTGTCTTTAGGCATTGGCTTAAATTATCATCAACTAGCTATCCAAAATTATGGGGATGCACGCGCGTTAACTGTTGAAGTAGGACTGGCTTATCAAATTACACCTCGGCTTTGCCTTGCATCGCATATTGCCAACCCAAACCAAAGTAAATTTGGAAAGGAAACAGCGCAAAACATCCCTACGCAGATGAAATTTGGTGCAAGCTACTTGTTTAACGAGCAAGTGTTGTTGGCAAGCGAGTTTGTACAAGGCATTGGCGGGCAAGCAGATTTTAAGAGCGGAATTGAATATAAACTGGTAAAAATACTGGCTTTGCGCGGCGGTTTAGCTGTAAACCCTTTTAAACAATACGGTGGCTTCGGGATAGATTACAAAGGAATCCAATGCGATTTTGCGATAGCATCGCACCCGGTTTTAGGCTATTCACCACAAATAGCGTTGGCCTATGAATTTTAAAACCGTCTCTGTTTTATTTCTGATATTTTTTGCCATTAGTAAGCTTTGCGCTCAAGATAATGATCCTATCATTGAAGAAATTGTGGAGAATGTAGTGGCCAACCAAACCGAAGATTACGACTATACAGAGCTTACCGAAAGACTAAATTATTACCGAAAACATCCCATTAACCTCAATAAAACAAGCAAGGGACAATTACAGGAATTAATTTTTTTAAATCCTTTGCAGATTAATGCTTTCTTTGATCACATTGCCACTAACGGACTTTTAATTAGCGATTTAGAGCTTCAAAGTATTGACGGTTTTGACTTGCAGACTATAAAAACGCTTCTGCATTTTGCGCACATTAACACGCCCAGCGGGTTTGAAAACTTTAGCTTTAAACGTCTTTTTGCCGACGGGACGCACGATTTACTCATCCGTTATAGCCGATATTTGGAAACTCAGAAAGGCTTCACCATTCCGGCTGATGCAGGAAAATCAAGATATTTAGGCACGCCCGATAGGGTTTTAACACGCTACCGCTTCAATTTCAGCAATAACATCCAGTTTTCGTTAAATATCGACAAAGATGCCGGCGAGCAGTTTTGGAACAAACAGCACGGACCTGATTTTGTTTCGGGCAGCTTGTACATCCGTGATTATAAAAACTTCAAAAAAATAGCCGTTGGCGACTATGCTTTGCAATTTGGCCAAGGTTTAACTTTATGGAGCGGTTTAGGCTTTGGAAAAGGCGCCGACGTATTTGCGGTTGCCAAACAAGATTTGGGTTTACGCACCTACACCTCTAGCAATGAATATTCTTTTTTTAGAGGCTTGGCTGCGCAATATCATTTTTGGCGTTTTGATTTTACGCCCTTTGTGTCTTACAACAAGTTAGATGCAGGCACGGACCTAAATCCAATCACCAATGCAGAAGACATTTCCTCTTTGCTAGAAACAGGCTTGCACCGCACAGCAACAGAACTTAAAAACCGGCGCAGGGTATCACAACTCGTTTACGGAGGCAATCTGGCCTATAACAATCGTAAGCTTTCTTTGGGTTTAACGGCTTACCAATCGTATTACAGCGAAGATTTTGCCCCCGGATCATCACTTTACAATCAGTTTGATTTTAGCGGTAAGCAACTGGCCAACGTGGGTTTTAATTACAGTTATACTTTGCGCAACACCTATTTTTTTGGCGAGGTGGCGCATAGCCTCGGCTACGGCCTGGCATATATCAATGGCATCATCAGCAGCCTATCTCCTAACGTTGCTGCCGTGTTTTTTCATCGCAACTACCAAAAAAATTATTACTCTTTTTATAACCAAGGCATCGGCGAAAGCTCCACTGCGGTAAACGAAAAGGGCTTTTATGCCGGTTTGCAAATAAAGCCCAACAAGAAATTTGCGGTAGATTTTTACACCGACTTGTTCAAATTCCCTTGGCTTAAATTTGGTGTAGATGCGCCTTCGAGCGGCTACGACCTACTGGCGCAGTTCAACTATATGCCAAACAAAACAACACGCTTCACCCTCAGATATAAACATCAAAATAAACAGAAAAATTTAGCCAGTGCCGGTTTCACAAATACTATCGGGTCCGAGAACAAATCGAATTACCGTGCCGAGGTGCAATATCAAATTAGCAAAGCAATTGCGTTGCGCAACCGCATAGAAATGGTGCAGTACCAATTGGAGCAAAGTACCGGCAAATACGGATTTTTGATTTACCAAGATGTAGCCTACAGTCCGCTTAGCTCTAAATGGTCCGGCAATATGCGTTTAAGCTTGTTTGATACAGATGGTTTTGATGCGCGGATTTACGCTTATGAAAGTGATGTGCTTTACGGTTTTTCTATCCCGGGTTTCCAAAACCAGGGCCTGCGCTTTTACGGCAACCTACGTTGTCAGCTTAAGCGCGGTGTTGATATATGGCTAAAATACAGTTTTACCCAGTACGCCGATGCAGAAACAGTGGGCTCGGGTTTGGATGAAATTGCGGGCGATAGCCGTTCGGAAGGAAAAGTTCAGTTACGGTTTCAGTTTTAGATTTAAAGATGCTGGCTTATTACAAAACGGAAGTTCCTTTTTTACGTCTTGTGCTGGCTTTCGGCTTAGGCATCATTGTATCTGTTTGCTTAAATTTGGCACCCAGCTTCCCCATAAACTTCACGTTTTATTGCTTGATTGCACTTTGTTTATGGTCCGCCTTAACTTATAAAAAAGCAAAGCTATACCTCAAGCGGCCGTTTACCGGAGCTTTAATATACAGTACGGTTTTTTTTGCCGGTATCAGCATTAGTAACCAACGTAAAGAAATTTATCATGAACAGCATTTTTCAAGATTAAAAGCAGAAAAACTAGTGGTGCTTATCAATGAAAAACCTAAAATAAACAAGAACTATGTAAGCTTTTTGGCCCAAGTAAAAGCTACTGTAAAGGATAAAAAATTAGAGGACTGCAAAGGGAAATTGTTAATCGATTGCCGCATGGACAGCGCAAAAAGCGCTACCTTGACTTATGGTGATGTATTACTGGTTGATGCAGATTATAAAGAAACGGAAGCCCCTAAAAATCCGGCAGAATTTAATTACAAGCGCTATTTGCAGCTTCAAAACATTTATCATAAAGGCTCTTTACAGGCGCCACAATTACAAAAACTGGACAGTGACTGTGGCAATCCGATTATTGCCTTTGCGCTTAGATTTAGGGAAGCACAGGTGGCTAAATTTAACGCTCATCTTCAAAATAATGAAGCAAAAGCAGTGGCGTCTACCCTGATTTTGGGTTATCGGGCTCAGCTAGACCACGCCTTAATGCTCACCTACTCTAACACAGGAACTATGCATGTGCTTTCGGTATCGGGAATGCACGTGGCTATAGTTGCAGGATTTCTTAGTTTTTTGCTATCGTTTATGAACAAAAAACGAAGCACGCGTTTGCTAAAAACCATATTAATGGTGACGCTAATTTGGTTTTACGCGCTTACAACCGGACTAGCGCCGTCTGTTACGCGTGCGGCCATTATGATTTCTTTTGTGTTGATTGCGAAAGCCTACGGGAAACGTGTTAACGTTTTTAATATTTTAGGTTTATCTGCTTTAATGCTACTGATATACAATCCGTTTTACTTATTTGATGTTGGTTTCCAACTTTCTTACATCGCAGTTGGTGGGCTGATTTTTATTTACCCTAAAATTAAAAATTGCTATTGCCCGCAAAACTATTTTGTTGGCCAAATTTGGTCGGTAATGGCCGTCTCCATTGCTGCACAGCTAATAACTGCACCGTTTAGCATGTTCTATTTTCATCAATTCCCGGTTTACTTTTTACTAAGCAATGTTTTTATTGTTTTACCGGCCGCCGTGGTTATGTATGTGGGTTTTGTGTTTCTTTCTTTAGCTTCCGTTTTTCCGAATGTAGAGGTACCGGCTAAAGCTTTGGAATATGCAATTGTTTTCATGAACGAAGGTTTGAAAAAAATTGAGGTAATTCCGCACGGAAGCATAAACCAGTTATGGCACGGTTTCTTCGAAATTGGACTGCTTTACGCAGCATTGTTCTGCATAATTTGCGCACACAAAAACATCAGGTATCTACGCTTAAGTTGTTTATTTCTTGCTGTTTTTGTGTGCCGGTTAAGTTACCTCGAGTTTACAAAAATGCAACAGCAAAATCTGATGGTTTTTAACGTACCAAAACATCGGGCCCTTGCGCTGCTAAACGGCAGAGATGCGATAGTGGTTAGCGATTTATCGACAACCGATAATGCATTCCAGTTTTCGGTTAAGCCTTATTTAGACAGCTGCCAAGTGCAAAACATAAAAATGGTGGATATTGGACAAGTGCAAGCTCTCAAGTTCAAAAACACAAAGCTTTATATCGGCAGCGGTAAAAATACACCTACAATAAAAACGGACTGGCTTTTATCTCGAGTTGCAAAAAAAAGCCAGGTATCTTACCACAATAACACGCTGTCAGAAAACAACTTATACTCTAACATTTACATTAACAATTTCAACGTAAACAAGGCAACAGAGTTTAAATGGTAGTTTATAAAAACCTGCCCGGATAATGCTGAAAATAATTTATCTTGTGTACTCAAAAAATTCATAAAACATGAACATGCTTAAAACCTTAAAAACAACTTTTGCCTTGGCTATGGGGATTGGCCTTGCCAGTTTTAGCTATGCGCAAAAGACCATCAAAGAAGGCACAATTACTTACAGCGCAGAATACACTTTGCCTGCCGACCAGCAATCTTTAGCTGCAATGTTGCCTAAAGAAATGAAAGTAGCCTTTAACGGAGATCTTAGCCGGATGAAAATGGATATGGGAATGTACGCCACCACCATTTTAGCCAATATAGTAACAGGCGAGATGTTGACATTGACTGAAGTGCCTATGCAAAACCGCAAAATTGCTGTTAAAATGAACAAAGCCCAGGCCGAAAAGATGCGCGAATTCCAAAACGGAAACCACGATTACGATGTAACGGCTACAACCGAAACAAAGAAAATAGCAGGATACAACTGCAAAAAATATATTTTGAAAGACAGAGAAGACGGCACCCAGGCAGAAATTTGGACTACAACAGAAATTAAAATCCCTAATAATGCTTTAACCAGCGAATTAAAGAAAGTAGATGGCGTACCGGTTGAGTTCTCTAACAAAGCTAACGGTTTAACCACCAAAATGACTTTAAAGAGCATTGACGAAACGCCAGTGGGCACCATCAGCTTAGAAGCGCCAAGTGATTATGAACCTATGGATTTTACCGACTTAATGAGCCAGATGGGTGGCTAGGTAAAACTTCTTGGGTGAAAATATTTCAGAAAAGCTCGACGGAAGTTGGGCTTTTCTGTTTTAAGGGCCTCAAGCTTTAGTCTTCGTTTACCTCGCACCATTCAAATTTATCCGTCATGATACCGCGCGGGTGTTCGCGGCCAATTTTAAAGCCGAACCAATTTTTTGGGGCATAAACTTTTTGCTTCTTGTGGCTAAGGAAGCACGCCCACCAAGCGAAAGTGCTGTTAGAGATGATGGCGATATCCGCATGTTGGATAATCTGAAAATCGATAATTTCGGAATTTTCTGAAAAAACAAAATTTTCTTGAGGCGGAAAAACCTGCTTTACATGGCTAATATCGTCGCTAACGAAAATGACTTTATGTGCTGATAAGTCTCCCAACGCTTCCAAACGTTTTTTGAAATATGCCATGGGTAAAGAAATATCCCGTTTGCGACGTTCGCCGTAGCTCATATAATCGGTTCGCCTAATGTGCACCACAACAGTTTTGCTTTCGGCAAACAAAGTACCGTACAAATCTTCAAACTCACGGAGGTAGCTTTTTTTAATTTTAAAACGCGGCGGATTTTTAAGTTGCTTGTAGTAATAGTCGGATTGAAAATAGCCTTCATACAGCGACCAATTGCGCAACTTAAACTCGCGCGGACTAACCCAATTATGGATGTAGATTTTTTTAAGTGGCAACAGCATTGGCGCAACACGCGTTATTGCCGAATAAGCTTTAGAACCCAACAAAAAATTATCGTTACGCTCTAGCTCAAAATATTTTTCGATATAAGCATGATGCGGATTTTCAAAAAAAACAAGCTTATCTGCTTCGCGCTGTTTTACATATTGTAAAAAAACATACTGGAATAACTGATTGCCCAAACGCCCTATAAATCTTACCGCTATCATTTGTTGTTGCGACGTTTAAATTTATCAATTTGCGGTTTCACAAATTGCTCGTAAAACTCGGGGTAAAAGCGGTAAGCATACACAAAAGCATGATAAAACTTAACGCCCAGCGCTTTTCTCAAAATAACTTGTGCAATAATAAACCCAACAATATTAGACACTAAGGTGGCATATGCCGCGCCCAAAACGCCCATATTTAAAATGAAAAAATAATTTAATGTAAGATTCATAGCCGCCGTAAAAACCACAATATAAAACGTAGTGCGCGTTTTTCCGATAGAATCCAAAATTATCCCAAACTGCCTCCCGAAGGGGATTAACAAGGTGTATAAAAGGGTAATCCTTAATAAAGGAACAGCGTCGGTATATTTTTGGCCGGCTAAAAGGTAAAGCACCAATTCTGGAAACGCGTAAATGAAAATTAAACCCGGGATAAGGATAGCTAATATAGTCCCCACAGATTTCTCGTATAGATATTTGATCGCATCTTTGCCCTCGGTTTCTATACGTTTGGCGCTCTGCGGAAATACGATATTAGCTACGGCGCTGGTGGGGATATCTATCAGGTTAACAATGCGCACGGCTACGTTAAACACACCAGAAGCACTTGGTGAGATGATACTGGATAGCATCATTTGATCTACACTGCCCGACAAAATAGAGCTTATAGACGTGCCAAAAGCATATTTACCATAATTGAAAAGCTTTAACATCCAATTGCGGTAAATGCCGATTGCAAAATGGAGAAAAGGACGTGTGTACAAAAATGCGATTAAAGCAGCTATGGCTGTGCCCAAAATTTGCACCGCCACCAAATGGGGCAGCGCTATGGTTTTATGGGTTACAAAGCAGTACAATACGTACAAAAAGTAAATGGCTTGCGAGCTGGTAACAGAAACAAATACGCCGCGAAACTGCAAATGCGCCTGCTCTATACAGTTAAATTGGGTAAGTAAACCATTTAAAATATAAACAATATTAAAAAGGTAAAAAAGCTGGGTGAGCTGGGGCGAGTTGAGCAATTTTGCCAAAAGCGCGCCCAAAGAAAGGTTTAAAATAACAATTACAAGAGTCACCAGAATGTTGATGGTGAAGGCTGCCGATATAATTTTAGGCTTGTCGGCATCATTTGCGCCAGAAAGGAATTTAATAAGCGCATTGCGTATTAAACCGTCTCTGAAGATATTCAAAATGGTGATGGTGGTCATGTAAACCGTCCATACGCCATAATCATGTTCGGATAAACTGCGTACCAAAAAGAAAAAACTGCCGAACCCGAAAAGCACACCAGCCATGTTTTGGAAAACATTTATAATGCCCGATTTTAGCCAGTAATTGCCGTTACCTTTCATGTTTTTGGAAGATAATGTTGCGCAATATAATTTTTAACCTGCTCTTCTGTTTTAGCCAGGTAAACCTTTGTACCTGCCATTGCTTCGTAAACGGAATTAAAGCAGCCGAAATGATGCTCGGGTCCTTTTGCAGAGTAGATGATATTTTCGCCCTCAAATAAACAGGCTAATGCCGATGTACCGCCGTGGATAGACAAAAAGTGATCGGCATTGGCGTAAACGCACATCTGAAAGTGGTTAAAATTATTGGCCCCAATGCGGTTTTCTTTGTAAAGATCTTCCACTAACAGCACCTCCGGAAAATTCTCCCGAATCCAATCGTACTCGTTTAAATCAATCACATCGCTGGTATCTGATACAATTTGGTTTGCCCGCGGACGATTGTAAATGATTTGGTAATGCTTGCCTAATGTCTCAAAGATATATTGCAACATAGGAATGCTGAAAAAACTGATGGGCGGTCCCTCCCACTCGGTATTGTAACGGTTAGCTACAATTAAAATGGGTTTATCATAAACATAAACATCATTTTTAAACTGAGCTTTGTAAGGCACGCGCTCCCACTTGCTCATGTCGTAATCGTGGCTGTACAAAATCCTTGGAGTTTCGTAGTTGTAATTGCCCTCGTTGGTGCGTACCTCATAAACCTCGCGATGATCAGGCGAAAAAAAGTACATTTCATTGGTGTACTTGGCTCCTTCTGTGCGTAAGAGCGTACCGTTTTTATAATGCCAGTAAGCAAACGGGATCACAAACAAAAATTCGGGAGCAAACTCTCCGCTGAAAGAAACAACCTTATACTTTTTCTTGAACACGTAATCTCTAAACACATATTTCAGCTGAATCAATTTGCAGTAATAAGTATCCCGATAAAAATACCTTATCATCGGATCTATTTTCCCGAAGCGTAAGCGCACGTAAACGCTAATTAGCTTGGTGATGAAGTTTGTAGGTACGTGGTGTTTTTTCTTCAAATCTTTTTCCCTTTCAAATATTCCGACAGACGGTTGGTATGCAATTTAAAGCGCGATTTAAAAGCTTCCAAAATTCCGCCTTCTGCAATTAACCTGCGCGATGAAGTGAATACCACTGCTTTGTTATCCGTAACCAACTTTAACCTTCCGGTTTTCATTAGGTTTACCGCCATGCGGCCGTCTTCTGATTCGTCAACGTAATAATCGCTGCCTATGGCATTATCAAATTTGCGGACGTTTTTTACTTTAAAACCGCCGTTAGCCAAACCTACCTGGGTAATAAACCCCATGTTAAAACCTAAAAAGTTGATATGCTCGCGCCTTAAGCGCCTCAAGCGGATGATTACGCTGGCTAATCTTTCGTAAACCCAAAAAAATGCCCGGTCGTAATCATTTTCGGGTATAAAGGCATAGCGCCCATAAACGCCCACTACATCATCATCTTTCTCTAACGGTGCTACCATCGCATCAATCCATCCCGGCGGATAAAATGTATCCGAATCGGCACATAAATGGTATTTGCCCTTCGCACGCTCTAAACCCAATTGCCGCGCAAAAGTGATCCCTTGTTTAGGTTCAAAATAACTAATTACGCCAAGTTTATCTAATACTTTTTGAGTTAAATCTGTTGAATTGTTATTGATAACCACCAGCTCCACTTTACGTTTGGTACGGCTGTTGGCCAAGGAAGATAGCGTCCTAAAAATGTTATTTTCTTCGTTCCAAGCCGGTATCATCACAGAAACTTCTGGGTCCGGACTTTTAAATCTCTGCAATTTCCGATGGATATCAGCCAGCTCTTTATCGGTTAAATCGGAAAAACTTTTGCCTTTGTACAAATTCCGCTTAACCCATTTTGGCAATTTAAACAAGGCTACGGCCATATACTTTTCGTTTGATTTTGAAAGCCAGCAATTCAGAATTAAACCTAAGATAGCGATAAAGCGCCCGCGCTGCAACGGATAAAAAGTGATTGTTGTTCCGCAAAAAATTACGTTTAAAGGTACTAGGCTCTTCATCATCATTTACCTGCGTTAGCAACGCATTAATATCATGATAAATTAATGCCTTCGGTTTGTTGGCCAATACCTGCATCATCATTTTATACTCGGCACGCTCGGGATTTACACCTTCCGCATATTTGCCAAAACGTTCAAGAAAATTGCTTCTGCGCAGGTGCGGATGGTCGCTATAATAATAATATTTATGATAATGTTGCCAAAGCTTCCAATGTTTAAACACCATCTCGTTAAAGCCATGCTCGGCGGGTTTCACGTAAGGATAGCTGTAATATCCATAATATCGCACAAAATCGATGCTTGCATCTGCTAACATCATTTGCCGAGACAGGGTTAATTTTTCGGCAAGCAAAGGTTTTGGCACAAAATCTTCTTGGATATAAAGCGTAAAAGGCGTTTTAATATATTGTTGCCCTTTATTGATGTTATTACCTAAACCCCGGTTAATGGGCGCTTTAACAAGTGAAAATTCATATCTCAACTGCAAGGCAGTTATATAAGCCTGATGTTCGGCATTACTTCCATCGTCAGAAACTACAATCTCGTGGAATTTTAAATCAAGTTGTTCCAATGCCGATAGCAGCCTTTCTAAAGATTTGCTTCGGTTATAGTGGGTAACCAACAAAGAAATATCCGGATACGAGGGCATGTTTTAAAAAGCGTTTGTTAATTGGTTTTTAGGAATGCTTTAAATTTTTTCTTGAGCTTGATTTTAGCCTTGTGTATCAAACGGCTTAAATCGCTCTTCATTTTCATATTTTTCCAAGGCGTTTGCGCTAAGTATTTAAAAAATTCTTGCTGAAATACTTTGTCCGAGTTGTACGATTTATAGATGGGCTTAATATCCAGATAATGGATACATTTTGCGTTTGGATGATAGTTGTTTGCAAACCAGTTCCAAAACGGATCTATCTGCAGCCATTTTCCGGTAAAAACAACGTTTAAACCATACTGGTCGGCATAATTTACGTGCTGTATATTATCCTCCATCACTTTCAGCACCTTTTGGGGGATGTTTTGTTTGCGCCACTGTTCGCAATCAATTAATAACATACCCGAATTAAAATAAGGCGCATCTGCGGCAATGCCCAACTCCTCGTAGTTGGGGATGCCGCCCCATTTACAACCGGCCACCTTGCCCACATCTTGCACTGCGGCCATCGTATGTCCGCGCATATCGGTATTCCAAAGTTGGGCTACATCTGCTTTTACCACCATGTCTACATCAAAATAAATCAATTTTTTAACGCTGGGAGGAACCACAAAGGGGGCAAACATGCGGAAATAAGAAGTTCTGGGAAAGGCGGAGTTATCTTCAGGGAATTTAACCCCGGGCGGTAAAATTTCTTCGGTTGGCTTCCATTCAATCTTAACGTTATCTTTTGCCAAAGTGTTTATCTTTTCCCGGTTAATCCGGGATATCCCGTCGTCAAGAAAATAGAAGGTAATATCTTCACCACTAGTGTGGTTAGTAATCACAGATTGGATAAGTACAGCCGCTAAAATCGCGTAATTATTGTTGCTAGCTAAGGTAATTGCTATCATTGTTGCTTGTTGAAAGCGGCCGCTTAATACGCAAACCGAAGCGCCAATTTAAAATTTAAAAATCACTTCAAAGGCGTTTTTTCCTTCGTGGCTGTTAAAATAGTAGTGAAAAGAGCTAGCGCATTGTCTAATCACCATCAAACCAAAGTTTTCGGGCATCAGCTGCACGTCATCATAATCTACTGCCGCAGGCTCTAAAAACTCAATTACATTTTCGTTTTTAACCAGTACATCCAATTTATAATTGTTGCCTAGCAAGGCGCAAAGCCGGGTTGATGGCGCAATAGCTGTTAACGGAAAGCCGTGTAGAATCCCGGTAGCATCGTCGGTAAAAGTGAATAAATTTCCTGAATCTATTTTTTTGATGATGATTTCCCGACTGCCAATTTCCAATTCAATAAATGAAACTGCGCGGCTGTGTTTCATGGCGTTGGTGAGCAACTCCATAATCACCAATTTAAATTTAGAGAGGCGCTTGAAATCCGTTGCCAAAGGTTCAAAACCGCTAACAAAGTTACAGCATGTTTCTATAAACATCTTATAACTGCTGATGTGCACTGGGATTTCTAAGGTAAGCTTTTTTGCGTTGGAAGCCATTAGTTCAGTTGCTGAAGTGCATCTTCTTTATTATCACAGATTTTAAAAACCTTGTCTAAGCGGGTAAGCTCAAACAAAGACATCACATCACTGTTAATGTTTATTAAAGCCATTTCTCCGCCTTTAGACAAAACATTCTTAAGTCCCCCAACTAAGGCACCAATAAAAGAGCTGTCCATGTATTCTATTTTGCCCAGGTCCAGGATAATCTTTGGCGGATGAACTTCGTCTATATCGTACAAAAACTTCTTAAAATCTTCTGATTGGTTTAGGCTGGCTTCAGATAAATTGATGGTCACATATACTGTTCCGTCAATAACTTCTTTACTATAATTCATTTCTAGAGACGTTTAATTTGTATTAGGCTACAGTCGTCTACCTGATATTTCTGACTGTTGAATATACTTTCTGTTATTTGGTTAAAACTTAAGTTTTGGTTCAGGTGCATCTTCAGACTGCCTAAAAAAAGATTCAAATCTGTTTTTTTAACTCCTTTGGCTTCAAAATCTATCACCCCATCCGAAATCAAGTACACCCTGTCGTTACTTGTTGTGGCTATACTTTGTTCATTAAAATTACCGTTTTTAAAAAACCCTAACAGCAAGCCTTTCGATTTATACTGCGTTACTTCTTGGCTGGCCGGGTTGTATTTTAACAGGGGCAAATCGCTGGCTCCGCAATAGCTGATATCTCCGGTTTCGTCATCTATTAAAACCAAGCTAAGTGTAGAGTAAATATCATTCAAAAACTCATCAACGTGGATTACTTGGTTAATGCGCTGCATAATTTTAGCTACCGATAAGTTGCCGTCAAAAACGCACAAACGTATGGCAGAGCGGATATAGCTAAGGAAAGTAAACGAGAAAAACCATGCGCCCCACTTTTTGCCCATCACATCGCCCAGCACTACAAAAGTGTAACGGTCATCTATTTTAATTAAATCAATAAAATCGCCTCCGGGGTGGTTTTGGTAGGTTTTGTGGAAAATATTGATTTCAAAGTTCTTCAGCTTTAGTTTCTTCTGCGGAACGTTTTTTAGGTTTAGTTTATCGGCAACGGATTTTAGCTCGGCAATTGATTTCTCATTTTGCTCTACCACGGTAGCTAAAATGTTTTTCACCTTGGCCACCAGCTGTTCAACCGGCGTGTTTTTGTCAATATAGTCTATCGCTTTTAATGCTAAGCCTTTATCAATTAGCATTTCTTTATTATGCGAGGTATGAAATAAAAAGGGAATGTTCTTGAATTTTTTGTCTTCTAAAAGCCGCTTACGAAAATCAAAACCATCAATAGTGGGCATTTCAATATCAGAAATTATCAGATCTTGAATGTCGTTCTGCAACACCTCTAGCGCACTTTCTACAGAAGACGCAGTAGTAGCTTCAAAACCATTTTGGTTAAGCACTTTTTGCATCAGCCTAAGCTGAAACGGCTCATCGTCAACTAAAAGTATCTTTTTGCCCACGTAATTTTATCTGTTAGCAAATTTAAAGTAAGATTTAATAATGGTGAAAACGCCAGTTAAAATAATAATTAATGAGATCAAATCCATCAGCGTAAAACCATCGTTTACGCTAAAATAGAAAATTGTAAACATTTCAAAATACGGCGGCGCAGGTAAAATAATCATCGCTAGCCCTAAAGTTAGCATCACAAAACCGATACATAAAGGCACTAAAAGTTCTAAAAAGCGCTTTACCGCTACAGATTTTGCTACCTTGGTATCCACAAAATTGTCTTGTAAAATAAGCTCAATTTTGTCTAGTTTTTCCAGGCGCGATAATCTGTCATCGTCCACTTTGGCAAATTCGGCAATTAATTCGGCTTCGGTTAATTTATTATGTACGGCAGTGTTAAACTTATGCTGTAAAGATTTTATATTATCCGAGTTGATGTCCGAACTGTTTAAAGTGGCTATTAAATCGTTCAGTTTTTCTTCTACAGTAGCGTGGGGCATATTTTTAAAACTTATTAAATTTTCCATCCTCTTAATTGTATAATTGTGCTATGGGTATTTTTATTTTTTAGGATGGATCTTGTTTCAGTTATCACCGTCAATTATAATCAGCCAGAAGCTACGGTTGCTCTGCTTCACTCGTTAAAAAAAGTTTCCTATCCTAATTTGGAAGTAATTTTGGTGGACAACGGCAGCACAGAAAACAACGAAGCCACATTCCAAGACATTTTCCCAAACTTTACCTTTATTCGTACAAAAGTTAACTTAGGTTTCGCCGGAGGTAATAATTTAGGTATAAAAGCGGCTAAAGGTGAGTACATTTTTCTTTTAAATAACGACACAGAAGTTACAGAAAACACTGTTAGTCAGCTAGTTGATGTTTTAAAAAACAACATCCAAATAGGTTTGCTATCACCTTTAATTTTATATTACGATAAACCCGATACCGTGCAATATGCCGGTTATACTCCTCTAAATTATCTTACGGCGCGCAACCAACAGCTGGGGCAATACGAAGAAAATGTAGGGCAATATGATCAAAAAACCTACCCTACCGGTTTTTGCCACGGCGCCGCGGTCATTTGCCGAAAAAGTGATTTAAACAAAGCCGGACTGATGGATGAAAATTACTTCTTGTATTATGAGGAGCTGGATTGGTGCGAAAAATTTAAGCGTATTGGCAAGCAAATTTATTTTACCGGCAACACCTATATTTTGCATAAAGAATCTGTTAGCGTGGGTAAAGAAAGTCCGCTGAAAACCTATTTTTTAACCCGCAACCGCATGTTGTTTATCCGCAAAAACACTTCTCTGCTAAATACAATTGGCTTTTCTGTTTATTATTTGTTGGTAGCCTGCCCCAAAATGGTTTTAAAATATTTGCTGAACAGACGAAGTGATTTAGCCCTCCAAGTTATAAAAGCAGTAAAATGGAATCTTTTTCATTCCAAAAACAGTAAAAATCTAGGATATAAATTAAAATGATCACTTTTTTTTGGATTGCCCTATTTATCATATTCTACACCTTTTTTGGTTACGGCATTTTGCTGTTTTTTTTGGTGAGGCTTAAAAAATTTTTTAAAAAGCCTTTTAATTTCCAAAACAACGTCCCTTTGCCTAGTGTGAGCCTTTTAATTGCCGCCTATAACGAGGCCGATATTATTGAGCAAAAAATTGTCAATTGCCTTTCTCTGGACTATCCTAAACATTTGCTAAAAGTAATTTTTATTACCGATGGCTCCAGCGACGACACGCCGCAGCTTATTTCAAAATATACGGAAGTAAAATTATTACACCAAAACCAGCGGAGCGGAAAAATGGCAGCCATTAAACGTGCCATGCCATTTGTTGATACAGAGATTACGGTTTTTACAGATGCAAATACTTTTTTAAATGCCAGCGCAATAACAGAATTGGTGAAACATTACCAAAACGACAAGGTGGGCGCAGTTGCGGGCGAGAAGCGCATTTTAGTAGCCGAACAAGCCGATGCAAGCGCCGCCGGTGAGGGTTTTTACTGGAAATACGAATCGGCATTGAAAAACTGGGATTACCAACTTTATTCTAACGTGGGCGCTGCGGGCGAATTATTCAGCATTAAAACCGCACTTTATACGCCGGTAGAGTCGGACACGATTGTTGACGACCACATGATTGCCATGCGCATTGCAGAAAAAGGCTATATCATCGCTTATGAACCTAAGGCTTACGCTTTGGAAAGCGCTTCTGCCAATAGCGCCGAAGAGCTGAAACGGAAAATCAGAATTGCGGCAGGTGGTATCCAATCTATTTTCCGTTTAAAAAAAGCCGCAAACCCTTTCCGCAACCCAATCTTAACCTTTCAGTACGTTAGCCACCGCGTATTACGCTGGACCATTACGCCTTGGTTAATGATTGCCGTGTTTTTTGCAAACATCAGCATCTGTTTGCAACACCCCAACCTGGAATTATACCAGGTGCTATTGGCTTTACAAATATTGTTTTACCTTGCTGCCGCTGTTGGAGCAGTGCTAGAGTCCAAGGCCATCAAAATCAAACTGCTGTTTGTTCCTTTTTATTTTTGTATGATGAATTATGCTACCATTGCCGGCACCATCCGATACTTTAAGGGACAGCAGAGTGCGGCTTGGGAAAAATCAAAACGCAAGACCAATTGACAGCATTTTCTGCTTGGCAACTATTTTGTAGCGCTTTTTGAAAAACTATCGTCATGTCAAAATTTTCAGAACTTATTAACTCCGATAAACCCGTGCTGGTTGATTTTTTTGCCGAGTGGTGCGGTCCCTGCAAAATGATGAAACCCATTTTAAGCGAATTGAAATCGCAATTGGGCGAAGAGCTTTCCATTATTAAAGTAGATGTCGACAAAAATCCGCAGGCGGCGAATGCTTACCAGATCCAGGGCGTACCTACGCTTATCCTATTTAAAAACGGACAAATTAAATGGCGGCAATCTGGCGTAGTTCCTGCAAACCAGTTGGCACAAATTGTAAAACAGTTTCGGTAACGGCCTTAGCTGGCGCAATCTATGACTTGCAATATATTGGCGAAGGTGTTGGCGCGCACAACATTAAATTCGTTTTTTGCAAACCACTTAACTTCGCTAATCCCTTCTTCTAACTGCGGAATAAGTTTTTGCTTGCCCTTTGCATCCATCGCATACCAATGCGAAACTTTTAATACCGGTTTGCCTTTTATCTCGTAAACGTGATAGGTTTTGATGATTTTCTGGCGCAGTTTTTTCACTTTAATCCCACACTCTTCTTGCACTTCGCGCACAGCTGCATCTTTCTTTTTTTCATCTGCTTCTAGCTTTCCTTTCGGCAAATCCCAGCGTCCGTGGCGGTGGATAAACAGGTATTTCCCATCTTCGTTACGCACCAAACCACCGGCAGCTTCAATTACGCGTACCTTCTTTTTTATGGATTGGAAAACGGCTTTAGGCTCGTCTGATAATAACAAAAATTTGGACTTTGGGTTTTTAGAAAGGTCGTGGTAAAATTTTTCAAAATCAAAACCTTGAAGCTCAACAAGTTGATAATTGCTTGCACTTTCGGGAAGTTTAGATGTAATAATAAGAGCCTTTTCGTTGATATAAATATTGTATTTTTGCGCCATGTACAACAAAAGTGAGATTGAACAGAAAATTGCTGAATTTTTGTTGCAAATTAAAGCAATAAAATTACAACCTAATAATCCTTTTACATGGGCATCGGGTTGGAAATCTCCTATTTATTGCGACAACAGAATTACGCTCTCCCACCCTTCCATCAGAACTTATATTAGGCAAAAACTTTCTGAGCTGATACAAGAAGAATTTGGCGCTTGCAGCGTAGTTGCTGGTGTAGCCACTGCCGGTATTCCGCAGGGCGCATTGGTGGCGCAAGATTTAGGCTTGCCTTTTATTTATGTGCGCGCTAAAGCCAAAGAACACGGCACGCAAAGCTTAATAGAAGGTGAAATTAATCCCGGCCAACGTGTGGTAGTGGTAGAAGATTTAATTTCGACCGGTAAAAGTAGCTTGCAGGCTGTTGCCGCTTTGCGCGATGCCGGTTATGAGGTAGCAGGCTTGGTTGCGATATTTTCTTACGGTTTTGATGTAGCCGCAGAAAATTTTGCGGAAGCTAAATGCCGTTATGCAACCTTATCTAATTACAGCGCTTTAATTGAGTATGCCGCAGAGCATAACTTTATCCAAAAAAACGACATCCAACTTTTAGGCGACTGGCGTAAAAACCCGTCGGAGTGGGGAAAATAATTTAGCCATGACAACTTTTGAAAGTAGCGTAGCCATAGCAAAACCGGTGGAAGAAGTATTCGCTTTTTTAAGCGATTTAAACAACCACCAGCAGTTAATGCCCGAAAATATTTACAATTGGAGCAGCAGTGCAGATGAAGCCCGTTTCACCATCCAAAACATGGCAAAACTGGTTTTGAAAGTGACTGAGCGCATCCAAAATCAAGAAATTTTGATTGAACCGGCAGAACAGGCACCCTTTGCGCTAAACATGCGCTGGCTAACTGCTGCTGACGGTGCTGGCACTACCGCAAAATTAGTGGTAGCTGCAGAATTAAACATGATGCTGAAAATGATGGCCAGCGGACCTTTGCAAAAACTGGTAGACCACCAGGTAGCTACTTTGGCAAAAGTATTGGGTTAACTTACACAAGCTAATCATATAAAAGCGATGAACCGGTTTTCATCGCTTTTTTTGTTGGTGTATATTGCTAAATTGTGCATTACTTGCATAGCAAACCTTTATGAACACTTTTACCCTAAAAAGCTATTTAACCTCTAACTTAGGCATTAACGAAGTTGATTTAAACGAGCTGACCAAAAACTTTAAGTCGAAATTGGTTAAAAAAGATGAGTTTTTATTGCGGGCAAATGAATATTGCAAACAAAGCTTTTTTGTAGAAAGCGGCTTGTTAAGGCAGTTTTCTGTTGATAGCAAAGGGAAAGAACATATTATTTCATTTGCGCCGGAAAACTGGTTTGTTACGGACCGGGAAAGCAGTTACTTTAACCAGCCTTCGGTTTATTATATACAAGCGTTAGAAGCCAGCAGGGTTGTGCTGTTGGATGAAAATCAGTTGCAAACAATCGGCGGAAGCATCCCTTCTTTTGCAGAGTTCAACAACAAATTACTGCATAACCACATCAGGGTTTTGCAAAGCAGAATTAACTCCCTTTTAGGCGACACCGCCGAAGAACGCTATCTTAAATTTATTAAAACCTACCCTGATGTAACTTTGCGCGTGCCCCTAACCATGATTGCCTCTTACTTAGGCATCACCCCCGAAAGTTTAAGCCGCTTAAGGCGCGATTTAGCGCTCAGGAAAACCCGGTGATTTCTTAACATACATCAATGCACAGCATTTAAACCTTGGCTACTTTTACATCAATAAAATTATCAGACGATGAAAACAAAAACTGTAGAACTAGTAGCACAACCTAAAGCGCCACATTTTGTTGGCGACGGCTTTAGGGTTCATAACTTTATTCCAAGCACATTCCGCATGGATATGCAAAGAATGGATCCGTTTATTATGCTGGATTATAACTCTACCTATCGTTTTGAGCCGTCCGCAAAACCTAAAGGCGTGGGCGTACATCCGCACCGCGGTTTCGAAACCGTAACCATCGCCTATAAAGGCAAAGTACAACACCATGATAGCAGTGGCGGCGGTTGCGTTATTGGCGAAGGCGATGTGCAGTGGATGACGGCTGCACGTGGTGTGCTGCACAAAGAATTTCATGAAGAGGAATGGAGCAAAACCGGTGGCGATTTTCAGATGGTGCAGTTATGGGTAAACTTGCCTAAAAAAGATAAAATGTCGGATCCAAAATACCAAGCAATAAAAAAGGACGACATTGGGCACTACCAATTGCCAAACAATGGTGGAACAGTTGAGGTTATTGCCGGCCACTACCAAGGTGTAAACGGCGCAGCAAATACTTTTACCCCTATCCATATGTTTAATGTTAGGCTTAACCCGTCTGCAACGGCAAAATTCAGCTTTCCTGCAAACTACAATACCGTATTGCTGGTTTTAGAGGGCGAAATCACTGTTAATAATTTGGAGAAAGTGCCAACAGACCATTTGGCCTTGATGGCTAACGATGGCGAAGAATTTAGTGTTACTGCCACAGAAAACGCCTTGGTGCTGGTTTTAAGCGGCAAGCCTATCGGCGAACCTATTGCTGCTCACGGCCCCTTTGTGATGAACACCAAAGCCGAGTTAATGGAAGCATTTAACGATTTTAACGAAGGCAAATTTGGATTTTTAGAAGATTAATATTGGCTATAGCTAGTTACCTTTACGGCAACTGTACTTAGTTTTAATGTTAATCTTTATAAAAATGCTGATTGCTGCAATCGTATTAACTCTGCTGATTTTATCCATTTTTCTTTTTTTTAGCTCGGCAGTGTTTGGCGCTAGGCCAAGCGGAGCGCGTTTAGTAAAAATCCGGCAATCGCCCAATTACCGCAATGGTGCTTTTCAAAACTTGGATAAAACACCGGTACTTGCAGAAGGTTACTCGTATAAGAGCGTCTTGTACGAGAACCTTTTTGTAAATAAGCCTAGGCACAAACCCAGTACGCCGCTTCCTTCTGTAAAAACAGATTTGCTAAATGCCAGGCCCGAAGCCGACTTTTTAGTTTGGTTCGGACATTCTTCGTACTACCTGCAATTGAGCGGGAAGAAATTTTTGGTGGATCCTGTTCTCAGCGGTAACGCCTCTCCTTTGCCCGGCACCATGCGTGCCTTTAAAGGAACAGATGTTTACACCGTTGATGATTTGCCAGAAATTGATTTTTTGCTGATTACGCATGATCATTACGACCATCTTGATTATCCAATTATTAAACAATTGCAAAAAAAGATAAAAACCGTTGTTTGTGGCCTAGGTGTGGCTGCGCATTTTGAAATGTGGGGATACCAACCCGAGCAAATTATTGAAAAAGATTGGTTTGACGATGTTAACCTGAGCGCAGACCTAAAGTTGTTTGTAACGCCTACGCGTCATTTCTCTGGCCGAGGATTTAGGCGCAACCAAACCTTATGGGTTTCTTATGTATTGCAAACGCCAAACAACAAGATATTTTTAGGTGGCGATAGCGGCCTTGGCTCGCATTATCAGCTTATTGCGCAACAGCATCCGGATATTGATTTAGCAATTTTGGATAACGGGCAATATAACCCCGCTTGGTGCCACATTCATCATCTTCCTGCCGATTTGGTGAAGGTAATCCAGATTTTAAACCCGGAGCGCGTATTGCCTGTTCACTCTTCTAAATTTGCACTGGCAAACCACCCATGGGACGAGCCTTTGATTAAAGCGAAAGAAGCCTCAGAAAAATACCATTTCTGCTTAGTTACCCCCATCATAGGGCAACGCGTAAATTTAGATAACAAGGATGAAAAGTTTGAAGCTTGGTGGGAAAGTGTGGATTGAGGGCGACGTTTAAATTCACAACAAACCCAAAATCATATTCTTCCTCACTTTTTACTAACTTAGCAAAAAGTATATTTTTTTCCTTGCGGTTGTATGAGCACCATACCGCATTTTAGCAAGCTATATAATCAACTGTTTTTCGGGAAATATTAGATTGCATCTATTACAATTTGGGAAAAACAACGCTATTTTAGAGTCTGGAGACTCTTTTCCATTCTTTTATCCGAAGAACGCTTCGCTCAATTCTTCGGACAAACATTTTTCTTCTAGTCCTTTACCAAATTCTACTACTTAAGTATTGGTCAAAAATGGTATCCGAGCTTACAATAGCAAAACCTTCAATAATAGTCTGAGCGATTATTAATCTATCGAATGGGTCTTTATGATGAAATTCAAGTTCTTGAGTTTTATAAATATGCTCCAATGCAATCGGCAAATGAATGAACTGATAGTCTTTCTGAAACTTTTGAATAAAAGTTTCTAAATTCTGGTCAAATGACAATTTACCGGTTTTTATCTTAATTGCCATTTCCCATATAGAAACATCACTAAAATAAACTTCGGATTCTTTGGATATAAGTGTTCTTGTTTCTCTGGATAATTTGTGAGGATCACTTTCCAGCCAAATTATCACCTGGGTATCAATCAATAATGCCATTAAATATAATCTTGAAAATCATCAGGTGTTTGATTGAAATCATCCGACATTTTGATTTTGCCTTTATAACGCCCCATAATTTGCATTCGTCGATTCTCCAAAGACGATTCTTCCTCTACAGACAAATATTTACTAGCTAAAAACTCAACAAAATCCTCTATCTCCTTTTGTTTAGTAGCCGGTAAAAGTTTTATTTTATTTAGCATTGTGGTAGTCATACCCAAATATAAAGGTTAATTATCTGAAAACAAAAGCTTAAACCATTGGGAGATATGAAATTTTGGCATTATAATCCAATCTTTCAGGACAAAAAGTCACTACCTACCAACCACTTAAGTCAAACATTCCTTTTACTATCTAAAACGCGGTTTGGTTTTATTTTTGATGCCTCATTCCCGAGGAGCAAACACCATGAACTTTAACAATTTTACCATCAAAGCTCAGGAAGCTATCCAAAAAGCTTCTGAGATTACACAAGGTTTTCAGCAACAAGCTATTGAAAACGCGCATATTTTAAAAGGTCTTTTATCTGTAGATGAAAATGTAGTCGGTTACCTATTAAAAAAGCTAAACGTAAACATTAACCGTTTAAATACTTCTTTAGACGGGCAAATTGCCACCTATCCTAAAGTGAGCGGAAGCGAGGTTTATCTTTCATCATCCGCAAACTCGGCATTGCAAAAAGCACAATCTTATTTAAAAGAGTTTAAAGACGAATTTGTTTCTGTAGAGCACATCCTTTTGGGGATTTTAGCTGCGGGCGATAAAACATCGGCTTTGCTAAAAGACCAAGGCGTTACAGAAAAAGACCTAAAGAAAGCAATTAAAGATTTGCGCGGCGATGCAAAAGTGACCGACCAAAACGCGGAAGCCACTTACAACGCCCTAAACAAATATGCCCGCAACTTAAACGAGTATGCAGAATCGGGCAAATTGGATCCTGTAATTGGTCGCGACGAGGAAATTAGGCGGGTAATCCAAATTCTATCTCGCCGTACAAAAAACAACCCGATATTAATTGGTGAACCGGGCGTGGGTAAAACCGCTATTGCAGAGGGCATTGCGTTTAGGATTATCAAAGGTGATGTGCCAGAGAATTTACGCTCTAAAGTGGTTTATTCTTTAGATATGGGTGCCTTGGTAGCTGGCGCAAAATATAAAGGCGAGTTTGAAGAACGTTTAAAAGCGGTGGTAAAGGAGGTGTCGGACAGTGATGGCGAAATCATTTTGTTTATTGACGAGATACATACCTTGGTGGGCGCCGGCGGTGGCGAGGGCGCTATGGATGCGGCAAACATCTTAAAACCTGCATTAGCGCGTGGCGAATTAAGAGCCATTGGCGCAACTACGTTAAACGAATACCAAAAGTACCTGGAAAAAGACAAAGCTTTGGAACGCAGGTTCCAAAAAGTGATGGTAGAAGAGCCAGATACTGCCGACGCTATTTCTATTCTACGGGGCTTAAAAGAGCGCTACGAAACACACCACAAAGTGCGCATTAAAGACGAAGCGATAATTTCTGCCGTTGAGCTTTCGCAACGTTATATTTCTGACCGCTTTTTGCCAGATAAGGCGATAGACTTAATGGACGAAGCGGCATCCAAACTGAGGATGGAGATGGACTCTGTTCCAGAAGCGGTGGATGAGCTGGACCGTAAAATTATGCAGCTGGAAATTGAGCGGGAAGCCATCAAACGTGAAAAAGATGAACGCAAAGTTGCCGATCTTTCTAAAGAAATTGCCGATTTAACATCGGAACGCGACGAGTTAAAAGCAAAATGGCAAGGCGAAAAAGATTTGGTAGATAACCTAAACAGTAAAATCGAAAAAATTGAGGATTTAAAACTGGAAGCCGAGCAAGCAGAACGTGCCGGAGATTACGGTAAAGTGGCTGAAATCCGTTACGGACGCATCAAAGAAGCGCAAGAAGAAGTTGAGCGGCTAAAAACCGAATTGCAGAGCAAAACATCAGACAACCGCATGTTAAAAGAGGAAGTAACTTCTGAAGATATTGCGGGTGTGGTAGCGCGTTGGACCGGTATTCCGGTAAATAAACTGGTAGCCAGCGAACGCGAGAAATTGTTAAGTCTAGAAAGCGAACTGCACAAGCGCGTTGCGGGGCAAGAAGAAGCTATTGAGGCTTTATCCGATGCGATTAGACGTTCAAGAGCGGGCTTAAGCGACCAACGCAAGCCTTTAGGTTCTTTCATTTTCTTGGGAACTACCGGCGTGGGTAAAACCGAACTGGCCAAAGCTTTAGCCGAGTTTTTGTTTAACGATGAACACAGCATGGTGCGTATTGACATGAGCGAGTACCAAGAACGCCACGCCGTAAGCCGTTTAATTGGTGCGCCTCCGGGATATGTAGGCTACGATGAAGGTGGACAGTTGACAGAAGCTGTGCGCAGAAAACCTTATTCTGTGATTTTATTGGATGAAATTGAAAAAGCGCATCCAGACGTTTTCAACATTTTACTACAGGTTTTGGATGATGGCCGTTTGACTGACAATAAAGGCCGGGTGGTGAATTTTAAGAACACCATTATCATCATGACGTCGAATATCGGATCGCACTTAATACAAGAAAATTTCAGTTTGCTGGTGGATGATAACCGCGAGGAAGTGATTGCGAAAACCAAAAATGAGGTTTTTGAATTGCTGAAAAAATCTATCAGACCCGAGTTTTTGAACCGGATTGATGAGGTGATTATGTTTACGCCGCTTAACCGCGATGAAATACGCGACATTGTGAAGCTGCAGTTTGCCGGTGTACAAAAATCACTAGCGGAAATGGGCATCCAGATAGACGCATCGGAAGAAGCTTTAGATTGGCTGGCCGAGTTGGGTTACGACCCGCAATTTGGCGCACGTCCGTTAAAAAGAGTTGTTCAGAAACGTGTTTTGAACGAACTTTCTAAACAGATATTAGCAGGAAAAGTGGATCGCGATAGCAAAATAAAATTAGATGTGTTTGATAAAAACTTTGTTTTCATGAACGCATCCGAATAAAACAGCTTCCCTCCAAAAACAAAACACTCATTCGAATTTAAAAAAAGAATGAGTGTTTTTTTTTTGGAGCCAACGGCGCAATAAACCTAAGCCTCGGCAATAAAACCGCCGGTTAAATCTTTATTCAGTAAAATATTTGCGCGCTTAATTTCTTCGTCCAGTTCATAAGCCGAGCTGGTCAATAGATTTATCACATCGCGCAAATTGTCTAAATCGTTCATATCGGCTTGCGCTAATTGCAATAAACCCAAAATATTGGCCAAAGGTCGGCGTATTTCATGCGAGGTAATCCACGAATACTCTTCCAAAGCCGTATTTCTCGCCTGTAACTGTGCGGTTCTTTCTTTTATCAACTGTTCTTGATTAACCAATACGCGCTCTATTTCCGCGTTTTTTGCACTGATCAGTTGCAAGTTGCTCTCGATAACTGCGCTTTGCAATTGTGCATCAAGCGAAAGCTTTATCTCCGAAAATTTAGTGAGGTATAAATCCAGCATCAGCTTTGCAAACTGGTTATCAATTTGCGAAATTCTCAGCTTTGGCCGAGATGCAAAACCAAAAAAAGCGGTATAAACTGTTTTATTGGATAAGGGCACCAAAGCTAGCTCCTCATAATCGTTTTCGTTGATGTCGAAACCTTCGAAAATATCAGCTATAAGCTCAAATGGGATTTCTTGTTTAGTTACCAACTTAGGAATCATGGTTGTCAACGCAAGTCGCTCAAGGCCTTTCAACACTAACCCCGTCCCTACAGTAATTAAAGTTTTATGTTTATCGTAGCGTATTTCATGAAAATAATCGGATTTAAAAACCACGACGCGTCCGAAATTAAAAGGCATCAGGTACTTCACGTGCTTTACCAGCATATGCGCTAAAGCATCAGTATCCTTGCATTTTGAAATGCCGGCGGCATATTTCGAAAATGCCTCGTAACGCAGCCTAAGCGATACGGCTTCTACAGAAACCATTAGGCCGCTTCTGCCAATTCGTTATCCACTTTAATTCCAGAAATTTCTGCAATAGTAGTGGCCATGTTCACAAAATCTGCTAAACTTAAGAGCTCAATAATTTCGGTAGCGCTAAAACCTTCCTCTTGCAAAAGCTTCACCTGCTCGTCTTTGAAAGCTTGAGGTTCTAAAGCCGCATCGGTTACTACTTTAATGGCCGTTTTATAGCTTGATGGAATGATATCGCTGTTTAGGTTTTCCGTAAGCACAAAATCCTTATCATCCGTAAGAGCCGCACTCATCGAGTTGGCAAAAATGCCGTGCACAGTGGTGCAATAGCTGCAAGATTTTCTTTTACTGATGTTGTGGATAATAATCTGCTTTAGCACGTTCGGAACATCGCCTAAAATTAACGTGCCTTTCAATTTTTCCCAATTTCCTTTTAAAATGGCAGGATTTTCACCTTGGCACTTTAACCAATTAAGCACAAAGGGAATACCCAATGTCCTCATGCTGTCATCGTAAATCGCTCTTGTCTCGGCAGAAGCATCGTCATAATTCACTACTTTGTACATAAAATTTATTTAGTAAAGTTTTTAATCTGTATTTTTATTAAATATAGAGCTAGAAAATTAAAATCAAGCGTCTATTTTTTTTCCGGAAAACAGCTATAAACAGGCTCTATATCGACTTACTTACAATCAATCAGCGCTAAATTTATTCCGTTATAAACCACTTCAAATTCGGTACGGCGGTTCATCTGTTGTTCGGCTTCCGAACATGGAACGCCATCGGTACACCCATTAACTAAACGGCTTTTCCCAAAATACTGGACAGAAACTCGTGTTGGCGCAATACCTTTTTTTACCAGGTAGGCTTTCGCCGATTCGCCTCTTCGCAAAGACAGCACCCGATTATAACTTTCCGAAGCGCGACTGTCGCAGTGGCTTTTGGTCACCAATTCAATATCCGGATATTTGTTCATCAGCGCTACCACATGATTTAAATCAGCTTCTGCATCTGCGCGGATAAAGTATTTGTCTAAATCGTAATAAATGTTTTGTAGAGCAAAAACTTTCTTTAAAGAATCGCAATGGTCTATCACAAATTTTTGCGCATCGTTAGTGCCTTTTAACTTCAACGGAACAAAAATCACCGAATCTTTGTTGATTCCATCTGTACCCACGTACCTTCTTTCTGGCAGATAATCTTTTAGTTTACCGCTTAACTCGTAACCGGTATCTTTCATCAGCGGCTTTCTAAACTCGCCTTTATCATTCAAAGTCAGCACCTCTTCTTTGTCTCCGTTTCTCAAAATCACCGTGGCGCTTTTCAATGGCAAACCGGTGCTTGCATCTGTAACCACGCCTTTTAAAATAATACCGAATTCTTTTTTTACGAAAGAGTAAATATTGTCGTTACCAGCGCGGTTAGAACTTAGGTAACCTGTTAATTCGCTAGTTTTTGCTACACCGAAATCATCGTAAGGTGAGTTAAACGGCGCACCTAAATTCTGCGGACTGCCAACAGGGCGTAAATCTTTCAGTTTAACACTAAAAACATCCAAACCTCCCAAACCAGCCAAACCGTTAGACGAAAAATAAAGCGTATTATCTTCATCAAAATAAGGGAAAGCTTCGTCTCCTTCGGTATTAATTTTACGTCCTAAATTTACCGGGCGTCCCCAGTCTGATTTTTCATCCAAGCGCACAGAATAGTATAAATCTGTACCTCCCGATCCGCCTGGCATATCCGAAGTGAAAATTAAAATCTTACCGTCTTTGCTTACTGTGGGATGCCCTACCGAATAGCTGTCGCTGTTAAAAGGGAAAGCCACAATATCTTGATGGTTTGTACCTTTAGCGGTAAATAGCTTCAAACGCACCACGCCGTCTTTACCCTTGCCTTTTTTTCCTTTAAAATAATTGTTACGTGTAAACATGATAGAGCCATCTGGCAACACGGTCGACACGCCCTCGTGAAACTTAGTATTAATTTTCCCCGAAAAAGGCCTGATGTTTAAGCTTGCCGATGTTTTTGCTAAAGCTGCGTAAACCGCCGGGTCATAAACGCCAACTATTTTACTGTCATTGCTGGTTGGCGCCGTATTATCATCGTTGATTTTACCCACGGTGGCCGTAGCTTTGTTGGTGGCGGTAGCGCCCGAGTCGGCATCAACTACGTTTAAGCTGTTAATGTCTTCTAAGTAAAACAAATCGGAAAAAGGCGTATTATCCCAAGCAAAAACATGTTCTACCGCCTTTGGCTGATACCTGTTGCTGGTAAAAACCAAACCGTTTTTGTACAGCATTGGCGCATACTCAGAGGCAGGACTGTTGATATTTAAAAACCCTACCGACCAGCTAAAGCCTTTACCTAATTTTTCAAAATCCACTTCCGAAAAGTATTGCCCTCTCCTATCGCTTGGCACCATCGCCAAATATTTGCGATACCAAAGTTCAGATTTTTCGTACTCTGCATGGTTGGCGAGCGCTTCGGCGTAATGTAAAACCCACTCGGGTTTAGCAATATCTTTTTGGTTAAGCTGTTCGTAATAACGCAACGCTTCCGGATATTGCTTGGTTAAACGATAGCTGTTAGCAATCATTTCCAGTGCGCTTGTGTTAGCCGAATCTTTGGCTAAAACTGGCTTTAAAAGCGCGATTGTTTCTGCATAGCGCAAGTTTTTGTAAGCATTGCGCGCTGCTATTAATTCGGCTTGTTGTTTTTGCGCTTGCGAAGCTAAGCTAAAGCACAAAGCACTCGCAATCAGATATATTTTGATATGTGTGAATTTCATAACCTAGCTTAAAAATAACGTGGTGAAATAAATTTGTCTTTGCTAAAACCAAACTCGTAGCGCAACATAATCTCGTGGCTTCCACTGTTAAATTGTTGCAGTTTAGTGATGCTATGGTCATAGGCATAGCCGATGCGTATTTGTGGTGTAGCCTGTACCTCTAACAAACCGGAAACATCTGCATTTGAGCGATACTGAGCACCAATAGCCAGTACATCTTTTATCCAAAGCGTGGCATTTAAATCGCCCTCGATAGGCGCCCCTTTAACCTCTTTTATCATGATAGACGGCTTCAGTTTAAAATCATCGTTCAACGCAAAAACAACCCCGGCAGTTAAAAACAAGTGGATTTCTTGCTTAGAAAGGTTGGTGCTGTACAATTTATTAGGTAAAAGTTGTGGCGCAGATAAACCAACGTAAAACTTATCAGAGTTATAATAAACGCCTGTACCTACGTTAAACAAAAACTTGTTTACGTTGTCTTGGAAAGCCATATCGGTGTTTGAACCGCTTGGGTCCAGAACTACGTTTTGATAATTGGCTTTAAAGCCGGATAAACTGGTTTGCAAACCAAAAGACAAAGAACCTTTATCCATACGGATGCGGTAGGCTCCGCTGGCCACCAAGCCGGTATTGCTGGTGATGCCTAACTTATCGCTAAAAAGCTGCAGACCTAAGCCTATCTTTTTATCATCAATAGGCGCATCAATAGTTAAAGTTGTGGTTTCTGGTGCGCCTTTTATTCCGGACCACTGGTTGCGGTATAAAGCCGTTGCAGAAATAACGTTTCTGCTGCCTGCATAAGCCGGGTTTAAAGCCAAAGCATTAAACATATATTGTGTATACATGGCCTCTTGCTGCGCCTTAACAGAATTAGTCACAGCTAAAAGCGAAAAAATGGAGAGTGTTATATAAAGATATTTTTTCATGATTATCTGTTTAGCGTGATAAATCCAACGTATTTTTTACCGTTGTAATTAACGATGTAATAATAAGTACCAACCGGCAAATCGCTTCCGATAGAAAGCCCTTTGTTAGATCGGCCGTCCCAATCATTCACATAGTTGTTAGATTTGTAGACGACATTACCCCAGCGGTTGTAAATCTCCAAAACCAATGGCGTTAAGCCTCCGTTATTAATTACAAACGTATCGTGCTCGCCATCTCCATTTGGAGAAAAACCTTCGGGAATAAATATCTTATCCACTTTAAATGTTACAGGCGTTGGATCTTTCGGACTTACATCTTCTGGCGTAGTTGGATCAGGCTTTAAACCATCTGTAGATTGATCTTGAGTCACCGTTCCGTCTAATACCGAAGTGCCTTCTGCAAAAGCTACGTTTTGGAAGTTGAACACGCCTGTGCTTAACTTCACGTTCACCACTAATTCAATTTTTGCTGTTGCCGATGCTGCTAATTGGTTATTTGGCGCTAACAACTCGATAATCGAACTTCCGTTGTAAGCGGCGTTGGTAGTCAACAGGCCATCAGTAGAAGTTAAACTTACAATGGTAAATGGCGTAGCGCCAAAAGTGGTAGTTAAATCATCTGTCAAAGACACATTTTGCAAAGCTACATTGCTAAAATTGCTAATGGTGAATACGAATTTTGCATTGTAGCTTTCGTCTGCCTGCTCATCCGCACTAATAAAAGCTTTAGCCAAACCTATTTTAGCCGGTTGTGGTACAGCAATGTTTACCAGCGCCGGGGTTGATTCGGCACCATGGTTATCTTTCACGGTGTAAGTGAAACTATCCGGTCCCGCTGTAGTTGGCGTGTAAGTAACTACGCCAGTTACCGGGTCCACTGCTAGACTGCCATGTGCGGGCTGTGTTTTGATAGTCACTGTTGTTTTATCAATTGTGGCGTTGCCATCGCGGTCGGTATCGTTGACCAAAACGTTGATGTTTGTTGACGTGTTTACTTTTCCAACTGCATCATCAGGCACAGCCACCGGAATAGCATTAACCAGCACCGTCACATCATCAGACACGGCGCATTGTCCGGCTAAGTTTAAGGTCCAGGTGAAAACATAGGTTCCTAAAGCCAGGTTAGTTGCTGTGGCATTGGCTAATGTTGCGTTTGTAAGCGTTGCGCTGCTTGGTCCCGATTTCTGAGTCCATAAACCGGTGTAGCCGGCCGGTCCGTTTCCGCTTAGATTAAAAGTTCCGGTTTGCGTAGCGATGTGAATTGTTTGATCTGCGCCTGCATTAGCTGGAATAGTATTAACCGGCGCGTTAATGGTTAAAGTTGCCACGTTAGATACCGCGCCTTTATCGTCGGTAACCAAATATTTCACAGATGCAGAACCTGTTACATCGCCGTTAGCCGGCGTAAAAGTGATGGTGCCATCGATATTCGCGGTAAAAGTTCCTTTACCTGCTACTGATTTGCTTTTTTGCTCTCCCGGAGTTGAAGGATCCAAATCTAAAGAGGTTTTTACCAAAATCCCTCCCGGGTTAGTAGACGCATCGTTAGCCAACACATCCCACGTAGAGGTTTTGGTTAAACATTCATTTACTACATCATCAACCGCGCTTGCTGCGGTTAAAGGCCTCCGGTAAATATCAATAGATACGTTTCTTATTTCGTGAAAGTTGGTTTGGTCTCCGGTAGATGATGAAATGCCGTAAGCGATATTTGCCGGTGGCGTATCACTGTATAAAAAATCTTCTATTAAAGTGGTAGTTTTAGTTGGGGTTCCACCTTCTTTTATTCTTACAGTGATATAATAACCACTGCCCGGTGCAGGCTTTAAATCAATGTAAGCCTTACGATAAGCCAATTCTGTACTATCGGGAAAACGCTGCGGCAAATCGTAGCGTACCAAATCTACCCCTTTATCTTCTGCCCTTACAGAGGTTAAATAACGGTAATTGTTTGCTGTTAAGGCGTCTCCGTTTCCTTTACCTCTTAAAGTAACCGACTTTTTGGTGGTTCCAAACAAATCCGGGCCGGTAATACCGCCTTGTCTCCCCTCAACCGGGTTAGAGAAGTTTCCGTACTCATCAATCCCTACGCCTAAATAACCATTGCTAACGCCCGGTAAAAGTGGTGTACTGGTATAAAGTGGATGCCATTGTGCATAGCCTAAAGAACCTCCGAAGCCTCCAATGTTGAAGTTAGTTGTAGATCCATCAAACAAGAAAAAGCAGATACCATCTGCCCCACTGCCACCGTAAACAAAGTATTCAAAAGAGATGCTTAAACCTTGGCTAGTGTTAAAATTTTCTTTGCTATAAATAAACCCCTTTTCGTTATTTCCAATGCCAGTTAAACGCAAATAACCCTGCCCCGGCGGGTCAATACCTTGTGCAGCGGTTAAAAAGGCGGTTGGTGTGCCACCAAACTCGATTTTATTGGCGGTGGTTTCTTTGAAGCTTTGGAAATAAGGTAAATTTTGAGCACTTGCCGTTTGTAAAGCAAGCATAAAAGCACAAAACACACCTTTTTTAAGCGTAAAATGTATTTTCATATTTGAGCGTTATTTAAACCCCGGGGGTTCATTTAATAAACGCCCTTCTCCAAATATCACTCCACAACATGCTTTAAACCCTGTAAATAGAGCCATATGCGAGCGTAAGCACGTTTTTTGGCGCATTTAAAAAAAACAAGGTCAAAAAATATAAATATGCATAGTGCATCGCCACGAAAAGCTTTCCCCATTAAGGGATTTTTTTCCTCATTGTTTCTACATTTGGTAACGAATTGATTACGTTAGCATCATCCCAATAAAAAATAAAAACAAGCTAAAAACCGCCAGATGCTAATAAAAAGCGGGTTTTGGTTACTTTAAACAGCTTTTTGGCATCATATTACCATATAGCCACGAAAGTAGAAGCTTGCGCAAGCTGGCTTGTACCGTATAAGATGAACTATGATAAGCTTTACTAAAAAATTTCTGCTCTCTCTCTCGTTGCTTGCGGGCATTGGCGCCTATAACCGCCAGGCCTTTGCGCAACAATCTATGGTACCAGATGTTTCCTATCTGTTTTTGGAAAAATTGATTGCTACGGCTAAGCAAAACTATCCTGTGGTAAAGCAAAACAAAATCAAAGAGGAAATTGCCGATTTGCAAGTAAAACAGCAGGTGCTAAACTGGTTTTCGCCTTTAAGCGTTTCGTACCTTTCGCAGCCAAACAACACCATCAACCTGGTTGATCCGCGTTTTTTTACCGGTTACCAAGTTGGGGTAAGCGTTAATATAGGCGAGATTTTACAGAAGCCGGGCAACGTCAAAATCGCGAAAAAAAACTTAGCCTTTACAGAACAGTTAACCGCGCAATCAGACAATAATCTGGAGCTATTGGTAAAACAGCGCTACTTTTTATACATCCAGCAACTGAATAATGTAAAGCTTTTTACTAAATCTTTGCAGGATGCAGAGGGTTTATTAAATGATTTAAAACTGCGTTACGAACGCGGGGAAGTTACTTTTAAGGATTATAGCGAAGGCCTTATCGGTTACAGCACCATCAGTCAGTCAAAAATAGAATCAGAAGCTTTATTGCTAACTGCAAAAGCATCTATAGAAGAATTAACGGTTACCAAATTGGAGGATATTAAATAATGGAAGAGTTAAAAAAGTTTTATAACCTGCTTTATAGGTTCCGTTTTATAGTTATTGCGGTACCTCTGATCACCATCATTATAGCGTACTTTTTAGTGCGTAACCTGGCCGATCAGTACGTTTCTGAAGGGCAAATTGCTACCGGTATTGTAGACGAAACTCAAATTTTAACCAACGCTGCAGATAAGCAGGAATCTAGCGTGGTGCGTGAGTTTAGCAACCTGATAGAGATTATGAAGTTGGAGAAAATCATCAATTTGGTTTCTTACCAGCTAATTATTCACGATTTAACCGCAGAAAAACCTTTCCGTGATTTAAGTCCGAAAATTAAAGATTTGGCTGAGGTTGACCGTAGAAAAATCCTCAACTCGTTCCGCAAGAAATACGCTAACCGCGAGACTTTAAACGCTTTTAATCCGGATGATAAGCAATTGGTAGAAATCTTGGAATCAATGGATTACAATTCTGATTTTATTTCTGAAAACTTAACTGCAGAGCGTTTAGAGAACTCCGATTTCATCTCCGTCCGTTTTGTTTCCGAAAATCCAGATTTATCAGCTTTTGTGGTTAATACAGAGTGCGGAGAGTTTGTAAGCTACTACACTGCAATTTTAAAGGAGAACCAAACCAAGGCCGTAAAGTTTTTATCGCAACGTGCTAAAGAAAAAAGCGATACGCTAAATAAAAGTGTGGCCGCTTTAAAGCAATATAAAATTAAAAACCGCATCATCAATTTGGTAGAGCAATCGCGCAAAATGTACGAGCTTTCTGCCGAGTACGAAACCCGTAAACAAGAAGCCGAAAAAAGCATTGTAGCCTTAAAAGGCGCAATTGCAAACATCGACAGGCAGTTTGACCCTAATCAGCGCAGGTATTTTGAAGCTTCTCTGGAAAAGGTAAACCAAAATTTGGTACAGTCTAAAAAAGAACTGAACGCCATTACCGAAAAATATATCCAAAGCGGTTTTGACGACGAGTACATGCCGAAGATGGATTCGCTTAAAGAGGTAATCAACAAACAAATTCTGGTGCAATCAAGTAAGTACATTGATAATCCAATGGTGCAAAAGCAAAACCTGATTGCTAAAAAGCTGAATTTACAGGTAGAATATGATATTGCACGTTACAGCTTGGCCACGCTTAAGCGCGAGTTAGCCGATATGAATTCGCGTTTTGATAAGTTGGTGCCTCACGAAGCGGTGATCCAGTCTTTAGAGCGTAAAATTGACATCGCCAGCCGCGAATATTTGGATGTTTTAGAAAAATACAACAGTGCAAGTTTAGAAGCTAGCCTATCCTCAAGGTTACGCCAGGTACAAGTAGCAAACCCTGGAATAGAGCAGCCTTCCAAAAAAATGTTGCTGATTATCCTCAGCGGCATCATCAGCTTTGTATTCTGTTTGTTAATTTTCTTCATCATCTTCTATTTTGACAATAAAATTGGCACCCCGCGCGAGCTTGCACAGATTACAGAGATACCCGTGCTAGGCAAAATTAACCGTGTAAACTCGGCCAGTTTGGCGCTAAAGGAAATCTGGAGCAACCTCAACTCTAACCCAGAAATGCAGGAACTAAAAAAGCAGTTGCGTTCTGCACGGTACGAAATTAGCAGGGAGATGTTGCACAAACCGAACGAGCGCAAAGGCCAAGTGCTAAATATTACCAGCATGAACGACTCGGAAGGCAAAACGCTTTTGGTGGCCTGTATCGCCTATTCTTACGTAGTTATCAGCAAAAAAGTATTGCTAATTGACGGTAACTTTGACCATCCAAGCATCACCGAAAACTCTAACTCGTCTTTTTACATTGAAGATTATCTGAAGTCGGGAAATTTAGGTTCGTCTGAGTTTAGTGCCGGGATTATGGTGATGGGCAACCGGGGCGAAGATAAATCGTTGTTTGAAATTGCGGACGAGGAAACCGTAAAACAACGCATGGACCAATTACGGAACGAGTTTGATATTATCTTAGTAGAAACCCCGTCTTTAGAAACCCTGGGCAAAGCCAAAGAATGGAACTTAGTTGCCGATAAAGTGATGGGTGTTTTTGAAGCTAACCAAGCATTATCACAAAACAAAAAACAGCACATTAACTATCTTAAAGCCTTAAATGGTCAATTTATTGGATGGGTAATTAATAAGGTATCCGTAGATTTAGGCGCTAAAAGCAGCAGTTCAACAAATTTATTGCAGTAAATGATGGCGGAAGCGGTTCATATCGTCTGGATTATTTTGCAGATAGCGTTTGGCTTCCACCTGTTTTTTCCTTTGTTTTTGTTTTTACTAAGCAAAGTAAAAGGAAAAACTACGCCTTCAAAAGAAGCTGTCAAACAGCTTGATTTTGCGGTAATTATCACCGCTTACGAGGAAACAATTAACCTTCATGATGTGGTTGATGCCTTTAGCCAACAACGTTATGAAAACTATACCATTTATTTAGTAGCAGATAAATGTGATGTTAGCCAACTGCACTTTGATAATCCGCGTGTAAATGTGTTGGTTCCGCCACAAACCATTGGAAGCAACACCGGCTCACACGCCTATGCTTTTGAACATTTTAAACAAAAACATGACGTGGTTACCATCATTGACAGCGACAATATCATTGACAAAAATTATCTTTTTGCGCTAAACCAATGTTTAAGCCAAGGTTTTAAAGCCGTACAAGGCTTGCGGGCCGCCAAAAATCTGGATAGTGATTATGCCCGCCTAGATGCTGCACGTGACATTTATTACCATTATTATGATGGCGAGTTACTGTATAATGTGGGTTCATCGGCTACCCTATCGGGCTCGGCCATGGCTTTTGATGTTAATTTATATTCGGATTTTTTAAGTAAATGCAAAGTGAGCGGTGCCGGTTTTGATAAAGTACTGCAAGCTTTTTTAGTACAACAAGATATACGGATTGCGTTTTGCAAAAAGGCGGTACTGCTTGATCAGAAAACCAGTAACGCTAGTACATTGGTAAAGCAAAGATCCAGGTGGATTAATACTTGGTTTAAGTATTTTAAGTACGGATTTACCTTGTTGTTTAAGGGCCTTAGCCACTTTTCATTTAACCAGCTTTTGTTTGGTTTGGTGCTGTTGCGCCCGCCCTTGTTTATCTTCTTAATACTATCATTGTTGGCTTTAGTAATCAATATTGTTTTAGGTTTAAATGTATGGCTTTGGGTTGCGGGTTTTGTGGCTTTCATTGTTGCATTTTTTATTGCTTTAGCATCAGCAGATACCGATAAACGCATTTATAGCGCATTGGCTAAAATTCCGAAGTTTGTATTTTACCAAGTGCTTTCTTTAACCAAAGTAAGGGTTGCCAACAAAATATCGGTGGCAACCAAACATGAAAAATGAAGTTATGAGAGTTGATCCAGATCAAAAAATCATCAAACGGAAGGCTTCCTATTTTCTATGGTTTAAAGAATGGGCAGCGATAATTTTGTGCTTTATAGCCGTATTCTTTTTCTTCTTTAAAATCTTGTTTTTTTAATGGAAAGTATCAACATAAACGCTTCCGGAAGTAAAAAAATAAACTACCTATTGTGGTTGGTTTTATTAACTCTTTCTGTTACCACGGTAGGCATTTTTGCTTTCTATGGTTCAAAGGCTGGCGTTTTTCCTTTGCTGGGTTCAATGGCTTTAGTGTTCGTTTACATTGTAATCAAAGAACCCAAATTTGCGGTAATTTCTATTATGTTGCTGGCCTATTTCATCATGTTCCTGATTATTGCCATCAACACTACATTTCCGCTCGGGACCATTATGGACGCTATGTTGGCTGTGATGATTTTGGGCTTTTTTATCCAACAGAAGTACAACCGCAACTACTGGATCCTCAAAAACCCTATCGGTTACATGATTGCCATCTGGGTAATTTATAACCTATTGCAATTTGCTAATCCGTTTGCGGCATCTAAAATGGCCTGGCTTTATACCATCCGAAGCGTGGCCGTGGTAATGCTCTCCTACTATATTTTCACCTATTATTTGGATAGCAAAAAGTTTTTACGCACGCTTATTGGCTTATGGTTGGCCTTATCAGTAATTGGCGCACTGTACGCTATCAAGCAAGAGTTTTTTGGCTTTTTTTGGTTTGAGGAACGTAACCACTACGACCCGTTGGTTTACAGCCTCAACTTTATCGACGGCCACTGGCGCAAAAACTCCATTTTTTCTGATCCGGTAGCGTTTTCTTACAATATGGCCGTTTCTGCTTTATTGTGCATAGGCTTAATGACTGGGCCGTTTAAAACTAAATACAAAGTGTTGCTAGGTTTTTTGGCTGTTTTATTTGCCGTGGTAATGACATATTCAGGGACGCGTGCGGCTTATGTGTTGATACCCGCAGGTTTATTATTATTTTTCATATTAAAATTAAACCGCTGGACCTTAGCTTTGTCGTTTCCAGCATTGCTTTTGTTTTTGATTTTAATTCGCGTACCTACCAGCAACCCTACCATGACGCGTTTCCAATCGGCGTTTAAGCCCGGGCAAGATGCTTCTTTTAACGTACGGAAGGTAAACCAAAAGAAAGTTCAGCCTTATATTCAATCGCATCCCATCGGGGGCGGTTTAGGTGCATCGGGTATATGGGGCGTGCGTTTTGCGCCCAACTCTTACTTGGCGCAGTTTCCGCCAGACAGTGGCTATGTCCGCGTGGCAATGGAGCTGGGATGGATTGGGCTTATCCTCATTTGCACCTTGATTTTCACCGCTTTATATGTTGGGATTCGCAATTTCTTTACCATCCGAGATCCCGAGCTTAAATCATATTGTTTAGCTATGGTATTGATGGTTTTTGCTTTGTCTATCGGCAATTACCCGCAAGAAGCCATTGTGCAGTTTCCGCTCAGCATTTATTTTTACCTGATGTTGGCCATTATTACTGTTACCAAACTGCTGGATAACCAAACAAAAGGCGAAGAAAAGGAAACTCCCGCACCTGCAAAAAAGATTGACGCGCGCGTATATTGAACCTTACAGTTAAGTTTTTCTTATTTTAGCACTTCAAAAACACACCTGTTACATGTTAAAAAATGCCGTAGTTTTTATTCTGAGCAATGCTAAATACGACGCTCCAATAGAATCTACCGGCTATACATTAGCAAAGCACCTGGCAAAAGATAACCGGGTTTTTTATATAGAATATCCGGCTACCATCCGCGATTATTTTGCGTTTAAGCACCTCCCCGAGTTTGAAAAAAAGAAAAAACTTTACAACCGTAAATCGCTTGGAGTTTTAAACACCGAATTTGATAGCCTAAAAATTGTAATTACACGTTTACTGCTCTCTATCAACTTTTTACCCGAAGGCTGGCTTTACCGAAAGCTGTTGCATTTAAACGAAAAGCGTATTGTTAAGCGTATCGAAGGGGTAAAAAAAGCTTTCGGTATCACAGATTTCATCTTCATCAATTCGTTTAACATCCACTACCCTAACGTGGGCGCCATGCTTTCGCCAACGCTAAACGTTTACCATTGTGTAGATCCGCTGGTGTCCGGTTATGATACCAAGCACGGTTTAATTTCCGAAGCAAAACTGGTGGCGCAAAGCGATGTGGTGATCTGCACCAGTAAAAAGTTGTACAATTTAAACAAGGCACGGCACCCGCACGTATTTTTTGTGCCCAACGCTGCCGATTTTAATTTGAGCCAACAGAGTGCCTTAGCCAGTACCCCCGTTTATCCGCAACTGTTAAAATTCAAAAAACCGATTGTCGGGTTTTTAGGAAGTATAGAAGGCAGAACTGATTTTAAATTATTGGGCGAGGTGTGCAGGGCAAATCCGGATAAAAACTTTGTATTTATAGGACCTATCGCCCAATCGTACTTACACAAATTAATGGCTTTGAGCAACAACGTACATCATTTACCCAGCGTGCCTTATGCGCAAATGCCCCAGGTTTTAAAAGGTTTTGATGTGGCCATTATCCCTTTTGAGAAAAATGAAGCCAGCGCCACTATTTTTCCATTAAAATTATTTGAATATTTGGGAAGTGGGACGCCGGTTGTGGCTACAGACTTTAATTTGGATTTAGAAGAACAAACCGAGGGCACTGTGCCGTTTTGTGCAAACGCACAATCATTTTCCGATGCTTTAAACGAAGCCTTAACGCAAGATACCGAAGAGAAAAAAATGGCCCGCTTAAACGCTGCCAAACAAAATACTTGGGAAAAGCGAGCAAGTGAGTTTTCCGAAATTTTAGAGCAATTTTTTAAAGCTAAGAAGCCATAAAACCATGCGCAGGATATTTTTTGACCACCAAAAATTTAGCACACAAAAATTTGGAGGCATTAGCCGATATTTTGCAAACATCATTGGTGCTATCAAAGAAAACCCAGATTTTGATTATTTATTAGGAGTTGCCAATTCAGACAACTTTTACATTAAGGACGAACAAATTCCACTTAACAACGCCCTGGCCAATCAGCTGCTAAAATCTGAATTTGGCTTCCGCCGATTTAGGCTGAACGAGTTATACAGCAAATATCTGCTCGGAAAAAACAAGTTCGACGTTTTTCACCCCACGTATTACGACCCATATTTTATCAAATACCTACGTAAACCGATGGTAACCACCATCCACGACATGACTTATGAGCGCTTACCAGCGTATTTTTGGGTGCAAGATCCTTTAACTTCTCAAAAACGGATCAGCGCACAACGCGCCGATAAGATTATCGCAATTTCTGAAACTACCAAGCAGGATTTGGTGGAAATTTTAGAGGTGGATGAACGCAAGATTGAGGTAATTTACCACGGCATAGACGTTTTTTCGCCTTTAGCGCTGGAACCCATCTCAAACTTGCCACAGAATTACGTATTTTTTGTGGGGGATAGAGGCGGCTATAAAAACTTTTATCTGCTGTTAGATGCCTTTGCCCTGCTGGCAAACAAGCATCCGGACCTGCATTTGGTATTGGCCGGTGGCGGAAAGCTTGTAGGTGCAGATGTAGAAATCATCAACCGTAAAAAGCTGAACACGCGGGTACACCATTTCCAAGCCAACGATGCTCAGTTAAATTATCTTTATCAACAAGCCAAGCTGTTTGTTTACCCTTCTTTATACGAGGGTTTCGGCTTGCCTATTTTAGAAGCTTTTAAAGCCAAATGCCCAATTTTATTGAGTGATACAGCCTGCTTCAAAGAGATAGCACAAGATGCCGCCTTATTTTTCGGCAAACATGCTTTAGACGATTTGGTGTATAAAATTGAGCAAATGCTAGGCGATGAAGTTTTACGGAAAAATCTAATAAAAAAAGGCACCGAACGTTTGGCGCATTTCCCGATAGAAAAATCAATGGAACAAACCTTAAATGTTTACCGGGAGTTGTGTTAGGTGGTGAGGTGGTTAGGTGTTAGTTTGTTAGGTGCTAGTTGTTTTTACTTTTGAATTTTTACTTTTCACTTTCTACAACCACAAAAAAGTTCTGAAACCGCGCGAGGCATAGTAAGATTCGGCTCCGTTATGGTAGGTAAAAACACGATTATAGCGCCTATCGCAAAATATGGCTCCGCCTAAACGCCTAACTTCATCCGGCGTTTTTACCCAGCTAGAAGTTTTTAAATCAACGCTTTCTACCAGTTGTAGTTTGTAATAAAGAGCTTCATCCATCAGTTCGGCACCAATTTCGGCCGCTGCACTTAAAGCATCATTCTTGGGTTTATGTTCTTTACGGCTGGCCAATGCATCAGCATCATAGCAAAAACTTCTTCGTTCTTTAGGGCTTTCTTTAGCGCAATCGCAAAAAAGAAAACCTTGTTTATCGTCTGCACCAAGCACATCCGGTTCGCCACCGCTTTGTTCCATTTTTAAAAGCACACTTACCGTCTTACCGTTTTTATTTAGTTTTCTGAAAACATCTGCCCAAGCTAAACCTTTATGACGGTGCATGTTCTGCTCAAATCGCGTTTTTAAAACGGAGAATAATTCACTCTTTTCCATATCTGTTTAATGGTACCTTTTAATAATTCTTAATTTATGGGTGTACCTTTGCTCATCGCCAGAAAATATGCCTTGGTTATCAATACGGTCAATTTTAACCCGGCCAGAAGCATGAATAATTTGGCTGTTATTTAACATAATGCCTACATGGGTAATGCGGCCTTCCTCGTTATCAAAAAACGCTAAATCGCCGGCCCTTGCTTCTGTTAAAAAATCAACCAAGTCGCCTTGCTCGGCTTGTTGCCAGGCATCGCGATTAAGCGGAATTCCTAAAATTTTAAATACAATTTGTGCAAAGCCAGAACAGTCTATACCAGCGTGCGTGCGTCCGCCCCATAAATAAGGCACGTTTAAAAACGACTTTGCGGTTTCGCTTAAATTTGCATCAAAATCATCGGCATTTGGCGCCACCACGTTGCTAGAGGCAAGCTGGTACTGTTCGCCAGCTAAAGAAAATTTGCCCTCGTTATAATTGGGCAAACTGGTGCCGGCATGTAAATAAACGGCCGATTTTGCAGTTCCTTTTAATGCCAGCATATTGGCCTCATTGCTCACAAAACAGCAATCATCTTTTGGCTGGCTCAAATATTCCGCCTCAATTTTTGTGGTTTGTTTAGCATCTACCCAGCCCACGTAATTATCTGATAAAGTTTTTATTTGCAACCATTCACCTTCTTGCGCAAAAACCTCAAAGTAGTCCGCAAACAAGAGTTGCGAAATCATCTCGGCCCGGTGCGAAGGCGTAGCTCTTAAAGGGATAGCTGAAAGTGTAGTTGTGGCAAAAAAGTTTTCCATTGGCTTTTTCAGTAGTGTTATCAAACGAAAGTAAAATGCAAGAAAGCAATTAATATTTATGGAACTTTCACATGTTATCCAGTGGTCTGAATTTTGCGTAATTTAGTTAAATAAAAATAAAACTTTAACCATGGAAAATCCAATAACTTTCAATCGCGTACTTATTGCGGTAGACGATTCAAAATATGCTTACCAAGCTGCTTCGTACGGTTTTGCATTGGCACAAAAAATTGGCGCTAAGGTGGCGCTGGTGCACATTAACCAAGTTCCTATTGCTACAAATGTTACCGGCGATCCTATTTTGGGCGACCCGGGGATTATACTGCCAAACATGATGGATATACAGCAAGAAAATGCGAAACACCTTTTTGCAGATATGCGCGAAAAATATGCGGCCGGGGCCGATGTTGACGAATATATCCTAATTGGCGATGTAAGTACAGAAGTGGTGTCTTTGGCCAAAGAACAAAACTTTTCGATGATTATTATCGGAACGCACAGCCGCAAAGGTTTTGACCATTTTATATCCGGTTCTATCGCCGAAAGCGTAAGCCGCCATGCAAAATGCCCAGTACTCATTATCCCTTCTAAGGACTGATAAAAATATTCTAATTTAGCGGGGTTTATGATTGTCGACCTCGCTAAATTCCCCAGCTTTACCGAAAAAGCAAAGCATTTTGCGTCCGCGCACCGCATTAGCTGCATTTTAGATTCAAACGCTTACGCAGATGCTTATTCTAAATTTGAGCTAACAATTGCTATTGGAGCTGCAGATTTGATAGAAGCGAAGAATTTTGATGAGGTAGCCAGTTTTGTATCGCAACACCAAAATAAATGGGTATTTGGCGGCTTTAGTTACGATTTAAAAAACAGTTTGGAGAATCTCCGTTCGTTAAACCCAGATTATGTCCAATTCCCAGAAGCTTTCTTTTTTGTTCCACAGCATCTCCTTATTTTCAAAAATGATGTTGCCGAGATTGTGAGCGACAATGCTGAAACACTTTTTAATAGCATCAACAATTTAACGTTAGATAGCCGAACCATACATGAAAGCGTTGAGGTGAAACAACGTTTTGATAAGGCCACGTACATCAACACCGTTAACCAGATTAAGGCAGAAATTGCACGGGGCAACATATACGAAAGCAATTTTTGCATGGAGTTTTATGCGGAAGGAGCCAATATTAGCCCGTATCGCGTTTATCAAAAACTTAATCAAGCCTCTCCCACTCCTTTTTCGGCCTTTCTAAGTTGGAACGATAACTACCTTCTTTGCGCCAGTCCAGAACGTTTTGTAGCCAAACGCGCAAAAAAGCTAATCTCGCAACCTATAAAAGGAACCATAAAAAGAGGCCTAAATGAACAAGAAGACCTTGAGCTAGCTTTGCGCTTGCAAAATAGCGTAAAAGAACAGCAAGAAAATGTGATGATTGTTGACCTGGTGCGTAATGACCTTACCCGCTCTGCACAACGCGGAACGGTGCAAGTAGAGGAACTTTTTGGCGTTTACCGTTTTAAACAAGTACAACACCTCATCTCAACCATCACTTGTATTAAAAACCCACAACTAACTAACATTGAGGTTATAAAAAATATATTTCCAATGGGCAGCATGACCGGCGCACCAAAAATAAAAGCGATGGAACTGATGGACCACTTTGAAAAAACAAAGAGAGGAATGTATTCTGGGGCGTTTGGCTATTTTTCGCCCGACGGTGATTTTGATTTTAACGTGGTTATCCGCAGTATTTTATACAACCGGACAAACCGTTATTTATCTTTTCAGGTGGGCAGCGCCATCACTTTTTATGCCCAGGCACAGCAGGAATACGAGGAGTGCTTACTTAAAGCGAAGGCAATTTTAGAGGTGTTAACCTAAGTAGCGTTTTGTAGAATCTCTTTTGATAATGGTGGAAGGAAGGCTCAGGTTCACAAATTCATGCTGTTCGTTTTTTCCCTCTATCTCGTCCAGCAAAAGCTGTGCAGCGGTTTTGCCAATTTCAAACGCGGGCTGGGTAATGGTAGATAAAGACGGCTTTAGTAAACGGGCAACATTTAAGCACGAAAAAGTGATTATTTTAATGTCGTTAGGGATATTAACCCCTAGCTTGTTACAAATATCATAGCAAGCAATGGCCAAGCGTTCAATAGAACAGAAGATGGCATCGGGTTTCTTTTCCAGAATAAAAGCAGTCAGATCATCTAAATCAACTTCGCGCGAGGGCACAAAAGACTTCACCAAAGAGTAATCGGCTTCAATTCCATTTTTCTCTAACACATCAAAATACGCTCTCTCCCTTTGGTTCATGGTTGATAGGTTTTCGCCCGCTTTCAAAAACAGAATGCGTTTGCATCCCCTATCTATTAAATGGCTTACGCCGTTAAAAGTGCTTTCGTAATCGTTGCTGTAAACTTTGGACGCTTCAAAATCTTCAATTACCCTATCGTACATCACCAACTTCACATTTCTGTCTAGCAACTGTTTTAAATGATCTGGATTGTCGCTATCCGAACTTACCGAAATAAGCACCCCATCTACGCGGCCACCAATCAAATGGTTGATAATACGCACTTCTTTTTGGTAATCTTCGTGCGTTTCATAAATCAGCACATAAAAATCCTTCTCTTGGCAAACAGTTTCTACCCCTTTAATTACCTGCGAAAAAAAGTTATTGGAAATTTCGGGGATAATAAGCGCAATTGTTTTGCTTACATGCTTCCTTAAAAAGGCCGCAAAAGGGTTTGGCTGGTAGTTTAGTTCGCGCGCCAAAGCCTTCACCCGCTTTTTTGTCTCTACATTAATTTCGTAGCTATCTGTTAAAGCGCGCGAAACGGTAGATACGGATAAACCGAGTTTTTTTGCTAGCTGTTTTAAAGTAACATTTTTCATCAGTTTAAATTTCAGATGCTTGTTGTTGCCAAATGCTTAAAATTTAACCAATCCATGTGCCGCGGTTTAATATTCCAAAGGCACAATAGGTTCTTTTTTACTGGTAGACATGATCATCATTGTTTGGAAAGTTTTTACTACCGATATTTTACTGATTTTTTGCATAATCAACTGTTCGTAGGTTTTAATATCCTTTACGTAAGCTTTCAGCAAAAAATCGCACTGCCCCGTAACATGGTGGCATTCTGTAATTTCCTTAATTGCCGCAATTTCCTTTAAAAATATTTGGATGGTATCGGGCTGGTGAAAATCAAGCGATATCTGGATAAAAGTCTTAATCCCTAAACCCAGTTTTTCTTCATCTACCAGCGCGTGGTAACTTTTAATATAACCCGAATTTTCGAGCTTACGCACGCGTTCTAAGGTGGGTGCCGGTGATAAACCAATGTGTTGCGATAGCTGCAAATTGGTAATACGCCCGTTCTCTTGAAGTATTTTTAAAATATTAAAATCTATCTTATCCAGTTCCATTTTTATGGCTTTGTACAAAAATAACTTTAAAAGCGAAATCCCAAATTATATTTTAGATTTTGATGCCTCATATCGCTATAATTTTACGGCTGTAAATTTTAGACTAGTCTAAAATTTTAATTTAAATACACAACAAAATTCATTAGTTTTGCCGTAATCAGGCAGTTTTTTTATTTATGAGTACAACCGACGATTTAAAATCTTTAAGCGAAGTGCATGGAAGTGTGGCCACTCATAAGCAAAAAGGCTGGCGCAAAATTTTTGCCTTCTTAGGTCCCGCTTATCTGATTAGCGTTGGCTATATGGATCCCGGAAACTGGGCTACAGACATTGCCGGCGGTTCGCAGTTTGGCTATAAACTTATTTGGGTTTTACTAATGTCAAACCTCATCGCTTTGCTGTTACAATCATTAAGCGCGCGCTTAGGTATTGTTGGCGGTGTTGATTTGGCGCAGGCTTCTAAAAACCGGTACCCAAAATGGGCCAATTTTCCGCTGTATTTTCTCGCCGAAATAGCCATTGCCGCTTGTGATTTGGCAGAAATCATTGGAATGGCTATTGGCCTCAACTTACTTTTTGGTTTGCCTTTAATTTGGGGAATTAGCATTACCGTGCTAGATACCCTGCTGTTATTGTTTTTGATTAAACATGGTATGCGCACCTTGGAGTTGTTTATCGTGTCTATGGTTTTCATTATCGGGATATCTTTTTTTGTAGAAATGTTGATTGTGGAACCTGTTTATCAAGATGTTATCGGTGGTTTAGCGCCTTCGGCATTAAGTGGCGATGCCCTGTATATTGCCATAGGTATTATTGGCGCCACGGTAATGCCGCATAACTTGTACCTGCACTCTTCTTTGGTGCAAACGCGCCGGTTTGATCGTTCTGTACAAGGCATTAAGGAAGCGCTTAAATTCAATTTTATTGATACCACCATTGCCCTTAACCTGGCATTTTTGGTAAACGCGGCGATATTAATTTTAGCAGCGGCAGCGTTTTACGTTAACGGATATCACGAAGTTGCCGAGATTCAAGATGCCTACGTGCTTTTAGAAAATATTTTTGGCAAAGCAGCTCCTACCCTTTTTGCCGTGGCTTTAATTGCTGCCGGGCAAAGCTCCACCATCACCGGAACATTGGCGGGGCAAATTATTATGGAAGGCCATCTTAACTTACGGATTCAACCTTGGTTGCGGCGTTTAATTACCAGATTAATTGCCATTATCCCAGCCTTTGTTACCGTTTTATACTTTGGCGAGGATGCTTTGGGAAGCCTGTTGGTGTTTAGTCAGGTGGTTTTGAGTTTACAATTAGGATTCGCAATTATTCCATTAATCCACTCCACATCAGACCAAAAACTGATGGGTGCTTTTGCCATAAAAACACCGACAAAAATATTTGCCTGGCTTTGTTCGGCGGTAATTGTTTACCTCAACATTCATTTGGTAGTTGATGAAGTACAGGGCTGGCTCAACAATCCCGAACTGAACGCTGCTGTAATAGAGTTTGCGGTAATTCCGCTCCTGTTGGCCGCGCTGGCTTTGCTCATTTACGTTTTTGTGCATCCTTTAATCGTAAAACGTAAAGAAAAACAGCTACGCGTTCCGCACGGTACGGCTGTAAAATATATTGATAGTCCGGTTGTGCCTTATAAACACATCGGCATTACCACGGATTTCTCGGCAAAAGACCAACAAATTATCAATAGTGCCATTGCACAGGGCGGACTTAATGCACGCTACACTTTTATCCATATTGTGGAAACGGCAGCCGCACGCTACCACGGCACAGAAGTTTTAGACCAGGAAACAATTTCAGATGAAGAAAACTTAAAAGCCTACGCCAAAAATTTATCAGAATTAGGTTACACCGCCGACTACCAAATCGGATACGGAAGTACCGCCACAGCCATCGCTAAAATAGTGAACAGCTCGGGCATAGATATGTTGATTATGGGTGCGCACGGACACCGAGGCTTCAAAGATTTGTTGTTTGGTACCACCGTAGACAGTGTAAGGCATAAAATTAGCATTCCGGTTTTGATAATTAATTGAAGGAGTGAATTTTGAATGAGTGAAGGATTGAATTTTGAAGGATTGAATGAGTGAATGAATGAATTTTGAGTTTTTAATTTTGAATCTAATAAGCTTTTATACCTTGCAAACGTTAAGTAGTTCACAAACTGCGATAAAGATTTGCTATGTCACTTTTATTAAAATCATCTTTATACATTTTATTGGGGCTTTTTGCTTTTCAGCCGAGTGTGGCGCAAAAAAGGGCAAAAAAAGAACGTCCGAAGTATGCAGAAGTACCTTCTTCAGATTTAGTTTATGATGATGTAAACTACATCCCAGAAATAAAAACTGTTGCTTTTTACAATGCAAAACGCGAGGGTTCGTTCCCCATCATCAATTTAACCGGCGGCGAAGAGTTGTTGTTGGGCTTTGATGACCTGCGTGGCGGAAGCAGAAATTTATCTTATAGCGTAGTACATTGTAATTCCGATTGGACCCCATCCTCTATTTCAAGCATTGAATATTTGGAAAGTTTTAGCGAAGACCGCATTACAGATTACCGCTTCTCTTACAATACTTATCAAAAATACACGCACTACCAGTTGCGCTTGCCCAATTTTGCAGTAAGGCCAAAACTCTCGGGCAATTATTTATTAAAAGTTTTTGAGGATGGCGATCCCAATAAGCTCTTAATCAGTCGCCGGTTTTATATTTTACAACAAAAAGTAGGTTTACAGGCCGAAGTTGCGCCTTCGCCGTCTGTTGCACATCGCGATAGCAATCAAAAAATCAATTTCACAGTCGCTCACCCCGCCTTAAACATCCAAAATGCTTATCAAGAAATTAAAGCAGTTGTGCTGCAAAACGCCCAACAAGCCAGTGCAAAAACAACAAACAGGCCTCTGTTTATCCGCAATGCGCAACTGGTTTATAGCGATAACAGCAGCAATGATTTTGCCGGCGGTAATGAATTTCATCGCTTTGATACACGCAGTTTCCGATACAAGTCTGACGGTGTATACGCTATCCAGCTCGACTCCATTTATCAGGTGGCATTATTTGCAGATGAAGACCGCAACCGGCAAACCTATGCACATCAGTTTGATGAAAACGGAAGTTTTTTCACCATCAATCAGGATGGGTCCGACGCCCGTTACGATGGCGACTACGCGAACGTAAGTTTTGTGCTAAAAGCCGAAAAACCGAACGATGAGGGTTTTGCTTATGTAGTAGGGAAATTTAATGGCTACCAAAAAAATGCAGCTAACCGGATGGTATATGACGAAAACAGCAAAACTTTTATACTTAACAGCTTAGTTAAGCAAGGCGTGGTTGATTATCGCTACGTATGGGCAGATGAAAAAGGGAATATCTTAGACACTAGCGCTTTTGAAGGTTCTTACTACCAAACCGAAAACGACTATCAGATTTTGATCTATTATCGCGCTCCGGGCGCACGTTACGACCAACTCATTGCTTTTACCCAGTTGAATAGTGTGAAAGCACCAAGGAATTTTTAATACAAAAGGCTGTTTTGATAGGAAAATGCATCCCATTCAAAACAGCCTTTTTCGTCTCCGACGTATTTTTTATTTAGCTGTGTAATATTTGCTAGCTTCTGGTATATATTTTTTGATATCCGCAATTCGGGTTGCATCACTAGGGTGCGTGCTTAAAAATTCGGGAGGTGCCTGCCCGTTGCTTTTTGCGGCCATTCTTTGCCAAAAGTACACTGCTTCTTGCGGGTTGTATCCGGCCATAGCCATAAAAGTTAATCCTAAACGATCGGCTTCAGACTCCTGCCTGCGCGAGTTCGGCAATAAAACGCCGGCTTGTGCGCCAATACCATAAACTTGGTTAAACACATTCATCCCGGCTTCACTTTTAGTCACGGCAGCACCCAAAATAGCACCTAAGCCTTGCGCAATCATTTCTTGCGAATAGCGTTCGTTACTATGTTTAGCTATGGCATGCGCAATCTCGTGCCCCATTACCGTAGCCAAACCGGCTTCGTTTTGCGTTACCGGCAAAATGCCTGTATAAACCGCCACTTTACCGCCAGGCATGCACCATGCGTTAACTTCTGGGCTTTCTACCAAATTAAATTCCCATTTAAAACCGGCAATCTGATCGGCATAGCCATTTTGCGTCATAAAGCGGGTCACCGCGTTTTCTATTTTTGCACCCACAGATTTTACCATCCGGCTTTGTGCATTGTTTACCACTTTAGTTTTCGGATCAGACAGGAACTCTTTATAGCTGCTTGCGGCCATTTGTTGCATTTCCGAATCGCTAACTAAATTTGCCTGCCTACGCCCGGTAAGCGGAACTGTAGAACAAGCTACCATAAGGCCGCTTAATGCAAGCACGCCTAACCATTTAAATTTCATCATCTTAAATTAGAACTAGAATTACTGCTTTTTTTAAACAGATTTACTTTGGATTCTTTACCCCGTAACAGCCTTTCGATGTTTTTTTGATGCGTGACCAAAATTAAAATACAGATGCACATCCCATAAATTACAATCGCTTTCACGGATACCTGATAAATAAATATCACGCTAAAGGTGAAGGCGAAACCGGCAGATATGCTACTTAAAGACACATATTTGGTTAACAAAAGGATAACGAGAAATACAAGAACACAAATTAAAGCTGACGGGAGGTGAACTGCCAAAACCATACCAAACAAGGTGGCAATGCCTTTACCGCCCCTAAAGCCTGCGAAAACAGGAAAAAGATGTCCCATTACAGCAACTATACCTAGCGCCAACTGATAATTAACAAATTGTATGGAATGCGCCGGACCCGTTACAGAAAGACCGATAAACGATACCAGGTTGGTGGCTGTCCATCCTTTTAAGATATCTAAAATCATTACCGGGATACCGGCTTTTTTGCCCAACACCCTAAAAGTATTTGTTGCACCGGCATTACCGCTGCCATACTCGCGAACATCGATGCCGTAAAATGCCTGTCCAATCCAAACTGCGGTTGGTATAGAGCCAAACAGATAGGCCAAAATCAAAGCTCCAACAGAATAAATAGAAATCATGAAGCTTGTAAATTATGGTTAAATAAAGGTTCCAATGGTCTACAATAAATTAAACAACTGCTTTAAGGCTCATGTCTAAACTTTTTACCGAATGCGTAAGCGCGCCCATAGAAACATAATCAACCCCACATTTTGCGTAATCTAAAATAGTTTCTTCAGTAATTCCGCCAGAAGCTTCGGTAACAAACCGGCCGTTAATTAAAGTTACGGCTTCTCTTAAAGCATCAAACGTAAAATTGTCTAGCAAAATCCTGTCCACTCCGCTGCTCTGCATCACTTCTTGCAGCTCTGCCAAATTTCTAACTTCAATTTCAATTTGGATATTTAAATGTTTTTCTTGGATGTATTTTTTTGCTGAAGCAATGGCCTGCGCAATGCCACCGGCATAATCAACATGGTTGTCTTTAATCAAAATCATATCATAAAGACCAAAACGGTGGTTAACACCGCCACCTATTTTTACCGCTTCTTTTTCTAAAAAACGAAGGTTGGGCGTTGTTTTACGGGTATCTAAAACTTTGGTTCCGGTGCTTTTAATTAAATTTACGATGCGGCGGGTGGTAGTAGCAATACCGCTCATGCGTTGCATGGTGTTTAGCACTAAACGTTCGGCAGTTAAAACAGACTGCGAGTTACCGCTCACATAAAGCACAATATCTCCTACATTTACCTCGGCACCATCGTTAATAAGCACTTCTACCTTTAAAGAGGGGTCCACAGCGTCAAAAATAGCTTTCGCCACTTCTACGCCAGCTACAACGCCATTTTCCTTAATTAACAGTTTAGCTTTCCCTGTTGCCGTAGCCGGTATGGTAGATAAAGAGGTATGGTCGCCATCGCCAAGGTCCTCAATTAGTGCGTCTTTAATGAATTTTTGCAGGATTTTACTGTCCAAAATGATATTTTTTGATGCCAAAAATATAAATTTTATGCTTGCTTTATTCTTTATTTTCTTCAATTCTCATCTGCGTCAAGATAAATTTAGACGCATTCATCTTCAAATCAAAGCTAATGCGATACTTGGCATCGCTGGTAGTCAGCAAAATAACACCAAACTTATAATTAGGGTTTGAAACTACTTTATGCACTATTTTTGTGCCGATGGGCGCATGTTTTGCAAAGAAATCTTTTAAAATAAAAGTGGCCTGCGCTGCCGAATAAATATCTTCCTGATCGTTAACCGAAAGCTCTACCGTGGTAGAAAAGAACTTCGCTACGTTTTTAGCATCGCCGCTTTTTACCGCGGCCGCTACGTCGTCTATCACATCAAAGCTAAAAGCAGATTTCAGGCTTAGCAACAATAAAATTGTAAAAATGTATCTCATAGTTTTATTTAGTTTTTTTGGTTACGGGGCGGAGGTTGGCTATTTTTCCAAAACAATTTTACGACAGCTAAATTTATAGCATAAATCCATAAAGAGTGCCATAATTTAACAAATTGTTCAAAATGTTGTTAGAGCCTGTTTAAAATTTATATTGTAAAAATGTTTATCGCTTATTTTTTCATCAGCTGCTTATTGTTGTTCAAGGCATTCAAGAAGGCTTATTGCCTTTTTGAGCGAACAAGGCTTGTTTTTGTAGAGATAGCGGGGCTTCTACCTCAAAAAAACATAACGAAGTTGCAACCGAAAAGAAGCATAAACAAATTATTAGATAAATTTTAAACAGGCTCTTAGCTATAAGCTTTATATTTGCGATGTGAAAGATAAAAAAGTTGCGCTCCTTATCCTAGATGGCTGGGGATATGGAAAAAACGACTCATCAAACGCCATCATTGCAGCACAAACTCCATTTTTTGATCAATGCATTAAACAATACCCAAACTCCAAGCTAGAAGCTTCTGGAGAGGCCGTTGGTTTGCCGGCAGGCCAAATGGGTAACTCTGAAGTGGGCCACATGAATTTGGGAGCCGGCCGAGTGGTTTACCAAGAACTGGGGCGGATACATAAAGCTGTTAGAGACGGTGATTTTAATACAAATCCGGTTTTAAAAGAAGCTTTTGAATATGCAAAATCGGCTAATAAAAAAGTGCATTTTATTGGATTGCTATCCGACGGCGGCGTACACTCGCACACCCTGCACTTAAAAGGTTTATGCGATGCGGCCAAGCATTACGGCTTAAACCAAGTTTTTATTCATGCTTTTAGCGATGGCCGCGATACCGACCCAAATTCTGGCGTAGGCTATGTAAACGATTTGAACCAGCACTTACAACACTCGACTGGGCAATTGGCAAGCGTTATCGGAAGGTATTACGCGATGGACCGCGATAACCGTTGGGAACGCGTAAAAGAAGCTTATGATTTGCTGGTAAAAGGCGAAGGCAAAAAAACGCAGAACTTGGCCGAAGCCATGCAACAGTCTTACGCCGAGGGTGTAACTGATGAATTTATCAAACCTTTGGTAAAAACCGACGCCAATGGCAATCCCTTAGCCCTTATCGCAGATGGCGATGTAGTGATTTGCTTCAACTTCCGTACGGACCGCGGCCGCGAAATTACTATCGCGCTTACCCAAAAAGAATTCCCCGAGCAGGGAATGACGCCGTTGAGCTTGGACTATATAACCATGACCACCTACGACGAAACTTTTAAAGGGGTTAAAGTAGTTTTTACTAAAGACGATTTAACAAACACGCTGGGCGAAGTTTTAGAACGGAACCATAAAAACCAAATCCGGATAGCAGAGACCGAGAAATATCCGCACGTGACCTTTTTCTTTTCTGGCGGACGCGAAAAAGAGTTCGAAAACGAGAAAAGGATTATGATTCCGTCGCCAAAAGTAGCTACTTATGATTTGCAACCAGAAATGAGCGCAAACGGAATTAAAGACGCTATTATCCCAGAAATTGAAAAAGGTTGGGCAGATTTTATCTGCTTAAACTTTGCCAACCCGGATATGGTGGGCCATACAGGGGTTTTTGATGCGGTAGTAAAAGCGGTTGAAACCGTAGATTACTGTGCACAGCAAGTAGTCGAAGCCGGACTAAAAAACGGTTATTCTTTTATCATTATTGCAGACCACGGCAACGCCGATTATATGGTTAACGAAGACGGCTCGGTGAATACCGCACATACCACTAATTTGGTGCCTTGCATTTTAATTGATGAAGATTATAAAGCTGTGAAAGACGGCAAATTGGGCGATATTGCACCAACTATTTTAAAATTAATGGGCATTGCCGCACCTCAAGAAATGAGCGGAGAGGTTTTAGTTTAATGAGGAAAGTAACCTGTTTATTATTTACAGTTATTTTGTTGTCGGCTTGTTCGCAAAGCAGTGAGCCCAGCCGACAACAAAAATATTTTTTTGATATCGCGGGCTATTTCCAGCGCCAAGCCGAAATATTGAAAAATAAAAAGGTTTTAAAAACGGTGCAGAAGAACGGTGTGTCGGAGACTAAAACACTTGAAATAAGCGATTGGCAACAAGAGTTGGCTTTGTTTACAGAGGCTGATATTAATAAGCCGGCCTGGAAAAACAGTTACAAAGTAGACTCTGGCGCTAATAAATTGCTTTACACCGCCAAAGAAGCCGATTTACGGGTACAAAAAATTACAATCAACTTTGCCAATGAGGGGCAGGTGAAACAAATTGCCATAAGCACGCAAAGCACCAACCTACTTTACCATACCACCGAAAATTTATTGTTTGTTGCTGATTCTGCTTACCGGATAGAGAAGCACCAAAAAGTATTGCTTTTAGGCGCAAATGACTATCTTATTAACGGTAAGTTTTAATTTATGCCACAAAATGCCCTTATTGTTTTTTTAAAATACCCAGAGCTTGGCCACGCAAAAACACGTTTGGCAAAAAATATTGGCGACGAAAAAGCGCTAAAAGTTTATTTGGAATTATTGAAGCATACCAACCTAATTACAGATAAGCTGAGCTGCGATAAGTTTTTGTATTACGATAAATCTCCCGGAAAAACTTTAGACTGGGGCGCCGGATATGCCACCGCTTTCCAAAAACCCGGTGATTTGGGCGAACGGATGAAACAAGCCTTTGCCGATGTTTTTGCCTTGGGCTACAACAAAGTCATCATCATCGGTTCTGATTGCTATGAGCTAAATACAGAAATTATTGAGCAAGTTTTTATTGATTTGGACGATAAAGAAGCTGTGGTTGGCCCCGCAAAAGACGGCGGATATTACCTTCTCGGTTTAAAAAGCCAACAAGATTGTCTGTTTGAAAATATAGCCTGGAGTACAGAAAACGTATTTCAACAAAGTCTTGCTCAATTAGAGGAGGGGCAAATATCTTACGGCATTGCGCCTACTTTATCGGATATTGATACTTTAGAAGATTTGCCCGAAGCTTTAAAGCAACTTATAAACTACTAAAATCAACCAAACTGAGCAGTTGCTCTAAATGCAGCTGATCAACCTCGTCAAAATGTGCCAGATGTTCGCTATCAACATCCAACACGCCAATAAATTTTCCGTTTCTTAAAATCGGCACTACAATTTCCGATTGCGACTTGCTGCTGCAGGCAATGTGGCCGTCGAACTGGTTTACGTTTTCCACAATCAATGTTTGTTCTTGCTCCCAAGCCTGTCCGCATACGCCTTTGCCTTTTTGGATGCGTGTACAAGCAACCGGACCTTGGAACGCGCTTAAAACCAGCTCATCATTTTTCACCAGATAAAAACCTACCCAAAACCATCCGAACTGCTCTTTTAAAGCCGCACAAATATTCCCCAGATTAGCCACTAAGTCTGTTTCTCCGCTTAATAGAGACTTTATTTGAGGAACAATGGATCGGTACTGTTCGCTTTTATTGCCTTTGCGTATAGCTAAATCTTCTGCCATAAGGCGAATATCGCCATTTTTAGCCTAGGCAAACGTAATATTAAAAACACATTCCCACAGAAATATCCAGCCTAGATGATTTGTCTTTATTGTAGCCTCTGTCTATCACCTGGTTAATGCGGAAACCTCCAAAAAATTGATAAACGGTGTTTAGATCGGCGCCAACTGTTAAGAAAGACGGCTTAGGATATTTGGGATCCACAGAATCATTTTTAACCTTTACTAAAGCAATGTCGTAATTTACATATCCATCAATCCACAATTTCTTGTTAACAAGATATGTGGCCATGAAGGCAGGTCCTGCGGCCAAATAATAGCCATACGGATCGTGTTTTGCTTTGTTTTGGTTGTTCTTTTGATACCGCGAGCCAAACATATAATCGCCCATGGTTATACCCGGACTTATTAAGAGCTTATCTTTAGCAACCGCGTTGGCATAAAATTGTGCCCAGCCTAAAATGCCCCCGCCATGTGCATGGTCGTCATAGTCGTCTTTAGTTGATCTTCCGTTAGATATTTGTTTAGACAAATTCACTAGGGCATAAATAAAGTCACCCAGACTCGGATTTTCGTATCTCGAACGGATATCCCATTTCTCGGTTTTATCCCATCTAAACGCAACGTTTACGGTTCCGCCGCTATAATTAGGGGTGTACGTACTTTTAACCGAGGTGTAACGTACGATTACCTTAAACCAGTCTTCGGTAAAAGCGTTATCACCGTTTTTACGTTCTAAATCTTCAAAAGATTGTGCAAAGCTGTTAAAGCCGCATAATAACAATACAATTAAGATGCTGAGGCGTGGTTTCATTTGCTGTGGTTTTAGATATTTCACTAAATTAACAGCTAGCCACGCCTATGTTATTGTGGATTTTGGGTACTTTAAAGTAAGGATATTCACGGATTTAGTTCAAAACTTGTAGCCCTAGCCAAGGAAAAACAAGATAGAAGCCAGCATTGCAAATCGATGTTAAAGCATCAATAACAAAAGTTAACTCGCCAAAGCTTCTAAAATCAAACTCGCGGTAGCTGGGTTGGTGGCAATAGGCACGTTGTGTACATCGCAAATGCGCATCAGCATTTGTACATCTGGCTCGTGCGGATGTTTACCTAGCGGATCGCGAAAAAACAAAATCCCATCTAATAATCCTTCCGCTGCCATAGCGGCAATTTGCGCATCGCCACCTTTTGGCCCGCTTAACTTCTTGTTTACGTTTAGCCCGGTTTGCTCAACATAACCACCAGTGGTGCCGGTAGCGGTAATCTCCATTTCGGCTAGTATATGGCGGTGGTCTTTAACAAAAGCAACCATTTCGGCCTTTTTCCCATCATGCGCAATCAAAGCAATCCTTTTCTTCGTCATCATTTAAAAAATATATAAGCAATAAATATAGCAGCTAAAACCCCTGCCAGTTCGGCCATTAAGGCTGCGGGCAAAGCGTGGCGTGTTTTTTTGATAGATACCGAGCCAAAATAAATGGCCAGCACATAAAAAGTAGTTTCGGTGGATCCCTGTATCACGCAGGCCACACGAGATGCAAAACTATCTGCACCGCTGGTGTTCATCAGCTCTACCATTAACCCCCTGGCGCCGCTGCCGCTTAAAGGTTTCATAAAAGCAACGGGCAAGGCCGGTACAAAACTGGTATCTAAACCCGCAAATGCCACTAAATGCTTAATGCCCTCTACCAAAAAATCTAAAGTGCCCGAGCCACGAAACACCCCAACAGCAACCAAAATAGCCACCAGGTAAGGGATAATTTTTATCGCAATTTCGAAACCTTCTTTAGCGCCCTCAATAAAAGTTTCGAACACATTTACTTTTTTTATGAGCGCCAACACGATAAAAGAAACAATAATTGAAAACAACAGCACATTGCCCACCACGTTTGATACAACGGCTAAATCGGCCTCGGGCAGAGTGCTAAAATAATAAAGCGCACCACAAATTATCAAAGTCACCGCGCCCAAATAAAGCATAATGGTTCGCTGAAACAGGTTGATGCGTTGATAAATGGCCGTTGCCACTAAACCCACCAAGGTAGAAAAGAAAGTAGCCAGCAGGCAAGGCACAAAAATATCTGAAGGATCTGCGGCGCCGGCGGCTTTTCTGAAAGCCATAATACTGGTGGGGATAAGCACCAAACTTGAGGCATTTAGCACCAAAAACATAATTTGCGCGTTAGAGGCGGTATCTTTTTGCGGGTTAATTTCCTGCAGTTCTTTCATGGCTTTTAAACCCAAGGGAGTAGCCGCATTATCTAAACCCAACATATTTGCCGAGAAATTCATGAGGATAGACCCCATTGCCGGATGGTTTTTAGGTATCTCGGGAAAAATCTTATTAAAAAAAGGCCCTACTAGGCGTGCAAACACGTTGATCATTCCGCCCTTCTCTCCCACCTTCATTACGCCGAGCCAAAAAGTCATTAAGCCAATTAAGCCCAGAGAAATTTCGGCACCGGTTTTAGACATCTCAAAGGTGCTGTTGACCATGTTTTGGAAAATTTGGTAATCCTGAAAAAAAACCAATTTTACCAGCGCTACTGCAAAAGAAATTAAGAAGAAAGCAATCCAAACGTAGTTTAATGCCATGCGGAGAATTTGTGCCTAAAGTTTATAAAGATTTTAGGAAAATCAAAAAAAAGCAATGCCGAATTATAACAGAAGCGTCAACCACGCGCGAACTTTCAACCTCAGGAGACGCTAAACCTGACGATACGACCGGGTGCGCCTCTTACTGTTTTTCTTGACCTATGTAAAGCCGATTTAATGTTGAGTGTTTTAATTTCGATACACCAAATCGGGACAATATGAAAAATTTTAAAACCATTTCTTTTTCGATACAAATTGATGCCGACAGGGCAAATGTATGGAAGGTACTTTGGGAGCCAAACAGTTACCGCAACTGGACGCGCGTATTTATGGAAGGCAGCCATTACACAGGCGAACTAAAAGAAGGAAATACCATCAGATTTTGATGGACGACAAAAACGGGATGAGCTCGTACATTGAACGCTTGGTACCTGGTGAACAAATGGTTTTTTCGCACCAAAAAGAGCTGAAAGACGGTGTAGAGAAAGATTTTGACTGGCAGGGCGCAAAAGAAATTTACAGCCTTAAAAAGGAAGGTGAGCGACGGACCGAGCTGCAGGTGCTGGTAGATATTGCACCTGATATGGAAGCCTACTTCAACAAAGTTTTTGCAGAAGCGCTGCAGATCATAAAAACAGCATCTGAAAACAATTAAATATGGATAAACCAACATCAACAAAGCTGGATGGCATGAACATCCCTTTTGTAGATGAAAACGTGCTAAATATGATTGGGATGTGCATTGGGCGCGAAGATTATTTGCTAGGGCAAATGGGGCTAATGCGCAAGCTTTTGGGTTTAAAGGGCATGAGCTACGACATTAATACAGACCTAGACTACTAAGCGCGAGCAAGTAATTAAAAAAGCCAGAAAGTTTTATGAGTAAAGTAATTGCAGCAATTAATGTAACTATCAACGGAGTTTGCGACCATACCGCCGGAATTGCGGATGAAGTGCTACACCAGCACTATACAAAATTGTTGGCTGAGGCAGATGCAATACTTTATGGCAAAACCACTTACCAGCTGATGGAATATTGGAGAACGGTTTTAGACAATTCTGCCGAACAACAGTCAATGAAAGATTTTGCTGTTGCCATTAACAGAATCCCAAAAATCGTCTTTTCGCACACTCTTAAATCTGTTGATTGGGCAAGTGCAAGTTTGGCTAAAGGCGAACTAAAGGAAACTATTTTAAACCTGCGACGAACCGAAGAAAAAAATGTTTTAATAGGTAGCCGCAGCTTAATTATACAAGCCCTAAATCTCAACTTGGTGGATGAACTTCAGCTTTGTATACATCCCTTAATTGCGAGCAAAGGTTTGCAGCTATTTGAAAATATAAAACAGCAAATGATGTTTAAGCTACTTAAAACCAAAACTTTTAATAACGGAATCTTGATGCTTTATTATCAGCCTCTAGTAGGTGGTTAGTTGGTTAGGTGTTAGTTGGTTAGGTGTTAGTTGGTTAGGTGGTTAGATGTTAGTACTTAAGTTTATTTAAAACAAAAATATGGAAAACAAAAGTTTATCGCTCGAAATATATATCAACTATCCGGGGCATTGCCAAAAAGCCTTTGAGTTTTACGAGCAACATCTTGGCGGAAAGATCAATGATATGCTTAGCCACCAACAGGTTCCTGCTAACTTTCCAAAAGAATGGAAAAACCCCATTCTACATGCAACCATGGAGATTGGCGGCACCATTTTGAGGGGCGCTGATGTGCCATATGCCGAGCCCATGCGCAGTGCTTATCTCACGCTAAAGTTTGCATCATCAGCGCAAGCAGAAGAAGTTTATGCTTTACTTTCCAAAGACGGAGAGGTTTTTATGAAGATGGAAAAAACTTTTTTCGCCAACCGTTTTGCGATGCTGCGGGATAAGTTTGGCACCTCGTGGATGCTGCTGAACGATGTAAAAACCGAATAAACCAAGCGTAACAAATTAGCTGTAAATCAATCTCAATTAAAAAATTATGACAACTGTAAACGTTTACCTCGTTTTTGCTGGCAACTGCGAAGAAGCCTTCAATTTTTATAAAGCCGCTTTGGGCGGAGAGTTTGCGGCATTTAGCCGTTTTGGCGACATGCCCTCACAAGAAGGGGTTCCGCAACTTTCTGCTGCAGTACAACAACGTATCATGCATGTGAGCTTGCCCATCAGCAAAGAAACGGTATTAATGGGCAGTGATGATATGCCCGGAATGAGTCCCCCACTACAGGTAGGCAATAATTTCTCGGTTTCTTTAGGGGTGGGTAGCAAAGCAAAAGCCAAAGAATTATTTGCGAACCTCTCTGAGGGCGGCCGGGTTACCATGCCTTTGGCAGATACTTTTTGGGGATCGTACTTTGGCATGTGGACAGATAAATTTGGGATTAACTGGATGATTAACCACGACTTATTAAACCAATAAGCACCATGGTAGAAGTTTACCGCACCAATGTAGAGCAAAGCGAGCATGCAAATGCTTTGCTCCTACAATTTAACAAGCTGTTCCCTTGTTACGAAGTAAATTTCGACTTGGATGATTGCGACCGTATTTTACGCGTAGAAAGCAACAGCACAGCTATTGAAGTCCAAGAAATCATTTCAGTACTGCAAGATTATGGCTTCTCTGCGGAAGTGTTGGTGTAGGGGGTTAGGGGTTAGTTGGTTAAACGTTAGTTTGTTAGTTGGTTAGGGGTTAGTTCATTAGGCATTGGTTCATTAGTAATGAAAGTCGCCATCTTGCTACTCAATACTCACTACCTAATACTCAATACTCAATACTCAATAGTCAATAGTCTCCCCTACCTTCCCCTATCGGCTGCATCAGCAATAGCGGTGTTAATGGTTTTAATAAGCTCTAAAGAAGCGCCCTTTAGTTTAGGGTCGGCTTCATAGGCGGCGTCAACGGTTACGGTTTTGCTTTTGCGCTGGTAATGGTATGCTATGGTATAGCGCGGTGCTTTACCGCTGGTATCGCCAATCATTTCTTCGGGCCAGTTCCAAAAACCTAAATCAACTGCTTTGCGGTGCAAATACAATAAATCGTCTTTGGTCATTTTCACGTTCATCTTAATTAAAGAATCGCGCGTGTTTAAATATTGATAATCACCGCTTTTAGAGTCGAAAGATTTATCCAGATGGTTTCCTACCTCCGCTTTAAGCGTAATATTTTCAAACTCCGAAAACTTAAAAGGCGCATTCTTAATCATAATCGAATAATAGTACACGCAATACAGTAAAAACGGAACAGCTATACAGGTTATTAAAAATATCTTTTTGTTTCTATCGCTCATTTTAAAGTTCTATTAATTCTTGATGATTTGCGTTTTCGTCAAACTCTTTTTCCCATTTGGCCACCACCACCGTAGCTAAACAATTGCCCAGCACGTTTACAGAGGTGCGCGCCATATCCATCAGCTCATCAATACCCAGAATGATAAATATGGGCCACACCGGCAAATCAAAAGAAGCTGCGGTGCCCAACAAAATCACTAAAGATGCCCGTGGTATGCCCGCTACGCCCTTGCTGGTTAACATTAGCGTAAAAACAATTAACAGCTGATGCCCAAAGCTCATGTGTATGCCTGCCGCTTGGGCCACAAATATAGCAGCTAAAGCCAGATAAAGCGTGGTGCCGTCTAAATTAAAGCTGTAGCCCGTGGGCATCACAAAAGCCACAATTTTTCGGGGCACGCCAATGCGCTCCATCGCCTCCATGGCGCGCGGTAAGGCCGCTTCCGAGCTGGTGGTGGCAAAAGCGATAGATATAGGCTCGGCCACAGCCTTTAAAAATTTTTTGATGGGTACGCCGGCAACTAGCGCAATGGGCAACAGCACCAGCAATATAAAAGCTATTAAAGCACAGTACAGCGTGGCCAGCAAATGGAACAAGTTTACCAAAATGCCCAAACCCATGTGGCCAACGGTAAAAGCAATGGCGGCGCCCACGCCCACCGGCGCAAAATACATCACAATATTGGTGAACTTAAACATCACCTCAGATAAGCTTTGGCAAAAATCGAGCATGGGCTTGCGTTTGCGCTCGCTCACCATGGCTAAGGCAATGCCAAACACAATGCTGAAAACCACCACCTGCAACACCTGCCCTTCGGCAACAGATTTAGCGATGTTTTCTGGGAAAGCGTGCAAAATCATATCGGTGGTACTTTGCGGAGGCACGGTTTCTAAAGTTTCGTTTACCGCTTTAGGCGGATTAATGCCGACACCCGCCTGCGAAATATTGATGGCCAACAAACCTATAAACAAGGCAAAGGTGGTTACTACTTCAAAATAGACCAAAGATTTCCAACCCATGCGGCCCACCTGCTTTAAATCGGCATGGCCGGCAATGCCGTACACCAAAGTTCCAAACAGCAAGGGCGCCACAATGGTTTTAATCATTTTCAAAAACACCTTGCTAAGCACCTGCAGGTTGATGGCAAAGTCCGGAAAATCGTGACCTATTTGCGCGCCAATCACCATCGAAACTAAAATCCATGCGGTTAAGGTTCTTTTTTGATAGGCAAAAGCCAGTAGAGAAAGTACCGCCACCCAGCGTACCGAAAGCACTAAAACCGGCGGTAAAGGAATTAATTGGTAATGCGAAAGCACGCTAAGGATAATGGCCAAACTAACCAAGGCGAGCGCGATAAAGGGGATTGACTTAAATTTCATTACTTTAGTTGATGGCTTGCCGCTGTAATAGGCTGGCCTAACAAAAATAGATAAATATAATTTTTAGCAAAACGGAATGATAGAAGGGCCAAAACTGGCAGAACTGAAAAAAGAGCTGAATTTTTTACAGCCCGCCGAACTGAAGGAAGCGTGCCTGCGCCTAGCCAAGCATAAAACAGAAAACAAAGAGCTGTTGCATTATTTGTTGTTTTACGGCGATAAAACAGACGAATATGCCGAAAAAGTGAAAGAACTGCTAGCCGAGGGTTTTGAAGAACTGCACCCTAGCATTTACAAAGCCAACAAGCAGTTGCGCAAATTGCTGCGCACGGCCAACAAGCACATTAAATTTATGGCCAGCAAACATTTGGAAGTAGAAATAGCGCTTCACTTTGCCCAGCTTTTTTTAGCACATCCTATATCGCGCAACAATCAAAAAACCACACAAAGCGTATTGGCCAGCCAACTGAAACGCATTTGGCGCCTAGTGCCTAAATTAGAAGAAGATTTAAGTTTTGATTACCAGCAACAATTTGAACAGCTGCTGGCGCAAATTAAAAAGCAAAAAACGCCTATTTACGATTTGGAAAATTTTAAATTGTAACCTGATTTCGATTAATAATTTCAAAAATCATGGATAAGAACGGGCTTCAGCCTGTTTTACATGACAATTATAATTGGCTTTAGCCAAAAATGAGAACAAAAAGTTTTGGCTTAAGCCGTATTCTTAACAATCTTATTCATCGGGCTAAAGCCCGATGCAATTGAATCAGCTTTAAAAGCCTAACAATTGGAAGTTTGATTTTAATAATAATCGAACTTGGGTTTGTAACAAAAAAACGGCACCTAACTCTAATAGCTAAAAACGGCAAGCTAATGTCCGACAGAGAACAGGCATTTCAAGAAATTTTTAAAGCGAACTCCAAAAAAATCTATCACCTATGTTTGGGTTATACCGGCGACAGTGATGCGGCAAATGACTTACTGCAGGAGACTTTTTTAAAGGTTTGGCAAAATTTGGACAAATTCCGTAACCAATCCATGATATCCACGTGGATTTACCGCATTGCCGTAAACACCTGCCTCACCTATCTAAAAAAAGAAAAACGCGCCGCAAAAGACGAGCTAACGCCCAACATCATCGAAACCAAAGAAGAAGAAGTTTCTGAAAAACAAGAGCAAATTGCCACCTTATATAAATGCATTGCCAAACTGGAAGAAAGCGAACGTTTAATCATCACCATGGTGATGGACGAGTTGCCCTACCCGGAAATTGCGGAAATCTCGGGCATTTCTGAAGGAAATTTGCGGGTTAAAATACACAGGATTAAACATAAGCTTACTGAATTATACAATCAACATGAAAGACTTTGATTCATTAGTAGGGATTTGGAACGAGCAGAAAACAGCGCCGAAAGTTGATTACAAGGAGGTGATTTTTGCTTACAAACGTGGCAGAAACAAGCTGAGCGCCAAACTTTTGCGCGAAGCTTTGTTGATGTTGCTTGCCTTAGGCGCCATTGCCTATGTTGCTGCCAGCGTAGATTTTGACTTTTGGACCAGCTATTTGGGCTTGGGCTTGGTAGCTCTTTGCTGTGCTTATTTTGTAGTAATGCAGTTTATAAATATGCGCAAAATTGCCAACAGCAATACCTTATTTGATAAACCGGCAGACCATATCCGCTTTTTAAAAGCCTTTAAACAATCGCGCCATGTGCAACACACACGCAACTATAAGCTGTACACCCTGTTTGTAGGCTTAGGGGCGCTACTGTATTTTGTAGAGCTGTTTTACAAAATGGGACCGCTTACTATGGGCATCATTCTAACAGCCACCGCAGCCTGGTTTGCGCTTAGCTACTTCTATTTTTTAAAGCAGTACATCCAACAAGAAGAGGCAAAACTACAAGAGATGTTGGCCGATTTAGAACGTTTAAACCAGCAGTTTTCGGCAGACGAGCTTTAAGCGTCGGCCCCTATTTTATAGCGTTTGCCTTTAATTTTTTCTTTAGATAGCAGGCGCAACACTTTGCTTAACTGTTTTTTAGCTATCGCCACGTAAGACATATGGTCATACACTTCTATACGGCCAATTTCTTCTTTTTGCAATAGCGCTTTTTTGTGCAGCAAGCCTACAATGTCAATTTTGTTTACCTTATCTTTTTTGCCCGCCGCAATGTATAAAGTAGCCCAATGGCTTTGCTCCTCAACTTCGGCAATTTCATGCGCCTCCACCTCTTCTACTTCGGCATCAATATAATCTGGTTTATATTCCTCATCGCTCAACAGCAAAAAAGCGCTTCCGCTAGCCTTCATACGCGCAGTACGCCCGTTACGGTGGATAAAAGATTCTTCTGTAAAAGGTATTTGGTAGTGGATTACCTGTTGCACATCCGGAATATCCAGCCCGCGCGATGCCAAGTCTGTAGTCACCAAAGCTGTATGGGTACCGTTTCTGAACTTTACCAGCGCCTTTTCGCGCGCCGGCTGGTCCATGCCACCGTGGTAAATGCCGTTAGCCACGCCTTTATCCCACAGCAAATCGCTTACCCGGTCGGCCGCCTCGCGGTGGTTGCAAAATATAATGGTTGGCCCCAAAGGTTGCTCGGCCACCAGCTGTATCAATAGTTTAAGTTTATTTTTTGATGCCGTGTGCAAAACCCTCAGGTTCAGGTGCTGTGTGGTGGCTTGTGCGTTTAAGTGGTTTACTTCCAGCAAGTCTGCCGAACGCGCGAAGGCCGGAAAGCGATCCGGCTTGGTGGCAGATGTAAATATCTTTTGCTTTAGATGGCTTAAATCGCCAAAGATGAGCTCCATTTCTTGCTGAAAACCCAGCTCTAAAGATTTGTCAAACTCGTCTAACACTAAATATTCCACTTGCGTAGGATTGATGTTCCCTTTTCTGATGTGGAAACTTACTTTTCCGGGCGTACCAATGACCACCGATGGCGTATCGGCCAAACTCAGTTCTTCGGTTTTTACCGAGTGGCCTCCGTACACGCAGGTCGCCTTAAAACCGCTTTGCAGCGAGCGGAATACCTCTTCAATTTGCAGGGCCAACTCGCGGGCAGGCACCACAATAAGCAATTGTAAAGTTTTTTGCCTGGCTTTAAGCCGATGGATAAGCGGCAACAGAAAAGCCAAAGTTTTGCCCGAACCGGTAGAAGATAAAATCATCACATCTTTAGCCGTGCCGATGGCCTTTTCGGCATCTAACTGCATAGCGTTTAGCGATGATATGTTTAAACGTTGTAAATATTGGCTGTGATTAAGCTGTTCCATTGTTGCAAATATGGCGTTTTTAATTTGCGCGGCTAAGCCGATGGTACAGATTTCCGCAAATAGATAGCTTTATAAGAAGGCAGATCGCAAATAAATGTTGCCTGCCTTGCTTTGTACAAATTAACTTATGTTTTGAAAACAATGGTTTGTGGCTGGGCGTTTGAAAGCAAGGTCGGTGGAAATTGAGCGATTCGCTCGGTTATGGAATTATATTTTTGATTTAAAATTTTTTAGATTGTACATGTTTTTTTATTTAATTTGGAGCGGAGAAAGAAGAAGTAAGAACCCCCGAAATCCAACAGAATTTGGAGTGCTATCGGGGGTTTTATTGCACATATATATAAGTTAGGCGTAATTGTATGAGAACAGAAATTCTATACGTTGAATTAAAACAAGGACATTCCGGACCAGCCTGGATTGGCTACGGACATTTTTCCAAATCCGGACAGACAGTATATTTTGACGGCAAAGTTCTTAAAAAAGGACAGGGAACAATTAGCAATCACTTTGACATTGAAAACGGTGACGAGTATTGGGTTTCTGGCGTTAAAAAAAATGGAACCGACAGACATTGGGCAGGTTCAGGTAAAATATTTATAGACAAGGTGGTTATAGACGACTATTTAAAAATAATCGGACAGACAACTTTGCCTAAAAACAAATTTATACTTGCAGACCTTGACAACGTTCCGAACAAAGAAATTTCAAGGAAAATTGAAAACAGCAAACAGACTGAAGAACCTTTTGACCATTCACTTTTACATAAAAAGACACCGAAAGACTTTTCTGATAATGAACTTAAAAGGGTTATTGAATATTACAGCGACTTAGATTTGGCAGAGTTTCCTTTGAAAGCAAGAAAAAGTTACGTTGACAAATTAAATGACCTAACAGTTGAACTGGAGACAAGAAACAACAACGCCTAACACGGGTTTTGCGTCAGGCGGGCTGATGTGCAAAATTGAAACTCGGTGCTTCTAACCTAGTTCAACACAAATTGACAGTTTAGTGCTTCTATACCCGCCCGAACGCAAAGCCCAAAAACGTTATAGGTAAATGTATGAAGCCTATACTACTATTTATTGTTAGTGCTGAATAATTTAATTTACAAATAATATGACGACACTTGACTTTTTTGAAAAGTTTTTAATCCCACTTGTATCAGCAGGAATTGGTGCAATTTTGGCTTTTAGATATCAACACACCCTCGAACTCAATCGAGAAAAGAGATACATATTACAGACATTAATGATGTATCGAAACGTTGGAGCCAATGAATTAGATTGGATTAAAGCCCTAAATGCTATTGATGTAGTTTATCATGACAATAAAAAAATCAGGGAATTACTCCACACTTTTTTTGCTCAGACTATGGAACCTCATTACGGAAATTTACAATGGGTTGAGACTTTATACCAAATGATTTATCTGATGGCTCAATCAAGTGGATATAAACATTTGACACTACATGAAATCAGAACATATTATGACCCAAAGGCATTAGACTTACATTATCCAAACAGGAACATACAAAAACCACCAATAGATACGGCATAATTTATTCTTAAATGAAACACTTGAATAAATATTAAAAAAAACTGATGAAAATATTAAAATTACTTTGGGCTACAATATTTATGGTCATCATTTATATTACTATTGCAATTGCAGTAAAATATTATGTTGATTGGGTATTTAACAAGAACATATTATGGATAATAATTATAACAATATTTGTAATTACAATTCCCCGAATAATCTTAAATAGAATTCCAGTTTTAATAGGAAATGTTCGTGGAAGTACAGAAACTTTAATGACGTTATCTTCTATAATGAGCTGGATTTTTAGAGGACTATATTTAATATTTATATTTTTTTTTACTAATATACATAGCATTCAAAGTATAATACTTTCTGTTTTCTGCTACGCACTTTATTTAGGTTTATGTAACTTTTTTGCTCACGGACTTGTATTCCATATCTTAAAGCAAGATACTAACAAATGAATTAACAGACAGGTTGACTCTCAATACACATCTACCTATAACAACAGGTTTAAAAAATTGCGGGCGAAGTGCTTACACTTCCTTCATTGTTTTTATTAAATTTAGTGCGGGCTGACAGAGGTTCTCCAAGTAAAACCGCAAATTCTTAAACCTGCCAAACGTTAGGTGTAAGTGTTCCCCGAACTAAATGCGTTAGTTAACGAAAGTTTCTCCAATGCAAACGGACAAATTTGAACTGACCGAAAGCATTTAAGAAATCAAACAAAAAAACGAACTAAAACAAAATTGAATCGGCGGACCGAATAAACGAAACAGAAATTACAGCTTTTAAAAACAAGTTTGCAGACCGACCAAAACGCCCGACCTAACTGCTCAATTGAACGACAATTTCAACCGGTTTTAGCCGACCAATACGCTTAACCGACCGGATTTTTTTTCGGTCTTTAAGGACAAATTGAAAAAACTGAAGTATTTTTAAATGCCGACCGAACTGAAAACCAAAAAGCGTGGATAAAATATGGAAAAACACACCTACACCTAACCACAGGTTTGCAAAATTGCGGGGCGAAGTGCTTGCACTTTCTTTTGCCGTTTTTTATTTAATTTGGTGCGGGCTGACAGAGGTTCTGCAGGAAAAACCGCAATTTCTCAAACCTGCAAACCGTTAGGCGTAATGCTATGACGACAGTTCGTTGTTAAAAACTTTCGGACAGAATGAATAAAAAAAGAGTATCATACCTTACATTTGACAGATGAAAAATATAGTTGAAGAACCAGTAGAAACATATAACCAAATCGGACTTGCTATTGGCAACTATGTTGACACAAGACGACTTTATCCAATACTAAAGTGGGCAGGCGGGAAAGAGCAAGAGTTAAAATATATCATCCCGAATTTACCGAGTAAATTTAAAGACTACTACGAACCTTTTGTAGGAGGTGGTGCTGTCTATACAGCTGTTCAGGCTGACAATTATTTCATAAATGACAAATCAGACGAATTAATCAGTTTGTATCGCAGCATAACAAATGGCGACAGAAAAACATTTTTTAAAGCGGTTGACGAAATAATTCATAATTGGGACTTGTTGACAAAAGTTATTCAAGACAATTCAAAGTTTTTTATAACTACATACAAACAGTATTCGCAAGATAAAATTGATGAAACAAAACTAAAGGACATTTTATTTGAATTTATCTTAAAAAACTCAGAGCAGTTCAACGGAATGTTTTCAGTTATATTCAACTTCAATATTGAAAACTTCATTAAAGAAATAAAGATAAATCTTGTAAGGAAAAGTAAAAGAATGAAAGAATTGGAGCAAATTAAAAACCTGCTGCCTGACAATGATATTCTTGACAATATTGAAACAGCTTTAAAAAGTGCATTTTATATGCACTTTAGACATCTTTATAACAACTCAACTAAATACAAACTAAATTCTGCTTTCAAATCGGCAATATTTCTTTTCATAAGGAACTTTGCATATAGTGGAATGTTCCGCTATAATTCAAGTGGCGACTTCAATGTCCCCTATGGTGGAATTGCTTACAATCGCAAAAACTTTCTGAAAAAAGTTGACTATTTAAGAACTAAAGAATTAAAATCTCTTTTAGACCAAACGACTATTGAAAATCTTGACTTTGAAGATTTTTTCAATTTGCACAAACCAACAAAAAATGATTTTGTTTTTCTTGACCCACCATACGACAGTGAATTTAGCACCTATGCACAAAATGAATTTACAAAAGACGACCAAGCAAGACTTGCAGATTATTTAATTAATCACTGCAAAGCAAAATGGATGATGATAATTAAAAACACAGAATTTATTTTCAACCTTTACAACAATAACAATCTAAACATAAGGTCATTTGACAAAACTTATCTCGTTAGTTTTATGAACCGTAATGACAAAAATGTGGAACACCTTTTAATAACAAATTACTAAAGAATAAAATGGCAGCACATACAGAAGCAGAGATAAGAAGAGCAATCAAACCATTGTTAACGGTTTATGGTGAATTAAACACATCAGAAGTAAAAACTCTTTTGCACACAGTTTTAGAATTTAGTGAAGAGGATAATATTCCATCGGCAACACGAAACGAAGTTCTTATTATTCAAAGGATAGGCAATATTGTTGCTCACCAAACAGAAACAATAAAAATTTACGATGAAGGTTTTATAGTTGACAAGAATTTTCGCCCTGCCAAATTCTCTCTAATAAACCCTATTACACAAACGGTTATTCCACCTGCTGTCGTAACAACAATTAAGGAAAAAACAAGACGCTTCGTTGCCCGTAAAATCGATTGGGAAAAAGCAAGAGACCGAAACAATGAAATTGGTGACCAAGGTGAAGAATTTGTATTAGAGTTTGAAATTGACAGGTTAATTGAAACTCTCTCAATGAACAGAGCAAGTGCAATACAAAATGTTCAACATTTGAGCCGATTGCAGGGTGACGGACTGGGCTACGATATTTCCTCAATAAATGATGACGGTTCTCCTCGATATATTGAAGTTAAGACTACAAGTGGAGGTTTCAATCAAGCATTTTATATGAGCAAAAACGAAAAACATTTTTTTGAGGAGTATGGAGACTCCGCTTTTATTTACCGAGTTTATAATTTTAACAGAGACACAAGACGTGGTGACGTAACAATAATAAGTCAAAGTGAACTGTTTTCAAATTTCAATTTTGACACAATCACTTGGCAAGTAACTCCAAAATGAAAAAGCACATACGCCTAACAGCGGTTTGGCGTAATGGCGGGTGCGGTGCTTCGTATGACAGTTTTGTGGTAGGTTCAAATGCGGTTCTTCGATTGAACTTTTGTGCTAAAAATCCGCCACTACGCCAAGCCGCGGAACGTTATAGGCAAATGTTCCCCGAACGAAATGCATCAGTTAACGAAGTTTCTCCAATGCAAACTGATAATTTGAACTGACCGAAAGCATTTGAGGAATCGAACAAAAAAACCGAACTAAAACAAAATTGA